>CAWBBS010000018.1:0-659522 GCA_963787115.1 uncultured Solirubrobacteraceae bacterium
GCGTTACCCGTTTGGCGCTGGGCCTCACCGAGGCCGATTAGGGCCTGACACCGCTCCCGCGCCTCGGTGCCATGGGTCAGCTCGACTGCGTCGGTGAAGAGCTTCAGTGCCTCGGCGGGAGCGAGGCGCTCGAGCGCTTGTTCTCCTGCTTTCAGCGTGTAGTTTGCTGCCTTGGCTTTGTCAACCGACACGGCCGCCAGGCGCCAGTGAAGAGCCAGCTCAGCCAGGTGCTCACCGGGGTCGGCTCCGTAGCGGTGCTCGAGTGCTTTGGCGACTCGCTGGTGCATGCGTGCGCGACGGGTCGCACCGAGACCTTCGTAGAGCGTCTGGTTGACGAGCGCGTGAGCGAACCTGAAATGCCCGACCTGATCGTCGGATTCCGCCAGCAGCGACGCGGCGACAGCTGCCTCGAGAAGGTCAAGAAGATGAGCCTCAGGGGCATCGACAATCGCCGACAGCAGCTCGAGCTCAAACGCTCGGCCGATCACGGCCGCAAGGGTCAACGCCTCGCGCGCCCCGTCGCCGAGGCGGTCCACGCGGCGCTCGATCACCTCGCGAACGCTCTCCGGCAGCGCTATCTCGCCAGAGCGATCGACGCTCCAGCGCCCGCTGGCCTCGTCGAATACCAGCCCGCCTGACTCGCTTAAGCCGAGCAGGATCTCGCCGACGAAGAACGGGTTGCCCTCGGTCTCGCTCGCGATTTGGGCCGCCAGTTCGAGGCCGTCGTCATCGAGCTCATGCCCGGCGACGGCCGCCATGATCTGTGACACGTCATCGACGCCGAGTCCGCGTAGCGCTATTCGCGGTAATCCCTCGAGCCGGCGCAGGTCCGCCAGGGCGGCGATCAGCGGGTGGTCCTTGCCCAGGTCGGAATCGCGATACGTGGCGATCACCTCGAAAGCGCCGCGCTCGAGCGTCCGCATCAGATGCTTCAGGAGTCCCACAGATTGTGTGTCAGCCCAGTGCAGATCGTCGAGCACCGCACACAGGGGGACGCTCTGAGATACCTGCTCGATCAACCCTACGACGGCTGAGAACAGCAGATAGCGCTCGGTCTCGGGATCAGAGACCTGCGGAGCGGGAAGCTGCGGGACGCGTTCCGCGAGGTTGCGTGCCACGCGGGACAACTCGCCGCCGTGCCGTCTGACATGCGCGTCGAGCAGGTCCTCGGGTGCGTGCTCGACAAGCTGAGAGCAGACTGTGATCCACGGCTCATATGGAACTGCTAGCTCCTCCGAACATGAGCCCCAGCACACCGCGAACCCCTCGGCGTGCGCCTGGTGGGCTGCATAGCTCGCAAGCCTGGTCTTGCCGATCCCCGGCTCGCCGCACAGCAGAACCAGCTGGTGCGCTCCATCGCGAGCAAGCGCCCTCGCTTCCTCCAGGACCTGTCGCTCGTGAACCCGTCCCACATAGGGCACGGGCGGCACCGAGCGCAGCAGTGGCGGCAACGGCCAACGACTCGCGGCGGCCCCGGTCTCCTCATCCAGCGGGGCCCACGCCACGGTGAAAGCCGCCATCGGTTCCGGGAAGCCCTTCAGCGCAAGCTCACCAGCTGACTGCACCTCGACACCCTCGATGCGGCCGGCGAGCATCTTCACGGTGCCCGAGACAAGAATCCCGTCGGTGGGCGCCTGCGCGCACAATCGCGCGGCCTCGATCGACGGCATCCCGAAGTAGTCACCGTCCTTGACCGTCGACTCACCGGCACCGATCCCGATGCGCACGTGCAACTTCTGCTCTGCGTCGCGGTAGCGGCGCTCAAGACGCTGATGTATCGATACCGAACACCGCACCGCCGCCGAGGCCGAGCCGAACGCGACCATCAACCCGTCGCCCGTGTTCTTCACCTCCTGACCACCACAGGCGGCGACAGCATCGCGCAAGAGGCCGAAATGCTCTTCACGGAGCTCATCCGCGCGCACCGGACCCACAGACGTCGCAAGCCGGGTTGAGCCGACCAGATCGGTCAGCAGGATCGTCGCAAGTTCAACGGATTCCACCACCAGGACCCCCAAACGCGGTAAGTACTTACCACTCTAACCCCAAGGAATGTCCTCGGCACGCAAACTGCCGAGTGCTCCTGGGCGCCGACGTCGTCGGGCAAGCCAAGGCGTGGTGGGCCAGGGGCGCGCGGGGGCGGGGCCGGGTGTACGGACAACGTACGCAGCCACCAGCAAAACCCCCCTGTTTGCGGGCGGTTTCGCACCTGTCCAACCAGTATCGCCCATCCCTCCGGCCCCGTGTTTACGGGGCCGTTCGCGTTTCAGGGCCGCCGTGGTCACATTCGTGGTCGCATCTCGTCCTACGGCGACGCGGCACGCGGGCGCTTACCGCACGTGAGGTGGTGCCGTGATGATGATGTTGCGCACGGGGGTCCGTGCAATCCGGCGGCGAACCACTCATGCAGCGCGTCGGATGATCGTCCTGGTGGCGGCGTCCGTTGTGCTCGTGTTCGGGGGCGTCGCGTGCCGAACCCTCACCAGGGCGCTGAGCGTCGTCGGGGCGCAGCACTGTGCCGTACAGGAGAACACGGCCGCTCGTGCTGCTCTCGCGGAGTCGCTGGCAGCGGCGGGCGGTGGGCGATGGCTGCGCAGACTGGCGGGTCCCGACGCCAGGGAGGGGAATCCGCGAGCGCCGGGGATTGTCCCGCTGAGAGGGCAGGGCACGCCCGACGCATCCGTCTGCTCCGTGGGGGCGATGGGGGAACTGCGGTGAGCAAGGGGAACCGGTTCCCTCCCGCAACCCTCAGCGCGACGGCGTGTTCGCCGGGTGGGGGTACCAAGAAGTCCGCCCCCCGCGCGACTCCTCCAGGTCGCGTGAAGCGAGCGGAGGCACGGATGCCGAAGCTCTGCTTGATCCTGACCGCGCACGGCGTAGGCCGACGCCCTTAACCCTGTGGGCGCGGTCGACCTGCCGCCCACCGTGGACGACACGGAGATTCACTATCTGACGGTTCGCGAACCCCTGCTTCCACGCCGGAGAGGACCTTGGCAGGCGCGCTTTCTGGATACGTCATAAGCAGGACGAACCGAATGTCGGGACGCGCCCCTGCGGTTCCCGAGGCGCTCCTACGAACAGGGAGATCGGTGAGATGCTCGGAATCTCCCCGAAGATCACCGGTCACCACGTCCAGCACGGAGAGCACGCGACTTCGAGGAGGCCGATCGGGGGTCGGGGCCAGGGGCCCCGGCACTCACCTCAGCAGCGACGCTGCGTTCTGACAGGTCTCTGACGCGCCTGGGAGATCAGCTTTCGTAGGTGAACGCACCGCCGGGCGAGACGGAGCTCTTGTGCCCGTTGACGATGGCTTGGATCTTCGCCGTGCCGGCCTTGCTCTTGGCCGGAGTGAGCATCGTGCAGGTCGTCGAGGAGGTGCATTCGACGGCCGTCGCGTCGGCCTTGCCGAAGATGAACGTCGTCCCGGTGGTGCCCGGTTCGAAGCCATTGCCGGTCACGGTTACGGGCGTCTCGCCCCCGAGGGGGCCGTGGCCGGGGGTGACCGAGGTCACGGTCGGCTTGCCGTATTCGTACTGGTCGGCCGGGACGATCTCGCTTTCGCCGTTGCCGGTCCGCACGACGATGTCTACCCTGCCGACCCCGGGCGGCGCGATCACGACGACGGCGTCGGCCGAGTCCGACACGATGTCGGTCGTTTCGCCTTCCCCGAAGCTGACCGCCGTGGTGCCGAGGAGGTTCTGGCCCTTGATCGTGACCGTGGTGCCGCCACCGGAGCTGCCCTTGTGCGGGCCGATCTTCGTGATGATCGGCAGCAACCCGGCTGCATATGTGGTCAGCGTTTCCTCCCGGCTGTAGGTGACCCCCGAGGCGTCCTGCGCCCGGAGACGGTAGATGTACGTCGTTGTCGCGCTGAGACCGGTCGCGAGGGCGCTGACCTGCGAGTACCGTTCCTCCTGCGGCGGGAGCGAGGTGCAGGGCACCTTGCCTCCGAGGGCGGGCGTCGCGCCGTATTCGAAGGTGCATCCGGTGATCTGCTCATCCTGCGGGTCGACCTTGGCTGTGAGGAGCGCCGACTGGTCGGCGAGCTCACGGGGCCTACCGATGAACAGCTTCGGAACGTTCGGCAGTGTGGAGAACCCGAGGGCTCCGGAGGTGCTCGTGCCGTGTACGTTCCCCGCGACCAGGCGGAAGCGGTAGCTGCCGCTTTCGGCCAGGGCGCTCAGCTGCGCCGTGACCTGGACGGGAGCTTCGCCGGACCCTGGTTCTGCTGGTTCGCAGGGGGCGCGATGTTCATCCGGGCCGCTCGTGCCCCATTCGAAGTAACAGGTTTCGACCCTTGCTCCGTCGGGGTTCAGGGAACCCTTCAGCACCGCAGAGGTGTGGGTCACCGACACGGCGTATTCCACGTTGACCGATGGCGCGCTCGGGAGCGTTTCGAGGTTTGCCTTGCCACCGTGGGTGGAGCCGTAGGCGTTGCGAGCCATCACGCGGTAGTAGTAGGTCGAGCTTTCGCTGAGCCCCCCGATCGTCGCGTGCACGGCCACCGGCAGGCTGCCTTCGCCCGGCGGGGACGAGCATTCGGCGCGATTGGTGAGAGATTCGGGTGACGGGCCCCATTCGAACTCGCATTCGGCGACTTCCGAGCCGTCAGGGTTGACGTAGGCGTTCAGGGTCGCCGACGTGCGGCCGACCGGGTTGGCGGGTTCGGTGTTGGTGTTCGGAGCGTTCGGCAGAGTGGTCGATGCCCGGATCCCGCCTGAGCCGGCCCCTTCGCCGTTGACTGCGTGCAGCCGGAAGTAGTAGGTGGTCGATTCCGCCAGGCCAGTGACGGACGCCGTGACCGGCACGGGTGTTTCACCTTCGCCCGGTAGGTAGGAGCAGGGCGCCCGGTCTTCCAGCGACGATTCCGAAGTGCCATATTCGAAATAGCATTCGCTGACATTGCTGGAGTTGGGGTTGACGGTGCCCAACAGCCCCAGGCTCGTACGACCGATGCCCGCTGGGCCCGGTTTTTCGGTTTCGACCGTCGGCGCGCTCCCGCCCGCGAGGGCGTCTGACCCGCCGAGCGCAAGTGCGGTCAGCGCGAGGATCAGCGCGATCAGGGAGAGCCGCGCGATGCGCGAGTTCGTCCGTCCTGCCTTGGCCCGGCGGCGCTCTGCCCCGCCCGTGCGTCCGTTGCCCTCGAGCATGTCCCCTCCTCGATCGCGTGTCCCGGAGCCCCAGGGCACCGGGATCCTCCCCTGCGCAAGCTCAGCCACCACGACGGTAGTTGCAGCCGTGTGCGAATGTCAACCCGGGTCAACAGGCGCGTCACATCCAGGGCCTTTCGGGGACCGCTCCGGTCAGGGAGGGTCAGGGGCCAAGCCGCGAGCGATAGTGCTCAACCGTGCTTGACCGGGGATCGAGACACGGGAAGAGCGGGCTGCGGAGGCGGAACCGTGTTCACGACATGGGTCCCCGGGTGCTGGGCGGCGAGGTCGAACACGCTGCCGGCGGCGGTCGTGGCGACAGTCGCGCTGTATCTCAGGAGATGGCTTTCGACGATCGCGGGGTGGCCGGGACGGGTGATGTCGACCTGGCGCTCGAAGACGGGCAGGAACGTGTGCGGGTCGACGAGGAAGATCAGACGGGTGTGGCTGTCGAGGCCGTGCTGTTCGGGATGGCTTTCGAGCTTCCACAGCAGCTGTCCATCGCGCCGTTCGTGACCCACGACGCGCACTTTGCCGTCGCGGTAGACCAGGCGGTAGAGCTTGAGACCTTCGACGCCGTCCAGCGTGATTGCGCCGATTTCGAGGCCGGGGTGGTCGGGGTAGTAGGACACCGGTGGGCGGGAAACCCGAATGATGACGCTGGGCGCGTGGTTGCTCTCCCACCGTTCGAACGCTCGAGGAGCAAAGGACCAGTCGATCTGTCGAGCGGAGCGGGAGCGAGCGTTCGGGGCGGTGATCGTGTCGAGCTCGCGGCGGCGAGCCCCGGCGGCGTCGACCCACTCCCGCTGGCGGAGCGTCGATCCAGCGAGAGGACCACGGAAGATGCGGACGAGAGAGACGTATTCCGCGACGCCCTGCCTGGGTGCGGTGGCGGCGTATGCCGCCGCCGCGACATTAAGGCCGGGGCCGGAGGAGCTGAGGATCAGCGCCGCGCCGGCAGCCAGCGCCGCGACTCCCAGGGCAACACCGGCGAGCAGGCTGTGCCTGAGCCGCGGACGCGAGGAGCGTGGGTCAGCCAAACGCGCCGAAAGTGCGGCGAATGGGCCGGGAAGCTTCGTCCGGGGCCGGGGTGGAGGGACGTGGTCGCGCTGCAGCGCGAGGATCGCCTCGAGCTCGCCCGCGGACGGCTCGGTGTAGGGAAGATTCTCGGCAGGATCCAGGGCGCGCAGGCGCTCGATCGGGTCTTGTGTGTTCATCGGACCTCATTCGGCTCGGGTCGGGTGTGCAAACTGGGGAGAGGGTCAGGCTCGGGTTCCAGGTCCTCCAGAGCGCGGCTCAGCCGGCGCCGCGCGCGTCCAAAGCGGCTGGGAGAACGCCATCCGTGAGAGGCCGGTCACCCGGCCCGCGTCGGCGGCAGAGAGCCCGTCCCATGCGACCAGCCGAAGTGCCTCGCGGTCGCTCTCCGAAAGAGTTGCGAAGGCTCGCACGACGGCTTCGCGCTCGGCGAGCCGCTCGGCGGGATCTCCCGCCGGTGCGAGCGGGTCACTCGCCGCGCGCTTCTCCTTCTCGCAGGCTCGCTGCATCGCCCGGCGCCGGTTGGAGAGCACGTTGCGTGCGATCACCAGCAGCCACGGCAGAGGCTGCGCCGCCGGTGCCGTATCGAAACGCCGCCACGCGATGGCGAACGTCTCCGCCGCCACCTCCTCGGCTGTGTCCGGGTCGGCACGGCGCTGGGCGAAGCGCAGCACGGCCTTATGGTTTGCGCGAAACAGCGCCTCGAAGCGTTCGGGTGCCGTGTCGTGCGTGGTGCTCACACTCTCTTCATGTCGCCGTGAGCCCAATGTTGACACCGCGGCAGTGCAGGCCGCCCCGATTGTCGGCATCGAGCCTTGACTAGGTCGTGCCCCTGTCGGAGGTGCGCGGCTAGCCTTAGCTCCACAGTGGGCACTCCGTGGGACGCGCGCACCTATGACCGCTCCAGCGAGCCTCAGCAGGCATGGGCATCGGACGTCCTCGCGCGCCTGGAGGGCATCGCCCGTGACGCGACCGTGCTCGACGTCGGGTGCGGTACCGGACGGGTGACCGAGGCGTTGGCGGCGCTCGTGCCGGACGGCCGCGTGCTGGGGATCGATGCCTCTTCGGACATGGTTGAGATCGCTCGCAGCAGGCTTGCCGGCCGCGCTTAGGTGTGGCGTCAGGACGTGCTGGAGATGTCCCTCGATGAGCCCGTCGACGCGATCCTCTCAACCGCCGCGCTGCATTGGGTCCCCGACCACGATCGCCTCTGGGCACGGCTCGCCGGCGCGCTACGGCCGAGCGGCAGGCTGGAGGTGCAGTGTGGGGGAGAAGGCAACATCGACGGCGTGCGGGAGGTCATCGACGCGGTCGCACGAGAGAGCGCACCCGAGCTCGTCGGCTGGTCGCCCTGGGTGTTCGCTGGGCCGCAGGAGACAGAGCGGCGACTGCGGGCCGCGGGCTTCACCGAGATGCGATGCTGGCTCGAGGACCGTCCCACCTACCCGCAGGATGTGGCCGCGTTCGTCACGACGTCGATCCTCGCCGCGCACCTTGCGCGCCTTCCGCCGCAACGCAGGGCTCAGTTCGCGGCAGCGGTTGTCGCCGGCGTCAGCCTGCCGCTGGACTATGTGCGACTGAATGTCTCGGCGATTCGGGGTGCCGTCTGACGCGCGGTCTGCGCCCGCGGGGCGCCACTGAAGTCCGGCCGCAGCCCTCAGGCACATCCGATCGCGCGCGGGCAACTATCCTCTCGCGCGGACTTCTCCCCCGTTTCTGCGCGATCGGTGCGCTCCCGGGGTGCGGTTGACTTCTGCCCCGAGGGGATAGAGAGTGTTCACGACCCGACGGGAGTCTCCTCGGTCAAAGAGCGGCCCTGGTGGCAACCGGGAACAGGGAGTTCGTGCCGATAACCCGATCCCAGCTCGATCCCAGCGTCGGCCTTCTCGCCGCCGCCCCTCGCAGCTGCGCAGGGCGGCGACAGCACGGCGCCGCGCATCGGCGTCGTCAACTGATGGAGGCGATATGAGCAATGTCGAGTTGAGAAGCGAACGCGCGGCGCCCGCCGCGCAGGTGAGCACCGGGGACTTTCTGCTCGAGGTCGTGGTGCTGCCCGTCTCAAGTGTCGATCGGGCGAAGGACTTCTATGTCGGCCTCGGATGGAGGCTCGACGCCGACGTCGCGCGCGGCGAGGACTTCCGGCTGGTCCAGTTGACGCCCCCCGGTTCGGGATGCTCGATCCAATTTGGCACCAACATCGCGTCGGGCGCGCCCGGCTCGGCCCAGGGCCTTTACCTGAGCGTCGCCGACATCGAGGCGGCGCGCGAGGATCTCCGGGCGCGCGGGGTCGAAGTCGGCGAGGTGTTCCACGAGGGTGCGCCGGGCGCCCGTTTCCACGACGCGGGCCGCGTGTCTGGGCCGGCTCCCGACCATGCCACGTATGGGTCCTTCGCCACCTTCAGCGATCCCGATGGCAACGGCTGGCTGCTCCAGGAGATCACCACCCGCCTGCCGGGACGTTGAGGGGGAGGCGATGAGCACGACATACGAATCTGTCGAGGACCTTGCCGAGGCGCTGAGGCGGGCGGCTGCGGCGCATGGCAAGCACGAGGCGCGTACGGGCGAGGCAGACCCGGACTGGCCGGACTGGTACGCGCTCTACATGGCGCGCGAGCGCGCCGGAGAGGAGTTGCCGACATGAGCAGCGACTACGACGTGATCGTTCTCGGTGGCGGCTCGCCGGGGGAGCACTGCGCGGGCGCGCTGGCGGAGGGCGGCCTGCGGGTGGCAATCGTGGAGCGCGAACTCGTTGGGGGAGAGTGCTCCTACTGGGCCTGCATACCGTCGAAGACGCTGCTGCGACCGGGCGAGGCGGTGCACGAGGCACGCGACGCCGCCGCCAGCGCGGAGGTGGACGTCGAGGCGGCGCTCGCGTGGCGTGACTTCATGGTCTCGGGCTACTCCGATGCCGGGCAGGAACACTGGCTGGCCGACCGCGGCATCGATCTGCTGCGCGGCACCGGCCGGCTCGCTGGACCCGGAGTGGTCGAGGTGAGCGGTTCGCTCCACACGGCCGACCACGTGGTTCTCGCCAACGGGGCCGATCCGGTCGTGCCGCCCGTGCCAGGGCTGCGTGAGCTCGACGGGGTCTGGACCAACCGTGAGGCGACGTCCATGAAGGCCGTTCCGCGCCGCCTGCTGATCCTCGGGGGCGGGCCGGTGGGCGTGGAGATGGCGCAGGCTGTTCGCAGGCTCGGCGGCGAGGTAGTGGTCATCGACATGGCCGAGCACGTGCTGGGCCGCGAGCCGGCGCCGCTCGGGCAGGCGCTCGGCGAGGTCCTGCGCAGCGAGGGGATCGAGCTGCTCCTGCCGGGGAACGTGGCGGCGGCGCGCCGCGAGGGCGAGGACTACGTCCTCGAGCTCGACGATGGACGGGAGCTGCGCGGCGACCGCCTGCTCGTCGCCACGGGCCGGCGTCCGCGGGTGAGCGGGCTCGGTCTCGAGACGGTCGGCGTCGAGCCGAACCCGCGGGGAGTGCCCGTCGACGCACACCTGCGAGCCGCCGAGCGTCTGTGGGCGATCGGCGATGTAAATGGCATCTGGCCGCTCACACATGTGGGCAAGTACGAGGGTGAGGTGGTTGCCGCGAACATCCTCGGCGAACCGCGCAAGGCCGACTATGAGGCTGTTCCGCGAGTTGTCTACACGGACCCCCAGGCCGCGGCGGTCGGTTCGGGAACCGGTCGGTTCAGTGCGACAGCCGCGCTGTCAGACGTTGCAAAGACTGCGACCTACACACGCGCGTACGCCGACGAAAAGGGCTTCCTGACGCTGCTCAGCGATGGGGAGCGTCTGACGGGCGCCTATGCGCTGGGTCCCGAGGCGGGGGAGTGGCTGCAGCAGGCGACGCTTGCGATCCGGGCCCACGTCCCGCTCGAGGTTCTCGCTGACACGATCCAGCCGTTCCCGACGTTCTCTGAGATCTACGTCGCCGCGCTGAAGACGCTTCGCAGTGAGACGGCGGCTTCCAGGACCCTCGGTGCTGGGCCGCCGATGGCGAGCTGACAAGAGCGCGGCACGAGGATCCAGTCAAAGTCAACAACGGAGGTCTCCATGAGCACCATCGACGAGGAGATGGTCCTCGCTCACTTCATCGTCTCGGATGACGTTGAGCGCTCTCGGCGGTTCTACACCGAGGTGCTCGGCGGCAGGACGGTCATCTCCGGCGAACTCGATGACGAAGTGACCTACGTTGCGTTGGCCAACAGCTGGATCATCATCAACCGTGGAGGCGGTCCGACGGACGACAAGCCGACCGTCACGCTCGAGACCCAGCCGGACCCGGATCGGGTGAGCAGCTTCCTGAATATCCGCGTCGCGGATATTCAGGCGGTGTTCGCGAGGTGGAGCGCCCGCGGCGCCGAGTTCCTCACGGCGCCGAAGCAGCACGAGACCGAGATACGTTGCTACATCCGCGATCCCGACGGCTACCTGATCGAGGTGGGACAGACGACCCTGCCGAGGGGCTGGCGCCCGCCCTCTTGATTTCGTCGTGCTGGAGGATCGCTGCCACGAGCGGTCCGCGACGCTCTCGCGGGCGCTCATGCACAAGGGAAGCTTTGCGCGTGTCCTCCGGCGACCGTCCGTACTGCAATGCTCCTGCAACCAGCATTGTCCCGGCTGGTGCGGCCAGGAGGCGGCGTCAATGATCATCTCGCACAGCAGGCGATTTGTGATCCTCGCGCCCTGGAAGACGGCGTCGTCGACGATCCGTGCCCGGCTCGGTGGGTACTCGGAAAGCCCCTACGACACCTTCTATCACCTGAACCCGGTACTGGAACGAGTGGTTCACCAGCACGTGACCTACGCGGATTTCGCGGCGTTGCCCGAGTCGCGGCTGGGGTATCGGACCGCTGCGTTCGTCCGCAACCCCTACGACCGCGTCTATTCAGGGTTCCGTCAGCTGCGACGCGACATCGAGAACCAGCCTCACATGGATTTCCCCGACGCCCGCGTCAGAGACGTCGTGACGGCGCAACTCGCGGAGAACCTGTCTCAGATATTTCGCGCCGGGTTCGAGTTCGAGTCATGACTCGACCTGGTCGAGGAGCGGCAGGTCACCGACGTTCGGCGCAATACGAGCTTCCCGCTTCACCCCTCGCACTACTGGACTCATCACCTGGGACGGCAGGCGGTGGACTTCGTCGGACGGGTCGAGACGTTCGAGGCCGACTACCGCGTCATGTGCGACACGTTGGGGGTCGAGTCCACGGGCGATGCCAACGCCAACGTCGATGCGGCCGATCACGAACTCGCCGGCGACACGCGCGGCTACCGCTACGCCGGTCGCATGAGCTCGAGCGCCCGCCGGCGGGTCAACGAGCTTTTTGCGGACGACTTCGAGCTGTTTGGTTACGAGCGCCTGGACTGACAGCCGGCCCTACCGGCCGGTGCGCTCGCGGTGTTTGCACCCCGGCCAGCAGCAGGGCCGGCGTTTGCCTTCCTCGAGCTCTTCCTGGGTGCGCCGAATGCGACGTTCCCGCGTGCTCTCCTGCTTGGCGTCCTCGACCCAGCAGATGAACTCGTTGCGAGCCAGGGGCGTTATGTCGTTCCACGCATCGAGTGCCGTGATGTTGGTGAGCAGCGCCTCGCGCAGGTCCGCGGGAAGCGTATGCACCACCCCGCCGGGCACTCTTTGGCCGCTCACGGCTCGATGGTAGCGAGCCGAACGGAGCCCGCTTCGCGATGCTGCGATTTCTCCTGCATCTCTGCTCAGCGCTCGATCACGAGCTTCGTCCAGCCGCCCTCGAGCAGCGCGTCCGCTGCATCTGCCCAGGGAACCACTGAGGTCGTGACTCGGCCGGGCTGCAGCATGCCGGCAGCGGCAAGCTCAAGGACGTGAGGCATCGCCTCCCTGACGTGCGCGCGGCCGGTCCTGAAGGTGATGCCCTTGGTGTACATCTCAAGCAGCGGGAGTGACGGCTGCTCGCCGAAGTAGATCGCGGTGCTGGTGCAGGTTCCGTCGGGCGCCGTCGAGCGAATGGCGAGCCTCAGGCCATCTGGATCGGCGCTGGAGTCCACGGTGATCGGAAACGGCCCGAGACGACTGGGGGTGTCCTTCAGCGTCGTGGCTCCCATCTCGGCTGCGAGCTGGCGCCGGCCCGGGTGCGCGTCCACGTAGTGCACGGACTCCGAGCCAAGGGACAGCGCGAGCGCGACGGCGTACAGCCCGATCGATCCGGGGCCGGCGCCGCCGACGATGAGAGCGGGCGCGCCCGGGTTCTCGGCCAGCTGCGGCCCCACCGCCCTCCACGCGTCGCTGATGTTGTCGGAAGCACTGGCGACAGCGGCCGACTCCAGGCCATCGGGTACGGGCACGAGCATGTGGTCGGCATACGGGACGCACACCGTGTCCGAGAGGAACCCGCCCCACCGCTCGACCGCCGGCCCGAAGCCGTAAGTCGACATGAACGGCACGGCCGCGCAGTTGCCGGTTCGCCCGCTTCGGCACGGTGAGCACTCCCCGCACGAGATCTGGAAGGGAACGCTGACGCGCCGGCCGGGCTCGAGCGAGGAGACAGCGTCGCCTATCTCGACCACCTCGGCGACGCACTCATGACCGATCGGGAACGGCGCTGGAAAGGGTGATTGCCCGGTGATGATGAGCGCATCGAGGTCGCAGGTCGCGACGGCGAGCGGCCTTACCAGGGCCGCGTCGTCCGAGTTCAGCCGCGGTGGCGGGGCATCGACCCAGCGCAGTTCGTTCGGGGCTCCGTACATGAGCTGCTGCATCATCACGTTCTCCTCGCATATGTAGACCAGTCGATATAGTAACCCCATGCGCGACAACCGCGGTGCCCGCTCAGGGGCTGGAACCTCGCGGCAGGCATTCCTGGACGCGACCGCGGAGCTGCTCCGTCTGCAGGGTTACAACGCGACGGGCCTGAGCGAGATCGTTGCGCGCAGCGGGGCTCCGAAGGGGTCGCTCTACTTCCACTTTCCAGGTGGGAAGGAGGAGCTCGCCGTTGCGGCGATGGCGCAGGCGGGCGATCAGCTGCGCGCGGCGATTGTGGCCATCGTCAACTCGAGTGATGATCTCGCCGAGGTGCTCGGGCGCCTGGTGGACTCGCTGGCCCTGGGTCTCCAGGCTTCGGATTACCGGGCGGGCTGCCCGATCGCGACCGTGACGCTCGAGGCTGCGGCCGGTTCAGAGGCGGTCCGGGCCCGCGCCGACGCCGTCTTCTCGTCCTGGCTGCAGGCGCTGCAGGAGCGGCTGGTGCGCGACGGGATGTCTCCAGCAGACGCCGAGCGGCGCGCGCTGCTCGTCCTCTCGGCCATCGAGGGCGCGCTGATCCTCTCCAGGGCCCGGCACGACCGCTCGCCGCTCTCGGCTGTGCGCGAGGAGCTGCTCGCGCTGACAGGCTGATGACCTCCGTCCGTTGGCCGGCGAAGGCCTTGAGTACGCCGACCGCCCTGCCGATCCGCTAAGGCACTGTCCCCCGATCCTGCGTGCTCGGAGGCGGGCACGCACCGCGATCCAGCCACGGCAGAAGGTCGCCTCATGACGATAGGTAGCCAAAACACGCGACGCAGCGGACTTGCGATCCTCGCACTCGCGACCGTGATGGTGTTCGCGAGCACCAGCGGGCGGGCTGCCGTCTATTCGCCGGGCTGCGGCCAGATCCCGATCGTCTACGGGATTCCTCCGTGGGGTTTTCACACAGGCCCTCCGATCGGCGAAGCGGGGAGCTTCGCGCGCGGGCACGGTGAAATCAATCTCCAGGCGAACACCGTCTCCGGGATCATGTGTCAGGAAGACCGCGTTCGAAACAGGCCCACACGTGCGATCACCATGACGGTCGAGCATCACCTCGTCTACCACTCGCACTACGCAGTCATGTGGGGATACCCGGGGAACGTCATGAAGATCGTGCTGCGGGTGCAGGCCAGCAACGATCCGCAGTGTCAGGTCGGAACCGTTGGGGGAGCGACTCTCTTCGCCAGCTACAACGGTGTTCGCAGCGACAGTGTTCAGTTCCGCTTCCCGGCCGCCTGCGGGGACCACGATCACCTCTACCACGGCTCGCAGGTCAACAACCAGGTCCCCCCGCTCTAGGCCGGGAGCGCGCCGGGCCCGTTCGATGACGCAGCGGCGGGCGCGTGCTTTGATGTACGCCGGTAACGGCGACAACCCGAAGGGCGTTCACCTGCGCATCCTGATCCCCCTGCCCGACAGCGACTTCGACGTGACCGAGGTCTCAGTCCCGTGGCGGGTGCTCACCGAGGCGGGCCACGAGGCTGTGTTCGCCACCGAGCGCGGCGTGGCGGCGCCGCAGGCCGACCCGCGTCTGCTGACGGGAGTGATCTTCGGCAAGCTCGGCGCATACGAGGAGCCCAAGGCGTTCTACCGTGAGCTCGCATCCACCGATGCCTTCCAGAGGCCGCTGGCGTGGGCCGATTTGCGGGTCGCCGACTACGACGGGCTGCTGCTCGCGGGCGGCCACGCGCCGGGCATGCGCCAGTACCTCTCATCCGCCGATCTTCAGCGCAGGGTCGCCGAGTTCTGGGCGCTGAAACGGCCTGTCGGCGCCATCTGCCACGGCGTACTGGTGCTCGCCCGAACCACCGATCCCGAGACTGGACGCAGCGTAATCGCAAGCCGGCAGACGACCTGCCTTCCAAAGTACATGGAGCGAGGGGCCTACCTGCTCACGGGCTGGCGCCTCGGCCGCTACTACCGCACCTACCCCGCCTATGTGGAGGACGAGGTCCGGGGTGCGCTGGCCGAGCAGAGCCAGTTCCGGCGCGGTCCGCTGACGCAGACCCGCGGCAGCGCCTCCGATCACAGCGCCGCCTTCACGGTGCGCGATCAGAACTACCTATCAGCCCGCTGGCCGGGCGACAGCTACCTGTTCGCCGAGCAGTTCCGCGCGATGCTCGAGGCTCCCGCCGACCGCGCCGAACCCTCAGCTGCAGCCACGCGCAAGGATTGAGAGCTGGGCCCTGCTGCCCGGTCCAGGCGTTATGGTCCGCGCCGCGATGAGTGATCCCACCGGCAGCACCCCAACACTGATGGTGGGCACCGAGATAGCCCGCGCGATCGTCGACCGCAGCGCCGAGCAGGCCGCGGCGGTGGCAGAGCGGACCACCGTCAAGCCCACTCTCGCCACCGTCCTGGTCGGTGAGGATCCTGCCTCGGTCACGTACGTGAGGATGAAGCGCAGCCGATGTGAGAAGGCGGGGATCGCCTCCCGTCACACGCCGCTCCCACAGGACACCACGACCGCAGAGCTGGTCGATGTGATCGACGCGCTCTCATCGGACCCCGGCGTGCACGGGATCCTGTTGCAGCACCCGGTGCCCGAGCAGATCGATGAGCGCGCGGCCTTCGAGGCGATCGCGCCCGCGAAGGATGTCGATGGCGTCACGATGCACTCCTTCGCGGCGATGGCATTCGGCGAGCCGGGGTTCGTCTCCTGCACGCCCGGCGGGATCATGCGCCTGCTCGACGCCTACGACGTCGACCCGCGCGGAAAGCATGCGGTGATCCTCGGGCGCAGCCCCATCCTCGGCAAGCCGGTGGGGATGCTTCTGCTCGCCCGTGACGCCACCGTGACCTACTGCCATTCGCGAACGACCGACCTGCCCGAGACGGTTCGGTCCGCCGACATAGTGGTCGCGGCCGTCGGCAAACCCGAGTTCGTGCGCGGGGACTGGCTGAAGCCCGGCGCCGTCGTTCTGGACGCCGGCTACAACGAGGGCAACGTGGGCGATGTCGCCTTCGACGAGGCGCTCGAGCGTGCATCGATGATCACGCCCGTGCCGGGCGGCGTTGGGCCGATGACGATCGCGGTTCTTCTCGAGCAGACCGTTCGGGCCGCGGCCCAGCAGACCGGCTAGCGCGGCGAGGCGACGCCGCCCTGAGCCACTGCGGGCGACGAGGTGCCGTGCCTCGCCGCCCGCGCAGCGTTCTTCCTAGGTGTCTTTTTCGGTGGCGATTTCCAGGGTGTTGGATTCGCTGAACACCGAGTGCTGGACGCTCGCGCCCAGCGGGTTGTTGCTGATCTGGCTGCTGCTGATCTTGAACAGACCGGGCGGGTCGCCGGCGCCTTTGTCCGAGAACCCGGCAACGGCGTAGCTCGACATGTCTTTGATTTTGTCGTCGGTCCCGGTGCCCGTCGGGCCGTGGGTCTCGCCGCTGCTCTGGTACATGCCGATGCCGTCTTCGCCGCCGTCGAACGTGTCCTTGCTGAGCGCCACGTTGCCTTCTTCGAAGAAGACCCCGTCGAAGGTGTCACTCAGGAATTTGCTCCCGGTGGCGGTGAGCGTCGCGGTACCGGATTCCGTGTAGTAGATGCCGACGTCATCGCTTTCAAAGGTCGAGCTCGCGATTTTGGGCCCGACGGCTGATTCGAACACGATCATCCCGGTTGAGACCACGGTCTGAGGCGTGTAGATGTTGTCGGAACTCGATGACTTCGTGATAGTCGCTTCCGCGCCCTCTCCGATCTCGATGCCGTTCTGGGCGATCACGCTGGTCGGCCCGGCGCCTTTGACCGTCACCTTCTTGAGCGTCGCTTTCGAGCCGCTCGAGATGATGTTGATCCCATTCTTCTGGAACCCTTCGACGAGGTCGTTGGTGAGCGTCACGGTGCCCGTTTCTACGGGTGTGGTGCGCCCCGTGCCGACCTCGATGCCGATGCCGCCCTGACAGCCGTTGATCGGCTGGGCGCCGGCGGCGAGGATCCTTGAGTTCGACAGCGACAGGCTCGCTCCGCCGCCGACGTACACGCCATAGAGGTCGTCATCGCATGTGTTGGCGGGCCACGCGGCTTCTATCGCCAGGCCACTGATCTTGACGGTTACACCGCCGCAGACGTCGACGCCGTCCTGGGCCGTGTGGCCGGCCGCAGCGAGTGCGGCGCCGCAGGCGGAGGTGGAGTTGACAGGTGATGCGGGCAGCTTGAGGAGCGGGGTTCCGGCGGACTTCAGGCTGGCCGATTTTGTGATCGTCAGCTGTTCTGAGTAGGTGCCGGAGCACACCCGTACTGTGTCGCTAGCACCGGCTTTGTTGATTGCGCCCTGAATCGAGTTGTAGCCCGGTTCGGTGCAACTCGTGCCGTTACCGGTGACAGTCGGTGAGGGTGACACCCACAGCGATGCAGCAGATGCCACGGCCGGGACAGCGAACACCGCCATAGTGGCGACGATCACCGTTAGCCCTGTCCTAAGTCTTAGCGTCATTTGGCAATCCCTTTTCTGGTGGAGCAGGCTCCACGATGTCAAGGCGCACATTCGCCCTGTTGATTCGGTCGCGAGGCTGCTGGCCCATCCGTGGCGTCGAAACCCTCCAAATGTCCTTGCCGCTTCTCGGAATCCATTCCGGTCCAGCCAAGCCTCCAATGGCCGGTGTGCGCTCACACTACGAGCCATCAGGACGTGTGTCAACGGGCCGAACTACCGAGGGTGAAGTCCGCCATAAGGTGAGCGAATCGCAGGTGTGAAAAGGCATATGGCAGACACCCAAACGGCGGCCGTCTGGGCTCCGTTAGGCGACGGGAAGCAGGTCTGGGCTAGTGCGGCGGCGCGGGCGCGAACTCGTAGGCGCCGGGTTCCAGGTGCTGGGTTCTTCTTTTGTACGTGCTCCACATCCACGGCCACTGGTTGGGGTCGTTGCCGTTCTCATCGACATACCAGCTGGTGCAGCCGGTGTGCCAAACAGTCTCGGCCAGGGCGCTGCGCAGCTCGCGGTTGTAGTTGTCCGTGCGCTCGCGCCTGACCTCGATACTCGCCGCACGCGTTCGCTCGAGCGCACCGAGCGCGGCGATCACGTGGGTGACCCCCGCCTCGATGACATAGATCACCGAGCCGGTGCCGCCATTGGTGTTGGGCCCGTAGAGCAGGAACATGTTCGGAAACCCGGGCACGCTGAGACCGAGGTAGGCGCGCGCGGCCGGGTCCCACTCCTCGGCGAGCGTACGTCCACCGACGCCGACGACCTCCATCGGCGCCACGAATGCGTGGCTCTCAAAGCCGGTTGCGAGCACGATCACATCGGCCGGGCGCTCGGCGCCGCCGGACACCACGCCGGTCGGCGTGACGAGTTCCACCGGGTCGGTGATCAGCGCGACATTCGGCTTTTCGAGCGTCGGATACCACTGATCGGTCAGCATGACGCGCTTGCAGCCGACCTCGTCGGTTGGCGTGACCTTGCTCCTGAGGTCCTCATCGCGTATCGCCTTGCTGATCTGCCGCCGCCCAGCGGCGCGAAACGGCGCCAGAAGCCAGCGCTGGCTCGTCATTGCGGCCGCGCCCGCATCCATGAACGCGAACGTCGCCAGCCGGTCCAGCCGCTGCAGGGCAGGAAAGCGTTCGAACATGCGCTTGGCTCGCTCGGAGTAGGCGAAGTCCATCTTCGGGATCGTCCATCCCGGAGAGCGCTGGTACACATCTATCTGTCCGGCTTCAGGCTGGATCGCCGGCACCGCCTGGATCGCGCTGCAGCCAGTCCCGATCACCGCGACGCTCTTGCCGGCGAGGTCAACGTCGTGATCCCATTCCGCAGTGTGGAACACGGGGCCCTCGAAGCTGTCGAGCCCGTCGATCGCAGCCCTCTTCGGGATCGACAGCTGCCCGCACGCCGTGAGCAGGATGTCGGCCTCGAACGTTCCGCCGCTCGTCTGCAGATGCCACTTCGAGCGCTCGGCGTCCCATTTCGCGCCGGTGACCTCGGTGCCGGTTCTGGCGCGCTCGAGCACGCCATGGCGAGCGGCCACCGCCTCGATGTACTGCTGGATCTCGGCCTGCGGGGCGAAGCGCCGCGACCATCTCGGATTGGGTTCGAAGGAGAACTCGTAGAGGTGCGAGGGCACGTCGCAGGCGGCACCCGGATAGGTGTTGTGCGCCCACACGCCGCCGAGGCGCTCGCCGCGCTCGAAGACCGTCACGTCGGTGTAGCCGGCGCGGGCGAGCATCACGGCCGCGCCGACGCCGCCGAAGCCGCCTCCGACGATCGCCACGGACGGACCGGGGCCGCCGCCGTTCTCACCCGGTTTCGGCGGGCCCCCGTTTCTCCCCTGAGGTGCAGCTGTGCTCACGCCGTGAACACTACGCCCCGGGAGCGAGCGTGGCGATCATGCAGCGCCGGGCCAGGTCGAGCGTGCTGGGCTCACCCGTCAGCCTGTAATTCCAGCTCGCCGCCGACGCCAGCGCGTTGAGCTGGAATGCGGCCTCTGCGGGGACTGTCTCGGCCGGCAGGTCGCCCGCGCCGACTGCGACCTGAACTTCGTGCGCGAGCGTCCTGAGCCACAGGCCGATGGCCTTGCGCACCGCGTCCCTGACCTGTCCGGGTCTGGCGTCCCACTCCACGGCTGCGGTCGTCATGAAACAGCCGCCCGGAAGAGCCTCGCGACGATGAAAGTCGATCCAGGCATCGCAGAGGGCGAGCAGGCGGGGCAGTCCCGGCGGGGCGGGCTGCACCGGCCGCCACACCTCGAGCAGGAACTGCTCGATCCCTGCCTCGAGCGTGGCGATCTGCAGCTCGAGCTTGCTGCCGAAGAGCCCGAACAGGCCGCTCTTGCTCATGTGCATGTCCTCGGCGAGCCTGCCGATCGTCAGCCCCTCAAGGCCCTCGACCGAGGCGGTGCGGACCGCCGTGTCGACCGCGGCTGCGCGCGTGCGGGACACGTCGGCTACCGAGCGGCGGGGCACCGTCTCATGGTAGCTTATAGCGCACGAACGATCGTGCGCTATAAGGAGGCGTCATGCGGATCAGATGGCTGGGGTGGGCAGGGGTGGAGATCGAGGCCGAAGGGGAGAGACTGCTGGTCGACCCGCTGCAGGATCCCGCTGCGACCTTCGCGTGGATGGGCGACTCGGCCGGGGCCCAGGTTCCGGAGGTGACAGCGCCCGAGGCCGGCAGGCAGGCGGCGGCCGGACTGCTCACCCACCTGCATCGCGATCACGCCGACGCGGGCGCTCTGGCGGGCGCGCTGGCAGATGGCGCGCCGGTGCTGGAACCTCCCCGCTGGCCCGGGGCGCCGATCGAGGACCTCGCGGTGGCACAGGCGCACGCCGAGCTGAGTGATGCGGGACTGGCCCGCGAGCAGGTCTCGGTCTGGGAAACACGGCAGGTCGGCCCCTTCAGCGTCGCGGCTCTGCCGGCAGTCGACGGCCTGGGTGACTCACAGGTCGCGTGGCTGATCGAGGGCGAGGGCAGAAGGGTTCTGCACCTCGGCGACACCATCTTCCACAGCTACTGGTGGCGGATGGCGCGCCGCCACGGCCCCTTCGACATAGTGCTGGCCCCGATCAACGGTGCCGTGATCAGCTTCCCGCACCTGCAGCCGGCGAGCCCGCTTGCTGGGACGATGGAGCCCGAGCAGACGGCGATCGCCGCCGAGATCCTCGGGGCGTCGATGGTCGTGCCGATCCACTACAACGGCTACAGCGCCGAGGGTTTCTACCAGCCGGCCGAGGATGCGCTGCGGCGCTTCGAGGCTGCGGCTTCCGAGCGGCAGCTGCAGACACGGGTTCTCGGAGTGGGGGAGAGCATCGGCGTGGGCTGACGCGCAGTCCCCTCAGGGCTGTTCGGGGGGACCTATCAGCGGCGCCTTGATGGGCGCCGCGAGCCCGAGGAACGCCACGACCTGGTAGCCGCCGGGGTTGCTCTGGATGGGAACGGTCTTCCAGTTGTTGGCCAGCCACACGTTGCCAGAGGGGTCGATCGCGACGCCCGTGTTCCGGACGAGCCCGTTGAAGCCGTAGCCGGTTGCGGCGGGCGATATCTGCTGCCCGGTCCGGCGTTTGCCGGCGGGGCACAGGGCCGGTGATGTCCCGCACAGCTCTGTCACCCGCTGACCGCCGAAGTTCGCGACCCAGACGTCGTTGTCGCCGTCGACTGCAACGCCCCACGGAACGGTCAGGCTGCTCTCCTTGAAGGGCCGGCCTCCGTTGGCGAGTTCTCCGTTCGCCTTGATGAGGGTCACCGACGCGCCCGATTCGTGCACCGGCGTCGTTTCGCCGGTGCAGGGCAGCACGAGTTTGCCGGAGTTCGCAACCCACATGTTGCCGGCGCTGTCTGCGGCTATACCGAGCGGCCGTGCCAGGCCGCCACCGGAGATGGGCGACCCTGGAAGCGGCTTGCCGTCCGGCCCGAGCACTGCGACCTCCGAGTTGCCATTGCCGGTGACGAACGCATCGCCGGAGCCGTTGAAAGCTAGATCGAACGGCTTCTGCAGGCCGATCCCCGTGAACGCCGACCAGTCTTCGGGATCGCCGCCGGCGTAGCGGGTGACCGTGTCGTTGGCGCAGTTGGCGATCCAGATGTTTCCCTGTGCGTCGGAGATGGTGCCCTGGGGCCAATCGATCCCGCCCTGCGTGAAGCCGCCGCCGAAGGATCCGCTCGCCGGCGGTGAGATCGCGACCCCGGCGGCGCTGAACTCGGACACGCTGTTGTGCGGCGGCTGGTGAGGACATTCGGGGGCGGCGAAGCCGAAGTTGGCCACCCACGCGTTGCCGTGCGGGTCGACCGCGACGCCGTAGCCGGCGCCGCTGAGACCCGCGCCGGCGTATGGCGATAGCGGGTAGGGGGCCCCGGTCGGGGTGAAGCGCAGCAGGAGGTCGCTGGCGCACACGGACTTCAGGCTTTCGCGGCTGAATTCGTAGTTGTCGGTCGCCCACACGTTTCCGCCCGCGTCGACCGCGAAGTTCCCGGGACCGTCGACGGACGCGCCGTCGCCTTCGAAGCGCAGGGCCAGCGTCCACGCATCCGGTCTGCGTGTCGGCCCCAGGGCGGGCGCGTAGGCGGAAGGGCTCACGCGGGAGAGCGCGTACAGCCGGGCGACGTTCTGCCAGGGGCTGCGGGCGATCTGTGTGATCGCCCCGAGCGTGTCCCTGCTCGCGCCGGATCCCGGAGCCGCGGAGAGCCTCAGCAGCCTGCTGCAGAGCGGCCCGGAGAGGCGGCAGTCGGCGACCATGTTGGCGAGGGAGTTCACGGTTGCGAGGGTTGAGGTCTCGGGTCCGTTCGGCGCTCGTCGCAGCACCGGCGCGAGCCTGCCCGTTTCGGCTTCCACCAGATCCCCGCTCATCAGGGCTGCGTTCTGGAGCCCAGGGCTCTTGCCATGAATCAGGCGACCGTGGATGAACTGCGCCATCGCATAGCCCATGGCGACCGTCGTCAGATCGTTCACCGTCACTCGAACGGGCACGGCGCCCGGGCCGAGCGCGGACGCCTCCACCAGGGCACCTGAGCCGCGGGCGGCGATCAGGTATCGGACCGCGCCCTGCGCGACGGCGCTGCTGAGGTAGCTGATCCGGAAGAGGCCACTCGCAGTGGTGAGTGCCGAGCCGAGCACAGCCGGTGTCCCGGTGCTGCCCGCGTCCTGCTGCAGCAGCGTGACGCGATAGTCACGCAGGGGGTGAGCGCCGCTGAGGGCACGGCCGCTGATGGTGCTCGCGGCGGAGGCACCGGACGGTGTGAGCGCGAGTAGCAGCGCCAGGAGTGCACCTGCGTACAGCGCCGAGCTGGGTATCAGACGTCGCAGATCCTGAAGACTAGCTGCGGCCACGGAGGGTCTTGTGTGTCTCAGAGCTTGCGCCAGCCCCTCCCGGCGAGCCTCGAGCGATATCGTCATTACACCCGCAGGCCACCCGATGAAGGAGTGCTGATGGACGTCGATATCTGGTCGGACATCGCGTGCCCGTGGTGTTACGTGGGTAAACGCAGGCTCGAGGCGGCGCTCGAGGAGTTCGAGCACAGCGACGAGGTCACCGTGCGCTGGCACAGCTTCGAGCTGGACCCGCAGGCGCCGGGGGAGCGCGCAGGCGATCATGCGAGCAACCTCGCAAGCAAGTACGGCACCTCGCCCGAGCAGGCGCGCGAGATGCTGGAGAAGATGACCAGCGTGGCTTCAGAGGACGGGCTGGAGTTCCACTTTGAGCGCGCGCGGGCGGGGAACACCTTTGACGGTCACCGTCTCATCCATCTGGCACTGGCGCACGGCTGCCAGGGCGCGATGAAGGAGCGGCTCATGCGCGCCTACCTGACTGAGGGCGAGTTGATCTCCGATCGCCAGACGCTGCGGCGCCTGGCGCTCGAGGTGGGGCTGCCCGACGATGAGGTGCGGGCGCTGCTCGAGGGCGACGCCTACGAGCAGGACGTGCGAACCGACGAGTACACGGCCAGTCGGTTCGGCATCACAGCCGTGCCGTTCTTCGTCGTGGACCGCTCCTTCGGCGCGGCCGGCGCACAGCCGCCGGAGCAGCTTCTGCAGCTGCTGCGCCACGGCTGGGAGGCGCGCGCTCCGCTCACCGTCGCCACGGCCGCCGGGGAGAGCTGCGACGCCGATGGCTGCTGAGCACCGGCGGCCGCACCGCTGAGATGAGCGGTTCCGGAGCGACTCTGACCGAGGGCCCGGTCGGTGCCGACCTCGGCCCCGGACCGCCAACGAAGGTCGCGGTCGTGTTCGAGCGCGGCAGGGCGGGTGTGGCCGTGCTGGGCGAGGCGGCCGAACTGGCCAACTCCGGACGCGAGCTGTCCGTGATCACCTTGGCTCCGCAGGTGCTGGCTGCGAGGTGGGGCCGTGCCGGCGGCGAGGGCCCGTACAACATCGCGATGCGAGAGGAATCGGAGATCGAACTTCAGGAGGCCCGCGAGATCCTAGGATCGGTCGCGAGCCGCGCGAGCTTCCAGGTCCTCGCCGGGCGCCCCCAGCCACCCCTTGCCTCGTGGGTGTCCCAGCACGGCTGCGCGCTCGTCCTGCTTCCACGGCGCCGCTTCACGTTTGGCGGTCACCCCCTCGCGAAAAGCGTCAAGAAGGAGACCTCCGCCGAGCTGAGGCTCATCGGCTGAGGAGCCGGGGCGTCGAGCGCAGCCCTCCTGCGTGCGGGAACTGACGAGGCGGCTGCGCAGAAGCTTCTGACCCGGACCGGTAGTTTCTGCTCTGTGTAGCCGAGCGTCGCTGGTTGATCATCGGCAGCGAACCGATACAGCGGAGGTGGCCGATGGGCAGCGCAGCCGACATCAGTGAGAACGAGGACACAGGGGTCGAGCACCTCGACATGATCATCATCGGCGCCGGCATCTCCGGCATCGGCGCCGCGTGGTATCTGGAGCACCGCCTGCCCGGCAAGTCATACGCGATCCTCGAGGGACGCGAGAGCAGCGGCGGCACGTGGGACCTGTTCCGCTACCCCGGCATTCGCTCGGACTCCGATCTGCACACGTACGGCTTCGCCTTCAAGCCGTGGGAGAACGAGAAGTCGATCGCCGACGGCCCGGCGATCCTCGACTACATCCGGGAGACAGCGAGCGAGAACGGGATCGACTCGCACATCCGCCTCGGGCACCGCGTCGTGCGCGCGTCGTGGTCGAGCGAGGAGGCCCTCTGGACGGTCGAGGCGCAGCGCAGCGACACCGGAGAGACCGTCGTGCTCAAGTGCTCCTGGCTCTTCGGCGCCGCCGGCTACTACCGCTACGAGCAGGGCTACCTACCGGACTTCGAGGGCGTCGAGCGCTTTCAGGGCCAGGTGATCCACCCCCAGCACTGGCCCGAGGACCTCGACTACACGGGCAAGCGTGTCGTCGTGATCGGAAGCGGGGCTACGGCCGTCACGCTGGTGCCCGCCATGGTCGACCGCGCCGCGCACGTGACGATGCTGCAGCGCTCACCGACCTACGTGGTGAGCCTTCCCGAAAAGGACTCGGTCGCCAACCTGCTCAAGCGTGTCCTTCCGGCAGAGCGGGCGTATGCGATCACCCGCCGTAAGAACATCTGGATGCAGCGCACGTTCTACGAACTCAGCCAGAAGAGGCCGGAGCTCGTGAAGTGGCTTCTGCGCAGGGGCCTTGAGAAGCGGCTGCCCGCGGGCTACGACATCGCCGCCCACTTCACGCCGTCCTACAACCCGTGGGATCAGCGTCTGTGCGCCGTGCCGGACGGCGATCTGTTCGCGGCGATCTCGAGCGGGCGAGCGTCCGTCGTCACGGACAGGATCTCGAGCTTCACCGAGCACGGGATCCTGCTCGAGTCGGGAACGGAGCTCGAGGCAGACATCATCGTCACGGCGACGGGTCTGGACCTGCAGGCCCTCGGTGGCGTCGAGGTGAAGGTTGACGGCAGCGAGGTCTCGATTCCCGATCAACTCATCTACAAGGCCGCGATGATCAGCAACGTTCCGAACCTGGCGTTCGTGTTCGGCTACACGAATTCCTCGTGGACGCTGAAGGTCGATCTCGTGTGTGACTACATCTGCCGGCTGATCTCGTTCATGGACCGCAGCGGCTATGCGAGCTGCGTGCCGGTCAACGACGACCCCGGGATGCAGACACGCCCGATGCTGGACTTCGGGGCGGGCTACGTTCAGCGTGCGGTCGACCGCTTCCCTCGCCAGGGCACCGGGCCCTGGGAGGTCAAGATGAGCTACCGCGACGACGTCGAGCGGCTCAGCCACGGCCCGCTCGTCGACGGGGTGCTGCGCTTCTCCACCGTCCGCGAGCGTCCCGCCGCGCCCGTGGCCTGAGGGCCCGCGAGCGGGCCCGGCGGCCCTCGCAGGCGGTCGCCGGATGCCCGCGCCACAGGGATTCTGCAGTTGGAACTATGTGGCAATCCGCCTTTCCTGTATCTTGCCCGAACAGCTCAAGGACGGACTGTTCGTCTCCGGGCTCACGGGGAAACGGGAGAGATCAGGGAGGGAGCGACACATGATTTGGTCACCGCGGAGCCTGCACGGAGCCGCATCGGATGTTCCACAGCAGAACAGGCCCGCGCGACCCGCGCTGGCGAGGATTCGCAGACTGCTGATCGCCACGACCGCCGCGGCCGGCCTGGCCGCCGCGGCGCCCGCGTTCGCGTCTGCGCTGACGATCTCGCCCCTGCCGGGCACGCCTGACGCATCGCCGTCGACCCAGATCAGCCTTCTCGGCACCGCCCCGTCGAACATCGTGTCGGTGTCGGTCACCGGCAGCGTGAGCGGCCCCCACGAAGGTCATCTGGAGTCCTACAGCGCCAGTCAGGGAGCCAGCTTTGTGCTCGACACGCCACTCACCGAAGGTGAGGAAGTCAACGTCGTGGTCGACGTCAACGAAGGCGCTCCGGTGGAAGACTCCTTCAGCGTCGCCGACACCAGTCCGCTCTCGCCGGTGATCAACCCGCCGGGCGAAAAACCCGAAGAACTTGAAAGCTTCAGCTCCGCGCCGGAACTGCGCCCGCCGAAGGTTCGGGTCACCAAGGCCGACGCGAGCCTGTCAGGAGACATCCTCCTTGACCCGCTGCCCTCGCCGATCATCCACGTCGGCGCGAAACTGCTCGAATTCGAACCCGTCGGCCCGAACGGGCCCATGATCCTGAACCCTGAAGGCAAGCTCATCTGGTGGGACCAGCTTCCCGAAGGCCAGGTCGCGGGCGACCTGGAGACGACGAAGTACGAAGGCAAGCCGGCGCTGGCGTGGTGGCAGGGCGTCGTCACCGAAGCCGCATACGGGGAGGGCGAAGGCATCATCGCGAACACCTCCTACGAACCGATCGCGAGGATCAAAGCCGGTAACGGCTACCAGGCCGACATCCACGAGCTCAACATCGGGCCCGACGGAGAAGCCTATGTCGCGGTGCTCACCCCGGTCTGCCTGCCGACCTGCTCGGAAAGCAACCCGCCGGTCCTGGACGCGGTCGTCCAGGAGGTGGACATCCACACGGGGCTCGTGATGTGGGAGTGGCACGCCATGGGTCACGTCCCGATCACCGACACCGAAGTGGTGCCGGCCAACGGGGTGCTCGACGCCTACCACATCAACTCGATCCAGCCGCTGCCCGAACATCGCGTGCTGATCTCGCTGAGGGACACCTCGGCCATCTACGAGCTCGAACAGAACACCGGCGCGATCCTCTGGACGCTCGGCGGGAAGAAAAACTCGTTCACGATGGAGAAAGGGGCGCACTTCTACTTCCAGCACGACGCCCGTCTGCACGGCAACTCTCTAACGCTCTTCGACGACGAGGCCGGTCCTCCGGTCCACGGCCCGGGTCGCGGTCTGGCGATGAGGCTCGACCTCACGACGAAAAAGGCGTCGATCGTGCACGCGTTCAGCCGTGCCGCGCTGACCTACGTGCTGGCCGAGGGAAGCGTGCAGAAGCTCAGCCACGGGGACTACATGGTCGGCTTCGGCGCGACCAAGTACTTCTCGGAGTTCTCGAGGTCCGGCGAACTTCTGTTCGAAGCGGAACTGCCGAAAGGCGACGGGACCTACCGCGTGCTGCGGGCGCCCTGGAAGGCGACTCCGAAAACGGTCCCCGCCGTGGCGGCGGTCCGCGAATCAGCTGATGAAGTCGTGGTCTCGGCGAGCTGGAACGGAGCGACGAGCGTCGCGACGTGGGAAGTTCTCGCAGGCGAAAGCCCGGGATCGCTCACGCCGGTCGCGACCGCCCCGTGGAGCGGCTTTGAGACGAAGATCACCGTTCCGAGCGCAGAGAGCACCTACGAGGTCAGGGCGCTCGACAGTAAAGGCCGGGTTCTCGCGACCTCGGCACCGGTGAGCGCTCCCTGACAGGGGGAGCGTCCGCCGGACCGGGCCGGGCCGCTCAGCCCCCGGCCGGCGCACCTCGGGGGCCCGCGTGCGGGCCTCCGAGGACCGCGACTCGCGCGATCGTTGTGAGCGACTGGTAGTAGACGTCGCGATCGAAGCCGGGCGCTGGAAACAGGAAGGCCTGGCTGGGTGACGGAACGTCGACGCGAGCCTTCTCGCGCCCGCTGTCGAGGTCAAGGACGACGAGCTGGTCGCTGCCCGTCCTCAGGGACGCGCGGCGCGCGAGCGCCGAGCGCGCCAGGCGCGGCATCACCTGAGCGAGGCCGCGCCGGACGGACGGCCGCCGCAGCAGCTCGCTGTCCTTCCAGTCCTGCACGATCAGCTCGCGGGTGTCGGTGTAGAGGATCAGGTGGCCCGCATGGGCGAATCCGTCTCGTCGCCACAGCGGCTCGAGCTCGTCGCCCACCATTCGCCAGCCTCGCAGGACCGCGTTGCCAGCGTCATACGCGATCACCACGCCCCGGACGGGATCCCAGGCGGGCGGGTTGGACTCGGTTCCGAAGGGCAGGCCGGAGATCTCCACCGAGCGCACGGCCTGCCCGTCATCCAGCCGGGCCCACCACAGCCGCACCGGGTCCGCAGAGATGCCGGTCCCGAGCATGCTGCGGTCGACGCTGTTGCGGCCGTTGTCCATCCACATCACGTGCGTGTCGGTGATCACCGGATCCCAGCCGTAGCTGCGTCCCGGAGCCGGCCCGTAGGACGGCTGCCACGCGTCGTCGATGTACAGGCGCGCGGCCTGCCGGTCCAGTCTCACCCGGAAGGCGAGGGTCGTGCCGAGGATGATCACGCTTTCCCCGTCGCTGGAGAGGCGCGCGATCGACGGCTCAGGAAGCCGCAGCGGCGCAGCCACGGGCAACAGCGTGTGGGGGTCCAGAGCAGAGACCGTGGACGGCTGCAGGCCGGCCGGGGCGTCGCAGTCCTTCATCACGAGCTCTCCGCCGTCGAGCACGACGAACGAATTGTGCGGCCGGTCCACCGGCAGGCGGTGCGAGGCCAGCACCTGGAGCTCGGTGCTCAAGCGATGTGCCCAGTGGCCGAACACCATGTGCAGATCCCCGCTGGCGTGAGCCGCGATGCCGCCGGGCCAGTACGGGCCGCCGGGAAGATGCGGCGAGCTCGCGAGAACCTCGAGGGTGAGCGGATCCAGCCGCTCGACCCATCCCTGCAGAGGCCTGCCCTGCGGTCCGTCGAACGGTATGTCGTGCCGGAGCGCATAGAGCTCGCCCGGCTCGCGTCGCAGCAGCATCCCCGTTCCGAACGCGTCGACGCTCGCGGTCACCTCAAGGCGCTCGCCAGGCGCGATCCCGAGCCCGGGGATGCCGTCGGCGCAGCAGCGGCGCAGCGGGCCGCCGTCCTCGCAGGTCCACGGCTGCGGCCAGTAGGCACCGGGTCCCGTCGCACGCTCTGCGCCGGGCACGGATGCGGGGGCGCCGCTGCCTTCGCCGCCTGAACCGTTCGCCGGAGTCACCGGCTCCCCGCGATGGGGTCGCCGGGGGGCGAGTGCCCGCCGGCGCGCGGATAACGGGGTGGATGCGCAGCCGGCACAGCCGCCAGCCTACGCGGACCGCGGAGCTCTCGTCGGCGTGAGGGCCCCGCAGCAGGGCGGCGCGCGCGCCGGCGCCCTCGATCCGCGGCGTCGGGCGCTGTTAGGGTGATCAGGTCGGTCTCGCTCACTCGAGAGTCGCGATTGGCTCCTGAGACGCTGGGTGGCAGCTCCGCTCGCGAACCTCCCGCCTCAGGGCCCGACCGCACACGCACGCCGCACGACGTCCGCCTGAGCCAGGCTCCCGTGGACACCCAACGGCCGAGAGTCGATCCCCGGGGACGAGGGTCGTAGAACGCAACGGAACTCCACGAAAAAGGATGAACAGACATGGCCTCAGGCGGTAAGAAGAGAACAACGATGGCGAAGCTCAATCGCGAATCCAAGCAGCGCGAGCGCCGGCAGGACAAACTCGCCAGGAAGGAAGCCCGCAAGCTGGCACCGCCCTCGAGTGAGCTGCCCCTCGAGGCGGCGGAGGCCGACCTGCTGGACCCTGTCGAGGATGGCGCGCCCGCAGCCGAGCTGCCGGTCTGAGCAGCGCGCAGCACGAGCTCATAGCGAGCGCCCGGCGCGGGCGCCCGGATCTCGGTGCGTGGTAGCGTCACGCGCCTCGAGGTCCCCTGCAGAGAGGAAGCGACGTGCCGACATCAGTTGTCCCGACCCGGGAGCAGAGCGCGCTCCTTGCAGACCTGCCGGCGGACCAGCCGGTGGTGATGATCAACCTGCTGCTCTACAAGCGGCCGGACGGCGCGCAGAGCTACGCGCGGTATGCGCGCGAGGTGATCCCTCACCTCGAGGCCGTCGGAGCGAAGGGGCTGTACGCGGGAGACGCCCGAGCGTTCGTGATCGGCGAGGGCGCCCGACCATGGTGGGACGCGATAGTCGTGGTGGAATACCCAAGCCCGCAGGCATTTGCGTCGATGGTCACCAGCGAGGCCTACCTGAAGGTGCACGTGCACCGGGAGGCTGCGCTCGAGCGGACCGAGTTGATCGCGACCAGTTCCTGGGGCCTGGGCGGCTGACGATGGCGAGCGCCCCCTCAGATCCGGGCGCCGGAGTCCGGCCGCTGCCGCAGATCGCGGGGGTCGAGGTGGAGCACCGGACGGTCCGTGCCCGCGGCCTGTCGTTCCACGTGGCGTTCGCCGGTCCCGCCGACGCCGAGCCGCTCGTCCTGCTTCACGGCTGGCCGCAGCACTGGCTGGAGTGGCGCAAGGTGCTCCCCGAGCTCTCGCAGAACCGGCGCTGTGTGCTGCCGGATCTCAGGGGCCTGGGCTGGAGCGACGCGCCGCCGAGCGGCTATGAGAAGGAGAACCTCGCCGATGATGTGCTGGCGGTGCTCGACGCGCTGGATATCGAGCGCACGGACCTGATCGCGCACGACTGGGGCGCGTGGATCGGATTCCTGATCGCGCTGCGCCGACCCGAGCGCCTGCGTCGCTTCCTGGCGCTCAACATGGTCCCGCCGTGGCCGTCACCGGGGCGGCTGGGCCGCAGCGAGGCCCTTGGCCTGCTGAGGCTCTGGTATCAGGTGGTGCTCGCGGCGCCGCTGCTCGGCGAGACCCTGCTCAGGCGCTCGCCGGCGGTTGCGCTCCTGCTGCGTAGCGACAACGTTCACGCTGACGCCTTCAGCGACGAGGATGTCGAGGCTTTCGCGGCTGCGCTGCGGGAGCCCGCGCGCGCTCACGCCTCCTCGCTCATCTACCGCGGTTTCCTGTTGCGCGAGGCGCCTGCCTTCCTCAAGGGCCGCTACTCGCACATCCCACTGCGGGTGCCCACACACATCCTGCACGGCGTGAAGGACGCGGCGCTTGGAGAGGGTGCGCCGCCGGCCGTCGTTGCCCACGGCGGCGAGATGCTGACCTTCGAGCAGGTGCAGGACTCCGGCCACTTCATCGCAGAGGAGCGCCCGGACCTGGTGATCGCCAGAGCTCGTGAGCTCCTGGGCGCATAGCGTCGTCGAGGCCGGACGACTCAGCTGACCGCAAGCAGCTCCCAGCGCTCGGGCACGCCCCTCAGCGAGTGGGTGCCCCTGCTGTCGAACTCATAGCCCGCGCCGGCCACGAGGTCGCGCACGGTGCGCGAGACCAGCAGCTCGCCGGCGGCCGCCAGCGCGGCAACGCGAGCTGCGATGTGGACCCCTATCCCCGAGACGTCATCTCCGCGCATCTCGACTTCCCCCGTGTGTACACCCGCTCTGATCGGGATCCCGCTGTGTGAGAGAGCGCAGCGCAGCGCCCGTGCACAGTCGATCCCATGCGATGGCGCGCCGAAGACCGCCAGGACCCCGTCCCCGGTTCCCTTGACCAGCCGCCCCTCGCATCTGCGGACGGCGCTGCGGGCGATCTCATCGTGGCGGTCGAGCACCCTGCTCCATGCGCTGTCGCCAAGGGCCGCGGCCCGCTCGGTCGAGTGGACGATGTCTGTGAACAGAACCGTCGCGAGCACCCGCGATCCGCTTCTTGAGCTGGTGGATGTGCCGTCCACGAACTCCTCGAGCACGGCGAGCATGCCGTCGATGTCCGCGCGCTCGGAGGCGCTGCTCCCGCCGACCCGGCCGGCGCCCACGCCAGCGAACGGCACGAACGCCGCGGGTGAGAGGACCTTCTCGCGGGCGGGTGCGGTGCCGACGCGTCGAGCGCGCAGGGCCGGCGGCCGGTTCGCACCCAGGACAGGACCCCAGTCCATCTCCCGCATGGCGCGTACCCTTTCGTGGCCAAGACTTCGTGTCAAGTGCCGCAAGCGCTGTCTCAGTAGCGCCAATGGTCAAAGGAGGGCTGCCCCATAATGCGGGCATGTCCCATTCGCGGCGGCCGAGACGCACGGCAGGCGCGGCGGCCGCAGGGCTCATCCTGGCCGCTGCGATCGTGAGCGGGTGCGGCGCATCGGCGCCGGCCGCCGGCGTGAACGGCACGCAGAGCGCCTCAGCACAGAGCACCTCCGCACAGAGCACGCTTCCTCTCGTTCGAACCGCCCGTCAGGCGAGCGCCGGTGACCCGCCGCCGGCGCCGAAGAAGGCGTCTGCGCCGCGGGGGGTGGCGCCCGCACACCCCGTCCCCGCGGCCTTCCGGCCCGCGCCGGGGGCGCCGTCGGACGCGGAAGTCCAGAAGGAGCTCGCGCAGATGGCCGCCGTCCAGCGCCAGGAACACGCGCAGGCCCTCAGTGCGGCCGCGGCGGACCTCGCGGGTCTGCTGCCGTGGTCGATGGAGCCGAAGTCAGGAACGCAGGTGAGCGTGGCGTCCGTGTTCACCGACTATGGCCTCGGGCTCGCATGTGGCGGCGTGCTCGGACGGAGCCAGCTGGGGGTCGCCCACAAGACCGCGCCGTGCGGGACCCTGATCACGTTCACCTATGCCGGGCGCAGCATCACGGTGCCCGTGATCGACAGGGGGCCCTACATAGCGGGGCGAGAGTGGGACCTGACGGGCGCGACTGCGGCTGCGCTCGGGTTTCCGGGCCTAGGGCCGATCCAGTGGTCGCTCGCCGGCTGAAGTCGTGCAATGAGGAGCCGCGAGCGACATGATCCAGTCGTGGCGAGCCTCGTCGGTCGCACACCACGGACCTGGCCGGGTTGGCGCCAAGCGGGTCTTTAGCCCCAACGGAGTGGGTTCGACTCCCACCAGGTCCATGCACGACCCGAGCCCGCGGCCACGAGGGCGGGGGCGGAGAGGAGGGCATCCGTACCCTCCCCGGCCGCCTGCGGCCGCTGGAACGCTGCCGCAGGGCTCTTCCGACTTGAGCAATTCAGCCTCCAGTCGGGGTCCCTCTCCCCCTGCCCCGCGCAGCAGTTCCGAGGATCAGAACTCCCGGGAGCGCAGAAAGGTGCGGTGCCCTAACGGTTCCCCCCTGGGCCCGAGCTATCGCCCGCGCGGCGTCCGGCTGCGCGCGGGCCGCTACCGCGACGCACATATGGCGCGCGCCTCATCAGAGCCGCCCGAGGGCGAGGTTTCGACCAGCCAGCCCTGTTTGCCGGCGAAGATGTAGGCGTAGGACGCCGAGATCGCATCGGTGGAGTAGTTGTAGAAGCCGCCGCCTGTAACCGTTTCGCCCGGGGCGCAGTAGGCGATGACCGAACCGCTGCCGCTCACGACCTTTTCCGTGACTTTCGAGAATCCGGCCGTTCCGCACAGGACGGTGCCGTTCTGGAGGATCGCTCCCATCGCCGTGCCCACGGCGCATTCGCCGAGCACCCGGCTCTGCACCTTCGACGTGTCAGCGCTGAAGATGTTGCCGGTGAGCGACAGCCCGGCGCCGGCCGCGTAGGACCCGGAGCCCGCGCCCGCCGCGGTGCCGGGCGAGCCCGGGGCTCCGGGCGCGCCCGACGCGCCAGCCGGGCCTCTCTGGTTCCACGCCAATGCGACTTCGCCGCGGTGGCACCTGGATCCCGCGGCGACGACGCGCAGGGCGCCCGTGCGCGCGTTCGCGCACCCGCTGATGGTCCCGGAGGAGCTGACGAGGTGAGTCGCCGCCATCGCCCCGCCGCCGAGCGCGAGGAACACCGCAATCGTCGACATCACGTTCGCATACGTCAAGCGTCCTCGGTTACCTGTGCGCACGGCAATCCTCCTCATGAGATGGCTCGGGGCCGAAGCATAGGCCCGACTGGCCGGAACCGTACTGGGCGGCAGGGCGGCGAAACCGCCGATCATCGCGCGACGGGATGAAAGGGGACGAAGCGGTCCCTCCGAGCGGTCACCTGTAAAGGTTCCGGAATGCTCGCCGACCTCGTGCTCCGCGCCACGCCGATTGGAGAGATCGCCGGCCGCGCCTCGGAGATCGAGCAGCTCGGCTTCGACGCCGTTGGCGTCACCGAGACGAACGGGAATCCCTTCCTCGCGGCGGCTCAGGCGGCTCAGGCCACCTCCCGGGTGCGGATTGCGACCGCAATCGCCCTCGCGTTCCCCCGGACGCCGATGGATATCGCGTACACCGCCTGGGATCTGCAGGCACTCTCGGGCGGCCGCTTCGCCCTCGGCCTCGGATCCCAGGTGAGGGCGCACGTTGAGCGCCGCTACGGGGCGCTCTGGAGCCACCCGGCCCGGCGGATGCGCGAGTACATCCTGGCTCTGGGTGCGATCTGGGACGCGTGGGAGGCGGGCGAGGATCTCGACTTCAGGGGCGAGTTCTACTCGCACACGCTGATGCCGCCGAACTTCCGCCCTGCGCCGAGCGATCATCCCCGGCCGCCGGTCCTGCTGGCGGCTGTGCGGGAGATGATGAGCGAGGTCGCGGGGGAGGTCGCCGACGGATTCCTCGGACATGCGTTCTGCAGCGCCGAGGTTCTGCGCGAGGTGACGATGCCCGCCCTCGAGCGTGGACTTGAGCGCTCGGGCCGCTCCCGCGGGGATCTGGAGGTGACGGCCTCGGTCTTCGTGGCGCTGACGCCCGAGGAGTGGGAGGCATGCCGGCGGCGGGTTGCGTTCTACGGGTCCACTCCCGGGTATCGCCATGTCCTGGACCACCACGGGCTCGGCAGGGTCCATGAGGAACTCCACGAGCTCTCACGCGCCGGCGCCTGGGCCGAGATGCCGGCGCGCGTCGACGATGACGTGCTCGCGCTCTTCGCGGTCAGGGGCGATGACCCGGTCACCGTGGCAGGGGAGGTGCGCGACCGTGTGGAGGGCATCGCCGACCGCGTGGGACTCGTGAGCGAGACCACCGCCCCGGCCGCGCTGGCGGCCGTGGCCGGCGCGCTGTAGCTCCGCACGGCGCGTTCAGAGCGTCAATTCGAGTGCTCGCTATGGTGCGGCGCATGGGTCCCCGAACAGGGCTTCCCCCAGGCTCGAGCCTGAAGCTCACGGCGGTCAGGATGCTGCTCTGCGTGCTGGCCGCCGGCATGCTTCTCGGCCGATCAGGCGAACGCGCCGCGGCTGCCGGCGGGGCGGCTCCGCAGCCTCCCGCGAGCCACGAACCCGGCGCGCCGGCCGTTCGCCAGTTGATCCTCGTGAGCGCCCCACACTACGGCGAAACCAGCGCAACGCTCACGGCCTACGCCGTGAGCTCCGGTGCTCGGCATGCCGTGCTCGGCCCCTGGGCGGCGGGGATCGGCTTCAACGGCTTCGCCCCGCCGGGTGGCAAGCACGAGGGTGACGGGCGCACGCCGAGCGGCACCTTCGCCCTGCAGTTCATGTTCGGTGTGAGCCCGGACCCCGGCGTGCGCTTTGCCTACCGCAGGATCCATCGCGCCGACATGTGGGATGACGATCCCGCCAGCCCGCTCTACAACGAGTGGGTCGACGCAGCCACGGTGAACCCCGGCGCATCCCCGGAACCGATGTACCAGGCTCCGGCCTATGACTACGGGGCCGTGATCGCCTACAACACCGCTCGCGTTCCCGGCCTCGGCAGCGCGATCTTCCTGCACGTCAGCCTCGGCGGCCCGACCGCCGGTTGCGTCTCGCTGCCGCGCGGGCAGCTGCTGAAGCTGCTTCGCTGGCTCAACCCCGCCGCATCACCGAGGATCGCGATGGGCGTTGCCGCCGCAGGCGCGAGGCGCTAGCCGGCGACGAGCAGGTAGGACTGTGGTGACTCGACGTCACCGGTCTTGACGAGCCGACCGCTCGAGCGCATGCGCGCGAGCTGGCCGTCGGGGGAGCGCACGATCGGAGTGCGGCCACGCAGGCCCACGACCCTGTGGCCCGTGGGGAGGCGTTCGCTCGCCTCGATCTGCGCCGGGGTGAGGAGGTCCGCGTGGATCACCTCGCCGGGTACATGTGTGTCGGGTCCGGTTATCGCGAGGATGGTGCTCATGGTTCTCTCCCTGTTCGACGCTGGGCCGGTCTTGATCTTCCAGGCAATCTGACGGCTGATGCTGATCACCACCTAACGCGGCGGTGAGGTGTTCCTCATGCTTTCCTAGCGACTCGCGGTGCCCGCCTCCTGAACGTCGAGGAATCGAAGCTCGAACCAGCCGAGGACGATCACATCGCCGTTGTTCAGGTCTGTGTGCTCGACCCGCCTGCCGTTCACGTAGGTGCCGTTGAGGCTGCGGTCGTCGAGTATCCGCGTCCTGGACCCGCGCGCGAGGATGATCGCGTGACGCCGCGAGACCGAGTTGTGGTCCAGCCGGATGTCGGCTGCTAGCCCGCGGCCGATGTGCAGCGGCTCCTCTCCGAGCGGTATGAGCAGCGCCCGATCCGGGCCCTGAACCTGCAGGTAGCGGCCCGGCGCTGCCGGAACGGGCATCGCGGCAGCGCGCCGGCGGTCGCGATCGCCGAGGCAGGCGACCGGGTCGAAGGGCTCAGTGATCTCCTCGAGCGACCGGTTCGTGCTGATGGCTGAGTCGACGATCATTGCTGTCTCGCTTTCGCTTGTCAGCTGGCCATTTCGTGGTGCTCTTCGAGTGTGGTGATCTGTTTTTACAGGGGAGTAAGAGCTCCGTAAAGGTTTCCGAAGGCTTCTCCGGCCCTGAGCTATTACCCGTGTGCGTCAGCGCAACACATCGGTCCGGCGGAGCGGCTGGCTCTCCGGCAGGCCGTTCGCTCGGTGCTAGCTTGTGCCCGGTCATCCGGCGAGCCGCCCTGCAGGCGATGCGGCCGCCGCCACAACCGGAAAGGATCAACCCATGGGGATCGGTCGGCTGCTGCTGCGCATCACGGTGGGCGGGTTCTTCTTTGGTCACGGCACCCAGAAGCTGTTCGGCTGGTTCGGGGGCAAAGGCCTGGACGCGACGGAGCAGGGCTTCGAGTCGCTCGGACTTCGCCCGGCCAGGCAGAACGCGATCGCCGCGGGTGTTGCCGAGGCCGGCGGCGGGGCGCTTCTCGTCGCGGGACTGGCGACGCCCCTTGCCGCATCTGCGCTGACGGCGACGATGCTGACGGCGATCGATGCTGTCCACGGCAAGAACGGACCTTGGATCAGCAACGGTGGCTATGAGTACAACGCCGTGCTGATCGCGGGTGCCCTGGCGCTTGTCGAGGTCGGTCCGGGCCGGTTCTCACTCGACGCGGCGCGCGGCCGCGAGCGCTCAGGATCTCTCTGGCTGCTGGGTGCGCTCGCCGCCGGCGTCGTCGGCGCGCTCGGCGTCCGCCGTCTTTCCGCCGGCCAGGTCCCCGGTGCGGAGCAGGCGCCCCCGGAACCTGCCCCGGCGTAGTTCGGTCATGCCGCCCACCGGGGCAGGCGGCGGCCAGTCAGCGCCGTAATAGGTTCACCGGTATATTCCCGAGCGTATGGATGGCCCCTGGGGAGGGGCCGTTGCCCGGGCCCGTCGGGACCGGGGTCATGGACAAGGAATGGAGGAGAGACATGAGGGGAATCACTCGCGGCTTCGCGGTGGCCATGGCTGCCGCGGCACTCATCGCGGCGGTGGCAGCATCATCGGCCAGCGCTGAAGTCGTCTACAACAACATTCCGGGCACGCTGCCCGGGAACTTCGCATCGATCGGGCTCGCAGCGACATCATCGACGGAATTCGGCGGTGAGATCGAACTGGCGGGCACCGCTCGCAGCAAGCCGGTGGTGACGGTCGTGATGAGCAGCTGGGCGTGTCAGACAGGTTCGTGGACGGAAGGCAACTGCCAGACCCCCAAGCCGAAGAAGGGCTTCAAGGTGCCCGTCACGGTGAGGATCTACGCGGCATCCGAACTCAGCGAGGGACCGGTGGCCGAAAAGACCTCGACGGTGAAGATGTACTACCGCCCGTCGGAAAACCCGGCCCACTGCGCCACCGGCAAATGGTATGACGAAGCTTCGAAAGAATGCTTCCACGGCTACGCGTTCCCGGTGTCGATCAAAGTGAACAAGCTGAAGAGGATGCCGAAGCGGGCGATCGTGACGTTCTCCTACCCGCACGCGACGGGGCCGGCGACCTCGCTGAATGTCGCGATCAGCGAACCGTCGGAACACACCCTCTCAGTGGGTGCCGACCCGGTGGAAGAATGGTTCGTCAACTCCACCTGGAGCGAAATGTATTGCCCCGAAGCCAAAGACGTCGGCACTCTCGGTGGCGAGGAAGGCTCCGGCTGCCAGCAGGAAGAAGGCGTCGGAATCAACTACCAGCCGGTGATCGCGATCAACGCGCAATAGCCACGCGCTCGATCTGAAGCAGAACGAATGTGGGCGCCCCGCCATGGCGGGGCGCCCACCGTCGTTAAGGGCAGTGCCCGCCCCAGCGGCCCGGGGCGCCGCGCCGCTTCCGTCCACCGTTCGCGCCAATATTCACGGGTCAGCGAGCGAGGGGAGCGCAGCAATGCCCGATGAGAATCCAGCTCCGCAGGAGGTCCCGTTCCTGTCGCCGATCTCGCCCAGATCCCGGCACCTGCTGGCGCTGGAGTTCGGCAACCAGGCTCAGTTCGACGACCCGGCGCTTGAGTGGCGAAGGCTCTTCTCGGAGATGCTCGGAACGTTCTTCCTGCTTCTCGCCGCCGCGGGCGGAGGACTGCTGCACGCCGAGGGGCAGATCAGCCTCGCCGCCGCGGTGGTCGCGCCGGGACTCACCGTGATGGGGATCATCCTGTACATGGGCGGCGTCTCGGGGGCGCATCTGAACCCCGCGGTGACGATGGCATTCGCGCTGCGAGGAGACTTCCCCGTCAAGCGCGTCCCCGGGTACATCATCGTGCAACTCGTCGGCGCCACGCTGGCATGCCTGTTCCTCTACGCGGTGTTCGGCAACGTCGAGCACCTCGGCGCCACGCTGCCTGGCCCGGGCTACGTGAACTGGCAGGCGCTGCTGATGGAGATAGTGCTCACTCTCGGGCTCGTGAGCGTGATCCTCGGCACCGCCTCCGCCGCACAGAACGTCGGTCCGATCGCGGCGCTGGGCGTCGGCGGCTACATCGCGCTCGCGGGACTGTGGGCCGCGCCGGTGAGCGGCGTCTCGATGAACCCGGCGCGCTCCTTCGGCCCCGCCCTGGTGAGCGGAGACTGGAGCAGCTACTGGGTCTACGTGATCGGTCCGCTGGCGGGCGCCGCGCTCGCCGTGGGGGCCGCGTGGATCCTCCGCGGTGGCGGTGGCGACCCGATCTCATATGCCGCCGGCTCAGGTGTCCTTGACAAGGGTGCGCTCGCGGCCAAAGCACGCTTGTCGCAGGCGATTGATGAGGGCCGGATCGTGCCGCCCGGGGTCGCGGACGACGACCCCAAGCCCGGCGAGAAGTGAGTCCCGCGACTGGTAAGGCCCAGGCCGCGGCGGGCGCGGTTCTGGTGACGCTGTGCGCCGGCCAGTTCCTGATGATGCTCGACAGTTCGGTGATGAACGTCTCGATCGCCACCGTCGCAAGCGACGTCGGCACGACCGTCACGGGCATCCAGCTGGCGATCACGCTCTACACGCTCGTGATGGCGTCGTTGATGATCACGGGTGGCAAGATCGGCCAGATCCTCGGACGCAAGCGAGCCTTCTCGATCGGGTGCGTGATCTATGGCTGCGGCTCGTTCACGACGGCCATCTCGCCCAACCTCGCGGTACTGCTGATCGGCTGGTCGCTGCTCGAGGGCGTCGGGGCCGCGCTGATCCTTCCCGCCATCGTGGCGCTGGTCGCATCGAACTTCACGCGCGATGAACGTCCCCGCTCCTACGGGCTGGTCGCGTCGGCCGGGGCGATCGCGATTGCGGTTGGCCCGATCGTCGGCGGCCTGTTCACGACCTACCTGTCCTGGCGTCTGGTGTTCGCAGGCGAGGTCCTCGTTGTGCTGGTGATCCTCGCTCTTGCACGCCGGATGGAGGATGGGACCCGCCTGAGCGGAGTGCGACTGGACGTGGTCGGGACGGCCCTGTCAGCACTGGGCCTCGGCCTGCTCGTCTTCGGCGTCCTGCGGTCGGGCACGTGGGGTTTCGTGAAGGCGAAGCCGGGTGCCCCCGAATGGCTCGGACTGTCACCGGTCGTATGGCTGCTGTTCGCGGGCGCGGCCGTCGTGTGGGGGTTCCTCCTGTGGGAGAACCGCGTCATCGCAAGGGGCGGCGAGCCGCTGATCGACCTCGCCAGCATTCGCAATCCCGTGCTGCGTGGCGGACTGACCGCATTCTTCTTCCAGTTCTTCATCCAGGGCGGCATGTTCTTCGCCGTGCCGCTGTTCCTGTCCGTCGCGCTCGGGCTGTCGGCGATCGAAACCGGCGTTCGGCTGCTGCCGCTGTCGGTGATGCTGATCATCGCGGCCGCCGGGATACCGAGGTTCTTCCCCGACGCCTCTCCTCGCCGTGTCGTGCGCATCGGCTTCATCGCCCTCTTCGTCGGCCTGGTGGTGCTGGTTGGCGCCATGGACGCGGGAGCCGGGCCGGAGATCGTCACGTGGCCGCTGCTGCTGGCCGGCATCGGCGTCGGGGCTCTGGCGTCACAGCTCGGCAGCGTCACGGTCTCCTCGGTATCCGACGCCCACAGCGACGAGGTCGGCGGGCTCCAGAACACGATCACCAATCTCGGTGTCTCCGTCGGCACCGCACTGACCGGGGCGATCGTCATCGCGGCTCTGACGACGTCGTTCCTGACGGGCGTCGAGCAGAACACGGCCGTGCCGCAGTCGGTCAAATCAACCGCGAGCACACAGCTCGCCGGCGGCGCACCGTTCATCTCCGATGCCGAACTGAAGGCGGGCCTGAAGGAGGCCCACGTCCCTCCCGGCGCGACGGACGCGATCGTGGAAGAGAACGAAAAGGCGCGTCTGGACGGTCTGCGCACCGCCCTCTCGGTGCTCGCGCTGTTCACGCTCGTGGCGCTGATGTTCAGCGGCTGGATACCGACCGAGCAGCCGTCGGGCACAGCCGACGGGGCCGCCGGCGATCCCCCCGCGCTCGCGGCCGGCGCGACCTAGCCCTGCGCGCGGGAGGTCGGAGCGGGCGAGGCCGTCGGCCGTGAGCGGCCCAGGTTTCCGACGATCAGCGAGACGACGGTGACGAGGTAGATCTGGCCCATCAGCGCCTCCGAGACGGCCAGCGTGTGGCCGAGGTTGCTGCGGGCCGTGAAGTCGCCGTATCCGACGGTCGTCAGCGTGCTGAAGCTGAAGTACAGAAAGTGCGGCGAGGTGGGCTGCTGGTCGGCGGCGAAGAACGGAGCGCCGCCGAGGTGGTTCACCGCTCCGTAGATGAACGCGAAGAACATGCCCAGCAGGATGTAGACGGACAGGACGCCGAGCACAGCCTGAACCGTCACGGCCTGCTTGCGCTGCAGGCTTCGCAGGACCCCGATCACGACCGCCGTCGGGGCGAGCCCGACCAGCAGGGCGTTGGCGAGGTGCGTCGCCCCGCCGTCGACGTGGCCCGTCAGGACTTCAGCCGCGCTGATCAGGACCAGTGCGCCCGCCACCAGGCCGGCGACGCGCATGATGTGCTTCCTGGCTTCGGCCGTCCAGAGGGCGAGCAGGAGCGTCGCGCCGAGAAGCGCGCTCACCAGCACCTCCTCCCATCCCGCGGTCGCGGCCACCCCCTGAATCAGGAACGCCGCGATGATCGCGCCCAGCAGTACCCCCGAGCGCTCGGCGCGATCGCCTTCGTTGGAGGTTTGCTTCGTCACCGACGGCGATGATAGATCTGGCTCCGGCGAACCTCCCGGGGCCTTGCCGGAACTGCTCGCAACGGCGCCGCCTGTGGCTCAGGCCGGCGCCGTCGCCTCTGCGATGAGACTCGTGATGAGGCCGTCCATCCGGCCCAGCACTGCGCTCTGGTCTGCGACCGCGAAGGCGCTGGACATCTCCGTCGGCGCTCTGTAGCCGACCATCGTGCGGCCGTCCGCATCCCAGACGAGCACTCTCAGAGGCAGCTCATATCCGATCTCGGCATCGCTCTGCATGAGCGCCGTGCCGACACGCGGGTCGCCGAAGATGAGGAGTTCCTCGTCGGCGAGCTCGAGCCCGGCCGCCCGCGCCAGGCCGCTGTGCTCGACCCGCGCGAACACGGTGATGCCGCGGGCGGCGATGGCGGCGGCCAGGCGGTCGGCCGTCGCGCGCACGCTGTGTGGACTGCTGACTGCGTTCAGGGCCATGGTGAACGGCCTCAGTCTGACTCACCGGCCGAGCGCCGGCAACCCCAGCCGCAGCCGGCGCGGGCGCGCAGGGTTGGCGCCGACTGCGGCCGCGGTTACGCTGGCGGCAGTGACTGGGGTGATCTACCGGGTCGCGCATTTCTGTGTGCGGCGGCGGCTCCTCGTGCTCGGCCTCTGGCTGGTGCTCACCGTGGCGGCAGTGGGGGCCTCGAACGCGCTCGGGGAAAAAACGAGCGACAACCTGTCGCTACCGGGCACCGACAGCCAGAAGGCGACGGACACCCTCGAGCGCTCGTTCCCCGCGCAGGCGAACGGCACCAGCCCGATCGTGATCCACGCCTCGACCGGCAAGCTCACCGAACCGAAGAACGCCGAAGCCGTGAACGCCGCCGCCGCGGCGGTGGCGAAGGCGCCGAACGTGGCCTCCGTCGTCAATCCCCTCACGCCGGCGGGCGCCGCCGCTCTGAGCAAGGACCAGAGCACCGGCTACCTCGCGGTGACGCTCGCCGTCAGCCCGGGTGAACTGACGACCGCCGAAGCACACGCGATCGTCGATGCCGCCGCGCCGGCCAAGGCGGCCGGCCTGCAGGTCGAGACGGGCGGGCAGCTGGGCCAGAAGATCTCCAAGCCCTCCACCGAGAGCAGCGAGCTCGTGGGGATCATCGCGGCGATGGTGATCCTCTCACTGACATTTGGCACCATCGCATCGATGCTGCTGCCGATCCTCGACGCGATCGTCGGGCTGATGCTCACGCTCGCGATCATCCGGCTGCTCGGCCACGTGTTCGCGGTACCCACCGTGGCGCCGACCCTCGCGACGATGATCGGCCTCGGCGTGGGCATCGACTACGCCCTCTTCATCGTCACACGCCATTTCCGCGGGATGGGCGACGGCCTCGAGCTCGATGAGTCGATCGCCCGGGCCGCCGCGACCTCCGGCGGCGCCGTCTTCTTCGCGGGCGGCACCGTGACGATCGCGCTCGTCTCGCTCGCCGTCGCAGGCATTCCGCTGGTCACCACGCTCGGGCTGATGGCTGCGGTCGCGGTGATCGTCGCGGTGCTCGCCGCACTGACACTGCTGCCCGCGCTGCTTGCGATCCTCGGTCCGCGCATCAACTCCCTGAGGGTGAGGACGCCTCCCACCGAAGAGCAGTCCCGAAAGGGCCGCTGGGCGACCTGGGCAGCGACGATCTCTCGCCGCCCGGTGCTCGCGGGTCTGGCGGCACTGGCCATCCTTGTGCCGCTGATCATTCCGCTCTTCTCGATGACGCTTGGCCAGCAGGACGTCGCAGCGCTGTCCACCTCGACAACAGCACGGCGCGCCTACGACCTGATCACGAAGTATTTCGGCGCCGGCACCAACGGCCCCCTGGTCATAGCGGTGACGCTCGCCACGCCGGCCGAGCCCGCCGGCGGCGGATCGGCGCCGGCGGGTCAGTCCTCCTCCGCCGATCCCCGCGCGAGCGATCCCCGGCTGCAGGCGCTGCAGAAGGACATCGCCTCCGCACAGGATGTCGCGGCCGTGAGCCCGGTACAGATCGACAAGCCCGGGACCAGCGCCTACTTCAACACGATCGCCAGGCAGGGACCGGCGGAAGCCAGCACCGCGCAGCTCGTGGAAAGCCTGCGCGCCAGCGTGATTCCCGAAGCCGAGAAGGGCAACGACATGCGGGCCTATGTGGGGGGCAGCACCGCGGGGAACGTGGACCTGGCGTCGCGCATATCGGCCAAGCTTCCGCTGCAGATCATCGTCGTGATCCTGCTCAGCTTCGTGCTCCTGATCGTGGCCTTCCGGACCGTCGTCGTTCCCGCCCAGGCGGCGGTGATGAACCTGCTCTCGATCGCGGCCTCCTACGGGATCCTGACGGCCGTGTTCCAGTACGGATGGGGGAGCAGCCTGATCGGCCTGAACGGGCCCGTGCCGATCGTCTCCTATGTGCCGCTGTTCATGTTCGCCGTCCTGTTCGGGCTCTCCATGGACTACGAGGTGTTCCTCGTCAGCCAGATCGAGGAGCACAAGCACGGGGGAGAGGGGAACGCGGACGCCGTCGAGTCGGGACTGCTCACGAGCGCGCGCGTGATCACCGCGGCGGCGATGATCATGGTGTTCGTGTTCGGCAGCTTCGTGCTAAACGGTGACCCCACCATCAAGCAGTTCGGCGTCGGGCTGGCCGTCGCCGTGATCCTGGACGCGTCGGTCGTGCGCTGCCTGCTGGTTCCGGCCGTGATGATCCTCACGGGCGAGCGGAACTGGTGGATGCCGCGCTGGCTCGAGCGGATCGTCCCGCACATCAGCATCGAGGGTGCCGAGTTCTTCGCGGACTTCGAGTACCCCGACCCGCCGGTCACGGCCGCCACGGCGCCTCCGGCATCCTCCGGCGGCTGAGCTCATGTTCGAGCGCTTCGATCGCCCCGTCCGCTGCCAGGACGGTCACCTGTTCACGACGATCTGGATCCCGCTGGCATCGCTGAAGGGGGTCCGGCTGGGGGACAGGCGCTTTCAGCACTGCCCCGTCGGGCATCACTGGAGCACGGTCATTCCGCTGGAGAGCGCGACGGCCGCGCCCGAGGACCTCAAGGCGGCCGGCGCCGTGCACGACATTCGCATTCCGTGAGGAGATCGATGTCGCGGCAGGTCAGGTGATGGTCCGGCGGGCGCACCCGCCGGACCACGCTGCGTCCTCTAGCTTTTGACGGCCGCGATGTCGAGCGCGAGCTTGACCTTGTCGCCGACGAGCATGTTGCCGCTGGCGAGCGCTGCGTTGAACTTCATGCCGAACTCACCGCGTGAGATCTGCCCGGTGACCTCGAGGCCGACGCGGTCGGCGCCCGTGTTCGGGTCGGTCTCCGTGCCCTCGACCTCGGCGTCGAGCACGATCTCGCGCGTCTCGCCGTGGAGGGTCAGGTTGCCGGTGATGCGGAACGAGTCAGGGCCGCTCGCGGCGATGCTGGTCGACTCGAACTTGATCTCCGGGTACTGCGCGGCGTCGAAGAAATCCGGTGAGCGCAGGTGCTCATCACGCTGGGGCTGGTTTGTGTCCACGGTGGTTGCTTTGACGGTCCCGTAGGCGCGTGCCGTCGAGAGGTCCTCGCCGATCTCAAGCGTGCCCTCGAACTCGCCGAACTCGCCGCGGACGGTGGCGATGCCCATGTGCTTGACGGCGAAACCGACCTTCGAGTGGGCCGTGTCCACGGACCAGGTGCCGGTGGGGACGATCGTGGCTGTTGCGCTCATGTGTTTCTCCTGTTCTGGTGAGGTAGGCGGGGGGTGGGGTTCCCGCTAGAATTGGTTGCTAGCGCAAGAATAGCAGACGCTTGCGCTAGCAACTAATTCCGCCTATATCTCAAACCTCGTTCAGCGCGCGGCCTCGGGAAGCCGCTTGGAGAGGATCTGGCGAGCGGTGCCGTCGCCGAAGTGGTCGTTCTCGACGCGCTCGAGGCCGAAGCCGTGGCGCGCATAGAAGCGGATCGCGCCCTCGTTCTCGGGGCTCGTGGCCAGCGCCAGCCGGCGCCTGGCGAGGCCGCGAGCGACGCGTTCGGCGCGCATCATCATCTCGCTGCCGAGACCCGAGCCCTGCATGCGGGGGATCACGGCGATGCTTCGTATCTCAAGCTCGTCGGCGCCGTCTTCATCGAGCAGCGACAGGTAACCGACGGGCTCTCCGGAGCTGTCCGCCCAGAGGAATGCGAGCGGTGTCCCGCCGCGGGCCAGAAACTCGCGGAAGGCACTCGGCCCGCCGGTGTCGAGGACGTGCGGCGATGTGGCGGTGACCTGGGCCTCGACCTCGTAGAGCTCGGCTAGATCGGCATCGATCGAAACCTGTCTGACAGTCCAGCGGTCGGCGCCCATGGGGTCCCAGGGTAGGGGTGGGGGAGGTGCCGATGCTATGCTTGCGCTAGCAAGTAAACTCGTAGAAGCCCGCAGGAACCGGGCGCAAACGCACGAAAGGCAGTCAGATGAGCACCGAGCCCGCAGTTGCGCCGGCAAGCACACCGGCAAATCTCAGAGGGGATCGCATCACCTACGGCGCCGTGCATCTGGACGTCGTGGACCTCGAGCGCTCGCTGCAGTTCTGGCGCGAGCTGATCGGTCTGCGCGAGCTGCCGGGCCCCGCCGGCGAGGCACATCTCGGCGTGGACGGCCGCGAGCTGCTGGTGCTCCGCCCTGGTGCCGAACGGCCCGCGGGGCGAGGTCACGCCGGGCTCTACCACGTCGCGATCCATCTCCCCGACGCGGTCGAGTTCGCTCGCGTGATCGTGCGCCTGGCCCAGGCGCGCGTGCCGCAGTCGCCCACCGATCACATCTTCTCCAAGGCGACCTACCTGCATGACCCCGACGGGATCATGCTCGAGCTCACGCTCGAGACCCCCGAGCGCTTCGGCTCTATGGAGGTCGGTCCGGGGAGCGTGTACATCACCGACAGCGAGGGCAGGCGCAGAGGACCGACCGAGCCACTGGACGTGCAGGCCGCGATCGCCCCGCTCGCGGGCGGAGAGGTCGACCTGCCGCTGCCGACGGGCACCTACATCGGGCATGTGCATCTTCATGTCGCCGACCTGCAGGGTGCGTTCGACTTCTACCGCGACGTGATCGGGTTTGACGAGCATGCATATCTCGGGGCGATCGGGATGGCGGATCTGAGTGCCGGCGGCAGGTTCCCTCACCGCCTGGCGGTCAACAACTGGCAGGGCACGGGCGCCCGCCAGGCACCGCCCGGCACGGCGGGCATGCGCCGCTACGAGCTCAAACTGCTCGGGGAAGGCCGGCTCGGCGGGCTCGTGGACCGCGCCGCAGCGGCGGGTAGCGCGCCCTCGGCCTCCGCTGACGGCTCGATCTCGCTTCGTGATCCCGCCGGCAATGAGATCATCCTTCGCGAGGAGACATCGTGAGCGAGAGAGTCATCGAGCATCCAGTTGCCCCATCCCCGCCCTCCGGGTCATCCGGCGACGCCGGCGAGGCCGCGCGCGTGGCGGCGCGGGCGTATTTCATGATGGGACCGGACGCCGAGCGCGGCTGGAGCACCCAGGACGCGATCGCGTGGGAGGGTCTGCTCGACGTCTCACGGCGGCTGCGACGGGGTGCGGAGCAGATCCTGGCCGACCGCTGCGACATGAGCATCAGCATGCTCGGCATCACCGGGCGCCTGTCGCGCGCTCCTGCGATGACGCTCCGCCAGACGGCGCTCGCCGACTCGATGGGCCTGAGCCTCAGCCGCGTTTCCAGGGTCATCGACATCCTCGAGCAGCGCGAGGTGCTCGCGCGGCGCACCTGCCCATCTGACGCGCGCGCGACCAACGTGACGCTCACCGACGTGGGGCTTGAGCAGACCGAGCGCGCCCAGCATGAACTGTTCAGCTATGTGCACGGCGCCTTCTTCGACCGGCTCGAGCCCGGCGAGGTGGCCACGCTTGCGGCCGTGTTCGCCCGCATGCTGGACCTGCCGCCCGCGCCTGCCGAGGATGGCTGCGGAGCCTGAGCCGAGCCGCCCGCGGTCGGGCTGACGGACCCTCGGCACGTCGGGAGTCCGGCTCTCAGCTGAAGCGCAGGACCGGACTGCGGCGCCGAACACGCTCGTCCAGACACCGCTTGGCGCCTACGTGCGCGGCGCGGCTGTCCGTGGCTGGCTCTACGTTGGCCACACGATGAGGCCAACGACGCTGGCGGCGGGACTCGGCGCTTCGCTCCCGGTGATCGTCTCCACGATCAACGCCGTGAGCGTTGGCGTCGTGCCGGCGGGCGATCGCGCGATCATCGCTCTGCGCGCCGACGAAGTGCTGAGCGCGCACCCGCCTCTGGTTGGCCAGTACTCCGCCTCGAGCGTGGTCGCAGGGGCTGTGACCCACAGTCCCGGCCCGATGCTCTACTGGCTGCTGGCTCTGCCCGCGCACTATGGCTCGCCGAGCAGCCTTGCCGTAGTCGTCGGCCTGCTGAACATCGTGTGCGTCTTCCTCTCGGTGGCGCTCGCGCGCCGGCGCGGCGGCGGCGCGTTCATGGTGCTCTGCGCGATCGCGCTGGTACTGCTCTCGCGCTCGTGGTCGCCGGAGACCCTCCATGACATCTGGAACCCGGCAGCCGGCCTGTTCCCATTCACGCTGGTGCTGTTCCTGTCATGGTCGCTCGCGTGCGGGGAATACAGGCTGCTGGTGCTCACGGCCCTCGCCGGCAGCTTCGCGGTCCAGAGCGAGCTGACCTTCCTGCTGCCGACGCTGGCGGCCGTCGCCGTCGGACTGCTCGGCCTGCTGGCGGGCGGCGCAGCGGCGTGGCGTCGACGGCGGCGCCAGCAGCAGGCACGGCCGGCAGCCCGCGCCTGGCCGTGGGCGGCGGCCGGCGTGCTCGCGCTCGCGCTGTGCTGGAGCGCGCCGGTGATCGAGGAGATCGAACACTCGCCCGGGAACCTCACGTTGCTCGCGCGTGCGGCGCGGGCCAGTGAGCCCAAGCAGGGGATCGACGTGGGTTGGCACGCGGTGGTGCGCGCCGTAGGGGTCCCGCCATGGTGGCTGACGTCCCCGAGCGGACCCTTCGCGCGCCTGTCACAGGTGCACGAGAATCCCAGCAACCTGGCCGCGGTCTCAACGGTGGTACTGCTCGCCCTCCTGGTCATGGTTCTCCTCGCCGGCGCGCTGCGCGGCACGCGAGATCTGGCGTATGGGGCCGCAATCGGCCTGCTGCTGTGCGTGGCGCTCGGCGCCGTCGCGGGCGAGACACCCATCAGGCCCTCGGTGGCGGACTCACTCGGATACACGATGTGGTGGGGCTCACAGGCCGGGATGTGGGTCTGGTTGATGCTCGCCCTCACCGGCATGAGACTTCTGCGGCGCGGGCTGCGCGCGGCGAGCGGGACGCCGACGGGCGTCGAGGGCCGGGTGCGCCCCCGCCACGCCTCGCTCGCGGCCGTCGCCGGCGCGATCGCGGTGCTGGGCGCCGGCGCAGCAGTGGCGCTCGCGGAGGGACCGGATCAGGACCAGGGCAACTACGCGCCCATCGGCCTGGTCAACGCGCGCCTGGGGGCCGTGCTGCGGGGCAGCGCCCGCACCGTCGTGACGGTCGGCTCCTCGGGGCCGCGGGGCTTTGACTTCCGCGCCGCGGCCGACTTTGCCCTGCGCCGCGATGGGCTGAGGGTGCTCGACCCGGCAGCGGCCGTTCGCCTCACGCCCGCCTACGAACTGCACGCCGCGCCCTACCAGGCCGTCGTGCGGTTCGAGCGCCAGCGTGCTCGAGCGAAGGGCCGCGTGATCGCCGTCGTGCCGCCGCCCCAGCCAGGCGGCGGCGCGATCATCGTGACCGTCGAAAGGGATACCGCGGCGAGGCCGCCGCGGCCGGCGCGACACGCCGCCCGAAAGGTAGCGAGCGCGGGCGCGGCCAGCCCTTCACCCCGTGCGGGTGCGGGAATCCCCGGTTTCGGCGCGCACGGTGTGCCCGTAGCGTTTCCGAACCCGTCCCCATAAGGAGGTCACAGCATGCCCGACGTTCCCGATCAGCACGAACCGGCGCCGCGATCCACGCGCGGCCGGCGGCTGCTCACGCTCTCCGCGAGCGGCCTGCTCGCCGGCGCCGCGATGGCCGCCGCGCTGATGCTCGCGGGCTCACCCGCCGCCGCGCGCGGGAGCAGGGCGGCGGCCGCCGCCACTCCGACGTGCGCGATGTCGGGCCTGGTGGCTTGGATGGACACCCAGGGCAACGGAGCAGCCGGGAGCGTCAGCTACACCCTCAAGCTCACAAACCTCTCCGGCCGCACCTGCATGCTGAGCGGCTACCCGCGGGTCGCGGGCGTTGACCTCAACGGCCGGCAGCTGGGCAGCGGCTCCGGGCGCGAGCGCTCTAGCACCCCCAAGGTCACGCTCCGCAACCTGGCCACGGCCTCGATCCTGCTGGAGATCGTCGACGTTTACAACTTCTCTCCCAGCTACTGCGGACAGGTCACCGCGGCGGGTCTGCGTCTGTACGCGCCCGATCAGAACGCCTCGAAGGTGATCCCCTTCCCGTTCAAGGCCTGCTCGCGAACGGGCCCAGCCTACCTCTGGGTACAGGCGGTCAGGTCCGGCGGCTGAGGGCTAGAACAGCGCTGCACCGAGCTGCCGGCGCGTCTCGCGTGCAAGCTCGTCCTCGGGCCCGAGGACTTCGAGTTCGCCGACGATCACGCGCCGAATGTCCTCGCGCTCGTCCCCGGAGCCCGGCAGTTCGGCCAGCAGCGCCTGCAGACCCGCTCGCAGATCCTCGCCGTCGAGGAGGGCGAACGCGTCGGCGCACAGGCCGCGCTCTTCGAGCCGCACGCGGGCGGCCAGGCCCTCGGCCTGGAAGCTCCCCGTCACGTCCGCGAGCGCCGCGAGTGCCTGATCGCGCTCACCGCGGTCGATCAGGATGCGCGCGAGCGGGACCGCGGCATCGGCCCGGCCGGGGTCGAGCTCGAGTGCTCGGCGCAGCTGCTCCTCGCCGCCTTCGCCGACGAGCCGGTCGGCCTCGGAGGGAATCAGAGAGTCGAAGAACAGATCCACCGACGCCCTCGGCTGGGCGCCGACGAATTCGTCGACGACGGCGCCCGCGCTGAACGCCTTGACGGCGGGTATGCCGCTGATCCCGAACACGCGGGCCAGCTCGGGGTTGGCGTCCGTTTCGAGCTTCGCCAGAACGACCTGTCCCTCCCGGGCGGCCGCCGCCTGCTCCAGGAGCGGCCCGAGCTGCCGGCACGGGGCACACCACTCCGCCCAGAAGTCCACCACCACGGGCGTCGTGTGAGAGCGCTCGAGCACCTCCTCGGCGAAGTTCGCTTCGCTCACGTCGATCACGGTCATCGTCACAGCCTAGGGGCCGATCTGGATCGCCGCGGTCCCGGCGACGGCACCGGGCCGCTGGACTAGGATCCGCCCATGTCCGGGCGAGAGCACCACATCTGCCGCGGCGTTCCCGGGCTCTGCCTCGCGGCCGGTGCCGCGGCGCTCCTGCTGGCCGCCTGCGGAGCGGGCTCCGGGAGCGTGAGCGCGACACCGCTCGCGCTGTCCCGGCCCGCGGCGCCGTCGGCCGCCGTGACTTCGGCCGTGGCCACAGCCACAGCCACGGCACAGGTTGCCCCGGCCGCCGCCCTGCCGCTCGCCGGCCGGGTGATCACCGTCGACCCGGGACACAACGGCGGCAACTTCACCCACCCGCAGCAGATCTCGCGACTGGTCGACGACGGCAACGGCGAGAAGGAATGCGACACGACGGGCACCGCCGCGCCGGACGGATACAGGGAGACCGACTTCAATTGGAGCGTCGCCGTCCGCCTTCGCGCGCTCCTGCTCGCAGCGGGCGCGCGGGTCGTGATGACGCGCGACAGCAACACCGGGGTCGGCCCGTGCATCACCGAACGCGCGGCGATCGGCAACCGCGCCCATAGCGACGCCGCCATCTCAATACACGCCGACGGCGGCCCGACCGACGGGTCCGGTTTCGCGGTTCTGATCCCCGCGCCGATCGCCGACCGCGCCAACCAGTCCATCATCAGGCCCTCGCTGGCGCTCGGCATCGCGCTGCGCTCGTCGCTGCTGCGGATGGGCCTGCACACCTCGACCTATGACGGCGTGGACGGCCTGGCTCCGCGCAGCGACCTCGGGGGCCTGAACCTATCGCGGGTGCCGAAGGTCTTCGTCGAGGTGGCGAACATGCAGAACGGCCCTGACGAGGCCCCGATGGAGCGGCCCTCCTACCGCCAGGCCGTGGCACGGGCGCTGCTGGCTGGCCTTGAGCGCTTCCTGCCGCGCCGCGGCTGAGAGCGGCGCTCAGACGGTCAGCGACAGGAAGTACGAAGCCCAGGGATCCAGGGCCACGTACAGCCCCTGCGCGGCGAGCTCGTCCCCGTCGCGCTCGAAGCCCGCGCCGCCGAGCAGGTCTGTGAGCTTCCACGCTCGCCCTGCCATGTCCTGCCACGGCAGGTGCACGCGCCCCTGCGCGGGTGCGCCGGCGTAGTTGACGACCACCAGGTGCCGCGTGTCGCCGGCCGACCAGCACCAGCTCAGCAGCTGGCGGTGGGAGTCGTTGTCGGGCCAGCCGCTGACCTCGCACAGCTGCCAGTCGCCGGATCTGAGCTGCGAGCTCGAGACCGCTCGCAGCAGCCGCTCGTAAAAGCCTCGCAGGGACGCATCGGCAGTCTCGGCGGGTCCACGGCGCAGGAACACCGGAATGCGCGTGGTGTAGCCGTCCAGCTGACCGTCGTGGTAGAGGCGCGCGCCCTGCAACGTGGACATCACCACCGCCGCGGCCCGCGCCTGCGGGGCCTGGAAGGTGGCTGCGGCCCGGGGCTCGTCGTGGTTCTCGATGAAGCGGATCAGGCGCTCCTGGTAGCCCGCGTCTGCGCTCAGGTGGGCGCGCACCGCATCGGCCGGTCCCTGGACGAGGCGGTCATACAGACGCTTGTCGTAGCAGAGGTCGAATCCCTGCTGCTGGAGCTCCCACTCCATGTCCCAGTAGGCCTCGGCCATGAACAGGAGGTCGGGGTGCACCTCTCTGACGGCCCCGATCAGCTCGGGCCAGTAGTCGCGCTCGGGTGCCGCTCCGGCTCGCTCGCCCCAGGTGCGCGCGAAGACCTCGTTCGTCATCAGCATCGCCATGTCGCAGCGCAGGCCGTCGCACATTCCTCCCAGTGCGATCAGCGTCTCGCTCACTGCCGTGCGCAGGGCGGGGGAGAAGGCGTTGAGCTGGACCACGTCCGGCCAGGGCGGGAAATAGGGGTCGCGCCCGTTGGCGAGGACGCCCGCGGGGGTGCGGATGAACGCCTCGGGATGCTCGGCGAGCTCCTGCTCGCTGCCGCGCAGCAGGCACTCCGGGCGCTCGCTGACCCACGGGTGGTCGGGTGCGATGTGGTTGGGCACGTAGTCCAGGATCAGCCCGAGGCCGCGGCGGGCGAGCTGATCGCGTGCCGCCGCGAGTGCCTCCTGGCCGCCGAACAGCCCATCGACCGCGTAGTCGCGCACGCAGTAGGGAGAGCCGATCACGTCCTGATCGCGCACGTCCGGGAGCGCGGCCCGGTTCCCCGCAGCGAGCTGCGGGTTCTCGAGCGCGATCCGCAGGCCCGCCGGGCTGCGCTGCCAGACGCCCATCAGCCAAACCGCGTCCACCGGCAGGGCGGCGAGCGCATCCCACTCGCCGGCGGGCACCTCGCTCAGGGTCAGAGGACGCCCGCGGCCTGCGCCGAGGCGCTCGAGCCAGACCGCGGTGTTGATCTCGTAGACGGTCGGGCGCGGCGGCAGGCGCATGGTGTGCGTCAGGACGCAGGCTCGGGAGACTGGCCCGGGAGCACGTGAAGGCTGCCGCCGAGCGTGAACAGTGATGCCACGGTGCCAGTCCAGCCCGTCTGGTGGCTGGCCCCGATGCCGGCGCCGTTGTCGCCGTGAAAGTACTCATGGAAGAGCAGCAGGTCGTGCCAGTGCGGGTCGTTCTGGAACTTCTCGATCCCGCCGAACACCGGCCGCCTGCCGTCCTCGTCGTCAAGGAAGGTCCGCGCCAGGCGAGTGCCGATCTCGGCGGCGACCTCGCTCAGGTTCATCTCGTTGCCCGAGCCGGTGGGGCACTCCACGGTGAGCTCATCGCCGTAGTAGCGGTGCAGCTGCAGCAGCCCGCGCAGGATCACCAGGTTCATCGGGAACCACACGGGCCCGCGCCAGTTCGAATTGCCGCCGAACATTCCGCTGTCGGACTCCGCGGGCAGATAGTGGACGTTGTACTCCTGCCCGTCCCAGTCGAAGATGCACGGCTCCTGCAGGTGGCGGCGGGAGATCGCCCGGATGCCGTGCGGCCCGAGGAACTCGTCCTCGTCGAGCATCACCGAAAGGATCCGGCGCAGCCGCGGCTCATCGACCAGTGAGGTGATTCGCTTCCCCTCCGCGTTTGGCCCTGGTGCATGGGCCAGCTGCGGCACGTCGTCCGAGAAGCGCCTGATGAACTCCTCGAGCTGCTCCTGCAGGACCGGATGGCGCTCGAGCAGATCGCCGTCGAACACAGTCGCCGCGCACAGGGGCAGCAGTCCCACCAGCGAGCGCACCTTCAGCTGCACGGTCGTGCCGTCGGGCTGGCGGAGCACGTCGTAGTAGAAGCCGTCCTCCTCGTTCCAGAGCACTGTGTCCCCGTCGGGCGGGTGCATCGCTATCGAGATCCACTGGAAGTGCGTGAGGAACTTCATCAGCATGTCCGCGTATGCCGGGTCGTGGCGGGTCAGCTCGGCCGCGATCTGCAGCATCCACTGGCAGTAGAGCGCCATCCATGCGGTGCCGTCGGCCTGCTCGAGCGTGCCGCCCCCGGGCATAGGCGCCGAGCGGTCGAAGATCCCGATGTTGTCAAGGCCCAGGAATCCTCCCTGGAAGAGGTTGCGGTCATCGGGGTCCTTGCGGTTGACCCACCACGTGAAGTTGGTGAGCAGACGGTCGAAGACGCGTGCGAGGAACTCGCGGTCGCCCTCGCCCCTGATCTCGACCTCACGCTCGTAGACATACAGCGCGGCCCACGGCGTCACCGGCGGGTTGACGTCGCTGAAGTTCCACTCATATGCGGGGATCTGGCCGTTGGGGTGCTGGTAGCGCGTGTTGAGCAGCAACTCCACCTGTTCCTTGGCGAAGTCGACATCGACGAGCGAAAGCGGCGCGCAGTGGAAGGCGAGGTCCCATGCGGCGAACCACGGGTACTCCCACTTGTCGGGCATCGAGATGATGTCCCCGGCGAGCATGTGAAACCAGGCCACGTTGCGCAGGGGGCTCGCCGGCGCGTTCGGGTCCCAGGGGTTCACCCCGTGCTCGCGCAGCCAGCGGTGGACGTCGTACTCGTAGTACTGCTTGCCCCACAGCAGACCCGCCAGCGCCTGGCGCATGACCATCGCCCCGTCGGCTCGAAGCGTGCTGGGGATGACCTTGGCGTAGAACTCGTCCGCCTCCCTCCTGCGCGTTGCGAGGATGCGCTCGAAGCCCGCGCCGAGCGGCCCGTCCTTCGCCGCGGCCGCCCGCTCGCCGGCGGACGCACTGAGGCGCACGCGGATGCTCGCGCTCTTGCCGGCGGGGATCTCGAGCACGTGGTGGGCGCAGGCCTTGGTGCCCGTGCGAGCGGGGTTCACCGCCTCGGCGGACCCGTGGACGACGAAGTCGTTGATGGCGTCCTTCGGATGGGGAGAGAGATTGGGGGTGCCGAAGAGCCGCTCGGAGTTCGTCTCGTTCTCGCAGAAAAGCAGCTCGGCGCCGGATTCGGCGCTCAGAACCCAGTCGCCGAGCTCCGGGTGATGCGCGGCGAGCGAGGCGGCGGCGCCCTCGGTGTCCAGGGCGGCGAGCGTGGGCCGGGCGACCTCATCGCCCCAGGACCAGGTGTTGCGAAACCACAGCGTGGGGAGGAGGTGCAGGCTCGCCGCGTCCGGACCGCGATTGTGCGCGGTCACCTGCATCAGGATGTCGTCGTGCTCGCCCTTCGCGTACTCGACGACCACGTCGAAGTAGCGATCCTCGTCGAAGATGCCGGTGTCGAGCAGCTCGTACTCCATGTCCTGCTTGCCGCGGGCGCCGTTGGTTGCCAGCAGGTCCTGGTAGGGGAAGGCGGCCTGCGGATACTTGTACTGGCACTTCATGTAGGAGTGGGTGGGGGTGCTGTCGAGGTAGAACCAGTACTCCTTGACGTCCTCGCCGTGGTTGCCCTCCCCGTTGGAGAGCCCGAACATGCGCTCCTTCAGGATCGGGTCTGCGCCGTTCCAGAGCGCGAGCGAGAGGCACATCCGCTGGCGCTCGTCACTGATGCCGGCGATACCGTCCTCGCCCCACCGGTAGGCGCGGGAGCGCGCCTGCTCATGCGGGAAGTAGTTCCAGGCGTCCCCGCCCTCGCTGTAGTCCTCGCGGACGGTTCCCCACTGGCGCTCGCTGAGGTAGGGCCCCCAGGACTTCCAGGGCACCTCGCCCGTGCGCGCCTGCTCCAGCCTGTGGTGCTCCGGGGTGTCGGCTGTCTCCGGCGGGGCGGGCTGATCGCGGTCTGTCATCGTCTTGATTCTCCCTGTTCCTGCTCGCGGCCGGTGAACGGGGTGTGAACGTGGGTCTCTACGGGCGGTTGCGGCCCAGCTGCTCGTGCGCCTGAACCCACTCGTCGGCGAGGATCGCCGAACCGAGGGAGAGCTCGCCGCAGAGCACCGTCGCGGCGATGATCTCCGCCAGCTTGCGCACGCCACCAGTGCCGTAGCAGCCGAGCATCTCCAGGCACTCCCGCTGGGTCGCGAGCCCGGTTCCGCCACCGTAGGTCGCGACGATCAGGGAGGGGATGGTGATCGAGTAGTAGTAGTCGCCGTTCGGGAGCAGCTCGCTGAAGCCGAGCGCTGCGGAGGACTCTGCGACGTTGGCGGCGTCCTGGCCGGTGGCGATGAAGATCGCGGCGATCCCGTTGGCGGAGTGGAGCCCGTTGTTGTTCACCCCTGACATGAAGCCGCCGAGGTTGGAGACCTGCCTGCCGCGGAACATCGCCTCGCCGGTGGTGTGCATGTGCTGCTCGATCAGCGCCGCCGGGACAGTGGCCTCGGCCACGACGCGCTTGCCGCGGGTGCGCAGGATGTTGACCTGCGAGCTCTTCTTGTCGGTCGCGAAGTTCGACTCCAGGTAGAAGTCGGTGATGCCGGGATGGTTGGCGACGATCCACGCGCACGCCGCCGCGGTCGCCCTCCCGGTCAGGTTCTGGCCCGCCGCGTCACCGGTGCTGTAGTCAAAGCGCGTGAACAGGATCCGGCTCGCGGAGTACTGCTCGATCCCGCGCAGGCGGCCGGTCCGCGTGGTGCTCTCCGCCACCCGGCGGATCTGCTCGAGGTTCTCAGAGAGCCACTCGCCGAATGCCCGCGCCTCGCGGGCGCTCTCGAACACGAACGCCGGCGCGCGCTGCATGCGGTCATCCAGGATCGTGGTCCTCACGCCGCCGGCCGCGTGCAGCAGCTTCATGCCGCGGTTGTAGGAGGCGACGAGTGTCCCCTCGGTCGTGGCGAGCGGGACGTAGAACTCGCCCTGCGCGTGCTCGCCGTCCACGAGCAGTGGACCGGCGAGCCCGATCGGCACCTGCGCGACACCGAGGAAGTGCTCGACGTTCCCCGGCAGCTCCGAGGGCGCCAGCGAGTGGTGGGCGACGTGCTCGAGCGCAACGCCCGTGCGCTCGCGCACGAACGCGTGCCGCGCGGCCTCAGCCGCGGGCGTGTAGTCATCGACCGCCTCGCGCGGGATCTTCGTGCGCCCGGCGCCCCCGGCTGCGCCCCCGATGTCCGGCCCCCGCTGATCTCCCATTGCCGGAGGTTAGGCCGGACGGGGGGAGCCCGCCATCCGCAGGAACCCGAGAGACCGCGGCGCCCGGCGCGGGCCGCGTACGATGACCGCCTTGAGCCTCCTGAGTGCAGCAGTAGCAAGGCGCATGCGCCTGCCGCGCGCGCAGACGCGCGAGGTGCTGTGCGAGCGCGACCTGCGGGTGCCGATGGACGACGGCGCGGTGCTGCTCGCCGACCGCTATGTGGCTCGCGCCGCGCGCGACGCGCCCGCGCCCACCGTGCTCGTCAGGTCCCCATACGGGCGCCGCGAGGCATTCGGACTGCTGTTCGGGCGCCTGCTGGCCGAGCGGGGGCTTCAGGTGCTAGTTCAGAGCGTGCGCGGGACCTTCGGGTCCGAGGGCACGTTCAGCCCATTCGACGAGCGCTCGGATGGCATCGCGACGCTGCGCTGGATCCGCCGTCAGCCCTGGCATGCCGATCGCATCGGGATGATCGGACCGAGCTATCTGGGGCTCGTGCAGTGGGCCGTGGCTCCGGAGGCGGGCGATGACCTGGTGGCGCTCGCGATCCAGGTGAGCGCATCGCAGTTCCACGGGCAGACATATCTCGGCGGCAGCCTCGCGCTCGAGACGGCTGCGTCGTGGCTCGTGCTCGTCTCGGCACAGGAGCGCCGCCTTGCGCCCCTGGCGATGGCGCGTGCGGTGCGCCGGCTGCCCGGGCTCCTGAACCAGCTGCCGATAGGCGAGCTCGACGCCCGCGCCACGGGTGGCGAGGTGACCTGGTTCCAGCAGGCCCTCGCCAGCCCCGGGCGAGAGGACCCCTACTGGGTGGCACGCGACTTCGCCGCTCGGGTCGGTGAGGTCAGTGCCCCCGTGCAGCTGATCGGCGGCTGGAACGACATCTTCCTGCCGTGGATGCTGGATGACTTCCGTGCGCTGCGGGCCGGCGGACGCGATCCGCAGCTGATCATCGGCCCCTGGACGCACGTCTCGCCGGGGCTGATGATCGCCGGGCTGCGTGACGGGCTGGCCTGGCTGCGTCAGCACCTGCTCGGCGACGGGCGGCTCGTGAGCCCCGCAGCGGTGCGCGTATTCATCACCGGCGAGCGCGAGGGGGGCGGCTGGCGCGAGCTTGCGGACTGGCCGCCGCCGGGGACCGGTGAGCGCCCGCTGTGGCTCGCCCCGTCCGGACGCCTGCAGGACCGCCCGCCGGCGACGCAGGAGGGCGGCGACCGGTACCGGTATGACCCTGCGGACCCGACGCCGTCACTCGGGGGCCCGGTGCTGCTCGCGCGCGAGCCGGTGGTCGACAACCGCGAGCTCGAGGCGCGCCCCGATGTGCTGACGTACACGACCGAGGTGCTCCCGGAGTCGCTCGATGCCGTCGGGCCCGTGCGGGTGGAGCTCCACATCCGTGCGAGCTCGCCCCACGTCGATGTGTTCGCCCGCGTGTGCGATGTTGACCGCTCGGGTGCGTCATGGAACGTCTGCGACGCTCTCACCCGCTGCGTCCCTGGGCGCTTTGAGCAGTCGCGCGACGGCGCGCAGCGCGTCGCGTTCGAGCTCTGGCCCATGGGTCACCGATTCGCGGCCGGGCACAGGATCCGCCTGCAGGTCAGCTCGGGTGCCCACCCCCGCTATGCGCGCAACCCGGGGACGGGCGAGGACCTCGCCGTCGCCCGCACCCTGAACGAGGTCGACGTGGAGGTGCTGCGCGACGCGGACCATCCCTCGGTCCTGGTCCTGCCCTCGGCCCAGGGCGCCTAGCGCGACGCGCACGCCGCCGGCGAGCGCACCGTGTTTACTTACTGGCGCAATGGAGGTGTGCGCGCGCTGCGGCTTTGCATCCGGGCCCGGTGACGGCGAGAGGGTGTTCGTCGCGGGCTCAGGGAGCTTCGCCGCCGAGGTCGCCGATTGGGCGAGGGCCCTTGACTGGCACGTGGCCGGCCTCGTCGAGATGCTCGACAGCTCACGCGTCGGATCAACGCTCCACGGGCTGCCGGTTGTCGGGCTCGACTCGGCGAACGGCGCCCCCGTCGCCCTCGGTATAGGCGGCGATCGCCGCCAATGCTGGGATCTGCTTGCCGCGCGCGGTTGGCGCCCGCTCACGCTGGTTCACCCGACGGCCTCACTGGCCGCGGACGTGCGCGTCGGCGCGGGCGCGACGATCGGACCCCATGCGGTCGCGGGCGCCGGAACGCAGATCGCAGAGCAGGCGATCATCTCGCGGGGTGCTCTGATCGGACATCACGCGCGGGTCGGCGCCTACTCGACCCTGAACCCGGGTGTGAACATAGGCGGCAACACGAGCATCGGTGACGGCGCCTTCGTCGGAATGGGCGCCACCGTCATCAATGGCATCTGCGTGGGCGACGGCGCCGTCGTGGGAGCCGGAGCCCTGGTGCTGCGCGACGTGGACGCCGGCACCCGGGTTCAGGGCTCACCGGCACGGGCCTTCACGCCGGCGGCGCCGTGACTGCGAACCGGCCTCTGTCGGCGGTGCTCGCGCAGCGCCTGAGAGGGCCCTACCGCGCACTCGGTCTGCTGGACGCGAGGCTCAGTGACATGCAGGCCGGGCTCCTTCGAGCGCAGGAGTCGCTGGACTGCGCCGTGGCCGAGATAGCGGCGCTCCGCGCCGAGAACGACGAACTGCGGCGCACCGTTGCTGAAAGTCTCGGCCTCACCGCAGGTGCCCACGACCTCCTGGCCGGCGAGATCCGCAGCCTCACGCTCGCCGCCGCCGCCGAGGAGCCGGGGAACCGCCGCCGGCTGAACGGGCTGCGAGAGGCGCCGGACTACGCCGCGGCCTGGGATCAGCCGCGGCCGCTCGTGAGCGTCACGGTGGCCACCCGCGATCGGCCCGAGCTGCTTTCGACGCGCTCGCTCCCGTCGATCCTGGCCCAGACCCACGCTGACGTGGAGGTGATCGTCGTCGGTGACTGTGCGAATGAGGACACCGCCGAAGCGGTCCATGCCCTGAAGGATCCGCGCATCGCCTACCGGAACCTCACGCAGAGGCTGCACTTCACCGACGATCCGCACAAGCAATGGCTGGTCGGGGCGACGATGGCACGCAACGAGGCGATGCGGATGGCGACCGGTCGGTGGGTGGTCTGCTTCGACGACGACGACGCGATGCGCCCGGACTGCATCGAGCAGCTCCTCGCGCGGGCCCGGCAGGAGCGGCTCGAGGCGGTCTATGGCCGTGCGCTCGTCCGGCGAGAGGGGCAGGAGGACTTCGCGATCGGCTCGTTTCCTCCGCGCCAGGGCGACTTCACCTGGGCCTCGGGCATGTATCACGCCGGGCTTCGCTTCCTCGAACGTGAGCTATTCGCGGCCGACATCGGGCTGCCCGGCGACTGGTTTCTCGCCAGTCGCATGCTGCGGGCGGGCGTGAGGTTCGGGATGGTGGACGCGGTGCTGTGCGACCTGTACCCGTCCGCGATGAACCCGGTGCGCGCTCCCGGTCAGCCGGGTTAGGCGCGCCCGCCGAGGCGTTCCATGTACTCCTGTGCCGCCCGGCGGGACTCCGGGTCGCTGAGTGCGCTGATCAGCGAGTCGGCGTCGTTCCAGGCGCCGTCGGTCGGCGCCATCGCCCGGCTGACGGCGTTGACGGCGAGCTTGGTCGAGGTGAGCGTGAAGCGGGACTTACGAGCGAGCTCCGACGCGAGCTCCTCTGTGGCCGCGTCGAGCTCGGAGTCGGCGACCACGCGGTTGACCAGACCCAGTTCCCGGGCCTCCTGCGCCGAGAACGGGCGGCAGGTGAGCACCAGCTCCTTTGTCATCGCAGGTCCGATCTCGCGCACAAGCCGAGGGATGCCGCCCCAGGCGAGCGGGATCCCGAGGTCGACCTCAGGAATCGAGAAGCGCGCGCTCTCGGTCGCCACACGCAGGTCGCATGCAGCCGCGAGGACCACACCGCCGCCGATGCAGTGCCCGCGGATGCTCGCCACGGTGATCGCGTTCATCGACTCGATCGCCTCTGCCATCAGTCTCCCCGCGTCCGCCGCCTCTCGGCGGGCGGCGTGACCCGGATCGCCGCCGGCGAAGACCGACACGTCCGCACCGGCGCAGAACGCGCGTCCGCGCCCACTCACGATCACCACCCTGACATCCGGCTGCCCGTCCATCCAGCGGGCTGCCTCGGCGAGCTCATGCAATGTTTCGCCGCTCAGCGGGTTGAGCTTCTCCGGACGGCTCAGGGTGATCGCGCCCCGCGCGCCGTCGGCGTTCACCTCGATGGTGCTGAAATCCATGCGACACCCTACCGCCGCCCGCTCGCCTGCACCCTCATGTGCGCCTTGGTCGAGGGCCCGTGGCGTAAGCTTGCCGCTGGCCCGGCGCTGGTTCGGACGCAGGCGCTGCGGCGTAGAACCGCGACACTGAAGGGTGACCCTGACCGCTGTGAGGAGTCTGCGATGAGGAAATTGATTGCAACTCGCCGCGCGGGGGATGATGCTGGCCGCCGGTCTTGGCGCCGGCGCCGGCGTGCAGGCGGCCCAGGCCAGCGCCGCCCACCACTCGGCACCGGCGCCGGCGATCTGCTCGGGCACGCGCAAGGCGCCGGGAGTCCTCATGGGCAGCTACCCGCACGGCGTGCGCGTCAAGGGTCTTTGCGAGGTGAACGCGGGCAACGTGAAGGTCCACGGCAACCTGACCGTGCTGCCTGCCGGCGCGATCCTCGCGGACTACGCGGTCGACGACCGCGTGCCAGGCGCTCCCTCGAGCCTCGAAGTGAGCGGCAGTGTTCTCGTCGAGAAGGGCGCCACCGCCGTACTCGGCTGCGAGCCACAGGAGTACAACTGCGTCGATGATCCCGAGCAGAAGACCAGCCCGACCCTCGTCAGCTCCGACCGCATCGGGGGAAGCGTCCGTGGCACTCAGGCGCTCGGCATCATCCTGCACCACGACGTTGTCGGGGGGAGCATCAGCCAGGTTGGGGGCGGCGGAGGCAGCAACTGTGACGCGAGCGGGATCTTCAATAACCTCGGTCAGCCTGACTACAGCGACTACGAGGACAGCACGGTCCGCGGCAGCCTGAGCGTGCATGGCCTTGACTCCTGCTGGCTGGGCATAGCGCGCATGGACGTCGGCTCCAGCGTGAGCATCGTGGGCGATGACCTGAACGACCCGGACGCCGTCGAGGTCCTCGCCAACACGATCTCCGGAAACCTGACCTGCAGTTACGACAGCGGAGTCTGGGACAGCGGAGACGAGTCAGAACAGCTCTACCCCCGTGTGCCGGAGCCGAACACGGTCCGCGGGCAGCGCAGCGGCCAATGCGTCCTGGCCACTCCGGCCACCGAGGGCGGCGCGCCCGGGCCGGGCGCGTTCTAGAACCATCAGCGAAGACCCGCGCATGACCCATCGCCGCGACACGGGGCAGGCTCAAGCCCCACGCAATGCACCCGAACCACGCGTGGCTGTCTTCGCGCCCAACCCGCTGCTCGCGGTCACACTCGAGCGGGAGGGGTTGGATCGCGAACGGGTGCATTTCCACCCGGCCGGGCAGGGCGTGTGGGCGGCCCGTATGGCCGGATGTCTTGGCGCGCGGCCGGTCCTGTGCGGACTCATCGGAGGTGAGAGCGGCGACATACTGGTCGGGCTCCTGCACAAGCTGCACGGCGAGCAACGGCTCATTTCCACTGCATCCGCAAGCGGCTGCTACGTCACGGACCGCCGCAGCGGAGAGCGGGAGATCCTGACCTCCACGCTCAGCGACCCTCCCTCACGACACGAGCTCGACGACCTCATCTCGCTCACCTGCGTGGAGGCGATCTCCGACGGCTGGCTGCTCGTCACCAACCCGCTGCCTGCCGATGTCCTACCGCTCGAGTCCTACGGTGACCTCGTGGCTGATGCCCGCGCCGGCGGATGCCGCACCCTCGTCGACCTCTCCTCCCCCCGGCTCGACAGCGCCCTGCGCGGCGGGCCCGACCTGGTGAAACTCAACGACTGGGAGCTGGCCGAGTACGTCAGCGGGCCCGTGTCCGAGCCGTCGCAGCTGCTCGGCGCGGCGCGTCTGCTTCAGGAGCGCGGGGCGCACGCGGTGATCGTGACCAGAGGAGAGAGGCCGGCGCTGGTGCTCGACGGCGAGCAGGCGTGGCTGCTGACTCCGCCGCGCCTGACCCGCGGCTACCGCGAGGGTTGCGGTGACGCGATGCTCGGGGCGCTGGCGGCGAGCTGGGCGCGGGGGGATGCCCTTGAGCGCGCGCTGAAGGTGGGCGCGGGCGCGGGAGCTGCTAACTTCCTGCGGCGCGGGCTCGGCAACGCGTCCCGTGAGGTCGTGCAGGAGCTCGCCGACACGGTGACGCTGGAGCCGTTCACCGAGGCGGGGTGACGGGCACTCCGTCCAGGATCGCCCTCGGGGCGAGGTCCCTGGACCACTCGAGCTGTTCGGGGCTGCACATGAGCTCGAGCCGCTCGAAGCCGGCGGTGAGGCGAACGGGACGCCCGGCCCGTGAGGAGTGGGCGTCGCTGGAGAGCAGGTGCAGCAGCCCCGCATCGGCGAGGGCGCGCAGAAGCTCCTGCGGCGCGATCTCCGCGATGAACTCGGACGTCCACTGGATCACGCAGCCCATCTCCGCAAGGCGCGCAAGGCGATCCATGAAGTCCGCGTCCGCATGACGCTCCGGGTGGGCCAGCACCGTCAGCACCCCGCGCTCGGCCAGCCCGCCGGCCGTCCGTTCCAGAGACGCTGACATCGGTCCCGGCGCCGGCTCAAGCAGGACCCAGCCCCCGGCGCCGCCGAGCGCCGCCAGCGCGAGCTGCTCGTCGCTGAGGCGATCGGCCTCGGTCTCGGCGATCTCGCCTCCGGGCACGACCGTGACATCGATGCCGCCCTCGTCGATCTGCGCCTGCAGCGCGCGCACCCTGCCGGAGATTTCATGGATCCGGACGTCGTGGTCATGGCGTATGTGGGGGGTGGCGCAGATGACGGTGATCCCGTCCTGCTGCGCCTGAAGTGCCATCGCGAGAGAGTCCTGCACGTCCATCGCGCCGTCGTCGAGCCCCGGCAGGATGTGGCAGTGGAGGTCGATCACGGGCAGGCCCCCCTCTGCAAGCGCCGCCGTCTCATGACCCGAAGGCTACGCAAGGGCGCGGGCGCGTGTGGGGAACGATCTGATCGCATGCCGCGGGGACGTCATCGCCCGGCTGTATGTTGCCCGGCAATCGACCCGAGGAGAAAACCGATGTCCCAGAAGCTGCGCCGCGTGTCCCTGCTGTCCCTGATTGCTGCGGTTGCGGTCGGCGCGACGGCCTGCGGCAGCTCCTCCTCGTCCACGACCACCACCACGGCCGCGTCGACGGCGACTACCGCCACGACCGCCGCGGTACCCGGGTCCGTACCCATCGTCGGAACGAGTACCTCGGTCACCGTCTACCCGGTCGATCAGCAGATCCTCGCCAAGAGCGGGGTCACGATCGCCCCGATAGCCCCGGCGACGGCGAAGACGTCACTGATCTTCCCTGTCAGCGGCGGCCAGGTCGCGGTCGCCACGCTTGCGGGAACCATCCAGCACACGGGCGGGCTGAAGTTCAGCCGCAACGGCAAGAGCGTCGAAATGACCAGCTTCATCATCGACACCTCCAGCAAGCAGGTGACGGCGATGGTTGACGGTCAGCGCGTACCTATCCTCGACCTCAGCCTCGCGTCGGTCAAGCGCGCCAGCGGCGCCAACGGAACAGTGGTCGCGAGCGGCATCACGCTCACGGTGACGCCGCAGACCGCGAGCATCCTGAACCAGGGCCTGAACGTCGAACTGTTCCAGGCCGGTCTGCCGTTCGGCATCGCCACGATCACGATCGCGGTCAAGCACTAGCCGCGGTCCGGCGCGGGACCCGGAGCGCTCGTCGCTCCGGGTACTCAGCGGGCGCTGAGCTCGCGCTCGGCGCGGAGCCAGTTCAGCAGAGGGTCGGACTCGCCCTCGTGGAGGTGGATGTAGTAGGCGCGGTCGGCGATTTCGTCATGGGTGGGGCGGTTGGCGGCTGCCGCGGGGGCCTCCGCCTTTGCCGTTCTGGCAGGCTTGGCTCGTTTTGCCGCTTTGGGTTTTGCCGCTTTGGGTTTCGCTGCTCTGGCCGGCTTCTCACTCATGCTCGAGGTCCTCGGGTTCGGGTGAACGTCCGCCGTGAGGATATTTCGTGCAGCTCGCCGGGGAAACCCGTGGCTGTGTGAGAAACCCGCCGCTTTTGCGGGTAAAACCACTGGTTCTGGCCCTACGGTCAGTCGGCCGAGCGGTAGATGCGCGCGCTGTAGTCGTCGAGCATGCGCCCGGCTGAGAAAGCCGGCGCGAGCGTACGCATCGACGCCCGTACCCTCGCGATCCAGGCCTCGGGGATCCCGCTGCTCTCACGCGCGTAGAAGGCCGGCACGATCTCATCAGAGAGCAGCCGGTGGAGCTCGGCCGTGTCGCGCGCGTCCTGCGCACCCTCGTCTCCGTCGACCTCTCCCGACAGCGCCCAGCCGTTGGTCTCCTCGTGTCCCTCGGCCCACCAGCCGTCGAGCACGCTCAGCTGCAGGCCGCCGTTGGCGGCTGACTTCATGCCGCTCGTCCCGCTGGCCTCCAGCGGAGGACGCGGCAGGTTCACCCACACGTCGCAGCCCTGGACCATGCGCGCGGCCATCGCGAGGTCGTAGTCGTGCAGATAGATCACGCGGGAGGAGACCTGCGGCTCGTCCTTGATGGAGAAGATCCGCTGAACCACCATCTTGGCGTCGTTGTCGCTTGGATGAGCCTTGCCGGCAAGGACGATCTGGACAGGATGCTCGCCCGCGAGCAGGCCGAGGCTGCGCTGGGTGTCCTGGACCAGGAGATGAAGGCGCTTGTACGTCGCGGCCCGCCGGGCGAAGCCGATCGTCAGCACCTTCGGGTCAAAAGCCCGCGCGGCGGCCTGCACGTACTCGTGCGTCTCGCCGCGGGCGAGGCGGTCGGCCATGCTGCGGTCCCGGACGAACTCGACCATCGCAGCCCGCTGCAGGTTGCGAGCGTCCCACAGTTCCTGGTCGCTGATCCCGTCCATCGCGGCCCAGGTGGCCGGGTCGGCGGCGCGGCTGAGCCAGCCCTCTCCGAGGTGGCGATCCAGCAGCGTGCGAACGGGGTTTCCCATCCACGTGGGCAGGTGCACGCCGTTTGTGACATAGGTGATGGGGACGTCATCGACGGCCCGCTCGGGCCACAGCCCCTGCCACATCGACCTCGCCACCTCGCCGTGACGGCGACTCACGCCGTTGGCCGTGCGGCTCATGTGCAGCGCGAGCTGGGTCACGCCGAACGGCTCGGCCTCATCGTCCGGGCGCGAGCGGCCGAGCCTGACGAGCGCATCGGCGTCGAGGCCGAGTTCTGAGGCAAAGACGCTGAGCGTGTTCTCGATCTCGCTGGCGGGGTAGGTGTCGTTGCCGGCGGGGACGGGGGTGTGGGTGGTGAACACCACCTGCTCGCGCGCGGCGTCCAGCGCCTGTGCCAGCGGCACGCCGTCCGCAGCGGCGGAGCGGGCCATCTCGAGCGGGGCCAGCGCCGCGTGTCCCTCATTGAGGTGTATGAGACCCGGCTGGATCCCGAGCGCTGCCAGCGCGCGGACGCCGCCGATGCCCAGCAGCGCGTACTGGGCGAGACGCGTGACGGGGTCGCCTACGTAGAGCTGAGACGTGATCCAGCGCGCGGCGCGCGTGTTCTGCGGGAGCTCGGCGTCCAGCAGGAACAGCGGTACGCGCCCGACGTCCACGCGCCAGATCTGCGCCACGACCTGCGTGTCCCAGATCGGGACCGTGATGGTGAGCGGCAGTCCGTCCTGGCCGGTCACGAGCGCCACGGGCAGGCGTTCGGGGTCGGTGTCGATCCAGCACTCGTGCTGCATGCCGGACCTGTCTATGCGCTGGTGGAAGTACCCCTGGCGGTACATCAGGCCCACCCCGACGAGGGGCATCGAGCGATCGGATGCCTCCTTCAGAAAGTCGCCCGCGAGCGCGCCGAGCCCGCCGGCATAAACGGGCAGCGAACGGTGCACCGCATACTCCGCACAGAAGAACGCGATCGGGCGCTCCGGCGAGTAGTCGCCGGACGCGGCGGGCTCCGGGCCCGGGGCGGCGAGGGCGCTCTGGACGCCAGCGACGCGGGCCAGCAGCCCCTCATCCGACGCTGCCCTGGACAGCGACTGCTGGGAGGCCTCCTGCAGCAGGCGCACCGGGTTTTCGCCGCACAGATCCCAGCGGTGGGGGTCGATCGCGCGGAAGACCTCGGGACCATCTGCAAGCCACGCCCAGTGGTAGTCGTAGGCGATTCGGGCGAGAGGCGCCAGCGGAGCCGGGACGCGCGAGGCGAGGTCGGTCGCTGCTCGCTGGATGTCACGCTCGCCCATTTGCATGGGCGCGATGATGGCAGGTCCCAACCCGGGGGCAGGGATTTAGCTGCGGGGCCGGCCGCGCGCGCCGGCGGGCCGGCGGGCCGCGCGCTGCTGCGCGGCGGTACGTGCCGGCGCTCCCGAGACCTCGGACCCGGCGGGAACGTCGTGAGTTAGAACCGAATGCGGCCCGACGAGCGCCCCGGCGCCGACGCGCACACCGCGCAGGATCGCGGTCCTGACGCCCAGCACCGCGCCCGCCTCGATCTCGACGGGGGTGGCGAGCAGGCCCTGCAGCCGCACAGGGGTCTCGACCTCGTCGGTGCGGTGATCGAAGTCGATGATCGCGACCTCTTCCCCCAGCAGGCATCGCTCGCCGATGCGGACTCCCGCGCGCGACGCGATCACGCAGCCGTCTCCGAGGACGGCGCCGTCTCCGATCGCGACCGTCCCCGAGTGCACGTGCAGGCGACAGCGCTCGCCGACGCGTGTGCCGTCACCGATGACCACGCGCGCGCCCGGCGCGACCTCGATACGCACCCGGCGGCCGAGGAGCGGGCGGCCGCGCAGCTCCACGCGGCCCCGGTGACGGGCCCGCAGCCACAGCACACGCAGCCGCTGGCGCAGCGTCGGGGCGGGCGCTGCGGCAGGCACGGGACGATCCGGGGTGGACGGCGTCAACACCGCCGGATGCTAGCCGCCGCCGTCAGCGACGCTGGAGATCCTCGATGCCCCGCCTCGCGAGATCCCTGGCGAGCAGGCTTGCCCAGCGAGCCGCAAAGCGCGAACGCGCGAGCCGCCCGTCGTGCACGTCCGCGGCCGCCGAGGGCAGGGCGGGCAGCGCAGCACCCGCGTCGGCCAGCACCAGGGCGGCGCGATCGGCGATCTCGAGCTGACCCAGCGCCGTGGGATGCACGGCGTCCGGGAGCAGCAGGCGCGGGCCGCGCAGATCGCTGAGGTCGGCGCATAACGTGCCGTGCTCGCGAGCGAGCTGCCTGATCAGGCCATTCGCCTCAGGGACCGACGCGCCTGCGCGAGGGCGGCCCAGATCCAGAGGGATGGTCAGCGCTAGCACCCGTGTCGCATGGGCGTGCAGATGCGTGAGAATGCCCTCCATTGACGCGGCGAAGCGTTCCGGGTCCCACATCTCGCCGCGCGCGTCATTGACCCCGAGGTAGACGCAGGCGACGTCGTAGCTGGCGCGCACGCGTGGCAGCTGCTCGCGCACGGCCTCCTCGGCGACCGCGCCGTTGACCGCATGGTTCGTGTAGGGCAGCTTCAGTGCCTCAGCCAGCCACAGCGCCCACGGCCTGTGCGGCACTCCGAGCGCGGGCTCGCCCTCGCCCCTGGTGATGCTGTCGCCCAGCGCGAGCAGGCCGAGGCGGCAGGGCTCGCCCATCATGCCGCGGCCCCGGAGGCCGTGGCCGGGCCCGGCGGGAGCCTCCCGGCGGCTGCGGTGGCGGCACGCAGTCGTTCGGCGTGCTCGCGGGTGAGCTGCCCCTGCTCCATTCGCCAGCGCCAGTTGCCGCCCGCCCGGCCGGGGATGTTCATGCGCGCCTCGCTGCCGAGCCCAAGTACGTCCTGCATCTGCACGATCGCAGTGTTGGCCTTCGAGGCCATCAGCATCCCGATCATCATCCAGTTCGGCTCCTGCTCTCTCACCGACTCGGCGGCTGCCACGGACCGGGCCCGCTCTCGCTCTGAGCGCTCGAGGGTCGGCCACCAGCCCATGACGGTGTCGTGGTCGTGTGTCCCGGTGTATGCCACGCAGCCGCTCTCGTGGTGCTCGAGCTGATGCTCCGGGACGGGCTCTGCGCCGAATGCGAACTGGAGCACCAGCATGCCCGGGAAACCGAGTTCGCGGCGCAGCGCGATGACCCGATCGGTGATCAGGCCCAGGTCCTCGGCGAACAGCGGGAGCTCGCCGAGCTCGCCCCGGGCCGCGTCGAACACCGAGCGCCCCGGGCCGCGGCGCCAGTGGCCGCTGGATGCGTCGCGCGCTCCCTCCGGGACCGCCCAGTAGGCCAGGAAGCCGCGGAAGTGATCAAGACGCGCGACGTCGAAGAGCTCGAACGTGCGCCGCAGGCGCTCCACCCACCACCGATAGTGCCGGCGCCGGTGGGCGGGCCAGTCATAGAGCGGATTGCCCCACAGCTGCCCCACATCGCTGTATGCGTCGGGCGGCGCGCCGGCCACCAGACCCTCCACGAACAGCTCGGGGTGCTGGCGGTGATCGGCGCTGCTTGCCGCTACGTAGATCGGGACATCTCCGATCAGCCGCACGCCGCGAGCGCGCGCGTGGGCGCGAAGAGCGCTCCACTCGCGCTCGAAGCGCACCTGGTCGTTGACGGCCCGGTTTCCCGCCGCGATCTCCCAGTCGCCGATCCAGAAGGAGTTGCGCTCGCGAAACTCCCGAGCCTCCGCGCCGGAGACCGGTGCCCCGGGGTCCGCCAGCAGGTTGCGCCACGCCGCGAAGGCCGACCGCGCCCGGTAGGGGGAGGCCATGCGGTCGGGCGGCCCGAGCGGGAGCACCTGCCACCATGACTGTCCGGCTGCCGCCAGCCAGTCCACGAACGCGAACGCGGAAGGGCCCAGGCGCCCTTCCGGGAGCGAGGTCACGTGCAGCTGGACGCCGCTCGATCTCGGGTGGCTTAGGAGGTTCACGCCGGAAAGCCGAAGATAGTGAAGGATTACACCGTGCCGCGAGCCTCCCTCCCCAACAAGCCGCCCAGCGAGGAGCGTCCGCCGTCACGAATCCGGATCGAGCGCCCGCTCCCGCGGATCGACTGCGGCAGCTACCCGCCCAAGCGCTGCGCGGGAGACCTCGTGGCGGTCTCCGCCGACATCTTTCGGGACGGGCACGACGTCCTGCGTGCCGTGGTTCGCTGGCGCGGCCCGGGCGACAAACGCTGGCAGGAGAGCGCGATGGAGCCCGTCGATGCACATCTGGACGGTGTGCGCTGGGCCGGCTCCTTCAAGGTCGAGGGCCCCGGGCGCTGGGAGTGGACGATCGAGGCGTGGTCTGATGCCTTTGCGAGCTGGCGCGAGGAGATCTCCCGCAAGCTCGAGTTCGGCCAGCACAGCCTCACGAGCGAGCTCGCCGAAGGTGTCCTGATCCTGCGCGAGGCCAGCGGGCGCGCGAAGGGGGAGGACGGCCGTGTGATCTCGGCGGCGCTGGCGACGCTCGAGGATGCCGGCGCGCCGGAGGCGCTGAAGCACGACACGGCGCTGGGACACGAGCTGCTCGGAGCCATGCAGCGGAGTCCCGACCGCTCCCGCTCAACGGGCCTTGAGGGCACGCTGAGCATCGACGTGGATCGCCTGCGCGCCCGGTTCGGTGCCTGGTATGAGCTCTTCCCGCGTTCCTGGGGGGGCTTTTCCGGCGTCGAATCCCAGCTCCCGCGCCTTGCCGAGCTCGGCTTCGACGTCCTGTACCTGACGCCCATCCACCCGATCGGGGTGACGGCCCGCAAGGGGCGCGACGGCGCGCTGCAGGCGGGCGCGGGCGACCCCGGCAGCCCGTGGGCGATAGGCGCCCCGAAGGGAGGGCATGAGGCCATCGACCCGGCTCTGGGCACCGTCGAGGACTTCGAAGCGCTGCAGCAGTCAGCCCTGCGGCTGGGGCTGGAGCTCGCGCTGGATCTGGCGCTGCACTGCTCGGCCGACCATCCGTGGCTCACAGAGCACCCCGAGTGGTTCATGCACCGCCCCGACGGGACGCTCAAGTATGCGGAGAATCCGCCCAAGAAGTATCAGGACATCTACAACCTCGACTTCGACTGCGCCGAGTGGCGATCGCTGTGGGACGCGCTGCGGGAGATCGTGCTGCTGTGGGTGGACCGCGGAGTCCGCGTATTCCGGGTCGACAACCCCCACACCAAGCCGCTGGCCTTCTGGGAGTGGTTGATCGCCGAGGTGCGCGGGAAGCATCCCGAGGTGCTCTTCCTTTCCGAGGCCTTCACCCGCCGTGCCGTGATGCGGGAGCTCGCGAAGGTGGGCTTCGACCAGTCCTACACCTACTTCACATGGAAGAACTCCCGGGCGGAGCTGACCGAGTATGTGACCGAACTCGCCTACGGCGAGGAGCGGGAGTACCTGCGGCCAAACTTCTTCGTCAACACCCCAGACATCCTCAGCGAGTACCTGCAGCACGGGGGCCGCCCGGCATTCCAGGCCCGCCTCGTGCTCGGCCGCGACGCTGTCACCCTCCTACGGCGTCTACTCGGGATTTGAGAGCTTCGAGGGCGTGCCCGCGCACGAGGGTTCGGAGGAGTACCTGCATTCGGAGAAGTACGAGATCAGGGAGCGCAGCCTGGACGGTCCTCTGCTCGAGATGATCGAGCTCCTGAACACCGTGCGCCGCGAGAACAGGGCCCTGCACGAGCTCAGCAACATCACCTTTCTGGACTGCGCGAACGACGCGATGATCGCCTACCTCAAGCGGACCGAGGAGAACGCTCTGATCACGGTCGTGAACGTGGATCCACGCAACACCCAGGAGGGGCTGCTCCGGATTCCCGCCGGCCTGGAGCTGGCGAGCGACTTCGATGTCGTGGACCTGCTGGACGGGTCCACCTACTCCTGGCGTACGGGTGAGAACTACGTGCGCCTCGAGCCCGACAGCCGCGTGGCGCACGTGATGCGCGTGCAGCGGCTATGACGGCTCAGACGCACTGGTTCGAGTCCGATCCGCTGTGGTTCAAGCGCGCCGTCTTCTACGAGATCCACCTGCGCGGGTTCTCCGACGGCAACGCCGACGGGAGCGGGGACTTCCGCGGGCTGACCGCGCGCCTTGACTACCTGGAATGGCTCGGCGTCGACTGCGTCTGGCTGCTGCCGATGTACGCCTCGCCCCTGAAGGACGGCGGCTATGACATCTCCGACTACTACTCGGTGCACCCCGACTACGGCTCGATAGAGGATGTGCGCACGTTCGTCGACACCGCGCACCAGCGCGGGATCCGCGTGATCGCCGACATGGTGATCAACCACACCTCCAGCGCCCATCCGTGGTTCCAGGAGTCCCGCTCCAGCCCGGACTCGCCCAAGCGCGACTGGTACATGTGGTCCGACACCGACGAGCGCTACAGGGACGTCCGCATCATCTTCGTCGACAGCGAGTCCTCGAACTGGACCTGGGACCCGGTCGCCGGCGCGTACTACTGGCATCGCTTCTTCGATCACCAGCCGGACCTGAACTACGACAACCCCGAAGTCCAGGAGGCGATGCTCGACGTCATCAAGTTCTGGCTCGACCTGGGCCTGGACGGTCTGCGGCTCGACGCGGTGCCGTACCTGTTCGCGCGTGAGGGCACCAACTGCGAAAACCTTCCCGAGACGCACGCCTTCCTGAAACGCGCACGCGCCGAGGTCGAGGCGAGATACCCCGATCGCGTGCTGCTCGCGGAGGCGAACCAGTGGCCCGCCGACGTCGTCGAGTACTTCGGCGCAGGGGACGAGTGCCAGATGGCCTTCCATTTCCCGGTCATGCCGCGCATGTTCATGGCTCTGCGCCGCGAGGACGCGACGCCCGTCTATGAGACGCTCGCCAACACGCCCGACATCCCCGACTCCTGCCAGTGGGGGCTGTTCCTGCGCAACCACGACGAGCTCACGCTCGAGATGGTCACCGACGAGGAGCGCGAGTACATGTACGCGGAGTACGCCAAGGACCCGCGCGGAAAGATCAACGTCGGCATCCGCCGGCGCCTGGCGCCGCTGCTCGACAACGGCCGCGACGAGATGGAGCTGATGACGGCGATCCTGTTCTCGCTGCCGGGCACCCCGATCCTCTACTACGGCGACGAGATCGGAATGGGGGACAACGTCTACCTCGGCGACCGCGACTCGGTGCGCACGCCGATGCAGTGGACGGGCGACCGCAACGGCGGCTTCTCCCAGGCGGACTTCGCGCAGCTGTACCTTCCGCCGCTGATGGACCCCGTGTACGGCTTTCAGGCGGTCAACGTCGAGGCGCAGCTGCGAACCCCGACGTCGCTGCTGCGCTGGATGCAGCGGATCATCGCCCTGCGCAAGGAGCACCCCGTGTTCGGGATGGGGACCTACGAGCCGCTGGCGAGCACCAACCCGAGGATCTTCGCCCACATTCGCCGCTATGAGGACGACATCGCGCTGTGCGTGCACAACTTCGCCCGCTCTGCGCAGGCCGTCGAGCTCGACCTGTCCGCGTACGAGGGCCGCCACCCCGTCGAGATGTTCAGCCGCTCGCGCTTCCCCCGGATCGGAGAGCTGTCCTACCTGCTGACGTTCGCTCCGCGCGGGTTCTTCTGGTTCCTGCTGGAGGCCGACGAGGATGAGGACGAGCCGGGAGAGGGCGCGTGAGTCGCGGCGGCGTACATTCCGCCTTCGAGCGGGGAGACCTCACGTTCGTCGACGAGGGGGCGCTGGCCGAGTGGATCGCGCGCCAGCGCTGGTATGCGACCAAGGGCCGCGGCATCGGCCAGGCGAGCATCGTGCAGAGCACGCCGCTGGACGGAGATCCGCAGCTGATCCTCGCGCTGGTTCAGCTCCGCTTTCATCCGGGCACCACCGACCTCTACAACATGCTGATCGGGATCCGCCCCTCCGGCCCCGAGCCCGATGAGGCATCCATCTTCGAGATCGACGGCTGGGTCGTGTACGGCGCACTGGAGAACCCGGAGCACTGCCGCACGCTGGGGCGCCTGCTGAGTGAATCGGCGGTGATCGAGAGCGCGAACAGCCGCGTCGTCTTCAACGGGACGGCGGGGGCAGGTTCGCTCGCATCGGCGAGCAGCATCCGCGCACTGACCGGCGAGCAGAGCAACACCTCGCTCGTCTACGACGAGCAGGTCGTCGTGAAGGTTTTCCGCCGGCTGGCGGCGGGCATCAACCCGGAACTCGAGATGCTCCGCTTTCTTTCCGAGCGCGACTACGAGAGCATCCCGGAGCTGCTCGGCTGGTTCGAGCACGACGGGGAGCCCCTGGACGCCACACTCGGCATCGCCGTACGCCACGTCGACGGCGCACGCGACGGCTGGCGTCTGGTCCTGGACTCCTTCCAGGCCGGCGAGGCACAGGAGCTGATGGGCCCACTGGCCGAGCTCGGCGCAGTCACGGGACGCATGCACACGCTGCTCGCCTCGGACGCGAGCAACGCGGACTTCGCCCCCGAGGAGCCGACCTTCGAGACGACCGCGCTGCTGGCCGCGACCATCGACGAGCAGCTCGAGCGCACACTCGACGAGCGTCATGACGATCCCGCGCTCGAGCCGCTAGCGCGCCGGAGCGAGGAGCTCCGGGAGTACGTGCGAAAGACCGCCCAGGGCGCGGCGCACGGCCGCCTGATCCGCCATCACGGCGACTTTCATCTCGGCCAGACGATGGCGACACCGAGCGGCTGGGTGATCATCGACTTCGAGGGCGAGCCCGACAGGCCGCTGCTGGAGCGCCGGCGCAAGCGCTCGGCGCTGCGGGACGTGGCGTGCATGCTGCGGTCCTTCGCCTACGCCGCCGCTGTGGCCGAACTGCAGCTCGGCGTTCGCCCGGGAGAGAACTGGGTCGCCGACGCACGCACCAGCTTCGTCGACGGATACCTCGGAGCGGTCGACGCGAGCCTGCTGCCGCCCGACCGCACGGCCATCGAGCACACCCTCACGCTGCTCGAGCTCGAAAAGGCCGTCTACGAGCTGCGTTACGAGGTCGACCATCGTCCCGACTGGGTGCCGATCGCGGTGGCGGCGCTGCTGCGACTTCTGGAGGCAAGGCAGGCGTGAGCGCAGCGGCTCAGATCGAGCGGCTCGTCGCCTGCGACGATCCGGATCCGCACGCGCTGCTCGGCGCCCACCCCCACGAGGAAGGCGTCGTGATCCGGGCGTTTCGCCCCGGCGCCGAGCGGGTTCGCGCCCTCCCTGCCGGCGGGGAGCCGGTGACGCTGAGCCTGGTGCATCCCGCGGGTGTCTTCGAGGGCGTGGCCGCCGGCGCGGCGCTGCCGCTGGAGTATGTGCTGGAGGTCGAGTATCCGCACGAGAGCCTGCTCCTGCACGACCCCTATGCCTTCACGCCGACGCTCGGCGAGCTCGACCTGCATCTCGTCGCCGAGGGCCGCCACGAGCTGCTCTACGAGCGGCTCGGGGCGCACGTGCGCGAGATCGACGGCACGCAGGGCACGAGCTTCGCCGTGTGGGCGCCGAGCGCCCGCTCGGTCAGCGTCGTCGGCGACTTCAACGGCTGGGACGGGCGCCTTCACCAGATGCGGTCGCTGGGGAGCTCGGGGGTCTGGGAGCTGTTCATCCCCGGTGCCGGGGCGGGCGCGCGCTACAAGTACGAGATCCGCTCGCAGGACGGCGAGCTGCTGCTGCGGGCCGACCCGTTCGCCTTTCAGGCCGAGATGCCGCCCGCGACGGCGTCCATCGTCCACAGCCCAGGCCACCGCTGGCAGGACGAGGCCTGGCTGGAGCGCCGCCGCGCGGCGAATCCCCTGAGGGAGCCGATGTCCATCTACGAGGTCCACCTGCCCTCGTGGAGGCTGAAGGCGCTGGAGGACAACCGCAGCCTGAGCTATCTGGAGCTCGCCGACGAGCTCGCCGAATATGTGTCCGAGCTCGGGTTCACCCACGTGGAGCTGCTGCCCGTGATGGCGCACCCGTTCGGAGGCTCGTGGGGCTATCAGGTGACCTCCTACTTCGCACCCACTCCGCTGCTCGGCTCGCCCGACGATCTCCGGGAGTTCATCGACCGCATGCACCAGGCCGGGATCGGCGTGATCCTGGACTGGGTGCCGGCGCACTTCCCGCGCGATGAGTGGGCGCTCGCGCGCTTTGACGGCACGGCACTGTATGAGCATGAGGATCCGCGCCGCGCGCTGCACCCGGACTGGGGCACGCTCGAGTTCAACTTCGGGCGCAACGAGGTTCGCAACTACCTCATAGCCAGCGCCGTCTTCTGGCTGCAGGAGTTCCACGCCGACGGGCTGCGGGTGGATGCGGTGGCCTCGATGCTCTACCTCGACTACTCGCGCAACGAGGGAGAGTGGATCCCGAACCGCTACGGCGGACGCGAGGACCTCGAGGCGATCGCCTTCCTGCGCGAGCTCAACGAGGTCCTGCACGCGCGCGAGCCCGGCGTCGTCTCGGCGGCGGAGGAGTCCACCGCCTGGCCCGGTGTCTCGCGGCCGACCTACCTGGGCGGCCTCGGTTTCGGCCTGAAGTGGAACATGGGCTGGATGCACGACACGCTCGGCTACTTCCAGCGCGACCCGGTGTTCCGGCGCTACCACCACAACGAGCTGACGTTCAGCCAGCTCTATGCCTACGACGAGAACTTCATCCTGCCGCTCTCCCACGACGAGGTCGTGCACGGCAAGGGCTCGCTGCTGACGCGCATGCCCGGCGACCGCTGGCAGCAGTTCGCGAACCTGCGCTCGATGTACGCGTACATGTGGGCGCACCCGGGTAAGAAGCTGCTGTTCATGGGAGGCGAGCTTGCCCAGGAGTCGGAGTGGAGCAACGAGCGCTCACTCGACTGGCATCTGCTGCGGGACCCGGCCCATGAGGGTGTGAGGACGCTCGTCGGCGACCTCAACCGCGTCTACCGCGAGCATCCCGCCCTGTGGGAACTGGACCACGACCCAGCCGGGTTCTGGTGGCTGGAGCCGAACGACGTGGACGGAAACTCCCTGTGCTTCGTCAGGGCGTCGGCCGATCAGAGCGACCTGCTGATCTGCGCGTGCAACTTCACCCCGGCGCCGAAGCTGAGCCACCGCGTGGGGCTGCCCCGCCCGGGCCGCTGGCTTGAGGTGCTCAACAGCGACAGCCGCCACTACGGCGGAGGCGATCTCGGGAACCTGGGGGGGCTGACGGCGGAGCCGATCCCCTGGCACGGGCAGCCCTACTCGGCACAGGTGCTGCTCCCGCCGCTGGCCGTCGTGTGGTTCGTGCCCGATCCTGCATGAGCCACTCGTGGGAGCAGCAGCTCGGCGCGGTGCCGGGCCCCGGCGGCGAGGTCTGCTTCCGCGTGTGGTGTCCCGGCGCGCAGGCTGCGGCGGTCCGGACCGGCGGCGTGGATCACGAGCTCAAGGACGTCGGCCACGGCGTGCGCGAACGCACGGTGCGGGCCGGCGCAGGGGACGACTACTGGATAGTGCTGGACGGGAAGGCCTTCGCGGACCCGTGCTCGCGGTGGCAGCCCGACGGGATCCGTGGCCCCTCGCGGGTGCTTGACACAAGCGCCTTCACGTGGAGTGATGAGAGCTGGGGGGGAGTCGAGGTGCAGGACCTCGTGCTGTACGAGCTCCACGTCGGCGCGTTCAGCCCGCAGGGGACCTTCGCGGGCGTGATCCCGCACCTTGCAGAGCTGCGCGAGCTCGGTGTGAGCGCGATCGAGCTGATGCCCGTCGGCGAGTTCCCGGGCAGCCGCGGGTGGGGCTATGACGGGGTGCAGATCTCCGCTGCCTTCTCGGGCTACGGCGGGCCGCTGGAGCTGGCGCGGCTCGTCGACGCGGCCCACTCCGAGGGTGTCGGCGTCGTCCTGGACGTGGTGTACAACCACGTGGGAGCCTCGGGTGTCGAGGCGATGGAGGAGTTCGGTCCCTACTTCACCGACACGTACAGGACGCCGTGGGGGAAGGCGATCAACTATGACGACGAACAGTGCGACCCCGTCCGGGAATGGGTGCTGCAGAGCGCCGAGGGATGGGTGCGCGACTTCCATCTCGACGGGCTCCGGGTCGACGCGGTCCACGCCATCCATGACGAGGGTGCCCACCACATCCTGCGAGACCTCGCCTCACGGGTCCACCGGGCCCGGCCACGGGCGCTCGTGATCGCCGAGAGCGCCCTGAACGACCCCGTCGTGATCCGCCCGCCGTCCGCCGGCGGGCATGGGCACGACGCGCAGTGGGCCGACGACTTCCACCATGCGCTGCGGGCGCTGCTCAGCGGCGAACAGGACGGCTACTACTCCGACTACGGACTCCTCGCCGACCTTGCCAAGGCCTACCGGCGCCCGTTCGTCTACGACGGCAACTACTCCGAGTTTCGCCGGCGGCGCTTCGGAGCGCCCGCAGAGGACCGCCCCGCCGCGCAGTTCGTCGTCTACAGCCAGAACCACGACCAGGTGGGAAACCGCGCCCTGGGAGACCGCATGCCCGCGGCCGCCCGGCCACTGGCGGCGTTCTGCGTGCTGCTGTCGCCGTTCACGCCGCTTCTGTTCATGGGCGAGGAGTACGGCGAGGGGGCTCCCTTCATGTTCTTCACAGATCACATCGACGCAGACATCGCGCAGGCGACCCGCGAGGGTCGCCGGCGCGAGTTCGCGCGCTTTGAGGCCTACGGCTCGCCGGTGCCGGACCCGCAGGAGCGCGAGACGTTCACCGCCTCCAAGCTCACGCGCGAGGCCGAACCCGCGCTGAGGGGTCTCTACGGAGAGCTCCTGAGGCTCAGGAGGATGCTGCCGGGCGGGCGGGCGCAGATCTCCTTCGACGAGGACGAGCGCTGGCTGCGCGTGCGCCGCGGCGATTGGGAGCTCCTGTGCAACTTCGCCGCGGGGGAGAGGCTGGTGGCGTGCGAGGGCCAGGAGGTCGTGATCGCCACCCATCCGCCGGCGCGGATCGCCGACGGCGGCGTGCGGCTCGGCCCGCTGGCGGGAGCGCTGGTCCGGTGAGCGCCGTGTGGCCCGGACGCCCGTTCCCGCTGGGCGCCACGTGGGACGGGCAGGGGACGAACTTCTCGCTGTTCTCCGAGAACGCCGAGCGGGTGGAACTGTGCCTGTTCGACGAGGCGGGCCAGGAGAGCCGGGTCGTGCTCACCGAACGCACCGCCTACAACTGGCACTGCTACCTGCCCGAGGTTGGGCCGGGCCAGCGATACGGCTACCGGGTCCACGGCCCGTACGACCCCGGCGCGGGACATCGCTTCAACCCCACCAAGCTCCTGATCGACCCGTACGCCAAGGTGATCGAAGGTCCCGTCCGGTGGGATACGGCCAACGTGTTCCCGTATGTGCCGAGCGGGAACGAGGACGCCGACCTCGAGCCCGACGATGAGGACGACGCGGAGGCGATACCCAAGAGCGTCGTCGTGGATGAGCACTTCGACTGGCAGGACGACCGGCCGCCCGCGAGGCCGTGGAGTGAGACCGTGATCTACGAGACGCACGTCCGCGGCTTCACGATGCGCCACCCGGACGTGCGCGAGGACCTGCGCGGAACATATGGCGGCCTCGCCTCCGAGCCCGCGATCGACTACCTCGCATCGCTCGGGGTGACGGCCGTCGAGCTGCTCCCGATCCACCAGAACGTCGACGAGAGCTTTCTGCCGGACCGGGGCCTGAGCAACTACTGGGGCTACAGCTCGATCGGCTACCTCGCGCCCCACTCCGCCTACGCCGCCACCGGCTCCCGCGGCGAGCAGCTGCGCGAGTTCAAGGGGATGGTCAAGGCGCTGCACGCAGCCGGGATAGAGGTGATCCTGGATGTCGTCTACAACCACACCGCGGAGGGAAACCACCTCGGCCCGATGCTCTCCTTCCGCGGAATCGACAACGCGAGCTACTACCGCCTGCTGCCGGATGACCCGCGGCACTACATGGACTTCACCGGCACCGGCAACTCGTTCAACCCGCGTCACCCGAGCGTGCTGCGCCTGATCATGGACTCGCTGCGCTACTGGGTGACGGAGTGCCACATCGACGGGTTTCGCTTCGACCTCGCCGCGGCGCTCGCACGCGAGCTGTACGAGGTCGACCGGCTGTCCGCCTTCTTCGACGTGATCTACCAGGATCCCGTGCTCTCACAGGTCAAGCTGATCGCCGAGCCGTGGGACCTGGGGCCCGGCGGATATCAGGTGGGCAACTTCCCGCCGCTGTGGACGGAGTGGAACGGGGTCTACCGTGACGTCGTGCGCGACTTCTGGCGCGGACAGGCACCCGCGAGCGCCTTCGCCTCGCGACTGACCGGCTCCAGCGACCTGTACTCCCACGACCGCGACCCGTTCGCTTCGATCAACTTCGTGACCTGCCACGACGGCTTCACGCTGGCCGACCTGGTCAGCTACGAGCACAAGCACAACGAGGCCAACGGCGAGGACGGCCGCGACGGGACCGACGACAACAGGAGCTGGAACTGCGGTGCGGAAGGGCCGACGGACGACCCCGCCGTGATCGCCCTGCGCGCCCGTCAGCAGCGCAACATGCTGACGACGCTCTTCTTCTCGCTAGGCGTGCCGATGCTCTCCGGCGGAGATGAGATAGGGCGCACGCAGCTCGGTAACAACAACACCTGGTGTCAGGACAACGAGCTCGCCTGGTACGACTGGGAGCTGGATGAGTCGCGTGAGCATCTGCTCGCGTTCGCCAAGCGCCTGATCGCGATCCGCAGGGAGCACGCGATCTTCCGGGGCTCGAGGTTCTTCGACGGGGTCATCGGCGAGGCGGGTCTGCCCGACGCCTGGTGGTTCCGCCAGGACGGCCTGAAGCTGACCCGCAACGACTGGGAGCGCGACGACCTGCGCGCCTTCGGACTGTTCCTCAACGGCCAGGCGCCGAGCTCCGTGGGCGAGCATGGCGAGGAGGTTCGCGATGACTCCTGGCTCGTGATCTTCAATGCCGAGGGACAGGACGTGACCTTCCGGCTGCCCTCGCGCCGTTTCGGCGCGCGCTGGGCGCTTGAGATCTCCACCGCCGAGCCGGACCTGCCGCCCGGCTCATTCGAGGTGGCGCCGCGCGGCGAGCTGCTCGCCGTGGATCATTCGGTGACGCTGCTGAAGCAGGTCGGGCGGTAGGGCTGCCCGAGCTGCGCGCCACCTATCGTCTGCAGCTCGGCGCCGAGCTGGACCTCGCGCAGGCCCGGGAGCTCGTGCCGTATCTGCGCGAGCTCGGCGTCAGCCACCTCTACCTCTCGCCGCTGATGCAGGCGCGCGAGGGCTCCGGCCACGGCTACGACGTCGTCGACCCATGCCTCGTCTCGCGGGATCTCGGCGGCGAGAGCGCTCTGCGTGAGCTCGCGGCCGCCGGCCTGGGCCTGATCGTCGACCACGTCCCGAACCACATGGCCGCCTGCCCGGAGAACCGCCTGTGGGCGGACGAGGGGCTGCGCCGGAAGTTCTTTGACCTCGACCCTGTCACGGGCCGGCACCGGCGCTTCTTCGACATCGACGGCATGGCAGGTGTGCGCCAGGAGGATGAGGACGTCTTCCGGGCCACTCATCAGAAGGTCCTGCAGCTGGTCAGGGAGGGAGTGATCGACGGCCTGCGAATCGATCATCTCGATGGCCTGGCCGACCCGGCCGGCTACCTGCGGGCGCTCAGGCGAGAGGGCGTCGAGAAGGTGTGGGTGGAGAAGATCCTGCAGAGTGATGAGGCGCTGCGTGACTGGCCGGTGGAGGGAACGGTCGGATATGAGTTCCTGAACGACGTCGCGGCCCTGTTCGTGGACCAGTGGGGCAAGGACGGCCTCAGCGACACCTACGTCGAGTTCACCGGCGAGAGCCGGCAGTTCTGGGAGATCGCGCTGGAGTCACAGCTCGAGCAGGCAGAAAGCACGTTCCGCCCGGAGGTCGAGCGCCTGAGCCGCGTGGCCGACCTGCCGGGGATCACCGAGGCGCTTGCGCGCCTGCCCGTGTACCGCACCTATGTGGACCCGGGCGCCGGCGAGGTCGCCGACGCCGATCGCGGCGCGATCGAGTGGGCGGCGATGCCCCGCGAGCTGACGGCCGCGCTGCTGCTGCGGTCCTCGGTCCCGCATGAGTTCGTGACCCGCTTTCAGCAGACCTCGCCGCCGATCATGGCCAAGGGCGTGGAGGACACCGCCTTCTATCGCTACGGGCGACTGCTGGCCCTCAACGAGGTGGGAGGCGACCCGGAACGCTTCGGCATCAGCGTCGAGAGCTTCCATGCGCGAAACCTCGAACGCGGCCTGCGGTTCCCGCGCGGGCTGCTCGCGACCTCCACCCACGACACCAAGCGCAGCGCCGACGTGAGGGCGCGCATCGGGGCGCTGGCCGGAATCCCGGGGGAGTGGCGCGAGCACGTGCTGCGCTGGCACGCCGTCAACTCCCCGCTCGTGGAGAATGGTGCCCCGGACGCCTCCGAGGAGTATCTGCTCTACCAGACGCTGGTGGGCGCCTGGCCGATCGAGCGCGATCGCCTGGCGATGTACATGCGCAAGGCGATCCGGGAGGCCAAGCTCAGAACGAGCTGGCTGCGCCCGGACGAGGAGCTCGAGTCCAGGGTCGACCGCTTCTGCGCCCGCGTGCTCGAGCACAGGCCGTTCATGGACGACTTCGAGCCGTTCGCGGCGCGTGTCGCGGAGCTCGGCAGGCGAGCGGCGGCGGGGCAGACGCTGCTGAAGCTGACATGCCCGGGGGTGCCGGACTTCTTCCAGGGCGACGAGCTCGAGCTGCTGCGGCTCGTGGACCCCGACAATCGCGGCCCCGTCGACTGGGCGGGCGCAGCAGCGGCGCTGGCCGAGATCCGCAGCGGAGCGCCGCCGCGCGAGGAGACCGCCAAGCTCGGGCTCATTCTCGCCGCCCTCGCCCTGCGCGAGCGCCGGCCGGCTCCCTTCGCCGGCTCCTACACGCCGGTTGCGGCCGGACCGGCGGTCTGCGCCTTCACCCGCGGCGCGCACGAGGTGCTCGTGGTGGTCGAGCTGCGGCCCGGGCCGATCCGCGGACTCGTCCTGCCCGACGGCGCGGCGGGCGAATGGCGGGATGTCCTCTCCGGCGAGGTCCACGAGCTCGAGCGCATCGCGCCGCTGGAGCCGATGCTGGGTCCGGTGGGCCTGGCTCTGCTGGAGCGGATCTAGCGGCCCGCTCAGCGCCGGCGGCCGGCGAAGAACCCTGACAGCGCGGCGTGGGTCTTCTCGGGGAGCTCGATCTGCGGCACGTGCCCGCAGTTGAGCTCGAGGTGCCGCGCGCTCGGGAGCACATCCGCGACATGGCGCTCGAATGCGAGGGGGACCAGCCGGTCGTGGCGCCCCCATACGAACAGCGCCTCCGGCTCGAGCTTGGCCAGCCGGGTCCAGAACCCCTCCTCGCCGTGGGGCTCCTCGAGATAGATGTGGCGGGCGGCGGCGTAGAAGGCGGCACGTCCCGCGGGCGTCAGGTAGGCACGCAGAAACTCATCGACGCCGGCCGCGGTCCAGCCATCCTCCGCGTCGGGGATCATCCCGCGCACGATCGTCTCGATCAGGGGCCGGGGCGCCAGCTGCACGAGCCCGAGCTCAGGACGCGTGAGCCTGAGCAGGGGGGCCCACGCGCGGCCCCGGCGCCATGCGAGCGACGGCGCCAGCAGCCCGAGGCGCCCGACACGGCTGGGGTTGCGCAGTCCCAGCTCCAGGGCGACGCGCCCGCCGAGGCTGTTGCCGATCACGTGCGCCCGGTCGATCTCGAGCGCGTCGAGCAGGTTCAGCGCGGTCGCGGCGAAGAAGCGCGGGTCATACGGCACGCCGATCGGCTTGTCCGAATCGCCGAATCCGGGCTGGTCCACCGCGATGACGCGAAAGCGCTCGGAGAGCGCGAGCACGGTCGGCAGGAACGACCCCTTCGTGGCGCCGAGCCCGTGCAGAGCGAGCACCGCCGGGCCGGTGCCCGCCTCCATGATCGACAGCCTGTAGGTGCGGGTCGAGATGCTGCGGAAGCGCATGCGGCCCTCTGACTCATCGCCGCTGGTGGCGGCCAGGAACCCAACGCCCGCGTGCATGTTGCTCCGGACCGAAAGCCGCCCTGAGCGATAGGCGGACATCGCGCTGCGCACGTCGGTGGCGATCGCGTCCCAGACCTCCCGGTCCGCGGTCAGGAGCGCGTCGGGGCGCCCGGACGCCGGCTCGCCGACGGCGCCCGCCGCGGTGATCACGGCGTCCCAGGACTCTCCGCCCGCGACCGTGAGCCGGATGCGGGTGACCCTCTCGCGCGCGTCGAATACCGAAGGGTCATAGCGCGCTATCAGGCGGCGCAGGACCGTGGGCACGCGCTGCGCCGAGCGGGCGCGCTGCCGGGGTTTGCGGGCCTGGCGCCCAGAGGAGCGCCCGGCCGTGCTGCCGGTTTCGCCGGTTGCGCTCATGTCGCTCAGGCTCGCCTTGCCTTCGCCTGCCGCGGAGCGGAGGCCCGCGGGCGGGCTTTGGCGCGCGCCGGGGGACGCAGCTCGTCGAGCGCCCTCGTGGCGCGCGCATAACCCTCGCGGATCAGCTCGGGCCAGCGGCTTCGGTCGATGAAGAGGTCATAGAAGGCGGGTCCGCGCAGCAGCCGGTGGTCGGCGGCGTCGATGATCGTCAGCTTCTCGCCGAGCTCGGCCCGCAGGCGGCTGGCGAACTCGAGCTGCACGCCCTGCTCGGCCTGGCGGCTCGCCCTCAGGATCCCCATCGGCGTCTCCTGCCAGCCGGTGATGTCGTCCGGCTGCAGCTGCGGGGGGAGCATGAAGTTGGCGGCGAACACGTGGTCGAAGGAGCCATCCCTCAGGATCGGCTCGGACGGCAGCAGCTCGATGATGCCGCCGTCGACGTACAGGTGCCCGTCCACGTCCACGGACTCGATGAAGACCGGCAGGGCGATGGCGATGCGGACAAGGCGCCCGACGGTCAGATCGGGCTTGGTGGCGGAGCCGAAGTAGTCGACGCCGCCCCGATCCATGTCGTAGACGATCGACTCGATCGAGATCGGCAGGTCCGCGACCCGCATGGAGCCGAAGCGCTCGTTGAACGTCCGTTCGATCGCCTCTCCCTTGGCCAGGCCCGTGAAGCCCTTCAGTGCCGCGAGCGCGTAGCGGGGGCCTTGGCCCACTGGATGTCGAGATAATCCTCCAGGTGCCAGGCCAGGGAGAAGTCGGCCATCTCCTGGGCGCTCATGCCCGCTGCCCACATCGAGCCCCACATCGTGCCGCCCGAGCAACTCGTGATCAGCGAAGGCTCGATGCCCGCCTCCTCGAAGGCGCGCTTGACCCCGATCAGGGACACGCAGGCTCCCGCTCCGCCGCCGGCGATGAGCGCGATCCGGGCTCCCTCCAGCGCCTTGATGGGGCGTTTGCGCAGCGGAGGGAAGACGTCGGGGTCCGGTGCGGGGCGGCGGTCGAGCACCGGGAGCGGGAACAGCGCCCGGCGTGCCCGCAGCATGAACGACGGGTCGACGGTGGCCCTGATCAGCTCTCCACGCTCGCGCGCCCAGCCAAACCCGAGCAGCACGTTGTAAAGGTCGAGGTCGACGCGACCGGCCACGTCTACATGCTCATGTGGCGGGCGGACATGTCCCAGCGCAGTACTCCGTAGAGGGCGTGCGGGAAAATCCCCGCCCACCGCACGTCCGCGCAGCCGGGGGCCTGCCGCACGGGGCCGATGCCAGGTTGTTTACTGCAGGTGTGGCCCGACCCCGGCAGTCACCCCTATCGCCCCCGGCGCGCCCCGGGGCAGCGCTGTGGGTGGCGGTGCTCGCCGCCGTCGCCGTGCTGCTGCTCGCAGGGGCCGCCTCCGCGGCCGGCGCCCGCGGGCGCCAGGCGGACGCTGCTGTGGCCGTTCGGGTGGCGGTTGATCCTCTGGCCCCCGGAAAAGTGGTGCCCGCACACTTTCTGGGGCTCTCCTTCGAGGCCGCCGCCCTCGGGCAGATCTCCCGATACGCCCATCGCGGCGACCTGGTCACCTTGCTGCGCTCGCTCGGCCCCGGGGTGATCCGCTTCGGGGGCATCACCGCGGATGAGGACGTCGCCTGGACCGACGGGCTCACGCCCCGCCCGCCGTGGGCGTCGTTGACCATCGGCCCGCCGCAGATGCGCGCCGTCGGCGAACTCGCGCGCCGCAGCGGATGGCATGTGCTGCTGACCGTCAACCTCGCGCACTACGACCCCGAGGCGGCCGCGCGCGAGGTGGCTTCCGCCAGCCACGCACTCGGGCCGCTGCTCGCGGGGGTGGAGATCGGCAACGAGCCGAACTCGTACGCCAGTCACGGGCTGCGTGAAAACCCGTGGCTCGCCCAGGGCTACGAGGAAGAGGTCGCGATCTACCGGGAAGCGATTGCCGCGCTCACCCCCGGCGTGCCGATCGCCGGCCCCGACGTCTCGGGCTCGGGAATCTTCAAGGACTGGGGCGAAGCGGAGGCGCTCGCACAGGTTCCCTCGCTGCTGACCGGCCATCACTATCCGCTCGGGTGCGCGCAGGTCCCGCCGCCCTCCATCCAGCAACTGTTGAGCCCCGCGACGCGGGGCCTTGAGGAGCGCTCGCTGGCCACCTACCTGTCGGTGTCGCTCCTGAATGACATTCCGCTCAGGATCGACGAGGCCAACACCGTGTCCTGCGGAGGGGTCCCGGGGATCAGCGACACCTTCGCCTCGGCGCTGTGGGCGGCGGGATACATAACCCAGGTCATGGCCTCCGGGACGGCGGGCATCAACCTCGAGGGCAACCCAACCAACTGTGTCGGCTACACGCCGCTGTGCGCCCCGAGCGCCGCCGCGCTCGCGGCCGGCAGGCTCCGCGCCCAGCCCGAGTGGTATGCGTTGCTGCTCACGCGCTCGCTCACGGGCGCGCGGCCGCTGCCGACGAGCGTCCAGTCGGATGGCTCCCCGGATCTCGTCGTCGCCGCCTTCTCCGGGCCTGGCCGCTCGATTCAGGACGTGCTGGTGGATGACGAACCTCCCGGCTCCCGACCGCTCGCGGTGAAGCTCGACGCCGCCGGCATGGGCGAGGCGACGGTGCTGCGTCTGACGGCGCCGTCACAGAGCTCCACCGGCGACGTCCTGCTCGGCGGGCACACGGTCGCCGCAAACGGCTCCTTCAGGGTGAAGGGACCGACGGTGGCGGTGCATGGCGCGTCGATGTCACTGAAGGTCACGCCCAGCAGCGCGGTGCTCGTGACCCTCACGCCCGGGCGCCACTCGCGCCGCCGTGGCTGAGAGGAGCCTCTAGCGCGAGCGGGCCTGTGAGAGCGGCCGCGCGTCGCGCGGCCGAGCCTCGCCGGCGGGGCTCGACGCGAGGCGCTCGGCGCTGAGCACGCGAGAGAGACTCTCGCCGTCCAGCGGCCGGTGGAAGTAGAAGCCCTGAGCCAGCTCGCATTGCAGCTCGCGCAGAGCGGCCGCCTGGCACTCGGTCTCGACGCCCTCGGCGATCACCTCGACGGCGAGCGCCTGCGCCATCCTCACGATCGCGGTCGTGATGGCCGTGGAGCGCGCGTCGCTTCCGAGGTCGCTCACGAATGAGCGATCCACCTTCAGGCCGTCAATCGGCAGGCCGCTCAGATACGCCAGCGACGAATAGCCCGTCCCGAAGTCGTCAAGGACGAACCGCACGCCGAGTCCCGCGACGCGGGTAAGGGTCGCGCTCACACCTTCCGGGTCCTCGAGCAGCACCGACTCGGTGATCTCCAGCGACAGCCTCGACGGCTCGAGCCCGGAGAGGAGCAGCGCCCCTTCGATCGTCGCCTCGAGGTCGCGCTGCATCAGCTGGCGCACAGAGAGGTTCACCGAGATCCCGAGCGCCTTCGGGCCCCTGTGGGAACCTCGCCACTGCGCCGCGCTCGTGCAGGCGGTCTCCAGCACCCAGCGCCCGATCGCCTCGATCATCCCGCTCTCCTCCGCTACGGGGATGAACTCTTCGGGGCTGATCAGCCCGCGTTCAGGGTGCATCCAGCGCACCAGCGCCTCGACCGAGGAGATGGAGCCGTCGCGAAGCGACACGATCGGCTGGTAGACGACCCGCAGCTCCTCGCGCTCGAGCGCGCGCCGCAGGTCGTTCTCGAGAGAGAGGCGCTCGACCGTCCGGGCTCGCATGTCGCCGTCGAAGACCTCAAAGCGCCCGCGACCTCTGCGCTTGGCCTGGTAGAGGGCGGCGTCCGCATCACCGAACAGGGCGGAGGGGGTGCTCCCGCCGCGGCTGGCGACCGCGATGCCGAGGCTCGCCTTCGCGAAATGCTCGCCGGCGCTCAACTCGAACGGGTCCTCGAAGGCAGCCATGATGCGGGCTGCCACCTGAGCGGCCGCGCGCTCGTCGGGGATCTGCTCGACGAGCACGACGAACTCATCGCCCCCGAGGCGCGCGATCGTGTCTTCCGGTCGCAGCGCGGCGGTGAGGCGGGGCGCCACTGCCCTCAGCAGCTCGTCGCCGGCGCTGTGGCCGAGGCTGTCGTTGACGAGCTTGAAGTTGTCGATGTCCAGCAGCACCACGGCGACCTCGGCGCCGCGCCGTGCGAGCGTGCGGTCCAGGCGATCCAGGAACAGAACCCGGTTGGGCAATCCGGTCAGCGGGTCGTGCAGGGCCTGGTAGCGGATGTCATCTTCGGTCGCCCGCTGCTGGATCGCGTCCGCGATGATGTTCGCGAGGGTCTGCACGAAGTCGAGGTCCGCGTCGGCCAGCCCGCGATCCTCACCGTAGGCGAGCCAGAGGGCTCCCCAGCGGCGGCTGCGGCCCTCTATGTGAACCATCTCGCCTTCGGAGAGTTCGTAGGGGAGATAGGGCACGTCCTCTCCATGCGGGAAGGGGACGGGAACCGGCGGTCCGCTGGAGCGTCCTTCGCGGTCCACCGAGCTGCGCCGCAGGCGCATGAGCGCCGGGGGCTTCATCGGGCCGACGCTGGCTCGCAGCAGCAGGCTTCCATAGCCGCGCGCGAGCTCGAACACAGCGCCGGTCTCGACGCCGATGATCCTGGTCGCCTCCTCGAGCGCTGCCCGCATCAGCTTGCTCACATCCTCGCCCTCCAGCGCCTGCTTGCCCAGGCGCGCCACCGCCGCCTGCTGTTCGGCGCGCCGTTCGAGCTCTTCCTCGGCGAGCTTGCGGTCGGTGATGTCCAGCATCACCCCGTGCCAGCGGATGTTTCCGTGCGCGTCCGGGAGCAGAGCCGCGTCATCGCGTACCCACACCGTCCTTCCCGTGCGGTGCCTGAGGCGGTATTCGTCGGGCTCGCCGGGCCGGTCGAGCTCGTCCTCGCGCTCGAAGATGTGCTCGCGGTCATCAGGGTGCATCTGGCGTGCCCACAACCCCGGGTCATCGATCCATTCCTCGGGCGTGAAGCCGAGGATGGCGCTGACGCCGAGGCTCACGTAGTGCCAGCGGCCTCCGATCCCGACGTCGGCGATGTACAGGATCGCGGGAAGCTGGTCCACCAGGTTTCCGGCCTCCAGCCCCTCGGGCAGGTCCGGAATCCGGTCGGAGATCGGCTCTGTGGCGGGGTCGCGCGCGGGCATATGCCCGTCAGCATCGGCACCAGGACGCGGTTGTGTGAGCCGTGCAGCGGGTGCTAGGCCCATCGCTGGTCTTCCGCGGCGCACTCCCGGTGCTCCGCGGGCCCATCGGCCGGCACCTCCGCCGCCCCAGGGCGCCCGCGCGTGGGGCCGATGGGCGTGCTCGAGGCGACCGTCACGGCCCTTGAGGTGCGTGTGGGGCCCCGAAGGCCCCACACGCGCCGGCACACCTGCCCCGCGGTCAACCCGGGGGCAGGTGGAACATCGCTCCTACGCTTTGATCTCCAGGGCTTCGCCCTTTACGAGCGTGGTCTGATCCTGTCCCGCATACGCTTCGGGCGTGCAGGGAATGTGGAGCAGGCTTTCGATGTACGGACCGCAGATCAGCGTCTTGATGATCGGCCGTTCGAGTTTGGTCAGTTCGCCTTTCAGGTCTGCTTCGAGTTCGGTGGCGATTTCGGTCGCTTCATCAGCCCAGCCGAGCGGGTTCACCGTCGGTTTGTAGGTCAGGCCGTGGTATTCGTGGGTGCCGATCGATTCGGTCGCAAGGTCAACGACTTCAGATTCCTTGTCGATCACGTTGACGTCTTTACTGACCGTTCCGATCACGCCGCCCGTGACATTCGCGGTGAGGTCTTCGCAGCTGAATTCGGTGAGCTGGCCGGTGTAACCCGGGTGGGCTTCGCTTTCGAGCTTGAGGCCGACCGTGGTGCCGGGTGCTTCTTCGAGGTAGCCGAGTTCGCCCCTCATCGCCGGCAGGACGATTTCGCCCGTTTTTGCGCCGGATGACGTGCACACTTTGGTTTCAAGCGCCTTACACTTGCTGAACGAGACGACGACTTCGCGCTCGAGGTTCGGGAGTTCGTACTTTCCGGACTCCTTGCTCGACTGGCATGTGACCTTGTCGTCGCCGGCGAAGGTTTTGATGTGAAGCGTGGCGATTCCGCCCTTGGCCTTGAAGCCCTTGCCCTTGCCGACGCCCTCTTTCAGTTCGTACTTGCCGTTGCTTTCGGCGCTGGCTTCGCTGCAGGTCTTGTTTAAGATTTGCCGGTGTAGGACTTGCCCAGCTTGGCGGCCTTCCCGCATTCGTACCAGGTCGGAACGGTGGCCGATGCGCTCGCTGCCGTGGCGGCGGCCAGTGCGAAAACGGCTATGAGGCATAGCCCCAGGGTCTTGGTGCGTCTCATCGTCTCCTCTGCTCCTTTTCCCTCTCGGGTTAGATCGACCGACCCAGAAGCCCTCAGGTGCAGGAACGGATCCCGCCAAGCCGGCCGTGGCCGCCAACCCTCCTGGCCGACGGTGCACTGTGCGCGACTGTCGCAGAATGCCCGGACCTCGTCAAGGTCTCAAGCCGGGGGCGCAGCGAGGGCGCGAAAGCCCACAGGACCGGTCCGTGAAGTGCTGCGCACCGGGCGCCGGGATGCGCTCTCGCGGCCAGATGCGACTGGTATGATCCGCACGTCTTGGGGGCTGTCAAAGGAGGAGACGTGGGAGGGATCACCCGTAGGGAGCTGCTGCAGGCGGGAGCCGGCGCGAGCGCAGGAATGCTGGCGCTCGGAGCAAGCCCGCTGGTCTCACAGGCACTCGCGAGCAAACCTGCGCCCGGCGAACTGTCGGACATCGAGCACGTGGTCATCCTGATCCAGGAGAACCGCTCCTTCGACCACTACTTCGGCACGCTGCCCGGCGTAAGGGGCTTCGCCGACACGACGGTTCCACGCAGCCGCTTCGAACAGCCCGGCTATCCGGCGCCGGGCTATGAAGGCGTGCTGCTTCCCTTCCACCCCGAAGGGGGCGCGGTTCCGGGCGAGCGGTGCTTCCCGGACATCACCCACTCGTGGGTTCCGCAGCATGAGAGCTGGAACGAAGGAGCGATGGACGGGTTCGTCCGCACCCACCTCGCTGCGGACGGCGCAGAAGCCGGCCCCGCGACGATGGGCTACTACGAGCGCTCGGATATTCCCTTCTACCACGCGCTCGCGGAAGCGTACACAATCTGTGACAACTACTTCTGCTCTGTTCTGGGGCCGACCTACCCCAACCGACTGATGGCCATGTCGGCCACGATCGACCCCGCGGGGCTCAACGGCGGGCCGCTGGTGGAGACCTATGAAGACTTCGAATACCTGAAGGGGCGCTTCACCTGGACCACGATGCCTGAGCAGCTCTCGGCGCACGGGATCAGCTGGAAGTCCTACACGGGAGCCGAACTCGGATACGACGACAATGTCCTGCAGTACTTCGCGCAGTTCCAGTCAAATCCCGAACTCGCGGCGAAAGGCCTGGAACCGGTCTACCCGAATGACTTCGTCGCGGATCTCAAGAACGGGGAACTGCCGCAGGTGTCGTGGATCAACACCTCCGCGCTGCAGACCGAGCACCCGGGATACTCCTCGGCCAAGATCGGCGAGTTCGTGGTGGAGAACCTGATGAAGAGGCTCCACAAACACAACGTTTGGGACAAGACCGCGCTGTTCGTGACCTGGGACGAGAACGGGGGGTTCTTCGACCACGTGGCGCCTCCTGTGCCGCCGCCGCTGACCCCCGGTGAGTATCTCTCCGTTCCGGACATCACCAGCAACGACGGCGGCATCACCGGGCCGATCGGCCTCGGGTTCCGCGTGCCCATGCTCGTCCTGTCACCGTTCAGCCGCGGTGGTTTTTTGTGCTCGGAACGGTTCGACCACACCTCGATGCTGCGATTCCTGGAGACCCGCTTCGGGGTCGAGGTGCCGAACCTGAGCCAGTGGCGGCGCGAAAACACCGGCGACCTCACCGGCGCGTTCAACTTCGCTCAGCCGAACAACAGCAAAGGCAAGCTGCCCAAGGTCGTCGTGGACCACGCCGAAGAAGTGATCGGCGCCTGCGAAGTCACGACGCCCCTGACGGTGCCGCCGAACTCGTTCCCGGTGGAGGAATCCCGCACCTGGAAAACCCCGAGCGGCATCTAGCGCCGCACGGGAGTGGGCACCGCCGCGGGCGCGCGATGCGCTAGCGGCCGCCGGACAGCCGCAGCTCGAGATGCTCGGCCGCCGCGTCGGCGTAGAGATCGCGCCCTGCGATCACAGCCGCGGTGCGCTCCTGCGCCTCCCCGCCGCCGGCTTCCGTCAGCCGGTCCCCGCCGCCGGCGGGCAGAGGCCCGATCCGCAGCGTGAGCTCGCCCGGCGCGGCGCTCGCCCGGACGGCGAGTGGCTGCTCGCCGAGCTCCCGGCTCGCACCCGCGGCGAGCGCCCTCGCAAGCGCCTGCACTTCCGCGAGCCGCTCCGCGGTGAACTCGGCCCTCGCCGCGAGGGCCACCAGGATTCGGGGCAGGACGGCCTCGGCGAGGGTGGCGGGCGCGAGGGCGATCTCGGTGACCCCGTCCTGCGCGTCACCGGCTGCGGGCCGGGCGGCGGCTGCGGCGGGCCCGAGCACTCCGGCGCCGACCATGTCGAAGAGCATGCTCACCTCGGTGCCGCCGCCCTCGAGGTTGGTGTAGGTGATGCGCCGGGTGAGCGAATGGACGATCGGCATGCCGATCCCGGTGTGGGGGAGGCTGCGCTCGCCGACGAGCGGGCGGATACCCATGCCGTGATCGCGAACCACAACCTCCAGCGCCCCTCCCAGCGAGAGAACCTCCACCTCCAGGGGCCCCTCGAGCCCCTCATAGGCGTGATGGATGACGTTCTTGCATGCCTCGCCGACGGCGGTATGGAGGTTGTCGGTGTCCAGTGCGTCAAGGCCGAGGGCCGCGGCCACACCATCGAGCGCGGAGTGGACCGTCGCCACGTCGCCGGGCGTGTTGGACAGAGCCAGGCTCAGGTTCGCCGCCGACATTCGCTCGCTCAGGCCCTCACGCGGACTGGGCGGCGGAGGCGCTCCAGCGCCAATCCCTGGACCGACTCGCGGGAGCGTGGAGTGCGCGCACCCCGCGGATCCTAGCCCGTTTCCAGGGCCCGGCCGCGGGGTAGCTCCAAATGGCCAGACGCCGGCCGCCACGCGGCCCGGCAAACGACGAAAGGTGGTTCCAGCATGGCCAAAGGCGAGAAGGCGCTCTCAGAAAGCTTCCGGGCTCGAGGAGTCCGCAAGAAGGTCGCCGACGAGCTCGCGCGGGCTGCGAACGGCAAGGCGCGCCCTCGTGTCGCGCGGGTTGCCGCCTCGGATCTTGCGGCCGTGGTGGCCGAGGTCCAGCATCACCTTGACCGCGGTGAGAAGCAGACGGCCGCGCGCAAGGGCGTGCGCACGCGCAAACGCAAGGCGCGCCTGCGCAGCGAGTCGGCCAAGAAGGCGGCCCGCTCCCGCGCTCGCGGCTAGTCACCCCGACACAACGCCTCCGAGTCTCAGTACGGCTGCCGTGCCAGCAGCTCGGCCAGGACGGTCAGACGCTCCTCGGTCCAGTCGCTGAGTCGCTCGCAGTCCTCGGGGGCCGGGTCGGTCGCGGCGAACGGCGGCGTCGCCGCGAAGAGCTCGGCGCCGTCACGCTCGCCGCATCGCAGGAGCCCTTCGTGTACGCGCCGGGCCCACTTCGCGGCCGACCCCGTCAGCTCGACCAGCGCCATGCGAACCGTGAACTTCGCGAGGCCGTGGGTAGCGGCGGCCAGCTGCCGGCTCTGGCGGTTGATCCGTCGGTTCAGCTCCCGGCCCTGGGACAGCTCCGCCTGCAGCCAGAGCCGGATCTGCTCGTGCTGCTCGGCGGTCCTCACCTCACCGGCGCCCACGACGGCCGCTACCTCAGGCGCCGGGGGGTGGATCCACCACTAGGCCGTACAGCCGCCTTACGCGCAGCCGCAGGACGAGCCGTCGGGCCGCGATCATCTCCTGAAAGAACGCCTCCTCATGGAGCTGGCCGTAGAAGGCGGAGTGGACCTGCAGCAGCTCGCGGCACGCCGCGTCGCCCGGCTCCGCGGCGACGGGGGAGACCTCGGCGTCGCACTCCGCGACCGCGTAGGCGAAGAAGTGCTCTCCGGAGACATGCAGCGCAGCATGGGGATCCCGCTTCAGAAGCCTGCTCTTGACGCGGTCGGCGGTCGTGCTGACACGTGCCACACGCTCCTTCTCGTCCCACACGTAGAGGATGTTCGTCAGGTGCGGGTACCCGTCGCTGGTCACGGCCGCGAGGATGCCCTCCCTTCCTTCGGCGATCAGGTCAAGCAGCTGCTGCTCGTCGGCCATCGGGTTCACCTCGCTGATGGTGATTGGGGCGCTCAACAGTGAGGCTACTACCCGGCGTGAGCGGGTAGCCTGCCCGGCATGAGTCCCCCGGAAGGACGCGCGCCGTATCCCAAGGGCGGAGATCCGAACGTGAAGATGATCCGCCTGTCATTGACGCCCGGCGAGTGGCGCAAGCTCCGCGTGTGGGCCGCGATGGAGGACACCAGCATGCAGCAGATCGTCGGCGAGCTGGTCCGAGCGGAGCTCGAGCGCAGGCCCAGCGTCGGATTCTGAGCGCTCAGGCGCTCGGCGCTCCGTCGTGCGCCGGCAGATCATCCTCGGCGACGGGGGCGGGCCTTGCGGGAAGCGCCACGAGGGCCAGCACCGCTGCCGCCAGCGCCACGGCTGCGGACACCTCAAGGCCCAGGTCCATGCCGCTGATGAAGGCCGAGCGCGCGAGGACCGCCAGAAGCTGGCCCGTGATCGAGCCGAGGTGCGCCGCGACCGACAGCGCCCCGCCCAGGGAGCCGAGAATGGCTTCGCTCACCGAATGGGGCACGTGGAAGGCGGCGAGCGCCTGGCCGACCCTGTGCTGGTAGCGCGTGGAGAGAAGGCTGCCGACGACGGCGACGCCGAGTGCGCCTCCCACCTGCATGAACGCACCGTTGGTCGCCGACCCGACGCCCGTGTCGCCGGAGGGCAGCGAGCCCATGACCGAGCCGGTTGACGCGGGCATCACCATCCCCGCGCCCGCGCCGAGCATGACCATCCCGGCCACGGCCCCGCCATAGCTCGTCGTGACGGTGGCTCCGGAGATCTGCCACAGGCCGGCCGCGGAGATGAGCAGCCCCGTGACGACGGGAAGCTTGACCCCGAACCGGCGCACCAGTGGGCCCGACAGGGGGGAGACGACGGCGATGGCCGCGGCGGCGGGAAGCACTCTCACGCCCGCCTGCAGCGCGCTGTAGCCGAGCTGGAACTGAAGGAACTGCGTGAGCACGAAGAGCGCGCCGAACAGCCCGAATGCGAGCAGGCCGTTCGACATGATCGCGACCGTGAAGCGGCTCGCCGAGAAGAACCGCAGGTTCAGCATCGGATGCGAGGTCGAGCGCTCCCACAGGATGAACGAGATCAGGACCGCAAGTCCTCCGAGCCCCGCCCCGAGCACCAGCGCCGAGGACCACCCGTGCACGGGCGCTTCGATGATCGCCCACAGCAGCAGCCCGAGGCCGGTTATCGACAGGATCGAGCCCACCGAATCGACGCTCTTGGGTGCCGGGTTGCGTGAGTCCGGCACCAGCGGGAGCGCGAACAGGATGCCGGCGACGGCGACCGGGACGTTGATGAGGAACACCGATCCCCACCAGAAGTGGGCGAGCAGCAGTCCGCCGACGATCGGTCCGAGTGCCAGGCCGGCTCCGCTGGTGCCGGACCAGTATCCCAGCGCCCGTTGGCGCTCGCCGGCGTCGGCGAACATGTTCGTGATGATCGAGAGCGTCGAGGGCATGATCAGCGCCGCTCCGATTCCCATGCCCGCGCGCGCGGCGATCAGCATCCCGACGCTTCCCGAGAATGCCGCCCAGGTTGAGCCGGCCGCGAACAGGGCCAGCCCGGCGATGAATGTCCGCTTGCGCCCGATCCTGTCCGCGAGGCTCCCCGCGACGAGCATCAGGCCTCCGAATACCAGGGCGTAGGCGTCGACGATCCACTGGAGCTCGCTGGTGGTCGCGTGGAGCTTTCGCACGAGCGTCGGCAGGACGACGTTCAGCACTGTGTTGTCGAGCGAGACGATCAGGAGGGGAACACACAGCACCGCGAGCGCCAGCCAGCGTCGCGGAGCAGGCGCGGCTGCGCCTGCCGGCGCGCTCACGCGCGGCGGCGCCTGTGTCGTGTCGCCCATGGCCACCCCCGTAATACTCGCGCGGGGCGCCCGGCCGGGCGTCGGTAATTACACCCACATGGGTGTTGGATCAGATACTGAGCGGAGCTAGGTGCGGACCGTCAGTGTGCCTTCCATCCCGGCCTGGCGGTGCCCCGGGACCGAGCAGAAGAACTTGTAGGTGCCGGGCTCCAGTTTGAGCGAGAGTTCCCGCGCACCACCGGTGAACGTCGGCGTCGCGCCGACGATCTGCCCGGAGGACGATTCGACCGTCACGTTGTGGCCGAGCATCGACATGTTGGTGAAGTCGATGATCACCTGCCCGCCCGCGCTGGAGGCGCTCAGCGCCTTCTTGTCATACGCGAGCTGGCCTGACGGGTTGGCCGCCAGAGTGACCTTGGTGGCGGCGGTGGTGGCCCCGGCAGGCGTGGTCGTGGTGGGCGTGGTGCTCTGCGGCGTCGTCGCCGGGTGCGCCGTCACGCTGGAGGTCGTGCTGGTGCTCGAGCTTCCGCAGCCGGCGAGAGCCGCGAGCGCCGCCCCCGCGGCAAGCACCGAGGTCAGCCGGCGGTGCGCTCTGATTGGCACGGCGTGGATGTTCATGTATCTGCTCCTCCCCCTTGGTCGGTCCTCGCCGCGCTCCGGGCGGCCTCTCAGGGCCGCACGAACGTGTCGGGATCAGGTCCCGTGCGCCGGCCGGCGTCCAGCTCGTCGATGGCCCGCAACTCTTCCTCATTCAGCCCGAAGTCGAAGACGTCGAAGTTCTCCACGATGCGCTCCGGCGTGACCGACTTCGGGATCACCACGTTCCCAATCTGCAGATGCCAGCGGATCACGATCTGTCCCGGCGTCCTCGAGTGCGAGCGTGCGATCTCGACGATCACCGGGTCATCGAGCACGGCCCCCTGTGCGAGCGGGCTCCAGGCCTCGGTGACGATCCCGAGCTCCTCGTGGTCGCGCCGCAGCCCCCGCTGCTGGAAATAGGGATGCAGCTCGATCTGGTTCACGGCCGGCACCTCGCCCGTGTCGGCGATGATCCGCCGAAGATGGTCGGGCTGGAAGTTGGAGACGCCGATGTCGCGGATCAGGCCCTGATCGCGCATGTCGATGAATGCACGCCACGTCTGCACGTAGCGGTCGTGTGAGGGCACGGGCCAGTGGATCAGATAGAGGTCGACGTGGTCGACCTCCAGACGCTCGAGGCTCGCGTGCAGGGCGCGGGTCGCCTCCTCGTAGCCCTGGTCGTCGTTGAAGCACTTGGTGGTGATGAAGACGTCCTCGCGCGCAAGGCCGCTTGAGCGGACCGCGAGCCCTACCTCCGCCTCGTTGCGGTATGCGGCGGCGGTGTCGATGTGGCGGTATCCGGCCTCCAGCGCCCGCGCGACGGCGAGCTCGGTCTCGGCGGGGGGAATCTGAAAGACGCCGAAGCCGAGCTGGGGTATCTGCGATGCGCGAAGCGGGATGAGCGGAACCTGGCCGGCCTGGGTGCTCATGAGGTGCTCATGCCCGCGGGTCGTGCTCCCTAAACGCCTGCTCGTAGAGGGCGGAGCCGTCGACGTCGGTGACCGAGTTCAGTCCAGTGAGCCCGAGGGCCGTGTCGATGTCGGCCCTGAGCACGCTAAGCATGTGGCTCACGGCCGCCTCTCCACCGGCGGCGACCGCCCACGCCCACGCCCGCCCCACCAGTACCGCCCTTGCTCCCAGCGCCATCATCTTCACGACATCGAGCCCCGTGCGGATGCCGCCGTCGACGAGCACCTGCACCTGATCGCCGATCGCGTCGGCGATGGCGGGCAGCGCGAGCGCGGTGGACGGCACCGAGTCCAGCTGGCGTCCGCCGTGGTTTGAGACGATCACGCCGTCGACGCCGACATCAGCTGCACGCCTGGCGTCCTCTGGGTCGAGGATCCCCTTGACCACGAGCTGCCCGTCCCAGTTGCTGCGTACCCAGGCGATGTCCTCCCATGTGACGCTGGGGTCGAACTGGGCGTCGACCCAGTCCCTGAATTCGGTGGGGCTGCTCGCACCCGGGACGGCGTTCTCGAGGTTGCCGAACGTCAGAGGCTTCCCGCCGCGGGGCACGTCGGCGATCCAGCGCGGGTGAGAGACCAGGTCAAGGCTCCTGCGGAGCTTGGCCCACGAGGAGACGGCGCCGACGACCGCGTTGCGGGTGTCGCGGTGGCGCGCTCCAACCACGGCGAGGTCGATGGTGAGCACCAGCACCGGTGAGCCGACGGCGCGCGCCCGGGCGATGAGTTCCTCGGCGTAGGAGCGGTCGCGCATCACATAGAGCTGAAACCACGGGGGAGAGGAGGTCGCCGCGGCGACCTCCTCGATCGGGCAGATCGACACGGTCGACTCGACGAACGGCACGCCGGCGCTCTCCGCGGCTCGCGCGGCCTGGGTCTCCGCGCGGCGCGCGAACATCCCGGCCAGGCCGACAGGCCCCAGGATCACCGGCATCGCCAGGCGCTGTCCGAGCACCTCGCAGGCCTGCTCGCGCACCGAGACGTCGCGCATCACGATCTGGCGCAGCAGCACCCCCTGCAGGTCGGACACGTTCGATCGCATCGTGAGCTCGTCATAGGCGCCGCCGTCGATGTAGTCGAACAGCTGGCGCGGGAGCCGGCGGCGGGCGAGCTCGCGATAGTCGAGCACCGTGGCGGGAGCGACGCCTAGAGGTCGGTCTGCGGCGAGTCGCATGGGGTAAACCTAACCGACGTCCGCGGCGCCGTGTGCGCCGCCGGCCGGCGGCGCTCGGCGTCGGTGCCCTCTAGGCTGCCGCAGCCGGCGCCGGGATCAACCGGTCTATCTCCGCTCGCCTGGCGCCGGAGAGCAGGGGCCACTCATCCTGGTATCCGAACGCCTGCGTTATGTCGCTGGTCCGGAAGCGCTCGCTGACGATCTCGATGTGCGCAGGGCGCACCAGCGCCGGGTGCCTCTCACCGCAGGATCGCGCCAGCGCGAGGATCTCGGCCCGGAGCGCTAGGAGGTAGTTGGCGGCCTGGGTCGACTTCAGCTCGGGGTCGAGCCCGTGCATCAGCCAGCGCGACTGCGTCGCCACACCGGCGGGGCACCGGCCCGTGTGGCAGCGCTGGGCCTGAATGCATCCGATCGAGAGCATCGCCTCGCGCCCGACATGAACCATGTCGCAGCCCAGGGCGAACGCGAACAGCGCCGCATCCGGGAAGCCCAGCCGCCCGGCCCCGATGAACATGATGTCCTCCGCGAGGCCCGCGCCGGCGAAGGTGCCGTAGACGCGGGAGAAGCCGAGCTTGAACGGCAGCGCGACGTGGTCTGAGAACGCCAGCGGCGCGGCTCCGGTGCCGCCCTCGCCGCCGTCGACGGTGACGAAGTCCGGTCCCGCGCCGGTGGCCGCCATCCTGCCGGCGAGCCGCTGCCAGAAGCCGCTCTCACCAACCGCCGACTTGATGCCGACGGGAAGACCGGTGTCCTGGGCGACCATCTCGACGAAGTCGATCAGCCCGTCCACATCCGAGAACGCAGAGTGCATCGGCGGGCTCACGCAGTCCTCGCCGGCCGGCACCCCGCGCACAGCCGCGATGTCCGCCGTCACCTTGGCCGCGGGCAGCAGCCCGCCGAGGCCGGGCTTGGCACCCTGTGAGAGCTTGATCTCGATCGCCCGCACGGGAGCCTCGTTCACGCGCGCCCGCAGCTGCTCGAGGCTGAAGCGGCCCCGCTCGTCGCGGCACCCGAAGTAGCCGGTCCCGATCTGGAAGATGAGCTCGCCTCCCTGCATGTGGGCGGGCGCGATGCCTCCCTCGCCGGTGTTCTGCAGCGCCCCCGCGAGCATCGCCCCTCGGTTCAGCGCGCTCACGGCGGGCGGCGAGAGCGCTCCGTAGCTCATGCCCGAGAGGTTCACGGCCGAGGCGGGGCGAAAGGCGCCCGCCCGGCGGTGCGCCCCGCCGAGGATCTTGCCGGCGGGAATCTCGAACAGGGGAGCGGCGCCTGCGGAGCCGGGCGCGGGCGCCGGGGCGGGGAACGGTGAGTGCTTGATGATCAAGAGACTCTCGACGGACTCCATCTCGTCGTCGGTGCCGAAGCCGAAGACGTTCGGCCTGCCCTCGGCGGACGCGGTGATCCAGCGCCGCTGGTCGCGCGAGAAGGGGCGCTCCTCGTTGTTGGAGGTGACGATGTACTGGCGCAGCTCCGGTCCGAAGGCCTCGAGCAGGTAACGCAGGTGCCCGACCACGGGGAAGTTGCGCAGGATCGCGCTGTCGCGCTGCAGCAGGTCGTAGCCGACAAAGCCGGCCGCGGCGGCCACCGCGGCGCGGGTGCGAAGGCTCACCGGATGACCATGCCTGACACGGCCGCACAGCCTATTACCCGTGCGTCGCCCTGCACGGTTACGTGCATTCCTCGGCCGCCGTGCCCTCGGCTGCCGAATATGCGTCCACATGGACCCCTGCGAGGCACAGCCGCCGCCGCCGAGGTTCGATCACCGGCGGAGCGCACCCCCTGCGAGGTGTGCAAACCCATGGAGAGGCAAATGACCGACAGCCAGACACCAGAGCCAGCAGCCGAGCAGCCGTCAGCCGCGCAGAACGGGCCCAGCCCCGACGCTCCCGTCGCGCCGCTCGCGACCGGCGCCGGCACGAGCAGGGGCGGATGGATAACCGCCGCCATCCTCGTGGCCCTGATCGGCTGCGTCGCCTCGATCCTCGGGGCGCGCTCGATCGCCCACTCGGACTCCTCCAAGGCCACAACCTCCTTCCAGCAGAACTCGACCGCGATCGCCTCCACGCTTTCGATAGCGATCGCGCACGAGGAAGACCTCGCTCTGAGCGCGGGCTCGTTCTTCGCCGCCAACCCGAGCGCGACGCCGGCGCAGTTCGAGGCGTGGGCAAAGGGCCTGCGCGTCCTCCACCGCTACCCCGAGGTCGAGCGCCTGGCGCTCGTGAGCATCGTGCACGCCGGAGAAATCACCGGCTTCTCGGCCCGCCTGAACGGCCTGCCCGCAACCGCAGCCGCGGCATCCCAGGCGCCGGCGCTCGCGGTCGTTCCCGACACCGCCCACGGCTTCTACTGCCTGTCGGCGGCCGAAGTCTCACGCGCGGCGTTCGTCCCGCCGGCCAACGCCACCGACTTCTGCGCAAAGGGCGCGGCCCTGCTGCTCGCCCGCAACGCCGGCACCGTCTACTACCAGCCCGCCACGGGCGGACAGCAGAAGCTCGTCCTGTTCACCCCCGTCTACCGCGGCACCACCAGGCCCTCCTCGGTGGAAGGGCGACGCGCCGCCTTCGTCGGCTGGCTGCGAGAGGTGATCATTCCCGCCGTAGTGATGCAGCGGGCGCTCAGCGGGCACCCGGCCAACCAGATCCGGCTCACCCGCTCGGCCGGCGCCGCGACAGTCTCCTACGCGGTCGGCACACCCGTCGCCGGGGCACAGAGCTCGACCTCCGCCGTGCGCGGCGGCTGGAGGCTGCAGAGCTTCGGCCCTGCACCCGGACCCGGCGTCTTCGGCGACGGCGACGCCCTCGCGCTCCTGATCACCGGCCTGCTGCTCAGCGCGCTCGCCGGAGTGCTCGTCTACGTCCTCGGAGTCCGCCGCGGCCCGCGCGAGGTGGACGCGGCCGTCGCCGCCCCCGATCCGAAGGACGACCTGTATGACCGCCTGACAGGGCTTCCGAACCGCGCGCTGATGCTCGACCGGGCGGATCGCATGCTCGCGCGGGCCGCCCGCCAGTCAGGGATGCTCGTCGGGGCGCTGTTCGTCGACATCGACTGGTTCAAGGACATCACCGACAGGCTCGGCGAGGACGCCGGGGATCAGATGATCAAGATCGTCGCCGAGAGGCTCGAGGGAGTGATCCGCAGCCACGACACCGTCGGTCGCCTGGGCGGTGACGAATTCGTGGTGCTTGTCGAGTCCTCTGCCCGCGGGGCCCGTCTCGACTCCCTCGCGCGCCGCATCATCGACGCCCTGCACAAACCCGTCGACGTCGAGGGCTTCGGCCCGAGCGTGGCGCTGACCGCGAGCATCGGCGTGGCATTCGGGAGGTACACCAGCCCCGATGACCTGCTGCGCGACGCGCGCACGGCGCTGATCGCCGCCAAGGCGGCTGGCAAGGACAGGTACACGGTCTTCAACGCCAACATGCGCTCGGTCGTGGAGGGGCGCGGCACACTGGAAGCCGAGCTGAACGACGCTCTCGGCGCCGGCCAGTTCTTCCTTCTGTACGAGCCGGTGCGCGACATCACCTCCGGCAGGGTTGTGGGCCTGGAGGCGGACATCCGCTGGCGTCACCCCTCGCAGGGCGTGCTCGCGCCCGCAGACTTCATGCCTCTCGCCGAGGAGACCGGCCTGATCGTCCCGATCGGACGCTGGATGCTCGAGGAGGCCTGCGCGCGCTCGGCGGCGCTCAGCGTCCTGGGCACGAGGGTCTCGATCTCTGTGCGGGTCTCTGCCAACCAGCTGAACCGCGACGGCTTCATCACCGACGTGCGCAGGGCCCTGATGCAGTCGGGGATCGAGCCGTCGCTGCTCGTCCTCGAGGTCGCCGAGACCACCGTCATGCGCGACATCGGCTCCTCCGCGGAGCGCCTGCTGGAGATCAAGGGCCTCGGCGTGCGGGTCGCGATCGATGACTTCGGCGGCAGCGGCTACGCCTACCACTCCGACCTCCGCCGCCTTCCGCTGGACTTCCTGAAGGTGGACCGCAGCTCGCTCGCGGCATCCGACGACGAGGACTACCGCAGCTGGCTGCTCGAGGCGATCCTGATCGTAGGGCGCGACCTCTCGCTCACGGTGATCGCGACAGGGATATCCAGCGCAGAGCAGGTCGAGGCGCTCGCCGGCATGGGTTGCTCGATGGCTCAGGGGCCGTTCATCGGGGGGCCGGTTCCGTCAGAGAGCCTCTCCAGCCTGGTTGAGTCGGCGCTGCCCGAGGCGCCCGCGGCCTCACCGGGCGTCGGCGCCTAGCTCAGGCCCGGCCCTCCGTGGCGGGGTCGGCTCAGGAGGGCAGTTCGCCCGCGATCGCGGCGACGATGTAGGCCAGCGCACCCGCGCCGAGGAGGCGCCTGAACCAGTTATCGCCGCGCACGAGCTCCTCGTAGGCCCAGATCGCCAGCGCCACGTAGAACACGGACCTGAATGCGCGGTGGGCGGAGCCCTGCGTCAGTTTCGCGGCTCCGCTGGCCGCCAGGGCGACGATCAGCGGGGCGTTGGGGAACTGCGCGATCGGAAACTCGCGCGGCCACTGCCACCGCGCGATTCGCTGCGCCGGCTCGGGGATCCGGATCGGGGAGTCCAACCGCTAGCCGTACCGGTGGTAGGCCGAGACCCAGTCCACCGCTATCAGGAGCTGTGCCGTGGAGAGACTCATTTCCCCGTTGCAGACGAGCCGGTTCAGCGCCCGCTCGAGGTGGTCCTTTGGGTTCAGGTAGTAGCCGGAGTGGCTGGCATAGTCCGGCTCCGGCCACAGGTTGCGCGGGTCGTTGGCGGCGCCGCCGAGCTCGAGGGGGACGAGGTGGTCGTACTCGAAGGCCGAGGCGCGTCCGTAGTCGCCGTAGGCGTCCATGCTCGCGTACTTCTCACGCTCGCTGATCGACTCGCTGGGACGGACGGTCGAGGTCCAGCCGCTCGAGCAGATCGTGGAGTCGATCGTCGCCGGCCTGACCGCGGGGTTCAGCGCGCCCGGGGTGCATCTGCGGTCGGGCTCGCTGTACAGGCCGGAGCCGCGCTGGTGGCAGCTTCCCGCGGCGGGCTGGGACTGGAAGCTGTGGGCGCTCGCCGTGGAGTAGGGGAGGGCCCCGGAACCCGAGCCGGCCGATGCGGCGGATGCGAACGCGAGGCTCAACGCGAGCAGCGCCGCTGCCGGCGTGGCCCACGACCGTCGTCCTCTTGCTGAGCGCCTCACAGGGCGAGTGTAGGGGCGCATGCCGATGGCCCGCGCCGGTGCTCAGCCGCTGCCGCGCCCTCCGGTGGCCAGCTGCCCGCCCGCGCCGGCAGCGCCCTTGGTGCCGGGGAGCCGTCCGGCGGCCGGACGTCCCTCGCGGGCCCTGCGGTCAGCCGCGGCAGCTGTGCGGCAGAGCGCGAGCGCGGGCAGGAGCGCCGCGAGCCACACCACGCCGAGGACGATCAGTGCGATCAGCGCGACGGTCAAGTCGCCTTGCTCTCAGAACGAGCCGGACCATGCACGAGCTAAAGCTAGTCCCGCCCGGGGGCGCCGGTGACCGGTGTCAACCGCGGGCCGGGTGCGGGCAACTACGCAGGGCGGCGTACCCCGGGCGGCGGCTTCAGGGAATGCGTATGGTCGGCTCGCTGGAGGACAGCTGGTCGGGCGTGTTGATCTCGACGCCCGAGGGCGGGTCGACGTGCCCCGCGAGCAGCGGGTCGCTCGTCTCCACCATCCAGTCGTGCAGGCGGGCGCGCAGATCCTCCAGCACGTTCGCGTGGCCCGGATCGCCGGCCAGGTTGTTCGCCTCGTTGGGGTCGAAGATGACGTCGAAGAGCTGCTCGGCCGGTATTTCGCGCTCACCCCAGCCTTCTCTGAGCAGGAGGTCCTTGCTCGGCCCGTCATCCGTGTTGGCCAGGACCGGCAGGGTCCGCTCGCCCCAGCGGCGGATGTACTTGTGCCTGCGCGTGCGTATCGCGCGCTGCGGCTCGTAGGCGGCGTGCCATGTCGAGCCGGCGAATATCTCCTGCCGGGCGGCGTCGCTGCGTCCGCGCAGCAGGTCCATCAGCGAGACGCCCTGCAGGAAAGGCGGGCGCTCGATCCCGAGGAACTCGCACAGGGTGGGGAAGACGTCGATGTGCGAGACCAGCGCATCGTTGACCCTGCCGCCGTTGAAGGGCTCCGGGCCGCGCATGATCAGCATCACCCCGAGGCCGCGGTCGTAGAGGGTCGCCTTGGCGCCTGGAAACGGCATCCCGTGATCGGTGGTGAAGATGATCAGCGTGTTGTCGGCCATCCCGGAGGCGTCGAGCGCGTTGAGGACCATGCCCACCCCGTGATCGAGGGAGCGGGCGCTCGCCTTGAAGGCGGCCATATCCGCCCGGACCTCGGGTGAGTCGGGAAGGTTCGCGGGAGGCTTGGAGTACTGGACGTCCCGCAGAGAGCCCGGCCCGAGGAATTCGCGGTGCGTCTCGAAGAAGCCGACCGACAGGAACAGCGGCCGGTCGTGCTCGCGGCCGAGCACCTCCATCGCGTGCGGCGCGACGGAGTCGACGTGGGTGGTGGGGATCTTCAGGACCTCGTCGTAGCCGATCGCCGCCGGGTCCTTGGAGATGTGCTGCTCGCCGATCAGGATCGAGCGGTAGCCGGCATCCCGAAGGGTGTGGACGATGTGATGCTCGTAGTCGCGAAGCGACCAGCCCCTGTGCGCCAGGCCCAGCATCCCGTTCGTCTGCCCGTACTGGCCGGTTAGCAGGCAGGCCCGGCTCGCCGAGCAGGTCGGGGCGGCACAGTAGGCCTGGCGAAAGAGCACGCCCTGGTCGGCGAGCGCCTGGACGTTGGGCATCGGGACCTGCTCGCCGTAGGGCTGCGCGAACCTGCCGGTGTCGTGCGAGTGCAGGTAGAGGATGTTCGGTCGGTCTGCCACAGTATTGTCCACTAACTCAATGCGTTTTCACCGGATGGCGGCGCCATGACAACGCCGATGCTCTCCTACCTCGTGTGTGCGACGCCGCGAAGCGGCAGCACTCTACTCTGCCACGAGCTCGACCGGACGGGCGTCGCCGGGCACCCCGAGGAGTACTTCGAGGCGCTGCGCAAGTCCGGGCTGCCGCGCAGGCCGCACGAGTACTTCGACCCTGAGCGTCACGCCAACATCGTGGAGCGCCTCGCATTCAGGGAGATGCCCGAGAGCGACGCGGCCCAGCCCAGCCCGCTCTGGCATCCCGACACGTACGCGGAGTATCTGTCGTGGGCGCTGCAGGAGGGCACGACCCCGAACGGGGTCTTCGGCGCGAAGCTCATGTGGGGATATCTCGGCGACTTCGCCGAACTGCTGCGCGGCATGGACGGGATGGCCGAGCGCACGCTGCCCGACCTGCTCGCCCGCTCGTTCCCGGGCCTGCGCTACCTGCAGATAACGCGCCAGGACAAGGTTCGCCAGGCCGTCTCGCTTTGGAAGGCGGTCCAGACGCAGTCGTGGAAGCGCGAGGCCGGCGCGCAGGACTCGAGCGCCGTCGAGCCGGTGTTCTCCTTCCGTGCGATCAATTACCTCGTGCGGCTCCTGACCGCCCACGACGCCTCCTGGGATGCGTACTTCCTGGGGCTGGGCTACGAGCCGCTGAAGATCACCTATGAGGAGCTCGCCGAGAGCACCGACGGCGTCATCAGGCGCGTGCTCGCCCACCTCGGCATCCCCGAGCCGGAGGAGCTCTCCGTCCGCCAGGCACCGACGCTCTCGGTGCAGGCCGACGAGATCTCCGAGGAATGGGTCAGCCGCGTCCACGAGCACCTGGCTGCGCTGGAGGCCCCCGTCTGATCGCCCTCCGGGCAATCTGCTTGCACGTGCAATCATGTGGGCATGGGCGTGATTGACGTAACCGAGTACACCGACTCGGGTTGCCCCTGGGCCTACTCGGCCAGCCCGGCGCTCGCGGTGCTGCGGTGGCGCTACGGCGCGCAGCTGCGCTGGCGCATCGTCATGATCGGTCTCGCCGAGGACCCGCAGATCTACATCGACCGCGGCTACACGACCACGCGGGCCGCGATCGGTGCGCTCTCGTTCCGGCGCTTTGGGATGCCCTTCCTGCTGGCGCCGCGGGCGAGGGTGCTGGCGACCGCGCCGGCGTGCCGCACGATCATCGCCACCCGCCTGCTCGACCCCGCGCGAGAGCGCGACGTGCTCAGGGCGCTGCAGCTCGCCTGGTTCACCACCCCGCTGCTGCTGGACGAGCCCGATGACCTGCGGGTCGTCCTCGAGGGCGTCGCAGGACTCGACGTGGACGCGATCGTGGCCGCCATCGACGATGAGGCGACCGTCGCGCAATATGAGGCCGACAAGCTGGAGACCCGCAAAGCCGAGGGAGGGCCCACCCACTTTCAGGGCAAGGCCCGCCAGACGGACGGGCCGGTGCGCTACTCGGCTCCTTCGCTGGTCTTCGAGCACGAGAACGGTGCGCGCATGGAGGCGGGGGGCTTCCAGAGCATCGAGGCCTACGACGTGCTGATCGCCAACCTCGACCCGACACTCGAGCGCCGCGCGCCGGCGGAGGACCCGCTGGAGGCGCTGCGCGCGTTCCCGGGCGGGCTCGTGACCGCGGAGGTGGCCGCGATCATGACCCACAACAACATGCCGGTCGACATGCAGGCGGCCGAACAGGCGCTCATCCAGCAGCTCGGCGCAGGAACCGTCCGGCGCACCGCCGTCGGCGACGGCGCCCTCTGGCACGCCGCCTGACGCGCGGCTAGGTAGCCTGCGCTCGATGGCGGTGACCGTGACACTCCCGGACGGGAAGGCCCTTGAGCTGGCCGACGGCGCCACGGGCGCCGACGCGGCGCTGGCCATCGGCCCCGGACTGGCGCGCGCCGCGCTCGCGGTCCAGGTCGACACGAGCGGCGAGGGAAGCGACGGAGAGGTCCGGGACCTCGCGCGCCCGCTCCCGGACGGCGCCCAGATCTCGATCATCACCAACCGCAGCGGCGACGAGGCGCTCCAGCTGATCCGCCATGACACGGCCCATGTCCTGGCAGCCGCAGTGATGGAGCTGTATGAGGGCGTGAAGATCTCGATCGGGCCGCCGATCGCGGACGGCTTCTACTACGACTTCGAGTTCCCGCCCGGAACGACGATCTCCGAGGCGGACTTCCCGGCGATAGAAGAGCGGATGCGCCAGCACGTCAAGGCCGCCGAGGCCTTCGAGCGCAGGGACGTGCCGGTGACCGAGGCCAGGGAGCGCTTCCTGGCGGAGGGCCAGGACTACAAGGTCGAGCTGATCGACGACCTCGCCGCCGCTGCAGAGGCATCCTCGCCGCTTCGCACGGTCTCGCTCTACACCAACGGCCCCTTCACCGACCTCTGCCGCGGGCCGCACGCGCCCAGCACCGCCAGCGTCGGCGCCTTCAGGCTGAACTCGGTCGCAGGCGCCTACTGGCGCGGGGACTCGGACCGGACGATGCTGACACGCATCTACGGGACGGCCTTCTTCACCAAGGCCCAGCTCGAGGAGCACCTCGAGCGCCTCGAGCAGGCGCGCGCCCGCGACCACCGCAAGCTCGGCCGCGAGCTCGGTCTGTTCATGTTCTCCGACGTCTCACCGGGAGCCGCGTTCTGGCTGCCGGCCGGCACCGGTGTCTTCAACGCTCTGGTCCGGCTCTCGCGCCAGATGGGCGCCGAGCGCGGCTACAGCGAGGTCAAGACCCCCCAGATCTTCGACTCGGAGCTGTGGAAGACCTCTGGTCACTGGGGCAAGTACCGGGAGAACATGTTCACGGTCAACGTCGAGGACCGCGAGATGGGCGTCAAGCCGATGAACTGCCCCGGGCACGCCCACCTCTACGCGAGCACCCGCCACTCATACCGCGACCTCCCGGTCCGCTACTTCGAGCCCGGACTGCTGCACCGAAACGAGGCCTCCGGGGTCCTGCACGGGCTTCTGCGCGTGCGCCACTTCGCACAGGACGACGCCCACATCTTCTGCACCGAGGAGCAGGTGCAGGAGGAGGTGAGGGCGTGCCTGGAAATGGCCTTCGCCACCTATGAGCTCTTCGACTTCGATGTTCGCCTTGAGCTCTCGACCCGGCCCGAGGAACGGGTCGGCACCGACGAGATGTGGGACAGGGCCGAGCTGAAGCTCACCCGCACGCTGGAGGAACTCGGCCTGGAGTACGAGCTGAACCCGGGCGACGGCGCTTTCTATGGACCGAAGATCGACATGCACATGACCGACTCGCTCGGGCGCTCCTGGCAGCTCGGGACGGTGCAGCTGGACTATTCGATGCCCGAGCGCTTCGAGCTGACCTACACGGGATCGGACAACCAGGACCATCGCCCGGTGATGATCCACCGGGCGATGTTCGGCTCCTACGAGCGCTTCATCGGGATCATGCTCGAGCACTACGCGGGCGAACTGCCGCTGTGGCTCGCCCCGGTACAGGCGATCGTGCTGCCCGTCTCGGACCGGTTCAACGACTACGCCGCAACGGTGCGCGGGCAGCTCAGCGGAGAGGACACGCGGGTGGAGCTCGACGACCGCAGCGAGTCGATCGGGCGCAAGATCCGCGAGGCTGAGCTCCGGAAGATCCCGTACATGCTGATCGTCGGCGAGCGCGAGTCCGGCGACGGCTCGGTGTCGGTCCGGGAGCATCACGGAGGGGACCTCGGCAACATGCCGGTAACGGGATTCGCCGATCGCCTCGCGGGCGAGCTATACTCGTCGGCATTGAAGCCCGGCAAATCCTCACAGCGCCACGCGTAACATCCGCTTGACGCCAGGCAACCACAGCTAGTGCCGGTTCCGCGCAGGTTCGACCGGCGCCCGCCCGAGCGGGACACCACTCGGATCAACGAGCGCATCCGTGTGCCCGAGGTCCGTCTGATCGACGACCAGGGGCAGCAGGTCGGAGTCCTGAAGACACCGGATGCCCTGGTGTTCGCGCAGGAACGGGACCTCGACCTCGTCGAGGTTGCGCCCGAGGCCAAGCCCCCGGTCTGCAGGGTGCTCGACTACTCCAAGTACAAGTACGAGCAGGCGCAGAAGCTCAAGCAGGCGCGCAAGCACCAGCAGCAGATCACGGTCCGCGAGATCAAGTTCAGGCCGAAGATCGCCGAGCACGACTACGACACCAAGAAGCACCACGTCGAGCGCTTCCTGCGCCACAAGGACAAGGTGAAGGTCACGATCATGTTCCGCGGCCGCGAGGTGACCCACCCCGAGCGCGGCACCGCCATCCTTGACCGTCTCGCGGAGGAGCTGTCCGAGTTCGGCGTCGTCGAGCAGCGCCCGATGCAGGAAGGGCGCAACATGACGATGATGATGGCCCCGTCCAAAGCGGTCCTCGCGGGCCGCCTGGGAGAGGACGGCTCACCCGACGGCGAGATCGACGCGGCAGCCGACGTGGTGCTCGACGGGGTTCCCGCAGAGGGGCAGGCAGCCGTCGAGGCCGCCGCCGGCGCAGGCGCAGGCGACACCGCCGCGAGTGCCCCGGATACCCCGCCGGAGAGCCCTGTTTCGGAGGCTCCCAACGGCGACGGGCCGGTCGTGGCGAGCACGTCCGAGGACGGTGGCGCCGCGGCCGCCGGCTCGACCGTGTCATAATCGCCGTTCACTCATGCCCAAGATGAAGACCCACTCCGGCGCGAAGAAGCGCTTTAAAGTCACTGCCAAGGGGAAGGTGCGCGGACGCCATCCGTTCACGAGCCACATCCTTGAGAAGAAGTCGCCGAAAAAGAAGCGCTCCCTCGGCGGCCCGAAGATCATGCACGAGGACGACGTCCCCAGGATCAAGCGCATGCTCGGAGTAGGCAAATGACGCGGGTAAAGCGGTCCGTCCACGCCCGCAAGAAGCGTCGCTCGACGCTCGAGCAGACCAAGGGCTTCAGGGGCGAGGCGAAATCGAACTACAAGCGCGCGAAGGAGGCCTTGATCAAGGCCGACACCTATGCGTACCGCGACAGGCGCAACCGCAAGCGCGACTTCCGCAGGCTCTGGATCACGCGGATCAACGCGGCTGCCCGCCTCAACGGGATGAGCTACTCGCAGTTCATGCACGGCCTCTCGCTCGCTGGCATCGAGCTCGACCGCAAGGTCCTCGCCGACATCGCAGTCCGCGACGCCGACACCTTCCGACGTTTCGCCGAGGTAGCCCGAGAGGCGTCGGCCGCCTGAACCGAGAGTTCCGGCAACCGACTCGACAGCCTCCCGGGCGTCGCTCCTGAAAAGGGCGGCGCCTTTTCTTTTTCCATCACCGCCGACCAGGACCAACAGAGACACACGTGAGCCAGATCGCCTCCCAGCAGAATCCCCGACTGAAGGCCGTGCGCCGCCTGCACACCAAGCGCGAGCGCGCGGGCACGGGCATGTTCGTGGCCGAGGGCGAGGACCTGCTCGCGGCGGCCGCGAAGGCCGGGCGCCCGCCGGTAGAGGCATATCGCCTGGCCGGGTCCGCTCTCGGGGACGAGTCCTTTCACGATGTGCAGGCGGACGCGCTCGCGAGCATCTCCACGCTCGGCTCGAGCGCGCGGGTCATAGCCGTGTACGAGCAGCGCTGGGGCACGGCGGCGGGCCCGCTGTGCGTCTATCTGCACGGTGTCAAGGACCCGGGCAACGTCGGCACCGTGATGCGCTCGGCGGTCGCCTTCGGGGCCTCGTCGGTCGCAATCGGACCCGGCTGCGCCGACCCGCACGGACCCAAGGCGGTCCGCGCCAGCATGGGAGCGATCTTCGAGGTGCCGCTGGCGCGCGTGCGCGAGATCGGCGAACTGCCGGGGGAGAAGCTCGCGCTGGTGGCCCGCGAGGGCGAGCCGCTCAGCGTCGCGGGCGGCGCCGAGGGGGGAGTGACGCTGCTGATCGGCTCAGAGCGTGACGGCCTCCCGGAGGAGGTGGTCGCCGCCTGCGAGAGGGTCGCGCACATTCCGATCGCCTCCGAGTCGCTGAACGCCGCGATGGCCGCGACGGTGGCTCTCTACGAGATGACCCGCCGACCATCTAGGGTCGGGGCGTCATGATCGAGCGGATAGAGCAACTCCGGGCCGAGGCCGAGGCGCAGATCGCCGCCGCCGCATCCAGCGACGCGCTCGAGGAGCTTCGCGTGCACTACCTCGGGCGCAAGGCCGAGCTGCCGCAGATGCTGCGCGGGGTGGCTCAGCTCCCGCCGCAGGAACGTGGCGCCGTCGGCAAGTCCGCAAACCAGGCCCGCCAGACCCTGGAGGCGCTGATCGCCGCCCGCTCACGTGAGCTCTCGGCCGGCGAGCTCGACGCGAGACTGCGCTCGGACACCGTGGACGTCACCCTGCCCGGCGCGCCTCCCGAGCAGGTCGGCCGCCTGCACGTGCTCACGTCCACCAGGCGCGAGCTCGAAGACATCTTCCTGGGACTCGGCTTCACGGTCATGGAGGGCCCCGAGATCGAGAGCGTGCACTACAACTTCGACGCGCTGAACCACAGCCCGACCCACCCGGCGCGGGCGCGAACAGACACGTTCTACGTCTCCCCGGAGATGGTGCTGCGCACGCACACCTCGCCGATGCAGGTGCGGGCGATGGAGGCACACCCCCCGCCGCTGTACGTGGTGATCCCCGGCCGCGTCTACAGGCCTGACTCCGATGCGACCCACACCCCGCAGTTCCATCAGATCGAGGGCCTTGCCGTGGACGAGGACATCACCCTCGCCGACCTGAAGGGAACGCTGCTGCAGTTCGCCAGGGCGGTCTTCGGCGACAAACGCGATGTGAGGCTGCGCCCCCACTTCTTCCCCTTCACCGAGCCCAGCGTCGAGGTTGACGTTTCCTGTTTTCACTGCGACGGCAACGGCTTCCTGAAGGACGGCGCCCGCTGCTACCTGTGCAAGGGAGAGGGCTGGCTGGAGGTGCTCGGCGCCGGCGAGGTCGACCCGAACGTCTACGAGCACGTGCCCACCACCGATGCGAACTCGCCCGGCTATGACCCCGAGCGCGTACAGGGCTTCGCCTGGGGCCTGGGCGTGGAGCGCATCGCGATGCTCAAGCACGGCATCCCCGACCTCAGGCTCTATTACGAGAACGACCTTCGCTTCCTGGAGCAGTTCGGATGAGGGTGCCGCTGCCGTGGCTGCGGGAATACTGCGATCCGCCGCTGGACGCGCGGGCGATCGAGGAGCGCCTGACGATGACCGGAACGAAGGTCGAGGCGATCCACTCCCACGGCGTCCCGAGCACCGAGAACTTCGTGATCGGGCGTGTGCTGTCGGCCGAGCCGCACCCGGACGCCGACCGGCTGAAGGTGTGCTCGGTGGACCTCGGCCTGCCCGGGGGCGAGCCGGCGTGCATCGTGTGCGGGGCTCCGAACGTCGCCGCCGGCCAGAGCGTCGCCGTTGCGCGCCCGGGAGCCGTGATGCCGGACGGCACACGGCTGAAGAAGGCCAAGCTGCGGGGCGTCGTCTCCGAAGGGATGATCCTGTCCGAGAGCGAGCTGGAGATCGGCGCCGGCGGCGAGGGCATCCTCGTTCTTGACGGCGAGGTCGGCGACCTCGGGCCGGGGACCGGGCTCTCAGAGGTCCTGCCGATAGCGATGGAGGTCCTCGAGCTCGAGATCACGCCGAACCGGCCCGACTGCCTCGGCGTGTACGGGGTCGCGCGGGAGCTGCACGCAGCCACCGGAGCGCCGCTGGCGCCCGAGCCCTGGTCGCAGGACCCCGGCTCCGCGGGGGAGCTGGATGGCGCGCGGGTCAACGTCCTGTGTTCCGACCTTTGCCCGAGGTTCACCGCCCGCGTTCTGAGCGACGTCACGATCGGCCCCTCGCCGGCATGGCTGAAGGCGCGGCTGATGGCGGCCGGACAGCGTCCGATCAACAACGTCGTGGACATCACCAACTACGTGATGCTCCTCACCGGGCAGCCGCTGCACGCCTTCGACCTCGACAGGGTCGCGGGCGGCGAGCTCACAGTCCGGCGCGCATCCGACGGCGAGCAGGTGCAGACCCTGGACGGACAGGTCCGCACTCTCGACGGGGAGATGGTCGTGATCGACGACGCGGACGGCCCCACCTCGATCGCAGGGCTGATGGGCGGCGCCCGCTCCGAGGTGCAGCCTGACACCACGCGCGTCCTGCTCGAGGTCGCGACATGGAATGGCCCGAACATCCACAGGAGCTCCTGGGCGCTGGGGCTCCGCAGCGAGGCATCCGGTCGCTTCGAGAAGGGCCTGGCTCCCGAGCAGTGCATCCACGCGCAGGCGCTCGCGTGCCGCCTCATGGTCGAGCTGTGCGGCGCGAGCATCGCGCCCGGCACAATCGACGTCGGCGGCGTCCCGCCCGCCGGCGAGCCGATCCTGTTGCGCGAGTCGCGGGTCAACGCGATCCTCGGGGTGTCCGTGGCCCTCGAGCGCCAGCGCGAGATCCTGCAGGCACTGGACTTCACCGTCACCGACGCCGAGTCAGGCCTGAGCGTGAGCGTCCCACCGGTGCGCCGCAGCGACGTGACGCGCGAGGTGGACCTGATCGAGGAGGTCGCCAGGATCGACGGACTCGAGCGCCTGCCGGCGACTCTTCCCGCGCGTCGCGGAGCCGCCGGGCTGCTCAGCCACGCCCAGCTGGTGCGCCGGCAGGCCGAGGACACGCTCGCCGGTCGCGGCCTGCACGAGATCGTCGGATGGAGCTTCGCCGACCCGGGCCTGCTGGACCGGCTGCGGCTTGGGGCCGAGGACCCGATGCGCAACGTCATCACGCTCGAAAACCCGCTCTCCGACGGGCAGTCGATCATGCGCCCGACGCTGATGGGCTCACTGCTGGACGCGGCACGCCAGAACGTCTCGCGCAACGGCCCGGACGTGGCGCTGTTCGAGTCGGGCACCGTCTACCGAGCCGCCGCCGGGTCGGCCGCGGCGCACGAACACCATGCCCTCGGTGCTTTGCTCAGCGGTGCGCGCTCACCCCGCTCATGGCGCGGCGAGCCCGCCGAGTCGGACTTCTTCGCCGCCAAGGGCCTGCTCGAAGGCCTGCTCGGCCGCTTCCACGTCCCGTTCACGCTGCAGGCCCGGGTCTGGCCGTTCCTGCACCCGGGGCGCAGCGCCGCGGTGCTGAGCGGCGAGCACACGCTCGGCTTCGTCGGGGAGGTCCACCCGCTCGTAGCAGGCGAGTGGGACCTCGAGCGCACGTCGGCCTTTGCGGTCGACCTCGGGCTGCTCGCGAGGTGCGCGCCGGAACTGATCTCCTTCAGCAGCTTCGGCGCGTTCCCCTCGCTGCGCCAGGATCTCGCGGTCACGCTCCCGGCGGACGTGCCCGCCCAGAGTGTTCTCGACACCGTGCGCCGGGCCGGCGGCGAGGTGCTCGCCGACGCCCGCATCTTCGACGTCTACACGGGCTCGCAGGTGGGGGAGGGCAGGAGGTCGCTCGCGCTGGCGCTGACATTCCGCTCCGAGCAGGCGACGCTCACCGACGAGGATGTGGCCCCCGTGCGCGAGCGGATCGTCGCGGCGCTCGCCGAGATGGGAGGCGAGCTGCGTGGCTAGCCGCTCGCAGCCGACGGCGCCGGGAGCGCCGAGCGTCGTGGTCGCGGGCGCGACGGGCTTCGCCGGCGCGCTGGCCGCCCAACTGCTCTGGCGCCACCCGGGCTTTGACCTGGTCGGGGTCACCGGCCGCTCAGAGGTGGGCCGCTCGCTCGAGGAGCTGTATCCGCGCTACCGGGTGCCGCTCGTCATCGAGCCGCTTGATCCCTCCTCTCTGGGCGGCATCGACGCGGCGGTCGTCGCCTACCCGCACGCTGCAGCAGCTCCGACCGTGGCCGCGCTGCGGGACGCCGGCGCGCGCGTGGTCGACCTCAGTGCGGACTTCCGGCTCAGCTCCCTGGAGACATATGAGCGCTGGTATGGGCCGCATCCGCGCCCGGAGCTCCTCCCGCAGGCGGTCTATGGGCTGACCGAGCTGCACCGCGACGCCATCGCCGAGCGCGAGCGTCGTCGCCAACCCCGGCTGCTACCCGACGGCCTCGCTGCTGGCTCTCGCGCCGCTCGCACGGGCGGGCCTGATCGCGGATGTCGTCATCGACGCCAAGCAGGGCATCTCCGGCGCCGGGAGGTCCTTTGACGAGAGCACCCACCTCTCGATGGCGGGAGAGAACATCCTCCCCTACAAGGTCGCCAGCCACCGTCACACGCCGGAGATCGAGGAGCAGCTCGCGCTGCTCGGGTGCGACTGCCCGGTTCAGTTCCAGGCGCACCTGGTGCCCCTGGACCAGGGCGAGATGGCCAGCTGTTACGTGAGCACGACGCGCCGCGTCTCCGGGGCCGAGCTGAGCGAGCTGTTCGCCCAGGCATATGCCGGAGAGCCGTTCGTGGAGGTCGTCGACGCACCGCCGGGCGTGCGCGAGGTCCGCGAGACCAACTACTGCAGGATCTTCGCAGCCGCCGACGAGCACACCGGCAAGGTGCTGGTGTTCTCAGCGATCGACAACCTCTGGAAGGGAACCTCCTCCCAGGCCGTGCAGAACCTGAACCTGATGTTCGGAATGTCCGAGCAGGAGGGCCTGTGATGGCCGAGCACTCACAGCCGTTCTTCGCCTCGCGCTGGGTTCCCGCGCCGGCGCACGTGCGCGATCTCGGCATGTCCGCAGGGCTTCCGCAGGGCTTCCGGGCGGCCGGCGTCCCTGCCGGCCTGAAGCCGAGCGGAAAGCCGGACGTAGGTCTGCTCGTGTGCGATGCGCCCGCGCCGGTGAGCGCCGCGCGCTTCACCTCCAGCGGGACCCCTGCCGCTCCCGTGCTGGTCACGCGCGAGCGCTGCACGCTCGAGTCGCTGCGGGCGGTGCTTGTGAATTCCGGCTGCGCCAACGCCGCGACCGGCAGGCGCGGCGTCGAAGATGCAGCCAAGACACAGGGAGCTGCGGCCGCCGCCGCGGGCGTGGACCCTGCCGAGGTCGCGCTGGCCTCCACGGGTGCGATCAGCCACATGCTGCCCGTCGACAACGTCATCCGCGGGATCCTGCAGGCCCGCTCGGAGCTGAGCGCCGGCGGCGACGGGGCCTTCCAGCAGGCGATCCAGACGACGGACCTGTTCGAGAAGCGCGCGAGCCTGCAGGTCGAGCTCCCGTCCGGGACGGTCCGGCTCAGCGCTCAGTGCAAGGGCGCCGGCATGATCTCGCCGCGCTTTGCCACGATGCTGTGCTTCGTGCAGAGCGACGCCGCGATCTCGCCCGAGACCGCCGACCTGCTGCTGGGCGTGTGCGTGAGGCGGTCCTTCGACCGGGCCTCGGTGGACGGGCAGCTCTCGACCAACGACACCGCCATCCTGATGTGCTCGGGAGCCTCGGGCGTGAACATCGCGCCCGAGAGCGAGGACGAGCTGCTGTTCGGCGAGGCACTGGACGCGCTCCTGCGCGAGCTCGCGATCAAGATGGTCACCGACGGCGAGGGCGCCGACCGGATCGCCCGCGTGCTGGTGCGCGGCGGGCACCTGCCAAACGCCGAGGCCGCGGCCCGCGCGGTCGCCAACTCTCCGCTCGTGAAGGCCGCGCTCAACGGCGGCGACCCCAACTGGGGCAGGATCGTGCAGGCGGTCGGCGCCGCCCTGCCCGGGACCGCGCCGCTGCCGGTGGACATCTTCATCGAGGGCACCCAGGTCTGCTCCGGCGGCGCGGCGATCCCCTACGACGAGACGGCGCTCGCGGAGGCCGTCTCAAGGCGCGAGGTCGAGTATGAGATCGGGCTTCCCGGCGAGGGCGCCGAGACCGAGGTGTTCTTCTCGGATCTCTCGCACGAGTACGTGAGGATCAACGCGGAGTACACGACGTGAGCTCCGGGAGGGGGGTCGCATGCGCGATGTAGGCACGCTGCTCGAGGCACTGCCCTACATAAGGGAGTTCCACGGCAAGACGGTGGTGATCAAGTACGGCGGCGCGGCCATGGAGGACGAGGCGCTTCGGGAGGAGTTCGCCCGCGACGTCGTGCTGCTGAAGTACGTCGGCCTGAACCCGATCGTCGTCCACGGCGGCGGCCCGGAGATCACCGGCTACATGGAGCGCCTGGGACTTCCCGTCGAGTTCGTGGGCGGTCTGCGGGTCTCCGACGAGGGCACCGTGGAGGTCGCGAAGATGGTGCTGGTCGGCAAGGTCAACAAGGAGATCGTGCTGCGCCTCAGCCGCCACGGCCAGCCCGCCGTCGGGCTCTGCGGGGACGACGGAACCCTCTTTCGCGTCGCGCGGCGCGCGGCGCCGGGCGGACAGGACATCGGCTTCGTCGGGCGAATCGAGCGCGTGAACGTGGGCGTGATCGAGCACATAGCCAGCGACTACATCCCCGTCATCGCCTCCGTGGGCGCGGACCGGGAGGGGAACTCCTACAACGTCAACGCCGACGAGGCCGCCGGGGCGGTCGCGGGGGCGCTCGGAGCCCACAAGGTGATCTTCCTGACCGACGTGCCCGGCTGGCTCGCCGACGCGTCCGATCCCGAGAGCCTGATCGGCCAGGCGAGCGTTGAGCAGGTCCGTGAGGCGATGGATGGGCTTCAGGGCGGAATGCGGCCCAAGTTGGAGGCCTGCATGCACGCGATAGACGACGGCGTCGGAGCAGCGCACATCCTGGACGGGCGCGTCGAGCACTCGCTGCTGCTCGAGCTCTTCACCGACGCGGGGATAGGCACCAAGATCCAGGCGTCGCTGTGAGCCTGGCCGAGCTTCAGGAGATCGAGCGCACCAGCGTCATCCCCTCCTATGCGCGAATGCCAGTCGAGTTCGTCCGCGGGAGCGGGGCGAGCCTCTGGGACGACGACGGGGCTGAGTACCTGGACTTCCTGTCCGGCATCTCGGTGACGAACCTCGGGCACTGCCATCCGCGCATCGTCGAGGCGGTGCGCCGGCAGGCGGGCGAGCTGATGCACGTCAGCAACCTGTTCTACACCGAGCCCGGGATGCGCCTGGCCGAGCGGCTCGCCGGCTCGAGCCTCGGCGGCAAGGTCTTCTTCTGCAACTCCGGGGCGGAGGCCAACGAGGCCGCCATCAAGCTCGCGCGCCGGGCCAGGCCCGGCGGCGACATCGTCGTCGTCAGCGGAGCCTTCCACGGGCGCACCTACGGAGCGCTCTCGGCCACGCCGCAGGAGGCAAAGCAGGCCCCGTTCGCTCCGCTGGTGCCGGGCTTCAGGGCCGTGGCGGCCGAGCCCGAGGCGCTCGCGGCGGCGGTCGATGGCCAGACGGCGGCAGTGCTGCTGGAGCCGATCCAGGGCGAGAGCGGTGTCCACGAGCTGTCCGCCGAGGCCCTCTCAGCCGCCCGGGCCGCGTGCGACGAGCATGGCGCCGCGCTCATATTCGATGAAGTCCAGAGCGGTATGGGCCGCACCGGCACGCTATGGGCCTACCAGCAGATGGGGGTCGTGCCCGACGCGATCACTGTCGCCAAGGCGCTCGGAGGCGGGCTGCCGATCGGCGCGCTCGTCACCGGCGAGCGCCTGGCCGACGTGCTGCGCCCGGGCGACCACGGCTCGACCTTCGCCGGAGGACCGGTCGTGGCTGCGGCCGCGCTCACAGCACTGGAGCTGACATCGGATGCCGCATTGCTCGCGAGCGTCAGCGAGCTCGGCGCCCTGCTCGCGGACGGGCTGCGGGCGCTGCCGGGAGTCCTCGCGGTCCGGGGCCGGGGCCTGATGCTCGCCTGCGACGTCGGCGCCGGTGCCCCGGATGCGGCACGGCGCGCGCTGCTCGAGCAGCGCCTTGTGATCAATGCGACGGGACCCGGGACGCTGCGCCTGCTGCCGCCTCTGACGATCACTAGAACAGATGTCCAGAGCGCTCTGAAACGTCTGTCGCAGGCGTTAGCCTGAGTTATGCGCCGAATTACGACTGCGGCTCTGGCCGCCACAATGCTGTTCGCTCTGATGCTTGCCGCGGGCGCCGCGGGAGCGGGCGCCCAGATGGTTCCCTACATCGTCGGGGGCCAGAAGACCGAAGCCTCGAGCTATCCATGGCAGGTGTACCTGAACCTGCACGTGCTGTCCGGCTCAGAGGACATGGAAATCAGCTGCGGGGGCTCGATCCTGGACGCAACGCACATCCTCACGGCGGCCCACTGCGTCGATCAGGAGGGCACGACCGTCCACTATCCCGCGAGCGACATCACGGTCTACGCGGGCCTGAGCAGCCTGAAGGAACTCACCGAAGGCGGCGCCATCAAGTACGAGAAGAGGCACGTGCTGAGCGACAGGGTTCACCCCGACTACTCGCCGCTGCCGAACATCCGCGACGACGTCGCCGTGCTGACACTCGAAGCGCCGCTGGTGCTCGAAGCCTCGAGGAACGCCGCCGCGATCCCGCTTGTGGCCTCAGGGGGCACCCCCGCACAGGGAACGACGCTGAGCCTCAGCGGCTTCGGCAAAGAGAACGGCCTCGAAGGCGAAGGTGAAGCGGCCCAGCCGGACGGCAACCTGTACGCGACGACCCTGACCGCGATCGGCAGCGACCCCTGCCGCGCGGCCGTCGGCGCGAACTCCGCGGTGCTGCTGTGCGCCGCCTCCGCGACCTCCTCGGCCTGCGAGGGAGACAGCGGCGGACCCCTGACGCAGGGAAGCCCCGCGGTCGAGGTCGGCATCGTGGACTTCGGCGGCAAGTCATGCCCGGTCGGAGGCGTGAACGTCTTCACCAACGTAGCGGCGCCCGAGATCCGCTCCTTCATCGAAGGCAACGAAAGCCCGCCGCTCGCAGCACGGCCGACCGCGGCGCCATCGCTCAAAACGATCGGCGCCAGCCCCGTCGACTACAGCCCGATCACCTGTGAACCCGGAGGGTGGGACTCGCCCGCCGCCTTCAGCTACACGTTCGAGACCGAAGGGACCACCCCGCAGGTGCTCCAGAGCGGGCCGAGCGACGTGTTCATCCCCGCCAGCGGCGCGGTCGGATACTCGCTCGTGTGCGTCGTGCAGGCCGCCAACCCCGGCGGCGTCAGCACCGCGCGAAGCGCCGGCACCGCAGGCGTCACCCTTGACACCGCCGCTCCCTCGGCGACGATCGCGGGACGTCCCCACTGTCACCTGCAGGCATGCACGCTCTCGATCTCCGCGAGCGACCCGAACGCCGTCGCGGTGACGGTCACGGCGACGGCGAGCTACCCGTACAAGACCCGCTGCAAGGTGACGCGCCACCACCACAGGACCACGGTCCCCTGCACCCGCACGAAGTCGCTCTCCATGTCCCTGGCCGGCCTCGCGGCCGGGTCCTACAGGGCGTCGGTCTCGCGGCTCCCGTATGGGAAGAAGGTCCGCTTCGCCGTGCTGGCCCACGACGCCGCCGGGCTCAGCCAGAGCTCTCCGGCCGCCACCAGCGCAACCCTGAGCGCACCCCGGAAGAAGGCCAAGAAGCATTAGGGTCTGACGGGCGATGAGCCCCGAGGACCCAACAGCCTTCCCCCGCACCGCGAGCTACGAGGCGGACCCCGAGCAGGTGCACCGCGTCCTGCTGCTCTACTCCGGCGGCCTGGATACGAGCGTGATGCTGAAGTGGATCCAGGATCACTACGAGGCCGAGGTGGTCTGCCTGACCGTCAACCTCGGCCAGCCCGGTGAGGACTACGAGGTCATCAAGGGCAAGGCGATCGCTCTCGGCGCGCTCGAGTGCCACGTCGTCGACGCGCGCGAGGAGTTCGCCCGCGAGTATCTCGCTCCCGCCATACGCGCAAACGCGCTCTACGGCGGCGGCTACCCGCTGTTCACGGCCCTCGGCCGGCCGCTGATCGCGAAGCTGGCGGTCGAGCACGCCCGGGCCTCCGGCTGTGACACGGTCGCCCACGGCTGCACGGGCAAGGGCAACGATCAGGTCCGCATCGAGGCGACGGTCGCCACGCTCGCGCCCGAGCTGAAGGTGATCGCCCCGGTGCGCTCGTGGCAGATGGGCCGCGAGGAGGAGATCGAGTACGCCCGCGAGCACGGCATCCCGGTCAAGGGCGGAACCGAGGCGGCGCCCTACTCGATCGACGACAACCTCTGGGGGCGCTCCTCCGAGGGGCGCTGGATCGAGGACCTCGACCACGCGCCCGACGACGACGTGTTCCAGCTCGTCACGCGTCCCGAGGACGCGCCGGACGAGGCCGAGCAGCTCACGCTCACGTTCGAGCGCGGCGTGCCCGTGGCCCTGAACGGCAATCGCCTGGGTCTGGTCGACCTGATCGAAGAGGTCGCAGAGATCGGCGCGCGCCACGGCGTGGGGATCGTCGACCACATCGAGGACCGCATCGTCGGCCTGAAGGTGCGCGACATCTACGAGGCGCCCGCCGCAGCGATCATCCTGCCCGCCCACCAGGAGCTCGAGCGCCTCGTGTGCACGATCCATCAGAACCAATTCAAGCCTCAGCTCGACCGCCAGTGGGCGTATCTGGTGTACGCCGGACTGTGGTGGGAGCCGCTGCGCGGGGACCTCGATGCCTACATGGACCGTGTCAACGATCAGGTCACCGGCACGATCGGGCTGAAGCTCTACAAGGGCAGCGCCAGCGTGATCACGCGCTCCTCGCCGCACGCTGTCTACGACGCTTCCCTCGCCTCATTCTCGGAGTCCGGCGGGCTGTTCAGCCAGAGCGCCTCTCCCGGCTTCATCGAGCTGTGGTCGCTGCAGTCGCGCATGGCCTGGCGCCTGCGCAACGAGTAGCTCTCCTGCGGCGCACACGTCCGGGGCTGGGCGTAGCGTCTGCAGCAACGTGATGGCTGAGGGAAACGAGACCTCCGGGGGATACCCGGGCGCGCCCGAGGGCCGTCGCGGCGAGGGAGACCTGTTCTCCGAGCGCCGGGCACGTAGGGCCGCCGAGAGCGGCGAGGCGGCGCTCAGGACGCGCGCCGAGGCCGCCGAAGCCACTGTCCAGACCCTCGAGCGCCACGTCGCGAGCCTGCAGCAGCGCCTGAGCGAGGCCGAGGAGGAGCACCGGCGGCTCGCCGAGCTGCTCGAGGCCGAGCGCGAGGGATCGGAGGAGCGCGAGCATGAGCTGCGACGCGTAAAGCAGCGTGAGTACGCCGAGCAGCAGCTGCGCGTGGAGGCGGAGGACCGCCTGCTCGGAGTCGAGCGTGAGAGCCGGCTCGAGGTCGAGCGTGTCAGCCGGCGCCTGGACGAGCGCGAGACCGGCGCCCGCGAGCTCTCACACCGGCTGGAGGGGATGCAGCGCCAGCTGGCCGAGGCCGAGCAGGTGCTCGCGGCCGAGCGCGCTCGTGTGCATCGGACCGAAGGCGAGATGCAGCACCGCATCGGCGAGCTCGAGAAGCGCACCGCTGCCGTCGAGTTCGGGCTGGAGAGCGAGCGCACCGCCCGAGAGCGGGCCGAGCAGCTTCTGGAGGGCATGCGCGAGGGACAGCGGCAGGTCGCCGTCCTTGTGGGCGAGATGAGGGCGATCGTGGAGCGCGTCATCGCCGAAGCCCGCGCGGCCGACAGCGCGCCCTCACCTGAGCCCCGGCCCCCGCAGGAGATCCTCGCCAGGAGCGCTGCCTCCAGGCCGGCCGCCGATGACGAGCACGCGCAGGAGCGCGGAGCCGAGATGGCGCAGGCGCTCGCAGCCGCCGTGGAGAGGCTGCGCGAGCGCGCCGACAGCGTGCCCGAGCCGGAGCCCGAGGAGCCCGAGGAGCGCCGGCAGACGCCCGAGCGGCGTGCCGCGCGGATCCCGTCCCACAAGCACAGCATGTCGCTGATCGGTCGCATCCGGTTAAGGCGCAAACAGCGACGCGGGCTCTGAGGCTCCGCCGGTCCGGTGCCTAGCATGCAGTGCCCGTGAGTAACCAGTCCTGCGCCCACCTTCACGTCCACTCCGAGTACTCGCTGCTCGACGGCGCCTGCAAGATCGAAGGGCTGGTTGAACGCGCGGCGTCGTTCGGCCAGCCGGCTCTGGGGCTGACCGACCACGGCGTCATGAACGGCGCCATCGAGCTCTACAAGTCCTGCCGCAAGCACAACATCAAGCCGATAATCGGCTGCGAGATCTACCTCGTCGACGACCACACCGCCAGCGGGCGGACCGAGCGAAACCACCTCACGCTGCTCGCCGCCGACGACACCGGGTACCGCAACCTCGTCAAGCTCTCCTCCGCCGGGTTCCTGGAGGGACTCCAGCGAGGCAAGCCGACCGTCGACCTCGCCCAGGTCGAGCGCTGGTCCGGCGGCGTCATTGCGCTCACGGGCTGCCTTGCGTCGCGCTTCTGCCAGCGCCTGATCGACGACCGGCCCGCAGACGCCCGCGCCCATGCCGACGACCTTCTGAGGGTCTTCGGGCCCGACAACGTCTACTTCGAGGTCCAGAAGAACGGCCTGGCCGCACAGGAGAAGTGCAATGAGGGGATCGTCAAGATCGCCCGCGAGGTCGGAGGCTCGCTGGTGGGCACCGGCGACGTGCACTACCTGCGCCGCGAGGACTACGACCACCACACCGCGCTGCTGTGCGTTCAGACCAAGAGCACGATCGCCCAGCCCAAGATGACGTTCGAAACGAACGAGTTCTACCTCCGCGACAGCGACGAGATGGCGACGGCCTTCCAGGAGTGGCCCGAGGCCATCGCGAGCACCCTCGAGATCGCCGAGCGCTGCTCGGTGGACATCGAGCTCGGAAAGCAGCTGATCCCGAGCTTCGAGACACCCGACGGCAGCGGCGAGCGCGACTACCTGCGCGAGCGCGTCATGGAGGGCCTGCGCCTGCGCTACGGCGACCCGGCGCCCGCCGAGGCCGTCGAGCGCATGGAGATGGAGCTCGGCGTCATCGACCGGATGGGCTTCAACGCCTACTTCCTGATCGTGTGGGACTTCGTGAAGTTCGCGAAGGAGAACGGGATCGCCGTCGGCCCGGGCCGAGGCTCCGCCGCCGGATCGATCGTGTCCTACTGCCTGGCGATCACCGACGTGGACCCGCTCCGCTACGACCTCCTGTTCGAGCGCTTCCTGAACCCCGAGCGCGTGTCGATGCCGGACATCGACATCGACTTCTCCGTCCGCGGCCGCGAGCGGGTGATGCGCTACGTGACCGAGAAGTACGGCCGCGAATCGGTCGCGCAGATCATCACCTTCGGCAAGATGTTCCCCCGCGCCGCGACGCGGGACGCGGCTCGCGTGCTCGGCTACGACTACGGCGCCGGCGATCGCCTGGCGAAGCTGATCCCGGACCCCATCATGGGGCGCTCCCCTTCGTTCGCCGAATGCCTGAAGTCCGGACAGCCGCTGCGCAAGGCGTGCGATGAGGACGCGCAGGCCAAGCAGATCATCGAGGTCGCCCAGGGACTCGAGGGAATCGTCCGCAACTCCTCCATCCACGCCGCCGCTGTCGTGATCGCGGACCGTCCGCTCACGGACATAGTCCCGCTTCAGCTCGCCGACGCCGGCACGGATGAGAACGGCGAGCGGGTGTTCAGGACCGTCACGCAGTTCTCGATGAAGCCCATCGAGGAGATCGGCATCCTGAAGATGGACTTCCTCGGCCTGCGCAACCTCGATGTGATCGAGGACGCACTCGACATCATCGAGCGCTCGACGGGCTCGCGGCCCGACATGACGACGCTGCCGCTGGATGACCGGGCGACGTATGAGATGCTCGCCCGCGGCGACGCGATCGGCGTGTTCCAGTTTGAGTCCGAGGGCATGCGCGAGGCGCTGAAGAAGGTCCGGCCCGATGAGTTCAACGACCTCGTGGCGCTCGGCGCCCTCTACAGGCCCGGGGCGATGGATCAGATTCCCGTGTACGCCAGGGGCAAGCGCAACCCCGCCACGATCTCCTACCAGGACGAGCGCCTGCGCCCGATCCTGGAGTCCACCAACGGGGTCATCATCTACCAGGAGCAGGCGATGCAGGTCTCCAAAGAGCTCGCCGGCTTCTCCGGAGCCAAGGCGGACGACCTGCGCAAGGCCATCGGCAAGAAGAACAGACAGGCGATGGCTGCCCTGAAGCCCGAGTTCGTGGAGGGATGCAAGGCCTCCGGCACGCGCGCGGACGTGATCGAGTCGCTGTGGCAGACGAACGAAAAGTCGGCCGACTACTCCTTCAACAAGTCCCACGCCGCCTGCTACGCGCTGATCTCCTATCGCACTGCCTGGCTGAAGGCCAACTACCCCGCCGAGTACATGGCGGCGCTGATCTCCTCCGTCATGTCCACCAAGGACAAGGTCCCGTTCTTCGTTGCTCGCTGCGAGGAGATGGGCATCGAGATCCTGCCCCCCGACGTCAACCTCTCAGACCACGAGTTCACCGTCGTGGACGGGAACATCCGCTTCGGCCTGGACGCCGTCAAGGGCGTCGGCTACCAGGCCGTCGAGGCGATCAAGCGAGCCCGACACGAGGGCGGCGAGTTCACCTCGCTTTGGGACTTCTGCGAGCGCGTGGACGGGCGCACCGTCAACAAGAAGGCCATCGAGGCGCTTATAAAGTGCGGCGCCCTCGGCTCGACCGGGGCGACCCGCAGAGGCATGCTCGGGGTGCTCGAGCAGGCGCAGGCGGCCGGCCAGAAGATCCAGCAGGACGCCCTCATCGGGCAGGGCTCGATCTTCGACCTGCAGGACGCCGAGCCCGAGGCACCCGGATCGCCGTCGGCAGGCTCGGGTCTCGGCAGGCCGGTGCACCCGCCGATCACGGGCGAGGAGTTCGAGCAGGCCGAACTCCTGGCGGCCGAGAAGGAAGCAATTGGCCTCTTCGTCTCCGCGCATCCCCTGAAGCCGCTGCGCGAGGCGCTGAGGGCGCGTGTTGACTGCCCGATATCGGCGATCCCCGACCGTCGCGACAAGGACCAGGTGACGATCGGCGGCATCATCACCGAGGCCAAGCGGATCCGCACGCGCAACGGGGATCACATGATGTTCGCGACCCTCGACGACCTGACCGGATCGGTGGAGATCCTGGTGTTCGGCAAGGCCCTGGCCGAGCACGAGGGTGCGCTCGGCGTCGACGCCGTCGTGATCGTCAGGGGCCGGGTCGACCACAAGGAGGCCGGCAAGACCAGCGTCGTGGTGCAGAGCGTGACGCCGTTCGATCCCAGCGATGAGGAGATCGAGCAGGCGCGAGCGCGGGCCGACGCCGCCGCCCGGGCGGCGAGCCTGCTGTCAAAGCCCGTGCATCTGAGCGTGTCGGCGCTGGACCTGACCGCCGGCGCCATCGAGGAGCTCAAGCAGATGATCGAGGACTTCCCCGGCCCGGCGGAGGTGCTGATCGACATCCTCACGAGCGACGGCACCCGCCGCCTGCGGCTCGGCAGTGAGTACAGGGTCCAGCACACCCCGACGCTCAGGGCAGAGCTCGCTAGCGCGCTCGCGCCCCAGCCTTCCGCCGCGACGGGTTAGCGCGGGCTGCGATCCCTCGCTTGCGCAGGCGCTGGGCCAGCTTCACTTCCTTCTCGCCGGCGCCCTTGCGCTCCTCGCCGGGCGTCTCGAGCACGCACGCGAGCCCCTCGAACGCCGGGGCCGAGAGGAACGCCGCGCAGCCCTTGGAGCCGAGTTCGCCCTCGCCGATGTTCGCGTGGCGGTCGCGATTTGAGCCCAGCGGCGTCTGGGAGTCGTTCAGGTGGAGGGAGCGGATCCGGCCGAGCCCGACCTCCTTGCCGATCTCGTCGATCAGCCCGTCCATGCCCTCATTCGTGCGGATGTCATAGCCGGAGGCGAACAGGTGACACGAGTCAAGGCACAGCCCGATGCGCTCATCGCCGTCGCAGGCGTCGAGCAGAGCCGTGAGCTCACCGATCGAGCGCCCGAGAGTCCCGCCCGCGCCGGCAGTGTTCTCCAGGTGCAGATCACAGCCCTCGCTCTCGGCCAGGGCCTCCATGATCGCCTCGCCGGCCCTGGAGATCGCCTCACCGGGATCCCCGGTCTTGGCGGAGCCGGGGTGCAGAACGACGCCCGCCGCCCCGATACGCGCCCCCGCCCGCAGCGACGCCGTCAGCGAGGCGACCGATTTGGCGCGGATGTCGGGATCCTCGCTGGCGCAGTTCAGCAGGTAGACGGCGTGGATCAGGACCGCGTCCACCGGGCTGGCAGCCATGGCAGCCCTGAAGGCGGCGACGTCCTCATCGGAGTATGAGCCGGCCCTCCACATGCGCGGCGACTGGTTGAAGATCTGGATCGCCGTGCACCCACGCTCGACGCCCCGCTCGACCGCCTTGGGCAGCCCGCCCGCGGGCGAGACGTGAGCTCCGATTAGCATGGCAGCGATTATGAGGGTTCGCTTCGCACCGTCGCCCACCGGGGCGCTGCATATCGGCGGCGCGCGCACCGCGCTGTTCAACTGGCTGCTCGCGCGCCACGAGGGCGGCGAGATGGTGCTGCGCATCGAGGACACCGATCGCGAGCGCTCCACGCCGGAGAACATCGAGCAGATCCTCGACGCGCTGCGCTGGCTGGAACTTGACTGGGACGAGGGGCCGATCCTGCAGACCGACCGCACCGAGCGCCACCAGCAGGCTCTTCAGGCGCTGCTGGAGTCCGGCCACGCCTACCGCTCAACGGCGACCGGCGAGGACGTCAAGGCCTACAAGCTCGAGCACGGCTCCGAGGAGGGCTTCCGCGGGGTGCCCGAGGCGGAGGGTGCGGTGAGGCTGCGCGTGCCGGACGGCGGGGCGACCGTGATGCACGACGTCATCCGCGGCGACACGAGCTTCGAGCACGTGCACATGGACGACCCCGTGATAGCCCGCGCCGACGGCTCGGTGCTCTACAACTTCGCCGTCGCGATCGACGACCTCGACGCCGGCATCACACACGTAGTGCGGGGCGAGGACCACGTCTCCAACACGCCCAAGCAGCTGCTGGTCCTGGAGGGCATGCGCGAGCTCGGCCTGTCCGCGGCGCCGCTCCCGGTCTACGCCCACCTCCCGCTGCTGCACGGGCCCGATGGAAAGAAGCTCTCAAAGCGACACGGCGCCGCATCGGTGCAGGAGCTCCGCGACGCGGGCTACCTGCCGGAGGCCGTGCGCAACTATCTCGCGCTGCTCGGGTGGGGAGCGGGGGACGACGCGACGGTGCTCTCGACAGAGGAGCTGGTGCAGCGCTTCACGCTCGAGCGCGTCAGCCGCAACCCGGCCCGCTTCGACGAGGTCAAGCTGCGGTGGCTGAACGGGACCTACATCAGGGCCCTGCCCGTCGCGGACCTGACCGCCCGCCTGGAAGATTTCACCGGCCGCACAGGGCTCGAGGACCTGGTCCGCATCAGCCAGGAGAAGATCCACACGCTCGCCGACTTCATGCCGCTCTCCGGTGCGCTGCTCGACGGCCCCGTCCAGGACCCGAAGGCGCGCGAGAAGTGGCTGGGGGAGAGCGGGATGGCCTCGCTCGCCGACGCGCGCACCGCCCTCGCGAGCGCCGCCGCCTTCGACGAGGAGAGCGTCGGCGAGGCGCTGGCGCAGGTCATCGCCGAGCGCGGCGTCAAGCCGCGCGAGGTCTACCAGCCGCTGCGCGTGGCCCTGACGGGCTCGACCATCTCTCCCGGGATCTTCGAGAGCGTGGCTCTGCTCGGGCGAGATGAGACGCTGCGCCGGGTCGACAGCGCCCTGCATAAAGACTGAGCTCCCGCGCTCAACATCTTCCCCACTCGTGCCGATACGTGACTACCAGAAGTCACCGGCCCGGATGGCCGGCGATCCCAAGGAAGGGGCTAGATGGAATGCAGGCCAAGCCGGTCAAGAAACTGAACCCTCGAAACCCACCCATTTCGGGCGCGGCTTCCGCACGCTCGCTCACAGGTGCTCCCTCTGGCACCGCCACCGCTCTCGCAACCGACGAGCGGCTCGAGCGTCGTAGGAGCACTGCCCCCAGCGGCCGGCGCAGCTCCGGCAGCCCTTCCGGTGAGCGCCACCAGAATGAGGGCCACGGCCGCCGTCTCACGATGGCATTCGAAGCGCTCGAGGCGTTCCCCGCCCTCGCCGAGTCCCGCGACAGGCTCCTGTCCGTCATCTCCAAGGATCACGTCGCCACCGCCGACGTTGTGGCCGCCGTCGAGTCCGACGTCGCCCTGATCATCGGTGTCCTTCGCCTCGCCAACCGCGCCCCGACCGCCAGCGGCAAGGTCGAGACGGTGGTCGGAGCCGTCGAGCAGCTCAGCCCGCAGACGGTCCAGGCCGTCGCGAGCCGCGTGCGCACGTTCGACTTCTTCGAGCGGGCCAGCGTCTGGGACGCGGCCCCCGAGCGCTTCCGCCTGCACGCCCTCGCCACCCAGCACGCGGCCGACAGGATCGCCTCCGAGGTCGGCTACGAGAACCGCGACAGGCTGACAGTGACGAGCCTGCTCCACGACGTCGGCAAGCTCGTGCTGCTGCACGCCTACCCCGGCTACCCCTCACAGGTCCATCGCGGGGCCAGGACGCCCGAGGAGCGCATCCACCAGGAGCGCCGCGAGCTCGGTGTCGACCACGCCCTCGTCGGCGGCGTCCTTGTACGGCGCTGGGGGCTGCCGGCATCGCTCTCCACCCCGATCGAGCGTCACCACAACCCCGACGCGGAAGGCGAGGCTGCGTTCATCCGCCTGGCCGACATGCTCGCCCACTACTCCCAGGGCGGCAAGGTCTCTCCCTCGGAAATGCTGCACACGGCCAGGACCGTCGGCCTCGGGCCGGCGGAGCTGCGGACCGTCATGTATGAGCTGCCGACGGCAGGCGGCCAGCGCCAGCGCCACGTCGACCCGTGCCCGCTCTCAGGGCGCGAGCTCGGGGTCCTGCAGCGCCTGGCCGAGGGCAAGGTCTACAAGCAGATCGCCCACGAGCTGACGCTCTCGACCAGCACCGTGCGCACCCACCTGCACAACATCTACGGCAAGCTCGGCGCCGTCGACCGCGCACAGGCGGTCCTGATCGCCACCGAGCGCGGCTGGCTCTAGACCCGGGCAGGGCCACGCCCGACGTGCCTGGGCAATACGATCGCGTAGGCGGCGCCCGTGAGCGCCGCCCATCGCATGATCTCAATCACCAGCAAGTCCCCCTACGCAGTGCTCGCCCTGGCCGAGCTCGGGAGGGCCGCGGGCCCGGACCCAGTACCCATCGGTGAGCTCGCACGCAGGCGGGATGTCCCGGTGCAGTTCCTCGAGCAGCTGTTCGCGGTGCTCCGCAGGGCCGGCATCATCAGCTCCCAGCGAGGGGTCAAGGGTGGCTATCGCTTCGCGCGCGAGCCCTCGACCGTGACGGTGCTCGAGATCGTCGAGCTTCTCGACGGGCCCCTCGGGCGCGACTCGGAGGGCGTCTTCGCCGACGCGGCCGAGGCCGCGCGCCGCGTTCTCGCTCAGACGAGCATCACCGACGTGATGGAGCGCGAGGTCCGCGAAGCGGGCGCGAGCATCTACCACATCTGAGCGCCCCGAGGCCGGGTAAACCGCACTCTGGGCGCTCGGGGCGTGGTATCTTCGCGTGGCTTCAGCGCGGGTTACTCGGGGGAGGAACTTGCGGCCACGGCACCGGACGGACTCCGGGGCCGTTCCAGCCACAACGAAAGGGAGATCATGAGAGGGATCAGGAAGGGGCTCAGCCTGCGGCTGGCCATCACAGGACTCATCGCAGCGGGCGCGCTCGCAGCGATTCCCGCCGCGGCGGGTGCGGTGTCCTACGTGTCGATGGGCGACTCGTACACCTCGGGCCCGGGGATAACCCCGTACGCACCGACGGCGCCGGCGGACTGCGGGCAATCAGAACTGAACTACCCGCACCTGGTCGCCGACGCGCTGAAGCTCACGCTGACCGACGTCAGCTGCGGCGGGGCGAAAACCGAAAACTTCAAGGTCGCCCAGTACCCGGACCAGCCGCCGCAGTTCGAAGCGCTGAGCGAAAGCACCGAAGTGATCACGGTCGGCATGGGCGGCAACGACCACAACCTGTTCGGAACCCTCCTCGCAGGCTGCACTGAAACCGACCTGAAAACCAGCGGAAAGGCTCCGTGCGAGGCCAAGTACGGCGCCCTGGCAGAAGCAGCGCTGGAAGAAGACAAGGGGCCCGCCGAAGAAGCGCTGAAGGAAATGAAAGCGCTCGCCCCTCACGCCAAGGTCTTCATCGTCGGCTATCCGGACATCATGCCCAAGAAGGGGCAGTGCTACGCCGGGCTGCCATGGGACGAAGGGGACATGAAGTGGTTCCGCAACTCGGTCGAGAAGAAGGGCGACGCCGACCTGAAGGCCGAGGCGAAGGCGAACGGCGCCATCTTCGTCGACACCTTCAAGGCCAGTGAAGGCCACGACCTCTGCCAGCCCGTCGGCACCCGCTGGATCGAACCGCTGTTCGGTTCGCTGACCGGGGTCGCGGTGCACCCGAACGCGCTGGGTGAGCAGAACGACGCGTTCGACGTCGAGCGCGAGATGCTCATCCACGGCGTCCGCTAGAGATCGCTCATCGGCTGCGCCCGGGCCGCCGTGGCGGCCCGGGCGCCGGCCGTGCCGGCGCGCGCGGGGCCCAGTCCCCGCGGATGATCGCGAGCATCGCCAGGAGGTAGGCGAGGAGGATCGTCGCGATGAAGCTCGTTGCTGCGATCGAGAGGCCGCTCATGCGGCGTCTCTACCCGCCCCCTGTCCGGCCCAACCGTGGTGCGCCGGGGTACGCTGCGTCGCAGCGACCCCGCGGCACTGGACGACCGGCGCCTGTGCGGGTAGCGTGCGCCCATCCGTGCAATGAACCCATACGCGACGCTAGCAATGGCCCGGGCCGGCTCGCGTCGGCGAGACCCGGATGCCCTTTAGGCGCGACCAGCTGCGCTACTTCGTGGCGGTGGCGGACGCGGGCCAGGTCACCAGCGCCGCGGTGAAGCTGCACATGGCGCAGCCCGCCCTCTCGCAGGCGATCGCCAACCTCGAGGAGGACGTCGGGTTCAAGCTGCTCGAACGCAATCCTCGCGGGGTCAGCCTCACGCCCGCCGGAGCGCTGTTCCTGGAGAAGGCGCGCACGGCCGTCGCGGCGAACGACGAGGCGGCGGACGTCGCCGGCGCGCTCGCGCGGGCGGAGAAGGGGGCGATCGACTGCGGCTTTCTCGGCCTGCCGCCGGCGATGACCAACCCCGAGCTGGTACAGGCGCTCGCCGCCGCCCATCCCGAGATCCAGCTCGAGCCGCGGGAACTACCCTTTCCCTCGCTTCCGGTCGCCTCCTGGCTCGCCGATGTGGACGTGGCGATCTCCTCGCGCCCGGCGGCCGAAGCGGGTGTGTGGGCGCTGGCGCTGACTCCGATGCCCCGGGCCCTGCTGGTGCCCAGATCACATCCCCTCGCCCAGCGCAGCGAGATCTCCGTGCACGAGGTGCTCCACGAGCGCTTCCACGGCTTCGCCCCTTCGGTCGACCCGGAGTGGGCTGGCTTCTGGACGCTGGACGACCATCGTGGCGGCCCGCCGCCGGAGGTCACCGGTGAGCGCTGCACCACGGCCCAGGAGCGCTTTGCGCTGATCGCCGCCGGCACGGCGGTTGCGGCGATGCTCGCGATGCACGCGAGCGTGATCGCGAAGGTCACGCCCGCCGTCGTGGCGATTCCGCTGAGCGACGCCGACCCGGCGCTGATCACGCTGGTCGGCCGCGAGGACTGCGCCAACCCCCGCGTTGCCGGTCTGCGCGAAGTCGCCACGCAGATGGGCACCGACACGCCAGGGTGACCCGGCGGGGCGCGCGGCCTCGCCGGCGCCCGACGGGGAGCTGATCGGCGCAGGCGCTCTGCGCTCCGGTGCGCTCAATGTATTGTCGTGTCATGCCTGAAATCCCGATCAACATTGCCGACTTGGTGGGAGGGACGCCGCTCGTCGGACTGCCACGCATGCTCGAGGGGCGGCCCGCCGGCGAAAACGGCGTGGAGCTGTTCGCGAAGCTCGAGGCGTTCAACCCAGGAGGCAGCGTCAAGGACAGGATCGGCGTGGCCATGATCGAGGCCGCCGAGGCCGAGGGGCGCATCGAGCCCGGGCGCACCACGATCGTCGAGGCCACGAGCGGAAACACCGGCATCGCGCTGGCCTTCGTGTGCGCTGCCAAGGGCTATGACCTCGTGCTCACGCTGCCCCAGGGAATGAGTCGCGAGCGCGAGCGTCTGCTGCGGCTCTACGGCGCGCGCGTGGACATCACCGAGTCGATGGGAGGGATGGGGGAGGCGGTGGCTGCCGCTCGCGCGATGGCCAGCGACGAGGACGTGTTCCTGCCCGACCAGTTCTCCAACCCCGCCAACCCCGCAGCGCACCGCCTCACCACCGGGCCGGAGATCTCCGGTGCGCTCGACGGCCGCGTTGACGTGCTGGTCGCGGGCGTCGGCACCGGGGGCACGATCACCGGGGTCGGCGAGCACCTGCGCGAGCGATGCGGCCCGGAGGTGAAGATCATCGCCGTGGAGCCGCTGGGCTCAGCCGTGCTCTCCGGCAAGGCTGCCGGGCCGCACCGGATCCAGGGGATGGGGGCCGGGTTCATCCCGCCGGTCCTGAACCGCGAGATCATCGACGAGGTGATCGCCGTCTCCGATGACGACGCGATCGAAACCGCCTGGGCGTGCGCCCGCCGGGCGGGGCTTCTCGCCGGCATCTCCTGCGGTGCGGCGATGTGCGCCGCCCTGCGCGTCGCCGACCGGCCCGAATCCCGCGGCAAGCGTATCGTCGTGATCATGCCCGACTCGGGCGAGCGCTACGTCTCGCAGGCGTTCTTCGCCCCCTAGGAGGACCCACGCGAGTGCGATCCGGGCCGCTACCCTGTTCGCATGCCCGGCTTCGACGCGTTCTCACGGGTCGCCAAGGAGGTTCGCCGTGACGTGCGCGCGGCCCGCGACCGAGATCCAGCCGCGCGCGGGGTCTCCCAGCTGGAGATACTCGCCACCTGGCCGGGGATCCATGCGCTGCTCGCCTACCGCGTGGCCCACGCGCTGTGCCAGGCCGGCGTGCCACTGCTGCCGCGCTGCATCTCGATGTTCACCCGCGCGGTCACTGGCATCGAGATCCATCCGCGGGCGAGCATCGGCCAGGGCCTGTTCATCGACCATGGCACGGGCGTGGTGATCGGCGAAACCGCTGACATCGGCGACAACGTCACTCTGTATCAGGGCGTCACGCTCGGAGGCACCGGCTTCGCGACCGGCAAGCGTCACCCGACCCTGCAGGACAACGTCACCGTGGGATCGGGCGCCAAGCTGCTCGGGCCGATCACCGTCGGGCACGGCGCGAAGATCGGAGCCAACACGGTCGTGATCACCGACGTGCCCCCGAACTCCACCGTCGTCGGCAACCCAGGACATCCCGTCCGCGTCGACGGACGACGGGTCGAGGGGCCCGATGCCGACTGGATACACCTTCCGGACCCGATCGCCGAGGCCATCCAGGCCCTCTCCAGCCGGATAGCCGAACAGGAACGCCTGATAGCCGAACTCTCAGGCGAGCAGCGCCCCCCGGCCGAGGTCAGGCCGCTGCGGACCGTGAGAGGCCCCAACCCCGCCGGGGGCTAGCGCACGAGCGGCTTGCCGGGCGCCCTCCGGACTCGCATCTATCCTGCAGTGCGATGGGCGAAAACCCTCATGCCGAGCGTATCCAGCAGCTTCTCGAAGGGCTGAACGAGCCCCAGCGGGAGGCTGTCACGCACGGCGAGGGCCCGCTGCTGATCCTCGCCGGGGCGGGCAGTGGCAAGACCCGGGTGCTCGCCCACAGGATCGCCTACCTGATCTACACCGACCAGGCCCAGGCCGGCGAGATCCTCGCGATCACTTTCACCAACAAGGCCGCCCGGGAGATGCGCGAGCGTGTCGAGATGCTCCTCGGGCGCGGCACCCGCGGGATGTGGCTGATGACCTTCCATGCGGCCTGCGCCCGGATCCTGCGCTCTGAGGCCGACCGCCTCGGATACACGCGCCAGTTCACGATCTACGACCAGGCCGACGCCCGGCGCCTGGCCAAGCGCTCTGCGGACGCGGTCGGCGTCGACCCCAAGCGCTTCACGCCCGCAGCCATCCACAACCAGATCTCCGCCGCGAAGAACAAGCTCTGTGACGCCGCGGCCTACCGTCAGGCCGTGGGCTCCCAGTTCGAGGAGATGGTCGCGGACGTGTACGACATCTACGAGCGCGACATGCACCGCATGAACGCGATGGACTTCGACGACCTCCTGTTCCGCACCGTGAACCTGTTCGAGCTGTTCGAGGACGTGCGCACCCGTTACGCGACCGCCTTCAGGCATGTGCTCGTGGACGAGTACCAGGACACCAACCATGCGCAGTATCGCCTGCTCCAGCTGCTCGTAGGCGGCGGCCGGGCGCCCGTGGACCCCGCGCCCCCGATCGTCGGCCACCGAAACCTCGCGGTCGTGGGCGACGACGCCCAGTCGATCTACAGCTTCCGCGGAGCCGACGTCCGCAACATCCTTGACTTCCAGGACGACTTCCCGGATGCCCGCGTGGTCAAGCTCGAGCAGAACTACCGCTCCACCGAGACGATCCTGTCGGCCGCGAACGCGGTGATCTCCAACAATCGCGGCGGGATCGCCAAGCGCCTGTGGAGCGAGCTCGGCCAGGGAGAGCAGATCCAGCTGCGCGCGCTCGAGGACGAGCACGCGGAGGCGCGCTACATCGTCGGGGAGATCGAGCGACAGGTCGACGAGGGCGCCTCGCGTGCGGAGATCGCGGTGCTCTACCGCACCAACGCGATGTCGCGGGTCATAGAGGACGCCCTCGTGCGCCGCGAGATCGCCTACCAGGTGATCGGCGGCACGAAGTTCTACGAGCGCGCTGAGATCAAGGACGCGATCGCCTACCTGTCGCTGCTCGCAAACCCCTTCGACGTGGTCAGCTTCACGCGCGTTGCGAACTCGCCGCGCCGCGGCATCGGCCAGACATCGCTGGCGCGCGTGATCTCCTACGCGAGCACGGTGGGAGAGTCTGTCTGGGATGTTGCCAGTGTGCCCGAGGAGATCCCGGGCCTCGGCTCCGCCGCGATCAAGGCGCTGGGGCGCTTCATGGCCACGATGGGTGAGCTGCGCGAACTCGCCGGCCCTCCACCGCCCGGGCCCGGGGTCGACCTGGAGCCCGAGGAGCCCGCCGGCAGCAGGGCACCGGTCGCGGAGCTGATCGAGGCGGTGCTCTCCCAGAGCGGGTATGTGCAGGCGCTGGAGGCCGACAGGACGATCGAGGCGCAGGGGCGCCTTGAGAACCTCGAGCAGCTCGTGGAGGTGGGCAGGGAGTTCGACGAGGTGGCCGCCGACGGCGAGGACACGCTCGACGTCTTCCTGCAGCAGATCGCGCTCGTTGCCGACGCCGACACGCGCAGCGACGACGAGGGTCTTGTCACGCTCATGACCCTTCACAACGCGAAGGGCCTTGAGTATCCGATCGTCTTCATCGCCGGCTGCGAGGAGGGAGTATTCCCTCACTCGCGCGCCATCGACGAAGGCGGCCTTGAGGAGGAGCGGCGCCTGTTCTACGTGGGGATAACGCGTGCCATGCGAAGGCTCCACCTCACCTACGCCCGCCGGCGCGCCGTGTTCGGCGCCCAGACCTTCGGCATGCGCAGCCGCTTCCTTGACGAGATTCCGGCGGGCCTGCTCGAGGAGCCCCGGGAACAGGTGCTGCGGGCGGCGTCCCTGTCCGGACCGGGTCGCTCAGCGGGCGCCATGGCCACGCTCCCGCGCCGGCGGCAGGGGGAGGGGGCGTGGGCTCAGAGCGCTGGGCGCGAAGCAATCTCGCCCGCCGCCCAGTTCAGCCTCGGCGAGGACATCGTCCACGCAGCCTTCGGCGATGGCGTCGTCACAGGGGTCGAGCCAGGGGGAGTGATCATCGTCCGCTTCGCGGGCGACGGCTCCGAGCGCAAGCTGATGGCGGAGTACGCGCCGCTCTCCCGTCGCTGATGCGTCCGTGTCCGAGGGCGAGAACCGCATAGCATCTGAACGGTGAGCGCGAGGATCATCGACGGGAAGGCGATCGCGGCGCGTGTGCGCGAGGACGTCGCCGTCGAGGTGCGGGCCTTCAGCGAGCGCTTCGGCAGAGCGCCGGGGCTTGCGACAGTGCTCGTGGGGGACGACCCCGGCTCGGCTGTGTACGTCGCGGGCAAGCAGCGGGCGTGCCGCGAGGTCGGGATGGTCCCGTTCGACCGCAGGCTGCCCGCGAACGCGACCTTCGACCAGGTCGCGGAGGAGCTGGAGGACCTGAATTCCGATGATGCGGTCAGCGGCGTACTGCTGCAGCTGCCGGTCCCCGACCATCTCGACGGGCCCACGCTGACGTCGCTGATCGGCCCGGACAAGGACGTTGACGGCCTGACGCCCGTCAACGCCGGGCTGCTCTCGCTCGGGCGACCCGGGCTGCGGCCGTGCACGCCGTGCGGCGTGATGGAGCTGCTGAGCGACGCGGGAGCCGAGCTCGAAGGCGCCGAGGCGGTTGTCGTCGGCCGCTCGAACCTCTTCGGCAAGCCGATGGCGCAGCTGCTCCTGGCCGAGAACGCCACCGTCACCGTGTGCCACTCGCGCACGCGGGATCTTCGCGAGGTGTGCGCCCGGGCGGACGTGCTGATCGCGGCCGTCGGGCGGCCGCGGCTGATCACGGGGGACTTCGTCAAGCCCGGAGCCGTCGTCATCGATGTCGGCATGAACCGGCTCACTCCCGAGGAGGCGGGCAACCGCAGCGGCCTGGTCGGCGACGTCGACTTCGAGGCCGCCGCCGAGGTGGCCAGGGCGATCACGCCGGTGCCGGGCGGCGTGGGCCCGATGACGATCGCCTTCCTGCTGCGCAACACCCTGCAGGCCGCGCGCTACCACGCTGAACTGCGCAGCATGTTCGCCGACCTTGACAGGGACAGCATCTGATGAAGGGGAGGGTGCCCCGATGAGCCTGCGCCGCCTGCGTGTGGGTGAGCTGGTTGCGAGCGCCGGATGCGTGTGCGTGATCGTGTCCCTCTTCCTGCCGGCCTACCACAGCCCGATCGGGGATCTCAGCGCCTGGAACACCTTCGGGCCCGCTGTGGCACTCGAGTTCGCCGCCCTCTTCGCCGGGCTGGCCATGATCATCAGCGCCGCCACCGAGCGCTCCACCGCGCTGCCGGTGGCGACAGCGGTCTGGTGCGTGCCGATCTCGCTGCTCGCCGTGATCGCCGCACTGATCAGGATGCTCGAGCGCCCCGAACACGCGAGCGCCGTCGCAGCCGGGACCTGGCTCGGCCTGGTCGGCACGTGCGTGATCCTGATGGGGGCGTGGCTCTCGATGCGCGATGAACGCACCTCGATGTATGAGCCGGCGCGGCCGCCGGCGCGCCCTCGGCCCTAGTGCTGCGGTCGCCGCGTAGAATGCGCGAACTGTGATCGACCGTGACGAGGTGCTGCATGTCGCCCGCCTGGCCAGGCTGGCGCTCGCCGATGAGGAGATCGAGCCGATGGCGCGGGAGCTCTCCGCCGTCCTCGACCACATCGCGCGGATCGGCGAGCTCGATCTCAGCGACGTCGCGCCGACCTCTCACGTCGTTGAGGTGACCGGCGCGCTGCGCGCCGACGAGCCCAGGCCGTCGTTGCCCCGCGAGGTCGTGCTCGCCCAGGCTCCGGCCGTCAGCGACGAGGGCTTCCTCGTCCCAAGCCCCCAGGCATGACCGACGGCGAGATCCTCGAGCTGTCGGCCCGCGGCGCGGCCGCGGCGATCGACTCCGGCTCGCTGTCGGCCCAGGATCTGTTCGAGGTCTATCGCGCCCGAGCAGCGGCGGACCGCGAGGCCGGCGAGCAGGGGCTGAACTGCTTCACGTGGGTTGCCCCCGGAGACGGTGAGCCGCAGTCCGGGCCGATCGGCGGCGTGCCGATCGCCGTCAAGGACCTGTTCTGCACCGAGGGGGTGCCGAGCCAGTCTGGCTCACGGATCCTCGAGGGATACCTCCCGCCCTACACTGCCACGGCGGTGCGGAAACTCACCGAGGCCGGCGCGAACCTTCTCGCCAAGACCAACCAGGACGAGTTTGCGATGGGGTCCTCCAATGAGAACTCGGCCTTCGGCCCCGTCCGCAACCCCTGGGACCGGGAGCGGGTTCCCGGCGGCTCCTCGGGGGGCAGCGCCGCGGCCGTCGCGGCAGGGCTCGCGCCATGGGCGATCGGGACCGACACGGGCGGGTCAATACGCCAGCCCGCCGCCATGTGCGGGATCGTCGGGCTCAAGCCGACCTACGGCTCCGTCTCGCGCTACGGGATGATCGCCTTCGCCTCCTCGCTCGACCAGGCCGGGCCGCTGACCCGCGACGTCGCGGACGCCGCCCTGATGCTGCGCCACATGGTCGGGCGCGACCGCTGCGACGCGACATCGCTGCAGGTGCCGCACGAGATCACCGAGCCGACCTCAGAGCGCCTGGACGGCCTGCGTCTCGGGGTGCCGCAGGAGCTGACCGGCGAGGGGATCGAGCCGGGTGTGCTCGAGTCCTTCCGCGCCGCGCTGGCGCTCGCAAAGGAGCTCGGAGCGGAGGTCAGCGACGTCGCGCTGCCGCACGCCCCGCACGCGCTGTCCGCCTATTACGTGCTCGCACCCGCGGAGGCGTCGTCGAACCTCGCGCGCTTTGACGGCGTTCGCTACGGCATGCGCGCGCAGGGCTCCGCGGACCTGCTCGAGATGTACACGCGAACACGCCATGACGGTTTCGGCGCCGAGGTCAAGCGGCGGATCATGCTCGGGACCTATGCGCTCTCCTCCGGCTATTACGACGCCTACTACGGCCGCGCGCAGCGCGTGAGGACGAAGATCGCCGAGGACTTCCAGCACGCATTCGAGCAGGTCGACTACATCGTCACGCCCACCGCGCCCACGGTCGCCTTCAGACTGGGGGAGAAGACGGGCGACCCGCTGGCGATGTACCTGAACGACTACTGCACCGTCCCGATGTCGCTCGCGGGCATACCCGCGATCTCGATCCCGTCGGGGCTCAGCGACGGCCTTCCGGTCGGCCTGCAGATAGCAGGGCCCGCGTTCAGCGAGAACGGCCTGCTGGACGCCGCGCACGCGCTGGAGCAGGCCATCGGCTTCGACAGCGGAGCTGCTCGTGTCTGACGGCTCGAGCAGCGCAGGCGCCTTTGAGCCGGTCATCGGCCTGGAGATCCACGTCCAGCTGGCGACCGCCACGAAGATGTTCTGCGGCTGCGAGCTCTCATTCGGGGAGCCACCCAACACGCGCACCTGCCCCGTCTGCCTGGGACTGCCGGGCAGCCTGCCGGTCGCGAACGCCCGCGCCGTCCATCTCGGCCTCATGATCGGTCTCGCGCTCGGGTCCGAGCTCGCGCCGCGCTCGATCTTCCACCGCAAGAACTACTTCTATCCCGACCTGCCCAAGGGGTACCAGATCTCCCAGTACGACGAGCCCCTCTGCCTCGGCGGCAGGCTAGGGGACGTGCGCATCCACCGCGTGCACCTGGAGGAGGACGCCGCCAAGCTGATCCACGTTGGGGCGAGCGGGCGAATCCACGGCTCGGATGCGAGCATCGTCGACTTCAACCGCGGCGGGACACCGCTGGCGGAGATCGTGACCGAGCCCGACCTGCGCTCGGCCGAGCAGTCGGGGGAGTGGCTGCGCCTGCTGCGCACGACGCTGCGCCAGCTCGGGGTCAGCGACGTGAACATGGAGGAGGGCTCCCTGCGCTGCGACGCGAACATCTCGCTGCGCCCCGTGGGCTCGGACGGCCTCGGCGTGAAGACGGAGCTGAAGAACATGAACTCCTTCCGCTTCATCGAACGCGGGATCAGGGCCGAGATACAGCGCCAGGAGAAGATCCTCGCCGGCGGCGGCCAGGTGACCCAGGAGACACTGCACTTCGACCCGGCGAGCGGCGCGATCACCTCCCTGCGCTCGAAGGAGGAGGCTCACGACTACCGCTACTTCCCCGAGCCGGACCTCGTTCCCGTCGCGATCGACCAGGGCATGATCGAGGCCGCGCAGGACGACATGAGCGAGCTTCCCGCCGATCGGGCCGAGAGGCTTGGCCGCGAGCACGAGCTGAGCACCGAGGTCGCCCAGATGCTCGCTTTCCGGCCGGAGCTCGGCGATTACTTCGAGCTCGCGCTCGCAGCCCACGCCGATCCCGCGCCCCCGCCGCAGGCGCTGGCGAACTGGGTCTCCGGCGAGCTCGCCGGACGTCTGCAGGAGGGGCAGGCCCCCGCCGACTCCCGAGCCGAGCCGGCCGCCGTGGCGCAGCTGGTCGGCCTCGTCGCCTCCCGGGAGATCAGCGTCGGCGCCGGCCGGCAGGTGCTCGACGTGCTGCTTGCCGACGGCGGCGACCCCAGGTCGATCGTCGCCGCCGAGGGGCTGGCGGCGATGGGCGGGGGAGACGAGCTCGCGGCGGTCGTGGCCGCGGCGCTGGAGGCGAACGCCGATGCCGCCGAGCGCGTTCGCGCGGGCAACGCCAAGGCGATCGGGCCGATCGTCGGCTACGTGATGCGCGAGACCAAGGGCAGGGCGGACGGAACAGAGGTCTCGCGGCTGATCAACGAGCAGCTCGGGGTCTGAGCCCCGCCGGGCGCCGGCCCCCACATCTGACGAAGCCGCCGCTGCACATTTTGGACCGCGGGCCAAACGAAAGGCCCTGCAACTGCGCCAATATGGTGCGCATGAACCGGTCAGCAGCAAACTCCTATGTCACTTCTCCTCGGCGGTTCATCCTGCTGCCCGAGGAGGCGGCGGAGAGGGCTCTCCAGGGACCCCGCATCCGTCGCTACAGCCTCGCGAGCATCGCGCGGACGACCGGCAGCCAGGGAGCCGGTCGCGCCGAGGTCGGGCTCGCGGGAAACATGTCCGCCCGTGATGCGGGGCGGACGTGTCTCATGTAGCTCACCACCCAGAGCAGTGCCGGCCTCCCTCAGCCGGTAACCCCAGGTGACGGCGGCCGGGCAGGGGTAGCATCTTCCTGTCCGGTCGCGTCGCCGCTAAGCTGGACGGCGATGGCCGATCCCAAGGAGAGCTCCTCCAAATCGCTCGGTCGCACGGCTGTTGCGGCGCTCGTGCTGCTGGTCGGAGCGTGGCTGCTGCTTTCGGTCATCGGCCACGTGATCTCGTTCATCTTCGGCACGCTCATCTTCGTCGTCGCCATAGTGGCCGTGATCTGGGCGCTGAGCGTGATCCTCTAAAGGCGGGAGCCGCGATGGCCTACGTGATCATCGCGCTCTGCTTCGGCCTCGCCGGCGGGATCGTGGGCAAGGTCAAGGGCAGCTCGTTCTTCGTGTGGTTCCTGGTCTCGGCGGCGGTCCCGTTCCTGGGTCTGCTGGCGGCGCTCGCCTACAGGTATGAGCGCGACGAGCTCAGGCGGGAGTGCCCGAACTGCGGCCGCGTGACCAAGATCTACGACGCCGTCTGCACCCGCTGCGGCGCCGAGCTGGAGTTCCCGGACGTCGCGATCGCGCCCGAATCGTGGGAGCGCGAGCCCGCGGCGCACTCGAACTGACCCGCGCCGCCCTCCCAGGCCGGCGCTCGACGCTCGGGGCGCGGAGAGCCGGCCCGGATGTTCGGCGGCCCTAAGTGAGGCGGTCGCCTACCCTTTGCCGATCTATGGGCACGAATGCCGACACCCAGCGGGCTCCCGTGCCCGACGACACCTTCCTGGGGCGCCTGATCCACCGGGCGGGCTTCAAGGACGAGCGCGACTTCGTCCTGCGCGTGGTCCAGCCCGCGCTGGTGGGGATGATCGACGGGACCGTCTCCTCGATCGCGCCGATCTTCGCGGCCGCTGTCTCCTCCGACTCCCACACCGCGCTGCTGGTCGGCTTCGCCACGGCACTCGGGGCGGGGGTCAGCATGGGCTGGTCGGAGGCCCTGTCGGACACCGGCGAGCTCACGGGCCGCGGCTCCGCCGTCGTGCGAGGCTCCATCACGGGCGGAATGACGACCCTCGGAGGGATCTTTCACACGCTCCCGTTCCTGATCTCCAACGTTCACACGGCGCTGATCGTCGCCGGCGTGGTCGTGGGGGTCGAGCTGATCGTGATCGCCTGGATACGCAAACGGTTCCTGGAGGTCTCGATGCGCTCATCGCTGCTCGTCGTCACCGTGGGCGGCGTCATCGCCCTTGCGATAGGCGTCGGCCTCGGATCGGCGTGATCTCGGCTCAGGGCCCACTGTTACACTGGTTTTTTCCCTATTTACGGAGAGGAGGTCGGCGATATGCGGGCTGTTGATGCCCTTATGGAGTGTCTGAAGGCGGAGGGCGTGGACGTCGTCTTCGGCCTGCCCGGCGGCGCCAACCTCCCCACCTACGACGCCTTCGTCGATGGTGGGATCCGACACATTCTGGTCAGGCACGAGGCCGGCGGCGGCCACGCCGCCGAGGGCTACGCGAAGGCGACCGGGAAGGTGGGCGTTTCCTTCGCCACCAGCGGCCCGGGCGCGACCAACCTGATCACGCCGATCTGCGACGCGATGATGGACTCGGTCCCGGTGGTGTTCATCACCGGGCAGGTCCGCACGGAGCTGCTCGGCACCGACGGCTTCCAGGAGGCAGACACGATCGGCATCACCATGCCGGTCGTGAAGCACTCATTCATGATCCAGCACCCGACGGAGATCCCACGGGCGATCCACGAGGCCTTCCACATCGCGCGGACCGGGCGCCCCGGCCCCGTGCTCGTGGACATCCCGCTCGACCTCTCGCGAGCCGAGATCGACTATGAGCCGGTAACCGATGTGAGGCTGCCCGGCTACCAGCCCAAAGTCGAGGGCAACCAGAAGCAGATCCGCCAGGCCGCCAAGGCTCTGGCCGCCGCGCAGCGCCCGGTGATCTACGCCGGCGGCGGTGTCGTGAACGCCAACGGCGCACGCGAGCTCACCGAGTTCGCGACCAGCGACCGCTTCCCGGTCACATGCACGCTGATGGGCCTCGGAGCCTTCCCGGCTCCACATCCCCAGTGGCTGGGGATGCTCGGGATGCACGGCACCAGGGCGGCCAACTACGCCATGGACGAGGCGGACCTCATCTGTGCCGTCGGAGCGCGCTTTGACGACCGCATCACCGGCAAGCTGTCCGAGTTCGCGCCGCGGGCGAAGTTCATCCACATCGACGTGGATCCCGCCGAGATCTCCAAGAACGTGCCGGCGCACATCCCGATCGTCGGTGACGCGCGCCACGTGCTCGCGAAGCTCGAGGTCGAGTACCGCGCGCTCGGAGCCGACCCCGGACGCCTTGACGCGTGGTGGAGCCGGATCGAGGGCTGGCGCAGCAAGCACCCGCTCGGCTGGGAGGAAACGACCGACTCCGAGATCAAGCCGCAGTTCATGATCCGGGCGCTGTACGAGGCGACGGGCGGCGAGGCCATCATCACCAGCGACGTCGGCCAGCACCAGATGTGGACGGCCCAGTACTACGACTTCCCCGAGCCGCGCCGCTGGATCAACTCCGGCGGGCTGGGGACGATGGGCTTCGGACTGCCCGCCGCGATGGGCGCCGCGCTGGGCTGCCCTGACCGCGTCGTCTGCTGCGTGGCCGGCGACGGCTCCGTCCAGATGAACGCCCAGGAGCTCGCGACCTGCGCCCAGAACAACATCCCGATCAAGGTCTTCATCATGAACAACGGCTATCTGGGCATGGTCCGCCAGTGGCAGGAGCTGTTCTGGGACGGGCGCTACAGCCATGTGGACATGGGCGAGTTCCCGGACTTCGTGAAGCTCGCCGAGGCCTACGGGGTCACCGGCATCAGGCTCACGGACAAGAGCACGCTGGTGGAGGACATGAAGCGCGCGATCGCGATCGACGGGCCCGTGATGGTCGACGTGAGGGTGACCCGCGACGAGAACACCTACCCGATGATCCCCGCCGGCCACGCCGCACGAGAGATGGTGGGCTGATGGGCGAGCCAGGAACCAAGGAGCCGCTCAGCCTCGAGGAGCTGCAGGCAGCCACCAGCCTGCGGACCGGCAGGAAGCACGTCCTGTCGATCCTTGTGGAAAACAAGTCGGGTGTCCTGACGCGCATCGCCGGGCTGTTCGCCAGGCGCGGGTTCAACATCGACACGCTCACGGTCGGCCCGACCGAGGACGCGCAGGTCTCGCGGGTGACGCTGACCGTGGACGGTGCGCTGCACCCGATCGACCAGGTCACCAAGCAGCTGCACAAGCTCGTGAACGTCCTGAAGATCCGCGACCTCGAGCCGGCCGACACCGTTTCGCGGGAGCTCGCACTGTTCAAGATCAACGCCGACGGCGTTCAGCGCGGCGAGCTGCTCCAGATCGCCGAGATCTTCCGCGGGAACGTCGTCGACGTCACCAAGCGGGCGATGATCATCGAGATCACCGGCACGACCGACAAGATCGAAGCCTTCGAGACGCTGGTGCGGCCGTTCGGGCTGATCGAGATGATGCGCACGGGCGAGATCGCGATCTCGCGAGGGCGCAGCGAGACGTAGCCGCTTGCGGGCCGAGCGGACACGCTCAGGGTTCTCGCTGGCAGAGGGCGATCGCGAGCGCCTGGAGGCGCGCCTGCGCCTGGCCGTACACAGGGCCCGCGCCGACGGCTCACAGAAGCTGGCGACCCTGTCGCTGCCCCTGCAGGGGGATGTCGATCCTTCGGCTGTGATCTGCGCCTCGCGCCGCGACGGGGAGCAGTGGTTCCTGATGGAGCAGCCCGACCGCGGCGGCGCCGCGCTGGGCGGGCTCGGCGTGGCGGCGAGCCTCGCCTCCGCAGGCCGCGAGCGCTTTGCGGACGTCGCGCGCAGATGGCGCGCCCTGTGCGCCGACGCGGCCTTCGACCCGGCCGATGAGCCCTCCGGGGCAGGGCCGGTCGCTGTCGGCGGGTTCGCGTTCGCTCCGGACGGCGGCGGCTCTCCTCACTGGCGCGGCTTTGAGCCCGCCTCGCTGACGGTGCCGGAGCTGACGATCATCCGCGAGCAGCACGGCGGTGAACGCCGCGTACGGCTGACGCTGGCTGCGCTCGCGAGCCCGGACGACCTGCCGGAGGAGCTGCTCGGGCGGCTCGAGCGCAGGCACGCCGAGCTTCGCCAGCTACCACTCCCGCTGCTGGACCCGGCCCCCACCGGTCATTTCCAGGTGGCGAGCGCAATGCCCCCCGAGCACTACGAGCAGGCCGTCGGGAGGGCCAGGGACCTGATCGCGGCCGGCGAGCTGGAGAAGATCGTGCTCGCGCGCGAAGTGCAGGTCCATGCCCCCTCGCCCTATGACGCGGCCGCCGTCTTCGGTGTCCTGCGCCAGGAGTTCCCCTCCTGCTTCGTCTTCTGCGTCGGCCGAGGGGAGAGCGCGTTCATCGCCGCGAGCCCAGAGCTCCTGGTCAGGCGCGAGGGCCAGCGTGTCAGCACGATCGCGCTGGCGGGCTCCACCCGCCGCAGCGCGGATCCGGCGGTCGACGACCACCTCGGCGAGCAGTTGCTGCGCGACGCCAGCTATCGCGAGGAGCACGCGATCGTCGCCCGGCGCATCGAGCGCACGCTGCGCCCGCACTCGGTCTGGGTCACCGCCGCGCCGGAGCCCGGGCTGGTGCGGATCGCCAACATCCAGCATCTGGCCACGCCGATCCGCGCCCAGCTCGCAACGCCGATGGACGCGCTGGAGCTCGCCGGGCTGATGCACCCCACCCCGGCCGTGGGAGGGGAGCCGCTCTCGCGCGCGGCGCCGCTGATCCCGGCGCTCGAGGGGCTGGACCGCGGCTGGTACTCCGGCCCGGTCGGCTGGACCGACGCAGCCGGGGACGGCGAGTTCTGCGTGGCGCTCAGGTGCGCGCTCCTGCGAGGCAGTGTGGCGCGCTGCTACGCCGGCAACGGCATCGTCCGCGAGTCCGATCCAGCCAGCGAGCTCGCCGAGACCGAGATCAAGCTTCAGGCGCTTCTGCCGCTGCTCACGGGCTGAGCTCGCGGGAGACGGCGCCCCAGATGCGCCGATGGAGCGCGACGTTCTCCTCGCGCTCGCAACGGACCTCGATGATGCCCGAGCGCGAAGCTGACAGGCGCCGCTCGAGCGCCGAGCGCAGCGCCGGCAGGTCCTCGGGCAGCTCGTGCTCGAGGCCGTAGAGGGAGGCGGCGCGGGCGAAGTCAAGGCCGGTGGGGGTCAGCACATGCCGGGTGTAGATGTCCTGGTCCGGAGCGTCCGCGTCGCTCTCGCGGGCGAGGCTCGCGCTCGAGATCGGAAGGAAGTCGAAGATGCCGCCTCCGTCGTTCTGGATCAGCACGATGGTGAGTGTGAGCTGCAGGCGTCCGGCGGCGATCAGGCCCCCGATGTCGTGGGCGAGCGCGACATCCCCGATCAGCAGCACCACAGGAGCCTCGCCGGCCGCGGCAGCGCCGAAGGCGGAGGAGACCGTGCCGTCGATACCGTTCGCGCCGCGGTTGCACAGCACGCGCGGCGGCCGGTCGCGAACCGGCCAGAAGCTCTCCAGGTCACGCACCGGCATCGAGGAGGCCACGAACAGCGTCGCCTCCGCCGGCAGCAGCACGCCGAGCTCCAGGGCGACACCCGGCTCGGACAGCCGCTCGCCGGCGAGCTCACCGAGGATCGCCTGGGATGCCATGCGGTCAGCTGCCCGCCAGCGCTCTCCCCAGTCCTCCTCTGTCCGCACGCCTGCGGGCATCGACCCGGCGAGTCCCGCCAGCGCGGCGGCGGGGTCCAGCGCCAGCACCGTGTCCACTGCCGAGGAGGGATCCTGCCAGGCATCCTCGGGGTCCAGCACCGCCTGCGGCACGCCCGCAAGGCCGGCCAGCCATCCCCGCAGCGGCTTTGACACGGGCAGGTCGCCGACACGGAGAACCAGGTCCGGTACGGCGCCCGAGGTGAAGCTCTGATCGCGGAGCAGAGCGTCGTAATGGGCGACTGCCGCCGGACCGCTCCTGGCGCCCGACATCGGGTCCGCGAGCAGCGGCCAGCCGGCCTCGGCGGCGAACTGCGCGGCCGCCGCGGCGAGTCCATCGCCGCGCTCGTGGCGCCCGGCGACCAGGACGCCGCGAGCGGCGCCGGCGACGAGCGATCCCAGCCGAGCGGCCGCCTCACCGCCCTCCCGCACGGCCGCCGGAAAGGACACATACGGGCGCCCGGCGGGGCGGGCCGTCGCGTCCTTAGGCAGCTCGATCTCAGCGACGAGCGGCTCGCGCAGCGGGAAGTTCAGGTGGACCGCGCCCGGGCGCCCGCGCAGCGCCGTCCAGTAGGCACGGCAGGCGAGCGTGCGCATCCAGCGAAGCTGCTGCTCGCCGGCGTCGTGCACGGAGACCTCGAAGAACCACTTCGGGGCGCTGCCGAAGAGCTTGAGCTGGTCGATCGCCTGGCCCGCTCCGTTTTCTCGCAGCTCCGCAGGGCGGTCCGTCGTGAGCACGAGCAGCGGCACGCGTGCCTCGCGCGCCTCGATCACAGCCGGCGCGAGCTCGGCGGCGGCCGTCCCCGACGTGCACGTGACCGCCACCGGGACTCCCGTCGCCTTCGCCATGCCGAGGGCGAAGAAGCCCGAGCAGCGCTCGTCGATGTGCGAGTAGCAGTGAAGGCGCCGCTCGCGGGCCAGCGTGAGCACCAGCGGTGAGGACCGCGACCCCGGGGAGGTGCACGCCGCGCGCATCCCGCAGAGCGCCAGCTCCTCGACAAAGGCCCTCAGGAGCGTGTAGGTGTCGGTGGCGCCGGCCATAGGATGGGGGTGTGCCGGAGAGCATCGTCCTGCTTCACGGCTTCAGCGGTACGCGCCACGCCTGGGATCGCGTGACGCCCCTGCTGGACCGTGAAACCTACCTGCCTGTCGCGATCGACCTCCCCGGCCACGGGTCGGCGGTGGACGCGCCGGATCCCATCAGCTTCGACGGCGTCGTCGCACACGTGCTCGACGCCTCCCCGGAGCGGTTCGCGCTGTGCGGCTACTCCCTGGGCGGACGGGTGGCCCTGCACGTAGCACTCGCCGCGCCCGAGCGCGTCTCGCGGCTGCTGATCATCGCCGCCAGCCCGGGGATCGAGGACGAGGTGGAGCGCGCCGAGCGCCGCGCCGCGGACAACGCGCTCGCAGAACGGCTGGAGAGCGAGCCGTTCGAGGACTTCATCGAGCGATGGCGCACACAGCCGCTGTTCGCCGCCGACCCGCCGCAGGTTGGCGAGCTCGCCCGGGAGGACCAGCGCCGTAACCGCCCCGATGCCCTCGCGCGGGTGCTGCGGGGCCTCGGGACGGGCGAGATGCAGCCGCTGTGGGGGAGGCTGCCCGAGCTTGGGATGCCGGTCGGCATCCTCGTCGGGGAGTGGGATGAGAAGTTCGTCGCGATCGGCAGGCGGATGGCGGACGCGATCGCCGGCTCGCGCCTTCAGATCGTGGCGGGCGGGCACGGCCTGCCGCTCGAGAATCCCGCGGCCGTCGCCGCGGCCCTAGAAGGCCTCGACCCCTAGACCCGGCCCGCGGGGGACCGAGATCGCCCCAGAGCGCACCGGAAGCGGATCCTGGATGTCCGCGAACAGCGACAGCGTCGCCAGGCCGCAGTGGGGAACCGGGCCGCGGGAGGCGAGCGCGGCCGCCGCGTGCAGCGCCGCGGCTATTCCCAGCGGCCCATCGAGCGTGGAGGCCACATACACCTCGGCCCCGGTCGCGCGCACGAGCGCCGCCGCTGCAAGCAATCCGCCGATGCCGCCGCAGCGAGAGACCTTCAGGCACACGGCATCGGCCACGCCGGCGGCGAGCGCACCCGGCTGCCCGGCGGTCTCATCGATGGCGATACGAACGGCGACGCTCTCGCGCACCGCCCGCACCTTCTCCAGGCCGTGGGTGGGCTCCTCCACCAGCTCCAGCCCCGCCGGTGCGAGCACGTCGATCATTCGCACCGCCTCCTGCACACTCCACGCGCCGTTCGCGTCCAGGCGCAGGGCGGCGTGCGGGCCCGCCTGCGCGCGCACGGCGGCGACACGCCCCGCGTCGTCGCCGACCCCGACCTTCAGCTTCAGGCAGGTGAATCCATCCTGCACCGCCAGCGCCGCCTGATCAGCGGCGCCCGCGCGATCAATCGCGGAGATGGTCGCGTTGACGGGAACCGAGGAGGCGGGAAGATCCGTCAGCAGGGCGGCGATGGGCCTGCCGGCCCGCCGGCCCGCGAGATCCCACAGCGCGATGTCGATCGCCGCGATGGCCGCCGGCAGATCGTCGATGCTGCGGCACGCGTCCAGCAGCGCCGCGCCGGGCCTGCCGGCGCCGCCCTCCAGCGCCGGCCCATAGCTCTCGAGGGCGGCCATGGCGCGATCGGTGCTGACGCCGTCATAGGGCTCGAGGGGCGCCGCTTCGCCGAAGCCGACATGGCCGTCGGGGTGCGTGAGGGAAGCGATGATGAGCTCACGCTCGGCCACCGAGCCATACGAGCTCTCCATCGGGCTCGTCATCGTCAGCGTGCGTCGCTCCAGCCCGAGCTTCAACTGGCGATGCCCCCGCTGGCGAGGATCCCGGCCGAGAACAACAGGCAGAACAGCAGCTGAAGCGCGCCCGTCCCGGCGAGCGCTCCGTTGAGTGACGGGCCGTCCGTGCGCCCGTTGACCACCCGCACGAGGCGGAGCGCCAGCGGCGCCGTGGCCCACGGCAGCAGCAGCCACGCGGTCATCGAGCCGAGCACCCACGGCAGCGGCGCGGTGAGGAAGGCGACCCCGACCATGGAGGCATACAGCACGCGCGTGCGGGGGCGCCCGAGGCGCACCGCCAGCGTCCGCTTGCCGGCGCGCCTGTCCGTCTCGAGATCCCTGACGTTGTTGACGACGAGGATCGCGCTGGCCAGCAGGCCCACCGGCACCGCGCACACGAAGGCCTGCCACGGCAGTTCCTGCACCTGCACGAAATAGGACCCGGTGACGGCGACCACGCCGAAGAAGAGGAACACGAAGATCTCGCCGAGGCCCTCATAGCCATACGGGCGAGGGCCGCCGGTGTAGAGCACGCCCGCGAGGATCGAGGCTGCCCCCACCGCCAGGAGCTCCCAGCCCGCGACGGCGATCAGGTAGATGCCGCACGCGACCGCCAGGCCGAAGGTCACGTAGGTCGCGATCAGCACCTGGCTGGGCGGGACCAGCCCACCGGCCGTGACCCTCACCGGGCCCAACCGATCCTCGGTGTCAGCCCCGCGGCGGGCGTCGGAATAGTCGTTGGAGAGGTTCGTCCCGACCTGGATGAAGATCGCGCCGAGCAGGGCCGCCACGAAAGCGAGCGGGCGGAAATGGCCGGCTCCGAGGGCGAGCGAGGTGCCGACGAGGACCGGCGAGCCGGCCGCGGGCAGCGTCCGCACGCGGGCTGCCATCACCCATATCCGAACCGCGCCCACGCTAGGCCCGCTTGGGGAAACGCGTGAAGTCGGGCACGCGCTTCTCACGGTATGCGTCGCGGCCCTCCTGGGCCTCCTCGCTGCCGTAGAAGAGGAGGTTGGCGTCATGCGCGAGCTGCTGGATGCCGGAGAGTCCATCCTCGGCGGCGTTGAAGCTCGCCTTCAGGAGCCTCAGCGAAAAAGGCGAGAGCGCGAGCATCTCCCGGCACCACGACACCGTCTCGGCCTCGAGGTTCTCCAGCGGCACGACAGTGTTGACCATCCCCATCTCGGCGGCTTCGTGCGCCGAGTACTGCCGGCAGAGGAACCAGATCTCCTTGGCCTTCTTCGGGCCGACCAGGTTGGCGAGCAGGCCCGCGCCGAAGCCCCCGTCGAAGGAGCCCACCTTGGGGCCGACCTGGCCGAAGCGGGCGTTGTCCGCGGCGATCGTCAGGTCGCACACGAGGTGCAGGACGTGGCCGCCGCCGATCGCATAGCCCGCGACCATCGCGACGACCGGCTTGGGCAGGCGGCGTATCTGGATGTGCAGGTCGGTGACGTGAAAGCGCCCGACGCCGGCCCTGCCGGCCTCGTCGTCGCTGAGATACCCCGAGTCTCCGCGGACACGCTGGTCCCCGCCCGAGCAGAATGCGTCCGGGCCCTCGCCGGTGAGGACGATCACCCCGATGCGGGTGTCCTCGCGGGCGTGCTCGAGAGCGCGGGAGATCTCCACGATCGTCCGCGGACGGAACGCGTTGCGGACCTCGGGCCGCGCGATCGTGATCTTGGCGATGCCCTCGTCCGCGCCTGTGGAGCGCTCGTATCGGATGTCTGTGAAGTCGGTGTCGGCGCCATCAAAGGCGGCTATCCAGTTCGTGCTCATCGCGCGAAGGCTAGCCTGTGCGGCATGCTCGTCGAGCCATGGCTGCCCCGTGCCGCCCGCACGCGGCCGGACCGCGTGGCCATTCAGACACCGGCGGGGACGTGGACCTACCGTGAGCTGCAGGCGGCCGCCCTGGCCGCGGCGGGCGCCCTTCACGAGCGCGGCGCAGGCCCTGGGACCCGTGTGGCGATCGAGCTTCCCGCCGGCCTTCAGTTCGCCCAGGCGCTGCACGCGTGCATGCTTGCCGGTGCGGTCGCCGTTCCGGTTGACATGCGTCTCTCGCCCTCCGAGCGCGCCGCAGTGGCCGGCGGCTGCTCGCTGCTCGTGCAGGAGCCGCTCCCGCAGGGCGGCGCCGCCCCGCCACCGGCCGGCCACGATCTTGACGCGGTGGCCGTCGTGATCCATACCTCGGGCACGAGCTCCGCGCCCCGGCCGGTCGAGCTCACCTACGGAAACCTGCTGTGGAGCGCTCTCGGGTCGGCCGTGGCGCTCGGACTGGACCCCGGGGAGCGCTGGCTGTGCGCGCTGCCGCTCTCACACGTGGGAGGCCTGTCGATCCTCGTGCGCTCCGCCATCTACGCGAGCACCGCCGTCGTTCACGAGCGCTTTGAGGTGGAGCCGGTCCTGCGGGCGCTACAGGACGAACAGGTGACGCTCGTGAGCCTCGTCGCCACGACGCTCTCGCGCCTGCTCGACGCCGGCCTGAAGGACCCGACGACTCTGCGCTGCGCGTTGACCGGCGGCGGCCCGGTGCCGGCGGCCCTGATCGAGCGGGCGCGGCTCGCGGGCGTACCCGTGTCGCTGACCTACGGACTCACGGAGGCCTGCTCGCAGGTCACCACGACGCCGATCGCCGACGTGGGGGAGGGGCGCTCCAGCGCCGGTCCGCCCCTGTTCTGCACGCGCGTCGCTCTCGGCGCGGACGGCGAGATCCTCGTCAGCGGGCCGACGCTCGCGCCGGGAGCCTGCGCAGAGGACGGCTGGCTGCACACCGGCGACCTCGGCGCCCTGGACGAGCAAGGGCGCCTGCACGTCACCGGCCGCAAGGCCGACACGATCGTCAGCGGGGGAGAGAACGTCGCCCCGGCCGAGGTCGAGGCGGTACTCGAGGCCCACCCCGCCGTGCTGGAGGCCGCCGTGCTGGGAGCGGCCGATCCCGAGTGGGGGGAGGCGGTCACCGCGATCGTGGTCGCGCGCGCAGGGCACGCGCCCGATGAAGCCGAGCTGCGCACACACTGTGCGTCGGCGCTCGCGCCCTATAAGGTCCCCAAGAGGTTCACCGTGAGAGAAGAGCCCCTACCGCGCACGCGCTCCGGCAAGCTCCTTCGCAGGGAGCTCACATGAGCTTCGACTCCGCGGCCTACCGGGAGTCGAGCCTGCAGTGGTGGGAAGAGGCCGCCGGCGGCTGGGTGCGACGGCGAGATCTGATGAGCGAGTTCGCGGCTCCTGTGTCCCACTGGATGGTTGACGCCATCTCCCCGCAGCCCGGTCAGCGCATCCTCGAGCTGGCCGCGGGCCTCGGCGAGACCGCGATGCTCGCATCGGAGCTCGTTGCCCCGATGGGGGGTGTGATCGTCTCCGACCAGGCGGAGGCGATGCTCGACGGCGCCCGCGCCCGCGCCGTCGAGATGGGCGTCACCAACGCCGAGTTCCAGGTGCTCAACGCCGAATGGATCGACCTCCCGCTCGCGAGCGTGGACGGCGTCCTGTGCCGGTTCGGCTACATGCTGATGGCCGACCCCGCCACTGCGCTGGGCGAGAGCAGGCGCGTGCTGCGGCCCGGAGGGCGCGTCGCGCTGGCGGTGTGGGCTGACATCAAGAGCAACCCGTGGGCTCTCCTGCCGGCGCAGGAGCTGATCTCCCGGGGGCTGGCCCCCGCACCCACGCCCGAGAGCGCCGCGCGGCCGGGGCCGTTCGCGGTGGGCGACCCGGAGCAGGTCCGCGGGCTCCTGCAGGAGGCGGGCTTCACGGACATCGTGGTTCAGGAGCTCGAGCTGGTGCGCTCCCATGTCGCCTTCGACGAGCTCTGGGACTCGACGCTCGACCTGTCGCGAAACTTCCACGACGCCGTCCTCTCGCTCCCGGAGCCGGAGATCGAGCAGATCCGGGCGTCCCTGAGGGAGCGCTTCGCCCAGTACGCAAGCCCGGACGGGTCCCTGCTGATCCCCGCCAAGACGCTGGTCGCGTCCGCCGCCGCCTGAACCACCGATCCGCCGCCCGGCTCGAGTTTGGATAGCCTGCGGCCAATGATCTATGACGACGACGCAGACCTCACGCTTCTCGACGGCAAGACCGTCGCAATAATCGGCTACGGCTCACAGGGCCACGCCCACGCTCTCAACCTGAAGGACTCGGGTGTGAAAGTCGTGGTCGGCCTGCGAGAGAGCTCATCCTCCGTCGCGGACGCCCGCGAGCACGGCCTGGAGGTGCTCCCGGTCGTTGAGGCCGCCAGTCGCGGCGACCTGGTGATGATGCTCGTTCCCGACGAGCTCCACCACGATGTGTGGGAGCAGGAGGTTCGCGACGGCATCTCCGAGGGCAACATGCTGCTCTTCGGCCACGGCTTCTCGATCCACTACGGCGAGATCGAGCCCCCCGCCGGTGTCGACGTCGCAATGGTGGCCCCGAAGGGCCCGGGACATCTGGTTCGTCGCCAGTTCACCGAAGGCAGCGGCGTCCCCGGCCTGATCGCCGTCGCGCAGGACGCGACCGGCAACGCCCGCGCGCTCGCCCTCGCCTACGCAAAGGGCATCGGCTGCACCCGAGGCGGCGTCATAGAGACGACGTTCAAGGACGAGACGGAGACCGACCTCTTCGGCGAGCAGGCCGTCCTGTGCGGTGGAGCGTCCGAGCTTGTGCAGGCCGGGTTCGAAACTCTCGTGGATGCCGGCTATGACCCGGAGATGGCCTACTTCGAGTGTCTGCACGAGCTCAAGCTGATCGTCGACCTCATGCACGAGAAGGGCCTGGCGGGCATGCGCTATTCGATCTCGAACACCGCCGAGTACGGCGACTACACGCGTGGCAAGCGCGTGATCACCGAGCAGACGCGCGAGAACATGCGCCAGATCCTCAAGGAGATCCAGGCCGGCGACTTCGCCCGCGAGTGGATCGCGGAGAATCGTGCGGGCCAGGAGAACTTCAAGCGCATGCGCGCCGAGCAGGCGGACACCCAGGTCGAGCATGTCGGAGCGGAGCTGCGCTCCCACATGGACTGGATCAAGCCCGCCTTCTGAGCGGCAACGAGGTGCTCGCCTACCTCTTCTGGCATCGACCGCGGGAGGGCGTCGAGGCCGAGCACTACGAGCAGTCGCAGATCGCCTTTCATCGCTCGCTCGCGCGCAAACCTCCGGCGGGGATGCACGGCTCGTCGATATCCCGCCTGCAGGAGGTCCCGTGGCGCGAGCAGGGGCTGCAGGCACCGGTCCCCTCCTATGAGGACTGGTATCTGCTCGAGGACTTCGCCGCCCTCGGTGTCCTCGGCGAGGCCGCCGTGGGCCGCGGCCACCGCACCGCCCACGACGGCGCCGCCAGCGGCTTCGGCAGCGGAGCGGGCGGGCTGTACGGGCTGCTCGAGGGCGAGCTCGGTGGGCAGTTCCCGGGCGCCGCTCCCCTGGCGATCTGGGTCGCGCGGCCGCCGAAGTCGGCGGGCGGATCCTGCGGGGACCTGCTCGGGGACGGCATGGACCCGAAGGGATCGAGTCTGTGGAGGCGTCAGCTCGTGCTCGGCCCCGCGCCGGAGTTCTGCGTGATGGGGAGCGAGATCCCGCCCGGGGTGTCGGCCGAGCGCCTGCCGTCGGGCTGGGCCGCCCGAGCGATCGAGCGGGAGGTCCTCTTCGGTGGCTGAGTCGATCGTCGCCCGCGAGGTCTCCGGCGGCGAGTTCCGGCGCCAGCAGAGCGGCTTTCGCGACTGGGTCGGCGTCGACGCGCGAACGGGGCAGTCCGGCGGATATCCCGCCGAGCATGGCCGCTACCACCTCTACGTGTCGCTGGCCTGCCCGTGGTGCCACCGCACGGCGATCCTGCGGGAGCTCGCCGGGCTGCAGGAGGCCGTTCCGATCTCATACGTCGCGCCGTTCCGGGACGAGCGCGGCTGGGCGTTCACCGGCGAGAGCTTCAGCGACGGTCCGGGCGGCGAGTACGTCGACGCCGTCAACGGCTGGGATTTCTTGAGCGAGGCCTATCTGATCAGCGATCCGGCCTTCGCGGGGCGCGTCTCGGCCCCGGTCCTCTGGGACACGCTGACACGCAGGATCGTCAACAACGAGTCGGCCGACATCATCCGGATGATGGCCCGCGATGACTCGCTCGGCGGGCTCGGGCATGGGGGAACGCTCGATCACCGTCCCGCGGATCTGGCGCTGGAGATCGACCAGATCAACCAGCGCGTCTATGACACCGTCAACGACGGCGTCTACCGCGCCGGCTTCGCGCGCTCGCAGGAGGCCTACGAGCGCGCATTCGGCGAGCTGTTCGACACCCTGGGCTGGCTTGAGGGCCTGCTCGGAAAACGCCGTTATCTGCTCGGAGAGCGGATCACCGAGGCCGACTGGCGCCTGTTTCCGACCCTCGCGCGCTTTGACGAGGTCTACGCCGTCCACTTCCGATGCAACCGCCGGCGGATCGTCGACTACCCGAATCTCTGGGGCTATGCGCGCGAGCTCCAGCAGTGGCCTGACGTCGGGCAGACGCTCGCGATGGATCAGATCAAGCGCCACTACTACACCACGCACGACGAGCTGAACCCGAAGCGGATCATCCCCGTAGGGCCCGGATACGACTGGTCGGAGCCGCACGGCCGCGGCGCGTAGCGCTCGCGCCATTCTCGGGGGGCGCGGTTCGCTACACTCGCGCTGGTCGCCGCGACTGGCGCTCGGGTGGACTAACCACCGGGGAGCGGCGAGCCCATCACCGCCGCGCGCCTGGGCACCCTCCGATCATCGACGATTCCCGCCCGGTCAGGCAGAGCGAGGAGCCCCAAATGACAACGAGCCCGGTGGCAGCGAACACAGCACTATCCATTCCCGAGGAGCTCAAGCCCGCGGACGGGCGCTTCGGATGCGGCCCTTCGAAGGTACGCCCGCAGGCACTGGCGAACCTCGGCCAGGCCGGCGCCGCCGTCATGGGCACCTCTCACAGGCAGAAGCCTGTCCGGTCGCTGGTCGGCGAGATCCGCTCCGGCCTGCGCACCCTCTTCTCGCTCCCCGACGGCTATGAGGTCGCCCTCGGCAACGGCGGCGCGACTGCGTTCTGGGATGCGGCTGCCTTCGGACTGATCGAGGGCCGCTCGCTGCACCTCACCTTCGGCGAGTTCTCGCAGAAGTTCGCGTCGGTGGCCAAGGGCGCGCCGTTCCTCAGCGACCCGGTCATCGTCTCCGCCGACCCCGGTGACGCACCCGACGCCTCGATCGTGGGCCCCGCGGCCGCCGAGGCCGGCGCCGACCTGATCGCGTGGGCGCACAACGAGACCTCAACCGGCGTGATGGTCCCGGTCGCCCGGCCCGCCGGCGCCGGCGAGGCGCTGATCGCTATCGACGCGACCTCCGGCGCCGGAGGCCTGCCGCTGGACGCCTCCGAGGCCGACGTGTACTACTTCGCACCCCAGAAGAGCTTCGCGGCGGACGGCGGGCTGTGGCTCGCTCTGCTGAGCCCCGCCGCACAGGAGCGGATCGCTCGCCTGCACGAGTCCGATCGCTGGATACCGGAGTTCCTCTCGCTGCACACGGCGCTGGACAACTCCGTCAAGGACCAGACCTACAACACTCCCGCGGTCGCGACGCTGTTCCTGCTCAAAGACCAGATCGCGTGGATGCTCGAGAACGGCGGCCTCGACTGGTGCGTGCAGCGCACCCGCGCCTCCTCCGACCACCTTTACGGGTGGGCCGAGAAGTCCTCGTTCGCGACGCCCTTCGTCACCGACCCGGCCAAGCGCTCGCTCGTGGTCGGGACGATCGACTTCGACGACTCCGTCGACGCCGCGGCGCTCGCGAGCACGCTCAGGGCAAACGGCATCGTCGACGTCGAGCCGTACCGCAAGCTCGGGCGCAACCAGCTGCGAGTCGGAATGTTCCCGGCGGTGGATACCGCGGACGTGCAGGCGCTGAGCGCCTGCATCGACTGGGTCGTTGAGAGGATGGGACGATGAGCGCGGCAACGGACACCAAGGCGCCGCGCGCACGCGTACTGGTCAAGGAGAAGATCGGCGACTCCGGCATCGCGCTGCTGAGCGAGCACTTCGACGTCGACCTCGGCGTCGACTGGAGCGATCAGGAGCTCGCCGAGCGCATCGGCGAGTACGAGGGCATCGTGATCCGATCGGCGACGAAGATGACCGCCGAGCTGATCGAGAAGGCCGGGCGCCTGCAGGCGATCGGACGTGCGGGCGTGGGCGTCGACAACGTGGATGTCCCCGCGGCCACCAGGCGGGGGATCGTGGTCGCCAACGCCCCCGAGTCGAACGTCGTCACCGCGGCCGAGCACACGATGGCGCTCCTGCTCGCGCTGGCACGCAACGTGCCGCAGGCCTGTGAAGCGCTCAAGGACGGCCGCTGGGAGCGATCGAAATTCTCTGGAGTCGAGCTGTATGAGAAGACCCTCGGCATTCTCGGGTTCGGCCGCATCGGCCAGCTCGTCGCCGAGCGCGCACGCGGGTTCGGCATGCACGTCGTCGCCTTCGACCCGTTCGTGAGCGCCGAGCGCTACCGGGAGCTGCGGGTGGAGAAGGCCGACAGCCCGGACGAGCTGTACGCCCAGGCCGACTTCCTCACGATCCACCTCCCCAAGACCCCGGAGACGGAAGGCTTCCTCGACGCGGAGGCGTTCGCGAAGATGCGCGACGGCGTCCGCGTTCTGAACGTCGCCCGCGGCGGGCTGATCGACGACGACGCGCTGATCGCGGCACTGGACTCCGGCAAGGTCGCGGGTGCTGCGATCGACGTCTTCAAGAGCGAGCCGACGACCGAGCATCCGCTGTTCTCGTATCCGAACGTCGTCGTGACGCCGCACCTCGGCGCCTCGACCGCCGAGGCCACCGACAGGGCGGGCTACCAGAGCGCCGAGCAGGTCGTCGCGGCGCTCACCGGCGGGGTCGTCTCGACCGCCGTCAACATCCCGGCCATCGGCGCCGAGGACATGGACATGCTCGGGCCGTTCCTTCCGCTGGCGACGCAGCTCGGGAAGCTCGCGATGGCCCTCGCCGAGGGAAGCTCGGTGGAGCGGATCGAGGCCGCGTTCCTTGGCCGCATCGCCGACTTCGACACGCGCCTGCTCGGGCTCGCGGTCATCGTCGGGGCCCTGCAGGGGCGCACCGAGGAGCAGGTCAACCTCGTCAACGCGCCGACCATGGCCCAGCAGCGCGGCATCGTCTTCGAGGAGAAGGCGGTCTCCGAGGCCCAGGACTTCAACGAGCTGATCCGCGTGACGGTGATCGCAGGCGGCGAGAGGGTTGCAGTCGCGGGGACCGGCATCGGACCGAGCCAGGTGCCCCACCTCGTCGAGGTGCAGGGCCGGCGGCTCACGATCGAGCTCGAGCCTCACGTGACGGTCTTCCGCTATGAGGACCTCCCGGGCATGATCGGCCGGGTCGGGACCATCTTCGGCGCCCATGGGATCAACATCTCCTCGGCGGCCGTCGGCCACACCGCTGACGACAGCGCCGGCGGCGAGCGACTCGCCGCGATGGTTGTCACGACGGATGCTCCCGTGGCCGAGGATGTCCTCAGCGAGATCCTCGCGTCGGACGGGTTCGTCAATGGCTGGTCCGTCGACCTCGGCTGATCGAATAGGCTGACCGCGCATGAGAGCGGTCGTGATCACAGAACACGGCGGACCGGAGGTGCTGCAGGTCCAGGAGCGTCCGGACCCAGTGGCAGGAGCTGGAATGGTGCGGATAGACGTCGCGGCGGCCGGAATCAACTTCGCCGACGTGATGGGCCGCCTGGGGATCTACCCCGACGCTCCGAAGCCGCCGTGCGTGATGGGCTACGAGGTGGCGGGGACCATCCTGGACGTGGGGGAGGGGGTCGAGGGCCTGCAGCCGGGCCAGCGCGTCTTCGCGGGGACCAAATTCGGCGGCTACTCCTCTCAGGTCGCCGTCCCGGCCGGCGACGTGGTCCCGCTGCCCGACCGCCTCAGCTTCGAGCAGGGCGCGGCGATCCCGGTCAACTATGCCACCGCCTGGGCCGGCCTGGTGGGCTACGGAAGCCTGCGGCCCGGAGAGCGCGTCCTGATCCACTCCGCCGGCGGCGGAGTCGGGATAGCCGCGACCCAGATCGCCAAGCGCTGGGGCACCGAGGTCTACGGCACCGCCTCACCGGGCAAGCACGCACGGATCACCGAACTGGGCGTCGACCACGCGCTCGACTACACGGCGCCGGGCTGGGACCGCGGCCTGCCCGAGTTCGACGTGATCATGGATGCTGTCGGCGGCAGGAGCTTTCGCCGCAGCTACAACCTGCTGCGCCCGGGCGGGCGCCTGGTGCTGTTCGGGTCCACCTCGGCGGTGTCGGGCGAGCGCCGCAACCTTCCCGCCGCGCTGCGAGCGGTGGCGAGCATGCCACGCTTCAGCCTGCTCAAGCAGATGAGCGAATCCAAGACGGTGATCGGGCTGAACATGCTGACCCTGTGGAAGGACCGCGGGACGATGGCCCCCTGGATCGAACCGCTGCGCGAACTGCTCGAGGACGGCACGATCGAGCCCGTGATCGCGGGCTCCTATCCGTTCGCCCAGGCGGGCTCCGCACAGACGATGATCGTCGAGCGGCGCAACACCGGCAAGGTCGTCCTGACACCCTGAGCGCAACGTGCGCACCGGTGCTACCCTCAGCTTCACGCATGTCGTTTCAGATCTCGCTTCTCCCGCTTCTCCTGCTCCCCCCTCGGGGGGAATAGCGCGTGGCGGCCGCGTAGCCGCAAACCCAGCAGAGAGGAAGCCAAAGCGAGATAGAGAAGGAGTAGCGACGACATGACCGAGAACAAGCAGCGAAGCGACGCGGACCGCGTCCTGATCTTCGATACGACCCTGCGGGACGGCGAGCAGTCGCCGGGCATCTCGCTGAACAAGCAGGAAAAGCTGGAGATCGCCCAGCAGCTCGCGCGGCTGGGCGTCGACATCATCGAGGCCGGCTTCCCGATCACCTCGCCCGGCGACTTCGAGTCGGTGAGCGCGATCGCACAGATGGTGGAAGGACCCGTCATCTGCGGCCTGGCGCGCACCAGCAAGCAGGACATCGACGCCGCCTGGGACGCGGTCAAGGATGCCGAGCGACCGCGGATCCACACCTTCATCGCCACCAGCGACATTCACATCGAGCGCAAGCTCCAGACGACCCGCGAGGACGTCAAGGGGCAGGTGCGCGCCGCCGTCGCCCAGGCGCGCGCGTTGTGCGAGGACGTCGAGTTCTCTCCCGAGGACGGCTCGCGCTCGGACGTCGAGTACATGGCCGAAGTGATCCAGATAGCGCTGGATGAGGGGGCGAGCACGATCAACGTGCCCGACACGGTCGGCTACACGATGCCCCGTGAGTATGCGGCGATGTTCGAAGAGCTCTACCGGCTGGTGCCGGATCTGCGGAACGTCGTCGTCTCCGTGCACTGCCATGACGACCTCGGCCTGGCGGTCGCGAACTCGCTGGCGGGCCTGGAAGCGGGCGCAAGGCAGGTCGAGTGCGCGATCAACGGGATCGGCGAGCGCGCCGGAAACGCCTCGCTGGAGGAGATCGCGATGCTCCTGCACACGCGCGAGTCGAGTGTGGGGCTGTGGACCGGCATCGAGACCACCGAGATCGCCCGCACCAGCAGGCTGGTCTCGCGCCTGACGGGCTACCCCGTGCAGCCGAACAAGGCGATCGTGGGCCGCAACGCGTTCGCGCACGAGGCCGGTATTCACCAGGACGGGGTCCTGAAGGAGCGCACCACCTACGAGATCATGGATGCGACCACCGTCGGCCTGTCCAGCAACTCGCTGGTGCTCGGCAAGCACTCCGGCCGCCACGCACTGCGACAGGCGCTGGAGGAGATGGGCTTCCAGATCGACGGGCAGATGCTCAACACCGCCTTCAAGCGCTTCAAGGAGCTCGCCGACCGCAAAAAGGAGGTGACGGCGATGGACCTCGAGGCGCTCGTCACCGACGAGCTGCGCAGCGAGGACGCGCACGGCTTCGTGCTCGACTGGTTCGACGTGGAGGCCTCTTCGCGTGAGCCCCGGCGCCCCGCTCACGCCCGCGTCTCTGTGACGCTCGCGGACGGGTCCGCCGCCGTCGGGTCCTTCATGGGCGACGGGCCGATCGACGCCGTGCTGGGGGCCATCGACGCGGCGACAGGAGTCGGGGCGCGGCTGAGCGACTTCAAGATCGGGGCGGTGACCGAGGGCCAGGATGCGCTCGGCGAGGTCGCCGTCGTGGTCGAGGTCGCGGGTGCGACGGGCGCCGGGCAGGCCGTCTCGACGGACATCATCGAGGCGGCGGCACGCGCGTATGTGCGGGCGCTGTCCGTGGCGGTCGAGCGCTCGCGCAGGGACGCCGAGGAGGCTCCCGAGCCGCTCGCCTCACCCACGCCCTGACAGAAGGGAGCGGCAAACGTCCGTCCGTGATAACGTACGGACGTATGCCCACCGCCCAGCAGTCCGGGAAGTCCGCCAAGCCGGCTCGTGCCCGCGGGGTGCGGCCCGCCGCGGCCGGCGCCGACGAGCTCGCGCCGGCGGTCATCGGCGCGCGCGTGAAGGCGCTGCGGGAGGCGTCCGGGCTCTCACTGCGTGACCTCGCCGAGAGAAGCGGCGTGAGTGCCCCGATGCTCTCGCAGGTGGAGCGCGGAGAGACGAGCCCGACGCTGACCGTCGCCGCTCGCATAGCTTCGGGCCTGGACCTGCGCCTCTCTCAGCTGCTGCGGCTGGACGAGGGCGGGAGCGTGACGATCACGAGACCCGCCCAGCGCCGCACCGGCGGCAGCTCGAGGAGCGGCCATCGCTTTGAGGTGCTGACCTCATCCCAGCCCGGCCAGAGGGCGGAGCTCTCGCGGCACACGCTTGCGGCGGGCGCCGTCACCGGCGCGAGCGATGACCCGCCGATGCACGAGCCGGGCAGCCGCGAGAGCGCGCTCGTCGAGCGGGGCTCTGTGGTGCTCGTCTGCGACGGCCTGCGCCATGAGCTCGGCGAGGGCGACTGCGTGACCTTCGACGCCGACCTTCCACACCACTTCGAGAACCCGTCCGATCAGGAGTCCGCGTTCCTAGCGGTGCTCTCGGCCGGGCTCCGGCGCAGCTAGGCAACCCAGACCCACCCACCAGAGAACAAGGATCGACGATGCCAAAGACGATGTTCGACAAGATCTGGCAGGCCCACGAGGTGAAGACAGGGCTGCTCTACATCGACCTGCACCTCGTGCATGAGGTCACCAGTCCGCAGGCCTTCGATGGACTCCGGCTGGCCGGGCGCAGCGTCCGGCGTCCTGACCGCACGCTCGCCACAGCCGACCACAACACCCCAACCGACGGCACACCCGTGGCCGCACGGATCAAGGATGAGCTCTCCAGGGTGCAGGTCCAGACCCTCGAGCGCAACTGCGAGGAGTTCGGCGTGCCCGTGTACTCACTGGGCTCGCCCAGGCAGGGCATCGTCCACGTCATCGGCCCGGAGCTCGGCGTCACCCAGCCGGGCATGACGATCGTCTGCGGCGACTCGCACACCTCCACCCACGGCGCCTTCGGCTCGCTGGCGTTCGGCATCGGCACGAGCGAGGTCGAGCACGTGCTCGCCACGCAGTGCATGGTCCAGCACAAGCCGCGCTCGATGCGGATCCGCTACGAGGGCGAACTCGGCTTCGGCGTGACCGCCAAGGACCTGATCCTCGCCACCCTCGGCCAGATGGGCGTCGGCGGACTGACCGGGCATGTGGTCGAGTACGCCGGCCCGGCGATCGAGGCGCTCAGCATGGAGGGCCGCATGACGGTCTGCAACATGACGATCGAGGGCGGGGGCCGCGCCGGGATGATCGCCCCCGACGAGACGACCTACGCCTGGTTCAGCGACGTCGAGCGCCCCGGTGCCCCCAGGGGCGCCGAGCTTCAGGAGGCGATCGCGCGCTGGCGCGAGCTCCCCACCGACGAGGGCGCCGAGTTCGACACCGAGATCGTCATCGACGCCTCGGCGATCTCACCCCAGGTGACATGGGGCACCAACCCGGGCATGGTCAGGCCGGTGACCGAGACCGTTCCGGACCCGGCGCAGATGGAGAGCCCCGCCGACCGCGAGGAGGCCGAGCGCGCGCTCCACTACATGGCGCTGGAGGCCGGCACCCCGATCGAGGAGATCGCCGTGGACCGGGTCTTCATCGGCTCGTGCACGAACTCGCGGATCGGAGACCTGCGCGCCGCCGCGGAGGTCATCGCCGGCCGCCGGGTCGCGGACAGCGTGAGCGCGATGGTCGTTCCCGGCTCCCAGCAGGTCAAGGCGCAGGCCGAGGCCGAGGGCCTTGACCGCATCTTCCGCGACGCCGGCTTTGACTGGCGCGTGGCGGGGTGCTCGATGTGCCTGGGCATGAACCCGGACATCCTCGCTCCGGGCGAGCGCTGCGCCTCAACCTCGAACCGCAACTTCGAGGGACGCCAGGGCAGAGGCGGACGCACGCACCTCGTCTCACCGCAGATGGCCGCCGCCGCGGCGATCGCGGGTCATTTCGTCGATATCCGCCAGTGGGCCTGAGGAGGTCGTGATGCAGCCGATAGAGACCATCAGCGGGCAGGTCAGCCACCTGGACCGCTCCAACGTCGACACAGACCAGATCATGCCCAAGCAGTTCCTCAAGCGCGTCGAGCGCACGGGCTTCGGCGAGTTCCTGTTCTATGACTGGGCCAAGGAGCCCGGCTGGGACCTGCCCGCCAACCCGATCCTCGTCGCCGGCGAGAACTTCGGCTGCGGCTCCTCGCGCGAGCACGCGCCGTGGGGGCTGCAGGACTACGGCTTCCATGCGATCGTCGCGCCGAGCTTCGCGGACATCTTCTACTCGAACTGCACCAAGATCGGGCTGCTTCCGATCACCCTCGAGGAGGAGTACTGCCACGCGCTGGCACGCGCCGGCGAGGGCCAGGTCGACCTGCGCGCGCAGGAGGTCCGCTTCACCGACGCCGCGGGCGAGCTGATCACGGTGCCGTTCGCGATCGACCACGAGATCAGGCGCCGCCTGCTCGACGGGCTCGACGACATCGGCGTGACCCTCTCCGACGAGGAGGTCATCACCGGATACGAGCACGACCGCGAGCGCCGCGGGCCCGTGACGACGGCCCTGTGAGCGCGCCGCCGCTCGATGACGCGAGCGCAGCGCGCCTGGGCGAGGAGTGGATCGGTGCCTGGAACTCACACGACCTCGACGCGATCATGGCCCTGTACTCGCCAGCCGTGCTCTTTCAGACGCCGACCGCGATCGCCTCGCTCGGCGTCTCCGACGGGAGGATCTCCGGCGCCGAGCGGCTGCGTGAGCACTTCCGCCGCGGCCTCGAGCGCCTGCCGGACCTCCACTTCGAGCTCGAACGCGTGTATGCGGGCGTGAGGTCGATCGCGATCACCTACACGTGGGCGGACGGCACACCGGTCGCCGAGCTGCACGAGTACGACGAGAACGAGCGGATCGAGCGGGTCCAGGCTCTCTACATTGGCCTGTCCTGGTAGCGTCGCGGCCCATGGCTCATCACATCGCAACCCTTCCCGGCGACGGCATCGGCCCTGAGATAACGGCGCCGACGATCGCCGTGCTGAACGCCGTCGGTGACTTCGAGTTCGAGGAGCATCTCTTCGGAGGCGCGAGCATCGACGCGCACGGCACCGCGCTCACCGACGAGGTGCTGGCCGCCTGCCGTGCCGCCGACGCGGTCCTGCTGGCCGCCGTGGGGGGGCCGAAGTGGGACACGACGGACCCCGACGCGCCCCCGCCCCGAGCAGGGCCTGCTCGGCCTCCGCAAGGGCCTGGGGCTGTTACGCGAACCTGCGACCGGTCAAGCCGCTCCCTGCGCTCTACGACGCCTCTCCGCTGCGGCGCGAGCGCATCGAGGGCACCGATCTGCTGGTCGTGCGCGAGCTCACCGGCGGCATCTACTTCGGTGAGAAGACGCGCACCGCGACCTCGGCGTCCGACCTCTGCGCCTACACCACAGAGGAGATCGAGCGCATCGCACGCACGGCCTTCACGGCCGCCCGCTCAAAGGTCGTCGAGCGTCGACAAGGCGAACGTGCTCGAGACCTCGCGCCTGTGGCGCGAGGTCGTCAGCGAACTGCACGAGCGCGAGTTCCCCGACGTGGAGCTCGAGCACGTGCTCGTCGACAACGCCGCGATGCAGCTCGTGTCCGCGCCGACACATTTCGACACGATCCTGACCGAGAACATGTTCGGGGACATCCTCTCCGACGAGGCCGCGATGATCACGGGCTCGATAGGCATGCTCCCGAGCGCGTCGCTCAGCGGCGACGGACCGGGGATGTTCGAGCCGGTGCATGGCTCCGCTCCCGACATCGCCGGGCGCGGCGTCGCCAATCCCCTCGCGATGTTCCTGTCCGCCGCGATGATGCTCCGGCACGGCCTCGGCCTCGCAAGCGAGGCGGCGGCTGTAGAATCGGCTGTGGAGCACGCGCTCGCTGGGGGCCTGCGGACGCCCGACCTGGGCGGCGCCGACGGCACCGAGCGGGCTACGCAGGCGGTGCTCGACAACCTCTAACAGGAGCGCAGAACAGTGGAGCCCACCGACCTCATCTGGATGAACGGAGATTTCGTCGCCTGGGAGGACGCAAAGGTCCACGTCCTGACCCACGGGCTGCACTACGGCACGGGTGTCTTCGAGGGTGTCCGCTGCTACGACACCGAGCTCGGCCCTGCGGTGTTCCGCAACGCCGAGCACGTCGAGCGCCTGCTGCGCTCGGCTGAGCTCTACTACATGCCCGTGCCCTACTCGGCGCGAGGAGCTGCGCACGGCGACGCTCGAGCTGATCGCCAGGAACGGCCTGCGCTCGTGTTACATCCGCCCGATCATCAACCGCGGCTACGGCCAGATGGGGCTGAACCCGCTTGAGGCGCCGGTCGAAGTTTCGATCGCGTGCTGGGAGTGGGGCTCCTACCTCGGCGAGGAGGGCAAGCGCAAGGGCGTGCGCGCCAAGGTCTCCTCGTGGCGCAGAATCAGCTCCGACTCCCTGATCCCCCACGCGAAGGCGTCGGGGCAGTACCTGAACAGCGTGCTCGCGAAGGTCGAGTCGGTCAAGTCCGGCTATGAGGAGGCGATCCTCCTCGATGACCAGGGCCACGTCTGCGAGGGGACGGGGGAGAACGTCTACATCGTGCGCGACGGGGAGATCATCACGCCCGGCCAGCACAACTCGATCCTGGACGGCATCTCGCGGCGCTCGATCCTGCAGATCGCGCGCGACCTGGGATACACGGTCATCGAGCGCGACGTCGCGCGGGCCGAGATGTATCTCGCGGACGAGATGTTCCTCTCCGGGACCGCCGCCGAGCTCGTGCCGGTACGGGAGGTCGACGACCACACCATCGGCCGCGGCGCGCCCGGTGAGATCACGAGCGTCCTTCAGGATGCGTTCGATGCCGCGCTCCACGGCCGCACCGAGCGCTACCGCGAGTGGCTCGACGTGGTTCCCGCGGTCGCAGCTAAGTCGCCCGCCGGCGGCGACGCCGCGGCGAGCGCGCAGACCACCGCCGCGGGCTAGGACGCCGTGAACGACATACAGCTATACGACGCGACCCTGCGAGACGGGATGGGCGGCGGAGGCATGACCCTCACCGCCGATGAGAAGGTGCGCGTGGTCAGGGCGCTCGACGCGCTCGGTGTACATCTCGTGGAGGCCGGGTTCCCCGCGAGCAACCCGAAGGAGCAGGAGCTCTTCCAGCTGCTCGAGCGCGAGTCTCTGACGAGCAGCCAGATCGTCGCGTTCGGTATGACCCGCAGGCGCGACGTCGCGGCCGACCGGGACGAGGGCCTGAGAACGCTCGCGGAGTGCTTCGCCCCGATCTGCACGATCGTGGGCAAGGCGTCCGTCCTGCACGTGGAGAAGGTCGTGCGGGTGTCCCGCGAGGAGAACCTGCAGATGATCGCCGACTCCGTCGCGTTCCTCACCGGCGCGGGCAAGCGCGTCCTGCTCGATGCCGAGCACTTCTTCGACGGCTTCGCGCTCGACCCCGCCTTCGCCCTGGACTGCCTGCGAGCAGCCGCCTCCGCCGGCGCGGAGCGCGTGGTGCTCTGTGACACGAACGGCGGCTCGCTTCCCCCTCAGATCCGCACGGCGCTCGCCGTGGTCAGGGAAGCGCTCCCGGACGTGCCGCTTGGGATCCACACGCACGACGACTCCGGCTGCGCCGTCGCCAACACCCTGACAGCGGTCGAATGCGGCGCGACACAGGTGCAGGGGACCGTCAACGGTATCGGCGAGCGCACGGGGAACGCCAACCTCATCACGATCATCGCCGACCTGCAGCTGAAGATGGGCTGTGAGGTGCTCGAGCCCGCACGGCTGGCGAGGCTGACCGAGACGGCTCACCTGGTCGACGAGCTCCTGAACCGCCTACCCAACCCCGCCCAGCCCTACGTCGGCAAACACGCCTTCGCGCACAAGGCGGGCCTGCACGCGGCCGGGATACGCGCCGACTCCAACACGTTCGAGCACATCGACCCGGCGGTCGTCGGCAACGACCGCGACGTCCTGATCTCCGAGCTCTCGGGCCGGGGCACGGTGGAGGAGAAGGCCGGGCAGGCGGGCATCCCGACGGACGGCGATTTCGCACAGCGGGTGGTCGAGCGGGTCAAGGAGCTCGAGCACGAGGGCTTCCAGTTCGAGGCCGCCGACGGCTCCTTCGAGCTGCTGATGCGCAAGGAGGCGGGGGAGTATGAGCCCCTGTTCCGCCTTGAGTCCTGGCGCGTGATCGTCGAGAAGCGCGTCGACGGCAAGGTGGAGACCGAAGCGGTCGTGAAGATCTGGGTCGACGGGGAGCGCTACGTCCGCAGCGCCGAGGGCAACGGCCCGGTCAACGCGCTCGACGAGGCGCTGCGCTCGGCCATCGGCGAGATCTATCCGCACCTGCGCGAGATCGAGCTCGTCAACTTCAAGGTCCGCATCCTGGACGAGCGCAAAGGCACCGGCGCGATCACCAGGGTGCTCATCGACGCCTCCGACGGTCAGGAGGTCTGGGGCTCGATCGGCGTCTCGGAGAACCTGATCGCGGCCTCCTGGGATGCGCTGGTGGACTCGCTCGAGTACGGCATGCAGCCCGGCGGCCGACAGTCACCCGACGCGAGCCTTCCCTCCGCGGGCAGCGCATAGTGGGCCAGGAGACGATCCCGCTCGCCCGCCCGGTGATCGGCGAGGCGGAGGAGCAGGCTGTCCTGGAGGTGCTGCGTTCAGGGCACCTGTCGCTCGGCCCGCGCCTGCAGGCCTTCGAGGATGCCTTCGCGGCACGGATCGGCGCCGGCCTGGCCTCGGCTGTCAGCAGCGGCACAGCCGGCCTGCACCTGGCCCTGCGCGCGGCCGGTGTCGATGAGGGGGATGAGGTCATCACGAGCCCGTTCTCGTTCGTGGCGTCGGCCAACGCCTCGATCTACCAGGGCGCAAAGCCCGTGTTCGCCGACATCGACCCGGTCACGCTGAACCTCGATCCGCAGGCCGCAGCTGCAGCCGTCGGCGAGCGAACCCGCGCGATCCTGCCCGTGCACATCTTCGGCTACCCGGCCGACATGGAGGCGTTCGAGCAGCTTGCGGGGCGCCACGGGCTCGCCCTGGTCGAGGACGCGTGCGAGGCGCTCGGCGCCGTGCACGCGGACGGCACCGCCGTGGGGGCACGCGGGCACCCGGCGGTCTTCGGCTTCTACGCCAACAAGCAGATAACCACCGGGGAGGGAGGCATGATCACCCTCTCCGACCCCGCTCAGAAGCAGCGCATCGACTCTGAGCGCAACCAGGGCCGGGCCCCCGACATGGGATGGCTCGACCACGACCGCCTCGGCTACAACTACCGCCTGTCCGACATCGCCTGCGCGATCGGCATCGCCCAGCTGGGGCGGCTCGATCAGATGCTCGCTGGCCGAGAACGCGTCGCCGGCCTCTACAGGCAGGCGCTCGCGGGTCTGCCCGAGCTGACGCTTCCGTGCCCCGATCACGACGGGGACCGGCGCGGATGGTTCGTGTTCGTCGTGCAGCTCCCGGAGCGGATCGACCGCGACGGAGCCGTGCGGGCCCTGGCGGCCGCGGGCATCCAGAGCAAGCCCTATCTGCCCGCGATCCACCTGATGAGCTTCTACCGCGAGCGCTACGGCCACCGCGAGGGCCAATTCCCCGTCTGCGAGTCGGTTGCGGCCAGCTCGCTCGCGCTCCCGTTCTTCCCGGAGATGAGCGAGGGCGAGGTCTCCAGGGTGTCCGAGCAGCTGGGCCGGATCCTCGCCGGCTGAGGCCCACGGCGGGCCCGCGCGCCCACCGGACGTAAACTGAGCGCCCTGTGTCGCGCTTCCACGAGCCCCAGCATCCCGACTTCGTCCGCCTGAACGCGTCGATTGACTTCGACCGGCGCCTGTGGCCGCAGGACATCGCCCAGTCCAGGGCGCACGCGAGCATGCTCGCCGACCGCGGGATCATCTCCGCCGAGGACCGGGACACGCTTCTGCGAGGGCTCGACGAGGTCGCCGCCGAGCTCGGCGACGGGCGCTTCCCCTTCAGGGCGGACGACGAGGACATCCACATGGCGGTCGAGCGGCGCTTGACGGAGATCGTCGGGCCGGCCGGCGGGAGGCTGCACACCGCGCGCTCGCGCAACGACCAGGTCGTGACCGACCTCGCGATGTACACCCGGGACAGCGCGATCCGCGCCCAGCGGTCGGTGGAGGCACTGATGCAGGTGCTGCTGCGCCGCGCCGAGGAGCACATCGACTGGCCGCTGCCCGGCTACACGCACCTGCAGCGGGCCCAGCCGGTCTACCTCGGCCATCACCTGCTGGCCTACTTCTGGATGCTCGCCAGAGACCGCACGCGCTTTCACTTCGCCGAGCGCGAGAGCAGGCGCCTGCCGCTGGGGTCCGGCGCGCTCGCGGGCGTCAACTTCGACACCGATCGCAGGCAGGTGGCGCAGGCGCTCGGGTTCGAGGACGTCGCACCCAACTCGATCGACGCGGTCTCCGGAAGGGACTTCCTGCTGGACTACCTCTCGGCGGCCGCGACATGCTCGACGCACCTGTCAAGGCTCGGCGCCGAGCTGGTGCTCTGGTCGAGCGCCGAGTTCGGCTTCTGCGAGCTCTCGGACGCCTGGAGCTCAGGATCATCGATCATGCCGCAGAAGAAGAACCCTGACGCGGCTGAGCTGCTGCGGGCCAAGGCACCCCGCGTCGTCGGCCACCTCGCGGCCTTCCACGGCGTAATCCACGCGCTCCCGCTGACCTACAACAAGGACCTGCAGGAGGACAAGGAGCACCTCTTCGACACCGTCGACACGATCGAGCTGACGCTCGCTGCCGCGGCAGGGATGCTCGAGGGCGCCGTCTTCAGCCGTGAGCGCATGCAGCTGGCGGCCGCCGACGAGATGATCGCGGCGACGGACATCGCGGACCTGCTGGTGAAGCTCGGGATCCCGTTCCGGGAGGCCCACGGCGTCGTCGCAGGGCTGGTCCGGACCTCCGTCGACGCCGGCAAGCCACTGTCCGCTCTCTCCGGGGATGAGCTCGGAGCGGTGAGCCCGCTGCTCGCCGAACACCAGGCGGAGCTGGGCGCCGTGCTCGCGCAGAGCTCCTGGCTCGAGTCAAAGGTGTCCGAGGGAGGAACCTCGCTGGCTCGCGTGCGCGAGCAGCTGACGCTCGCGCGGGCCGAGCTCGACTCCACGCCGTGATGAGCGGGCTGCCCGCGGCCTTCTATGAGCGGCCCGTGCTCGAGGTCGCCCGCGACCTGATCGGCTGCACGGTTGAGCACCGCGGCGCGGCCGGGGTGATTGTGGAGACCGAGGCCTACCACCAGCAGGAGCCGGCCTGCCATGCATATGCGGGCCTGACGCCCAGGACCCGCACCCTGTTCGGCCCGCCCGGGCGGGCGTACGTCTATCGCTCCTACGGCGTGCACGCGCTCCTGAACGCCGTCTGTGAGCCGGAGGGTGTGGGCGCCGCGGTCCTGATCCGCGCACTGGAGCCGACGGCCGGCGTCAAGGAGATGGCAGCACGACGCGGGGCGCTGCTCGGGCGCGAGGCCCGCGAACACGAGCTCTGCTCAGGGCCGGGCAGGCTCACTCAGGCCCTGGGCATATCCCTGGATGAGAACGACACCGACCTGCGCCTCGGGCCGGTGAGGATCGGCCCGCGTCCGCGCGACTGGCAGGATCCGCCGGTGCTGCTCGGCACCCGCGTGGGCATCACCCGTGCCGTCGAGCTGCCGTGGCGCTTCTGCGCGGCGGAGAACCGCCACGTCTCACGGCCGCGCCCCGTCCCGGGCACGGCCGGGCGCTAACCTCCCGGGCTGACCCCTCCGGTCGGCGAGGCGCCGCCTGTGGGTGCGCTCGGTGCTGGCGTCGCCGGGGTTTCCTGGGCCGGCGCGGGTGTGCTCGGCGCCGCGGCTTTTTCCGGTGCCGCGGCTTCTTTCTTGGCTTCCCCGCCGCCCTGAGCTTCAGCGCCGTTTCCGGAGCCCGTCTTCCCGCCGGCCGGCGATGAGTTCTGGCTCGACTGCGGGGTCGCCGTCGTCTGCGGTGCTGGGGTTTCGACGGTGCTGGTGCCGGTCGACGTGCTCGAGCCGCCGTTCTTGGAGGCCGCCGCCTGTTCGGCGCGGTTCTTGTCGATCTGAAGCGCGGAGGTCAGGAAGTCGTGCCAGATCAGTGCCGGGAAGGTTCCGCCGAATACCGGGCCGCCGTCGAAGTCCGTCGTCATCGGGACCAGCTTGTTGGGGTAGCCGACCCAGACCGCGACGGTGTACTTGCTGTTCCATCCGACGAACCAGGCGTCGCCGAAGTTGCTCGTCGTGCCCGTCTTTCCCGCCGCGAATTCACCCAGGGCCGCCGCTTTGCCGGTGCCGTCCGTGATCACCGTCTCGAGCATCGAGGTCTCGGTTTCCGCGACCGACGGCGGGAGTATCTGCTGGACCTGGACGCGGTTGACGTCGTGCTTGGAGCCATCGGGCAGAGGCCTGCCGCCTGCTTCGACTTCCTGGATGCCGACGGGCGCGCCCGCTTCGGCCATCGACCCGCTCACGCGCTGTCCGTTGTGGGCGATCGTCTCATACGCGTGCGCCATGTCCAGGGGCGTCACGCCTACTGTGAGGCCTCCGATCGTCATGGCGGCGTTCGTGGACAGCGGCGTCGTGATGCCCATCCGGTGGGCGAGCAGCGCGATGCGCTTGGTGCCGACCTTCAGGCCGACTTCGGCAAAGATCGAGTTGTCCGAGGCGGCGGTGGCACCGATCAGCGTGTTGGTGCCGGAGTAGGAGCCTTCGTCGTTGTGGACCACGAACCTTTCCAGCCCGTGTTCGCCCCTGTAGTAGAGGGTCTTCTGCGCTGACGTCCATTCCGAATATGGGGAGATGCCGTCTTTGAGGGCCGCCGCGAGATCGAACGCCTTGAAGGCAGAGCCCGGCTGGCGCTCTCCATCGGTGGCGAGGTTGAACGGCGTTTCCTCGTAGTTGCGCCCACCGACCATCGCCCTGACCTCACCGGTCGAGTTTTCGATCGCGACCAGCGAGGCGCTCGGGCCTTCAGGGTCGCTCAGGTAGCCGCTGATCGCCTGTTCGGCGGCTTTCTGGAGCTGAAGGTCGAGCGTCGTCTTGATGCGCAGGCCTCCGTCGAATGCGCGCGGCGCGCCGTAGCGTTCAACCACCTGCTGCGCAGCCCAGCTCGTGAAGTAGCCGGCGTCGACCCCTTCAACGGTCTGCTCCTGCGGCGCCTGAACGTCTTTCGGCGCCGGCAGGGCCTGGCGCAGGCTTTCTTCGTACACCGGGCGGGTGATGTAGCCCTGCTCGTACATCTGCTGCAGGACCAGGTCGCGGCGCTGCTTGGCCGCCATCGGGTAGTAGACGGGGTTGTATTCGGTGGGGGAGCGGATGATTCCGGCCAGCAGCGCCGCCTCCCATGGCTCGAGCTCTTCCACGCACAGCTTGTGCCCGGGGGTGCCGCAGCCGACGTGGTTGATTTCGTGCCCGAAGTACGTCTGGGCGGCGGCCTCGATCCCGTAGGCGCCGTTGCCGAAGTAGATCGTGTTCAGGTAGGCGGTGATGATCTTTTCCTTGGACCACTTGTGCGAGAGCTGGTAGGCGAGCGCCGCCTCCCTGAGCTTCTCGAAGATCGTGCGGTGCGACTGCGCCTGCAGGGCGTTCTTGATGAACTGCTGCTCGATCGTCGAGGCTCCCTGGACGCCGCCCTGGTGGCGGATGTCGGCGATCAGGGCGCGGCCGATGCCGCGAATGTCGACGCCGCCGTTGGTCTCAAAGCGCTTGTCCTCGATCGAGATCACCGCCTCCTTGACGATCCGGGGAATCTGGGTCGGCGTGACGATGACGCGGTTCTGCTGGCTCAGGACGCCGATCGGGTGCCCGAGGTCGTCGAGCAGTTCAGAGCTCTGGGCGTTCTTGATCTGCGAGAAGGCGGTCAGCGAGGGTAGATCCGACGCGATCGACACGAACATCCCGAAGACGAACGAGATCAGCCCCAGGACGCCGAGGGCGAAAAGGATCGCGAGCAGACGGAGCCGCCTCAGGCGCGGCTTGCTAACAGGCGTTATGTCCAGCGGGTCGTCGACGCTCATGGGCGGGGGCGGAGGTGACCCTCCGCAGGTGCGTGGAGGGCCCGATCCCAGTGGCACGCGCCCCCTGATTCGCGGCACGTTGGGACCCTCCGGAGGGCGAGAGTCTAGCATTGGGCCCTCATGGGAAACGCCAGTACCGCGGCCACCGCGGACGCTTCAGAGCTCGCCCGCAACGCCGTCGACTGCCTGCCTCAGGGCGCGCTCGCGGACAAGCTCGCCTCTGCTCAGGCCGAGGGCCGGCAGCTGCGGGTGAAGCTGGGCATCGACCCGACGGCGCCGGACATCCATCTCGGTCACGCAGTCGTCCTGCGCAAGCTCCGCGAGTTCCAGGACGCCGGGCACCGCGTGGTTCTGATCATCGGCGACTACACCGCGCGCGTCGGCGACCCGTCCGGCCGCTCGAGCCTGCGCCCGATCCTCAGCGACGAGGAGATCGAGGCGAACGCCGCGACCTTCCAGGAGCAGGCCCTGCGGATACTCGATCCGGACCCGCGCTGCTGGAGGTCCGGCGAAACGGCGAGTGGCTCGACATGCCCATGATCGACCTGCTGGCCCTCGTGCGCACCACGACGGCGGCGCAGCTGCTCGAGCGTGACGACTTCGCCAAACGCTGGGCCGCACGGGAGCCGATCTCGATGCTGGAGCTCATGTACCCGCTGCTGCAGGGCTATGACTCGGTCGCGATCGACGCCGACGTCGAGCTGGGTGGGACCGACCAGAAGTTCAACCTGCTGCTCGGGCGCGACATCCAGCGCGCCTACGGCCGCCCGGAGCAGGCGATCCTGACGATGCCGATCCTCGTCGGCACCGACGGGCGGCGCAAGATGTCCAAGTCGCTGGGCAACCACATCGCGATCACCGATCCGCCGGAGGAGATCTACGGCAAGACGATGTCGCTGCCGGACGAGGCGATGGAGGAGTACTTCCGGCTGCTGCTCGGGGAGGGCATGCCCGCCCTCGGGCCGATGGAGGCCAAGCGAGCCCTCGCGCGCGGGCTCGTCTCCATGCTCTACACGGGCGAGCAGGCGAGCGCTGCGGAGGCGCACTTCGACCGCGTGGTCGTGGATCAGCAGGAGCCCGAGGAGATCCCCGAGGCCTCTGTGGGGGCCGCCGACGGCCTCGTGCACCTGCCGGGCGTGATCGCCCAGGAGTTCGGGCTCTCGCGCTCGGAGGCCCGGCGCCTGATCGATCAGGGCGCCGTGACGCTTGGAGCGGAGCAGCTGGGCGCCGGCGAGCACGATGTCGCGGCGGAGCGCGCCGACGGCCAGGTCCTGAAGGTCGGCAAGCGGCGATTCCGCCGTCTTCGCATATCCTGACCCCGCGGCCGCGGTTTCGCGCTATACTCCGCGGTCGGCCCGCAGGCGCCCCTGGGCGCAGGGTCTGATCGGTCTCCTCCAGAAGGAACCCCTTTCGGTGAGGCACGGCGGTCTTTGAAAACTCAACAGCATGCGCATCTGCGATCTATTTCGTGATCGCGGTGTGCGTCCAGGTTCGACCCGCCGACGGGAGCGCTTCGCGCGTCCCCAGAGGCGGTCAAGAGTCAAGTAGAAGAAGTACCCCGTCATGGTTCGGGACCACGGTGTATAGGTTCCGGCCGCCGGCGCAGTTCGGAGGATTCGTCTTCCGCGTTGTGACCGGCAACTCCATGACAGCTTTTCGTGAAGTTCTTCACGGAGAGTTTGATCCTGGCTCAGGACGAACGCTGGCGGCGTGCTTAACACATGCAAGTGGAGCGACGAACCAGGGCTTGCCCTGGGGCAGAGCCGCGAACGGGTGAGTAACACGTGGGTTACCTGCCTCGATGACCGGGACAACCCGAGGAAACTCGGGCTAATACCGGATGTGCCCGCAAGGGGAAAGGAAGCTTCGGCCTCCGCATCGAGATGGGCCCGCGGCCCATTAGCTTGTTGGTGAGGTAACGGCTCACCAAGGCTTCGATGGGTAGCTGGTCTGAGAGGACGATCAGCCACACTGGGACTGAGACACGGCCCAGACTCCTACGGGAGGCAGCAGTGGGGAATCTTGCGCAATGCGCGAAAGCGTGACGCAGCAACGCCGCGTGGGGGAAGAAGGCTTTCGGGTTGTAAACCCCTTTCAGTTGGGACGAAGCTTCTCCGGTGAATAGCCGGATGGAGTGACGGTACCTTCACAAGAAGCACCGGCTAACTACGTGCCAGCAGCCGCGGTAATACGTAGGGTGCAAGCGTTGTCCGGAATTATTGGGCGTAAAGAGCGTGTAGGCGGCCCGATTAGTCCGCTGTGAAAGTCCAGGGCTCAACCCTGGAATGCCGGTGGATACTGTCGGGCTAGAGTCCGGAAGGGGCGAGTGGAATTCCTGGTGTAGCGGTGAAATGCGCAGATATCAGGAGGAACACCAATGGCGAAGGCAGCTCGCTGGGACGTGACTGACGCTGAGACGCGAAAGCGTGGGGAGCAAACAGGATTAGATACCCTGGTAGTCCACGCTGTAAACGATGGCAACTAGATGTGGGGGGTGTCGACTCCCCCCGTGTCGAAGCTAACGCATTAAGTTGCCCGCCTGGGGAGTACGGCCGCAAGGCTAAAACTCAAAGGAATTGACGGGGGCCCGCACAAGCAGCGGAGCATGTGGTTTAATTCGACGCGACGCGAAGAACCTTACCTGGGCTTGACATGTGAGTGACCGGCGTGGAAACACGTCTTCCCTTCGGGGCACTTTCACAGGTGGTGCATGGCTGTCGTCAGCTCGTGTCGTGAGATGTTGGGTTAAGTCCCGCAACGAGCGCAACCCCCGTCGCATGTTGCCAGCATTTAGTTGGGGACTCATGCGAGACTGCCGGTGACAAACCGGAGGAAGGTGGGGATGACGTCAAGTCCTCATGCCCCTTATGTTCAGGGCTACACACGTGCTACATTGGCGCATACAGAGGGCTGCGATACCGCGAGGTGGAGCGAATCCCTTAAAGTGCGTCTCGGTTCGGATTGCAGGCTGAAATTCGCCTGCATGAAGGCGGAGTTGCTAGTAATCGCGGATCAGCATTGCCGCGGTGAATACGTTCCCGGGCCTTGTACACACCGCCCGTCACACCACGGGAGTGAGCAACACCCGAAGCCGGTGGCCTAACCCGCAAGGGAGGGAGCCGTCGAAGGTGGGGCTCGTGACTGGGGTGAAGTCGTAACAAGGTAGCCGTAGCGGAAGCTGCGGCTGGATCACCTCCTTTCTAGGGAGCACCTAGGGTGCCCCGATCCACGGTCTGTCCGTCAGGACGTGGCCGGCGCGGCCGCCGAGCCCTCGTGGCATGGCGGTGACTAAGCGGATCGGGCCTAGCACGTCGACCGAACCTGGCTGGACTGCCGTACGGTGCGCGCGCTCCTCTACTACTTGGGGAGCTCCGCAGGCGTATGGCGCAAACGACCCCAGCATGCTGTTGAGTTTTGAGAGACCGGCGTCCGCCGGAGGGCCGTGGACACGTCAGAACGACGTGACCGACATACGGGCTCCCGGCCGACGTTATACGCCTCTCCACGGTCCTTGAAAACTGCACAGAAGCCACATCAGCCGCCATCGATAAGCGGCGGCTGAAAAACGGGTATCACCGGGCCCTCCAAGACCTTCGGGTCTAGTTGGGCCAGATCACCGTCAAGATAGTAAGGGCACATGGTGGATGCCTTGGCACCAAGAGTCGATGAAGGGCGTGAACGGCTGCGATAAGCCACGGTTAGGCGCTGAATAGCCTTTGACCCGTGGATTCCCGAATGGGGAAACCCAGCGCTGGTAATGCGGCGTTATCCCCGGCTGAACACATAGGCCGGCGGAAGACAAGCGGGGGAAGTGAAACATCTCAGTACCCCGAGGAAAGAAAATCAAAAGAGACTCCCTGAGTAGTGGCGAGCGAAAAGGGATCAGCCCAAACCTGGCAGATGTAAGCGGACACGCGTTGTCTGCCAGGGGTTGTAGGGCGTTTGTTCCGAGCCGTGTCCGGTTCGGCAGGAGTTACAAAATCGTGTGGTAGTCGAAGCGCGTGGAACCGCGCACCATAGAGGGCAATCGTCCCGTAGACGAAACTGCACGATCTCCTGTCAGAGCGTTCCTGAGTAAGTCCGCACCCGTGAAACGCGGACTGAACCTGGGGGGACCACCCTCCAAGGCTAAGTACTCCTTGGTGACCGATAGCGGACTAGTACCGTGAGGGAAAGGTGAAAAGTACCCCGGAAGGGGAGTGAAATAGTACCTGAAACCGCGTGCCTACAAGCGGTGGGAGTCCCTTCGTGGGATGACCGCGTGCTTTTTGCATAACGAGCCGGCGAGTTACTCGTCTGCGGCAAGGTTAAGCGATGAGCGGAGCCGTAGCGAAAGCGAGTCCTAATAGGGCGACATAGTCGTAGGCGGTATACCCGAAACTGAGCGAGCTACCCATGGGCAGGCTGAAGCGGGGGTAAGACCTCGTGGAGGGCCGAACCGACCTAGGTTGAAAACTGGGCGGATGACCTGTGGGTCGGAGTGAAAGGCTAATCAAGCTCAGTGATATCTGGTTCTCTCCGAAATATATTTAGGTATAGCCTCGGATAAATTGCGTGTTGGCCGTAGAGCACTGTTTGGACTAGGGGCCCTACCAGGTTACCGACTTCAGGCAAACTCCGAAGACCAGTCACGTTTACTCCGGGAGTCAGTTGCTGGGGGATAAACTTCAGCGTCAAAAGGGAAACAGCCCAGACCGCCAGCTAAGGTCCCTAAGTACTAGCTAAGTGGGAAACGATGTTCGAGTGCATAGACAACCAGGAGGTTGGCTTAGAGGCAGCCATCCTTGAAAGAGTGCGTAACAGCTCACTGGTCAAGTGTTCGAGCGCGGACAATGTAACGGGGCTCAAGCTAGTCACCGAAGCTGCGGGTGCGTGAGATCTTCGGATCGATCGCGCGGTAGGAGAGCGTTCCCATGCCAGTAAAGCGGCGGCGTAAGCCAGCCGTGGAGGCATGGGAAGTGAGAATGCCGGCATAAGTAACGAAAGAGGGGTGAGAATCCCCTCCACCGATTGCCCAAGGATTCCTGAGTAAAGTTCGTCTGCTCAGGGTTAGTCGGGACCTAAGGCGAGGCCGAAAGGCGTAGTCGATGGCCAACAGGTTGATATTCCTGTACCACGTCGCTTCCGTTTGACCGATGGGGGGACGAGGAAGGCTAGGGGAACCCAGGCGATGGTTGTCCTGGGGTAAGCATGTAGGGGTGGCCCTTGTAAAATGCGGGGCCGCATAACCTGAGGTGCGATGCCAGCTGGCTTTAAGCCGGCGAGTCCCTAACGCCATACCTCCAAGAAAATCCTCTAGGGAGGAAGCGCGTGCCCGTACCAAAACCGACACAGGTGGGCAAGTAGAGAATACTAAGGTGATCGAGATAACCCTCGTTAAGGAACTCGGCAAAATCGCCCCGTAACTTCGGGATAAGGGGCGCCCCAGTAAGGTGAAGCTCTTCGCGAGTGGAGCCTGAGAGGGCCGCAGTGAATTGGCTGAAGCGACTGTTTACCAAAAACACAGGTCTCTGCTAAGTCGAAAGACGACGTATAGGGGCTGACGCCTGCCCGGTGCCGGAAGGTTACGTGGAGTTGTTAGGACTTCGGTTCGAAGCAGCGAAGCTAAGCCCCGGTAAACGGCGGCCGTAACTATAACGGTCCTAAGGTAGCGAAATTCCTTGTCGGGTAAGTTCCGACCTGCACGAATGGCGTAACGACTTCAGCGCTGTCTCAACGAGGAGCTCGGTGAAATTGCAGTCTCGGTGAAGATGCCGAGTACCCGCGGCTAGACGGAAAGACCCCGTGAACCTTTACTACAACTTGGTATTGGAGTTCGGTGCATTTCGCTCAGGATAGGTGGGAGGCTTTGAAGCTCCGGTTGCGGCCGGTGTGGAGCCAACCTTGAGATACCACCCTTGGTGTATTGGATTTCTAACAGCGCGCCGTGAATCCGGGCGCTGGACAGTTCCAGGCGGGTAGTTTGACTGGGGCGGTCGCCTCCCAAAATGTAACGGAGGCGCACAAAGGTTCCCTCATCACGGTTGGAAATCGTGTGTAGAGCGTAAAGGTAGTAAGGGAGCTTGACTGCGAGACTGACAAGTCGAGCAGGTGCGAAAGCAGGTCTTAGTGATCCGGCGGTAGCAAGTGGAAGTGCCGTCGCTCAACGGATAAAAGGTACTCCGGGGATAACAGGCTTATCGGGCCCAAGAGTCCACATCGACGGCCCGGTTTGGCACCTCGATGTCGGCTCGTCGCATCCTGGGGGTGGAGTTGCTCCCAAGGGTTGGGCTGTTCGCCCATTAAAGCGGTACGCGAGCTGGGTTCAGAACGTCGTGAGACAGTTCGGTCCCTATCTGCCGTGGGCGTTGGAGAGTTGAGAGGATTTGTCCCTAGTACGAGAGGACCGGGATGAACGCACCTCTGGTGTATCTGTTGTCCTGCCAAGGGCATAGCAGGCTAGCTACGTGTGGATCGGATAACCGCTGAAAGCATCTAAGCGGGAAGCCGGCCTCAAGATGAACTCTCCCATCCCCTAGAGGGAGTAAGACCCCTGGTAGACCACCAGGTTGATAGGCCGGATCTGGAAGGACGGCAACGTCTGTAGGAGACCGGTACTAATGGGTCGAGGGCTTGACGGATTTTTTGATACTCGCTGTGGCGCTGTGCAGTTTTGAAGGACCGGGGAGGCGTGGTCTCTCACCTTTTTCCGGTGGCTTTAGCGAGAGGGAAACACCTCTTCCCATTCCGAACAGAGCAGTTAAGCCTCTCAGCGCCGATGGTACTTGGCCCGCAAGGGCCTGGGAGAGTAGGACGCCGCCGGTTTTTTCTAAGACTTCAGGGTCGCCCAGGGGCGGCCCTGAAGTCGTTAAGGGACCGCTTTGCGTCGAGTGCCTGGGCGAATCGGAGCGGGCGCCTAGTGGCGCGGCGGGCAGCTGCGCTCGCGCTGGCGCGCGGTCGCAAGACGGCGCTCCGGACGCGATCGGCGCGGGCGCCGGCTGACGATCGGGCTGAGGCACGCCATCGGTGCGTGCTGGGTCTCCCCGGGGCGTCCTGTGCGCACCGCCCTCTGCAGCGGCGCCCGGTGCGGGTGCGGTGCCTGGACTGGCTCCTCCTGGTCGGCCTCCCAGCCGAACTCATGGTCGTCCTCGAGCAACAGGAAGGAGCGGGTCAGGCGGAGCGCACCGAGCGCGCGCTGCCGTAGGGGTGATGTTCGCTTTGGGGAGAACATGTGTTCGTAAGGTACGAACGCCACCGGACGGAAGCGGTACGAACATGTGTACGTGCGGGACTGCTTGGGCTGGATTTGGCTCTGGAATGCGGGATCCAGGGGTGATCACGTTGCAATACGGATTGCAGGACCGGTCCGCGGCGCGGCTGATGAACGAGATCTGACCGCCCCGGAATGCAGGTTTCGCGGTGGCGAGGGCGAACCACGGAGCCACATGGCTGTTACGCTCTCCAAGCGTCATAACGACGGGTCCGGAACGGGCCGCGGGCGGCGCCGACAGCTCATGGAGAAGTTCGTCATCGAAGGCGGCGTCCCGCTTTCCGGCACCCTCACACCAGCCGGGAACAAGAACGGGGCGCTTCCCATCCTCGCGTCAAGCCTCCTCACCGAGGATGAGGTGATCGTGCGCAATGTGCCGCGGATCCGCGACGTCGAGGCGATGATCGAGATCCTCGCGGCCCTCGGAGTGGAGGTGTGCTGGCTCGGCACCAACGACGTCTCGCTGTGCGCCGCGCCGGTGCACTCGGTCGAGGTCGCGCCAGAGCTGGCGGAGCTGATCCGAGCGTCCTTCCTGCTGGCCGGCCCGCTGCTGGCCCGCTTTCACCGGGCCGTGATGCCCCCGCCGGGCGGCGATGTGATCGGCCGCAGGCGCCTGGATCCCCACCTTGATGCGTTCCGCGCCATGGGCGCCGGCGTCGACTGCGGGCGCGAGATCGTGCTGAGCGCGCCTCTGGGGCTTCGCCCGACCGACGTGTTCATGGACGAGCCGTCGGTGATGGCCACCGAGAACGCGCTGATGGCAGCGTCGCTGATCCCAGGGACGACAATGATCGGCAACGCCGCATGTGAGCCGCACGTTCAGGACCTCGCGCGCATGCTCGTGAAGATGGGCGCGGACATACAGGGCATCGGCTCGAACCTGATCACCGTCAACGGGACCGACCGGCTCAGCGGCTGCGAGCACAGCATCGCGCCCGACCACATCGAGATCGGCAGCTTCATGGCGCTGGCGGGTGTCACGGGCGGAGAACTGCGCATCAAGGACACCGTGCCCGAGGACCTGCGGATGATCCGGCTCGTCTTCGACCGTGTCGGCCTGCACTCGGAACTCGACGGCAACGACCTGCTCGTGCCCGGGGAGCAGAAGCTCGTCGTGCAGGCGGACGTCGGCGAGTACAAGAGCAAGATCCAGGACGGTCCGTGGCCGGCGTTCCCGGCAGATCTGACCTCGATCGCAGTGGCACTTGCGACGCAGGCGGAGGGCTCGATCCTCGTCCATGAGTGGATGTTCGAGAACCGCCTGGTCTTCACCGACAAGCTGATCCTGATGGGAGCCGACATCGTGCTGTGTGATCCCCACAGGGCGATCATCACGGGGCCGCGCAGGCTCCGCGGCGAGCGTGTCGAGTCGCCGGACATTCGCGCCGGAATGGCGATGCTGCTCGCGGCGCTCTGCGCAGAGGGGCGCAGCGAGATCGGAAATATCCGCCAGATCGACCGTGGCTACGAGCGCATCGACGAGCGCCTGCGTGATCTCGGCGCTCGCATCGAGCGCGTTGCCACGGAGCCCGTACACGCATAATCCGGGTCGGATGATCCACCCGATCCCCAGCGGCACGCGCGACGTGCTCCCAGACGAGACGCGCGAGGTGCGTGCGATCACGGACGCCCTCAGGGGAGTCTTCGAGCGCCACTCCTACGGCGAGGTCTCCACTCCCGCCCTCGAGTACGAGGCCGTCCTCGCGCGTGCGGACATGGCGGAAGCCAGCCCCGCCTACCGCGTGTTCGACGAGTCCGGCGGCATCCTGGTCCTGCGCTCGGACATGACGGTTCCGATCGCGCGAGTCGTGGCGAGCCGCTACGCATCCAGCGAGCCGCCGCTGCGCTTCTGCTACTTCGCCCACTGCTACAGGGGTGTGCCGCCCCAGCGCGGCCAGCCGCGCGAGCTCCTTCAGGCCGGCATCGAGCTGATCGGCTCGCCGGCGCCGGAGGGGACCGCGGAGGCGCTGACAGTGCTGTGCCACGCCCTGGACGCCACGGGCCTGAAGGACTACCGGATCGGTGTTGGGGACGCCTCTCTGTTCCCGGCGCTGATGGCCAGCCTCGATGTTCCGCAGGAAGCGAGGTCCGGCCTGCTGCAGACGCTCGTGCGCCGGGACTTCGTGGGGCTCGGCCAGGCGCTGGAGGACTCGGGGATCACCGGTGAGGCGGCCGAGCTGCTGATGGACGTACCCCAGCGGCGCGGCGGGCCGGAGATCCTCGCGGGCACCCCCGCCCAGGCCGAGGGTGCGGTGACCGGGCTCCGCAGCGTCCACGAGCTTCTGGAGGGGCCGGTCGCCGACCGTGTGATCTTCGATCTTGGCCTGGTGCGCAACATCGGCTACTACACGGGCGCGGTGTTCGACGTCTATGACCCCGCCCTCGGCGCTCCGATCGGCGGGGGCGGGCGCTATGACGAGCTTCTCGGCCGTTTCGGGCGCCGGATGCCGGCGGTGGGCTTCGCACTCGGCGTGGACCGCCTGCACATCGCGCTAGCGGGCGAGGAGCGCGGGACGGGCGCGCTGCTCGCCGGCGCCTCCTCGGAGCACCGGGACGCATGAACCGGCCTACCAACGGGCTCACGATCGCGGTGCCCCGCGGCGCTCTCTTCTCGGGCACGGTGGACCTGCTCGCGGCGCTCGGCCTCGACACGGACGAGCTGCGCTCGAACGACCGCAAGCTGCTCTTCGAGGACATCGGCGTGATCACGATGCGCCCGTCCGACGTGCCCACGTATGTCGAGGCGGGTGCGGCCGACCTCGGCGTGACCGGCAAGGACGTCCTGCTCGAGCAGGGCGCCGAGGCACCCGGGGCGCGCGGGCGTGAGGTCTATGAGCTCCTGGACCTCGGCTACGGGCGCTGCACGATGGTGCTCGCCAGCGAGGCGGGCCCGGACCCTGCCGTCGAGGCCCTCAGGCGCCTTGGCGTCATGCGCGTGGCGACCAAGTACCCCCGCATCGCGGCTCGCCATCTGGAGGAGACGGGCCGGCAGGCTGAGATCGTCGAGGTCAAGGGCTCGGTCGAGCTCGCCCCACTGACGGGCATAGTCGAGGCGATAGTCGACCTCACCGCAACGGGCACCACCCTGCGGGAGAACAACCTGGTCGTGAGGGAGGAGATCCTCGTGTGCACGGCCCGCCTGGTCGCGAACCCTGTCGCCCACAAGCTGAAGGCCGCCGAGATCGACGACGTCGTTCAGCGTCTTCGGGCGCTACCCGGCGCCGGCGGGGCCTAGGGTGCGCCTGGAGCGGATCGACCTCGCCCGGCTCGAGGCCCTCGGTGGCTTCGCGGGGGCCGCAGCACACCTGCGCTCACTGATCCCCGGCGGCGGGTCTGTCGCCGAGCCGGTGCGCGAGATCATCCAGGAGGTCCGGGCCGGGGGAGATGAGGCCGTTCTTCGCTACACCAGGGAGCTCGACACCGGCGGAACCGAGCCACGGCCGCTGCTCGTGCCCGACGAGGAGCTCGACGAGGCGATCAAGGGGCTGCCGCTGGAACTCGTCGCCGGGCTGCAGGTTGCGATCGCGAACGTCGCGATGGTCGCCGAGGCGGGGGTCGGCCACGATCAGCGCGTCGACCTGAGCCAGGGACACCGCGTCACGCTGCGCGAGGTTCCTGTGGGCGCGGCCGCCGTGTATGTGCCCGCCGGCCGCGCGGCATATCCCAGCTCCGTCGTGATGGGCGTCGTCACGGCCCGCTCCGCAGGGGTGCTCGACGTGTCCGTGTGCGCCCCGCCCGGGCCGGACGGCCAGATCGACCCCGTGATCCTCGGCACCTGCAGGCTGTGCGGGGTGCGGCGGGTCTACCGCATGGGCGGGGCACAGGCGATCGCGGCGCTCACGTACGGGACCGAGAGCGTCCAGGCGGTGGACGTGATCGTCGGCCCGGGGAACCTGTGGGTGCAGGAGGCAAAGCACCAGCTTTCGGCGGTGGTGGGGATCGACGGCTTCGCGGGGCCCAGCGACCTCCTGGTGGTGCTCGGCAGCGGCGTCGGGGAGCGCGAGGTGCAGATGGCGGCGCTGGACATGCTCGCGCAGGGAGAGCACGGAGAGGGAAGCCTGGTGGCCGCGGTGTCCACCTCCGAGCTCGCCTGCCACGCGCTAGCGGGCGCGCTGGAGTCGCTCGTGCTCGAGCGCCCCACCGTCGGCGACGCGACCTTCGCCATAGTCCAGGTCTCCACGCCCCGTGAGGCGATCGGGTTGGGCAACGCCTTCGCGCCCGAGCACATGCAGCTGATCGGAGCCGACGTCGAGGGCCTCTCGCACCTGGTGACGTGCGCCGGCTGCCTGTTCGTCGGCGTCGAGAGCGCGACGGCATTCGGCGACTACGTCGCGGGCTCCAACCACGTCCTGCCGACGGCGGGCGCAGCGCGCTTCTCATCCACGCTCTCCGCACGTCATTTCCGGCGCAGGATGGCCGAGGTGCGGATCGGGGAGGCCGCCGGGAAACTGGCGGCAGCAGGCGCACCGATCGCGCGATCGGAGGGCTTTGAGGTTCACGCCGAGTCGATGGAGGCGCGAGTGAGGGAGAATCCGGGGCAATGAGCAGAGCGGCCGACATCCACCGCAGGACAGCCGAGACAGACGTGCGACTCGCACTCGTGCTCGAAGGCACGGGCCAGGGTACCCGCAACACGGGTGTCGGCTTTCTGGACCACATGCTCGACCTGGTCGCCCGGCACGGGCACCTGGACCTCGACGTGGCTGTGAGCGGAGACCTGCAGACCGGCGCGCACCACACGGCCGAGGACACCGCGATCGTGTTCGGGCAGGCACTCGACGAGGCGCTCGGAGACCGTCGCGGGATCGCGCGGTACGGCGCCGCGACCGTGCCCATGGACGAGGCTCGAGCAAGCTGCGCGATCGACATCTCCGGGCGTCCCTACACGCTGTTCGAGGCCGATCTGCCGCCAGGCGCCACCGGCGGCTTCGAGCACGAGCTGACCGAGGAGTTCTTCCGCGCCTTCGCCAACGCCGCCAAGCTCACGCTGCACCTGCGCGTGGACGCCGGCACCAATGCACACCACATGATCGAGGCCGCATTCAAGGCCTTCGCGAGGGCGCTGCGGGCCGCGGTGGCAATCGACCCGCAGGAGAGCGGTGTGCCGAGCACCAAGGGGACACTGACCGGATGAGCGGTCTGCCCGGCGAGGCTCCGCTGATCGCCGTCGTCGACTACGGGATGGGCAACCGCAGGTCGGTAGAGAAGGCGCTCGAGCACGTCGGCGCCCGCGCGGTCATCAGCTCGGACCCCGAGGTCCTGACGGGGGCGGACGGCCTGATCGTCCCGGGCGTCGGTGCGTTCCCGCGGGCGATGGAAAGGCTGCGCACCCTCGGCCTGGACGAGCTCCTGCGCGAGCGTGTGGCGGCCGGTGCGCCCGTGCTGGGGATCTGTCTCGGCATGCAGGTCGCGTTCGACTCCTCCACCGAGCTGGGAGGTGCGGCCGGCCTGGGGATCGTCCCCGGGCAGGTCCTGGCGCTCGAGCCGGGTGAGCTCAAGCTGCCCCACATCGGCTGGACCGAGATCGAGTTCGCCGGCCGCGGTTCGCGGCTCGCGGCGGATCTGCCGCCGCGCTGCGCCTTCTACCACGTGCACTCGTTCGCGCCGGTCCCGGAGTCCGCCGCCGACATCCTGGCGAGCGGCGAGTACGGGTCGCCATTCGTGAGCGCCGTCGAGCGGGGATCCTTCTACGGCGTGCAGTTCCATCCTGAGAAGTCCTCCGCCGCCGGCCTGCGCCTGTTGGCCAACTTCTCGGGCATCTGCGCCTCCGCGGGCGCCACGGTCGGGCGATGAACCTCTACCCCGCGATCGACATCCTCGGCGGCAACGCCGTTCGCCTCGTCAAGGGCGACTTCGAGGCCAAGAAGGTCTACGACGAGGATCCGCTGTCAGCTGCTCAGGGCTGGGTGGCGGACGGTGCGCGCGCACTCCACGTCGTCGACCTCGACGGCGCCCGCAGCGGGCAGCCCGTGAACCTCGCGCACCTGAGCCGGATCGCATCCGAGCTCGGCGTCCCGGTCCAATACGGGGGCGGGCTGCGCTCGCTGGAGGCGATCGCGCTGGCACTGGACGCCGGCGCCTGGCGCGTGATCCTCGGCACGGCGGCGTTCACCGACCCGGCGCTGCTTCAGAGCGCCCTGCAGGCGCACGGCCCCGATCGGGTGCTGGTGTCCGTTGACGTCAGAGGCGGCCGCGTGGCGACCGCCGGCTGGACCGAGAGCACCGAGCCGAGCACGGCCGCGGTGCTCGAGCGCCTGCACGAGAGCGGGGTGCGGCGCCTGGTCTACACCAACGTCGATCGCGACGGGATGCTCGAAGGGCCGGACATCGACGAGGTCAAGGGGATCACCTCGTCAACCGACGCCGAGGTGATCTACTCCGGCGGCATCGGGGACATATCCGACCTGCACGAGCTCTCCCGCGTAGACGCTCTCGCAGGAGTGATAGTCGGCAAGGCGCTGTATGAGGAGCGCTTCACCGTCGCCGCTGCGCGCGAGGCACTGGGCGACTGAGCTCGCCCTCGCCCGGAGATCGCGGGCGATACGGTGGGGTGGTGAACTTCAAGCGAGTCATCCCGTGCCTGGACGTCGACGGCGGACGGGTCGTGAAGGGCGTGCAGTTCGTCGACATCCGCGACGCCGGCGACCCCGTGGAGCTCGCCGCGCACTACGACCGCGAGGGCGCCGACGAGGTCATCTTCCTCGACATCACCGCCACCCACGAGAAGCGCGACACGATCGCCAAGCTCGCCCGCAGCACCGCGGACGAGGTCTTCATCCCGTTCACGATCGGCGGAGGGATCCGCTCGGCGCAGGACGCGCAGGCCGTCCTTGATTCCGGGGCCGACAAGGTCTCGGTCAACTCCGCCGCCCTGCAGCGCCCGGAGCTGCTCGATGAACTCGCTGAGCACTTCGGCGCCCAGTGCGTCGTGCTCGCGATCGACGCCAAGGCACGCAACGAGGACGGTGAGGGCTGGGAGGCATATCTGGCGGGCGGGCGCACACCGACGGGAAGAGATGTTGTCGAGTGGGCCCGCGAGGGGGTCGAGCGCGGGGCCGGGGAGATCCTGCTCACCAGCATGGACCGCGACGGCACGAGCGACGGCTACGACCTAGAGCTCACGAGGGCCGTCAGCGAGGCCGTGAGCGTTCCCGTGATCGCCTCAGGCGGCGCCGGGGAGCTCGAGCACCTCGTGCAGGCCCTTCAGGCCGGCGCCGACGCGGTCCTGTGCGCTTCGATCTTCCACTACGGCACGTTCACGGTCGGCGAGGCGAAGGCGCACCTCGCAAAGGCCGGCATCGCGGTGCGCCGGGACTGAGCGGTATGCAGGCGAGCACGGATGAGAGCCTGGCGAGCCGAGGGACGGTGCTCCTCGGCGAGGTCGCGGCGCTCCCCGGGGGCGCGCAGCTGCTCGAGATCTGCCGGGATGATCCCGGCAGTGCACTGGTCGGCGGAGCGGTGCGCGACCTGCTGCTCGGCCGGGAGCCGCGGGAGCTCGACGTGGTGGTCGCCGGCGCCAGCGCCGAGCTCGCCGCTGCACTGTGCGACGCGCTCGCGGGCGAGCCGCGTGTGACGATCCACGAGCGCTTTCGCACCGCCGCCGTCGAATGGGCCGCCGGGCAGGTCGACATCGCCGAGCGCCGTGCGGAGTCCTATCCCCATCCGGGGTCGCTTCCGCAGGTGCGCCCGGGGACGGAGCTGGAGGACCTCGGACGCCGGGACTTCACCGTGAACGCCATAGCCGTCACCCTCGGGGGGCCGAACGCCGGCGCCGTCCTAGCCGCGGAGCACGCCAGCGAGGATCTCGCCGCTGGGCTGCTGCGCGTATTGCACGATCAGAGCTTCAGCGACGACCCTACCCGGCTGCTGCGGATGGCACGCTACGCCGCGCGCCTTCACTTCCAGGCGGAGCGCGGCACCGCGGCCCTCGCCCGTCGGGCGCTCGCGGATGGCGCGCTGGACACCCTCACGCCCGCCAGGGTCGGGGCCGAGCTGCGCCTGGCCCTGCGTGAAACGGACGGCGTCTCCTCGCTGCAGGCGATCTCAGCGATGGGAGCGCTGCAGGGGATAGACCGGCGTCTGGAGTTCGACGGCCAGCTCGCCCGCCGCGCCCTCGAGCTGCTGCCCGCCGATGGCAGGGCCGACATCCTGCTGCTCGCCTGTCTGATCGCGCAGACCTGCCGGGAGCCCGGCGAGCGCGCGCAGATCGCGGAACTGCTCGACGCGATGGAGTTCGGCGCCGGCGAACGCGACAGGGCGCTCTCCGCGGCCGCGGAGGCGCCCGAGCTCGCGGTGAGCATCGCCGCAGCGTCCAGGCCGTCACAGCTGCTGCATGCCCTGCGCGGTCGTGAGCCCGAGGAGGTGGCGCTCGCGGGAGCCCAGAGCGTCGCCGGCGCCGGCGAGGGCGCGCGGCGCTGGCTCGAGGAGCTGCGCGAGGTGCGCCTGTCGATCAACGGGCAGGATCTGATCGCCGCGGGCATCCCCAGCGGCCCGGAGATCGGCCGCCGGCTCGCCCGCGCGCTGGAGCTACGGCTCGACGGGGAGCTGGCGGACGGCAGGGAGGCCGAGATCGCAGCCGCGCTCGGTGAGGGCGCGTGAACACCGTGCTCGAGCTCGACCCGGCGATGAGCTCGCCGCTTCCCGGCGGCGGGCGGGTCATATTCACGACGCGTGCGGCCGGCAACCTGTCGACGGCGGCGGGTGAGGGCGCCGGGGATGGTCTGGCGCGCCGCAGGAAGCTCGCCCGCGAGCTCGGGCTGCGCGCGCTCTGCGCCAGCAGGCAGGTCCACGGCACGCATATCCACATCGCCGCCGCGGGGGAGGGGGAGCGCGCTGCGCCGCTCGACATGGACGCCGACGGACATGCCAGCACGCTGCCCGGCGTCGGGGTGGCCGTGCTGGCAGCGGACTGTGTTCCGGTCGCGCTCGGCTGCGAGGGTGCGGTGGCGATGATCCACGCGGGCTGGCGCGGCCTGTCCTCGGGGGTGCTCGAGGAGGGCGTGCGCGTCATGCGCGCCCTGGGCGCCGGACCCATCGGCGCCGTCGTCGGACCCTGCGCCGGGGCCTGCTGCTATGAGGTCGGGCCGGAGGTGATGTCGGCGCTCGGACGGGCGCCCGAGCGTGGACACCTGGACCTGCGCGCCGTCGCGCACGCGCGGCTCGCCGCCGCGGGCGTGGACGGGACCGCAGACGTCACGGCCTGCACCATCTGCGACGAGCGCTTCTTCTCCTACAGGCGCGAACATGCGGCCGCGGGCCGGCAGGGCGGAGTCGCATGGTTGAGCTGATCCGGGGGCTCCAGGAGGAGGATGTGCGCGCCAACCTGCAGCGCATCACGCGCGAGCTCGAGAGTGCATCGCGGCCGCAGGGGCGCAGCGGCCCGGTGAGGATCCTCGCGGCCACCAAGTACGTCGCCCTCGCCGACATGCCCGTCCTTGCCGCCGCGGGCGTGCAGCTCGTCGGAGAGAATCGCGCCCAGGACCTGCAGGAGAAGTGGGCGGTTCACGGGGCGCTATTCGAGTGGCATTTCATCGGCCAGCTGCAGAGCCGCAAGGTGCGCACGATCCTTCCCTGCGTCAGCATGATCCACTCGGTCGCGTCGGACTCGGCGCTGCGCGAGCTCTCCCGCCGCAGCGAGCTCGCCCGCCCCGGGCTCTCGATCCTGGTCGAGGTGAACCTGTCCGGCGAGGAGGGCAAGGCCGGGATACCGCCCGGGCGCCTGGATGAGTTCATCGCATCATCGGCGGTGCCCGTGGCCGGTCTAATGACGATGCCGCCGCTGTCAGAGGACCCCGAGGCCAGCCGGCCGTGGTTCGCGGCGCTGCGGGAGCTCGCGGATGAAAGAGGGCTCGAGCACCTCTCGATGGGGACGTCCCAGGACTACCTGGTAGCCGCCCAGGAGGGCGCCAGCATCGTGCGCATCGGCACGAATCTGTACAATCCGCGCTCGCCCCAGGCCGGTCCGGACGCCACGAGCGACTAGGATTTGCAGGGAATCCGGCTCGCCGGGCGAACCCACTTAGCTATGGCATTCCGCGACTCATGGCACAGCGCTCTCGTCTACTTCGGCCTCGCCGAGGAGCATCACGACGACTATGAGGAAGAGGTCGTCCCCGAGGCCGAGATCGAGGACCGCTACAAGGATCGCCCGAATGTGCGCCGGCTGAGGCGCCGCCGCGACGAGTTCGACGACATCTTCGCCGAGGACGACGGGGCGGAAGCGCCGCCGGCCGGTCGCGGACGCGGCGGCCGCTCCACCACCGTCCTGAAGCCGGTGGCGCGCAGTAACGGCGACGTACAGGTCCACCTGGTGGTGCCCAAGTCATTGAACGACGCGCAGCAGATCGCGGACAAGTTCAAGGACTCGATCCCGGTGATCCTGAATCTGCAGGGCTCCGACACGGATCTCTCAAAGCGCCTGATCGACTTCGCCTCGGGTCTCACCTACGCACTCGACGGCGGCATGCAGCGCATCGCCGACAAGGTCTTCATGCTCACGCCGCGCAACGTCGAGATCTCCGCAGAGGAGCGGGCGCGGCTGATCGAGAAGGGCTTCTTCAATCAGTCCTGACCCGGCAGCTCCCGCCGCGCAGATCGCGCGCCGCGGCCAAGCCTGAGGGCCTGATGCAGATCGGCCTGATCGGCTGCGGGAACATGGCGCGGGCACTCGCCCGCGGCTGGGCTGTGCCCGTCCTGTGCACCGACCCGTACGCCGAGCGGGCGCGCAGCCTCGCCCAGGAGGTCGGCGGCGAGGCCCTCGGATCCGGCGCCGAGGTCGCAGAGCGCGCGGACCTGATCGTCCTGTGCCACAAGCCCGCCCAGCTGAGGTCCGTTGCCGAAGAGCTCGCGGGCACGCACGCCGCCGTCGCGTCGATCCTCGCGGCAACAACGCTCGAGGATCTGCGCGGCGCCTACCCCGGCAGGCCCGTCTACCGCTTCATGCCGTCGCTGCCGGTCGAGGTCCGCCAGGGCGCGGTCGTGCAGGCCGCCGGGCCCGAGCAGGACCCGGCCATGGACTTGCAGGTCAGCGAGCTGTTCGCCTCGCTCGGAACCCTCATCGTCCTGGACGAGTCGCTGGTGGACATCGCGATGGGCCTGATGTCATGCGCGCCGGCTTACGTGGCGCTGGTGGCAGAGGCGCAGGTGGATGCCGGCGTGCGCAGGGGCATACCCGCGGCGCAGGGGGCTGAGCTGGTCGTGCAGACGCTCGCGGGGACGGCGGAGCTGCTGCGGCGGCGCGGAAACGACACGATGGCGGTCAGGCGCGAGGTCTCCTCGCCGGGAGGTAGTACCGCGAGGGGGCTCGATGCGCTGGAGAGAGGTGGCATCAGGGCCGCCTTCAGCGACGCCCTCGACGCCGTGCTCGGAGACGGCTGATGCTCCTGGCGACCGCCCGCGCGGACTTCGCCGACTTCCTGTCGACGCTGATCTACGTGTACACGCTGCTGCTGATCGCCTACATCATCATCCAGCTGCTGTTCTCGGCCGGCGTGCGCCCGCCCTACTCGCGGGTCACCGACAGCGTGATCGGGTTCCTGCGGGATGTGTGCGAACCGTTCCTGCGGATCTTCCGGGGCATCATCCCCTCCTTAGGGGGTCTGGACTTCAGCCCGATCATCGCCTTCATCGCACTGCAGCTGTTCAACAGCATCGTGGTGCAGGGCCTGATCCACGGCTGAGCGGCCCGCGGTGCAGCAGCCACAGCAGGCGACGCCGCTCGAGCGCACCCGGCGCGGCGCCCGCCCGATAGCGCTGGTAGCGCTCACGGCCGTCTGCGTGCTGGTCGCCGACCAGCTGAGCAAGCGCGCGATCGAAAACTCGGTGATACCCGGAGAAGAGCGCAACGTGTTCCCGGGGCTGTCGTTCGTGAACACCCGCAACCAGGGTGTCGCCTTCGGGTTCCTTCCCGGCAGCCAGACGATCGTGACGATCCTGATCGCCGTGGCCATAGGGGTGCTGCTGACATATTTCGCGCGCCACATGGACCGCCCGCTGATCTGGCTCCCGACAGGCATGCTGCTCGGGGGCGCGATCGGCAACATCCTTGACCGCCTCAGGCACGGCTCGGTCACCGACTTCGTGAAGTTTCCGCTGGGCTGGCCGCCCTTCAACCTGGCGGACGCCTCCATAACGCTCGGCATCGTGATCCTCTTCCTCGTCGCCGACCACGCCCGCAAGACATCGACTTGACACCCGCCGAGCCCTTCAGGATCGCCTTCCAGGACGAGCATCTGCTCGTCGTGGACAAGGCGCCCGGAGTGGTGGTGCATCCCGCCGCCGGCCACCGCGAGAACACCCTCAGTCAGCTGCTGGAGCCGCTCACAGGGGGAGGGGAGCCCGAGCGCGCGGGCATCGTGCACCGCCTGGACCGCGACACCTCCGGCCTGATGGTCGTCGCACGCTCGGCGCAGACGCTTCGAATGCTGCAGCAGGCGCTGGCCCGCCGCGAGATCGAGCGCGAATACATCGCGCTCGTCGAGGGCCGGCCACCCGCACGCTCGGGGACGATCGAGGCGCCGATAGGCCGCGACCCCCGAGTGCGCACCCGCATGGCGGTCGGCGGCTCCGGCGCCCGCGAGGCGCGCACCCATTTCACCCTCGATCGCGCTCTGGAGGGCACCTCTTTGCTGCGGCTGACACTCGACACGGGCCGCACGCACCAGATCCGCGTGCATCTGCGAGCGATCAGCCACCCCGTCTGCGGGGACCCCGAGTACGGCACGAAGGGGATGCTCGGCCTCGAGCGCCAGTTCCTGCATGCGACCCGGCTCGCCTTCGAGCATCCGATCACCGGGGAGCGCGTGGAGGTGATCTCGCCGCTGCCGCCGGACCTGCAGGCGGCGCTGGCCCGCGCCGAAGGGCTATCCTGAGGGTTTCACCAGACGATCCTCGACCCGCGCGGCCGCGGACAGCGGCCCTGCCCGGGGTGACCAGAGAGATCTGGATCCCCGGGTCCGCTCCGTTCGCGCGGAATCCAACACACATATAAGGGAGTAGCCCGTGGCTGACGTAGGCATTGCGGAGCTGCTGGAGGCCGGCGTACATTTCGGCCATCAGACGCGTCGCTGGAACCCCAAGATGCGCCGCTTCATCCATGGTGAGCGCGGCGGCATCTACATCATCGATCTGCTCAAGACCCAGGCCCTGCTCGCGCAGGCGCAGGAGTTCGCGGGAACCCTCGCCCACCGCGGCGGGACCGTCCTGTTCGTGGGCACCAAGAAGCAGGCGCGCGACACCGTGCGGGACGTCGCGACGAGCGCCGGCATGCCGTACGTCAACCACCGCTGGCTCGGTGGCCTGCTGACGAACTTCCAGACGATCAGCCAGAGGATCCGCCGCCTGCACGATCTCGAACGCTTCGAGGCCGAGGGCCAGCTCGCGCTGCTCCCGACGCGCGAGCGGATGGCGGCACAGGCCGACCTCGAGAAGCTGAGGGCCAACCTCGGCGGAGTCAAGGACATGCAGCGCGTTCCGGACGCGATGTTCGTCATCGACCTCAAAACCGAGGTCATCGCCGTCAAAGAGGCGCAGCGCCTGCGGATTCCGATCATCGGGCTCGTCGACACCAACTGCGACCCCGACGGGATCGACTTCGTGATCCCCGGCAACGACGACGCGATCCGCTCGTGCTCGCTCGTGACCCAGGCCATCGGCCAGGTCGTGGCGGAGGGTCACACCGTCTTCAGGGCCGAGGAGGAGCGCGCCCGCAAGGAGGCCGAGGAGAAGGCACGGGCCGAGGCCGAGGCCAGGGCCCGCCGTGAAGCCGAGGAGCAGGAGAAGCGCGACGCCGAAGAGCAGGCAAAGCGCGAGGCCGAGGAGGCCGCGCGCGCCGCGGCCGAGGAGCAGGCGGCAGCAGCCGCACAGGCAGCTGCCGCGGCGCAGGCCGCAGCAGCGCCCGCCGAGACGCCCGCACCGGCTGCGGCGCCCGCCGAGGCCGCCGTGGCAGCCGAGCCCGCGCCCCCGGCAGCCGCACCAGCGGCAGCCGAGGTGCCGGCGGTCGCGGAGACCGTGGCAGCCGCCATCCCCGAGCAGCCCGAGGAGCCTGCCGCCGCGCAGGCCCCCGCGGCGAGCGAGGGCACGCAGGAGGCCGGGAGCGCCGACGCCCCGGCACAGACAAGCGACGAGACGAAAGCGGAGAGCAGCGAGCAATGAGCACTGTTGAGATCTCAGCCAAGGACGTAAAGGCCCTGCGCGAGCGCACGGGCGCCGGGATGATGGACTGCAAGAAGGCGCTCACGGAGACCGAGGGCGACATCGAGAAGGCGATCGAGGTCCTGCGCGTCAAGCAGGGCAAGAAGATCCAGGACCTCGGCGAGCGGGCGGCCACGGAGGGAACCATCCAGGCCTACGTCCACGCCGGTTCGAAGGTGGGAGTCCTGATCGAGGTCGACTGCAACACCGACTTCGTCGCCAAGAACGATGACTTCGTCACGTTCGCCCGCGAGGTCGCGATGCAGATCGCCGCGTCGCCCACCGTCCAGTACGTCAGCCGCGAGGATGTGCCCGAGGACAAGCGTGAGGCTGAGGCCCGCATCTACGAGCAGGAGGCCGCCGACAAGCCCGAGAACGTGCGCGAGCGCATCGTGACGGGCAAGCTGGACTCCTGGTATGGGACGGTCACCCTGCTCGAGCAGGAGATGCACAACCCCAAGTTCGACGGCAAGACGGTCCAGCAGCTGCGCGACGAGCTCACGGCGACGACGGGCGAGAACGTCGTCATCCGCAGGTTCACACGCTTTGCAGTAGGTCAGTAGGGCGCTTGACGGGTATAGGCTCCCCGTCGATGGCCCCTGCCTTCAAACGGATCCTGCTGAAGCTCTCCGGCGAGGCCCTGATGGGCCAGCTGGACTATGGGACCGACCCGGACAAGGTCGTCGCCGTCGCGCGCCAGGTGAGCGCGGTGCGCGACGCCGGCGTCGAGGTCGCGATCGTCGTCGGCGCCGGCAACATCTACCGGGGCATGAAGGGCGCCGCGGCCGGCATGGACCGCTCCACGGCGGACTACATGGGGATGCTCGCGACGCTCCTGAACGCGCTGCCGCTCCAGGATGCCCTGGAGAAGATGGGCACCGACACTCGCGTTCAGTCGGCGCTCGCCGTGTCCGAGGTGGCCGAGCCCTACATCCGGCGCCGGGCGATGCGCCATCTCGAGAAGGGCCGCGTCGTGATCTTCGGCGCGGGCACCGGCAACCCGTTCTTCACGACCGACACCGCGGCGGCGCTCCGCGCCGCGGAGATCCACGCGGAGATCATCCTGATGGCCAAGAACGGGGTGGAGGGCGTGTTCACGGCCGACCCGGCGCTGGTGCCGACGGCGGAGTTCATCCCCGAGATCACGCACATGGAGGCGATCGAGCGCAGGCTGCGCGTGATGGACTCCACGGCCCTCGCGCTCTGCATGGAGAACGGGATGCCGATCAACGTCTTCAACATGGACGACGAGACGAGCCTCGCGCGGATAATCTCCGGCATGCGGGTGGGCACGCTCGTATCCACAGCGACAGGAGAGGGCGATGGCAGCTGAGAACGTAATCGACGAACTGCTCGAGGACGCGAGGGAGCGAATGAGCAAATCGGTCGAGTCCTCGCAGCATGAGTTCTCGACGGTGCGCACCGGCCGCGCGAGCCCGTCCCTGCTCGACAGGGTGACGGTGGACTACTACGGCGCGATGACCCCGCTGAACCAGCTCTCCACGATCTCCGCGCCCGAGGCGCGGCTGCTCACCGTACAGCCCTACGACAAGTCCTCGATCAAGGCGATCGAGAAGGCGATCAACGAGTCCGACGTCGGGCTCACGCCGACCAACGACGGCAACATCGTGCGCCTGTCGATCCTGAGCTGACCGAAGAGCGCCGCCGCGAGCTCGTCAAGGTGCTCAAGCACCTCGCCGAGGAGGGGCGCATCGCCATCCGCAACGTCCGCCGCGACACGATGCAGCACCTGCGCGAGCTGAAGGGAGCCGGGGAAGCATCCTCCGACGACGAGCATCGCGCCGAGGTCGAGCTGCAGAAGCTCACAGACGCACGGATCAGCGAGCTGGACAGCGTGCTGAAGGCCAAGGAAGAAGAGATCCTCGCAGTCTGATGTCGGCCGCCGGTGAACGGGCATCGGCGCCGGCGCCGCCGGAGCACGGCGGCACCGCGGCACGGTATCTGGCGATCATCACCGACGGCAACGGCCGCTGGGCCAAGGCCCGCAACCTGTCCGTGAGCAAGGGCCACAGCGCCGGAGCGGACACCGTCAAGGCTCGGCTTCGCGACTGCGCCGAGCTCGGGATAAGGGAGCTGACCGTCTACTCCTTCTCGACCGAGAACTGGAGCCGGCCGCCGCAGGAGGTGCGCGGGCTGATGAGGATGTTCTCGCGGCGGATCGCGGGGGAGACACCGGAGCTCCACGAGGAGGGCGTGCGGATGCGGTTCATCGGGCGCCGCGAGGGGATCAGCGCGCGCCTGGTCGAGCAGATGGAATGGGCGGAAGAGCTGACGCGCGAGAACAGGACCATCACGATGTTCGTGGCCTTCAACTACGGCGGGCGCGCCGAGATCGTCGATGCGGCCCGGCGCTTCACCGGCGAGAGCGAGGAGGAGTTCCGCGCCTGCCTGTATGCGCCGGAGATGCACGACCCTGATCTGATCATCCGCACCAGCGGCGAGCGCAGGCTGTCCAACTACCTGCTGTGGCAGTCCGCCTACTCGGAGCTCGTATTCAGGGACGAGCTCTGGCCCGACTTCTCCCGCGCGGCGCTCGAGGAGTCGCTGGCGGAATACGCAGAGCGCCGGCGGCGGTTCGGCGGACGATGAGGCTCGCCTGATGGAGGGCCGGCCGCAGACACCGGGCGGGGCACGCTCCAGCAGCGCGCGCCGCTCGTCGACGCCCGCGCAGCCCCGGAGAGCGCCGCGGAGAGCGCCGCGGCGCCCGAAGGAGCCGCGGGAGGGCTCGGACCTGATGGCGAGGATCCTGGTAGCGATCCCGGCGGTGGCGGTCGCGCTGTTCCTCGTGATCGAGGGAGGGCTCACGTTCACGCTCGGAGTGTTCGTGATCGGAGCGATCTGCATGCACGAGCTGTATCGAGATGTACGCCCGCGCCCGGCCCGTGCGCCTGGCCGGGTTCATCGCGCTCGCGGGGCTGCTCGCCGCCGCGCTCTACGGCGGGCAGTACCAGATCCTGCTCGTTGCTGTGGCGGCGCTGCCGCTGCTGTTCGGCCTGACGCTGCTGCAGCCGCGCCCGAGTGTCGGCGCGATCGCGATCACGCTGCTGGGCATCTACTGGATCGGGTTCGCGCTCGCCCATGCCGTGCTGCTGCGCGGCCTGCCTCACGGGCAGGGGATCGTGATCGACGTGCTCGTGGGCACCTTCCTCGGCGACACCGGAGCCTACTTCGGGGGCCGCACCTTCGGAAGACGTCCCCTGGCGCCCCACATCTCGCCCAACAAGACCGTGGAGGGCCTGCTGATCGGGATGGCATGCGCGGTCCTGGGGGTGTGGATCGCCGGCCGCTATCAGGACTGGCTGCCCGGAACCCATGCGCTGGTGCTCGGGATCGGCGTGGCGATCGTGGCTCCCATCGGCGACCTGTTCGAGTCGTTCGTCAAGCGCGAGGCCGACACGAAGGACTCGGGCGGGCTGTTCGGCGCCCACGGCGGAGCTCTGGACAGGCTGGACGCGGTGCTGTTCGCAGCCGTCGTCGGCTATTACATCTGGGCCGCATACGCCTGAGCGGGGCGCCCGAACACAATGGTCGGTCCCAGCACCATTTGATGGGGGAAAATCCCTGATGCCTTCCGGGAAGCAGCTACGCAATACTCCCGACGTGCCAGCCGTACGCGACCCGATGCCGTTCAAGCGCACCCAGCTCCGCTACTTCGTCGTCGTCGCCGAGGAGGGCCAGATTACGCGCGCCGCGATCAAGCTGAACATCGCTCAGCCCGCGCTCTCTCAGTCGATAACGAATCTCGAGGCCCAGGTCGGCTTCAAGCTGTTCGAGCGCCACGCCCGCGGCATCACCCTCACCCCCGCCGGCGGGGCGTTCCTCGTCAAGGCACGCTCGGTCGTGGCCGCCGCGCAGGAGCTCGACCGCGCCGTCGACTCGATGGCAAGGGCCGTGGCCGGCACGATCGCGTTCGGCTATGCGGCCCTGCCGCCGTGGCAGTCGGCGCCGCAGCTGGTGGAAGCGTTCACGGCGGCGCAGCCGGAAGTCAGACTGGATCTGAAGGAGCTCGGCTTCCCGGTGGTTCCCGCCTCCGCGTGGCTTGCGGACGTCGACGTGATCCTGGTGAGCCCGCTCACGAGCGATCCGGAGATCTGGGTGGAGCCCGTGCTGCGCGAACCCCGGGCCGTCGTGGTCTCGAGCTTTCACCCCCTGGCGGGCAGGAGCGAGGTCACCGTCGCGGAGGTGCTCGATGAGACCTTCATCGCCCTAGAGGCGACGCTGGACCCGCTGTGGAGGTCGTTCTGGACCTTCGACAACGAGCGAGGAGGGCCGCCGCGGCAGTCGAGCCCCAACCCGTCCGCCAGCGCCCAGGAGCGCTTTGCGATGATCGCCTCGGGGCTCGGGATCACCGCTGCGACCGTCGGGCAGGCCCAGATCATCGAGAACGCCCTCAGCGGGGTCAGCGCGATCCCTGTGAGCGATGCCGAGCGCGTGCCGATGTCGCTGGTCGGGCGCAAGGACCGCCTGAACCCCCTGATCGAAGAGCTGAGGGCAGTTGCCCGGCAGGTCAGCGAACAGTCCGAGCCGGAGATGAAGATCGCGGTCTAGCGGCGCCCCCGCGCGGGCCGGTGGAGCCGGCCGGAGATGGCCACGATGACGTGGGTCCCGATCGCGTGCTGCTGGGCGGCGCTGGTGGGCTTCTGGATCATCTGCGCGTTCTCGACCAAGCGGACGGTCGAGCGCGGCGGGTTCGTCGGCTACCGGCTGCTCGCGGGAGCAGTCGTGATCGCACTCCTCCTGGCCGGCCGCCTCCTCCACGAGTCCCCGCACTCACAGCTGTGGCACACCTCGCTCGCAGTCGGCCTGGTGAGCGACGCGATCGTGCTCGCCGGAACCGCGGTCGCGATCTGGGCCCGGGTGACGCTGGGAGGCAACTGGAGCGCGGAGGTCACGTTCAAGCAGGACCACGAGCTGATCGAGACGGGCCCTTATGCGCTGGTGCGCCATCCGATCTACAGCGGCCTGCTGCTGATGGCGCTCGGCACCGCGATCCACGACGGACGGGCGCTCGCCTTCGGGCTGTTCGCCGCGCTCTGCGCGGCGCTGTGGTGGAAGGCCCGGCAGGAGGAGCGGATCGTCAGCCGGCATTTTCCGCTGGCGTACGCGGACTATGCCTCACGGGTGCCCGCGATCATCCCCCACATTCTGTGAGCGCGACCGCATGCTGTCGGGCGCGGACCGGCTCATTCCTTTTCCGCGGCCGCGCCTTCGATCTCGCCGCAGTGTTCGGAGGTGAGGTTCGCGGGGTTCGAGTCGACGATCGTGATGGTGCTCGTCGAGGTCGCCGCGATCAGCAGTTCGCCGTGGCAGCCCTTTGAGTTCAGCAGGCACCGATAGCGCCCGTGCGGAGCGGACGTGCAGGTGGTTCCGCCGACGTTGTAGGTCTGGTCGATCAGCTGCGCGGCCCTCTCCGTGGAGATCGTGCTGCCGGCCGGCGAGATCGAGAGCAGCACCAGCGCCGCTGCCACCGCGAGGATGCCGGCCACGTATGCCCACCGCGGGCCCTTCGGAGGCCAGAAGCCCCCTGATCCAGCGGCCGTGCTCACGGTGGCGAGCATAGCCGCCGGCGCAGGGGCGCTGGACTCGCCTCGCGCCGCCCGCTAGATTCACTGGACTTCGGCTGCGCGAGGGACGCCGCCGGTGAGGCAGAGGGAGAGGACATGAGGGATCGATCTGCTCCCGCCTTCCGGGGGGGACACGGCAATGGCCGGAACCGTGTGCTCCGCCGCGGCGCCGCGGCGGCGTGCACGGCGGCGCTGGCCACTCTCCTGCTGATGGCAGCATGGACCGCAAGCGCCTCGGCCGTCGTTGTGCAGCTCGCGAACGGCAGCAGGGTCAGCTACCAGCCCGCGAGCGGCCCGCTCTCGCCCGCGCCGCTGCTGCGGAGCGCCAGAGCGCTCGCGAAAAGCGCGCTGATCTACCACGGCGGCCCGGTGATGACGTCGAACACGAACTACGCCTTCTACTGGGCTCCCGGCGGCGAAGCGGACTACCCCACCGGCTACGTCGCCGGCATCAACGCCTACCTGCAGCACCTGGCGGCCGACAGCGGCAAGGACACCAACGTCGACTCCGTGGCCGCGCAGTACACCAACGGCCTGGGCGAAAGCGCGGCCTACGCATCGACCTTCGCGGGAGCGATCATCGACACCGACCCTTACCCGGCGAACGGCTGCACGGCCGCCCCCGTGTGCCTGACCAAAGAACAGCTCGAAGCCGAGCTGCAGAGCTACGTCTCCGCACACCACCTTCCCGCAGACCTGTGGCACGAGTACTTCATGCTCACCCCGCCCGCGGTCGAATCCTGCTTCGAAACCTCGAGCCTGACCTGCTCCGCCGGCAGCAGTAGCCCCGAATACTGCGCGTGGCACTCCGACATCTCCGATGGTGGCGGGGTGATCGTGTTCGCCGATGACCCCTACGCCGGCGGCGTAGCGGGCTGTGACTCGGGCCTGCACCCCAGCGAAAGCCCCGCTGAAGGGACCCTGCAGGGCGGGCTCAGCCACGAGCACGACGAGTCGCTCACCGACCCGGAGATCAACGCCTGGATCGGGCCCGAAGGCGATGAGATCGGCGACAAATGCCGCACCTTCGTCGAATCGACCGAACTCGGGACGCCCCTCGGCACGGCGCCCGACGGCGCGCCCTACAACCAGGTGGTCGGCGGGACCGAGTATCTCTACCAGCAGGAGTGGAGCAACCACACGATGAACTGCCAGCAGCGCATGGCGCCGCCGGTGCCCGCGATCTCAAAGCTGAGCGCCAAGAAGGGCGCCGCGTCCGGCGGCACGAGCGTGACGATCACGGGCGCGGGCTTCACCGGCGCTGAAGCGGTCACGTTCGGATCAACGCCCGCGAAATCCTTCGAAGTCACGTCCGAAACGAGCATCGTCGCGATCTCGCCGCCCGGAACCACGGGGGCCGCAGCCGTGCACGTGAGCACCCCCAACGGCACCAGCGTCACCGTGCCCGCCGACATCTTCACCTACGGCTCCCCGACGATCACCGCGGTCAGCCCCTCGGGCGGCGCCGTGGCGGGCAATGAAGCGGTCACGATCACCGGCTCCGGTTTTGCCCCGGGCATCTCCGGCACCACCTTCATCTTCGGGAAGGCTGGCGCAGCCTCCGTGAACTGCAGCTCGAGCTCCAGCTGCACCGTGCTCTCGCCGCCGGCCGTAAAGCCCGCAACGGTGGACGTGAGGGCGTCGGTTGCAGGCAAGAAGAGCAAGAAGATCCGCCCGGCCGACACCTTCACCTACAGCTGAGCGATCACGCCGGGATCGGGCGCGCACATATGATCGGCGCGTGAGAGCAGCACATTCAGCCTCCGCACCCCGGCGCGGGCCCCGGCCATGAGCGCCCGCAAGCGGGTGCTGATCCTCGGCTCGACGGGGTCGATCGGGACGCAGGCCCTGGACGTGTGCTCGCGCAGTGAGGAACTCGAGGTCGTCGGGCTCTCGGCGGAGAACTCCTGGGAGACCCTGCTCGAGCAGGCGCGAGCCCTGGACGTCAGGAAGATCGCACTGGCGGACACCGCCGCTGCCGCCCGCGCGTCCGAGGCCTGGACGGACGGCGTCGTGATGAGCGGAGCCGAGGGCCTGGTGCGACTGGTCGTCGAGTCGGGGGCGGAGCTCGTGCTCAACGCCCTCGTCGGCTCGGCGGGGCTGGGCCCCACCGTCGCGACCCTCGGAGAGGGCATCGACCTGGCGCTCGCGAACAAGGAGTCGCTCGTCGTGGGAGGCGAGCTGGTCATGGCCCTCGCAGAGGCCACCGGGGCACGGATCGTGCCCGTCGACTCAGAGCACACTGCTCTGCACCAGCTGATCGCGGGCCAGCCCGCGGGCTCGGTGGAGCGCATGACCATCACCGCCAGCGGCGGGCCCTTCCGGGGCCGCAGCCGCGCTGAACTGGCGGAGGTGAGCGTGCAGGAGGCCCTCGCCCACCCGACCTGGGCGATGGGGGGCAAGATCACGATCGACTCCGCGACCCTCATGAACAAGGGTCTGGAGGTGATGGAGGCCCACCACCTGTTCGGCACGCCGTATGAGCGGATCGACGTCGTCGTGCACCCGCAGTCGCTGATCCACGGGATGGTGCTGCTCGCCGACGGGGCCATGCTGGCGCACCTCGGGCCGCCGGACATGCGGATCGCGATCTCCTACGCCCTGCACGGCGGTGAGAGCGCACCGCTGCCGATCGAGCCGCTGGATCTGGCCGCGATCGGCCGTCTCACGTTCGAGCCCGTGGACCTCGACACGTTCCCGTGCCTTCGCCTCGCCCTGGTGGCGGCGCGGGAGGGAGGCACGGCCCCCTGCGTGCTGAACGCGGCCAACGAGGTGGCCGTGCATGCATTCCTGCAGGGCCGCCTGCGCTTCCTGCAGATCCCGGAGGTCATCGAGACGACGCTGGACGGCGCCGGCAGCACGCCTGTGACCGCGTTCGAGTCGCTGTATGAAGCCGATCGCCTCGCCAGGGACATCGCGGGCGAGGCCGTCGCGGTTCTCGGCTAGAGGTCCGGCGCAGCCCGCCAAGCGGCGGAGAATCGAGCGGGGCCTGCCAAACTGGGGGCGTGGACTGGGCCCTGACAATCTTCGGAATCATGCTCCTGATCGTCCTGCACGAGCTCGGGCACTTCGTTGCCGCGAAGGCGGTGGGAATGCGCGTCGAGCGCTTCTCGCTGTTCTTCCCGCCCAGCATCCTGAAGATCAAAAGGGGCGAGACCGAGTATGCGATCGGTGCCATCCCCGCGGGCGGCTACGTGAAGATCACGGGCATGAACCCGGAGGAGATCAAGGATCTCGAGCCGGAGATCGCGGCCCGCGCCTACTACAACCAGCCGCCGTGGAAGCGAATCGTGGTGATCCTCGCCGGCCCCGGCGTGAACATCCTCATCGCCTTCGTGCTGTTCTGGGGCGTGCTCTCCACGGGCACCCTGAACGGCGCGGTCCTGCTCTCGCGCCTTGACCCGTCGGTGCAGACCCTGAACGCGACCACCAACGTGCAGATGATCGAGAAGGGTCATCCCGCCGACGGAGAGCTGCAGCCGGGCGACAAGATCCTGAGGGTGGACGGCCGCCCCGCGACGGTCACCTCCACGATGAACGGGGTGGCGGCCCACCGCTGTCCCGGCCCGCAGGTCGAGGGCTGCAGGGCCGCGACGCCCGTGGTGCTCACGGTCAGCCGCTCCGGGCACGTCGTGCGCCTGACGATCTACCCGCGCTACAGCAAGGAAGCGGGGCGCATGCTCGTCGGCTTCGCCTTCGGGACCCAGCCGAAGAGCTTCGCCCCCGTGGCGGCCGCCTCCGGTGCGGCGGGGGAGATGTGGCATGTGACGACCGGGACCCTGACGGGCTTCGGCAAAGCGCTCACGAGCTCCAAGACCCGCGGGCAGATCTCGAGCATCGTCGGCATCACACAGGACGCCCACACAACCGTCGAAGCGGGCTGGGGCGAGGCGCTCGTGTTCCTCGGCTACATCTCGCTCGTGCTGGCCGTGATCAACCTGTTCCCGTTCCTGCCGCTCGACGGAGGGCATGTGCTGTGGGCGCTCGCCGAGAAGGTGCGCGGCAAGCGGGTGTCGCTGATCGCGATGTATCGCTTCAGCTCCGTCGGCATCGTGCTGATGCTGTTCCTGGTGATCAACGGGATCAGCAACGACATCAGCCGGCTGGCGGGCTGACGCACACCCAGCTCTTGGCCAGCGGCCCGAAGCGCTCGGCCTGCGCCGGGCCGAACAGCGCTTCCACCTCGGCTCTGCGCAGCAGCGATATCTCCTCCCAGCCTCCGGCAGCCCCGAGCTTCCAGTAGCTGCGCCTGATGCGAGGCGGCAGCCAGTGCGCGAACGGCAGCAGCGAATGAGGCTCGACGGGGAATGAGTAGGCGGGCGTCTGCACCATCCAGCCCCGGCCGACGCGGCGTATCTCCGCGGCGAAGGCGGCGCGGTGCCCGGGCGGCACGTGCTCGATCACGCTGGAGCAGTAGACGAGGTCGAACTCCTCGTCGGCGAACGGCAGGCCCTGCGAGGCGTCAGCCTGGACGAACGGGCCGGGATATGAGGGCACCCGGGCAAGGTCGACACCGGTGATATCCAGGTCCGGCTCCAGTGCGCGCAGGCCGATCGCCCCGCACCCGACATCCAGCACGCGGGCGTGTGGCTGCAGGTGCAACATCGCGAAGAAATGCTCGTGTCTGGCGGCTCTCGCGCGGGCCGCGGGGCCGGAGGCGAGGGTCGCGAGCGGGCCCCGGGCCGTGGAGTAGATCTCGCGCATCGTAGAATCAGACTATGGCCTCGGAGCGGCAGATCGACGTGGGCGGCGTCCTCATAGGTGGAGGCGCGCCTGTCGCGGTCCAGACGATGACAAAGACGGAGACCGCGAACCTGAAGGCGACGATGGATCAGATCCACACCGTCGCGGAGGCCGGAGCCGACCTGGTGCGGGTCGCGGTGCCGCGTGAGCAGGACGCGGAGGCGCTGCGCACGATCGTCGCGCAGTCGCCGATCCCGGTGATCGCCGACATCCATTTCAACCACACTCTCGCGCTGAAGGCGATTCAGGCGGGCGCGCACTGTGTTCGCCTGAACCCCGGGAACATCGGCGGCCCGGAGAAGGTGGCCGAGGTGATCGCGCTCGCGAAGGAGCGCGGCACGCCGCTGCGGGTCGGGGTCAACTCGGGATCGCTGCCCAAGCATCTGCGCCAGCTCGAGTACGACGACCCGGTCGAGGCGCTCGTGACGGCGGCGATCGAGACGGTGGAGCTGATGGAGAGCCTTGACTTCACGAACTTCAAGGTGTCGATGAAGTCCACGTCGGTGCCGAACACGATCGCCTCCAACCGCCTGCTCGCGCAGCGGATCCCCTATCCGCTGCACCTCGGGGTGACGGAGGCGGGCACCAAATGGTCGGGGTCGCTGAAGTCGGCGGTGGGACTCGGGACGCTCCTCGCGGACGGCATCGGGGACACGATCCGGATCTCGCTCTCGACGTTCCACGCCGAGGAGGAGGTGAAGGTCGCCTGGGAGATCCTGAAGGCGCTGAAGCTGCGCCAGCGCGGCCCGGACCTGATCGCCTGCCCGACCTGCGGGCGCCTGCAGTTCGACATGGACACCGTCGTGGCGGAGGTCGAGCGTCGCCTCGAAGCCTATGAGGACCCGATCGAGGTCTCGGTGCTCGGCTGCGCCGTGAACGGCATCGGCGAGGCCAGGCACGCGGACTTCGGGATCACGGGCGCCAAGGACATGGGAATGATCTACTCCAAGGGCGAGCCCCTGAAGAAGGTTCCCACCGGCGAACTGGTGCAGGAGCTCTTCAAGGAGATCGACCGCTACTACGCGGCCGGCAAGACCGTCCAGCGTGATGAGGCAGCGGCCGCGGAGGCGCGGGAGTGGCTCGCGCAGAACGAGGACCTGACCGCTATGACGCCCGAGCGCATCGCGGCCCTGGAAGCGGCTGCCGCCGAGAGCGACGCGGCGGCCGGGGCGGTACTCGAGGCGATGCTGGACCCCGATGCGCCGGCGGATCCGCTGCCCGCAATCGACGAGGAGCTCTCGCCGGTCGCGGGCAGGCGCTTCAGCCGCCGCTGAGCCTCAGCGGCGGCCGTCGCGGATTCCTCAGGCGGCCGAAAGGCGCTCTGCGACCTTGCCCCAGTCGACGACGTTCCACCAGGCGTCGATGTAGTCCGGGCGGCGGTTCTGGTACTTCAGGTAGTAGGCGTGCTCCCACACGTCGACGCCGAGCAGCGGCGTGTGGCCCGCCGAGATCGGGTTGTCCTGGTTGGGGGTGCCGACGACCGCCAGAGCGGAACCGTCGTGCACCAGCCAGGACCAGCCGGAGCCGAACTGGTTGACGCCCGTTTCCTTCATCTTTGCCTGCAGGTCGGCGAGGGAGCCGAACGCGGAGTCGATCGCCGCGGCGAGGTCCCCTGAGGGCGCGCCGCCGCCGTCGGGGCTCATGCTCTCCCAGAAGAGGGTGTGGTTGTAGTGACCGCCGCCGTTGTTGCGAACGGCCGTGCGCTTGTCCTCCGGGACCTGGGAGAGGTCACGCAGGATGTCCTCGACGGCGGTGTCCGCGAGCGGTGTTCCCTCTAGTGCGGCGTTGGCCTTGTCCACGTAGGCCTGGTGGTGCTTGTCGTGGTGGATCTCCATCGTCTTGGCGTCGATGTGAGGCTCGAGCGCGTCGAACGAGTATGCGAGCGGCGGAACGGAAAAGGCCATGTGAGCGTGCTCCTTGTCGGGGTCCGTTGGAAGGGTCGGGAAAATCAGGGCTGTTCTATCAGAGGGGTCGAGCGCTTCCGCGCCGGCGCGCGCCCGAGGACGGGCGCCGCCCTGTGAAGTCCGCTACCCCTCTCGGGCCAAGACTATCCGCGCGCGCCGGAGGCATCGACATCGTTGCCCCCTGCTCCTATACCCTCGCTGCGTGCGCACCCCCGAACACAGCGAGCAGCGCTCATGACAAGGCTGTCCGGCTACCTGCTGCCGACCGAGAAGGAGGCCCCGGCTGATGCCGAGGCGATCTCGCACAGGCTGATGGTCCGCGCCGGCCTGATCCGCCAGATGGGCGCCGGCATGTGGACGTGGCTTCCGGCGGGCTGGAAGGTGCATCAGCGGGTGGTCGCGATCATCCGCGAGGAAATGGACGCCATCGGCGGCCAGGAGATGCTGATGCCGGTGCTGCAGCCAGCCGATGTCTGGCGCAGGACCGGGCGCCTTGACATCGATGAGCTCTTCAAGCTGACCGACCGCAAGGGCTCTGAGCTCGTGCTGGCGATGACGCACGAGGAGGCCGTGACCTTCCATGTCGCCCAGACCGTGCGCTCCTACCGTGACCTGCCGCTGATCCTCTACCACTTCCAGGTCAAGGAGCGCGATGAGCCGCGCCCCCGCGCGGGTGTCCTGCGCACACGGGAGTTCGTGATGAAGGACTCCTACAGCTTCGACCGCGATCAGGCCGGCATGGAGGAGAACTACGAGCTCCATGTGGGCGCCTACGACCGCATCATGGAGCGGACGGGCCTGCGCTTCTATCGCGTGGAGGGCGACGTGGGAATGATGGGAGGCGTCGGCGCCCACGAGTACATGGCGCCATGCGCGGCCGGCGAGGACGAGGTCGCCCTCGGCCCGGGCTACGCCGCCAACCTGGAGGTCGCGCTCACGAGCGCCGGCGTGGAGAGCGTCGACGGCGTCTACACGCGCAACGGCGAGCCGCTCACGATCGAGCCCGCGATCGAGATCGGAAACATCTTCAAGCTCGGCACCCGCTACTCCGAGCCGCTCGGCGCCACCTACCTCGACGAGACGGGCGCGGAACTGCCGATCTGGATGGCCTCCTACGGCATCGGCCCCGCGCGCATCGTCGCGGCCGCCGTCGAGCAGTTCGCTGACGAGCACGGCATCTCATGGCCCCGCGCGCTGGCCCCGTTCGCCGTCCACCTGGTCTCGCTGGGCAAGCCCGGAACGCCGGAGCGCGCCGCCGCCGACGACCTCTATGAGCGGCTCCTGGGAGCCGGGGTGGAGGTCCTGTATGACGACCGCGACCTCGGCCCGGGTGAGAAGTTCGCGGATGCCGAGCTGCTGGGCTGCCCCCTGCGCCTGACCGTCGGGCGCCGCTCACTGGAGTCCGGTGAGGCCGAGGTCCAGATCCGGCGCGGGCGCATGGACGCGGCCGGGATACCGCTGGACGCCGACAGCGAGGGCCTGCGGCGAGCCGTGGACGAGCTGTGGCAGGGCCTTCCGTAGGGGGCTCCGGGCGCGAGGGCGAGGTTCGCCCGGCGGCCGAGGGCAGCATCTCCGAGCCGGTCGCATCCCGGCGGGGCCCGCTGACGGCCAGGCGGCTGTTCGGCCTGGATCGCTCCGGCCCGGCGCCCATCCAGACGCAGGCCGGCCAGCCCCTGCGCCCGTGGACGATCCCCAATGCGATCGGGTTCGTCCGCCTGGCGCTGATCCCGGTGTTCCTGATCGTCGCGCTCTCCAGCAGCGACGGGACCGGTGCGCTGATCGCGATCCTGTTCGCGGTCATCGGCTGGGGTGACTACGCGGACGGGATCGCCGCCAGGGTCACCGGCCAGTACAGCCGCCTCGGCGCCCTGATGGATCCGGTCACCGACCGCCTGCTGATCCTCTCGGGCGTGATCGTCACATGGCATTTCGAGCTGCTGCCGCGGTGGGCGCTGGCGGTTCTGGCCGCGCGCGAGCTCGTGATGCTCGTGGTCGGGCGCTATGCCCTCTCCAGGGGCGTCGAGCTGCGCATCAACTGGCCAGGGCGGCTGGGGGTGGCGCCGGTGATGGGTTCGTTCTTCTTCGCGATGGTGGGCCTGGGCACGGTGGCGGAAATCATGCTGTACGCCGGGCTCGCTCTCGCGCTGCTGGCGAGCTTCCTGTACGGGCGCAGCACGGTCCAGCAGCTCCGCGCCCAGGGCCGTCCATAGCCTCAAGCTCAGCTTTACCTTTTGGGCTATACTCGACTCTCTTTCCGGTGTCGTCGCGCCCTGGCATCGACGCTTTCGCCGGCCCAAGTGCTCGAGAGGAGAAGAGCCCACGATGGACGAGACGTTTCCCGATCTTGGCTCGCTGACGGACGTCGAACTCAAAGACGTCATTCGCCAGCTGACCGAGGAGGAGACCGAGATCTCCTACAGGCGCCGGATACTCCACGGCAAGATCGACATCCTGCGAGCGGAGCTGGTCAACCGCCTGCGCCACAAGCACGAGGGCGGCGAAGTGACGATCACCGGCGACGATGTCCAGAAGCTGACGGACATCCTCTCGCGTAAGCAGACGGATCCGCAGGCCGACTAGCGGAGCCGGCGCAGATGGCACTGCACTGCACCGAGTGCGGGTTCGTCAACGACGAGGCCGCCAACTACTGCCAGCGCTGCGGGGCTCTGCTCCAGAGGGCGGAGTCCCCGGGCGAGCCTGTGACCGCGGCCTACCGGATCGACGAGTCGGGCGAGCTGGTGCCCGTCGATCACGCCGCCGGCGCCGGGCAGGGCCCGGCCCTTGTGATCCGCGCCGGAGGCGGGCGCGTCGGCGAGTCCTTCCCGATCAACCAGGAGCGCCTGAGCATCGGCCGGCGCCCGGACTCCGAGGTCTTCCTCGACGACATCACCGTCTCCCGCGACCACGCGCTGCTGATCCGGCGCGGGGACCACTGGTACCTGGATGACTGCGGCTCGCTGAACGGCACCTACGTGAATCGCTCCAGGATCGAGTCTCAGCGCCTTGAGGAGGGCGATGAGCTCCAGGTCGGCAAGTACAAGCTCACCTTCCACGCCCGCTGATGGCGCTGGCGGCCACACCCGGCGACGGCGCGCCCCTCGAGGTGGAGATCGCCGACCAGGCACCCGACGCCGGTCCGCGCCAGAAGTCGCTCACGATCGGGGCGGTCTGCAAGGCGCTGACGCAGGAGTTCCCCGACATCTCGATCTCGAAGATCCGCTACCTGGAGGACCAGAAGCTGATCACCCCGCGGCGCACGCCCGGCGGCTACCGCCTCTACACGCAGGGCGAGGTGGACCGGCTGCGCACGATCCTGCGCATGCAGCGCGATGAGTTCCTGCCGCTGAGGGTCATCCGCCAGGAGCTGGCCTCCGGCCGCTCGGGCGACTCTGGGCCCGTCCCCGGTGGACGGGAGAGCTCGCGCTCCTGGCGCCCGAGTGTGAGCGTGCGCGAGTCCACGGGGGCCCTCTACTCGCTCGAGGATGTGCTCGAGGAGACCAAGGCCGAGGCCAAGCTCGTGCGCGAGCTCGAGGAGTACGGCGTCGTCAAAGGCGAGATGCGCGGCGGCGTGCGCTACTTCGACGAGACCGAGCGGGAGATCATCGCCGCGGTCGCCGAGCTCGCCCGCTACGGCGTCGGCGGGCGCAACCTGCGCGTGTTCCGCTCCTCCGCCGACCGTGAGGCCAGCCTGCTGCAGCAGATCCTCGCTCCGGCGCTGCGCTCGCGCAACCCGGAGCGGCGCAAGGAGGCCGTCGACGCGCTGGAGAACCTCGCGGCGGTCGCCACACACCTCAAGCACCTGCTGCTGATCCGAGATCTGCGCAAGATCGTCCGCTGATGGGCGCAGCGGACCTGCGCTCGCTGATCAGAGAGGTTCCAGACTTTCCCCGGCCGGGGATCGGATTCAAGGACATCACCCCGTTGCTCGCCGACGCGGATGCGCTCGCCGCGGCCGTGGCGGGGCTCGCGGACAGCGCACGCGCGCTGCGGGTGGACTGCGTGATCGCCGCAGAGGCGCGGGGGTTCCTGCTCGGCCCGGCGCTCGCCCTGGAGCTCGGCGCGGCGTTCGCGCTCGCTCGCAAGCCCGGCAAGCTCCCGCATCAGACAGTCGCGGTCGAGTACGAGCTCGAGTACGGGGCCGGAACGCTCGAGCTCCACGCCGACGCGATCGCGCCCGGCATGCGCGTCCTGGTCCACGACGACCTGCTCGCGACCGGCGGCACTGCGGCCGCGCTGTGCGCGCTGACCGAGATGGTCGGTGCGCAGGTGGCGGGCTGCGGCTTCCTCGTCGAGCTCGCCTTCCTCGGGGGCCGCGAGCGGCTCGAGCCCCATGACGTTCACTCCCTGATCACCTACGACGCCTAAGCTTCGCCTGTGCCCACCGCCCGCCGCAGCCGCACCATCGCTGCCCCAGCCAGCGAGCTGTGGGAGGTCGTCCGGGACCCCCACCACCTGCCGCGGTGGTGGCCCCGCGTGGAGCGCACCGAGGACGTCCTGGAGGGGGCCTTCACCGAGGTGATGAGGACCGCGAAGGGCAAAGTAGTCAGGGCCGACTTCGACCTGCTCGCCGCCGACGAGCAGGCTCGCGCCGTGTCGTGGTCACAGCGCGTGCAGGGCACGCCCTTCGGGCGGCTGCTCAGCTCCGCCGTGACGGAGGTGCGCCTGCGCGAGCCCGAGCCGGGCACCGGCGCGACTGAGGTCACGATCGAGCTGAGACAGTCCCTGAACGGCGTCTTTCCCCGCCTCGGCGGCAGGATGGTGCGCCGCGCCGCGAGCGCGACGCTCGATGAGGCCCTGGACGGCCTTGAGAGGATCAGCAGCTGACATGAGCGCCGCGCCGAGCATGAGATGGTGGGGCTGGGGCGACCCGGCCCATCCGAGCGCCCTGCCCGCACATGCGCTGAGCTTCCTGCGCGAGAGCGTCGGCCTGGCCTCCGTGCCGCGCCCGCCGGTGGCTCTCAGCAACGTGCGCATCGACCCGCCCGCCATCGACGACGCACTGCTGGCGGAGATCGCGCGCGCGGTGGGCGCGGACGGCGTCAGCACCGCCCACCTCGACCGCGTCGAGCACGCTGCGGGCAAGGGCTACCCGGACCTCATTCGCCTGCGCGAGGGCCGACCCGACGGCGCCCCCGACGCCGTCGTCAGGCCCTGCGAGCACGCTCAGGTCAGGGCGCTGATGGACCTGTGCGGGCGCCGCTCGATCGCGATCGTGCCGTTCGGCGGCGGCACCAGCGTCGTCGGCGGCCTCGCGCCGCTGCGCGGCAGCCACGGCGGCGTGATCAGCCTGGACATGTCGCGGCTGGGCTCGGTGCTCGGTCTGGACGTCGAGTCGCGGACCGTCACGGTTCAGGCGGGAATGCGCGCGCCGGCGCTCGAGCGCCACCTCGGCGAGCGCGGTCTCACGCTCGGTCACTTCCCTCAGTCCTATGAGTATGTGTCGCTCGGAGGATGCGCCGCCACCAGGTCCGCCGGGCAGAGCTCGACCGGCTACGGGGCGATCGAGGAGATGGTGCTCGGCATGCGCCTGGCGGCGCCGAGCACGGACATCCACCTGCCGCCGATGCCCGCCAGCGCCGCGGGGCCGGGGCTGCGCGAGATGATCGTCGGCTCGGAGGGGACGCTGGGGGTCATCACCGAGCTCGCGCTGCGCGTTCGCACCGCCCCGGCCGCGCGCGTCTATGAGGGCCTGTTCTTCGAGGACTTCGCCGCCGGCGCCGAGGCGCTGCGCCAGCTGGCCCAGGAGGAGGCCCTGCCCGACGTGGCCCGCCTCTCCGACCAGCAGGAGACACGCCTTTCGATGGCGCTGGCCGGCGACGGCGGCCTGAAGGGAAGGCTGGGGCGGGCATACATCGGCGCCCGCGGCATGGGCTCCGGCTGCATCGCGATCTTCGGATTCGAGGGCAGCGAGCGGGACGTCGCCCTGAGGCGCTCGCTGGCGATGTCATTCGTGCGCGCGCATGGAGCCGTCCCGGTGGGATCCTCACCCGGGCGCTCCTGGCTGCGGGGGCGCTTCCAGGGCCCCTACCTGCGCGATGACCTGCTCACGCAGGGCGTGATGGTGGAGACGCTGGAGACAGCGACGCAGTGGTCGAATGTCGCGGCGCTGCACCGGACCGTCGCGGGCGCGATCGAGAGCTCGCTGGCCGGCCAGGGGACGCCGCCGCTGGTGATGTGCCACATCTCACACGTCTATGAGAGCGGCTGCTCGCTGTACTTCACGTTCCTCGCGCGCCAGCGCGAGGGCGCCGAGATCGAGCAGTGGCAGGAGGTCAAGCGCGCCGCCTGCGACGCGATCGTGGACGGCGGCGGGACGATCACCCACCACCACGCGGTCGGGCGCGACCACGCGCCCTGGATGACGCGCGAGGTGGGCGCGGGCGGTGTGCGGGCCCTGGCGGCGCTGAAGGGCGAGCTCGACCCCGCCGGGATCATGAACCCCGGCAAGCTGTTGCCCGATCACTGAGGCAGGTTCAGTGCCCCGTGCAGAACGACGGGGCCGGGGTGCGTCGGGACGGTCTGCGTCTCGCGCGTGAGCAGCATCGTGTGATACTCCGCCGCGTTGGAGGGCAGCAGGGCGCCGCCGGCGAGTTTCTTGTTCGAGGTGACTTCCGGGCTCTTGCTCACCGCCTCGGCGTGGTGGGGGGAGTTGTAGAGCCAGATCGCGTAGAAGAACCCCTTTGACGGGGGCAGGTTTTCGGCGGCGATGTAGAAGGCCCGTTTGCCGGATTCTTCGAGCACGTCGACGAGCCCGACGCTCCTGCTGCCGGGGTGGGGCGAGGTCATCGCGACGCGGGCGATCACCTTCGGCCCTTTGGTCGTCGTCGAGGTGGTGGATGTCGTGGAGGAGTGTTTGCTGCCTGAGCCGTTGTTCGCCGACAGGATCAGAATCGCCGCGACGATCACGACGGCGATCCCGCCGAGCAGCAGCGCGCCGCCGAGCTTGGAACTCGGGGCTGCCCCGGAGGCGGCCGGCGCCGGGTCGGTGTTCGCGGATAGCTGTTCGCGCAGAGGCGTGGACTGCGCGGCCGGGGCGGGTGCGGGGATCTCAGGCAGCCCGCTGCTCGAGAGTGGAGCGAGCTCGCGTGCGATCGCGCTCGCCCACAGGCGCGCCGGCTCGGAGGTGGACAGCTCTGTGCGGGTCCTGAGCCGCTCGGCCACGCCGGGCTGCTGAGAGAGAAGATAGTCGCCGATCTCGCGCCTGCTCTCGGGTGTGAGCGCCCGCGCCTGCGCGGGCGCGAGCACGGCCAGTGCGCCGTGGGCGCGGTCCGCGACGGCCTGCGGCGAGATGCCCAGCAGCGAGGAGACCTCGGCGTAGCTCTTTCCCCTGCTCAGGAGCAGAGAGAGCGTCGCGCGCTGGTCTGGTGGAAGCTCGTCCAATCTGCTCATGGTCTGTGTGGCCTCTTGGTGGCCGTTGCGCGCGGGCGGTGAAGGGCCTGCGGGCCGACGTAGGCTATCGTGGCGGCCCGATGAGCACGCCGAGCGCAGAGGACATACGCGCGCACCTGCAGCAGGCGCAGGGCTTTGACACCCTCGTAGGGCTGCATGTGCTCTCGGTCTCCGACACCGAGGTGCTCGCGGAGGTACCCGTCCGCGACGCTATCAAGCAGCCCCTCGGGTTGGTCCACGGCGGCGTCTACGCCTCGATCGCCGAGTCGATCGCGTCGCTGGCCACCGCGCTCGCCGTGCTGGAGAAGGGCGAGGCTGCGATGGGGCTCTCGAATGCCACGAGCTTTCTGCGGCCGATCACCGAGGGCACCATCCACGCCCGCGCCGAGCGGGTGCACCGTGGCCGGACGACCTGGGTCTGGGATGTGAGCTGCACCGACGACGACGGGCGCCTGTGCGCGCTCACCCGGATGACCGTCGCTGTACGGCCCGCGCCCGGCGCGCCTGTTTCTTGACCGTTGCCGCCGAGCGCGGCGGGTGCAGAGGCCGCAGCGCCACCGGGCTCTGATCCGGCAGCGGTTTCTGGTCCCAGCCGGTGTCCGAGAACGGCTGGGGCAGCAGCTCGCCGGGGAAGCCGACTTCGTTGATCGGCACCGCGCTCTGCGCCGCCGCGCGGGCGACTCGCGCGTCGCTGGCGTAGATCGCGACCACCACCGGGCCCGTCGGGATCAGGATCGTGCGGCCCGCCTGCGCGAAGCGCGCGTCGACCCCTCGCACGCTCAGCACCCGGCCCGGGGCGGAGCCGCCGGGCACGAAGCTGTTGTTCGGGGTGGTGATGATCTGAAGCGGCGTCACGCAGGTCGACTGGCCGCCCTGCAGGCAGTTCCCGTACTGGATCGAGAATCCGCCGCTGGGGTCATGGGAGGCTTCCGTGATCGCAAGTCCGTGGAAGCTCGCTCCGAGCCAGTAGACCGGGAACGGCGTCACCAGCATCCCCTCGAGGGTGTTGTGGCCGATCGGGACCTCCTGCAGCGTGTTGCCGCAGCCTCCCAGGGCCAGGGCGCACAGCCCGGCCAGCAATGTGATGCGCGCGCGCACGCTGGCAGACTAGTGATGCGGGGCCCGCGGCCGCGGCGGCTACCCGCGGTAGCGGTTGGTGATCGGCATCCGCCGGTCGCGGCCGAACGCCCGCGGGGTGATCTTTATTCCCGGAGGCGCCTGCCGGCGCTTGTACTCGGCCAGGTCGACGAGCCGGATCGCCCGGTCCACATCGCTCTCACCGAGCCCCTGCGCGATCAGCTGCTCCCGGCTCTGGTCCAGCTCCACATAGCCCTCCAGGATGCGGTCGAGGATCTCGTACGGCGGCAGTGAGTCCTCATCGCGCTGGTCGTGGCGCAGCTCGGCCGAGGGCGCGCGCTCGATGATCGAGACGGGTATCGGGCTCTGCGCGCCGGCACCGGGGGCAAAGATCCCCTCGAGCACAGCGCCCTCGGAGTTGCGCCACTCGCACAGGCGGTAGACGAGCGTCTTCGGGACGTCCTTGATCACCGCGAACCCGCCGGCGAGGTCGCCGTAAAGTGTCGTGTAGCCGACAGACATCTCCGACTTGTTGCCCGTCGCCAGCACCAGCCAGCCGAACTTGTTCGAGAGCGCCATCAGCAGGTTGCCGCGGATCCGGGCCTGCAGGTTCTCCTCGGTCAGGTCCGGGTCGCGCCCGGCGAATTCGAGGCGCAGGGCCTCTTGGTAGGCCTCCATCACCGGCTCGATCGGCAGCTCGTGGGCGCGCACCCCGAGTGCCGCGGCGAGGTCCCGCGCGTCGCCCTGCGTTCCCTCGGATGAGTATCTGGAGGGCATGATCGCGGTGCTGATCTGCTCCGGGCCCAGCGCGTCGACGGCCAGACAGGCCACGAGCGCCGAGTCGATGCCGCCCGACAGGCCGAGCGTGACGCGGCGGAAGCCGTTCTTGAGCACGTAGTCGCGCAGGCCCAGCACGAGGGCCGCATACACCTCGGCCTCCTGCGGGGCGAGCGGCGCAGCGAGCTCGCCCGAGAGCGGAGGGGTGCCGGCGCCGTCGCTGCCCCTCAGCGAGGCGAGCAACGCCACCGGGCGCGCGGAGGAACGCGCGGCCGGGCGGTGGCCGGTGTCGCGCAGGCGTGCCGCGCCGGCCGCGTCGAGGTCCACATCGCAGAGGAGCATCGCCTCCTGGAACTGGGGCGCCCTCGCGATCACCCGGCCGGTGTGGTCGATCACGCACGAGTGCCCGTCGAAGATGAGCTCGTCCTGTCCGCCCACGAGGGCGCAGAAGGCGATGCAGGCGAGGTTGTCCCGGGCGCGCTGGGCGAACATCCGCTCGCGCTCGGCGCCCTTGCCGGCGTGGTAGGGGGAGGCGGAGATGTTGACGATCAGCGTGGCGCCGGCGACGGCCTCATCGCTCGCCGGCGGCCCCGCCTCCCAGATGTCCTCGCAGACGGTCAGGCCCACGCGGTGCCCGTCGAGCTCGATCAGGGCACCGCCGGAGCCGGCCTGGAAGTAGCGCTGCTCGTCGAACACTCCGTAGTTGGGCAGGTAGACCTTGCGGTAGACGGCCTGCACCTGGCCGCCCGACAGCACCGCGGCGCAGTTGTAGACGTCCTCCGCGCGCTCGGGAAAGCCGACGATGGCGGTGATGTCCTGGCACTCGGATGCAATCGAGTCGAGCGCTGCGCGCGCGTCGGCGAGGAAATGCTCCTTCAGCAGCAGGTCCTCGGGCGGATATCCGGTCAGCACAAGCTCGGGGAAGAGCACGAGGTCCGCGCGGGCCTCCCGGGCGGCGCGGATGCCACCGCTCACCAGCTCGGCGTTCCCCGCGATGTCGCCGACGGTCGCGTTTACCTGGCAGAGGGCGAGTCGCACCTCAGCCGGCGCCGGCGGGCTTGCGGGCGGCCCGCCGCGGGGTCGCCTTCTTGCGCGTGGCGCCTTTGGCAGCGCCCGCTCGCGCAGGGCGCCTGGCCGGTTTGATGCCGGCGTCCTTCGACAGCGCATCCACCGCCCAGCGAAGATCCTGTGCGATGCCCTCCAGGTCCGGTAGCGCGTCGTAGTCGCCGAGCAGGCCGAAGCCGAGCGACCCGTCGTAGCTCATGACCGCGATCCCGAGCGCCTGGCGCTGGGCGAGCGGTACCACCGGATACAGGTGGTCCAGACGCCTGCCGAGCAGGTAGAGCGGGAACTGCGGGCCCGGGACGTTGGTCACGACCAGGTTGAAGAAGGGTTGGCGCGCCTGCAGGCGCGCGGCCTGGCTGAGGATCGTCGGCGGCGCGAAGCCCGCGAGGTCCGTCAGCACCTGGGCGCCGACGGCCTGGCCGGACTGCTTCAGGTCGGCCATCGCGTCGGCGACGCGCCGCAGGCACTCGGCCGGGCTCTGAACGCCGACCGGCAGCGGAGCCCACATGGCCGCCACCTGGTTACCGAGCGCGCCCCGCTGGTCATTCGAGCGCACCGAGACCGGGACCATCGCCTTCAGCACGAGCCCGTCGGTGTCGTACTGGCGGTCGCGCAGGTAGCGCCCGAGCGCCAGAGCGACGACAGTGAGGACGGCGTCGTTGAGCGTGCCGCCGAGGGAGTCCTTCACGCCCTTCAGCGTCGACAGTTCGACATCCAGGAACGTGTAGCGACGGTGCGGCCCGATGTTGACGTTGAAGGGGGTGGGCGGGGCCGGCGCGTTGATCCCGGCGAGTGCCGTCGCCCCGACACTGGAGATCCCCGTTTTGAGCTGCGAGACGGCCCGTCTCGGCGCGCGCAGCAGCGCGCGGCCGCCGCGGAGCATCTCGTCGGGGACGGTCGTGCGCTCGAGCAGCGCTTCGCCGAGCAGCTTGGCGGGGCCCGGGAGCGGCTTGGCGGCCCAGGGCGTCGGGGGCGCGGGAGGAGCCGCCGGTTCGCGGGCGGTGTCGAACAGCACCGTCGTGATGTCCACACCCGAGATGCCGTCCACCAGCGCGTGGTGGGTCTTGGCGATCAGGGCGAAGCGGTTGCCCGCCATGCGCTGGACCAGGGTGATCTCCCACAGCGGCTTGGACCGGTCAAGGCGCTGTGAGAACAGACGCCCCGCGAGCTGCTTCAGCGCCTCGTCGTCCGCCGGTTTGGGAAGCGCGGTGTGGCGGATGTGGTAGTAGGGGTTGAAGTGGGGGTCGTCGGTCCACACGGGCCGGCCCTGTCCGAGCGGCACGTACGCGAGCCGCTGCCGGTAGCGCGGAACCAGGTGCAGGCGGCTGTTGATGTGCTCGACGAGCTCGTCGAGGGTCGGGCTCCTGCCCCTCGAACACCATCACCGAGGCGACGTGCATGTGCGCCGCGGAGTGGTCCTCCAGATGCAGGAAGGTCGAGTCGAGCGCCGTCAGCCGGTCGGGGTTGGCCATCGACCGGCGATTCTCCCTGTTGCAGGGGCCCGCGTCAACGACGCGGGCCAAATACCGCGCCGCGAGCACGAAGGCGGCGGGTAGGTAATAGGCTCAGGCCATGCCACTACACGACAAGCAGATACCGCCGAACGCCCGCTGCTCGCACTGCAGCGGCTCAGGGTGGACCTGGTGGGAGCCCGAGGACGCCGCCGAGGAGTCCAAGTGGATCCTCTGCCGGGAATGCCTCGGCACCGGTCGCACCGACAAGAACGGCCGCAAGCGCCAGAAGCCCGAGGGCCCGCCGTCCTGATCGCGGACCGCGCGAGCGCCGGCCACGAAGAGCACACAGAGGGGCCGGCACCGTGACCGATGCGCTGCTCGTGCTCACCACCGCCGCGAGCGAGGCGGAGGCCGAGATGATCCGGGAGTGGCTGACAGAGGCGGGGATCCACTCGCTGGCGCAGGTGAGCCGCAGGGGAGTGCGACTGGGCGCGGCGGCCCCGCGGGACCTCTACGTGTATGAGAGCGAGCGCGAGCGGGCGCTGCAGGTCCTGAACGCGGAAGTGCCCAGCGAGCAGGAACTGGACTCCCTGCGCCGGCGCGCGCGCACCCAGCCGACCCGTCCCGCCTCGGGTGAGCCGGTGGAGATCCCGGTGCCCACGCGCGCGGAGATCCGCGCGATGCTCAGCCGCGCCGCCGCGGGAGAGCCCCCGCCGCCGGAGCCATCACCTCAGAGCTGATCCTGTAGATGATGCGCTGCGCGGTTCTGTGTGTCACGCCGAGCTCGCGCTCGAGTTGCCTGGCGGAGATCGATCCGCGCGTGGCCGCCATCAGGTAGATGGCGTCAGAACCCATCTGCAGCGGCGTCGTGGATCGCTCGAAGATCGTTCCCTTCATGGGGTGCACGTGCAGCCCGCAGCTGTCGCAGGTGTAGCTGCGCCTGGAGCGGGTGCGGTGGAAGCGGCGCTCGCGGCCACAGCGCGGGCAGTGGGCGTGGCGGCCGTCGGGAGAGTGGCGCTCGCGCCGAGCATCTCCAGGCACGCATCCTCGTCCGGGAAGTCGCCGATGAAGTCGCTGAGCGGGTAGTCGCGGTCCGCAGGAGCGGGGGCGGATCGCGGATCCTCCTCGTTTGCAGGCATAACACAGAGTACATACCTTGACGGCCACAGTGTGACGGTTGTCACACGGCCGGGCGTTGTGAGCCTCTAGGATCCCGAACAACTGTTCTGATCGCCGAGTCGCTCCCGTCGATGGAGCGAACGGGGACCCACCGCCGGGCCGTGCAGATGCGGCCTGGATGGGGCGAATCGGCCGCTGATGCGGCCGTAACGCCCGGCCCACACGCGTCCTGAACGCGTCGCCGGGCCGGCCGTGAGCCCGACAGCTAACCCCGTAGGCGGAACAACAAGGAGGTTCGCACCACCTATGTACGTCCCCGCTCCGCCTGCTCCGGCTGCGCCTGCGCTGGCTCCCGTATCCATCATCGCGGGAGGCCAGCTCGGCTTCGCCCCGCCGCCGGTCCACACGGACCTGCGTGTTCGCGCCTCCGAGCTGAATGTGCTCGCAGAACACCGCGCCAACGTCACCGGAGCTCTTCTGGAAGGCCGGCGACCCGGCAGTGCCGGGCTGTCCGTCAGCCTGCAGGAGCGCGCCGGACGCGGCTGGAGGACGCTCACCGCCTCCCGCACGCGGGCCGGCGGCCGCTTCCGCCTCAGCTTCACCCCGCGCGAGGTCGGCTCGCACACCGTCCGCGTACGCTTCTCGGGCGACGCCACGGCGCGCCCGAGCCACAGGCCGCTGGGCACCCTGAACGTCTACAGGCTGGCCCTGGCCTCCTGGTATGGCGGGGGCGGCACGATGGCCTGCGGCGGCGCGCTGACGAGCAGCACGCTCGGAGTGGCGAACAAGACGCTTCCGTGCGGCACGCTCGTCACGCTCCGCTACGGCGGGCGCACCGTCAGGGTGCCGGTCGTCGACCGTGGCCCCTACGTCGCGGGCCGTGAATTCGACCTCACAGAAGCGACGAAGCAGGCACTCGGCTTCGGCGGCGTGGGGGAGGTCTGGAGCACCAGCTGAGCCGAGCCGCTGTTGCCGGCGCGTGGGCATCTTCATGCAGGACTTGGCTTTCTTGCCGCAGGCTCGTTGAATCACCTGCATGTCCCGTGAGACAAGAACCTCCCGCGCGCCGGTCTGGCTCGACGGACTCGACTGGAACTGGCACGGCGAGGGCGCCGCGGCGGCCGAGATGCTGCCGCCGCCCTGGGTGCCGGCCTTCCCGCCGCGCGCGCAGCCGGCCCAGCCGGCGCCCGCCCCGGTCAGCCCCGCAAGGGCGCGTCGCAGGCTGCTGTGGGCGCTCGCGGGGTCACTCGCGCTCATCTGCCTGATCCTCGCCGCGGGTGGCCAGGCCGGGGTGGAGCGACTGGTGGGAGTGCGCAGCGCCGACAGCGAACCGGCGGGCGCCCTGCGCTACAGCCCGGCCCAGGCGACCGCGCTGCCTGCGCTGCGGACCATCAGCACCGACTCGGCCGGATCCTCGATCGGCGTGGTCCACTTCACGTCGGCCGCGCTCCACGGCCACGGCACCTTCCTTGTGTACCTGCCGCCGAAGATGCGCCAGAGCGGAGCGCACTACCCGGTGATCTACCTGCTTCACGGCAACGACCAGCTCCCGAGCGCGTTCCTGCAGATAGGCATCCAGGAAACACTCGACCGGCTGATCGCCTCGCACGCGATCCCGCCGATGATCGCGGTGATGATCCAGGGCGGACGCGGCGCGAACAACTGGCGCAACTACGGTCACGCGCACTACGAAACGTACGTGATGGAAACGCAGGAACTCGTGGACCGCATGCTCCCGACGGTCGCCGAGCGCGGAGGCCGCGCGATCGCCGGGCTGTCCATGGGCGGCTACGGCGCGATGGCGCTCGCGCTCGACCACATCACGCGCTTCAGCGTCGTGGAGAGCTGGCTCGGCTTCTTCAACGGGCTCGAACCACAGCTGCAGGCCGACCGGCCCGTGATAGCGCGCCAGGGACTTCACGCCTTCATCTACGGCGGCGCCTCGGACACCATCGCCGACCCCACGCAGGATCCGGACTTCGCCGAACAGCTCAGCGCGGCCGGCGCGCAGGCACAGGGCTACATCTATCCCGGCGCCCACAACCTGGAAACGATCCAGGCGCACCTGGCGAGCATGCTGACCTACGCCGGCCAGGAGCTCGGCCAGCCCGAACCGCACCCCGCAGCGGCCGGCCTTCACTGACATGGGCCCACGCCCGGCCCCCGCATTCGGAGCGATGTCCGTTGGGGCGCTCGCGATCGGGGCCGTGGCGGTTGGCGCTCTCGCCGTCGGGCGGCTGGCGATCGGACGCCTGGCGATACGCCGCGGAAAGGTCGACTCGCTCCAGATCGGGGAGCTGCACGTCGGCAGGCTGCTCGTCGATGAGCTGCTCGTGAAGAGCCAGAACGGCGCGCACAAGCCGGCATGAGGGCGCGGCCGGGGCTTCACAGCCGCCCCGGCGCACCGTAGAATCACGCACCTGGTTGCAGAGCGGCGAGGAGGCTGTGATGGGTGCTGTCCGGGATGAGAGAAGCAGCTCGAGGATCACCTCGCGCGAGAACTGGCACGACGGCCCCCCGCACGAGCTGCTGCGCGAGATGCGCCAGGGCTGCCCTGTCCACTGGAGCGAGGGCTTTGACGACTTCCCGCAGGAGCCCGGGTTCTGGTCGGTCACGACCGCCGAGGACGTCGCGACCGTGAGCCACGACTGGAGGACCTACTCCTCGGAAATGGGCGGCATCACGGCGGCCAACATCGTGATTCCGCTCGAGCTCACGCAGGCGATGTTCATCGGCATGGACCCGCCGAAGCACGACCGCATCAAGGCGCTGTTCCAGCGCGGCTTCACGCCGAAGCGGATCGCGGCGCACGAGCAGGAGATACGCGCCATCGTCACGCGCGTGCTCGACCGGCTTGACGGCCGCGAGAGCTGCGATCTGGTCAGCGACGTCGCGCAGCCTGTCGTCGCCCGCGTGATCGGGAGCTTCATGGGTATACCGGAGTCGGACGATGAGACGTGGGCGACGCTGATGAACTCGCTGCTCGGCGCCGGCGACCCCGACCTGAACCCCGAGGGCGTCGAGGCCGCGGCAGGCCTGCACCTGCCTGAGATCTTCGAGCGCTGCCGGCTGCTGATCGAGGAGCGGCGCGAGACGCCCACGGAGGACCTCACGAGTGTTCTCGTCCACGCCGAAGTCGACGGCAGCAAACTTCAGGAGCACGAGATCATCATGGGATTCTTCCTGCTGATGGCGGCGGGCAACGACAGCACCAAGGCGACCTTCTGCTCGGCCATGATGGCGCTGATGGAAGACCCCGAGCAGATGCGCCTGCTCCAGAGCGATCCCTCGCTGGTGCCCGGCGCGGTCGAGGAGGCGCTGCGCATGTTCCCGGCGTTCGCTCACTTCCGGCGGACCGCCACCTGCGACACCGAGCTGAACGGTCAGCCGATCCGCCGCGGTGAGAAGGTGGTCATGTGGTACGTCTCCTCCAACCGCGATGAGAGCGTCTACGAGGATCCGGACCGCTTCGACGTGCTGCGCAACCCCGATCACCAGGCCTTCGGTGCGGGCGGCAGGCACTTCTGCCTGGGCACGGCGCTGGCCAGGCTGGAGCTGCGGATCCTGCTCGAGGAGACCATCTCCCGCTTCCCGGACATCAACATCGACGGCGTTCCCGCGCACGCCGAGTCGCTGTTCATCAACCAGCTCAAGACGCTGCCGGTACGGCTCGCCTGAGGTCCGCCCGCGCGGATGGGCGGCCCGGGAAATACCCGGAGTCCGCGAGCGGAGCCGCTAGGTTGCAGCGATGCGCGATTTCAGCAGCGACGGTTCCTGGCCCGCCGGCGACGGCGTCCACGCCGAGGGGCTCGGCAAGAGGTTCGACGATCTGTGGGCGCTGCGCGACGTCAGCCTGCACGTCGAGCGCGGCACGGTGCTCGGCCTGCTGGGCCATAACGGCGCCGGAAAGACGACCGCGATCAGGATCCTGACCACGCTCGCCACGCCCACGACGGGCCGTGCGAGTGTCGCCGGCGTGGATGTGGTCGAGCATCCGGAGCGCGTCAGGGAGCGCATCGGGCTGGCCGGCCAGTATGCGACCGTCGATGGTCTGCTGACCGCCCGCGCGAACCTCGAAATGGTCGGGCGGCTCTACCACCTGCCGCGCGCGCTCGCGCGCTCGCGGTCGGGCGAGATGCTCGAGCATCTCGGCCTCGCGGACGTCGGCGAGCGCCTGGTGCGCACATTCTCCGGGGGCATGCGAAGGCGACTTGATCTCGCGGCGAGCCTGATGGGGGAACCCGAGGTCCTGTTCCTGGACGAGCCGACGACCGGCCTTGACCCTCAGGCCCGCAATGACCTGTGGGATCTGCTGCGCGGGCTCGTGGACGGCGGCACCACCCTGATACTCACGACCCAGTATCTCGAGGAGGCCGACCGGCTCGCCGACGCCATCATCGTCCTGGACCGCGGGCGCATCGTCGCCGAGGGCCCGCCGTCGGACCTGAAGGCGAGGATCGGCGGGGAGCGCATCGAGGTCACGCTCGGATCCGCGGAGGATCTCCCGGGCGCCGAGCTCGCGCTCGGCGCGTTCGCCGACGGAGCCGCCAACGTGGATCGCGACAGCGCATTGATCACCTTCCCGGTACGGCCCGGCGCACGCCTGATGGAGGTCATCCGCGCGCTGGACGCCGCCGACGTTGACGCCCTCGACGTGCACCGCCGCGAGGCCACCCTCGATGACGTCTTCCTGACGCTCACCGGCGGCGCGCCCTCACACAACGGAGACGGCGCGTGAGCGCGCAGCCAGCCGCTCACGAGGTCCCCGGCGCCGGACTGGTGCTCCGCCGGCAGATCTCCGACAGCCTGGTGCTGGCCAGGCGCAACATGGCCCATGTCCGCCAGGTGCCGGAGAAGCTGCTGGACGTCACCGTGCAGCCGGTCATGTTCGTGTTGCTGTTCGCCTACGTGTTCGGCGGCGCGATTCACGTGCCCGGAGGCAGCTACAGCGACTACCTGCTCGGCGGGATCTTCGTGCAGACCCTCACCTTCGGGATCGTCGGCCCCGCGACCTCGATCGCCACCGACCTCACGGAGGGGATCGTCGACCGGCTGCGCTCGCTGCCGACCGCCCGCTCTGCGTTCCTGATCGGGCATCTCATCTCCGACCTGGGCTCCTCGATGCTGGCGCTGGTGATCATGACCATCAGCGGGCTGATAGTGGGCTGGCGCATCGAGTCGGATGTCCCGCAGGCGATCGCCGGCTTTGGCCTGCTGATCCTGTTCTCCTTCACGATGCTTTGGATCGGGATGCTGCTCGGGCTGCTCGCGCGCGCCCCCGACGCGGTGACGGGGGTGGCGTTCATCGTCATCTTCCCGCTGACCTTCGTCGCGAACACGTTCGTGCCCACCCAGAGCCTGCCCTCGGTGCTGCGCACGGTCGCCGAGTACAACCCCATCAGCGCGATCGCCGCGGGCGTCCGCACCCTGTTCGGGAACCCCACGGCCATTCCGAGAAATCCGCCCTGGCCGCTGCAGCACCCGGTGCTCGCGAGCGTGCTCTGGTGTGCCCTCGGCCTCGTGGTCGTGATCCCGCTGACGATCCGGCGCTACCGCATCCGGACCGCCGGCTGAGGCGGGCATGGGGCCCTCCGCCATGGAGGGGCGCGGCGGCCTGCGCACCGAGCGGCTGTGGCTGAGAGAGTGGGCGAGGGGCGATGAGCGCCCTTTCGCGGCGATGAACGCCGACCCGCTGGTGATGGAGCACTTCCCGAGCACGCTGACAGCGCCGCAGTCGCTGGAGATGATGCGGCGCCTGCAGCGCGCGATCGAGAGCGACGGCTACGGCTTCTGGGCCGCCGAGGTGCTCCACGGCGGGGAGCTGGCCGGCTTCATCGGCCTGCAGCTGGTCAGCGACGCCGCCCTCCCGTTCGCGCCGGCGATCGAGGTCGGCTGGCGCCTTGACCGGCGCTTCTGGGGGCGGGGTTTCGCGACCGAGGGCGGGGCCGCCGCGATCGGCTTCGCGTTCACCGAGCTCGGCGTGGGGGAGGTGCTCGCCTACACCGCCGCCCGCAACCAGCGCTCACGGGCGGTGATGCGGCGCCTGGGAATGAGCCGCGAGCAGGCCGAGGACTTCCTGCACCCCTCGATCGACCAGGATGACCCCCTCGCTCCGCACGTCCTCTACCGCATCGACCGAGCAGCCTGGGAGCGAGGCGCCTCCTAGGGCAGATCAGCCCGCCGGCCGGTGGGGCAGCCGCTTCCGTGCCGGCGCGGTCGTATGCTCGCTGGGTGTGCGGCCGCTACACCAACACCAAGGGTCCTGACGAACTCAACGAGCGCTTCCACGTGCCCATCTCCGGCGCGGCCGGCACGCGGCGCTTCAACGTGGCTCCCACCGAGGAGGTACTGGCGATCGTCTCGCGCGAGGGAGAGCTGCGGGCCCGCATGCTGCGCTGGGGGCTGATCCCGCCGTGGTCCAAGGACACCAAGGGCGCAGCCAGGATGATCAACGCCCGCATGGAGACGGTTGCCGAGAAGCCGTCGTTCAGGGCCCTGGTGCCGACGGCATCCCACCGCGCCCTGCAGATCGCCGACGGCTACTTCGAGTGGATCAAGCCGGAGCGCCCCGGCGAGCCGCGCCAGCCCTTCTTCTTCCAGGTCGACGGCGGAGAGGCGTTCGCGTTCGCGTCCCTGTGGACCAGCGCGAAGATCGACGGCGAGTGGATCGACAGCGTCACGATGCTGACATGTGACTCCGCGCCCAACCGCACCGTCGCCGCGATCCACAACCGCATGCCCGTGATCCTCGCGGACGAGGAGGCGCGCCGGGCATGGCTCGACCCGTCACTGGGTGCCCAGGAAGCGCTCTCGCTGTGCGGCGCCCTGCCGGCCGAGCGGGTGTCCGCACGGCCGGCGAACCCGCTGGTCAACAAAGTCTCCTCGCCGGAGGGTCCTGAGCTGCTGATCGCGCCGGCCGCCGCCTGAGCTCAGGGGGTGATCCAGCGGCGGGGGTTCTCGACGAAGATCGTCTGGAAGACCTCGTCGTCCATCACGCCCATCTCGCGCAGCGCGGGCACGACCTCGTCGAACACCAGCGTCATCGACCAGTTGTGGACCGCTCCGCTAGCCTGGAGCACCTCCACCGTCTCGGGCGGGAACCAGTCGATGCTGGCGCAGAAGTCCTGCGAGATCACCAGCCGCTCGGCGTGCCCGCGGCGAAGCAGCTCTGCCGCGGTCTCGTTGCGCTTGTCGATCGGCAGGTACATCTGCAGCCCGTAGCGGTCGAGTCCGACATAGACGCCCTTCTCGAGCAGGCCCTCGATGTATGAGATGTCCTCGCTGTCGCCGCAGTGGGCGATCTGGATCTTGCCCGGGTCCACGCCCTCCTCGAGGAAGATCTCGACCTGGCGGGGACCGGTCGCCACCGCGGGCATCGAGTGGGCCATGATCGGAACACCGGTGCGCAGGCTCGCCCGGGCGCAGGCGCGGTGGATCTTCTCGACGTGCTCGGTCACGCCGGCGGCGTCGGCGGCGCACTTCAGGAAGGCGGCGCGGATGTCGGTCCCCTGGATGCCCTGCTCGATGTCGCTGATGAAGTGGTCGGCCATCGCGTCGACGTCGCGGTTCTCGAAGTAGTGGGGGAGATAGTCGTAGCTGTAGATGCCCGTGCATGCGAGTATCCGAACGCCCGTCTCGTCGGCGACGCGCTTCATGAAGCGCACGTCGCGCCCGCCGAACATCGCGGTCGGGTCGAAGATCGTCCTGACGCCCCGCTCCTTGGCCGCGTTGACCGCCTCGAACGCCGCGTCGAGCTCGGCCTGCTCGTCATAGCGCTCGGGCCACTCGACGGCCACAGCCTCGTCGCGGAAGCGCACATGCTCGTGGACGAGCGTGACGCCGAGATCGCTGGAGTCTGCGGGTCCCTGCACGGTGTTGACTGTCGGCATCGGCTCTCCTCGTATTGTCAGCGGAGCGGCTTGCCCCACCTGGTCTCCTCGCGCAGCGTCCCCTTCAGCAGCTTGCCGCCCGGGTTGCGGGGCAGGGGCCCCTCGCGCACGTCTATGTACTGCGGAACCTTGAAGTCGGCGAGATGCGCCCTGCAGTGGGCAAGGACCGCCTCGACGTCGAGCTCGGCGCCCGCCGCGGGGACGATGATCGCCCCGACCTTCTCGCCCATCATGTCGTCTGGCACCGCCACCACCGCGGCCTCCGCGACGCCGGGCGCGCCCGCAAGGCAGTTTTCAACCTCGAGCGAGTAGACGTTCTCCCCGCCGCGGTTGATCATGTCCTTCATGCGGTCGACGATGTAGAGCAGCCCGTCCCGGTCGATGCGCGCGAGGTCGCCGGTGTGCAGCCAGCCGTCGACGAAGGTCTCCGCCGTCGCCTCAGGCTTGTTCCAGTAGCCGTCGACCACGTTCGGCCCGCGCACGAGCAGCTCACCGACGCCGGTGTCCGGGTCGGGACTCTCAACGGCCACGTCCACCACCGGCATCGCGAAGCCGACGGAGTCGGCGTGCGCGGCCGCCTCCTCATGAGGCAGGAACGAGGTCAGCGAGGAGGTCTCGGTGAGCCCGAAGCCGTTCCCGACCCTGGCTGAGGGGAAGGCCTCCATGATTTCGGCCACGAGCGTCTCGGCGATGGGCGCGCCGCCGTAGGAGATCCAGCGCACACGGCTCACGTCCAGGTCCGCGAAGCGCGGATGGCGCAGCACGGCGTGGTAGATCGCGGGGACGGACACGAGCTGGTTGACGCCGTGCTCGCCGACAGCCGTGAAGAATCCGTCGAGGTCCAGCGGACCCGAGAGGATCTCGACCCTGCCGCCGAGCTCGAGCACCGGTATCAGCTGGCTGTTGCATCCCGTGACGTGGAAGAGGGGGACCGACACCAGCGTGGAGATGCCCGGGCCCTCCGAGCGGTCTGTTGCAAGACAGCGGAAGGCGTTCTCCGAGTTGGTCAGGAAGTTGGAGTGGGTCGTCCTCGCGCCCTTCGGGAACCCGGTGGTGCCGCTCGTGTAGAAGATCGCGGCGAGCTCGCCCGGCTCGAGGTCCTCGACGACGGTCGGCTCGCCGGTCGGGAGGGAGCCGTCCGCCTCGAACGTGAAGAGGGCCCCAGAGTCGCCGACCACGTAGGCGACCTCCTCCTCGGTGAAGCGGGTGTTGATCGGGACGACCGCGGCCCCGAGCATCTGCGAGCCAAAGAACGCGAGCACCCAGTCGATCCCGTTGGCCAGGCGGATCGCCACGCGATCCCCGCGCCCGACGCCGGCCTCGCTGAGACCGCCAGCCACCCGGGCCGAGCCGTCCCACAATTCCTGGTAGGTGAGCAGGCGCCCGCCGGATACCTCGAGCACGGCACTGGCGCCGCCGTCGCGCTCGACACTCGCGCGGAGCATGTGGACCAGCGACTGCGGACGCCCGAGGTAGCGGGCGATGCCGTCAGTTCCGCGCTCGACGTCACTCTCGTCAAATGGGTTGCGCCCCCGGGGCGCCGGCGTGGTCACTGCCTCTCTCCTCTCGCTCACGCGCAGCCTATCTCCACGGCGGGGCCCGCGGGGCGCGGATCGCTCAGCCGGAGAGATGCTTCGCGGCTAGCTCGGACACGGTGCGCGCCGTGCGCATCGTCATCGGCCCGAGGACCGCCTCGATCGTGCCCATGTCAAGCGTTGAGTCGAGCACGCCGCCGCTCGGCAGCCAGTGCATCTCGAGCGGGCCGAAGGCGATGCTGTCGCTCTCGCCCGCCATCTCGGTGATCCGCTCCCGTGCTCGCCTGTCCGGCGCGGCGGATAGCAGCGCGATCTGCGCGCGGCCGGCCGACGCATCGAACTGCTCGTCGGTGAACGGGGTGAGCGCGGCGATCGCCTGGACCTGCTCGCGCGTGCGCAGGAAGATCGGTACGGCGTATCCGAGGGCCCCGTGTAGCGCGTCCTCGATCTGGGCCGTGAGGCGGACCGGCGAGCGCTGCGGGGAGCCGAACACCACGTTGCCGCTCGCCCTGAAGCAGCGAGGATCCTCGAGCTCCATCGCTGTGAACAGATCGCGCAGCTCGTCGTTTGTGATGCGATGGCCGCCCACGTTCATACCGCGCAGAAAGGCCGCATACAGTCCCATCACGGCCAGACTAGCGGCGTGGCTGGCGGCGGCGGCCGCGCGGAGCTAGGCTGCGCTCAGAGCACGCCCAGGAGGAAGCCGATGCCCGAGGGACTGACGTTGTACGTGTGCCACATCGACGAAGGCGGACCCAAGCCGCACGCCTGCCGCAGGGTGCAGCAGGCGCTGCGAGAGAACGGCCACGACTTTCACAAGATCGTCGCGGGCAAAGGCATTCCCTTCGGGCTGTTCACGAAGGGCAGGCGCCCGGAGCTCAAGGCGATGTCGGGTCAGGAGAAGCTGCCCGTGCTGCAGCTGGCGGATGGGTCGACGGTCAACGGCAGCGGAGAGATCATCGCCTGGGCGAAGGCCAACGCGCCGTCGCACACTCACTAGCGGCGTGCGCTCGATCTGCTGAGCTGTCGCCGACCGGGGGGGAGCGCTCAGGCCGGCGTGGCCGAACGGGCACGCTCGGCCAGGATGGCCGCGATGCTGGCGCGCTGGCGCCCGGCGCCGCCGAGCAGCGCCGCATCGAGCTGGGCGCGCTTGTACAGCCAGTGGACGTCGGCCTCCCAGGTGAATCCGATGCCGCCGTGGGCCTGGATCGCCGAGGCGGTGACCTCGCGTCCCGCCTCGGAGGCGGAAGCCTTGGCCATCGCCGCGGCTTCGGGGAGGCGCTCGGGGTCGGCGTCCGCGGTCCAGGCTGCGAAGGCCGCCGTCGAGCGAGCCCTCTCGGTGTCGAGCAGCATCTGTGCGCAGCGGTGGGAGACCGCCTGGTAGGCGCCTACGGGGACACCGAACTGCTTGCGGTCCTTGACGTACGCGACGGTCATCTCAAGGGCCTTGTCGCACACGCCGACCAGCTCGGAGCTGATCGCGATCAGCGCACGGTCTCTCCCGGCGGCTACGTCGCCTGGGAGCTCCTCGCCGGCGCCGGCGGCGTTCACCCGCGCAGCCGAGCGCGTCGGGTCGATCGAGTCGACGGGGGTTACCTCGGCGGCCGCGCTGTCGATCAACACGGCGCCGGTGGGTTCGACGAGCACGACGACCTTGGCGTCGGCGCCGCCGATCACGAGCTCCGCCACACCGTCGCGGGCGTCTGCGAGGGCACCGGTCACCTCGCCAGAGGCGAGGGACGGAAGCCAGCGCTCGCGCTGCGCGTCCGAGCCGGCCTGCTCGATGACGGTGGCGGCGAGCACGCTGGGCAGGAAGGGAACCGGCGCGAGCACGCGGCCGAGCTCCTCGCAGAGGATCGACAGCTCGATCGCCCCGAGGCCCTGGCCGCCGTTCTCCTCCGAGATGGCGATCCCGGTCCAGCCGAGCTCGCTCAGCTCTGCCCATAGTGCGCTGTCTATGGTCCGCGACTCGGCGTGCTCGCGTACACGGTCGGGCTTCGCTCGCTCTGCCAGCAGGTCGCGCGCCGTGCGCTGGATGTCGCGCTGGTCGTCTGTGAGGCCGAAGTCCATCTGCCTACGCCGACGCCTTCAGGCGGGGGAGGCCGAGCACGCGCTCGGCGATGATGTTCTTCAGCACCTCGGTGGTGCCGCCCTCGATCGTGTTGCCGCGTGCGCGCAGCAACTCGTAGCTCCAGCTCGTGCCGCTGGTCAGCGCCTCGGGGCCGACGATGTCCACGGCGAGCTGCGTCAGGCGCTGGTTGGTGTCAGACCAAAGCCACTTGACGAGCGAGCCCTCGGGCCCTGGCTGACCGTACTTTTCGATGTCCGTCAGTCCCTTCCAGGCGAGCAGGCGGATCGACTCGCAGCGCATGTGCAGGTCGGCCAGCGCGTCGGCGTAGCCGTTCTCGAGCACGCCGCGCTCGGCGGCGGCGGCGATCAGGTCGTCCAGCAGCTGGCGCAGGCGGATCTGCAACACGAACCCGAGACCGGCGCGCTCGTTCATCAGCGTCGTGAGCGCGACCTTCCATCCGTTGCCCACGCCTCCCACGACGTTCGCGTCGGGGATGCGGGCCTCCTCGATGAACAGCTCGTTGAACTCGGCCTCGCCCGTGATCTGGCGCAGCGGGCGAACCTGGACCTCGACCTGGTCCATGTCCATAAGGAAGTAGGTCAGGCCCTTGTGCTTGGCAACCTCGGAGTCCGTGCGCGCCACGAGCATGCACCACTTGGAGTACTGGGCGCCGCTCGTCCAGACCTTCTGGCCCGTGATGACCCACTCATCGCCGTCCTTGACCGCGCGGGTCTTCAGCGCCGCGAGGTCCGAGCCGGCGTCAGGCTCGGAGAAGCCCTGGCACCAGATCTCCTCGCCGGAGAGAATGGGGGGCAGGTAGCGCTCCTTCTGCTCCGGCGTGCCCCAGACCATCAGGGTCGGGCCGCCGAGAAGCAGGCCGAGCACGTTCGCCGGCAGCGGCACGCGGGCGCGGCCGATCTCTTCGAAGTAGATGGCCGACTCCGTCGGGGTGGAGCCGCGGCCGCCGTACTCGGTAGGCCAGCTCGGCGCGGCCCAGCCGCCGTCGTACATACGCCGCTGCCAGTCGCGGCGCCATGCATAGTGCGCGTCCTCGCTGCCCGCGGCCGGCTCGGGGCTCGGCGGGTTGGCCGCGAGCCACGCGCGGATCTCGTCGCGGAAGGCGCTCTCCTGAGGGCTGAAGGTCAGGTCCATCGCTGCCGCGGAAGAGTACCTACTCCGCGCCGCCGGTGGTGAGCGGTCCCCGCGGGCCAATGGCTTTGCTAGAACAGAGGTTCGCTCGCACAGACGTTCGCTCGCCCTCGCCCGAAGGAGCAGCATGTCGCAGCTCACCCGTTGGGTCCTTGCGCACAAGCGCCTGGTAGTCGTGTTCTGGGTCGCGCTGACGCTCGTCGGCATGGCCTCTGCCGGATCGGCCACGAAAGCGCTCAAACAGAAGTTCTCGGTGCCCGGCAAGGAGGGTTGGGTGGCCAACCAGGCGATCGCGAGCACCTTCCGCGGGACGGGTGGTAACACCGCGCCGCTGCTTCCGGTCGTCACGCTGCCGGCCGGCACGACGGTTACCTCCCCGGGGATCCGGTCGCAGCTGCTCGCCCTGGAAGCCCGTGTGAGGCTCGGTCTGCGCGGCGCGAGGGTCGCCGGCTACGGGAGCACCGCGAGCTCCGCCTTCGTCTCGCGCGACGGGCGCACAACCTTCCTGGTCGTCTACCCGCCGGTCGATCCCACGCAGGCGTTCGGGGACAACCCGAAGGCCGCCGAACACGCCACCGCGCTGCTCACCGGCGCGAGCATCGCGGGTGAGCCCGTGCACGTGACCGGCTACGACGCGCTGTCCGTGCAGAGCGGCGGTGGCAGCGGGCCAGGGGTGCTCCTGGAGGCGCTGCTGGGAGGCGTCGGCGCGCTGATCGTGCTGGCCTTCGTGTTCGCTTCGTTCCTTGCGGTGGTGCCGATCCTTATGGCGATCGCGGCCATCCTGACGACCTTCCTGGTGGTCTGGGGCCTGACCACGGTCACGGAAATCTCCCCGATCGTCCAGTTCCTGATCGCCCTGATCGGGCTCGGCGTGTCGATCGACTACTCGCTGCTGATCGTCGTGCGCTGGCGTGAGGAGCGCGCACATGGCCTGAGCGGCGACGAGGCTGTTCAGCGCGCGATGGAGACCGCGGGGCGCGCCGTGGTGTTCAGCGGGACCACCGTCGCCATCGGCCTGCTCGCGCTGATCGCGCTGCCGCTGCCGTTCCTGCGCTCGGTTGGCTACGGCGGGATGCTGATCCCGCTGATCAGCGTGATCGTCGCGCTGACGCTGCTGCCGGTGGTGCTTAGCACGATCGGGCCGAAACTCGACTGGCCTCACATGCGAACCGACGACCGGGCCAGCAGGTCCTGGACCACGTGGGCGCAGCTCGTGGTGCGCTGGCGCTGGGCCGCTGCAGTTTGCGCGGCGGTGGTCCTCGCGCTGCTCGTGCTCGCAGCCACGAAACTTCAGCCGGGGCTGTCGAATGTCAACACGATCGCGACCGAGGGCAACGCCAAGACCGGGCTCGTCGAACTCGAGCAGTCGGGCATCGGCTCGGGGGCGCTGCTGCCATATGAGGCGATCGTGGCCGGGCGCACCTCCACCCAGGCGGTGGCGGAAGCCATGGCGGCCGTTCCTGGGATCCACGGCGCGGTCGCGCCGGCCGGCCCGCAGTGGCAGAGGGCGGGGGTCGGCCTCGCCGACGCATTCCCGACCCCCGACGGCTCCACAGATGCGGGCAGGGAAACGCTCGACAGGACGCGCACCGCGGCGCACGCTGTGGGCCCCGGCGTCCGTGTGGGCGGGATACCGGCCCAGAACGAGGACTTCATCAACGCCGTGTACGGCAACTTCCCGCTGATGATCCTGCTGATCGCGGTGATCACCTTCATCCTGCTCGCGCGCGCGTTCCGCTCGCTGCTGCTGCCGCTGAAGGCGGTGGTGCTGAACGTGATCAGCGTCGCGGCGGCGTGGGGCGTGCTCGTGATCGTGTGGCAGGAGGGCCACGGTTCGAACCTGATCTGGGGGATACCCGCGACCGGCTCGATCACCGCCTGGATCCCGCTGATGGTGTTCGCGTTCCTGTTCGGCCTGTCGATGGACTACGAGGTCTTCATCCTCGCCCGCATACGGGAGGAGTACGACCGCACCGGACGGACCGACGAGGCCGTCGTGACCGGCATCGGGCGCACAGGCCGGCTCGTCACAAGCGCGGCGATCATCCTGTTCCTCGCCTTCGTCTCGCTCGCCTCCGGGCCGGAGACGGACATCAAAGTCCTCGCGACCGGCCTCGCCGCCGGGATCCTCCTGGACGCGACCGTGATCAGGGCGCTGCTGGTCCCCGCCGTGATCTCGCTGTTCGGGCGCTGGAACTGGTGGCTGCCGCACACCCCCGCTCGGCTCCTGAGGGTCGAGCCCTCAGGAGTGCTGAAGGGACCCGAGGCGGAGCCCGAGAGCGCCTGATAGCCGCATCGTCAGTGCTTCTTGGCGAGTTTGAGTGTGATGGTCCGGGTGCTGGTCGTGCTCGTGGCCGTGCCGCCGCTGATCCTGATCGTGAGCTTCGCGCGCAACTTCTTCTTGGACTTCAGGAGCCTGCTTCCCGTCGGCGTGAGCTTGATGGCGAGCTTCGCGCTGTGGGATGCGGGCACCGAGAAGCTCGCGAGGCCCAGAACAGCGGGCTTCCTCCTTCGCTTCGCGCTCGCCGAGGCGGATGAGCTCAGCGCGGAGCTGATTTCTTCCATGCTGGCGGAGCCGATGCATGCTTCCTTCGGTTTGCGGCAGGTGATCGCGTAGGTGCAGACGTTGCCGATGCACGCGATCGCCTGGCCGGGCGGGACGTTCAGGGGAAAACCGATGAAGGTTTCGTGCTGCACCGTGGGAGCGGTGGACACGTAGATCAGCGTCGAGCCGCCGGCGGGATGGACGAACGCTTCTTCGGCCTGTTTCTTCTTCCTGGCTTCTTCGCTGCGGGCTTCTTCCTGCGTCTTTTCTTCGGCCTTGCGCTTGGCTTCTTCTTCCGCCTCGGCTTCTTCTTTCAGTTTGCTTTCTTCCGCGGTCGGTTCCCGCGCGCTGAACACCGAGACTGAGCCCTGATATTTGCTGCCGCCTGCCGGCGTGGCGTAGGGGGCGCTGGTGAGGATCGTCGACCCGGAGATCGCGATCGTCGCGGCCTGCTGGATGTTGCCGGCCGCCGCGGAGACCTTGGCGTTCTGGCTGGCGCTGCTGGCCCAGCCGCCGGAGGGTTCTTCGTAGAGGTAGGCGGCTCCCTGCTCGGAGGTTTTTTCGACGGCGGCGAACTGGGCGCCGACGACGACGTCCTTGCCCGAGATTCCGACCGAGCCGCCGAAGTGCTCGTAGCTGGCCGGATCCGACGGCGTCAGTCGCGCCAGCGGCTGGGTGCCGTCTGTGAATCCGCCCGCGGGCTGGGCGTAGACATAGGCGCCTTCCCCGGCGCTGCCGGGGTCGAAGTTGTTCGGAGCCCCGGCGACGAGCGTGCCGCCATCGATGGCGACCGACCAGCCGAGTGATTCGTGCGCGACGCCGCCGGAATAGGTGAGCTTTGCGGCCTGGGTGCCGTCGGCCCAGCCCCCGGAAGGTTCGCTGAAGACGTAAAGCGCACCCTGCGCTTCATGGACGACGCTGCTGACGGTGACCGTCGCGTAGGGCGCGCCGGCGACGATCGTCTTTCCGGAGATGGCGACACCGCTCCCGAGCGCCGCGCCTTCCGCCCCGTCGGAGGCGGTCAGCCTGGCAGTCTGCAGGGCGCTGGCCCATTTGGCGCCGGAGCGCGAGAACACGTACACGGCACCGCGGCCGGGCAGGCCCTCACCCGATCCGAGGGCGTCGACATCCCCGGCGACGATGGTCTGGCCGTCGGTGGCGAGCGCGCTGCCGAGGTAGTTGTATTCGCTCGCGTCGGAGGCGCCGAGCTCGGCATTCTGCGTCGAGTTGACCCAGCCGCCTGTCGGTTCTTCAAAGACATACAGAGCACCGGCGAAGTTCCGTTTGCCGGAGGTCGCCCTCGGCGCGCCGGCGACGATCGTGCTCCCGGAGATCGCGACCGCCGCGCCCAGCGTGTCGCCGTAGACGTTGTTCTGGTCTTCGCCGCCGGCGTTGGAGGCGGCGAGGATCGCCTTCTGCGTCGCGCTGGCCCAGCCGGTCTTGGGCTCGGTGAAGACGTAGACGGCGCCCTCGGGCTGGGAGGCACCGTTGACCTGTGCCTCGGTGACGCCCACGGCGACCGTGGAGCCGCTGATCGCGATGGAGCTCGGAAAGCCCTGTTCGGCTTTTCCACCCGCCGCGGTCAGTTCGCCCTCCTGGAAGACCGGGTCGATTCTCAGCGGGTAGCGCGCACCCCGGCTGTCGACGCTTATCGACAGGTGACCGCCGCTCACAAGCAGCCGCGCCGGCAGCGAGCGGCCGTTCGCGTCCGCGGCGCTGAGGGCGCCGTAGCGCAGCGCGACCCGGCCGTTGCGGGCCAGGAAGGACACGGCGCGTCCTGTGCTGTCCAGGACCGGGCGCAGCGATCCGCCGAGCGAGAGCCCGAGCGTGAGCGTCGCGCCGGGCCCGAGCGGGCGAGCGACCGAGAAGCCCTGCTCCAGGCCGAGGGGGCCATTCGCAAACCACTCGCGCACCCCGGCGTAGGAGTAGCTCACGCGGTTTTCGCGCTCGCGCGGGGCGGCGGCGGCAAGTGAGCGGGCGTCCGCCGAGGTGAGCGCCATGTCGATGGAGCCGCGAGCAACGCGCACGTGCACAGCGCGGGCGCCGAACAGGGTCGTCAGGCCCTGGCCGGGGTTCGACGCAACGTCACCGGCGGCGGTGCTCCGCGCCCAGTAGGCGCGCTCTCCGGAACCGGCGGCCCGCGAGATTGCCATCCGCTCCAGTGCCGGCAGCTGCGCCCACGTCAGCGCGCTCGCAGGAGCGCTCACCCCTGCACCTGCAACCTCCGGCGTGGGCGCGCCGCGCCAGCTGAGCGCGAGGGCCGCCACGGCGGCCAGCGCCGCAAGGAGCACGCCGAGCCACAGCGGCCGGCTCGTGATGAGCGCGCGGCGGGGGGCGCTCGCTGCCGGGATGGTGTGCGCGGGTCCGAGTCGGGCTGCGTGGTCCATGGCCGGCAGGTCCTTTCGTAGTGGCGAGCCCTGCCACGCGGGAAGGCTGGTCGGCGCTGAGATCCACAACCGCGCAACGTCCTCGACCATCCGCCTGCGGCGCTAGATTCGCCTGTTATGTCGGATGGCGACTCAGAACTTCGCGTCGCCCACCTTGACGCGGATGCATTCTACGTATCGATCGAGCTTCGGCGTCGCCCGGAGTTGCGCGGCCTGCCGGTCGTCGTCGCCGGCACCGGGCCGCGGGCCGTCGTCACCACCGCGAGCTATGAGGCGCGGCGGTTCGGCGTCGGCTCCGCGATGCCGGCCGCGCGGGCGAGACGGCTATGCCCGCAGGCGGTGTTCCTGCCCCCGGACTTCCCGACCTACCGCGAGGCGTCCGCCCAGGTGATGGGCATCCTGCGTGAGCACGTCGACACCATCGAGGTCGTGGGCCTCGACGAGGCCTACATGGAGATCGGCGGGCTGTTCTCCCCGAAGGCGGCGATGCGGCGCCTGATCACGGAGATCAGCGCGCGCACACAGCTGACGTGCTCGGTTGGGATCGGGCCGAACAAGCTGGTCGCGAAGGTCGCATCGGACGCCGAGAAGCCCGCGGGCTTCGTAGTCCTCACCAGGGAGCAGGCATGCGCGCGCTTCGCCGCCAGCCCGCCCTCCCTGATCCCGGGGATCGGTCCCAAGACGGCCGAGCGCCTGGCCGGGCTGGGCGTCGGCACCCTGGCCGAGATGCGGGCACTCGATCCCGGTGTCCTGGTGGAGCGCTTCGGCCCCAACCTGGGCCGCGACCTCGCGCGGCGCGCTCGCTTCGAACACGACGGCGCCGTGGCGCAGGCGCGCAAGGTCGTCTCCGAGTCGCGCGAGCGCACCTTCGACACCGACGTGCGCGACCCCGAAGAGCTGCGCGCCGCGCTGTCGCGGATGACCGCGGATCTGTGCGCGAGCCTGAGCTCGCACGGGCGCACCGGCCGCACGATCGGGATCAAGGTCCGTCTCGACGACTGGACCACCGTCACACGTGCCCACACGCTGGCCGAGGCGACCTGCGACCCGCAGCTCGTCGGCTCCCACGCGCAGGCACTGCTCGAGCAGTACGCACCGCCGCGGCCGGTGAGGCTGCTCGGGGTGCGCGTCGCCGGTCTCACCGCGGGCGAGCCTGGCCCTGACGGCGGCGCGCGGGCCGGCGAGGAGGATCTCTCAGGTCGCGATCAGCTCGCCCTGCCGGTCTGAGTGAGCCGCCCGGGAAATCGCGCGGGCTCTAGGATCGAGCCGTGACCCTGATCCAGGTTGGCGACATCGAGCTGGACTACGAACGCTCCGGCAGCGGCGAGCCGCTGCTGGCGATCATGGGGATGAGCGGTACGGCGCTGCACTGGGGTGAGGCGTTCCTGGAGCCGCTGCGCGAGCACTTCGAAGTGATCGCCTACGACCACCGCGGCGTGGGGGCGAGCAGCAGGCTCGAAGGCCCGATCACGATCGGCGACATGGCGCGGGACGCGGCTGGGCTCCTGGACGCTCTCGGCGTCGGCTCGGCGCACGTGCTGGGGATCTCGATGGGCGGGATGGTCGCCCAGGAACTGGTGCTGCAGCGCCCGGACCTCGTGCGCACGCTCGTGATCGGCTGCAGCTACTGCGGAGGGCCCGGCAGTGCTCTTATGGGTCCCGATGTGCTGGCCAGGCTCTCAGAGGCGATGCTGTCCGGCGACCGCGAGCGGGCGCTGCGCGCGGGCTGGGAGGCGAACATCTCGCCGGCGCGCCGCGACGATGAGGATCTATACGCGCGCTTTCTCGCGGTCGCCGCCCGGCGCGCGGTGCCTGTGCCGGTGATCATGGCCCAGATGCAGGCCGCAGCCGCGCACGACACGAACTCGCGCCTGGGGGAGATCCGAGCGCCAACGCTCGTGATCCACGGCACCGAGGATGAGATGCTTCCCGTCCAGAACGGCCCGCTGATCGCGTCCCTGATCCCCGCCTCGACGCTTGAGGTCCTCGACGGCGTCGGGCACATGTTCTTCTGGGAGTGCCCGCAGGAGTCGGCGCAGCTGATCAGCGCCCACGCGCTCTCAAAGGCCTGACTTGCCCGGCGCGCCGGCCGAGTTCACGCTCTCCGCGGCAGGGCTCACGCTGGCGGGCGAGAGCGCCGGGGAGGGTCAGGACGTCGTGCTCCTGCACGGGCTGACAGCCACCCGCCGCTACGTCGTGATGGGCTCGCGGGCGCTCGAGCGCTCCGGCCGGCGCGTGATTGCCTACGACGCCCGTGGACACGGGAGCTCCTCGCCAGCATCCGGGCGCGCCTACGGTTATGAGCACCTCGCCGGCGATCTGCTCGCGGTGCTCGACAGGCAGGGCGTTCAGCGCGCGGTCATCGCAGGCGCGTCGATGGGCGCCCATACGGCCGTGCGGTTCGCGCTCGAGCATCCCGATCGAGTCGCCGCGCTCGCCCTGATCACGCCGGCCTACGACCCGCAGGCGTTCGCCGAGGAGCCCGACATGGCGGGCTGGGATGCCCTGGCGGCAGGCCTGCGTGAGGGTGGGGTGGAGGGCTTCATCCGCGCCTATGAGCTATCCCGGCTCCCCGAGGCATGGCGCGAGACCACCGAGACGGTCCTGCGCCAGCGCCTCGGTGCCCACGAGCACCCGCTCGCGGTCGCCGACGCGCTGGAAGTGGTGCCGCGCTCGCGGCCCTTTCAGCGCATCGACGACCTCGCGGTCATCGAGTCCCCGGCGCTCGTCATCGCAAGCCGCGATGAGGCCGATCCTGGGCATCCGCTCAGGGTGGGGGAGCTGTGGGCGCATAGGATGCCGCGCGCGAGGCTGCTCGTAGAGGATGCGGGCCCGCCGCTGCGCTCACCGATCGCCTGGCAGGGCGGGCAGCTCTCAAGAGCGCTGATCGAGCTCTGCGAGGAGGTGGCGTGATCCGCCAGTGGGACGGGGCCAGCTATGACCGCGTGTCATCGATCATGGAGGCGATGGGCCGAGCCGTGCTGGAGCGGCTCGAGCTGTCCGGGAACGAGACGGTTCTGGACGCCGGCTGCGGGTCCGGGCGCGTCACCGCCGCGCTGATCGAGCGGCTGCCCCGCGGGAGGGTGATAGCGGTCGACCAGTCGCAGTCGATGATCGACGCCGCCCGCGCGAGGCTCGGGCCCGGAGCTGATCTGCGCCTGGCGGACCTGCTCGAGCTCGAGCTCGAGCAGCCGGTCGACGCGATCTTCTCGACGGCGACCTTCCACTGGATAGCCGACCACGAACGGCTCTTCTCGCGCCTGCGCGCGGCGCTGCGCCCCGGCGGTCAGCTCGTGGCCCAGTGCGGGGGCGAGGGCAACATCGAAATCCTGCGCGGCAGGGCGGCTGTGGTTGCCGAGCGCGAGCCCTACCGCGCCCATTTCGAGGGCTTCACGTCCCCCTGGAACTACGCCGGCGCAGAGGTGACCCGCGAGCGCCTGCTGGCCGCCGGGTTCTCACCGGCGAAGGCGTGGCTCCAGCCCGCGCCGGCCGAGCCGCAGGAGCCACGGGAGTACCTGCGCTCCATCGTCCTCGGGCCCGCGGTCCAGAGGCTGCCGGCGGAGCTGGCCGAGCCGTATCTGGATGAGGTCCTGCAAGAGCTGGGGCAGCCCGTGGTCGTCGACTACGTGCGCCTGAACATCGACGCTGTCGCCTAGGCCGCGCTCAGGCGACCGTGGCGCCCGGGCGGTCCTCGCCGACCTCCGCGCCGCTGAGCAGAGCCGAGTAGCGGCCGCCGGCCTGCACGAGCTCATCGTGCGTGCCGCGTTCGACGATGCGTCCGGAGTCGAGCACCAGAATCTGATCGGATTCGCGGATCGTCGAGAGCCGGTGTGCGATCGCCAGCGTGGTGCGCCCGCGCGAGAGCTCATCCAGCGCCTGCTGGACAGCCCGCTCGGTCTCGGTGTCCAGCGCCGAGGTCGCCTCGTCGAGGATCAGCACCGGCGGGTTTCGCAGGATCGTGCGCGCGATCGCGATGCGCTGCTTCTCCCCGCCGGAGAAGCGGTATCCGCGCTCACCGACCGGTGTGTCGTAGCCCTCCGGCAGGGAGGCGATCAGCTCGTGTATCTGGGCCGCCTTCGCGGCCTCTTCGACGGCGAGGTCGCTCGCGTCCGGGCACGCGAAGCGCAGGTTCTCGCGAATCGAGGCGTGGAAGAGATAGGTCTCCTGTGAGACGAGGCCAACTGTCGCCGCGAGTGAGGCGAGCGTCACGTCGCGGATGTCGATGCCGTCGATCGTGACCGATCCCTGCTGGGGCTCATACAGCCTCGCGACGAGGTACGCGAGCGTCGTCTTCCCGGACCCGGTCTCGCCGACAAGCGCGGTGCGCGTGCCGGCCGGGATCTCTGCGTCGATCTCCGACAGCGTCCAGGGCGCCTCCGGGGCGTAGCGGAAGCTGACGTCCGCCAGTGCCACGTCGCCGCGCACGCCGCTGAGCTCGCCCGCGCCGGGCCGCTCCACGATGTCCACCGGGAGGTCCAGATACTCGAAGATGCGCCCGAACAGGGCGAGAGATGTCTGCACTTCAAGGCCCACCGACAGCAGCTGCTGCATCGGGAACAACAGCCTTGTCTGCAGCGTGGTGAAGGCGACGACGGTGCCGACGGAGATGAGGTCGTTGCCCTTGGAGATGTTGTAGCCGGCGAACCAGTACACGGCGGCCGGCATGATCGCGAAGCTCATCTGCACCGACGCCATGCGCCAGCGCCCGGCCATGCGGGCGCGCACCTCGAGGTCGGCCAGTTCGCTGGACTCCGAGGAGAAGCGGTTGACGAGCTCGCTCGAGCGGCCCATCGTCTTGCCGAGCAGGATCCCGGATACCGACAGCGACTCCTCGACGAGGGTCGACATGTCCGCCAGGCGCCCCTGGCGCACCGACTGGATGCGCCTGCGCTCATTGCCGACCCGCCGGGTCAGCCACACGAAGAAGGGGAGCAGGATCAGCGAGAAGATCGTCAGCTGCCAGCTCAGCGCGAACATCGCGACGATGGTCGCCGTCACCGTCGCGACGGTGGAGACCGTCGAGGTCGCGGTGCTGGTCACCACGTCGTCGATGCCGCCGATGTCATAGGCGATCCGCGCTTGCACCTCACCCGAACGGGTGCGCGTGAAGAACGCGAGCGACATCCTCTGCAGGTGCGCGAAGACAGCCGCGCGCAGGTCGTGCATGACGCGCTGGCCGACCTGGTTTGAGATCCAGGTCTGCGCGACGCTGATCACGCCGTTGATGATCGCGAGCGCGATCATCCCCGCGACCATCCACGTCAGCACTTCGAGGTTGTGGTTGATGATGCCTTCGTCGACCGCTTCGCGCAGCAGAAACGGCGACGCCACGCTGAGGACCGAGCCGAGGAAGATCAGCGCCAGCAGCATTCCCAGGCGCAGCCTGTAGGGGATGAACAGTCGCCAGATGCGGCGCAGCGACACCGGTTTGTCCGGGATGTCCTCCGGCCGCGGCTCACTGCGCTGGGACCGGCGGCCCTCTCCGCTGCGCCCCGACGAGAACGGCTGGTGACTCACGGCCCTGACTTTAGAGCCTGAGCGAGCCCCATTCCGGGCGCCGGGGCCCCGCTAGCGCGGGTCGGGGCGGTCCAGGTTCCAATGGCGCGAGGTCGAGCACGCCCACAGCCATGGCTCCTCGTCGCTCGCGTGTGTGCGAGGGGTCAGGTTGAAGCGCGTGATCGTCCGCTGGCCGCCCTCGTGGTCGCCGTAGAGCACGTCGAGCGCCATCGGGGACCCTTCGTCCATCCTGCGCCTCACGTGCGCGTGAAGCGGATCGGCGGGGTCGCGCAGCGCCGCCTGCCAGAAGCTGATGTCCCCGGCCGGAACGTACATGTCGCGGTTGTGGCGGCGGAACTCCTCGACAGGGTGCGGTTCACCGGTACGGTGCTCCGGAAGATGCCATCCATGCAGGACCGCCAGGCCGGTTGCGACGTTGCGCAGCGGGATCGCGAGATACAGCCGCTCTTCGACGGCCTGCACCGCGGCCAGCCCGTCGTGCAGGTGCAGCCAGTGGTTGTCGATGAAACCGACCTTCTGGGGCGGGTCCTGGGGCCGCGCGTTGAAAAGGACCGGGCGAAGGCCGATCTTCAGGGCCTGTTCGGAGACGCGCGCGGCCCGGTTGGCGGACCTGGTGGAGGAGAAGGTCGCGACGGCGAGGGTGAGGGTGCCGCCCGCCGTGGCCAGGGCGGCGATGGTGCTGATGTCGGCCATCAGCCACAAACTTAGCCGTGCATGCCGGAAGAGTGCGGTAGTTGCCCTCTTCCGGTCCGTGAGCGTTACGGATGCGGGTCTCGCAGGCGGCCATGAGAATGGCGCTCATGGACGCGAGCACCGCTCAGGCCGAGAAGCGCCAGCCACTCTTCGTCGGCGAGCGCCAGGACCCGATCGCTGTAGCGATTCTGCGCGCCAGGGCCGAAGAGCTGGCTCTGACCCCGCGCCAGGCGTGGCGCCTCGAGCGCGCGCCGGACCGCGGGCGCGAGCCGGGCTAGCTGATCCTCGCGAGCCGGGCACCGCAGCCGGCGCGGTGCCCCATGCCGGATCGGCACGGGGCACAGGTGCGCTGCGTCCGGTTCAGCTACGGGGCCGTGACCGTGTAGGTGCCGTCCACGTACCCGTTGGCTTCGGTGGTGCGCCAGCTCAGATCAGCGCCGAAGCGGCCGGCGCCGTTTGGAAGTGTCGAGGATTCTTCGCCGTTGTACACCTCCGGGGGTTCGAAGAACTTGTTTTCGGCCTCATAGAGACACAGGAAGCCCCTTTCCGCATGGCCCGGACCCGGGCATTCCGGGAGAGGTTTGCCGACTTCGGTGGCCACGACGTTGCCGACCGGAAGGCCGGCGCTCAGGGGGATCGGATACGAGATCGCCTCTTCGACGAAGCCTTCTTTGGCCGTGTACGAGCCTCCGGCCGCGAACTCGCCGCTCTCGGACTGCCCGGAGGGCAGCGTTGTGAGCGCCGACGGTCCGGGGGGACCTTCTTTGCCCTGCGGCCCTTCTTTGCCCGGGTTGCCCGGCGCCCCGGGCAGCCCGGCTGCTCCCGTCGCTCCGCGCGGGCCGGTGTTGCCCTTCAGCGCTTTCAGGACGCTCGGCTTGAACTCCTTGGTGGTCGTGATCAGATAGTGGTTGGCCGCGATCGCACTGCCACCCATGGCGAACACGATCGCGACGGTGGCCATCACGTTCGCGTAGCTCAGATGCTTTCGTACTGACATGCTTGACACCCCCCTTGTGTAGAAAGAGCGGGCGGGCATGCCCGCATCAGAGACACACTAATCGGGTCGGGGGGTCCGTGTGGGTCAAATTTTGGGCCTCGGGAACAACGTTCTTCCCGGCCGCCTACGTGTTTCCTACGTGCAGCGGCGGGCGCCGGTAGGGCCGAGACGTGCGCGACGGTACCCTTGGAGGTGCCGTGAGACGCCGATACGCACGCCCCTCAGCGACAACCCCGCCGCTCCTGCCCGGGAGTCCACTCGGCAGGCGCGGGCGGATGACCGCCGCCTAGAGCTGGAAGCGGCGATGCAGGCGGGGAATCTCGATCTTTCGGCGGAGGAGACGCGGGTGCTGGGCTGCCTGCTGGAGAAGCAGCGCACGACGCCCGACGCCTACCCGCTGTCGCTGAACTCTCTGCGGCTGGCCTGCAACCAGTCGACCAATCGCGATCCGGTCGTGGACTACGACGAGGCGGTGATCAGGGACGCGCTGCATCACCTCGAACGCCGCGGCCTCACGCGGCTGGCCAGCGGCGCTGGAAGCCGCGCCGCCAAGTACCGGCATCTGCTCGCCGAGGCGCTGCCGATGGACGGCGGCGAGCAGGCGATCATGTGCGTGCTGATGCTGCGCGGGCCCCAGACGCCCGGGGAGCTCAAGCAGCGCAGCGAGAGGATGCACGCCTTCTCAGACCTCGGGGATGTGCACGGGACCCTTGAGCGCCTGATCGAGCGTGGGCTCGTCGGGCGCCTGGAGCGCCGGCCCGGGCACAAGGAGGAGCGCTACACCGAGCTGCTTCAGGATCACGAGCATGAGCAGGCCGAGCGCCCGGCTCCGGCATCTGCGCCAATTGCAATGGCGCAGGGGAGTGCGGACGGCGACCTGGCCGAGAGGGTGGAGCGCCTGGAGCGAGAGGTCGCGGAGCTGCGCGCGGCCCTCGGTCTGCACTCGGGCGAGGTGGCGGTCTGATGCATGGCGCGCTGATGCTCGCGGCCTCCTCCGACGCCGGCACCGGCGTCGGGATTCCGCTCGCCGTCGCCGCGGGCCTGGTGTCCTTCCTCTCTCCGTGCGTCTTGCCGCTGGTTCCCGGCTATCTCTCGACCGTCATCGGCGTTACGCCGGCCGACCTGAAAGAGGGGGTGGGGGCCCGCCGCGTGCTGCCGCCCGCGCTGCTGTTCATCGCGAGCTTCTCAGCGATCTTCATCCTGCTGGGGATGAGCGCCACCGTGATCGGCTCCACGCTCAACGACCACAAAGCGGAGCTCGAGAAGATCGGCGGGGTGCTGATCATCCTGATGGGCATCGCCTTTCTCGCCACTCCGTTCATCGACCGGCTGAACTGGGAGTGGCACTCCGAGAAACTCCAGCATCTCGCCGGCCGCGGCGGGCCGCTGCTGGCGGGGGCGGCATTCGCGATCGCCTGGACCCCGTGCACGAGCATCACGCTCGGGGCGATCCTGACCGAGGCCGCGATCTCGAGCTCAGCCCTGCATGGAGCGCTGCTGCTGGCCTGCTATTCCGCGGGCCTTGCGATCCCGTTCCTGCTGATCGCCCTCGCATTCGAGCGCATGACGCTGGGCCTGGCGGTCATCAAGCGCCACTTCCCGGTGATCATCGGCATCGGCGGCGCCGTGATGATCGTCCTCGGGGTGTTGATCATCACCGGCGAGTTCACGGTTCTGAACGCACAGGCCAATGAAATGCTGCAGGGCACCGGCCTGGACGTCTCCAGCGTCTGAGCGGTCCGCTCAGGCGACAGGGGCCCTGCTGCCGCTTCCGTTCGAGCTCGCGACCTTCGCTCGGCGCTCGAGATAGCGCCGTTCCCAGGCTTCCTGGTTGCGCTTGGCGTCCAGCACGAACGGCGAGTAGCCGATCGCCTTGATGATCGCGCGGTTGATCAGGGAGTCCGGTTCGGGCAGGGGGCGCAGGAAGTCGACGAACAGCACCACGCGGGTCTCGTCGGTGTCGTTCCAGACCTCGTGGTCGAAGGTGTCGTCGAAGACCATGCTCTGCCCGGCCTCCCAGTGGCGGATGTCGTCCCCGACGCGGATCCGCGAGGCCTCGGCGTCCTCTGGCACGATCAGGCCGAGGTGGTAGCGAAGGACGCCCTTGTAGGGGCCACGGTGGGGGAGGATGTGCTTGCGCGGCGACAGGATCGAGAACATGGCCGTCGTCATGCCCGGTATTTCGCGCATGATCTCCGCCGTCCGAGGGCACATCTCGACGCCGAGTTTCGCCTCGAAGCCGTAGCCGTAGAGGAAGAACGTCTTCCAGCGGTCATCGTCGGTGATCTCGATCTGATCCTTGGAGATGTCCTGGAAGTTCGGCAGGGCATCCCGGTCCTCGAGCACCTGTTGCAGCTCACCGAGGATGACCTCCCAGTTCTGCTCCACGCGCTCAACCCACGCGAACCTCTGCAGCGGGAAGAACGTCTCGTCGCCGACGAGCGAGCGGCGGCCTATGAAACGCTCGACGGGCGCGAGCACGCGTTCGCCGATCGCGATCGTCCACAGGACCACGCGGTCCCAGAGGGTCCTGTCCGCTGCATCCCCCATCCGCAGCCAATCCTAGAAGGTCGAGCGGAGCTTTGGCTAGTGGCCGTTCAAGAAAAAACGGCCCCCGCGGCGGATGCCCGCGGGGGCCGCTTCAGGCGATTCTCAATGGGTCAGGCGGCCTCGCGCAGTGCAGCCAGCTCGGGCGACTCGGCGAGCTTCTTCAGCGCCCGCTGCTCGAGCTGGGATGCCCGCTCCGCCGAGAAACCGAGCCGCTTTCCGATCGCGGTGAGCGTCTGGGGCTCCTCGCGGCCGGTGCCGAACCTGAGGGTCAGCACCTTGCGCTCGGTTTCGGGCAGCTGGGAGATCGCGTCGTGGACGATCCGCTCGCGCTCGTTCTCCCATGCCGTCTCCTCGGGAACCTCCGCGTCGGAGGGGAGCAGGTCGCCGAGGGCGGTGTCTCCGTCCTCTCCGATCTGCTGGTCGAGGCTGACAAGGGCGGCACGCTGGTGGCGGACCTCTTCGACCTGCTCTATCGGCAGGCCCGTCTCCTCTGCGAGCTCCTCCAGCGTGGGCTCGCGCCCCAGCCGGACGGACAGCTCACGCTCCACGCGCCCGACCTTGCGGGAGCGCTGAGCGACGTGGACGGGCAGGCGGATGGTGCGGCCGGAGTTCTCCAGGCCGCGCTGGATCGCCTGACGGATCCACAGTGTCGCGTATGTAGAGAAGCGGAATCCCTTGCGCCAGTCGAACTTCTCGCTCGCCCGGATCAGGCCGAGCATGCCCTCCTGGACGAGGTCGGCCAGAGGGAGTCCCTGGTTCTGGTAGCGGCGCGCGTTCGATGCCACGAGCCTGAGGTTGGAGTTGACAAGCAGTTCCTTCGCGCGCAGGTCACCGCGCTCGATCCGCTTTGCAAGGTCGATCTCCTGCGCCGGGGTGAGCAGGGGGTAGCGGCGCGAGTGTGCGAGGAGCTGGTCGACCGACTCGGGGATGAACGTGTCGCTTGCGGACAGGTCGACGCGCTCAATCGGGTTGTCCAGACGCTCGGCCACGGCAACCGTCTCCGTCTCGGGCTCGTGCGCTGTCTCGTCTGGGCTGATGGTGCTGCTGGGGGTGTCTGACATGGGCGATCCTTCTAATCCGATGCTTGGAGTCGGAATTATACGCCTCGATAGTTGCGGTGTCAACCATCCGCTTCGAGGGATTCGATAAAGTTCGTTCGACGGGGGGTGCGCACTCACCTTCCGGCTGGATCAAGTACGCAATATCCGCGTCAGCTGGTCCTCAAACACTTGTTCGTGCAAGAAGATGCGTTCGGTTGCAGCTTTTTCACGAATCGGACGCTTTTCGGCGGGGATTGAGCGACTCTGGGTAAGCTCCGCGAATGGACGTCGATCTCAGCGGCAGGGTCGTTGCGGTCACCGGAGCCTCCTCCGGAATAGGGCAGGCGACAGCGCGCGCGTGCGCGGCCGCGGGCGCCTCTGTGGCCCTGGCGGCGAGGCGGACCGACAGGATCGCCGAGCTGGCCCAGGAGATCTCCGCAAACGGTGGCCGCGCGATCGCCGTCACCACAGACGTCTCCGTGGAGAGTGAGGCCCGCGCCTTCATCGAGGCGGCTAACGCCGACCTCGGGCGCCTGGACGTGCTCGTCAACAATGCCGGCGTGATGTTGCTCGGACCCATCGAGGGCGCTCCAACCGAGGAATGGCGCCGGATGATCGACGCCAACGTGTACGGGGTCCTCTACTGCACGCACGCCGCGCTTCCGCTGATGCGCGCGCAGGGCTCCGGGCACATCGTCAACGTCAGCTCGGTGGCGGGGCGGGTCGCACGTGCCGGGTCGGGGGTCTACAACCTCACAAAGTTCGGGATCGGGGCGTTCTCGGAGTCGCTGCGCCAGGAGGGCGTCGGGATCGGGGTGAGGGTGACGACGATCGAGCCGGGCGCGGTTGCGACCGAGCTGCCCACCCACCTTCGCCCAGAGGTGCTCGAGCAGATGCACAAGCGCTTTGCCGGCGTGCAGCCGCTTCAGGCCGAGGACATCGCCAATGCGATCCTCTACGCGATCGGGCAGCCGGAGAACGTCAGCGTGAACGAGGTGCTAGTTCGGCCAAGCGGGCAGGGCGCCTGAGCGGCCCCGTCAGTGCCACTGGGTGGTGCGCCAGTTGTCGGTCGGCGAGTCGGTGGCCAGCCAGGGTGGGAGGCCGAGATCCAGGCGCTCGGCCAGAGCGTTGATCTGCGGTTCGTATATGGCCCGCATGCGGGCCATCCTGACGGTGATGGTGGCCGCGTCGACGTCCGGACGAACGCCGTTCTCGGCAAGGCTGGCGAGCAGCTGGGTCAGATCGGGCAGTGGCAGGCGGTCGACCTCCGGTGCCCGCGGCGTGACGTGGAAGCTGTAGCTGAGGTCGGCCACCGCGTGCCTGGCGATCGCGAACGTGAACCGCGCGGAGTCCGCCGTGTCCGCGGGAGCGGCGGCGATCGTGAAGGCGCAGGCATCAAGGATCGCGCACATCGCCGATAGCCAGTTCTGGTTGACGTGCTGGGAGCGGAAGTAGGCCAGCACCGGATAGGCCAGGTGCGTCTCCATCAGCTCGGCCACCCAGCCCTCCCACTCGCTCAGGTAGCGGTTCAGCGCCGGCCACCCGCCATGCTCGGTCGTGCGAACGATCAGCCTGCCAGGGCTCGGCGGCGAGCCCGCCCTGGCGTCGAGCTGGGAGACCGTCGCCTCCCGGCGCGAGAACGCCTGATAGAGCGAGGGCAGGTAGCCGATCACGATCGCGATCACCGCCAGGCCGCTGGCCGCGTCGATGACCTGGACCGTGCGCGCGAACGTGTCCTGCGCGCTCAGCCCCGCCGTGCCGCTGCTCGCCATCGTCGCGGCGCTGAAGAACAGGTCGTTGCCGAAGCTCACAGGGCCCGTGGGCCTGAGGTTCGAGCCCCCGGCCCACTGCAGCGCCGCGTAGCCGAGCATCATCGCCATCACCCACAGCACGAGGTTCATGAGCAGCCCGGCGGGCCCGTAGATACCGAGCATCGTGTCCTCGGCCTGCGCGGGGAGACTTCCGGCGATCCGCCTCCAGGGCCGCCAGCCGAAGGCGAACACCGACCGCACGAGTTTCGGGTCGCGCTTGACGCGCCTGGGCAGCAGGAAGCTGACGAAGATCTCGCTCAGCATCAGCACGATCAGCGCGCCGCCGAGCACTCCCACCAGGACCCGGATCATGTGCTGACCTTAGTGCCCCGGCGGCGTCCGGCGCGTGCCACGCTCCGGCGCCGGCTCTACCCTCCAGCGATGACGCGGCAGGAGGAGATTGAGCGGACGAGCTCCGAGGAGCGGACCGCGCTTGCCTCGATCGGCGCGGCGACAGTCCTCGTCGCGCTGAAGCTCGGAGTGGGCCTTGCGACGGCGAGCCTGGCGCTCATCTCGGCCGGGATCGAGTCCAGCGGCGACGTGATCGCGGCCGTGCTGACGTTCTTCGCGGTCAGGCTCGGAGGACGGCCGGCCGACAGGAGCCACCCCTACGGCCATCGCCGGGCGGAGAATCTGGGCGCGATCGGCGAGGCCGCGATCCTGCTCGCCGGCGGCGTGTACGTGACGATCGAAGCCGTCACGGCCCTGATCGAAGGCGACCGGGCGCCCGAGATCCACTGGTACATGTTCGCCGTGATCGCCGTGGCGATCGGGGTGGACATCAGCCGCACCACGATCTCCTTCCGGGCCGCGCGGCGGCTCGGCAGCCCGGCGCTGCGCTCGAACGCCTTCCACTTCGCCGGCGACATGGCGGGCTCCGTCGCGGTCCTCGCCGGTCTGCTCGCGGTGCGCGACGGCTTCGCGCAGGGCGACGCGATCGCGGCGCTCGTGGTCGCGGCGATCATCTTCGTGGCCGCCATCAACCTGATCGGCGAGAACGCGAACGTGCTCATGGATCGAGCACCGACATCAGCGCGGGCGCTCGCGGAGGAGGCGATCCTGAACCTCGGCGCGGACCTCGAGGTGAGCCGGCTGCGCCTGCGCGAGTCTGCCGGGCGCTACTTCGCCGACGTCGTGGTGAGCGTGCCTCCGGGGCAGGCCGTGATCGAGGGGCACCGCGCCGCCGACCTGGTCGAGAGCGCCATCGAGCAGGTGCTGCCCGGCAGCGACGTGGTCGTGCATGTCGAGCCGCGACGCCTCGGTCTGGACCTGCGCGACCGGGTGCTCTCGGCGGCGCTCTCCGAGCCACTGGTGAAGGAGGCTCACGACATCATCATCTTCGAGCAGCAGGGCTCGGCGAGCGTGTCGCTGCACCTCAAGTTCCCGGCCGACATGGACCTCGGCGCCGCACACGACGTCGCCGAGCGAGTCGAGCGCACGATCGGCGAGATGCCGGGCGTCAACGACGTGCAGACGCACCTGGAGCCGCTGGAGAAACCTCTCCGCGCCCGGCCGGTGGACGGGGCCGCGGGCGAACCGGCCACTCGCGAGGTGCAGGAGGTCGTCAGGGAGATCACCGGTGTGCCCCCGCTGCGCCTGCGGCTGCTCGCGACCGATGAGGGGCGCGTCCTGTTCCTGACACTGGGGCTCGGGCATGGCGAGTCACTGACCCGCGCGCACCAACTGGCGGGAGAACTCGAGGATCAGCTGCGGCGCCGGATCCCCGGCATCGCCGAGGTGATCGTGCACACCGAGCCATGAGGCAGGCCCGCCGGGTCGCTCACGGAAGGAACGTGAGTATCTCCTGGACCGGCGCGCGGTCCGGTGCCCTCTGCTCCTGGACGGGGGTGCCGAGATAGAGCAGGCCGACAGGGCTCTCGCTCTCGCCGAGACCGAGGAGCTCACGCACGCGGGCGTCATCGAGCAGGGGAACGGTGCGCCAGTAGGCGGCCAGTCCGCGCGCGTGCGCTCCCAGCAGCACGAGGTAGGCCGCCACGGCGGTCGCCAGCAGGTCCTCGCGGTCCTCGGCCGCGGAGCCCGGAAGGACGGCGCTGACCGCGATCAGCGTCGGTGCGCGGCGGAGCTTCACAGCCGAGCCGGGCTTCTCCTGCTCGGCGAGCTCCATCAGGCTCTCCCGGCTCTCGGGCCCGAGCACGCGAAAGCGCCACGGGTTGGTCAGGTGGTGGTTGGGAGCCCAGCGGGCCAGCTCCACGAGCTCGCTGACGATCTCCCGGCTCACCTCCTGGGGCCCGAACGCCTTGTGCGTGCGGCGGGTGCGGATTGCGCTCTCGATCTCCATGCTCATCGCAGAACGGTAGAGGCCCCGGCGCATGGGCGCCGGGCGCGCGGTCCGGGCCGGTGAGCGCGGGGGAGTTCATCTCGATCGCGCTGGCTGGCCTCGGCGCGGGCGCGATCAACACGCTCGTGGGCAGCGGAACGCTGATCACCTTCCCGGTGCTGCTCGCGTTCGGCTACGCCCCCGTCACGGCCAACGTCTCCAACACGATCGGCCTGGTGCCGGGCTCGGTGTCCGGTGCGTACGGCTACCGCCGCGAGCTCGAGGGCCAGCGCTCGAGGGCGCGCCGGCTCGGGACGATGTCTCTCGCGGGCGGCGTCACGGGAGCGGTGCTGCTGCTCGCGCTGCCCTCCTCGGCGTTTGCGGCGATCGTGCCCGTGTTCATCGCGGCCGCCCTGGTTCTGACGGTGCTGCAGCCCCGCATCGCCCGCTGGCTGGTGCGGCGGGAGATCGATCTCGGCGCCGCCGGCTCGAGGTTCGTGCCGGTCGCGGTCTACCTCACCGGAATCTACGGCGGCTACTTCGGCGCCGCGCAGGGCATCATGCTGCTCGCGATCCTCGGCGTGGCGCTGGATCAGAGCCTGCAGCGCACGAACGCCCTGAAGAACGTGCTGGCCGGCCTCGTCAACGGCGTCGCGGGCGTGATCTTCATCTTCGCCGCCCATGTCGCGTGGGCGCCGGCGGCGATCATCGCCGTCACCTCTGTCGTGGGCGCCCAACTCGGCGCCCGTTATGGCCGGCGCCTGCCGCCGGATGCGCTGCGTGCGCTGATCGTCCTCGTGGGCATCGCCGCGATCGTGCACCTGCTGACCTGAGCGCAGGGCAGGAGCTCAGGAGACCTGCTGGATGAAGGTGTAGATGACCATCGCGCTGGCGATCACGACGAAGATGCGCAGCGCCCACAGCCAGCGGATGGTGGCGGGGCTCAGCCTGGCGCGCGGCACCGGCCGCAGCGTCTCTGCCACGAGCTGGTCGGGCTCGAGGTGCATGATCAGCTCCTGCTCGTCGAGCAGCCTCGCCAGCGGCATCTCAGACTCGTCCAGCGGCGGCAGGTGTGCTCCGGGCGGGTTCATCAGCCCAGGACCCCAACCGCTTGCAGGAACGAGTCCAGCGCATAGGCCGCGCCGCAGATGCTCACGAAGGCGACCACGCTGATCGCGATCACGTTCGTCGAACGCCTGTTGGCCCACCTTTTCATCAGCGGGCGATCGTTGGCGAGCATCAGCATGAACACCAGGCTCACCGGCAGCAGCACCGTCGCGAGCACGTTGGCGTTCAGCGCGATCGACAGCAGCGGCGCCCCGGGGATCAAGATCACGATCGCGGCGATCAGCGCCACCCCGAGGTTCGCGGCGTGAAAGACGGCAGCGCCCCGGACGGACGTGTTGAAGCTGTGCGCGGTCCCGACACATTCACCGGCGGCGTAGGCGGTACTTGCTGAGATCGTCAGGATCGCCACGGCGCCTGCCTCCACGAGGCCGAGCGCGAACACCGTGCCAGCCGGCCCGCCCGCGACCTTGGCCAGCGCGCTCGGAAAGCCCGCCCCGGCGAACCCCTGGATGCCGGAGCCGTCGTGGACCATCAGCACCGCTCCGGCCACGAGCGCGCCGATACCGAAGACGGCCGCGAGAACAGCTCCGAGGGCCGTGTCGTAACGGCCGTGGCGCAGGTCGCCCGGGGTCATGCCCTTGTCGGCGGATGCGCTCTGCTGGAAATAGATCATCCACGGCGTCACCGTCGCCCCGACGGTCGAGGCGATCAGCAGCAGCAGCGTGTTCAGGTTGCCGTGGGGGAGGCTGCCGAGGTTGACCGAGGCCGACCCTCCGAAGTGGGGGCGCGCGAGGATCGCTGAAACCAGGAACAGCCCATTGAAGATCGCGAGCCCAAGCACGGTCCGCTCCCAGCGCCAGTAGCGCCCGCCGCTGAGGGTGAACAGCACCAGCGTCATGCCGAGGGCGACCGCGTACCAGGAGCCGAGGTGGAAATAGGCCAGGCCGACCCTGATGGCGACGAACTCCGCGATCAGGGTGACGAGGTTCGTCAGGCACAGGTCGCCGGCGCCGAACCACCCCCAGACGGGGCCATACCGCTGCAGCACCAGCTCGCCGTATCCGCGATGCGTGACTGCGCCCACGCGCATGCACATCTCCTGGCATACGAACGCCATCACGAACAGAGCCGGGATCAGGAGCAGAAACAGCCCGAGGCCATACTGAGCGCCGTCGGAGGCGTAGGCGATCATGCTCGGGCCGTCGTTCTCGCCGAGCATCGCCAGGATCCCGGGCCCGATCAGCAGCCACAGCAGGATCCAGCGCCTGCCGCCGGCGCGGGCGCCGTGAACGCGGGAGCGGTCCTGCGAGCGAGCCGCGTCCTCATCGGTCAGGGGCCCTATCGCGCGGGGCTCATCCACGACGGGCTGCAGGGACCTCACGCCGGGGGCAGCCATCTCAGGTGTCCCCATCTGCCGCCTCCTGCGCGGGGCGGGTCACCTGTACCCGCATCGCCCCGGCGAGTCGACCCCCGATGGCGTGCTCCTGCTCGCCGAAGGTCACGAACAGCGGTCCGCCGAACGGCTGGCGCTCGCGCACGAGGAAGCGCTCGCCCGGCGAGATGCCGCGCTCGGCGAGATATCGCAGCATCTCCGGGTCCGAGTCTGAGACCCTCACGAACAGGCCCTCATCGCCGGGCTGAAGGCTCTCCATGCGCTCCGTCAAAGGCTCATCCAGCTGAAGGTCGGCGGTGGGGATCGGGTCGCCGTGCGGGTCGACGGTCGGATGGCCGAGCTTCGCGGCGATCAGCGCCTCGAGATCCTCGGAGATCACATGCTCGAGCACCTCCGCCTCATCATGCACCCGGTCCCACGGCATTCCCAGCGCCTGGGCGAGGTAGCTCTCGAGCAGCCGGTGGTGGCGGATCACCTCCAGCGCGATCCGTCGCCCGTCGTCGGTGAGCCTGACGCCGCGGTAGGGGACATAGGTGATCAGGCCGAGCTCGTCCAGGCGGCGCAGCATCGCCGAGACCGACCCGGGGGTGACGCCCACCCGCTCCGCGAGGGCATTGGTGGAGACCGGCTCCTCGCTACGGGACTCGAGCGAGAAGATCGCCTTGGCGTAGTCCTCGACCGCAGGTGTGCGGGTCATATCCCTACTCACCATGAAAATAGATTATGGCATGCCAAAAGATTTGTCACGGTATGCAGGCTCACCTGTCTGATCGACAGCTGCAGCGCACGGCTTGAATGTTCTGGTCGGCCGGTGGGAGCTAATCGAGCCGGCCAACGGCCCGGAGCGCCTCTTGACGGCTCGGAAAGCCGGCGGCGCGCGTGGCCTTTCCCTCTCTCAGCCACGTCACGCCGACCCAGCGGAACTGGATCAGCTCCTCCGAGAACGCGCCGGGCCCGCTGATGCAGTAGCTCGCCACCACGAAGTCCTCGCCCGTAGCGAGCACCTCCTCGAGCTCATACCGAGCGCCCTTTCCGAAGTGTTCGAAGACGTCGCGGAACCATTCCTGAAAGCCCTCCTCTCCGTGGTACTCGTAGTCGGTCACGGAGCTGACGCGGTTCTCCATCCGGAACCCCGGCGCAAGGAGGTCGGCCGGTACTCGGCCGGCGTTGGCGGCGGTGACGAAGCCCCGCACTGTCTCGACGTTGCGCTCGCTCATGCTCGCCGAGTATCCCGGCAGGTCGCTGGTCTCGCAAGCGGGGGATTCGGGCATGCGGGGCGCATATCGAAATGGTCCATCCGGGAGCGGCGGCACGCGCCGGTTACGCGCGGCGTCAGCTTTTAGATCAACCTCATGGGCGCTTTAGGCCCGCGTGATGAGCCGGTGAGACGGTGCTTGCTACACACGCGACTCGCGAGGTGACCTATGAGCAGCCAGACCAACAATGCCCCGAAGAACCGGCGAATAAGCAAACTCGCGGGCAACGCGCACGTCCTTGCCGGCCTCACCGCGGTCTACGGTCCGCTGTTGCTCGTGCTCCTGCTGCCCCTGGGGATCTGGGGCAAGGCCTACGTCGCCGTCGCCCTGTGGGCGAGCGAGGGGATCGTGTGGACCTGGCTCGAGGGTCGCGCCGAGAGGCGCCGCCGCGGCCACGGCTACCCCCTCGGGACCGCCGGGCGTTAGCCGGATCTGCTCGCATCCGCTGAACAGGGATGCGAGGATGAGCGGCGATGCGCCGCGGCACCTACTCAATAGTCGCCCGAGACGCCTTCACGGGAGAGCTCGGTGTCGCCGTCCAGTCACATTGGTTCGGCGTCGGAGCCGTCGTGGCATGGGCCCGCGCCGGCGTTGGAGCGGCAGCGACGCAGTCGATCGCCGAGACCGCACACGGCCCGGGCATGCTCGACCGGCTCACAGAGGGCCACGATGCAGCCGGAGCGATCGCAGCCGTGCTCAACTCCGATGAGCTGGCCGCATACCGGCAGCTCGGCCTGGTCGACGCGACCGGGAAGGTCGCCGCGCACACCGGGCAGGGCTGCATCGCGCATGCCGGCGATATCCAGGGAGAGGGGTTCTCCTGCCAGGCCAACATGATGGCCGGCGAGCTGGTCCCCGAGTCGATGGCCGGTGCCTACAGCGCCCACCAGGGCGACCTCGCTGAGCGGATGATGGCGGCGCTGGATGCCGCGCAGGCGGCAGGCGGAGACGTCCGCGGGCGCCAGTCCGCGGCGCTGCTCGTGGTCCCGGCTGTGGGCGAGCCCTGGCGCAGCCGCTTCGACATCCGCGTGGAGGACGACGATGAGCCGCTGGTTGAGCTGCGCCGGCTGCTCCGACTGGCGCGCGCGTATGAGATGGCCGCGCAGGCTGATGAGCTGCTCGCCGAGGGCGACATCGACGCCGCCACCGGGCTGTACCTGGGCGCGGCCGAGCTCGCCCCGGAGGCGGACGAGCTGACCTTCTGGGCGGGCGTCGGGGTGGCGACGGACGACCTCGAGCGCGGCCTTGAGCTCGTGCGCCGTGCCGCTGCGGTGAAGCCCTCGTGGCTGACGCTGCTGGATCGCCTTCCGGCCGAGCTCGCCCCCACGGCCGCTGCGATCAGCGCCGCGCTGGAGTAGGGGGGAGTGCGCTGAGAAGCGCGGCGAAGGGGTCGGGCCAGATCACCCGCGCAGAAGGGCAGCGGCCGCGATCGCGCAGATCACGCCCGCCAGCGCGAACAGGGCGCCCAGGCGAGCGCCGCGCCGACGCGCGGCCTCCTCGCTCAGGCTGTGATCCCGGTGGGTCGCGATCCACGCCGCGCCGGCAGCGAACCACGCGACGGCCACAGCGACGGGTAGCACGATCACGCTCATCGGTGCCTGAGTATCTACTGTCGCAGCATGAGCAGGCTGATCGTGATCCTCGCCGCCGGCGCGGTCCTCTCACTCGGATGGCGAGAGCCCAGGGCCGGCGCCGCGAGCTTCGCCGTGGTTTGCGCTCTCGCAGCCGTGTACTGGTTCGTGCTGCGCTGAGCGCCGCGTGCGGGTCCGGGACGTGGGCGCGTTTCGGACGGGATCGCGTGCGGGCAACGGTTACGGAGCGGCTCGATCAGTCAGGGAGGCGTGATGTCCACCGGCGACCACACAGAGCTGGCCCGTGAGATGTATGGGGCCTACGTCTCGGGCGACCGCAGCGTCGCGGAGAGCCTGATCGGCGAGGAGTTCCGCTTCTACAGTCCCGCCGACGTCGGGATAGACCGTGATGCCTACTTCGAGCGCTGCTGGCCCAACTCCGAGGTGATCGAGGACTTCCGCTTCACGCGCTTGGTCGAGAACGGTGACGAGGTGCTCGTCACCTACGAGGCGACGAAGAGCGACGGCAAGCGCTTCCGCAACACAGAGGTGCTCACCTTCGACGGCCCGACGCTTACAAGGGCCGAGGTCTACTTCGGCTGGAACCTCTGACCAACCGGCGACACACGGGGCCCCGGAGGTCCTATGCTCAGGCCAGATGCGTGCGTGGTTTCACAAACCACCGTCGGGATGGCTGACATTCATCGGCCTTGAGCTGCTGGGCCTGATGATCCTCTTCGGCGTGCCGGGCTGGCCGCGCATCCTCGGTCTCGTGCTGCTCGCCGCCGCCGTGGTGGTGGAGACGCTCGAGCGGCGCAGGGCTCGAGAGCCGGGGCCGCGCGAACCCCCGGCGGTCGGCTGAGGGCGGATAGGGCTTACCCGTGAAGCTGCTCGGACTCAGGACGGTCATCTACCCGGCTGCGGACCTCGACGCCTCGAAGGAGTGGTTCTCTGGCCTGCTCGGCATCGACCCATACTTCGACGAGCCCTTCTATGTCGGCTTCAACGTCGCGGGCTACGAGCTCGCGCTCGACCCCGACGGAGATCCGGACACCGGGCCCGTGACCTACTGGGGCGTCGCCGATGCCGCGCAGGCCATCGAGGATCTGATTGCGGCGGGCGCAAAGCTGCGAACTCAGGTCCGGGACGTCGGAGGGGGGATTCGCGTCGCAAGCGTGGTCGAGCCCGGCGGCTCGGTGTTCGCCGTGATCGAGAACCCCCATTTCGTGGCTGCGCCGGTCCAGAGCCCCGGGCCCGGCCGATGAACGCAGATTGAGTTCGGAGAACGAAGCCTGGAATAGGCTGATCGCGTGCGTCGCGACTCTTCGGCCTCCGGGAGCGTGGACATTGGTCGCTGGATTCTGAGCGGAGCTGTCATCGCGGGGGTGCTGGGAGCCGTCGGCGGGCTGGTGATCGGTCTTGTTGCGTATGCCCCGACCGCCTGGTTCGCAGTGTTCGAGCTCGGTCTCCCATGCGCCATCGCCGGCGGCGCCGTCGGTGCACTCGCGGCCGGGGTGACGGTGCTGTTCCGGCGCATCAGGCACTGACACTTGACCGCGCCTCGGGGGCGTGTCGCGGCGGCTCGATAATGGGTGCGGGATATGGCGCGCCAGCTGACGTGCCGCGAGCGGGGGTGAGGGTTCTTGTTACTCGACGTGGACCGGTTCCGGGACGAGTTGATCGCCAGGCGCGTGAGAGCGGTGGGGATCGACGGTCGCGGAGGGTCGGGTAAGTCCACACTCGCTCGGCTGCTGATCGATGGCTGGCCGGACGCGGTGCTCGTCGAGATGGACGATTTCTACAGGCCGAAGGACGACCGGGCCCGCCGGCCCGAGAGGCCTGGCCGCAACCTCGATCGCGAGCGACTGGCGAGAGATGTGCTCGAGCCGCTCGCGTCAGGCCGCGGCGGTCGCTACCGCCGCTATGACTGGGACGAGGACCGCATGGCTGAGTGGCACGACGTCCCCGCGGACGTGGTGGTGGTGCTCGAGGGCGTGTACTCGACCTCCGATTTCCTGCGCGGGTATCTCGACCACGCGATCTGGGTTGAGTGTCCGCATCAGCTGCGCCTCGAGCGAGGCATCGAGCGAGATGGCGAGCACATGCGCGGCGTCTGGACCCAGGAGTGGATGCCGGCCGAGGACCGCTATGTCGAGGAGGAGCGGCCCGACCTGCGGGCCGACCTCGTGCTCGACGGCTCAGGTGCCGCCGGCGCCGTTGCCTTTGAGGTTCTCAGGGCGCGGGCTTGACGCGAGCGCGGTTCTGCGGTCAGGGGATCCGGAACAGCCGCTTGGCGTTGCCGGCCAGGAACAGGCTCGTGGCCTCCTCGTCCAGCTCGAGCGTGGCCAGGTCCGCGAGCGCCGCGTCGGGCGCGATCATCGGGTAGTTGCTCCCGAACAGGACCTTGCGGCGGCCTGAGCCGGTGCGCATGTACGCGGCCAGCTCCGCCGGGATGCGACGCGTCGTGTAGGCGGAGGTGTCGATGTAGACGTTGGGGTGCTTGCGCGCAACGGCGATCATCTCCTCGGTCCAGGGATAGCCGATGTGGCCGCCCACGATGACGAGCTCGGGAAAGTCGAGCGCAACCTGGTCGATGTAGGGGATAGGCCTCCCGGTCTCCGACGGGCGCATCGGCCCGGTGTGTCCGACCTGGGTGCAGAACGGGATCTCGAGTTCCACGCAGGCGGCATAGAGCGGGTAGTAGCGCCTGTCGGTCGGCGGGGCTTCCCACAGCCACGGCACCACGCGCAGTCCCTTGAAGCCGAGCTCGGTGACGCAGCGTCGCAGCTCGCGGACCGCGCCCATCGGGTCGCTCAGGTTGACGCAGGCCAGTCCCGCAAACCGATCGGGGTGGGCGGACACGCAGTCTGCGACCTCCTGGTTTGTGATCAGGTCCGGCTGGTGCGGTGCCGACCAGGCCGACAGCAGCCCGAATGAGACGTTGGCGGCGTTCATGGCCGCGATCGTCGAGTCGATTGGGACATCCTCGGTCGGGATCGCGTCGCCGCTCCAGCTGCGCAGTGAGGCAAACATGTTGTGGGACATGAAGCGCAGCGTCGGATGCTGCATCCACACGTCGATGGTCGCTGAAGAGCCGTTCACCACCGCAGCCCTCACCGGCCCCCGTCACGTCGGCTCGAGAGACCGCAGCGGCCACAGCAGCGGGGGTCGCCGTTCACGCTCATCGCGGCCCGAGAATACCGTCGCGGCCAGTCAGCGCCGCAATAGTGGTAGAATTGCACACTATGGCGTACGTCGTTGCTAGGCCTGATCATCGGTGGGACCTGAGAGAGTCGGCCGCCACGCCGGCGGGACCCCGCAGCCGGACGCTCGCCAGCTTCACGGCGCTCACACCAGAGACGCTTGAGCACGCCGGCACCCGATCCTCAAAGCCGCTGGATGAGAGGGCCGTCCGCGAAGCGGCCAGGCGCGCAGGTGCTCCGGTCATCGCCCACAACGTTGACCGCGCGGCTGCGGTACTACTGGCGGAGATCGCGTCGGGGCGGACCCCGAGAGGCCCGCTGCGCGAGCTCCTGATCGACGCTCTCGATCCGGGTCGGACGACCGCGTCCGACAGCGCGAGGGCGGCGGCCCGCTGGGCAGCGGCCACACCTGCACAGCGGGGCGAGACCCTGAAAGACCTGCTTGAGCTTGCCGACCGGCTCCCGCCTGCGCGCCGCTCGAGACAGAGGAGTTTCCCGCGCATCGTGTCTCGGCCGGCATGACCGAGCTCGGGCTCCCCGACAAGATCCTCGCGGTCCACGACGCGTTCTCGGCGAACGCAATAGCCCACGCGTTCGGCGGGGCCCTTGCGCTTGCGTACTATGCGGAACCGCGCGCGACCGATGACGTCGACATCAACGTCTTTGCCGCGCCCGAGGCGTATCCAGGCGTTGTTGGGGCACTCACGCCGCTGGGGGTGCGCGACGACGCAGACGTTGCTTCCGTCCGCGAGGCCGGGCAATGCCGGCTCTGGTGGGGGCGTACCCCTCTCGATCTCTTCTTCGCTTACGACGAGCTGCACAGCGCAATGCAGCGCGCGGTGCGGCTCGTGCCGTTTGGCGACCGCCGGATACCGATTCTCTCACCGGAGCACCTGCTCATCTGCAAGGCGATCTTCGACCGGCCGAAGGACTGGCTCGATATTGAGCAGATAGTCATCTGCGCCGAGGAGCTCGATGAGGAGGACATCCGCGATTGGATGGCCCGGATCGTCGGGGAGGACGACCCGCGAGCGGAGCGGGTCGAGGCGGCGCTGCACCCGGCGGCCAACAGCTGAGACGGGCCGGCGGGCGTCTGCGTGCGGTCGCGGAGAGGAGAAGGAGCGGCAGTTGAGTCGTGGTCGGCCAGCTTAGTTCAGTGACGCCGACATCGGTTTGCCGCCCTGCGTCCAGTAAAGCGTGTTACCCGCAAGCGCGAGAGACCCGGGCGCGATGTCCGAACCAACGGAGAGCACGTGGTTTCCGCTGCTGTCCACCGAGCGAACTTCGAAATCATTCACGACTCGGGCGGTTTCGACGATCCAGGCGACCGCCCCGTCGTCCCTGACGACGATCGAGACGAACGTTCCATGCGGCGGCACGAAGCTGCCGGCCACGGGCGCGCTGTGGAGCAGACGTCCGGTGCGCAAGTCGCGGACGAGGATGCGCCGGCTTGCCGCGCGGGGCGCGAACACTTCCCGCGCCTGTTCATAGGCCACGACGGTCCCGGAGAGCGTCTCGTTGAAGACGCCACCGACGCCCTCCGTCGTGCCCCAGGGAACCGCGCCGAGGGCCTGGGCACGTCCGTGCCCGAGGACCTGGCCGTAGACCGTGCCGGTGCTCGGCAGTTCGCAGGCGCGGCCGACCGTGTCGCGGCGTTGGAACACCTGCGCCTGAGCATCAGCGGCCAGCAGCTTTCCCTGCACCTGCGGGCATGTTGGCGTCGACTTGGCCCAGCTCGTCGCGCCACCCGTGGCGGCCACCGCCAGCATCACCAGCGCGGCCGGCATGTATGCCCGTGAATACCGCATCACACGAGTATTAGCGATCCAGTGGGACCCGTGTTGCGACGGAGATGCCTTGGGCGGGGCAAGAGATGGTCGGTCTACGGACCATCGGCCCGAACCTAGGCGCACGAGGGGGGACCCCATAGCTTTGAGAAGGCATGGAGGACCTCCTCGTGCTCCGTGTCCTGAGCAAGCATGATGCCGCGCAAGTAGGCCGTGCGAAACAGGTAGAGCCGGACGAGCACGCGGTCAGCGAGCTCGAGCAGTTCGGCGTCGTTGAGGGGCACGAGGTCGCCGGGTTCAGGTGGCGTCTCGGGAAGCGAGATGTCGTCCGCGATCGTGTTGATCAGTTGCTGGTCAGCCTCGGAGTGGGCAACCAGCATGCCGCCGCTCCAGGCGCGCAGGAAGTGTCGGTTGAGCCGCATCAGTCCCGGAAGCAGCTGCAGCTTCTCCCCGTCGGTCAGATCTCTTCGAGCGTCGCTGTCCACGAGGTCACGGCTCGGTGCTGGATGTCCAGCGACCGGGGAGGGGGTGGGGTCCATAGATGACCAAAGGAGAGGTATCGGCTCGAGCCGGCCGTCGTAGCAGGCGACCTACCAGCGCGCCCAGCATCATCGTTGGCGCGCGCGCCAATGCCGAACGATCGTCCCAACGGCCCATCCGCAGGCCCCGAGGACGACGAGCACGAAAGCGATGAAGAGCGCTACTCCGCGAGTTTCGTTAAGCGGCGACGCCTGAAAGTAGCTGACGACATACGCCGCTGCCAACACTCCCGGCGCTATGGGTGCGGCACGGGAGCGACCGGTGAGCCCACACGCGAACGGCGCACCGCAGGCGATGATCAGGATCGCAACCGGGGAAATGCCCATACGGCTTCATCGGACCGATGGGCCATGACGGTGAGGTTGAGCGCTCCTTCACCTCTGCGGTCGGAAAGTCGATACTCGGGTGGATGTCTGATGCTGCGTGGATCGGCCTCGCCTCGTTGACGCCCGTTGCTGCGGGCCTCGTAGCGGGCGCCGTGATGGAACCCCGTGGGCCATGGAAGGGGGTGTTCGAGTCGGCCGCGGCTGCAACCGGGGTCGTGATGGCGCTCGTCATTCTCGCCACCGTCGCCCTGATGGTCGCGCACTATGCGAATGAGCACGCCGACCAGGAAGCTGCGGTGCAGTTGATCTTCGTCGCGCTTCTGGTGATACCGCTCTACGTTCCGGCGTTGGCCGGCGCGGCGCTCGGAAAGCTCCTGGGACAGCACCTGAAATCGCCTGAGGGCAGTGCTCCATGACGCAAGAGGGGGAGTGGACGCGCCGGAAGGCGGTCCGCGCGTCAGGCCGCGGCGAAGTCGACGTCCTTGCTCGCCACTGTCCCCGCCGTGCGCCCCGGGGCGGTCTGGTAGGCCCAGTAGAAGTTCGTGTGGGCGATGACCTGGTCCGGCGCAGGGGCGCCCCATTCGGTCTGATCATCGGTGGTGTGGGCGTCGCTCACGAGCGTCACGTCATACCCCCGCGCGAAGCGCACCGTGGATCGTTGATCGGATGCACGCATCGGTCTGGGCGCCAACGACGACCAATCGCCCTACAGCGAGTCCGGCCAGGACCTCCTCCAGGGTCGTCCCCTCGAAGGAATCGCCGTATTCCTTGGCGATCAGGGGCTCGCCGTCGGCGGGTTCGAGCTCGGGGACGATTCGCCACGCGTCGCTGCCCGTCTTGAGCTCCTCGCTGGAATGCTGAACCCAGACCACGGGGACGTGCTCCATCCGGGCGCGCGCGACCAGGTCGCGAACGTTCGCGACCACGGCATCGCGCTCATGAGCGTCAGCAACGACGCCCCTCTGGACGTCGACGACGAGCAGAGCGCTGTTCGGCCGGTCCGCAAGCGTCGTCACAAGATCACCGTGCCCGCTTCTGCGCGGCAGCTAACCGGGTCCGCTGCGACCGGCGGCCGGGCCTCGATGCGGACCCTCATGTAGCCGGGTGCGTCATCCACCATTGCGAAAGCATCAACCGGAACGGCTCGCCGGTCAAGCTTGCGGCCGAATCACCGCTCGACGCCACATGGAGCCTTCGGACGCGGAGCGGACAGCAGGATTATGTCTCTGCTCGATACTCAATCGTGTGGATCAACGTCGGGATTCCTCCGCGCGGGTTGGCCTGGTAGTGGGGCTGGACCATGTGCAGGTCGCCTCGCCGCCGGACAGCGAGGCTGACGCGAGGCACTTCTATGGTTCTCTGCTCGGCTTGCACGAGGTCGAGAAGCCAGCTGCGTTGCGCAGCCGCGGGGGCGTCTGGTTCGCGTGTGGTGAGCAAGAACTACATGTAGGAGTGTCCCGCGCCTTTGCGCCCGCCAAGAAGGCGCATCCTGCGTTCCTCGTTACGCGCACGGGCATCGACGAACTCGCGGCCCGGCTTACCGAGGCGGGAGTCAAGGTCGATTGGGATGGCGCGATACCGGGCCGTCGGCGGTTCTATGCCGCCGACCCGTGGGGCAACCGCGTGGAGTTCACGACGACCTGAGGTCTTACGACGAATCAAACTGCCTGACTGCTCGAAGCGCATCTGCGCGGCCACGGTTGCGCTGCGGTCAGGGAGGGCGCCAACCAGGCGATTTGGTCGAGCCATGCGCGCGATGTCCGGACTCCGGCGCCCCGTAGGCCTTCCCTCAATGCGCCGGCGCGGACTCCGCCTTGGCTCTGAGCGCAGCGTGTTGCGCTCGAATGAGGCGCCACACGAGAGGCAGGCCGATCAAGCCAACAATGGCCACCACGAGACCGAGCGCAGCGGACCCGACCCAGAATGCAATCGCGATCACGATCACGTAGTTCGCGGCGGCGATCCTTAGCCGGAGCTTCCAGGCCCGGAGGCTCCGGTCAATCTGCTCAGGGGTTGCGATGCTCCAATCAACCTCGCTTCTAGCCACTAGGGATCATCGGCGCGGGGCCCCGCCAGCGTTAGCTCAGAGGGGTGTTTTCCGTACTCGAGGCTGCATGGTCCGGCGTCCGGGCGAATTGGCTGTCAGTCGTCGGCGATCCCGGTGGAACCTCCCTTACTAAGCGGCGTGAACGAGCGCGTGTCCGCGCGGTGGGCTTAGCGGACCTCGTTCGAGATCGGCCCGACGTGGTTGCCACACTGAGTACATGCGCCGTGCTCGTCCGGAAGTCGGCTGGCTTATGGCCGTCGCTGCTCTTGGTTCCTACGCGCTGTTCGCGGCAGTCCTAGCTGGTTGTCTGACGGCGGCGGTTGTCGCGGTCTTTGAACCGCCGACGCCGGTGTGGGTCGCCATGCTACTCGCGCTCACTGCCGCTCTTACGATGCTCGGCCTTCGGAGGTATTCGCCGGACTGGTACTCGTGGCTGTTGGGGCGCACACCCGACGAGTCGCCCTGAATATGTGCGCGCTAACAGATCGTCCGAAGCAAAACCGGGGACGAGCCTGACAGGAGTCCAGCTTGGACACCCGCGAGAGGAGCAGGGCGTCCGACTCCGGCCCGCTGGAGGTTCAGGAAGGCGACCAGCGCGGTAGGGGGCGGGCGAGGACGCGGAGAGCACGGCGGGCTTCTAGCGGTGCGAGACAGCGGCGCTGTGGCGGTTAAGCACATCGGCCGTCGCGCCGATTCAGTGGCCATGCGTCGCCCGACAGCGGTCTTTGCAGTTGCTGCCGCGCTGCTCATTGCAGGGTGTGGCGGCGGAACGCCGCCCGGCCTAAAGGAAGCGAGCCCAGTGGAACGGAAGCAGCACCTTCAGGACGAAGAACGTCAGGACACGATCAACATCAAGCAGAAACTCTACGGCGAATAACCGCCTGATCGAGTGCTCGATAATAAATGGAGCGTGTCGAGCTGGGCACTCGTGCTCCGTCGCAGCGGCGGTGCATAATGGTGGCTATGGATAAGTCCGTGACCTTGACGGCGGTCTTCACGCCTGACGAGAAGGGATGGACCATGGCGCAGCTGGCTGAGTGGCCGGCGGTCGTGACCTGCGCGCCCACGCTGGAGGAGGCGCGAGCGATGCTGCTGGATGCTGCGAACGAGATGGTCGCGTCATATCGCGACGAGGGTCGGGAGCCGCCAATCGGCGGTGGGCATGCCGAGACACTGACAATTAGCCTCGCCGCTCGAAGCGCCGCGATCTCGAGAGCGCACCTGCGCGGCCACGGCTGCGCTGTAATCCGGGAGGGCGCCAGCCACGCGATCTGGTCGAATCCGGCGCGCGACGTCCGGACTCCAGTCCCGCGTCATCGCGAGATTCCGCTTGGCACCGCACGCGCCATATGCCGGCAGCTAGCCGTGATTGCTCTACGCACGGCTCGCACGCATGCGTAGCTGCGCTCGATAATACATGTTATGTAAACCTGGCTCGGAAGGGCATCGTTTTGGAGGATCCCGCACATTCCCCCGCCGGGCCGGGCCGGCCGGCTGTGAACCGCACCCTGCCGGAGCTCGGTAACGGACGACCGCGCGCGTTGCCGCGGGCACGCGAACAGATCTCAAAGCGCGCTGGAGTCGGCAGCGGATTTCGGCAGCGGCTCACCAGGAGCGATTTTCCGCCACTCCGTCAGGGTCAACTGATCGCCTGCTGCTGCAGGCTCGCTGCCGACCCCCTCCCGCGCAATGCGGTTGCGCCCCAGAGCGTTATGTCAACCAGCTACGCGGAGACCTCTGCGAGTTCCGCGGCCCTGTCGGGGTGCACATCCCGCAGGTGATCCACTCCTGCAAGGGCCGGGAACAGTCTGCCCCAGACCACCGCTATGCCGACGGTGAGTACACCGCCCGCGACAACCGCCGGGACGGCGCCGATCAGGAAGGCCGCGAGCCCGGACTCGAACGCCCCGAGCTGGTTCGAGGCGCTGATGAAGACCATCTCCACCGCCAGCACGCGCCCTCGCAGCTGGTCGGGGGTTGCGAGGGCAACCGTCGTCGAGCGGATGTTCACGCTGAACATGTCGACGAAGCCGCTGACCGCCAGGGCCGCGATCGAGAGCCATAGCGAGCGCGAGAGGCCGAAGACGACCATGCTCGCGCCGAAGGCGCCCGCCACGAGCATCAGCTTCTTCCCGGCGCGTCCTCCCAGCGGCCGTCGTGTCAGCAGCACCGCGCCGGCCAGCGCCCCGACCGCGGGCGCACTGCGCATCACGCCGAGCGCCACTGGTCCGACGTGGAGGATCGAGTGTGCGAAGAGCGGAAGCAGGGCGATCGCTCCGCCGAACAAAACCACCAGGAGGTCCAGCAGGATCGCGCCGAGCACGATCTGGCTGCGCCGGACGAAATGGATGCCCGCAAGGACGCTTGTGAGGCTGAGCTCGTTGCTTCCCTCGGGCTGCTCGGGGGCAGGCTGCGGGTGCATCGCGGCCACCGACGCCGCAGCACCCAGGCACATCGCGCCCCCCACGCCATAGACGGCACTCGGCGACAGCAGATAGAGCACCCCGCCGAGCGCCGGGCCGACGACCCCCGAGAAGTACATCGCAACACCCCGCAGCGTCATGGCGTTTTCGAGCAGATCGACGGGCACCAGTGTGGGCGGCAGCGCCCGTGCCGCCGGCGTTCCGATGGCCATCGCGGTTCCGGCTCCCATGGCTAGCGCCAGGAACGGCCAGATGCTCGTCACGCCGGCCGCGCTCACCAGCACCAGACCGGCGGCCACCGCGGCGCTCAGCAGCAGCGAGGAGCCGAAGATGAGCCGGCGCGAGACCCTGTCGGCGAGCTGCCCGGCCGGCAGTGCCAGCGCGAACAGCGGGATGAACTCGGCCAGGCCGATGAGGCCGAGGTAGAGGGCACTGCCGTGTGCGGTGAACACCTCCCAGCCGATCGCCACCTCGAGCATCTGCAGGCTGATCCCCATCCCCAGCAGTGCGAGCCAGAGCAGCGCGAAGTCGCGCACCGCCATGGCCGGGCCGAGGCGTCTCATGTGCTCGCCCCTCTGGGGCCGGCGGCGTGGTGCATCCGGGCAATCGTCACAGGGTTTGTCCGCAGTTGATCTAGCATCACGCCTGCACTGACCCAACGGAGAGGAACACGATGGCCAACACCCTTTACACAGCCAAGGCACATGTCACGGGCGGGCGTGCGGCGGGACATGGGCGCACCAGCGACGGCGCCCTCGAGGTGGATCTGCGCCTCCCGGTGGAGATGGGAGGAGACGGCGCGGGCACCAACCCCGAGCAGCTGTTCGCCGTCGGGTTCGCCTCGTGCTTCGAGAGCGCGCTGGGCGTGGCGGGCCGACGCGCGAAGGTCGACACGGAGAACGCCGAAATCGACTCCGAGGTGTCGCTCGCGCCGGACGGCAAGGGCGGATTCGTGCTGTCCGTGAAACTCGATGTGACCCTTCCCGGCGTCACGGACACGGACGCGGCTGTGGAGGTCGTTCGCACCACCCACAAGGTCTGCCCCTACTCCAACGCGACGCGGGGCAACATCGACGTGGATCTGACCGTGAACGGCGTGCCCGTCTCGTAGATCAGCGCCCGAGCGTGCGCTCGAGCTCGCGGGCTCGAGCGCCGAAGTGCCCGAGGAGCTCGCGAACCTGCTCGAGGCCGGCGCGCAGCTCCGGGTCGCCCACCTCCACCGGCAGCATCGAGTCCTGCAGCGTGGCGAGCGTCAGGTCCGCCTGTGAGATCGCCGCCGCCGCGGCGTCCAGGAAGCCGCGCGCTCCCATCGAGGGCGCTCCGGCGATCGCCGTCGTGAACTCGGCCGGGGGCAGCCCGTGGGCAGAGGCGAAGTCCGCATGCGTTCGCTTGATGCGCCCGTAGGCAGCCTGCACGGGCCTGAAGAGCTGCTCCTCCATGCGGTCCGCGGTCTGCTCGTCCAGGACTTCGTATGCCTCGCTGAGTGAGGCGATCGCGACCGAGATCTGCTCCGCCGCCTGCACAACGGAGTCAAGGAGCTGTGCTCGCGCGTCAAGTGTCGAATAGGCCACGACAATCACCTTAGCCCGGCGAGCGCGCCGGCCCGCTCGAGAACCTCGTCGATCATCGGCTCGGTCAGGCGCCCGGTGAAGGTGTTCTGCTGGCTCGGGTGGTAGCAGCCCACAAGCACCGGGCCGGGCCCTGGGAGCACGGCGCCGTGCGCGAAGCGCGGGCGCGGGCGCGGCAGCGCGCCACCAGCCAGTGCGGCCCGGATGCGCAGAGCCCCGTCCCAGGCGAACGCGCCGAGGCAGAGGATCGCGCGCACCCCGGTGAGCAGCCGCATCTCCTTCTCGGCCCAGGTGAGGCAGTTATCGCGCTCGGCCGGCTGCGGCCTGTTGGCGGGCGGCGCGCAGCGAACCACCGCGCTGACCCAGACACCTCGCAGCGTCAGCCCGTCGTCGCGGCCCGTGGAGTGCGGCGAGCTGGCCAGACCCGCGCGCCACAACGCGCCGTAGAGGAAGTCACCGGAGCGGTCGCCGGTGAACATGCGCCCGGTCCTGTTGGCGCCGTGTGCCGCCGGTGCGAGACCGAGAAGCAGCAGCCGCGCCGCCGGGTCGCCGAAGCCGGGCACCGGACGGCCCCAGTACTCCTGCTCGGCGTATGCGGCCCTGCGCTCGCGCGCGACCTCCTCGCGCCACTCGACCAGCCGCGGGCAGCGCCGGCAGGCCGCGATCTCGCCGGCCAGGCACTCCAGATCAGACCCCTTGTCGGAACTCACGACTCAGTAGTACCATCGGAGCTAGATGCCGACTTGGTCCTGGATCCTGATTCTGGCCGCTCTGATCAAACTGCCGCTGGCTGGCCTCATGCTGTGGATCCCGATCCGTCAGGACAGCGCGATGACCTCGTCCGAGCCGTCGGACTCCTCTGAAGAAGACGGCGGCTCGAAGGTGCTGCCGGGCGGCCCGCTCGATCCTCACCCGCGCACACCGTTTCCCCGCAGGCCCCGGCGCGGCCCGCACGGTTCGCCCTCTCCGCACTCTCCCCCGCGGGTTCGCACGCGCGTCCGCAGCACGCGGCCCGTGCGGGCACACGGCTGAAACTTCAGCGCGTTCGCTTGCGCTGCGCCTTGGCCGCCTTGGCTTTGGCCCGGCGCTTCTGCAGCCTGACGGACTGATCGTGGGCGGCACGGGCCTCCCGCGCGTCCACGTCCTCATCGTCCACCGGCGCGCGTCTGCGCGCGTCCCGGATGATGATGTACGCGATCGCGCTCATCAGGATCAGGGCCACCGCGAGCGCCAGGACGACGACTTCGGTGGTCGAGCCGCTTGAGGATTCCGTCGTGGTCGTTTTAGTGGCGGTCGTGGTCGCGCTGCCTTCGGTCGGCGTTTCGGTGAGTTCGCTCAGCGCGTTGCTGCCGCCGATTTCGGCCGCCAGGGCGCCGGGAGCCGCCGCGAAGAGCCCGAATGCGAGCACCAGAACCAGCACCGCGAGGGGTCGCTGAGCGCGCGGAAGGTATGAACGCATGCTTCGCACGCGGCGAGCATACCTTCTGCGGGGCGCGTGCCGACGAACGCGCGTCGGGCGCGTCCCGCGGCCACAGACCGTAGAATGCCGGCACATGTCCCCGAAACAACGCCAGGTTCGCATGGAGCAGCGCGGCGCCTTCGAGGCCATCCAGGCGCTCGAGACGCGCTCGGACGAGGAGCTCGAGGCCGAGACCAAATACAAGGCCGCCGCGATGGCGATCCTCGGCGCCCGTGCGTCCGAGCGTTTTGACGCCGAGGCCGCCCGTTCCTACTTTCAGCGCTCGCTCGCCGCAGCCCGCCCACAGGAGCGGATGCAGATCAGGCGCATGGCGGACGCCTCCCTCGCGCTGGCCGAACGACGCTCGGGCGACCTGAAGGAGGCCGTCGAACGCCTTGGTCAGACACCCCCGAGTGGCCGTCAGCTGTTTGCTCTGCGCGCCATGGGGCTGCTGATGCCCCCGGCCTCCGCCGGCATGCTGGCGCGTGTCAGGGGCGTGCTCCTGATCATCCTGCTCATCATCGTGCTGCTCGCGCTCGGGCTTGGCGTGGTTGAGCTGATCGCGCTGCCCTTCGGCGGGATCGGGCTCGCGCCCGGTGTCCTGCTCGGCCTGTTCCTGGTGATCGCGGTGGTCGCGATCTTCGCGGTGATCGGCAGGCGCAGGCGCGAGAAAGCCCGAAGCGCCCCAAGCACCTGACGGCCCCCGGGTCGCCCGGCCCCGGCCACTAGGCTTGCCCCGTGCCAGCCTCACTCTCACTGATAGTCAACCCGTCCGCGGGCGGCGGCAGGGCCGCACGAATCGCCCCCGACATCGAGAGCTCCCTGCGCGCGCAGGGCGTTGACTTCACGCGCTCTGACACCCGTGACCTCGATCACGCCCGCGAGCTCGCCGTCGAAGCGGCCCAGCAGGGCAGGTTGGTGGTTGCGGTGAGCGGAGACGGGATGATCGGAGCGCTGGCCGACAGCCTGCGAGCTGTGCCCGGAGCGGTGCTCGGACTCATCCCCGGCGGCCGCGGCAATGATCTGGCGAGGGTGCTCGGCATCCCCGACGACCCACAGGCTGCGTGCCGGGTCATCGCCGAGGGTCACACCCGCGCGGTCGACCTCGGCCTCGTGGCCGGTGCCAACGGATCCGCGAGCCAGGCGTTCGTGGGGATCGCATCGGCCGGATTCGACAGTGATGCCAACCGGATCGCCAACGAAGCACCGTCCTGGCTGGGCGGCCTCGTATATGCCTATGGTGCTCTGCGCGCGCTGATCTCCTGGACGCCGGCGCGCTTTGAGGTGGAGCTCGACCCGCCCGGGGAGCGCCACGTCTTCACCGGCTATTCGGTTGCCGCCGCGAACTCTCGCGCGTATGGAGGCGGCATGATGCTGGCGCCCGGCGCGATGCTCGATGACGGCATGCTCGACGTGATCGCGATCGAACGCGTCTCCAAGGCGCGGTTCCTGGCGAACCTGCCGAAGGTGTTCGGCGGCAAGCATGTCAACGAGCCGACGGTCCGGGTCTTCAGGGCCCGCGAGATCTCGATCGATGCCAGCCGGCCGTTCACCCTGTTCGCCGACGGGGACCCGATCGGAGTCCTGCCCGTCCGCGTCACGGCGCTTGAGGGCGCGATCACGATGATCGTTCCCGCCCCCGGACCCGATGCCTCGCCGTTCGGTCTTCCCTCCCCCGCTCCCGCCGAGCCGGGAGATCCGCCGGCGGCGAGCTGATGGCCGGTCCCTCGGCCGCCAAGCTCGCGCTCGCAAGGGGCGTCGGGGCGCTCTCGCGCATGCGCGGCGGCGGCGCTACGAGCGCGCCCGGCAAGGTCCTGATGCGCCTCTCACCCGACGCCGTCGGGGAGCTCGGCGCGCGGCTTGCGCAGGGCTGCGCGCTGATCTCGGCCACGAACGGGAAGACCACCACCGCCGCGATGGCCGCCAGTGTGCTCGAGCGACATGGGCTGCGCCTGGTGCACAACCAGGCTGGAGCGAACATGGCGGGAGGGATTGCCACGACGCTGCTGGGCGCGGCGCGGCGCGGCGGTCGGATGGATGGCGAGCTCGGCCTGTTCGAGGTCGACGAGCTGTGGCTGGCGGGGCTCGCGACGCAGCTGCATCCCAGGGCCATCCTGCTGGGAAACCTGTTCCGCGACCAGCTCGACAGGTACGGAGAGCTCGAGACGATCGCCGAAAGCTGGGAGCGAGCGGTGGCCCACAGCCCGGCCGCGCTGGTCCTGAACGCCGATGACCCGATGGTCGCCGATCTCGGCCGGGACCGCGAGGGCGTGACCTACTTCGGCGTCGAGGACGACTCTCTCGCGCTGGCGGGGATGGCGCACGCGGCTGACGCGAAGCATTGCCGGCGATGCGGCGCCCCATATGTGTTTGATGCGATCTATCTCGGCCACCTCGGGCACTACCACTGCCCTTCCTGCGGCGCCGAGCGCCCGACGCCGCAGATCATCGCCAGCGACGTGAGGCTCGACGGCGTGCGGGCGGCGCGGATGACGCTGAGCACCCCGGCGGGCAGCGCCGAGGTCCGGATCGCCGTTCCGGGTCTCTACAACCTCTACAACGCGCTCGCCGCCGCCGCTCTCGCCACCTCCCTCGGGGTGCCGCTGGAGACGGTCGCCGAGGGGCTAGGGGCGACGCAGGCTGCCTTCGGGCGGGCAGAGACGGTGAGCCTCGCGCTGCCGGCCGCCAACGGCCTGCAGGCCTCCCGCCGGGAGATGCGGATCATGCTCGTCAAGAACCCTGCCGGCACCAACGAGGTGCTCAGAACGCTCGCGCTGGAGCCGGGCGAGCACGACATCCTGGGTGTGCTGAACGACCAGATCGCCGACGGTCGCGACGTGTCGTGGATCTGGGACGCCGACTTCGAGCTCCTGCAGGGCCGCATCAGGCGCGTCACCTGTGCCGGCAGCCGCGCCGCGGATCTCGCGACCCGCATGAAGTACGCGGGGATCGAGCCTGCGCTGATCCACGTCGAGGGCAACCTGACCGCCGCCCTCGACAGCGCCACGCGCGATCAGCCCCCGGGCGGGGCTCCGCTCTACGCGCTGCCGACATACACCGCGATGCTCGCCCTGCGCGAGCTGCTGGTCGATCGCGGCGAGGCGGGCAGCGCATGGAGCTGATTCCCGATTCGGTTCGCTGGCACGACCTGGAGTGCGGCCTCTACCGCGCGGATCTGCAGCTGTGGCTCGAGCTCGCCGGGCCCGCACCCGCACAGCAGCCGATCCTTGACCTGGGCGCCGGCACAGGGCGCGTCAGTCTCGCTCTCGCAGAGGCCGGTCATGAGGTGATCGCGCTGGATCTCGACCCTGACCTGCTGGCCGCTCTCGTGAGCCGCGCCGACGGGCTCGCGGTGCGGACCGTCAACCAGGACGCACGCGGCCTGCAGCTGGACGAGCGTGAGCTGGCGCTCGCGATCGCTCCGATGCAGACGATCCAGCTTCTGGGCGGCGAGCGAGGGCGCGGCGAGTTGCTGCGGGGTGTGCGGGCACATCTGCGCACCGGCGGGGTGCTGGCGTGCGCGATCGTCACCGATGCCGAGGAGTTCGACTGCGCGGTCGGGGATCTCGGCCCCGGCCCGGAGGTTGCGCGCCTGCAGGATGCGATCTTCGTCAGCCGGGCGGTGGCCGTGCGCGTGAGCGCCTCGGTGATCAGGATCGAGCGTGTCCGGCGGGTGCTGTCCGCGAACGGCAGCGAGCCGGCGGCGGTGCTGCGCACCGAACCCGACGTGATCGAGCTGGACCGGGTCACGGCGGCCCAGCTCGCCGATGAGGGCCGGGCGGCCGGATTCCAGGCCGAGAGCATCAGGGTGACGGCCGCGACGGAGGAGCACGTGGCCAGCGAGGTGGTGATTCTCCGTGCCGCATGAGAACGGCGAGATCAGGGGGCCACTGCGCGTATGCGCGCTGTATCCGGATCTCATGAACATCTATGCAGACCGCGGCAACCTGCTCGTGCTCGAGCGCCGCTGCGCGTGGCGGGGAATCGGCTTTGAGCTGTCCTCGGCGGGACTCGGTGAGGAGCTCGACCCCGACGCGCACGAGCTGTTCTACATGGGCGGCGGCCAGGACAGCGATCAGCGGCTGTGCGCCCAGGACCTGATCGACACCAAGCGGGCGGCGCTGCACGCGGCCGCGGCGCGCGGAGCGCTGATCCTCGGCGTGTGCGGCGGCTACCAGCTGCTCGGGCGCTCCTACACGCTCGGCACCGAGGAGATCGAGGGCGTGGGCCTGCTGGACGTTCGCACCGTGCGCGAGGACGGGCCGAGGCTGATCGGCAACGTCGCGATCGAGGTGTCCCTGGACCCGGCTCCAGCAGGCAACCACCGTGTTCTGGCGGGTTTTGAGAACCACGGCGGGCGGACCTATCTGCAGGGGTCACAGGCGCCGCTCGGCCGTGTGCTGAAGGGTCACGGCAACGACGGGCGCAGCGGCTACGAGGGAGCGGCCACCCTCTCGACGATCGGGACCTATCTCCACGGACCACTGCTGCCGAAGAACGTCTGGTTCGCCGACTGGCTGATCGCACGGGCGCTGGGGGTGGCGCAGGACGCGCTTCCCCCGCTCTCGGACGAGCTGGAGAGCGCGACGCACATGAGCGCGCGGAGCGCCGCCGGCATCTAGCGCCCCGCCGTCCGCAAATACGGGCATCGGCGTCCCGCGCCGGCGCCTTCGCGCCGTAGGATCAACTCGTGGAGCTGTCCGACTACCAGAGGCGCTCGCGCGTGACCGCCGAGTATCCGCGCGAGGCGTGGCTCGCGTATCCGGCCCTCGGCCTGGCCGGGGAGGCGGGCGAGGTCGCCGAGCACGCCAAGAAGGCGATCCGCGACAACGGCGGGAGCGTCAGCCCCGAGCGCAGGGCGGCGATGGCCAAGGAGCTCGGCGACGTGCTCTGGTACGTCGCGCAGATCGCGACCGAGCTCGATCTCGACCTCGACGAGATCGCATCCGGGAACCTCGAGAAGCTGCTGTCCCGCCAGCGCCGAGGCGTGCTCTCGGGCAGCGGCGACGATCGCTGAGCGGCGCCCTCAGCGGGCGGCGACGGCGAAGCGGGCGAAGCGTTCGGCCAGGCGGGCGGGCACGAGGGCGTGTACGCGCACGCCCTCGGCGGTGTCCTCGCGGGTGACATCCCCGACCAGGTCGTGCAGCTCGGCCAGGCTGCCACCGTCGGCGTAGGGCACCAGCAGGTCCACGGGCTGAAGCCGGTGCGCGAGCTCCGCCTCGATCCGCTCCCCAAGCTCTCCCAGTCCCTCGCCGCTGATGCCGCTGACGAGCACGGCATCCGGGTAGCGCAGGCGGATCTCCTGGCGCCCCTGCTCGTCGAGCAGGTCGGCCTTGTTCAGGACCAGCACGCGCGGGCAGTCGCCGGCGCCGATCTCATCGAGCGTCAGCTCCACCGAGCGGCGCATCAGCTCCTCCTGGGCCTCCGGAGCGCAGGCGTCGAGCACATGCAGGAGCAGCTCTGCCCGGCGGGTCTCCTCGAGCGTCGCCGCGAACGCGTCCACGAGCTGGTGGGGCAGCTTGCTGATGAAGCCGACGGTGTCGGTGAGCAGATAGGGGCGGCCGCCGAGCTTCAGCGTCCGCGTGGTCGGATCCAGGGTGTGGAACAGGCGGTCTCGGACCCCGACCTCAGAACCGGTGAGCGCATTCAGCAGCGTCGACTTGCCGGCGTTCGTGTAGCCCACGAGCGCGACCGTCGGCAGCGCCGCACGCTCGCGCTCGGCGCGCTGCACCGCTCGCGTCCCCTTCACGTGCTCCAGGCGTTTGCGAAGCACCGAGATGCGGTTGCGGGCCAGACGGCGATCGGTCTCGATCTGGGTCTCACCCGGACCCCTGGTTCCGATCCCGCCTCCGAGCCGCTCGAGGTGGGTCCACAGGCCCCTCATGCGGGCCAGGTTGTACTCCAGCTGTGCCAGCTCGACCTGGAGCTTGCCCTCGGCGCTGCCGGCATGTGAGGCGAAGATGTCGAGGATCACCGTCGTGCGATCGACCACGGGAAGGCCGACCGCGGCCTCGAGGTTTCGCTCCTGCCGCGCCGTCAGCTCATCGTCACAGGCGATCAGGTTCGCGTCGCAGGCCGCCGCGGCCGCCTTTGCCTCCGCGACCTTGCCGGGTCCGAGGTAGGTATTCGGGTGCGGCTGCTCGCGGTGCTGGACCAGCTCCCCCACGACGCCGACGCCGGCCGTCCGCAGAAGCTCAGCGAGCTCGGAGAGGTCATCTCCCTCCGGAAGCGCCGCGACACAGAGCGCGCGCTGACGCGCACGCTGGCCCACGATCGCGCCGGCCGGCGCGGCCATCGACTGCGGTGCTGACTCGCTTAGCCCGTTCTGGCTCGAATCCATTCCCCTCCCAGTCTAGGAGGTGGGCGGACGGCGCTGCCGGCGCCCGCGCCTCAGCCGGCCAGGGCGCCGAGCCGCTGCACCGCCTCCACGAGGCGGTCATCGGGGGTCGTCAGGGAGATCCGGAACCAGCCCTCGCCGGCGGGACCGTAGATCGCACCGGGCGACAGCACGACGCCGGCGTTCTCGAGCACGTGCTCGCAGTAGGCGGCCGAGCTGTCAAATCCCTGCGGAACGGGCGCCCACACGTAGATCGTGCTCTTGGGCGGTCGCACCTGCACCCCGATCGAGACAAGCGCGTCGCACACCAGGTCGCGCCTGCGACGGTAGAGCTCGTTCATCGACGCGACCTCAGCGTCGGCGTCCGGGCTGAGCGCGGCGATGCCTGCCAGCTGGACGGCCTCGAACAGCCCGGAGTCAATGTTCGTCTTCAGGCGCCAGTAGATCTCCAGCGCCTCCGCGTTGCCGACGACGACGGCGCAGCGCCAGCCGGTCATGTTGTAGCCCTTGGACAGCGAGAAGACCTCGATGCCGACCTCCTTCGCACCCGGCGTGGCCAGGAATGAGGGCGCGCGGTAGCCGTCGAACGTGAGCTCTGAGTAGGCGTTGTCGTGAACCACGAGGATGTCGTAGGCGCGAGCGAACTCGACGACCCGCTCGAAGAAGCCCTCCGGCACGACCGCGCCGGTGGGGTTGTTCGGGTAGTTCAGGTACATCAGCTTGCTCCTGCGCGCGACGTCCTCGTCGATCGCTCCCAGGTCGGGGACGAAGCCGTGCTCGGGCTCCAGCGCCATCAGCACCGGCTCGGCACCGGCGAGCCATGGGCCACCGGTGTAGACCGGGTAGCCGGGGTCGGCGGCGAGCGCGTAGTCGCCCGGGTCCAGGAAGGCGAGGTTGAGGTTGAAGATCGCCTCCTTGGCGCCGATGGCGGGGATCACCTCGCTCTCCGGGTCCAGGGTCACGTCAAAGCGCCGGGCGTAGAAGTCGGCGACAGCAGAGCGGAAGTCAGCGCGGCCGCGGTTGCTCGGGTACTGATGGGTTTCGGGCTCGGTGACCGCCTCCTGCATCGCCTGCACGATCAGAGCCGGGGTCGGGCGGTCGGGGTCTCCGATGCCGAGGCTGATCACGTCCACACCCGCCGCGCGCTTCTCAGCGATCTTGCGCTCGAGCTGGGCGAACGCATACGGCGGGATCCGCTCAAGGCGCTTACTCGGTTTCATTGATCTCCTTTACGAAGTCGTCGCTGAGGCGGCCCATGAAAACCGCGCGCGCCCAGCCTGCCAGGTTGATGGCAAGATCGTCTGTGGCCCGCACCGCGAGCTCACCGCCGTCGAGGATCACTTCGACGCTCCCGGAGCCCGGCCCGCGGAGCAGATGGGCCACAGCGGCGCCGCACGCACCGGTGCCGGAGGAGAGTGTCTCCCCCACTCCTCGCTCGAAGATGCGCGCGCGGATTCGGCCGGGCGCTCCCGGCAGCTCGGTGAACCAGGACACGTTCGTGCGGTTGGGAAACAGCTCGCTGCCTTCGATCGCAGGCCCGATCGAGGGGAGATCCAGGGCGCTCAGCTCATCCTCGCTGTCGACGTGGATCGCACACTGGGGGTTGCCGATCGAGACGTGCTGGAACGACCATGTGCGGCCACCTGAGCGCACCTCGCCGCGCCCGTCCGGTCCGCCGGCCGGGAAGTCCCGCGACTGCAGCGAGGCGGTCCCCATCGCGACCGAGCACGTGTCGGGTCCGGTGATCGTGGGCCTGATCTCCCCGGCCATGGTCAGGATCGAGAAGCTGTCGCTGTCGGTCCAGCCGCGGCTGCGCAGGTACATGATCGCCTCGCGTGCGCCGTTGCCGGACAGCTCCGCCTCCGAGCCGTCTGGGTTGTAGATCGCAAGCTCCGCGACGTAGCGCGCGTCGGCGGGGCGCGAGAGCAGCAGCACGCCGTCGGCGAAGACACCGAAGTGCCCCTCGCAGAGCCGGCGGATGCGCGCAGGGGTCAGCTCGAAGGCGAGCTCATCGCGCTCGATGATCATGTAGTCGTTGCCGAGGGCCTGCCACTTCTCGAATCTCACAAGGCGCCGGAGTCTAGGATCTCCCGCGCGATCGCGCCGCTCTCGCGCCCGCCGACGTCGATCACGCCGACCCCTGGAAGCTTGCGCATCCAGGTGAGCTGGCGCTTTGCGTAGTTGCGCGTGCGGCGCTTCATGCCCTCCACATCGCCGCTCAGCAGCTCCTGAAAGCCAAGCGCCTTGCGTGCCGTGGCCGAGGCTCCCGCGGCCTGCGCGGCCTGCACCTCCTCGGCGGCTCCGAGCTCGACCATGCGCTCGACCCGCGCGTCGATGGCCGCATACAGCTGCTCGCGGCCCATCACCAGGCCGATCAGGAGCGTCGGGTGCCTGAGATCCTCGCTCCATAGCTCCGAGGGGCCCTCACGCCGGTGCAGGGCCCCGGCTGCGAGCAGCTCGAGCGCCCGCACTACGCGCCGGCCGTCGTTGGGGTCGATGTCGGCCGCCGCCCATGGCGCCGCCCGCGCGAGCTGCGCGTGCATGGCGGGGGCGCCGACCTGCTGGAGCTCGGCCGAGAGGCTCGCCCGCACCCGCGGGTCCGCGGGCGGACGCAGGCTCAGATTCGCGAGCGCCGCCCGCAGATAGAGCCCTGTGCCGCCGACGACGATCGGGCGCCTGCCCTGCGCCAGGAGCGTGTCGATCTCCGCGTGCGCGAGCTCGGCGTAGCGGCCGGCGCTGCACCTGTCGCTGACCGGGAGCACCGACACGAGCCGGTGCTCCAGACTCGCCTGCTCCTCGGGCGTCGCCGCCCCTGTCAGGACCTCAAGGCCCCGGTAGATCTGCATGGCGTCCGCGGAGACGGCGACGGGGTCCTCTCCGCGCATGCGCAGGCCCTCGGCGATGGCGATCGCGAGCGAGGTCTTGCCGACGCCCGTGGGCCCGAACAGCGCGATGATTCGCATTCGGGATAGCCTCACAGCTTGTGCGGATCTCAGGCTCCACCGTCCTGCTCACGGGCGCAACAGGGGGAATCGGGCAGGCGATAGCCCGGGTCATGCGCGCACGGGGCGCGAACCTCATCCTCACCGGCCGGCGGGAGGATCAGCTCAACGAGCTCGCGGATTCCCTGAACGCGCGGCCGCTCGCGGCCGACCTGAGCGACCGGGCCGACGTCGAGCGGCTGCTGTCCCTGGCCGGGCCCGTGGACATCCTGATCTCCAACGCCGCGCTGCCCGCCTCGGGGGCACTCGAGTCGTTCACACCCGACGAGATCGATCGTGCACTCGAGGTGAATCTGCGCGCACCGATCGTCCTCGCCCGCGCGCTCATCCCCGGCATGCTCGCGCGAGGCAGCGGGCACCTGCTCTTCATGTGCTCGCTCTCCGGTCGTTCCGCCTCCACGCGCACGTCGCTGTACAACGCCTCCAAGTTCGGGCTGCGGGGGTTTGCCGGCGGCATGCGCGCGGAGCTTCACGGCAGCGGCGTCGGTGTCTCGGCGGTGTTCCCGAGCTTTGTCCGCGACGCCGGCATGTTCGCCGAAGCGGGAGTGCGTCTGCCGCGAGGGGTCGGCACCCGCTCTCCGCAGGACGTGGCCGACGCGGTCGTGGGCGCGATCGAGCACGACCGCGGCGAGGTGGTCGTCGCGCCCCTAAGCCTGCGTGCCGGTTCGATCCTCGGGGCTTTCGCACCGGATCTCGCGGCGGCCATCTCAAGGCGCATGGGCGCCGAGGAGATAAGCCGAGCGTTCGAGGACGGCCAGCGCGAGAAGCGCTAGAGCCCCCACCTGCGCCTCTTACGCGATCCACAGGCCTCTCTTCCGGAGCTCTTACGCAGTTCTAGCCCCCTCCTTAGGGCCGGCGCCGATCATTGGGCCATGACCCGCCCACAAGCCAAAGGAGACTCGCCCCCATGTTGATCTCAAGGATGCTCTCGGCAACGATGATCGCCGGCGCCCCCGACACCGAGAATCAGTCCCCGCCGGCCGCCGGCCCGGCTCCCGTGCTCACCCCGATGCCGGCCTCGAGGCTCGGGATGATTGGCCGCCGCCGGCCCCGCGCGCGTTCCGGCACCGGGCACGCGCAGGCACCCGCCGCAGGCCGCGGCGCGCGCGGCGCCGCCGTCCACAGCCACTGAAGGGAACGTTCGTCCATGGCGCCCTCCCGCCTTTATCGTCGGGCTCGGCTGCGACGAGCCGATTCACATGGGAAACGCCGCACCGCAGCTCGATTCTGCGCCCGCGGGCTCGTGGCTTTGCCGCGATGACCGCGACAGAGAACGCATGCTCGACATGGAGGAGCGGGTGCGGCCCGTCAGGCGCCGCGCGATCGCGGTCATGGCGCTCGCCCTGGCCGCCGCGGGGCCGTGGATCGGCTGGCTGCCGGTCCTGATCATCGTCCCGCTCGGCGGGATCTTTGCGGCCGCGGACCGCTTCATTCCCACGGCGCGCAGGCCGGAGAACCTGATGTTCGCCACCTGGATCGGCGCCGAGGCGACCCTCGCCGCGGCTCTCGCGGTCGCCGGCGATGCCGGGGCATCCGCGCTGTCGCTGCTGGCGATTCCGATCCTCACCCTCACCTCGCGCTTCTCCATGCGCGGGGTGCTCGCCGGCGTCGCCGTCGCCCTCGCACTGACGCTCACCGCCGCCTACGGCTTCATGAGCGCCGCCGTGCTCGCGGCGCCGATGACCCTGATCGCACCCGTGGCGGTGATCCTGTGCGTCGCGGTGCTGTCGGCCCCGCTGATGCGCTCGGACATCGAGCATCGCTATGACGCGCTGGTGGACCCGCTGACCGGGATGCTCAACCGCAAGGCGCTGGAGGTGCGGGTGCACGAGCTCACGCTGCAGTCCCAGATCACCCGTGAGCCGATCGGCCTGATCGTCGCAGACCTCGACCATTTCAAGGCCATCAACGACACCGGCGGTCACCACGCCGGCGACCGTGCCCTGAAGTCGGTCTCGGCCCTGATCCGGGCGCAGCTGCGCGCCTTCGACCTTGCGTACAGGCTCGGCGGCGAGGAGTTCCTGATCCTCGTTCCCGGATCCGATCTCCGCCAGACGATGATGCTCGCCGAACGCGTTCGGGACGGTGTCTGCTCCCATCAGCTGGGAGACGGGGTGCGTGTCACGATGAGCCTCGGCGTGACGGCGTCGGGGAACGGGCGCAGCTTCGACTACGACGATCTCTTCGGTGAGGCGGACGCCGCCCTCTACAGGGCCAAGCGCGCGGGGCGCAACCGCGTCTGCACGAGCACTGAAACGGGCGCGCCCACGCGCCCGCCCGTGATCGCCTAGCGCCGCTCAGGCGCCGATCGGCTCGGCCGTCCTTGACAGAAGCTGCTCCTCGCCCATCAGCGTCTGGCTCGTCGCGCTCAGGACCTGGACCTGCGTCAGCTCACCCGCCTGGGCGAGTCCTCCGAAGTTGACGACCTTGTTGTGGCGGGTGCGCCCGCGCAGACGGTCGGGGTCTTTGCGCGAGCGGCCTTCCACCAGCACCTCGACCTCCCGCCCCACGAAGCGCTGGGCGCGCTCGCGCGCACGCGCCTGCACGAGCTCGACGAGCCTGCCCATGCGCTCGACCTTGACCGGGTGCGGCACGACGCCGTCCTTGAGCTCGGCGGCCTCGGTGCCCTGCGCGGGGAGAAGACGAACGTGAACGCGCTGTCATAGCCGACCTCGTCGACGACCTGCAGCGTCTGCTCGAAGTCCTCCTCGCTCTCGCCGGGGAAGCCGACGATGATGTCGCTCGTCAGGGCGACGTCCGGAACGTGCTCGCGGATCAGCGCCACGCGGCTCATGTACCGCTCGCGGTCGTAGGTGCGGTGCATGGCCTTCAGGATCCTGCTGGACCCCGACTGAAGCGGCAGATGGATGTGCTCGCACACGCTGGCCAGCTCCGCGTGGGCGAGGATCACGTCCTCGCGCATGTCCTTGGGGTGCGGGCTGGTGTAGCGGATCCGGTCGATTCCGTCGATGCCGTCCAGGAGCCTCAGCAGCTGCGCGAAGCTCGGACGCTCGCGCCGGCTGCCGGCCGGCGCGCCGGGCGCCGGTGGGCTCGAGGGAAGATCGCGGCCGTAGGAGTTGACGTTCTGCCCGAGCAGGGTGACCTCGCGGACGCCGTCGCCTGCCATCGCCTCGGCCTCCTCGAGCAGCTCCTGCATCGGGCGGCTGACCTCGCGCCCGCGGGTGGAGGGGACAATGCAGTAGGAGCAGGCGCAGTTGCAGCCCACGCTGATCTGCATCCAGCCCTGGAAGGCGCGCTCGCGGTGGGCGGGCAGGTGCCCGGTGAAGCCCTCGAACTCGAAGTAGCCCTGCGCGGTCAGCGAGTCGCTGGTGAGGAACTCGGCCAGGCGATGGACCTGGCCGGGCCCGAAGGCTACGTCCACGAACGGGAAGCGCTCGAAGACCTCTTCCTTGACCGACTGCGCCCAGCAGCCACCGACTCCCACGACCGTCTCCGGGCGCGCGCGCTTCAGCGCCCTGGCCTCCCCGAGGTGGGAGAGGAAGCGGCTGTCTGCGGCCTCGCGGATCGAGCATGTGTTCGAAGAGGATCAGGTCGGCCTCGGCCCGCTCGGGGGCCTCGCGGTAGCCGAGCGACTCGAGCATCCCCTTCATCCGCTCGGAGTCGTGCTCGTTCATCTGGCAGCCGAACGTGGTCAGGTGGTAGAGCTTCACCAGCACAGCGTATCCCGGCACCGGGAAGCACATCGAGGTCACGAACATCTCTATGTCCCTCCTCGGCGCGGTGGGCAGGCAGTCGCAACCCCCAAGCAATCAGGGCGACCGGGCTGGCGAAGTGGGACACCGTTCGACGCCACCGGGCTCAACGGGAAAGGCGCCGTCGCCGGCCGCGGCAGACGACTCGGGTACCGTCTTGGCCGTATGCCGGACAGCCGCTCACCCGCTGCGCACGAGGCCGACCACACCGCGCGCCTTCTCATCTCATGCCCCGACGGTCCGGGAATTGTCGCTGCCGTCTCGAACTTCTTGTTCGAGCACGGCGCAAACATCGTCACCTCAGATCAGCACTCTACGCATCCCGAGAACGGCACGTTCTTCATGCGCTCGGCCTTCTACCTCCCGGCGATCGAGCGGGAAAGGGCTGAGTTCGAGAGGTCTTTCGGATCTCTCGCTGAGCTCTTCCGGATGACGTGGCGGATCGCGTATGCGGCCGATCGCCCTCGCGTCGCGCTGATGGCCTCGCACGAGGATCACTGCGTCGTGGATCTGCTCTGGCGCGCGCGCCGCGGCGAGCTCGCGATGGATGTGACGTGCGTCATCTCAAACCACGAGCACCTGCAGGCCGAGGTCGAAGCGACCGGCATCCGGTTCATCCACGTCGCGGTGACACCGGCGAGCAAGCCCGAGGCGGAGCAGAGGATTCTTCAGGCGCTCGGGACAGACGTGGATCTGCTGGTGCTCGCCCGATACATGCAGGTCTTGTCAGGAGACTTCCTGGAGCGCGCGGGCTGCCCGGTCATCAACATCCACCACTCCTTTCTTCCTGCATTCGCGGGCGCCAACCCCTACCGCCAGGCCTTCGAGCGGGGCGTGAAGCTGATCGGCGCGACCGCCCACTACGCGACGGCCGAGCTGGACGAGGGCCCGATCATCGAGCAGGACGTGGAGCGCGTGGGCCATCGCTTCAAGATCGCGGATCTCGAAGGCGTGGGGCGCGACCTCGAGCGCAGGGTTCTAGCGCGTGCGGTTCGAAGACATCTGGAGGACAGGGTCCTCGTCTTCGCGGGCCGCACGATCGTCTTCTGAGACAGCCGGCGCCCTTCACCGGTGGCGTCGGCTGCCGTCCCCCCCGCCTTTCGCCGGGAACGCCGACATTGCAGTTACGGAAGCCGACGTCAGCATGCCGGTGAGTGCGATGAAGCGGCGCTGCGAGACACCTCGGCGCGGCTGCAGGCGGCTGATCAGCAGCATTGACCGACGTTCCAGGGCACTCGACCCGGTTGAGTGGGTTGCTCGGATGTCTCGCCTGGGTCCGCGGGCGCGCTTGCGGCGACGCCGGGGAGCCTGTCGTTCAGGAGCGCAGGAACTCTCACGTGGCAGCGCAGCGGGGCTCCGCGCAGCTACACCGACCCGAGCTAATAGCGCTCAGCGGCGACTCGGAGCAACAATGCGTGTGAGCTCAGGGCTCGACCTACGAATCGCGCAACGGTGGGCGCCACGAGGACGCCAGCCGACAGGAACTGAGGCCCGGCCGCGAGCGAGTGCCTCGCCGCTCACCTGACCGGCTCGTCGTTGTGCCCGGCGGCGACCGGCGCCTCTCGGCGATCAGGCTGCGGTGGCTCCCGCGGGAGCCGGAGGTGCCGGGGGAACCCGATAGATCGACGGATCGCCCCGAACGAATCGCGTGGAGTTGACGATCACGTGCAGGGACGCGCACGTGGCGGAGGCGACGCACCAGATGCAGATGGCGTGGATGACGTTCAGCTCGAGGTAGGTGAGCGTCGCGCTCATTCCGATGGCGGCAACGGTGAAGATCATTCCCCATGTCCGTGCCTTCTGTCCGCGGATGCAGGCGGTTATGAGGAGCGCCGTGTAGCCGACCATCCCGAAGAGCGGAAGCGGGATACCGCCGGGGCGCGCCCACTTGGACTGCTCGACCTTGGCGCAGCCGTGGGCGATCGTGCAGACCGGTGCCTCGTTGTGCAGGTACTTCCAGGCGAGATAGGTCGAGATGGACAGGCCCGTCAGGCTCAAGAACCTCGAGAGCCAGGTCAGCTTGTCGGTCCGAAAATACGAGAGGGAGATTCAAGAACTATCGGCGCTGAGGCGCATGCAGCTCGACCGCAGCATGCCAGAGTGATGCGCGCGAAATTACGAGTCGTTATGCGGGGCGACTACCGACACCGCAGGCGCGCGCCAATAGCCCAGCTGCGCGATCGACTCCCGAGCTACATCGCTCAGCGGCCTGAAGCGCGCTGCTCCCAGGCCTCCGTGGCCGCGATCCGCTGCACGATCGTCGGGTGATCCGCGTAGAGCACGTATGACCACGCCGGCGGGTCGGGGTCGCTGAGCGACGTGGTGGCCAGTCGCTGGAACAGGGCGCGGGCCGTCGCGGGTTCGTGCGTGGCCCGCAGGGCGGACCAGTCGGCCTCCGCCTCCTCGCGGCGATAGACCATGTTCCACAGCGGCAGCGTCAGGAGTTGCAGGGCCACGAACACGAACAGCGCGAGCGGCACCGCCTCAGGCCGCGCGAGGCCGCCCCGCCTTCGGGTGACGAGCGCGACGAGCGCGGTCGCCGGGAGCAGGAACAGCGCCAGCCAGCCAACGCGCTTCAGCATGTGGCCGTGGGCGATGTGGCCGAGCTCGTGCGCCATCACGACCCTGATTTCATTTCTGCTGAAGCGCCCGTCGAGCAGCGTGTCCCACAGGACCACCCGCCGGGTCGGACCGAAACCGACGGACTCCGCGTTCGGAGCGGTGATGGACCGCGAGACCCTCTGCACCACCACCTTCGTCCCCGGCACGCCCTCGGTGGTCGCGAGGACCCGGGCTTCGGCTGCGATGGCGGGATTTCTCAGCGGATGTGTTTCGGGGATGAAGTAGATGCTCAGGAATGTGGAGAGGAGCGCGAGCGCCGCGAACAGCGGGGTGGCGGCGACCCACCAGAACCTGCGCAGACGTCCCGCAAGGCCCATCGCGATCGCGATCGCAAGCGCGACGAACAGAAAGCGGCTCCCGAGCGCCAGGAAACTTTCGATCAGCGACGCGACATATCCCTGCTGGGAGATGTGGTGCCCCCGCTCCCACCACACCGCCGCCAGATCGAACGGCACCTGCGCGAGCCACACGAACGCGAACCCCAGCATCCCCAGCAGGATGCCGGTGCCTATCCGTCCCGCGGCCGACTCCCCCATCAGTCCCTGCCCCCACCTCGCATACATCGCGAGGACTGCCAGCAGCGTCAGGCTCGCGAGCAGGCCGTCGACGTCCAGGAATCGTTCATAGGAGGCGCTGCGACGCAGGAAGGAAGCCGAGAAGAGCCGATGCGGGTCGACGTGCGGAAGCTGAAGGGAAGGCACCGTTGAGCGCCACAGGGCGTGAGCGGCCAGCACCCACAGCACGGCGGCGGCAAGGACCGCCAGCCCGGCGAGAGCGCTCCCGGCTCGCCCCCTAGTGCGCTCGTGCAGCTTCGACACCCACGTTGCTCAGACGGGCACGGTGAGCGGCGGCGGCGTGGACGGCGGTTCATCCGCAGTCACGCCCGGGACCTGACAGGGCCCGCCGTAGGGGTAGGAGCCGGTCAGCAGAAACAGATAACCCGACGCCTGGGCGACGTAGCGAAGCGCGTGCGCCTGCGTGTTGCGCAGACGGCGCGGCATCCTGCCCGTGACGAGCGAGGCGAACCAGCCGAGCATTGCCGCCACCCACAGCAACGTGCTGTAGGAGGCCGCAAGCAGCCAGGCAGGCAGTACGAGCAGCAGCCGAAAGCCCACGGTCCAGCGGTTCTGCCGCTGCGGCGCGGCGATCGCGAGTTCCGCCGGGTAGCTCCCGGGGCTGCCGGTGAAGCCCGGGAACGGGTTCGTGATCAGCGCGAGGAACGCATAGACGTGGATCTCGTAGCGCAGATAGGCGCTCAGGAAGCGGTGAAGCGCCGCCGGTGGGCGCCCGAGCGCGAGTGTCGAGAACCAGTTCGCTACCGCTGCGAAGAACGCGAGGATGCCCCACAGGAACAGCCAGAAGAGGTGGGGCACGGCGAGCAGGAGCCTGAAGAACGTCGTCAGACGGCTGCGGCGCAGGTCATCGTGCACCTCGATGCTGATCGGGTCGCTGCGCGAGGGAAGCACCCCGAGCACGACCTCGGGGTCGCAGTCCGGGTAGCGGCTGGTGAGCACGAAGAGATATGCCCATAGCTGCGCGCTGAAGCCAATCCCCCACGCTACGCAGTCACGCAGGCCGCGCGGCATGCGCGCCCGGATCACGCACACGAACCATCCGAGAAGGAGGCGGCGTAGACGATGCCGAAGCCATAGCTGGACGTCGTCGCTTCGTTGGATGAGCTGGTGCTGGTGTGGCTGAAGCTCGGAGCGCCGAACAGCGCCGCGGTCAGCAGCAGAGCGGGGATCACGAGGATCAGGCGAAAGAGCACCGTCAGACGGGGCTGGGGCTCGGGCGGAGCGATGTCCACCCGCACCGGGTAGCCGGAACCGCCGTCGAAGCCCGGATACGGGTTCGATGCCAGGTAGAGGTAGGCGTAGACCTCGGCCGCGTATCTCACATACCTGGACAGGAAACGGTGGAGTCCCGCCGGTGGGCGGCCGGCGATCAGCGTGATCACCCAGTTCACGACGGCCGCACCGAGGGCTCCGATGCCCCAGATCAGCAGCCAGAAGAGGTGAGGGATGACGAGGATGACCCTGAAGAACACCGTCAGGCGGCTTCGGTGCAGATCATCGCTGACCGTGAGCTGGACAGGATGCTCGCTCACCGGGCCTCCTCTTGGAAATGCCGTCATGCCGTCATCTGCAGGGGTCATCGACACCCAACAGTCCTATCCGCATGCGCGGACGACTATCCCAGCCCGAACCGCGGCTCCGAAAACAGGGGGCAACGCCGAGGTGCCCGGCGCGCTCACGCCATCGGGAGCTCGCGCCCGCGCGTGGCTAGAACAGGACTTCGGAGGATATGAATTCGCCGCCCTTGACCCTGATGGTCGCTTTGCCCACTTTTTCGCCGCACTGGGGTCCGAGCCCGAACCTGCTCGTGGCAGCCCCGGAGAACGCGAGCGGGGCGTAGCTTCCGCTGGTGAGTTCGCCGCCGAATGACACCGGGACGAACGCTGATTCCGTCAGGGGTATGGTCAGTGTCCCCTTCGACGTCTTCGCTTTCGGCGTCCACTTGAACGTGGCGGGCCCGGTTGCCGGTTCGCCTGCCCCGGTGAGGATCGAACAGGTGACCGGCCCGGCGGTCGTCAGCTTCGCCGTGTAGCGCACCCCGGTGAACGGCTCGCCTTCACACCCGCCGAGGGTGCCCGTGACCTTGATGTTCTGGACCGCCGGGCTGTCCGTCAGGCCCGGTGAGATCTTGAACTCCGCTGTGTTCGTGTCGCAGGTGGGGCCGGGTGGCGTCGGGCTGACCTCGTTGACCGTGCCCCCGCCGTAGTTGGCGACCCACGCATGGGTGCCATCGGTGGAGACGCCGACTGCTTCCTTGCCGACGTGGATCCTGTGGATGACGGTTCCGGTGGAGGCTTCGATCTCACTGACCGTGCCCCGTTCTTCGAAGTTGGCCACCCACACATACGTTCCGTCGGAGGAGACGTCAAAGGAATCGCGGTTCGGGATCGTGCGGATGACAGCGGCGGTCGCCGCGTCGATCTCCGCCACAGATGTCTGTGAGGACAGCGCTACCCAGACGTGCGTTCCGTCGGAGGAGACGCCGCGCGGGGAACTGAATTCTCCGAAGAAGACCGTGTTGATGACTTCGCCGGTCGAGGCGTCGATCTCGGTGAGCAGACCCTGTTCGGGGCTGGTGACCCAGACGTCGGTGCCGTCGGAGGACACGTTGTAGCCGTGGGATTCGATCGGGATCGTGTTGATCACCGCGCCGGTTGACGCTTCGATCTCGGTGACGTTATCTCCGCCCGTCGCCCAGACGTGGGTTCCGTCCGAGGACACACCGAAGGCCGCTACGCCGATGGGGATCGTCCGGATCACGGCGCCCGTCGAGGCTTCGATCTCGGTTACCCCATCTTCCTTGTCGCCGGCGACCCAGACATGCGTTCCGTCGGAGGAGACGCCGGTGGGATCCTCGATGGGGATCGTGTCGATGACGGTCGCGGTCGACGCATCGATCTCGGTGAGCTCGTTTTCGCTCGGATGAGTGACCCACACATGGGTTCCATCAGCTGACACGCTGTATGGGGTGCTGCCAACCGGGATCGTGTTCACGACCCCTGCGGATGCCGGGGACGCACCGATCGCGCATGCTCCCAGGGCGCCAGCCACCGCGATCACCCCGGTCACGCGGATGCGGCGCCGCGCGCCGTCGCCACCGCCCACGCACAGGCTCTTCCTCCTCACGCATACCGCCCGCATACCGATCTCCTCCATGCCGGTTGTCCCTCGAGCTCGAAGGGCAACGTAGCCTCGCCGCTGACACGTGTCAATGGCTCTCAGCGGCTCGGTAACAGGTCGCAGATTGCCGTGATCGGTTGCCGTTCGAGATCGACTGTCGAACTCACCGAAGGTGTGTGCGGGACCGGCGTTAAGGCGATACTGCGCCAATGGCGAGCGATCCGGGCTTCGACGTCATACACGCATGGTTCGAGAGCTGGAACAGCGCCGACATGGACGCGTTCGCAAACCTGTATGCGCCCGACGCCGAGATGACGCCCCCGGCATCCTGGGTGGAGACCGCGCTCCTGACGGGGCGGCCCGCGATCAGACAGTTCTTCCAGGGCCTGCGCGAGTCCTGGGAAGGACACGACGTGGCGGTGCTCACCGACCTTTTTCGCGCTGGCGAGGAGGTTGTCTCACGCATGGACTGGCAGGTCCGCGGCAGGGTGAGCGGCATCGAGACGCATCTGGAGGTGACGAACGTCAGCACGATCGTCAACGGTGAGATCGTCAGGCAGGCGCACTACCTCGACCACCGGGAGGCGCTGCGGGCACTCGGGCTCGACGACTAGGCGCTCCGCCGTGCGGCTGACAGGCGGTGGCAGCCGTCAGGGCGCTGCGGCGGGCCGCCGTGCGGCGGCCCGCAGGACTTCGTCCTAGGCGGCTGCGACAGCGGGTTCGCTGGTGATCGGCGGCGCGGCGTCCTTGTCGCGGTCGATCGGCGTCACGAGGTCCTTGCCGAGGCCGAGGGCCTCGTAGATCTTCTCTTCGATCTCCTTCGCGACCTGGGGGTTCGCGTCGAGGTGTGCCTTCGCCGCTGCGCGTCCCTGGCCGAGGCGTTCACTGCCGTAGGAGAAGAACGAGCCCGACTTGGAGACGATGCTGTGCTCGAGGCCGAGATCGATCAGGCATCCCGAGGTGGAGATGCCCTTGCCGAACTCGATATCGAATTCAGCCTGGCGGAACGGGGCCGCGACCTTGTTCTTGACCACCTTCACCCGCACGCGGTTGCCGACCGCCTCGGTGCCGTCCTTCAGCGTCTCGATGCGGCGGATGTCCAGGCGCTGCGAGGCGTAGAACTTCAGCGCGCGGCCGCCCGGCTGGGTCTCCGGGGAGCCGAACATGACGCCGACCTTTTCCCGGATCTGGTTGGTGAGGATGCAGAGCGTCTGCGTGCGGTTCAGGTTGCCGGCGAGCTTGCGCATCGCCTGGGACATCATGCGGGCCTGTGCCCCCACCGTCTGGTCGCCCATCTGGCCCTCGAGCTCCACGCGCGGGGTCAGCGCGGCGACGGAGTCGATCGCGACGACGTCGACGGCACCGGAGCGCACGAGCATGTCGGCGATCTCAAGGGCCTGCTCGCCATAGTCGGGCTGCGAGACGAGCAGCTCGTCGATGTCCACGCCGATCTCGCGGGCGTAGAGCGGGTCCATCGCATGCTCGGCGTCGATGAAGGCGCACACGCCGCCGAGCTTCTGTGCCTCTGCAAGCACGTGGTAGATCAGCGTGGTCTTGCCCGAGGACTCAGGGCCGTAGAGCTCGACGATGCGCCCACGGGGCACACCGCCTATGCCCAGAGCGAGGTCCAGGGACAGGGCACCGGTCGGAATCGCATCGCAGCGGACCTGTGCGCCCTCGTCGCCCATGCGCATGACGCTGCCCTTGCCGAACTCGCGCTCGATCTGCGTGAGCGCGCCCTGCAGTGCGGCGTCGCGGGCCTTGGCGGCCTTCTCTTGGTCGTTAGCGGCCATCGTAAGATTCCTCCGGTTCGAGATGGAGAGTCAAAGCTAGAGATCCCCTCGGACGGAACAACTGTTCGTATTGGGCCCCTCCCCCGGCGGCCGGATCTACATCAGCTCATGTGCCGCCAGGGCCTCGTGGCGGGCCCCCGACGGGTCCAGGATCGAGCGGTAGAGCACGATCGCCTCCGGCATGAATCGCAGCTCTGGAGTGGGCTCCAGCTCCACTGGAGGACCCTCTGTGCCGCGCATGCGTGCCACCGTCACATGGGGCGTGAAGCGCCTATGCTCGGGGATCCAGCCGCCTGCCTCGCCGAGCACACGGCTGACGGCCGCCTGCAGGGCGGCGAGCTCGCCATCCGGATCGCCGATGGCCACGGCCAGGACCTTCGGGCGGCGGCGGGGAAGCAGCAGCGGTCCCCCGGCCGCCAGCTCCAGCGGGCGCTCGTCGAGCGACTCGATCGCCTGCGCCAGGGCCGCGAGCTCAGAGTGCGGGCGTGAACCCAGGAAGCAGAGCGTCAGGTGCAGCGACTCTGGCGCCAGGACCCTCGGGAGCGAACCGGGACGCCCCCCTGCGCTCCACGCGGCCCGACATGCTCTCCCCCACGCCGTGAGCTGCTCGCGCACCTCCAGGGGCAGCGCCAGCGCTGCGAAGAGTCTCACCGTCGCGCCGCGGGGCATGCCGGGCGATCCTATCCGCCCGCGCTCAGTGGTCGAGAAGCGCCCGGCGAACCATGTGCATGGCCACGGTCGTGGCGCGCTCGCGCACGTCGGCCCGGCCGCCCGGCATGTTCACCGAGCGGGTGAGCACGGGCTCTCCGGGTAGAGCCACGGACATCCAGACCAGGCCGACCGGCTTCTCCTCGGTCCCGCCGCCCGGGCCTGCGACCCCGGTGATGCCAACGCCGACGTCGGCGCCGATGCGCTCGCGCGCCCCCTGCGCCAGGGCCTCGGCGACCTCGGCCGACACCGCTCCGTGCTGTTCGATCAGCTCGCCGGGAACACCGGCCTGGGAGATCTTGACCTCGTTGGAATAGGCGACGATCGCTCCGAGCATGTAGTCCGAGGAGCCCGCGAGGTCCGTCAGCCTGGCTGCGAGCATTCCTCCGGTGCAGGACTCCGCCGTGGCGATGGACAGCCCGCTCTCGCGCAGCATGCGCGCGACCTGCACGTCGACCGTGCTGCCGTCATCTGAGAACAGCGTGTCGGCGTGGCGGTCTCGCACGAGCGCCTCGAGTGCGTCATAGGCATCCTGGGCCGCGGGCTCATAACGGGTTACGACCTCCACCTCGCCGCGTTTCAGGCAGGTAGTGACCTCGAGGCGGTCGAGGTCCACCCCGCGCCGCTCGGCCTCGCGCAGCGTCTCGGCGATCTCGGACTCCGGGATGCCGAACAGCCGCAGCATGCGCTGGTGGTAGACGGTTGCGCCGGACAGCGCCCGCTGCAGCTCGGCGGTCGCCATCGCCTGGCCCCACATCGGCTGAAGCTCGCGTGGGGGTCCCGGGAGCACCACGACGGTCGGGCCGGTGCCCGGCTCGAGCGGCTCCACCACCACGCCGGGGGCGGTCCCCACCGGCTCGAGGATCGCGCTGCCGGCGGGAATGGTCGCCTGCTTGCGGTTGCCGGCGCGGATCGCGTCCATGTCGATGTTGGGCCAGCGTTTGGCGAGCGGCCTCAGGATCTCTGCGATTCGCTCCTCAAGGGCAGCGTCCAGGACCATCTCCCTCCCCTGGAAGGTGCTCACCACCTCGGTGGTGAGGTCATCGGCGGTCGGGCCGAGGCCGCCGCTGGTGACGATCACGTCAAGACCCTGCGCGGCCATGAAGCGCATCGCGTCGAGCATGTCCTGCGGGCGGTCGCCGACGATCGTCGTGAAGGCCAGGTCGACCCCGATCTCGCGCAGGCGTTCCGCGAGCCACGGGCCGTTGCGGTCGCTGACGCGGCCGGTGAGGACCTCGGTGCCCGTCACGATGATGCCGGCGCGGGCGCTCACCGGGGCCTCATCCCCCACAGGTGGGACGCTGGCCCGCGGGCAGGTCGCGCCGTCCGTCGGCACGCGTGATCGAATACCCGATCGGCTGGCTCGAGGGCGCCACCGTGCGGCGCTGGCCGTCGACATACATCGTCACTTCGCTGTTGCCGAGCGTGATCAGGAAGCGGTGCGCGTGATAGGTCGGAGTGCTTTCGCCGGCCGTCAGGTTGCGTCCGGGGATCAGCTCATAACCCCCGTCGCCGACCAGGCAGACGTAGACGGTGCCGGTCGGCGTGAGCGACAGCGCCACGATCCGCGTGCTCGCAGCATGTGTGCTGTTCGCGCTCTTGGAGCCTGAGGTCGTGGTCCTGGCGGCGGTCGTGGTGGGCGTGGAGGCGGTCCCGCTGGGAGATGAGGAGCCTTTGCCGCTGATCAGCAGCGCCACCAGGATCGCGATCACCGCGAGGATGCCGATCACGGTCGCGATGTACAGACGCGAGGGCCCCGACGGCTGCGAGCGCCGACGGGAGCCCTGCGGGGAGGAGATGATCGGCTCGAACACGCCCTCGTTGGGTCGCTCGTGCTCGAGGCGGTATTCCTCGACCAGCGCCTTCCCGTCCAGGCCGAGAGCCTGCGCGTAGGTGCGAAGGAAGCTCTTCACGAACGTGGGGCCCGGCAGCAGACCCCACTCTTCGTTCTCCAGCGCCCGCAGGTACTTGGCGCGGATCTTCGTCTCGGCCTCGATCTCCGAGACGTCGATGCGCGCACGCATCCGGGCCTCTCGAAGCGTTGCACCGATCTCAGCCATTACGCCAAGAGGCTAGTCGGTGGGGGTGGGAGCCGACTCTCCAAGGGCAGCGAGCACCCGGGGCAGCTCAGCCTCGGTGATCAGCACCTGCCGGGGCTTTGAGCCCTCATAGCCGGAGATCACGCCTCTGCGCTCGAGCATGTCGATCATGCGCCCCGCCCTGGTGTATCCCAGGCGCAGCCGGCGCTGGAGCATCGAGGTGGAGGCGGTCTGCATTTCCGCCACCAGGGTGATCGCGTCGCGCAGCAGCGGATCCTCATCCGGGTCGAACTCCTCCGGGCCCGACTCGCTCTCCTCGGGCTCGACCTGCTCGAGCAGCTCCTCGCGCAGTTCCGGCTCGCCCTGGCGGCGCCACATGTCCGTCAGCTTGGCGATCTGGGCCTCGTCGATGTAGGCGCCCTGGATCCGCTGGAGCCGGGAGCTGCCGACGGGGCTGAAGAGCATGTCGCCCTGGCCTAGCAGCGACTCGGCGCCGTTCTGGTCGAGGATCACGCGGGAGTCGGTCTGAGAGGACACTGCGAAGGCGATCCGCGAGGGGACGTTGGCCTTGATCATGCCCGTGATCACGTCCACGCGGGGGCTCTGCGTCGCCAGCACGAGATGGATGCCGACGGCGCGCGCCTTCTGGGCCAGGCGGATGATCGAGTCCTCCACGTCGGCTGGCGCGACCATCATCAGGTCCGCGAGCTCGTCGATCACGCACAGGATGTAGGGCAGCGGCGGCTCGCCCCTGCCGGCCCTGTGTTTGTTCAGCTCCACCAGGCTGCGCGTGCGGGCGAGCGACATGATCCCGTAGCGCTGCTCCATCTCCCGCACGAGGTTCGCGAGCGCGTTGGCTGCCATGCGCGGGCTCGTGATCACCGGCGTCAGCAGGTGCGGGATCGACTCGTAGTGGTTGAGCTCCACCTGCTTGGGGTCCACCAGCACCAGGCGCACGTCGTGCGGCGTGGCGCGCAGCAGCACGCTGGTGAGCATCGCGTTGATGGCGCCTGACTTGCCGGCGCCGGTCGTGCCTGCGACCAGAAGGTGCGGCATCTTTGCGAGGTCGGCGCCGATCGCCTTGCCGGCGACGTCCTTGCCGAGCCAGACCGTGAGCGGCGACCAGTCCTTCGGCGGCTCCTGGAAGACGTCGCCGAGGCGGACGATCCTGCGGTGGGCGTTGGGGACCTCCACACCGACCGCCTGCTTGCCGGGGATCGGGGCGAGAATGCGGATATCGGTCGCGGCGAGCGCGTATGCGAGGTCGTCCTTCAGCTGCGCGACCTTCCCCACCTTCGTGCCCGGCGCAAGCCTCAGCTCATAGCGCGTGATGTGGGGGCCGGCGACGGTACCGATCACCTTCGCCTGCACGCCGAAGTGGCCGAGCGCCTCCACCAGGGCCGTGGCGGTGCGCTCCTGTCCGGCGGTGTCGGGGCGTGTCTGCTCGTTGGTGGAGCGGGTCAGGAGCCTGGATGCGTCAGGGAGCTGCCAGACGAAGTCCGGGTCGTCGGTGACGCTGCCGCGCAGTCGCCCCTGCGGCGTGAGATCGGCAGGGTCGGCGTGCGCCACGCCGGAGATCTGCTCCTCCGCGGAATCTTCCTGCTCATCGTGCGCCGGCTCCTCGGGCGAGATCTCCTGGTGGTCGTCGATCTCGAGTGGCTCGGGCTCGGCGGGCTCGTCCTCGTCCTGCCAGTCGCGTGAGGGTGCCTCCACGTGGGTGGCTCGCACGATCAGCTCACCCGACTCGGGCTCCGGGGGACGGATTGCCCGGCCGGACGCCCTCGCGGGTGCCTGCTCGCGCTCTGCCAGACCCCGCACGATCCGCGTGCTGTCGGCAACGGCGCCGCCGGTCGCGCGCAGGATCCCCGCGAGCGAGGCTCCCGTCAGCAGGATCACGCCCGTCATCAGCAGGAACACGACGAGGATCTCCACCCCCACGCTCTGCACCAGCCGGTCCGAGCCCTCATACAGGGCCTGTCCGACCAGGCCGCCGTGTGCCTGCAGGTAGGACGAGCTCCAGGCGCCGTGCCCGGTGTGGGCGCCGGAGGTGACACCGAGCGTGCCCGCTGCCAGCGCGAGCGTAACGCCCGCGAACAGACAGATTGAGCCGGTCCGCAGCGGGCGGATCGCCGGCAGGACCGGACGCAGCAGCAGAGCCGCTCCGCCGGCGAAGATGGCCACCGGTGCCAGCAGCCTGGCCCCTCCGAGTGCCCATCCGAGCCCGACGGCGACGCCATGGCCGACGTGTCCGCCGTCCCAGCCGCCGTAGATCACATAGCCGAGGAACACACCGGCCGCCATCAGGGCGAGACCGATCACATCGCGCTGGCGCTGGTCGAGCACGGGGACCATCGCCCGCGCCCGTGCCATGGCCGCCCCCGGCCCAGAGGGCCGTGATGTGCGCCTGCGCCGCGCGGGCGCACGCTTGCGGGCGGCAGCGGCGCGTTTGGCGGGAGCTTTGGTGGATCGCTTGCGTGTTCCGGGCATCCAGCGCCTCTTCGACACCCGGACCCCGTAACCTGCCTGCGGCCCTTACCATCGCTTTACGCCATCCGGATACATAAAGAGATATGGACGACTTCGCACGAGCACCACGCATCCTTGTAGTCGAGGACGATGAGGACATCGCGCAGGCCCTCCAGCGCTCCCTGCGCATGGAGGGCTATGAGGTGCGCACCTCCGCCGACGGCCTCGACGCCCTCGACCAGGCGCGCACGTTCGCACCCGACCTGGTGATCCTCGACCTCGGCCTGCCGAAGGTCGACGGGATCGAGGTCGCCCGCTCGCTGCGGGCGGACGACGACGTGCCGATCCTGATCCTCACCGCGCGCGACGCGCTGGAGTCCCGCGTCGAGGGTCTTGACTCCGGCGCCGACGACTACCTGGTCAAGCCGTTCGAGCGCCAGGAGCTGCTGGCGCGCATGCGCGCGCTGCTGCGCCGGCGCCCGCCGCGGGGCTCGGCCCCGCTGCGCGTCGGCGACCTGACCCTGAACGCTGACACCCACGAGGTCATGCGCGGCGAGCGTGCGATCGACCTGACCCAGCGCGAGTTCGAGCTGCTCGAGTACCTGATGCGCAACGAGCGCATCGTGATCTCGCGCCAGCGGCTGCTGGACGAGGTGTGGGGCTATGACCCCTTCTCGACGACCAACACGATCGAGGTGTTCGTCTCCAATCTTCGCCGCAAGCTCGAGTCCGAGGGCGAGCCGCGCCTTCTCCACACGATCCGAGGGGCGGGCTACGTCCTTCGCGCGTAGCCTGCGGGACAGCGCCCGGCGAACCGGCGCGCGCCTGTCGGGGAGCTTCGACAGGCTTCCGATACGCGTGCGCCTGGCGGGCGTGTCCGCCCTGCTCACGTTCGTCATCCTCTGCGGCTTCGCGGTCGCGATCGGCTCCCTGACCGTCCACCGGATCCGAAACGACTTCAACCGCCAGGTCGCCGAAGCCGCCAAGGCGCTGCCGGCGGAGATGACGATCACCTTCCAGCCGTTCCGGATCACGCCGCCGCTGGCCGACCTCGCCCTTCCCTCCGACCACGCTGTGATCCGCGTGCTCACGCCCGGCGGCGAAGTGATCGCCGCGCAGCCCGCGAAAGCGCCCTCGCTGGGCACCCCGAGCACCGAAGCGCAGACCGTGAACGGCTACCGGGTCGTCAGCCGCCCGGCCTACGTCGTGGAAGCCAACGGAGAGCCCGTCGGCAGGGTGATCCTGCAGTACGGGCGCAAGGTCTCCGAGACCGAGGAAACGGTCAGCCGCGTCGAGCTGTTCCTGCTGCTCGGCGTCCTCGCCGGCAGCGGCCTGGCGCTCCTGGCCGGGACCGCGATAGCACGCCGGGCGATGGCGCCGATCGCGAGCCTGACCAACACGGCCGCGGAGATCGCGCGCACGCGCGACCCCTCGCGCGGGGTCCCCCAGCCCGCCGCCGACGACGAGGTCGCCGAACTGGCTCGAACGCTCGAGGGAATGTTGCAGGAGCTCGATGCGGCCCGCGCCGAGACCGAGGCGACGCTGGCGCGCCAGCGCCGGTTCGTCGCCGACGCCTCCCATGAGCTGCGCACGCCCCTCACCAGTGTGCTCGCCAACCTCGAGCTGCTCGCCGAATCACTGCACGGTGAACAGGGAGAAGCCGCGAGCTCGGCGCTGCGCTCGTCCCAGCGCATGAGACGACTGGTCGCAGACCTGCTGCTGCTCGCGCGCACGGATGCCGCCCGCGTGGTCAAACGCGAGCCGTGCGACCTCGGCCAGATCGCCGTCGAGGCCGCGGCGGAGCTCGGCCCCGTGAGCGACAGGCACGAGATAGTCCTGGACATCCACCGCGCGCCCGTGAAGGGGGTGCGGGACGAGCTTCACCGTCTGGTCATCAACCTGATCGAGAATGCCCTGCGCCACACGCCGGAGGGCACCGAGATACGCCTCTCGACCAGCGCCGTCGGCGACGGCACCGTCAGGCTCGTGGTCGAGGACGACGGACCCGGCGTGCCTCAGGAGCTGAGGGCGACGCTGTTCGAGCGCTTCGTGCGCGGAGCGGGAGATCGCGGCGGGTCCTTCGGCCTCGGCCTTGCGATCGTGCAGGCCGTTGCGGTATCGCACGGCGGATCTGTGGAGCTCGAGGATCGCACGGACTCCACCGGCGCGCGCTTCGTGGTGCGGCTGCCCGCCTACTCAGACCTCGACGACGACGGGAAGGACCATGGGTCGGCGCTTGAGCCGATCGTAGACCAGCTTGGCTAGGTCGTCGTGCAGGACCTTCTGGAGCTGGTCGACCTCGTGGATCTTCTCGTTCGCGGCGCGATCGAGGGTCTCGTCGACCGTCGCGCGGATCTCATCGAGCAGCTTGTCGGCCTGATCCTGGAAGGGCACGCCGCGGAAGATCACCTCTGGGTCCGCGACCTGGCTGCCGTCCTGCTCGGCGATCGTCACGACCACGATGAAGATCCCGTCGGCGGAGAGCATGCGGCGGTCGCGCAGGGCCACGTCGGCCATGTCGCCGATCTCGACGCCGTCGACGAAGATCATGCCCGACTGCTCGCGCTCGGCAAAGCGCGCGCCCCGGCTGTCGATGTCCAGCGGCAGCCCATTGTCGCCCTGGAAGATGTCCTCCGGCGGGATGCCGACGGCCTCGGCGAGCTGGGAGTGGAGGCGCAGGCGCTTGAAGTCGCCGTGGAAGGGCATCACGTAGCGCGGCTTGACGAGGTTCAGCATCAGCTTGACCTCCTCGGCGTAGCCGTGCCCGGAGGCGTGAACTGGGGCCTCGCGGGGCGTGATCACGTCACAGCCGATGTGGTAGAGCCGGTCGATGGTCTCGTTGACGGCGCGCTCGTTGCCGGGGATGGGCGTGGCCGAGAACACGACGCTGTCGCCGCCCTTGAGCTGCACCTGCGGATGGTCTCGGTAGGCCATCCGGCGCAGCGCCGAGAGCGGCTCGCCCTGTGAGCCGGTGGAGATGATCACCACGCGCTCGTCCGGGAAGTCTCCGATCTCCCGCGGGCCGACGAGCGTCCCCTCGGGGATCTCGATGTGGCCGAGCGTGCGCCCGATGCCGACGTTCTTGCGCATAGAGCGACCGACGAGCGCGACCTTGCGGTCGAGCGCGTGGGCGGCGTCGACCACCTGCTGCACGCGGTGGATGTTGGAGGCGAAGCTTGTGACCACGATGCGGCCCTCGCAGCGCGCGAAGACCTCCTCCAGGTGCGGGCCGACCACGGACTCCGACGGCGAGAAGCCCTCGCGATCCACATTGGTGGAGTCGCCGCACAGCAGCAGCACACCCTCGCGGCCGAGCTCCGCGAGGCGGGAGACGTCGGCTGCGGGCCCGTCCACAGGTGTCTGGTCGAACTTGTAGTCGCCGGTGATCAGGACCGTGCCGAGGTCGGTTCCGAGCGCGACCGCGCTCGAGTCCGGGATCGAATGGGTCATGTGGATCATCTCGAGCGTGAACGGTCCGAGGTCGAGTGCTTCACCGGGCTCGACCTCGGACAGCTCGACCTTCTTGAGCTTGTGCTCGTCGAGCTTTGAGCGCGCCATCGCCATCGTCAGCGCGCCTCCGTAGACCGGCGGGGCGTTGTGCTGCCCGATCTCCCTCAGGAACCAGGGCAGCGCGCCGAGGTGGTCCTCATGGCCGTGCGTGATGACGATCGCCTCGATGTCGTCCGCGCGCTCGCGCAGGTAGGCGAAGTCCGGCAGCACCAGGTCGATACCGACCATCTCCGGCGTGGGGAAGCGCAGGCCGACGTCGACGACGATGATGCGGTCGTCGAACTCGACGACCGTCATGTTCTTGCCGATCTCGCCCAGACCGCCGAGGGGCAGGACGCGGAGGGTGGAGCTCACGCCGCGGCGCCCGCGAGCAGGCCGTGATGCTGGAGCATCGCCCGGATCTGGGCCTGCTCCTCGTCGGTCGCCTCCACCAGCGGCAGGCGCAGCCCGCCGACGTCGTGGCCGAGCATGTTCAGCGCTGCCTTGGTGCAGGTCGGGTTCGAGGTCAGGAACAGCGTCCTGTAGACGTCCTGCAGCGAGGCGTCGATCTCGGCGCGCCGCTCGGGCTCGTCGACCATGCGGTGCATCTCGTTGCCGACGATGTGGCTGGCGACGAGGATCCCGCCCGCGCCGCCCATGTCCAGCGTCTTCGCGAACGTGCCGTCGTCGCCGGCGTACACGTCGAGCCCGTCGATCGGCATCAGCTCATCCGCGTTGGCCTGCTTGACGGCCGTCACGTTCTCGATCTGGGCGAGCTCGGCCAGCAGGTCCGGCGGCATGTTCGTGGCTGTGCGGCCGGGGATGTTGTAGAGGATCACCGCTTTGTCGGTGGCCGCCGCGACAGCCTCGTAGTGGCGGCGCAGGCCCAGCCGGCTCGGACGGTTGTAGTAGGGGGTGACCGACAGCATCGCGTCCGCGCCGAGCTCGGTCGCGCGCTCGGTCAGCTTCACGGCCTGGGCCGTGTCGTTCGTGCCGGTGCCGGCGATGATGCTCTTGCCCGCCGGGCGCTCGGCGACGGCGAGCTCGATGAGCCCGAGCTGCTCCTCTTCGGTCAGCGTCGACGCCTCGCCCGTGGTGCCGGCGACCACGAAGCCGTCGGAGCCGTTCTGCGCGAGGTGCCGCATCAGCGCGACGAAGGACTCCTGGTTAACCGAGCCGTCGCTGTCGAAGGGGGTCACTATCGCCGTCAGGATGGTGCCGAGGTCGCTCATCGCTTGCAGTATCTCATTCTCGGCTCATTCAGAACAGCAGGCTCGCTCCGGGACGCCGGCAGGTGGGTGCGGTGCCTGTCGCCCGCGGGGTCGCGCCGCTCACCGGCGCGCCGCCCGCTCAGTGGGCCCTGCCGAACCGCCCGGGCGGCGTGAACGGCTTGGTGCCGCACGCAAAGAAGAAGGGGAGCTGCTTGAGCTTGGCCGGCACCGTCGCGGACGTCGGGCCCGTCTCTTCCTGCCCCGTTTCAGGGTCGCGCCAGCAGCCTTCGGGGAAGTACACGCTGCGGCTGCCCGCGCCCTGTTCCACCACCGGGGCCACCAGCACGTCGGGACCCAGCATCCACTCCTGTTCCTGCTGGGCCGCCTGCGGGTCCTGTGGGTACTGCAGGTAAAGCGGCCGCGTGACCGGGACACCGGTGCGGTCCGCTTCGCTCCAGAGTTGCTCGATCAGGCCCTCGGCGCTCACGTGCAGCTTGGACAGCAGCCTGTAGAGGGCGGCGGTGGACCTCGAGAAGCTCCACGGAGTGTGCTCGTACACGATCGCGCCGTGCAGCCTGAACACCGGCGACAGAGCCGCCCACTCGGCCCAGCGCAGGAACAGTTCGTTGGTGGTGGGTTTGACCGAGGGCGTTTCCTGCCCGTTGATGTCGTTGTAGAAGTCCAGGTATCCGCCGATGTCGCTGCCGAAGCCGTAGGCGCCCCCGATCGCACGGTTGAGCATGTCCGGCGTCTGCGCCGCCAGGCCCGACGCGTGGGTCCAGTCGGTGGTCTCATCGCCCGGGAAGTTGAAGTTGGTGTAGGCGGCGCTGCCGGGTTCTCCGCTGTAGCCGCTGCGCGTGAAGAACAGGATCCTGCGACCGGGATGCGCCGCTTCGAAGGATTCGACGACTTCCCGCGTCACGCGCTGGAACAGGACCGCGTAGCGGTTGTGCATCTGCTCGCCGGTGGATCCGTCGGCGAAGTGCATGTCGGGCTGAACCTGCTCGCCGAAGTCGAGCATGAAGCCTTCGGCCCCCAGTTCCAGCGCCGTGTCGATCCGCTGCTTCCACCAGGCGACGGCGGCCGGATTGGTGAAGTCGATGACGGCGGCCGAAGCCGCGAAGTTGTCGGAGAAGAGGTACGGCTTTCCTTCGGCGTCGGTGGCGACGTAGCCTTCCCGCACCGCCGTTTCGTATTCGCCGGGCAGTTCCGTGCCTATGGGATCCTGCCCGACGAAGGGCCGAAAGTAGAGCAGCGGGCGAATACCCAGTTCGCGGAGCCTGGCGATGATGGCGCTGAGCGAGGCCCTGCTGAGCAGCCCCCAGCCCTCGATCCGGTATGCCTGGAGCGGCAGTTTGTAGCGCACGATGTTCTGGATGTCGCCTTCGACCTGTTTTTCGTACTCGGCGGCGGTCTCGACCGGTTCTTCCACCTCGCGATCGAACAGGGGGCCCAGGAACCATTGCTCGGGGACGCTCTGGCGCCCCGTGATGGCCGTCAGCTCCGAGATGGCCGTGCTCATGGTGCCCGGTGCCACCACGTATTCGATCGCGGGCTGCGCCGTCTGCGCCTGCCACGTTTCAGGGCGTTCCGCGTCCAGGCTCCAGAGCGAGAGCGCGCTCGAGTTCAGGAAGAAGCCGTAGCCGTGGTTTGAGACGAACGAGGACTGGACGTAGTACGCAGCCTGCGGGCCGTCCGGATAGAGCTGCAGGTCCCCCGGGGTTTCGGGGGTCGTGGTGACGTTCTCCTGCTCGACCCAGTTGTAGAACTCCTGCCCGTGCTGGTCGAGCGAGTTGTGCCGCCCGCCGAAGCCATGGAATGCCTCAGCCGCGGACGAGGCGAAGGAGTCGGACATCGCCGCGACGCCCGCGGCGTCGGTCGGCGTGGCCGCAAGGCGCATGGTCATGCCGGCGGACGTAGGCTGCGGCGCGATCGTGACGATCAGGCGGCGACCGCTCGGATCGTTCGTCGACACCGTCAGCCTGACGCCTTCGCCGACCTGTTCGGCGTCGAGGACTTCGCGGGCGGAATATTCGGTGCCGGCTTCCGTGGCCGAGGCGAGGTCGCCGGAGTACTCGCCGGTCTGGTGGCCGTTGAAGCGGACCGTTGAATACGCTTCGGGCTGATCCTCGCCCACCAGAAAGGAGAGCGGCGAGTAGGTGGACGGCCCGGTCGGCGCGTCCGCGGGCTGGATCGCCGAGCGCGAGAGCGGGAGCGTCGAACCGCTGACGTTTTCCGCCTCCGAGAGCACCGGTTCCCCGCCCGAGCCGGTGAAGGTGACCCTGAACGGGCTGCGTGTGACGATGGCCCCGGCGCCTTCGCTGCTGAGCGTGATCTGTTCCGTGCCGAGTGTCACCGAGGCGGACGCCGACGCCGGAGCGCCGAAGAAGGCCAGCGCTCCTATCGCAACGGCGGCGGACCCCATCCCCCGCCGCACGGACCTACCCGCTATCTGACATGCCCGCATGTCAAGAAACGGTAACCACGCAATAAGCTCCTTGTCAACATGTCACCGGTCAACGGCGGGCGCACCTATCGCGGGGTCTCGATGCAGGCGAGGCAGGCCGAGCGCCACGAGAGGCTGATCGCGGCCGGTCTTCAGGAGATAGGCACCGTCGGCTACGACAGGGCGACGGTGGAGAGGGTGTGCGCGAGCGCGGGCCTGACGCAGCGCTACTTCTATGAGCATTTCGCCGACCGGGCCGCTCTGCTGGCGGGGGTCTTCGAGCACGTCGTGGAGAAGGTGATGAGCGCGGCGTTCGCCGCCGCCGACGCTGCGCCGGCGACACTCGAGGATCGTTCCCGCGCCGGGCTGAGCGGTTTCATGGGCGCGCTGATCGAAGATCCGCGACTCGCGCGCGTGCAACTGATTGAGGTCGTCGGCCGCAGCGCGGCGCTGGAACGCCGGCGCTTCGAGGTCATGCACGCCTTCGCGGCATACATCGAGCATTCCGCGCTCGCCCTGGACCCGGCCGCCGACTTCGAGCGGGAACCCTGGAGGCATGCGATCGTGCTGGCCCTCGTCGGCGGGACCAATCACCTCGCGATCGAGTGGACGCTCGGCGGCCTAGATCTCAGCAAGGACACCATCGTTGAGACGCTGGTGGCGCTCTACGTCGCCGCCGCGGGCGCCGAGCCCTCACAGGGAACGGACATGCTCCCGGACGCAGGGGCAGCGAGCGGGCAGTCCCCGCCGCCGTGAAGCGGTCGGGCGAGCCGCTCCGGCGCTAGAACAGCAGGTTCTCCAGGCCGATGACCAGCGGCTCCTGGAGCGTGGGCACGTGGCGTATCGCGAGCAGCACACCCGGCATGAAGGACTCTCGGCTGATGGTGTCATGGCGGATCGTGAGCGTCTGGCCGAGGTCACCGAGGATTACCTCCTGGTGGGCCACCAGTCCGGGCAGGCGCACGGAGTGGATCGGGGGCTCGGGCCCTCCGGTGGCTGCCGCCATCAGCTCCGCGGTGCGCGCGGCGGTGCCGCTGGGCGCGTCGATCTTGCCGTCGTGGTGCAACTCGATGATCTCGGCCTTGGCCATGTGCTGGGCGGCCTCCTGTGCGAAGCGCATCATCAGGACCGCTCCGATCGCGAAATTGGGAGCGATCAGGACGTTCGCCGGCGGACGCCCGGCCGAGGCGTGGGCCTGGCGCAGGGGCGCCGGGTCAAAGCCCGTGGTACCGATCACGACGTGAACCCCGGCGCGCAGGCACGCCAGCGCGTTGCCGAGCGCGGTGTCGGGCCTGGTGAAGTCCACCACGACCTCCGCGTCAGGCAGGACGTCCTCGAGGGTGCTGTCCAGGAGCGGATCGGCGCGGCCGACGAGCTCCATGTCGGGCGCGGCCTCGACCGCTCCGCAGACCGTCTCCCCCATGCGGCCGGCTGCACCGGCCACCGCGACGCGGATCACAGCGCTGCCCCTGAGGCGCCGGCCGGCTGCTCGGTGCGCAGCGGCGCGATCGCGGCCGTGAAGGCGGCGAGGTCCGGGCCGACGCCGGCGATGGACAGGCGCTCGGCGGCGAACAACTCAGTGGCGAGCTCGCGCACGTCATCCATCGAGACGGCGTCGATGCGCTCGATGACGTCGCCGATCGAGAGAATCGGCATGTCGTGCATGACCGAGGCGCCTAGACGGCTCATGCGTGCCCCCGTCGACTCCAGGCCGAGGACGACGCGTCCCTTGAGGTTTTCACGGGAGCGGATCAGCTCCTGCTCGCTCGCGGGGTCCTCGACGAAGCGGGCGAGCTCCCCGGCGACGACCTGCAGGGCCTGCTCGAGGTTCTCCGGGCGGGTGCCCAGGTACAGCCCGATCTCGCCGGTGTGCGCATACAGGTTGGAGTAGGAGAAGACCGAGTAGGCCAGACCGCGGCGCTCGCGGATCTCCTGGAACAACCGCGATGAGGAGGTTCCTCCGAGCACGCCTTCGAGCACCCGCAGCGCGAAGCGGCGCTCGTCGTCGCGGGCGATGCCGGCGCCCCCGACGCACACGTGGTACTGCTCGGTGTCTTTCTCCAGGAAGTCGGTTCGCGGGATGAAGTCCGGTGTGCGGGTCAGCGCGGAGGGGTCCGGGAAGCGCTGCGCGCCGGCGGCGGCGGGGGCGGTCGCGGCCGCCATCTGGACGATCTGCTCGTGGTCGAGCGATCCCGCGGCTGCGATCACGATCACCGGCGGCCTGTAGCGCTCTGCGTGGAACGCCGCGATCTGCTCGCGGTCGACGCCGGCGACGACGTCCGCGCGGCCGATCACCGGCCTGCCGAGCGGGTGGGTGCCGAAGATTGCCCTGCCGAGGATGTCGAAGACCCGGTCCTGAGGATCGTCTTCATACATCGCTATCTCCTCGAGCACCACCTCGCGCTCGGCCTCGAGCTCGCCGAAGCGCGGGTGCCAGATCATGTCGCTCATGACGTCGAAGGCCTGCTCGAGATGGCCGTCCAGGACGCGGGTGTAGAGCGAGGTGGCCTCCTTGTCGGTGCCGGCGTTGATGTCGGCTCCCATCGCGTCGAAGATCTGGTCGATCTCCTCCGAGGCGTATCGCTCCGTCCCGCGGAACAGCATGTGCTCGAGCAGGTGCGAGATCCCGGCCTCCTGCTCGCGCTCGGCCGCCGAGCCGGTCGCGATCCAGAAGCCGAGCGCCACCGAGCGCACGCCAGGCACGCGCTCGGTGACCACTCGCACGCCGCTATCGAGCGTGGTGATCTGGTGATCGGGCCTCAATGAGGCGCCGTCGGTCTGCTCAGTCGCGGTCGCGGCCATGACGCGGGCGTCCCGAGCCGCGCTCGCCTCCGCGACGCGGGCCCCGGTCGCGGCCGCCCCCGTCACGCGGTGCGCGTCCTCCGCCGCCACCCGAGCTGCCCGTGCCGACACCGGCGAGCTCATCAACGCTCTTGCCGGCGATGTCCGGGTCGTGGGTGAGGCGCAGGCCGATGCGGCCACGCTCGCGGTCGACCTCGACCACGCGCACGTTGACCTCGTCGCCCTTGTTCAGCACGTCCTCGACAGCCTCGACCCGCTGACCGGGAGAGACATTGGAGATGTGAAGCAGGCCATCGGTGCCCTTGGCCAGTTCGATGAAGGCGCCGAAGGTGGTCGTCTTGACGACCTTGCCGACGTATTCGTCGCCGACCTCGACCTCCTTCATCATCATCCGCACCCGCTCGAGCAGCGCGTCGGCGAGCTCGCCGTTGGCGGAGTAGATCAGGACCTGGCCCTCGTCGTTGACGTCGATCTGAGATTCGAACTCCTCGGACAGGCCGCGAATCGTTTCGCCGCCCTTGCCGATCAGCAGACCGATCTGAGAAGGATCGATCTGGATCGTCTGGATCCGCGGAGCGAACTGGCTGAGCTCACCGCGCGGGCCCGAGATGACATCGGCCATCTTGCCGAGGATGAACGTGCGGGCCTCCTTGGCCTGCGTGAGAGCGTCGCGCAGGATGTCGAACGTGACGCCCGAGATCTTGATGTCCATCTGCAGGGCGGTGATCCCGCGCTCGGTGCCGGCGACCTTGAAGTCCATGTCGCCGAGGTGGTCCTCCACGCCTGCGATGTCGGTCAGCACGATGTACTGGTCGCCCTCTTTGATCAGACCCATCGCGATACCGGCGACGGGCCGCTTGATCGGCACGCCCGCGTCCATCAGCGACAGCGAAGATCCGCAGACCGAGGCCATCGAGGAGGAGCCGTTGGACTCAAGGATGTCCGAGACGACGCGGATCGAGTAGGGGAACTCCTCGATCGAGGGCACCATCGGAGCGAGAGCGCGCTCGGCGAGTGCGCCGTGCCCGATGTCGCGCCGCTTGACGCCGCCCATGCGGCCGGCTTCGCCCACCGAGAACGGCGGGAAGTTGTAGTGGTGCCAGTAGAACTTTTTCGTCTCCAGGCCGAGCGTGTCGAGGCGCATCTCCTCCTTGAGGGTGCCTAGCGCCGCGACGCTGAGCGCCTGGGTCTGACCGCGCGTGAACAGCGCGGAGCCGTGCGTGCGCGGCGTGACGCCGACCTCGATGGAGATGTCGCGGATCTCGTTCTCCGCGCGGCCGTCCGGGCGCCTCTTGTGGACGGCGATGCGCTCGCGGATGATCGACTTCTCCAGCTTGTCGAAAGCGCGCTGCACTTCCGCGCGGCGCTCCTTGGCGTGAGCGAGTTCACTCTCTGAGGCACCGTCGGGCGCGTGCGGGCCGTGCTGCTCGAGGATCGCTGCCTCGACGGCCTTGGTGGCGTCCTGGCGCTCGAGCTTGTCCTCGACCTGCGTCGCGGCGTCGAGCGCCTCACCGTGCGAGGAGCGGACCGCGTCGAGGAGAGCCTCGTCGACGCCGGCGGTGACGAACTCTTTCTTCGTCTTGCCGACCTTCGCTGCGAGCTCGCGCTGCAGCGCGCAGATCTTCTTGATCGCCGAGTGGGCGATGTCGAGGGCGTCGAGAATCTCAGCCTCGGGGATCTCGCTGGCTCCGGCCTCGACCATCAGGATCGCGTCCTCGGTGCCGGCGACGATCAGGTCGAGCTCAGAGGCGTCCTCTGCGTCCGCGAGCAGCGAGGGCTCGGGCGGGTTGACGACGAAGTTCCCGTCGATCTTGCCGATCCGCACCGCGCCGACGGGCGTCGGAAGCGGGATGTCGGAGATCATCAGCGCCGCGGAGGCGCCATTCATCGACAGGATGTCGTAGGGGTGGACGTGGTCGATCGAGATCGGGATCGCCACGAGCTGGGTGTCGTAGCGCCAGTCCTTGGGGAAGAGCGGGCGGATCGGCCGGTCGATCATGCGAGCGGTGAGCGTCGCCTTCTCGCCGGGACGGCCCTCGCGCTTGAAGAATGACCCGGGGATTTTCCCGGTTGCGTACATCCGTTCCTCGACGTCAACCGTCAGAGGGAGGAAATCGACGTCGCGGAGTGATCCCGCGACCGCCGTGCAGAGCACCATCGTGTCGCCCTGGCTGACTACCACTGCGCCGGAGGCCTGCTTGGCCATCCTGCCGGTCTCGAACGTGATCTCGCTGCCTGCGATCTCCACGGAAACCCGCGTAACGGCATCGCTACTCATATTCACTGCCTTCCTGTTCCGCCCGTCGGTCGGCGGTCCGTTTCTTTTTTCTCAATATCCGAACGCAGGGAGCTTAGCGCAGCCCGCGAGGGCTCTACCGCGGGCGAACGGGCCGGGGAGAGCGCCGGAGGGCGCTTTCAGGCGTGCTCGCCGAAGGCGGCGGCGATGCCGGAGCGCAGCAGGTCGACGCTCGGTAGCTCGCCGGGCGAGTCCGCCTCGTAGCTCCACCTCACGACGCCGTCCGGGCCCGTGATCACGAGCGCCCGCTGCGGGAACCCGCCCGGGTGCAGCACGCCGAAGGCGGCGCATGCGGCGCCCTTGGGCTCGAAGTCCGACAGCTGCCCGATGCTCACGCCGAGCTTCTCCATGAAGGCGCTCTGCGCGACCGCCGAGTCGCAGGAGACGCCGTAGATGACGCCTCCGCGGGCGGCGAGCTCCGCCACCAGCGGGTCGTAGTGCTGGAACTGGTCGGTGCAGACGTTGCTGAAGGCGAACGGGTAGAAGACCAGAACGGTCGTCACACCCTGCAGGTTCTCCTGCGTGAAATCCTCGCCGTCGCCCTGCACGAGCCTGAAGCTCGGTGCCGGGGTGCCTGCCTCAAGGACGCTCACGCGGTCCTACTTGCGGAGGCCGAGCTCTTTGATGAGGGCGCGGTAGCCCTCGAGGTCCTGCCGCTGCAGGTAAGCCAGGAACCGGCGCCTGCGGCCGACGAGCATGAGCAGCCCGCGGCGCGAGTGGTGGTCTTTGCCCTGCTCGCGCAGATGCTCGGTGAGGTGGTTGATGCGCTCGGTGAGAAGCGCGATCTGGACCTTCGTGGACCCGGTGTCCTGCTCGTTGGAGCCGAACTGGGACGCTATCTCGCGCTTGCGCTCGCTGGTAAGGGCTGGCATAAGAGTGGCACGGTAGCAGAAGGCCGCGGCCGTCAATGCACCCTGGCGACCTCGCGGGTCAGCTCGACGTCCCTGTGCATCTGCTCGATCAGGGCCTGGGGATCATCGAAACGGCGCTCCCCGCGCAGCCTCTGCAGGAACTCGAGCCGCATCGTGCTCCCGTAGAGGTCGCCGTCGAAATCGAGCAGGTATGCCTCGATCAGCTCTCCCCTGCCGGTCTCGAAGGTCGGGCGCACGCCGATGCTGACGGCGGCCGGGCGCCCGTTGGCCAGGCACGCGTAGACGCCGTGGCCGGGGCACACGAGCGCCTCGTCGGGAATCAGATTCGCGGTCGGGAAGCCGAGCTCCCGCCCGCGCTTGTCGCCATGGACCACCTCCCCGCTGAGCTCGAAGCGGGAGCCGAGCAGCCGGTCGGCCTCGGTGACGTCGCCCGCGAGCACGAGTCCGCGGATGTGGGAGGAGGAGACGATCTCGCCGTCCATTTCAAGCAGCGGGTGCACGACCGTCTCAAAGCGCCTGTCGGCACCGAGCATCGCCGGGTCGCCCTGTGCGCGGTTGCCGAAGCGGAAGTTCTCGCCTATCGCGACCCTGCCGGCGCCGAGCGCGCCGACGAGCACGTCCTCGATGAACTCGGCGGCGGACCTGGATGCGAACTCGTGGTCGAACGGGATCACGATCATCTCCTCGACGCCAAGTGAGGCGATCAGCTCGGCCTTGCGCGCATGGGTGGTCAGCAGCCGCGGCGTGTGCTGGGGCGAGACGACCGAGACGGGATGGGGATCGAAGGTGAGCACGCTGTCCGATCCCCTGATCACCTCGCGGTGGCCGAGGTGCACACCGTCGAAGGTGCCGACGGCGACCGCGCGGGGCGCGCCGCGCTCTACGTCTGGCAGGCGGGTGACCTTCACGGGAGCAAAGCCTATTGAGGGCGCGGCCCGGTGCGGGGCGCGGCGAGGCCGCGGTGCTCCCGCGCCATCGCCAGCGCGGCGTCGAGCTCGATCAGGGGCGGCGCCTGCCAGGTGCTCCCGCGCGGGGGCAGGCTCGCCGCGTCCGCGACCTCGAAGGGGCCGATCGCGGTGCGCCGCAGCTGCAGGCAGTAGGCGTCGCCGAGATCGGCGATCAGCGAGCGCACGTAGGTGCCGGATCCGCACTCGATCACATAGCCGGCGTGGATCTCGCCGTCCACGTTCTCGCGCCACAGCTCGCGGAAGCTGTGCACCGTGACGATGCGCTCGGGCATCTGGAAGCTCTCGCCCCTCCTCGCACGCTTGTATGCGCGCTCGCCGCCGATCTTGACGGCGGAATGGGCAGGTGGTCGCTGGCGGATCTCCCCGCTCGGCAGCTCGGCCCGCTCGGCAGGGATCCGCCCCGTCTCCGTGACATCTCCCTCCGTGTCCCCGGTGCTCGAGAGCGCTCCGAGCCGCGCGACCGTCTCATAGCGCTTGGGCAGTTCCATCAGCTCGCGCTGGGCCTTGGTGGCCCTTCCCACGAGGATCAGCAGCAGCCCGGTGGCGAAGGGGTCCAGGGTCCCGGCATGGCCGGTGCGAACGCCGCCGAGGGAGCGCCGCACGGCCGCCACCACGTCGTGGGAGCTGAGCCCCGCCGGCTTGTCGATCGGGATCACGCCGTCCATCGGCGGCGTGCCCGGGCCGGCAGCCTCGATCAGGCCACCCTCGCGGGCGCCTGCTCGCTTGCTGCGTCGGGCTGCTGCTCGGCGATGGCCTCGCGCAGGAACACGATCAGATCCTCCGGCTCGATCCCCGTCGAGAAGCCGGCCGCCCTGCGGTGGCCGCCCCCGCCCTGGGCGCGAGCGATGACCGACACGTCGATGTCGTCGTCGGCCGCGCGCAGCGAGACTTTGTGCTGGCCGGCGCGCCTTCCGGCGAGGATCTCGCGGATCAGCACCGCGACCTTGGTGCCCTCGAGCGCGCGCAGCTGGTCGATGACCCCCTCCGAATGGCTCTCCAGTGCCCCGGCGGCGGCGAAGTCGCTGCTGCCGAGCACCGAGATCGTCAGGGCGCCGTCATCGAAGCGCTGGATCTGATCGAGGGCGCGCGCCATCAGCGCGAGCTTGCCCAGCGGCACGTCCTCGTAGAGGCAGCGGTAGACGCCCTGGACGTCGACCCCTGCCTCGATCAGCTCGGCGGCCATGAGGTGCGCCTGCGGACCGGTGTTCTCATACATGAAGCGCCCGGTGTCGGTGATGAGCCCGATGTAGAGAGACTGCGCTATCGACGGAGTCGGCGTGACGCCGAGTCCGTGCATCAGGTCCCACACGATCTCAGCCGTGCACGAGGCCTCCGGAACGACGTGGTTGATGGTGCCGAAGAGCGTGTTGTCGTGGTGATGGTCGATGTCGAGCAGGTGCGCTCCGTCTCGCAGCGCGGAGGCGGAGGTCCGGTCGATGTTGCCGCAGTCCAGGAAGATCACGGTGCGCTCGGCGACGTCCGCGGGTGGCCCGTCGACGAGACCGTCGAGGTCGAACATCCTGTACTCGTGCGGCAGCGGCAGGTCCTCCGGCGAGATGTACATCAGCGAGTCCTTGCCGAGAGCGGTGAGGATGCCCTGCATCGCGACCAGTGAGCCGAGGGCGTCCCCGTCGGGGCGCTCGTGGGCCGCGAGCACGAAGCGGCTGTCCTGCCGTATCCGCTCGAGTGTCTGCTCCCGGGCCGGGCCCGCCAGATGGCCGCCGCTCACGAGAGCTCCATCTCGTCGATGAGTTCCTCGACGCGCAGCGCGCGGTCGGTGGTGTCGTCGTAGGCGAACTCCAGCGCCGGCGTGCGCTTCAGGCGCAGCTCGCGGGCGACGCGGGCCTGCAGGTAGCCGTGGCCGCTGCGCAGGCCGTCGAGGGTGTCCTCGCGCTCCTGTGCGGTCGACTCGCCGCCGGAGCGGCCGAGGACGCTCACGTACACGCGGGCGTGGCGAAGGTCTGGGCTGGTTCTCACATCGGTCACGGTCACAAATCCCACTCGAGGGTCCTTCAGATCTCCTGCAACGGCGTCCCCGAGCACCTGGCGAATCGCCTCATCGACCCGACGCATGCGCCCTGTGCTCATCCTATCCTCCAATTCCCCGCAGGGGCCCCGGTACCTTCTCGGGCGCCGCCCTGGCTCAGGTGCATTTGCTGCGGGTGATCAGTCGGCGAGCTCGCGTTCGACCTGCCTGGTCTCGTATGTCTCAAGGAGGTCGCCCTCCCTCAGATCCTGGAAGTTCGTCAGCACGATTCCGCACTCGAAGCCGCTGGTGACCTCTCGCACGTCGTCGTTGAAGCGCCGCAGGCTGTCGATCGTGGTGTCGTAGATGACCGTGCCCTCGCGGACCACCCGCACGCGCGCTCCGCGCGTGACCTTGCCCTCGGTGATGAAGGAGCCCGCGATCGTCCCGATCTTGGAGGCGCGGAAGAGCTGGCGGACCTCGGCCTGGCCAAGCGGTGTCTCCACCTCGGCCGGCTCGAGCATGCCCTGCATGGCGGCGCGCAGCTCCTCGATCGCGCGGTAGATGACGGCGTAGGAGCGGATCTCGACGCCCTCGCGGTCGGCGACCTGCCTGGCGTCCCCGACGGGGCGCACGTTGAAGGCGAGGATCACCCCCTCGGAGGCGGAGGCGAGCATCACGTCGGACTCGTTGATCCCGCCGACGCCGCGGTGGATGATGTTGACCGCGACCTCCTGCTGGGGCAGCTTCGCGATCTCGTCCTCGATCGCCTCGAGCGACCCGGCGACGTCGGCCTTGATGACGAGCCCGAGCTCCTTGACGGTGCCGGCCTGCGCGAGCTTGAAGACATCCTCGAGGGACACCTTGCGCCCGGACCGGCGGGCCAGGGCCTCGGTCTTCAGGCGATTTGCGCGCTCCCCTGCCAGCTGGCGGGCACGGCGCTCGTTCTCGACCACGCGGACGTGCTCGCCGGCCTCGGGTACGCCGTCGAAGCCGAGGACCTCCACCGGCTGCCCGGGGGTGGCCCGCTTCATCTTGACGCCCATGAAGTTGTGCATCGCGCGCACGCGCCCGAAGTGGGCGCCGGCGACGAGCGCGTCCCCGACGCGCAGGGTCCCGCGCTGGATAAGGATCGTGACGACCGGTCCGCGGCCCGGGTCGAGCTTGGACTCGACGACGGCGCCTGAGGCCTCGGTGCTCGCGTTGGCCTTCAGATCCTCGAGGTCGGTGACGAGCTGAACCGTGTCGAGCAGCGAGTCCAGGCCCTCGCGGGTCTTGGCGCTGACGTCCACGAACTCGATTTCGCCGCCCCACTCGGACGGCTGCAGGCCATGCGAGGTCATCTCGGTGCGCACGCGTTCGGGCTGCGCGCCCTCCTTGTCGATCTTGTTGACCGCGACGACGATCGGCACTTCGGCCGCCTTGGCGTGGTCGATCGCCTCTTCGGTCTGCGGCTTGACCCCGTCGTCGGCCGCCACCACGATCACCGCCAGGTCGGTGACTTTCGCCCCTCTGGCACGCATGGCGGTGAACGCCTCGTGGCCCGGGGTGTCCAGGAAGGTGATCTCCTTGCCGCCGTGGCGGACCTGGTAGGCGCCTATGTGCTGGGTGATCCCGCCAGCCTCACCGGCGACGACCTCGGTTTCGCGGATGGCGTCCAGGAGCGAGGTCTTGCCGTGATCGACGTGGCCCATGATCGTCACCACGGGCGGGCGTTCGATCAGGTCCTCCTCTGCGTCCTGGAACTCCGGCTCGATGTCGACGTCGTCGGCCGCGTGGACGATCTCGACCTTCTTGTCGAACTCGTCGGCGAGCACCTGAATCGCATCATCGGAGAGGGTCTGTGTGAGGGTGGCCATCTCTCCGAGCGACATCAGCTTCTTGATCACCTCGGGCACGGCCACGCCGAGGTACTCCGCGATGTCCTTGACGGTGGAGCCCGAGTTGACGCGTATGAGGTCGGTGGCCTCCATCGCGGTGTTGTCGATCGGGGCGATCGTCTCGTCGTAGGTTCCGCGCCTGCGCCGGCCACGGCGGGGACGGCGCTGGGGCTGGTTTGAGGGGCCGCCCTGCTGGCGGCGGGAGGCCTGGGAGTCGATGACGACACGCCGGCGTCCACCGGGCCCGACGTCGCCGGGTGTGCGCTCACCGGTTCGCGAGTCGCGGGTCGGGCGCACGCGCTCGGCTGCGGCAGCGGCGGCCGCTGCAGCAGCGGCGGCGCTCGGAGTGCCGGCGGCGGCGGCGTCCGCGGCGGGGGCGGGCGTCGCGGGAGCCGGGGGCGTCGCCGGTGCGGCGGCCTGAGGCTGGGCGGGCGGCGGGGCGGGAGCCGCCTCGGCCGGCGCGGGCGGCGCCGGAGCCGCTGCGGGAGCTCCGTTGGAGCTCGGGGCCGGCGCGGGTGATCCGTTCAGGACCTTCAGGGCGGCGGACTCCTCTACGGAGGACGCCGCGGCCTTGGCTTCGATACCGGCAGCTTTCAGCTTCTCCAGCAGTTCCTTGCTGGAGAGCCCGTGCTCCTTGGCTATCTCGTGTACTCGCTTCTTACTCATTCAGTCACCGATTCTACGAGCTTGGGGTCGAGCGTCACCTTGCAGCGCAGCGCACGCGACACGCCGCCACGGCGCAGAGCGTTCTGCACACAGACAGCGTCGACGAGGGCAGGGGCAGATCCGCGGCAGAGGTAGGCGCCCCGTCCGGGCATGATCGCGCTCTCGTCACCGACCGCCCGGGGGCTCCTGCTCTCCCCGTCGCGGACCATCGCAAGTCGCAGCAGCTCCGCCTTCGGCGCGATGCGGCCGCAGCCGACACAGCGCCGACGCGGCACGTGGGCCCCTATGTCGCCTGCTCCTCGGTGGAGGGCTCTGCGGGCTCGGCTGCCTGCGCGGACAGCTCGACAGCCTCGGGTGCGGCCTCCGGCTCCGGAGCCTCAGCGGCCTCGGCAGGCTCGGCGACGGCCGGTTCCTGTCCCGCCTCGGGTGAGAGATCGGACATGTTGTCGCTGTCGATGCCGGCGAGAGCCTGGTGGCTGTCCAGGCCGCAGTAACGCGAACCGGGCAGCGCGGCGTTCGGGCAGCGGCGGCCGTTGGAGAGGATCGCCGAGCAGCGCCCGTGGACCTCCTCCTCCTCATAGCCGTGCTCGGCCTCCTCGGCTGCGAACTCGGTCTCGGAGCGGATGTCCACCCTCCAGCCGGTCAGGCGTGCCGCGAGACGGGCATTCTGTCCCTCGCGGCCGATCGCCAGCGACAGCTGGTCGTCGGGAACGATGACCGTCGCCTGCTTGGCCTCGTCGTCGACGAGCACCTCACGCACCCGCGCCGGCGACAGCGCCTTGGCGACGAACCGCGCGGGCTCGTCGTTGAAGGGGATGATGTCGATCTTCTCGCCGCGAAGCTCGGAGACGACCATACGCACGCGCGAGCCCCTCGGTCCCACGCAGGCCCCGACGGGGTCGACCCCGTCGGTGTGCGAGATGACGGCGATCTTAGAGCGGTAGCCGGGCTCGCGTGCGACGTTTGCGATCTCGACCAGGCCGTCGGCGATCTCCGGGACCTCCAGCTCGAACAGCTTCTTGATGAGCTCGGGATCGCGCCGGGAGACGATGATCGCGGGGCCCTTGGTGGAGGGCGAGACCTCCTTGATGACGGCCTTGATCCGCTGGGAGTGGTCGTAGCGCTCGCCGTCCACCTGCTCGGACTTCGGCAGCAGGGCCTCGACGCGTTCGCGCAGCTGCACGAGCGTGTAGCGGGAGTCGGACTGCTGCACGATGCCGGTGATCAGCTCGCCGACACGGTCGCGGTATTCCTCGTACATCATGTCGCGCTCGGCCTCGCGGATCCTCTGCAGGATCACCTGCTTGGCGGTCTGGGCGGCGATGCGCCCGAAGTCATCGGGGGTGACGTCGCGCTCGTCGATCTGGTCCCGGTATTCAGCGAACTTCTTCGGGTCGATCTCCGGTTCCTCCGGTTCGCGCATCTCGCCCGTCTCGGGATCCACCGTCGTTTCCTCGTCGATCGTCTCGACGATCAGGTGGGCCTCGAGGCGTTCGGGGATGATCAGTTCTATGACGCGGAAGTCCGCGGTCTCCCGGTCCATTTCGACGCGGGCGTACTTGGCGGATCCCGGCTGCTTCTTGTAGGCGGAGAGAAGCGCATCCTCCAGCGCGATCATCAGCTTCTCGGGCTCAATGCCCTTCTCGCGCGCCAGCGCGTGCATCGCCTCAAGGATTTCGCGTGACATGGGCTCCCTCTACTCCTCGATCAGGTTCGAACGGCGGATCTCCGAATAGGGGATCGCGATGACGCCCCCATCGGCTGCCAGAGTGATCTCATTCTCGGAGGCTCCCACCAGCTCTCCGGTGAAGCTTCGCTCCGCCCTCGGTGCGCCGTCATGGGCAGCGCGGTCCACGGGCCGCGGATGACGGGTGCGCACGCGCGCCCGGCGTCCGACGAAGCGCGCGAAGTGCGCGGGCTTGGTCAGCGGGCGCTCCGTGCCGGGCGATGACACCTCGAGTGAGTAGCGCTCGCGCAGATCGCCCAGGAGCAGGGTCACGCGCTCGCACATGGCGAGCGTGACGCCGTCCGGGTGGTCGATGAAGACGCGCAGGCAGCGACCGCCGACGACCTCGGCGAGCAGCACCTCGATATCGGGCTCGCTCTCTGCTATTCGCCTCTCGATGTCGGTCTGCAACGCGGTCACTAACTCACTCCTTACGCAAAAAAAGCGGGCGGGCGCCCACTCTCGGTACTGCTACCCGCGACGGTACGCGGGCACGAAAGCTGTCAATCGAGCATAGCATCGGCGCGATTTCCCGCACCATTCTCAACCCCTAGCGGCGTCGCGGCGAGCACGATCCCGATACAGCCTGTAGTCCGCGCGCTCGGGCCTGAGCGAGCAGGCGAGCGCGAGCGGATGGCAGGCCTCGCGATGACGCCCCAGAAGCTGCATCGAGCGGCCGAGGCAGAACAGCGCGTAGTCATTGGTCGGCGCGTTTGACGCGACCGCGCTGAACTCCTGCGCAGCACCCTCGTAGCGCTGGGCGTGGAAGAGGGCCCTGCCGAGCGCCTCGCGGATCGATGCCTTGTCCGGCTCCAGGTCCCTGGCCCGGGTGAGCGGGATGATCGCCGCCTGGTGGTCGCCGTGGCCGAGCAGCTCGCAGCCGCGCTGGTAGAGGTCGTAGACGCTCTCCACGCGGGCCATTTTACCCGCCCGTCCGAAGCTCCTGGACCACATCGAGGACCGCCGCGGCGATCTGCTCCTTGGGAGCCTTGGCGACCGGCAGCTCGCGCACATCGCCGTCGCCGCGAGCCGTCAGGATCGTGACCTCGTTCTGGCGGGAGTCAAAGCCGATGTCGGTGCGGGAGATGTCGTTCACGACGATCGCATCCAGCCCCTTGGCCGCCAGCTTGCCGCGGGCGAGCGCCAGCGCCGCGGAGCCGTGCTCGGCGGCGAACCCCACGATCAGCTGTCCCTCGCCGCGAGAGGCCGCAAGGCCCGAGAGCACGTCGGCGGTGGGCTCAAGCACAAGCTCAAGGCGCTCGCGCCCTGCCTTCTTGATCTTCTCCGGCGCCGGATCCGCCGGCGTGAAGTCCGCCACCGCGGCCGCCATCAGCAGCACGTCGCAGGCGGGGAACTCCTGCTCGCACGCCGCCTTCATGTCGGCGGCGCTGCCGATTTCGCGGCGGCGCACGCCCGCCGGCGTCTGGAGCCCCACGTTGGCCGCGAGCAGCGTCACCTGCGCCCCGCGCGCTGCGGCGGCCTCCGCGAGGGCGAAGCCCATTCGCCCGGAGGAGCTGTTGCCGACGAAGCGGACGCTGTCGATCGGCTCCCTGGTCCCGCCGGCCGTCACAAGGACGCTCACGCCGCGCAGCGCCCCGGCGTCAGGGAGCCTTTCCAGGGCCGCGGCCAGGATCCGCTCGGGGTCGGCCAGCCGCCCCACGCCGCTCTCTCCTTTGGAGGCCAGCCGGCCGACGCCTGGCTCAACGATGCGCACGCCGCGCTCCTGCAGCGTCTTGAGGTTCGCGCGGGTGGCAGGGTGCTCATACATGCGGCTGTTCATCGCGGGCGCGATCACCAGCGGGCAGCTCGCGGCGAGTGCGGCACTGGTGAGCATGTTGTCGGCGAAACCGCTCGCGAGCTTGGCGATCGTGTTCGCGGTCGCCGGCGCGATCACGTAGACCTCGGCCTGCTCCACGATCTCCAGGTGGCCGATGGGGTCGTGGGCGGGCGGCTGCTGGCCGGGAAACGCGCCGCGGGCGGGATCGCGCTCGAACTCGCTCACGAGCACCGGCGCACCGGTGAGGGCGGCGAAGGACGCCTCCCCCACGAAGCGGCGGCTGGCGGGCGTCTGCACCACGCGCACCGAATGGCCCGCGCCGGTCGCGAGCCGGACGAGCTCGAGCGCCTTGTATGCGGCAACGCCGCCGCTGACGCCGAGCAGTATCCGGGACATGACGCCTCTGGTTCTAGACGGAGAGAGCGCGCCCGGCAAGTGCTGAGCGCGCTATTGCGGGGGGCCGGCGGCCCCCCGCGCCCTGCGGGCGGCTACCGGTAGTGGTAGTTCATCTTCCCCGCAGCTACCTCCTCGAGGGCAATCGTGAGGTAGTTTTTCGACACGGTTTCAATCATCGGGGGCGGGAACTCGTCGAAGGTTCCCTCACCGAGATTGTGGTAGTAGCTGTTGATCTGACGGGCGCGCTTGGCGGCCACGATCACGCCTGCGTAGTTGGAGTCGACCTGCTCCAGGAGGCGGTCGATGCGGGGGGAGATCACGATTCGGCTTGCCTTTCCTCGTTGTCCGACCAGTGTAGTGGGCGCGGCAGCAGTGCCCCGGGTTGATCAGCTCAGTGAGCCCGCGACGATCGCGCTCAGCTGCTCCAGGGCCTCCTCAAGGCGGTCGTTGACCACCACGTGGGCGAACTCGGGCTGGGCCTTGAGCTCGTGCTCGGCCACCGCCAGGCGGCGCTCCACCTCGGCCTGATCATCGGTGCCGCGCCCGGTGAGCCTGGCGCGCAGCGCCTCCAGCGAGGGAGGGGCGATGAAGACCTGGACGGCCTCTGGCATCGCGCTGCGGACCTGGCGGGCGCCCTGCACCTCTATCTCCAGCACCACGGGAACACCGGCCCGCACCCGCTCCTCGAGCTCTGAGCGGAGCGTGCCGTAGCTGCGGCCCGCATAGTCGGCGTGCTCGACGAAGTCGCCCTCCGCCACGCGGCGGTCGAACTCCTGGCGGTCCAGGAAGTGGTAGTCGACGCCGTCCTGCTCCCCCGCGCGCGGGGCGCGGGTCGTCGCCGACACCGACAGCTCGAGCTGCGGCTGGCGTTGCATGAGACCACGGATGAGCGTGCCCTTGCCGACCCCGGAGGGCCCTGTGATCACAAACACACGCGCCAAGGCGTGGACCCTATTGGCGGCCTCGGTAGGAACGGAAGGCCGGTCAGTGGTGGAGCATTGAGATCAGCTCGCTGCGCTGGCGCTCGGAGAGCCCGCCGATCGTCTTGCTCGGGGCTATCCGGCAGTGAGCGAGGATCTTGTTGACCTTCACGCGCCCGTACTTGGGAACCGCGAGCAGCATGTCGAAGACCTTCGCGGTCTCGACGTACTCGGGTGGGTCGAGCAGCAGCGAATGGATCGAACGCCGGCCGGACTTCAGGTCCCGCTTCAGCTGCGCCCTCTGGATGCGAATCTCGTTCGCCCGCGCAAGAGCATCCATACGTTGGTTAAGCGACCGCTCAGGGGCTGTCGAGGTGTTCGTGGACGTCGTTCCGCTAGCCGTCGCCATGGGCGGCGAGTCTACACATCCGCGGCCGAGGTGGAAACAAAAAAGCCCGAATTCACCTCGACCTCAACCTGAGCTTCATATATGTAGAGGTTGCTATACGGTCCCCTGGCGTGTTTGCAGGGGTTTTTAGGACCTCTAAAGGCTGCGGGAGATTCGCTCCCCGGCGGCCGGGTCCCTGAAGCTCTCGGTCCCCACCGCGACGAGCGTCGCACCCACGTCGAGCAGGTCCCGGGCGTGCTTTGTGCTCTGCACGCCGCCCATTCCAACCACCGGGATGCCCACGGCTGCCGCCACTGCTGCGACCTGGGCCAGCGCGACGGGCCTGATCGCCGGCCCCGACAGGCCGCCGGTGCCGCCGCCGAGCCACGGCAGGCGCTCACCGGGGACCGCATCGGGGCTGAGCGCCATCGCCCGCAGGGTGTTGATCAGGGACACGGCGTCCGCGCCGGCCTCCTCCGCCGCCCTGGCGCACAGGGCCACGTTGGCGGTGTTCGGCGTCAGCTTCACGATCAGGGGCTTGCGGGTGCGCGGCCGCACCGCGGTCAGGACCTCGCGCAGCTGCTCGGGGTCGGCGCCGATGTCAAGACCGGTCTTGACGTTCGGGCAGGACACGTTGAGCTCCAGCGCCGAGATCTCCTCGCGCTCGTCGCATGCCTCGAGCAGCCGCGAGATCTCCTGGACGCTCGAGCCCATCACGTTGGTGATCAGCGGCACCGGCCGGCCCCCGCGCCGGAGCGCGCTCAGCGGCGGAAGATCCTCGCGCAGATAGGCCTCCAGGCCCTTGTTCGGGAGCCCGATCGAGTTGATCATGCCCGCGCCCGTCTCCCACAGGCGCGGCGGCGGGTTGCCGGCGCGGGGCTCGAGCGTGATCGTCTTGGAGACGTACGCCGCGAACGGGAACTCGCTCAGCAGGCTCTCTCCGAACACATTGCCGGCGGCGATGGCGTCGAACGTGCCCGAGCCGTTGATGATCGGGTGCTCCAGCTGCAGCCCGCAGAACTCGACGCTCATGCGGGTGAGCCCGCGTGCTCGTCCACGCGCTCGAGCTCCGCCGCGTCCACGACCGGGCCGTCGACGCACACGCGCAGGTAGCCGCCGCCCCTCCGGGGCACCACACAGCCGTAGCAGGCCCCGAACCCGCATGCCATCGGTGCCTCCAGCGCGAGCTGGGCGGGCACGTCCGCGCGCTCGCACAGCGCCCTAACGCTCTCCAGCATCGCGGCGGGGCCGCAGGCGTAGACCACGGCCGCGGGGTCCTCGGCGAGCTCGTCCGCGAGCAGCTCCGTGACGAGGCCGTGGTGACCCACCGTGCCGTCGTCGGTGGCCACGCGGGCGCCCGGGAGCAGGGCCGCGCCGGCGGCGTGAGCGGCGCCGCGGAAGCCGAGCAGCGCCGTCGCGGACTCGGCGAGCTGATCCTGCAGGATCGCCAGCGGCGCTATCCCCACGCCGCCGCCGACGAGCAGGGCGCGCCTATCCGGCGCTGGGTCGGAGAAGCCCTTACCCAGCGGCCCGACGCTCCACACGCCCTCGCCCTCGGCGAGCGAGCACAGGCGCGCCGTGCCCGGGCCGACGTCCTCGAGCAGGAACAGCAGCTGGCCGTCCTGCCTGCGCGCGACCGACAGGGCCCGAGCCAGAAACGGCCGCTCGTCCTCTCCCCCGCCCCACTCTGTATTCGCCGCGAGCATCGCGAACTGGCCGGCGCCGGGCTCCGGGCCATCCGGGTCATCGAGCGCGAGCAGGTGGTAGGCGCCCAGCCTGCGAACCGACGCCACAGTCAGCTCGCGGCGGGCGAACGGGGCGCTCACGCCACCCGGGCCCCGCCGGCGGGGCTGGGCGGCAACTCAGGGGCCTTGGCCTGACCCCTCGGCAGGCCGTGGAGATCCTGCAGGCAGTGCACCTCAGGCTCCCCATCCCTGCGCGCCCGCGCGATCGCCCGCGCAGCCGATACTCCCGCCGAGAGCGTCGTCAGACACGGGATCCCGTGTGAGACGGCCGCACGGCGGATCTCCCAGCCGTCCGTGCGGGCGCCGACCCCGGTCGGGGTGTTGACCACCAGGTCGACGTCCCCACGCTCGATCCAGTCAAGGACATGGGGAGATCCCTCCCCGATCTTGTTCAGGCCCTGCACCGGTATCCCCATCCGGGAGATCGCCTCGGCGGTCCCCCTGGTGGCCACGATCTGAAAGCCGCAGTCGTGCAGGATCTGAGCGACCGCGAAGGCGCCGGCCTTGTCCGAGTCGGTGACGGTGATGAAGGCGGTGCCCTCGTTCGGCAGCGGGACTCCCGCCGCCGCCTGCGCCTTTGCGAACGCGGTCGGGAAATCCCTGGCGATTCCCATCACCTCGCCGGTCGAGCGCATCTCCGGCCCGAGCACCGCGTCGGAGCCGTCGAAGCGGTCAAATGGAAGCACGGCCTCCTTCACGGACACGTGGTCGCCGAAGCCGATTCCTTCGCGCCCGCCCGGCAGGCCCATGTCGGTGATGCGCTCGCCGAGCATGATCCGGCAGGCGAGCTTCGCCAGCGGCAACCCGACCGCCTTGGAGACGAACGGGACGGTGCGCGAGGCGCGCGGGTTGGCCTCGATCACATACAGGTCGCCTCCGACGACCGCGTACTGCACGTTCAGCAGGCCGACCACGCCGACGGCCAACGCGATCTCCCGCGTCGCTGAGCGGATCTGCTCGAGCATCTCCTCCCCGAGCGAGTGAGGAGGCAGCACGCAGGCGCTGTCGCCGGAGTGCACGCCGGCCTCCTCGACGTGCTGCATGATGCCGCCGATCCAGACCTCGTGACCGTCGCAGAGCGCGTCCACGTCGACCTCCGTTGCGTTCTCCAGGAAGCGGTCGAGGTAGATGTCGCCCCCCTCGCCGGCCTCGCGCTCCAGATAGTCCTCGAGCCCCTCGGGCGAGTAGACGATCTCCATCGCGCGGCCGCCCAGGACGTAGGAAGGGCGCACGATCAGCGGATAGCCGACCTTCTCGGCGCAGCCGAGCGCCTCTTCGACCGAGCGCGCGGTCGCATACGGAGGGGCTTTGTAGCCGAGCTCTGCGAGCAGCGCGCCAAAGCGCCCGCGGTCCTCTGCGAGGTCGATCGCCTGCACGCTGGTACCGAGCAGCTTCACCCCGGCCTGTGCAAGGCCGGCGGCGAGCTTCAGCGGCGTCTGGCCTCCGAACTGCACGATCACGCCCGCCAGCGCGTCCCCGCCGGGCCCACGCTCGACATCGAGCACCGCGAGCACGTCCTCGAGCGTGAGCGGCTCGAAGTAGAGGCGGTCGGAGGTGTCGTAGTCGGTGGAGACGGTCTCCGGGTTGCAGTTGATCATCACGGCGTCCCGCCCGGACTCCCGCACCGTCATGGCGGCGTGCACGCAGCAGTAGTCGAACTCGATCCCCTGCCCGATCCGGTTCGGCCCGGAGCCGAGGATGACCACCGACTCCCGCTCGCCCCTGCGCACCTCGCCGGCGGCCCGGCGCTCCCATCCCGAGTAGTAGTAAGGCGTGCGTGCCGGGAACTCGGCAGCGCAGGTGTCGACGGAGCGGAACGCGCGCTCCCCGCTGAAGGGCGCCTCGGGGTCGATCGCGATCACGAGCATCTCGCGCAGGAACCAGAGGTCGATGGCGCTGACGCGGTGCACCTCCTGCACGCTGACGCCCCTGCGAAGCAGCTCGAGAACGATCTCGAAGCGGTCCGCTCCGGGGCGCTGCAGCCGGTCGAGCAGTTCGGCGTCCTCGCATCCGCGCAGGTCCGGCTCCTTGTCGAGCTCGCGCGAGCGAAGTGCCTTCGCGAACGCCTGCTGGAAGGTGCGCCCGATCGCCATCACCTCTCCGACGGACTTCATGTGGGTGGAGAGGGTCGGATCGGCGCCCGGGAACTTCTCGAACGCGAACCGCGGCCACTTGACGACGACGTAGTCGATCGTCGGCTCAAAGCAGGCCGGCGTCACACCCGTGATGTCGTTGTCGATCTCATCCAGGCGGTAGCCGACGGCCAGCCTGGCGGCGATCTTCGCGATCGGGAAGCCGGTGGCCTTGGAGGCGAGCGCCGAGGAGCGCGAGACGCGCGGGTTCATCTCGATTACGAGGATCTCGTCGGTCTCTGGGTTGACCGCGAACTGCACATTCGAGCCTCCCGTCTCGACCCCGACGGCCCGGATCACCGCTATCGCCTGGTCGCGCAGCTGCTGGTAGAGCGCGTCGGTGAGGGTCTGCTGCGGTGCCACTGTGACCGAGTCGCCGGTGTGCACGCCCATCGGGTCGACGTTCTCGATCGAGCAGACGATCACCACGTTGTCGGCGTTGTCGCGCATCACCTCGAGCTCGAACTCGCCCCAGCCGATCACCGACTCGTCCAGCAGGACCTGTCCGATCGGGGATGCCTCAAGGCCCTGGGCGACGATCCGTTCGAACTCGCCCTGGCTGCGGGCGATGCCGCCGCCGCGGCCGCCGAGGGTGTAAGCGGGACGCACGATGCACGGCAGCCCGAGCTCGGCCAGCTCCCCCCTGGCCTGGTCGAGCGTGCGGGCGATCGCGCTGCGCGGCATGCGCAGGCCCGCCTCCTCCATCGCGGTCCTGAAGAGCTCGCGGTCCTCCGCGCATGCGATCGCTTCGTAGTTGGCGCCGATCAGCTCCACTCCGAACTGCTCGAGCGTGCCGTCGTCGTGGAGTGCCTTCGCGAGGTTCAGCGCGGTCTGGCCGCCGAGCGTGCCGAGCAGGGCGTCGGGGCGCTCGCGCTCGATCACCTTCGCGACGGGCCCCGGGAGCAGCGGCTCGATGTAGGTCGCGTCCGCGAACTCCGGGTCGGTCATGATCGTCGCCGGATTGGAGTTGACGAGCACGACCTCATAGCCCTCCTCGCGCAGGACCTTGCACGCCTGCACGCCGGAGTAGTCGAACTCCGCTGCCTGGCCGATCACGATCGGCCCGGAGCCGAGGATCAGGATCTTCTGGATGTCGCTACGCCGCGGCAATTCGCTCCAGAAAGCGGTCGAATAGATAGAGGCTGTCGTGCGGTCCGGGGCCCGCCTCAGGGTGGTACTGGACTGTTCCCCCGGGGACGTCCAGCAACTCAAGACCCTCGACGGTGCGGTCGTACAGGTTCACGTGCGAGAGCGCAGCCGCGCCGAAGTCCGTCTCCCAGCGAACCGCCTCGTCCGTGTCAATCGTCCTCGCGCCCGACGGCCCGAGCGCCGCGAATCCGTGGTTCTGGGAGGTGATCTCCACACGCCCGGTCTGCAGGTCCCGGACCGGGTGGTTGGCGCCATGGTGACCGAACGGCAGCTTGAAGGTCTGAAGACCGACGGCGCGGCACAGCAGCTGATGCCCCAGGCAGATGCCCCAAACGGGCCGCTTGCCCACCAGCTCCCTGACGGTCGAGACGATGTAGTCGAGTGCCGCCGGGTCGCCGGGGCCGTTGGAGAGGAAGACGGCATCGGGATCCTCGGCGAGCAGCTCCTGCGGCGAGCTGGTGCAGGGATGCAGGGACACGCGTGCCCCGCGCGCGACGAGCTCTCGCACCATCGAGGTCTTGATCCCGGTGTCGATGACCGCTATCCGCGGGCCAGTGCCGTTGCCGTGGCGGCTCACCTCCTCCGGCGTCACCAGGCGGGCAAGGTCCTGGCCGGCCATCTGTGGCTCGGCGTCGATCAGCTCGCGTGCGGTGGCCTCGTCCATCGAGCCGGGGAACACCCCGCCCCGCATCGCTCCCGCCTCACGTATGTGCAGCACCAGCGAGCGGGTGTCGACGCCGGTGATCGCCCGCACGCCGCAGTCGGTTAGCCACTGCAGCCAGCCGCCCTCCGCCGTCGGGGAATCCTCCGCGTCGCACGCCTCGCGCATGATGGCAGCGCGCGCCCACACCCTGTCGGACTCCATCGCCTGCGCGCTGACGCCGTAGTTGCCGATGTGCGGGTAGGTGAACGCGATCAGCTGTCCCGCAAAGGAGGGGTCGGTCATTGACTCCTGGTAACCGGACATCCCGGTCGTGAAGACGACCTCGCCCACGGCGTGGCCCTCGGCGCCGGCGGCCTCGCCGTCGAAGCGGGTGCCGTCCTCGAGCATCACGTATGCGCTTGCGCTCGCCATCGTCAGAGGATCAGCTTCTGAATCGGCTTGAACTCCGGGGTGCCGGCACGCTCCAGCAGCTCGAAGAGAGCCGCCTCGACGGTGCTGATCACCGCTCCTGCGGCCGCCAGGCGCTCAAGCGCTCGGTCATAGTCGATCTGGTGGCGGGAGCCGACGGCATCGGCGGGCACGTGGACCTGAACGCCTGCCGTGAGCAGATCGTGGACGGTCTGGCTGACGCACACGTGGGCCTCGATCCCGCACACGATCGCCTGCTGGCGCCCGTGCAGGTCAAAGCCGTCCGCCCGCGCCGCCGAGAACACGCTCTTCTCGATCCTCGGCTCATCCTCGAGGCCGACCTCGGGCGCCGTCTCGCCGAGGCCCCGCGGATACTGCTCGCTGACTATCGCCGGCAGATCCAGGACACGCGCCCCGGCCACCAGCTTTCCGCAGGCAGCCGCGACCTCATCAAAGCAGTCGTAGGAGCGAAATCCCTCCTGCACGTCCACGACGACCAGCGCGGCGCGATCGCGGGCGAGCAGGCTCATACGCCGCTCACCGCCAGTGAGCGATCACGGTGGGCGACGCCGCCTGCGGCGATTGTCATCAGCACGCGTCCGCGCATCGGGCGACCCGCGAAGCAGCAGTTCTCCGAGCGGCTCTCCCAGCCATGCTCGCCGGGGACCCAGCGCGCGTCGAGGTCGACGAGCGTGAGGTTCGCCGGCTGTCCTGCAGCGATCAGCGGGGTCGGCAGGCCGAACAGCGCCGCTCCGGCGCTCATCCGGTCGACGAGCAGGCCCAGGTCGAGCAGGCCGGGGACGACCAGCCCGGTGTGCAGCGCGGCGAAGGACGTCTCAAGGCCTGTAGTCCCCATCGGCGCCTGCTCGAAGGGGACCTCCTTCTCGTCGCGGGCATGGGGCGCATGGTCGGTGGCTACGCAGTCGACCGTCCCGGCGCGAAGTCCGTCCAGGAGCGCACGCCGGTCCTCGTCGGAGGTGAGCGGGGGGAACATCTTCATGCTGGTGTTCATGCTCCTCACATCCTCGTCTGTGAGGAGCAGATGATGCGGGCTGACCTCGGCACTCACCCGCCAGCCGGCGGCCTTGGCCTGCTCCACAGCCGCAACTGAGGCGGCGCAGCTCAGATGCTGAAAGTGGACGCGGCCGTCCTCATATCCGGCCAGGGCCGCGTCACGGGCGACCATCGTCGACTCCGAGATCGTCGGCACTCCGCGGATGCCGAGCGAGGCGCTGACCTCGCCCTCGTGCATCGCCCCGCCCCGGGAGAGGGTCGGATCCTCCTCGTGGAGGGAGATCACCCCGCCGCACAGGCGCTGGTACTGCAGGGCCTTGCGCAGCATCCCGGCGCTGCTGACGGGCCGGCCGTCGTCGGTGAAGCCCAGCGCACCCTCCTGACGGAGCTCGGCCATCTCGGTCAGCTGCTCCCCATCGAGCCCTCGCGTCACCGCCGGCAGGAATCCCACCGGTACGCATGCCTCACGGGCCGCGGCCTCCCGCAGCGAGCGAAGCAGCGGGGCGGAGTCGAGCACGGGGTCGGTGTTCGGCATCGCGATCACGCCCGCGAACCCCCCGGCGGCGGCAGCGCGTGTTCCAGAGCCGAGATCCTCCTTGTGCTCCTGGCCCGGGGTGCGCAGGTGCACATGCGGATCGAAGAACGCGGGCATCAGTGTCAGCCGGCTCAGGCCCTCGACCGTCTCCCGTCCGTCCGGGACCTGCAGCGAGTTGCACGGCGCGATCTCGGCGATCTCGCCGTCGCGCACGAGGACGTCGAGCAGGCCGTCGATCCCCGCGCGGGGATCGAGGACGCGCACCTCCCTGATGAGCAGCGTGCAGGGCGGCCGCGGGGCGGCCACGAGCGGGTCTGCATGCCTCATGCGGCGCGGCTCCCGCCCACCGGAGCGCCGGTGATGCGCCCAGGCTCGGCGGCGCGCAGCTCACGAGCACTCGTGGCGGGCCCGCCACCCGCGAGGAGCTCATACAGGACGGCCATCCGCACCACCACACCGGCCTCCACCTGCGCGGTGATCACAGCCTGTGGCGAGTCGACGACCTCTCCTGAGAGCTCGACGCCCCGATTCACCGGCCCGGGGTGCATCAGCACCTGCCGGGCGGTCAGCCGGCGCGCGTTGATCTGATACCAGGCCGCGTACTCGCGAAGCGAGGGAACCCATGTCTCGGTCATCCGCTCGCGCTGCATCCGCAGCGCGTACACGATGTCGGCGCCGGGGAGCTCGTCGAGCGTGTAGCGGACATCGCAGCCGAGGGCCTCGATCCCGCGCGGGATCAGGGTCGGCGGCCCGGCGACGGTGACCGACGCCCCCATCCTCCTGAACGCGAGGATGTTCGACCGGGCCACACGCGAGTGCTCGACGTCGCCGACGATCCAGATCGAGGCGCCGTCGATCCCGCCGAGGCGGCGCTGCAACGTGTAGACGTCCAGCAGGGCCTGGGTCGGGTGCTCGTGCTTGCCGTCGCCGGCGTTCACGATCGCCGCCGAGCACCACCCGGCGACGAGCTCGGAGGCGCCTGCCCAGGGCGTGCGCAGGACGATCGCGTCCGGCTTGTGCGCGCTGAGCGTGAGCACGGTGTCCTTCAGGGACTCGCCCTTCTCGACGCTCGAGCCGCTCGCCGCGAAGTTCACCACGTCGGCGGAGAGGCGCTTGGCGGCGAGCTCGAAGGAGCTGCGCGTCCGGGTCGACGCCTCATAGAAGAGGTTCAGGACCATCCTGCCCCGCAGCGCCGGGACCTTCTTGATGTCCCTGTCGGAGACCTCGGCGAACCGTTCGGCCTGAGCGACGATGCGCTCGATCGCCGCGCGGTCGAGGTCTTCGATCGAGAGCAGATGCCTCATGCCGCGGGCACCTGCGCCGTCTCCCCGATCGCGACCTCGTCGACCTCGTCGATCTCGTGCAGCCTGACGCGGACATGCTCGCCCCGCGAGGTCGGCAGGTTCTTGCCCACATAGTCCGGCCTGATCGGCAGCTCGCGGTGGCCGCGGTCCACCAGGACCGCCAGCTGGACCCGGTCGGGGCGGCCGTAGTCGAACAGGGCCTCGATGGCGGCGCGCACCGTCCGGCCGGTGAAAAGGACGTCGTCGACGATCACGACCGTCAGAGCCGTCACGTCGAACTCGATGTGCGAGGCGTGAAGCACGGGCGCGTCCGGTCGCCCGGCGAGATCGTCCCTGTAGAAGCCGATGTCGAGGTCCCCGAGGGGCACTTCGGAGCCGAGGAGATCCTGCAGCAGCGGGTGCAGCCTGCGCGCGAGAACCGCCCCGCGGCGATGGATGCCAACGAGGGCGGGAGCGGGATCGCCGGGATTGCGCTCGACGATCTCATGTGCGATGCGCGTCAACGCTCGCTCGATCTCCTCCTGCTGGAGGACCACCTTCTCTGGCATGTGAAACGTTTTCCTTCCTGGCCTCTCAGGACCCGGTTAAAGGACCAGGTGAATGTATCAGGAGGCCGGGATGGCCTGTGGCGCAGCGCTCTGTCCGGAGCGCTCGCGGGCACGGCGATCCGACCAGCGCTCGAGCGCCGGCGCGCCCCTCTCGGGGAACGGAATGTCGATGGTGTCGAAGTCCCTGGGCGCCTCGGTGGCCGGAAACACCTGCTGTGCCTGTGCGAGCAGTTCACCCTCTTCATACCTAGCGGAGGAGTGGGTGATCGCGAGCATCTGGACCTGCGCCTCAAGCGCGATCTCCGCAGCCTGGCGGGCGGTGGAGTGCGATGTCTCACGCGCACGCTCGATCCCATCCTCGGTGAACGTCGCCTCGTGGACGAGCACGTCGGCGCCGTGAGCGGCGAGGCGGATTGCCTCACACGGGGAGGTGTCGCCGGAGATGACGATCTTGCGTCCCTGACGGGGCTCCCCCATGACCTGCTCCGGGAGCACTCCGCCCACGATCTCGCCCATCTGCAGTTCGCGAAACGCCGGCCCTTCGGGAACGCCGAGTGCGATCGCGGCGGCGGGGTCGAATTCGCCCGGCCGCTCGTCCTCGACCAGGGCGTAGCCGAACGCTCGGCGGGCGCCATGCTCGACAGGCACCGAGCCGATCAGGTAGCCGTCACGCTGCACGCTCTCGAGCGGCTCGAGCTCCACCAGATCCAGCTCATACGGAAGCCGGCGCCCGTAGACGACGCTCATGCGCTCCATCAGGTCGATCAGCCCCCGCGGCCCGTATACCGTCAGGGGCGGCGTGCGCTCGCGCAGCGCGAGCGACTTGAGCAATCCGGGGAGTCCCAGCCAGTGGTCGGCGTGGAAGTGGGTCAGAAACACGCTGTCCACTTCCACCAGTCCAACCGAGCGCAGCAGCTGGCGCTGTGTGCCTTCCCCGCAGTCGATCAGCAGGTGCTCGCCGCCGCGGCGCACGAGCACGCTCGGTAGGCCGCGGCCTCTGCTGGGCACAGAGCCCGCTGTGCCGACGAAAAAGATCGAGAGGTCCATTGGGCTACGGTAGCGCCGCCGCGGGGACCCTCGCGGGGCCGGCGGCGCGGCGGCGGTAAGCTGCGAAGCCGTGGATGCGGCCCCTGGCCCCCATCTGCGCCCGTAGCTCAGTGGATAGAGCGCTCGCCTCCGGAGCGAGAGGTCGCAAGTTCGAATCTTGCCGGGCGCGTCGCCGAAATGGCGTTCCCGTCGTGCCGTGCCGCTCTCACGTGCGGCTACCGGCACTAGAGTCAACAACTGCCGCGGGCGCCCTTGACATGCCCACGCGAGTGACCCTACGATCGCCAGCGAGGGACGGAGCGTTCGGTGTGGTTAGCGGCGGGAGGTCGGACATGGGCCGTGTGACGGCGACGGTACGGAAGGGGCTCATTGCCGCGGTGCTGCTCGCGGTGCTCTTGCTGGGAGCCCCCGGCGCGGCAGGGGCCGCTCCCTTCACGCTGGCCCAGACGCTCAGCGGCACCGGCGAGAGCGGCGCCGGCATGTTCGGCACCAGCGTCGCCGTCTCGAGTGACGGCTCTACGGCGGTCATCGGAGCACCGCTCGACGGGAGCGGCGACGGTGCTGCCTTCGTGTTCACGCGCAGCGGATCCACCTGGACCCAGGACGGACCGAAGCTGACCGGGGCCGGGGAGCTGGGAGCAGGTCATTTCGGTGCCGCCGTCGCGATCAGCGCCGATGGCACGATCATCCTCGTCGGCGCTCCGGCGGACTCCTCGGGTGCCGGCGCCGTGTGGGCGTTCAGCCGCAGCGGGTCAACCGTCAGTCAGGCCGGCGCTCCACTCAGAGGCACTGGAGAGACCGGGGCGGGTGAGTTCGGCACCGCCGTTGCGCTGTCGACGGCGGGCGACGCAGCGCTCGTGGGAGGCCCCGGTGACGATGCCGGCACAGGCGCGGTGTGGGCCTTCGGGCGGACGGGCGAAGAATGGACTCCACAGGGCGGAAAGCTCGTCTCCAGTCACTCCGCCGCAGGCGCGCAGGCGGGCAGCGCGGTGGCGATCGCGGCAGGCGGCGGCCGCGCGCTCGTTGGCGCGCCGACACCGGACGGCGAAGGCGCGGTCTACACCTTCACGCGTGAAGGGGAATCCTGGAGCGAGGGTCCGGCGCTCGCCGCGCCCGCCGGTGAATCCTCGCTGGACCGGTTCGGGGCGTCGGTCGCCCTATCCGGCGAAGGCACGACGGCTCTGGTGGGTGCTCCGGGCACCACCGTGCCGCAACTGGAACCGCATGAAGAAACCGAAGAACGCGGTGTGGCCTGGACCTACCAGTGGAACGGCTCCGGCTGGTCCCTGAGCGAAGAGCTCGAAGCTGAACGCGGAGGAGAAGAGGTCTATTTCGGCGAAGCCGTCGCGCTGAGCGCGGATGGCAGGACCGGGCTCGTGGCCGAACCCGGCTGGGGTCGCGCGCAGGTGTTCCGGCACGAGCCGAACGGCTGGTGGAAACGCGGCACCGACCTTCTCGGAGAAGCTTCGGTGGCGCTCTCCGGCGACGCCTCGCTGGCGTTCACCGGAGAACCCAGAGCTCCCTCTCTCACGCGCACGGGCCTTGTGAGCGCCTGGGAACTGTTCTTCGGCCCCTTCGTCCATACGGGCATCAGCGCGTCGGAACTCTCCAGCACATCGGCAGTGGTGCACGCGAAGGTCGATCCCGAAGGAAGCGAAGTGACCGAATGCGTGGCCGAATACGGCACCAGCTCTTTCACCGCGCATGCACCCTGCACCCCGCTGCCCGGCGCTGGAAACTCGCTGGTCGAAGTTACGGCGCACCTCGAAGGCCTCGCGCCCGGCACGAAATACCGCTACCGCTTCAGGGCGGCCTCAGCCGCGGGCGCCGAAACGGGAAGCGTGTGGTCCCTCACCACGCTCGCGCCGGCGCCGGTGGCGAGCACCGGAGCGGCAACGCAGGTGGGCGAGACCACGGCAACACTCAGCGGGACCGTCAATCCGAACGGGCTGCAGGTCAGCGACTGCCGCTTCGAATACGGCACGAGCGAAGCCTACGGGTCGACCGTGGCCTGCTCCGGCGAACCCGGCGCCGGCAATTCCGCGCAGCCCGTATCGGCGGATCTCACCGGTCTCACCCCGGGCCAGAGCTACCACTACCGTCTGCGCGCCACGAACTCGTACGGTACCGGCTACGGACAGGACGCCGAGTTCGAAGCTGCTCCCGCCGCCCTGCCGGAATTCGGCGTGTGCTCGCCCTCATCCGGCCGGACCGGCTCCTATTCGGACAAGGGTTGCGTCAAGACCGTCGCGGGCGGCAACGGGGAGTTCGGCTGGCAGCCGTGGCCCGCGGGGCCCGGCGGTGCGGGCGGCAGCGCCGCGGGCCCGATCACCTTCGAAACGGCCGCGCGACGCCGCCTGCGCTGTACCCAGGGCGCGCTCGCGGGACACCTCAGCGGCCCGCAGAGCGCCGAACAGTCGCTGACGCTGAGCGGCTGTGAAGCTAGTGGCCTGGCGGGGACCGTGTGCTCCAGTGGAAGCACGGCCGGTGAAGTCCGCTTCGAAGCGCTCGCCGGCCGGCTCGGAATCATCACGGCGGGCTCCAAGCCGGATGTCGGCTGGCGCCTATCGCCGCTGAATGGAGCGGTGCTCGCGTCGTTCACCTGCGGGGGCACGCACTACAGCCTCAGCGGTGCGGTGATCGCTTCGCTGAAGCCGATCAACAAGCCGAGCGGGTCGTTCAAGCTGACCTTCAAGGGCAAGCGCGGCGTGCAGGCCCCCGGGGCGTTCGAAGGCCAGCCTGCGGGGGCGTTGACTCTGAGCGGCCCCGGAAGTGACGAAGCCGCGTCCCTGTCCGCGCACGTGTCCTTTGGTGAAGGCGGCGGCGTCGAGGTGAAAGCGAACGCCTGACCGACCAGCAGGAGCGGACCTACCCGGCGGGCAGCCCACTCTCCACTTCGCCTGCTATCTCGCGTCCGACGTCGACGAGCCGCTCCACCGCCGTCACGAACTGGTCCTCATGGCCGACGATGGAGTGCACCGCCGGCTCCGCGTCCAGGAGCGGGACGGCGACCACGCCGGGCACGGCGGCGGCGATCAGCCTGCTCTCTGCCTCCGGCCACGTTGTCACGCCGTCCCCGTCGGCGACCATCCTCAGCATCTCCTGAACGTCGGTGGGACATCCGCGCGAACGCAGGACCGGTTGACCGCGCCGACTCGCGTCCAGGCTCCAGAAAGAGGCCCACACCGGGTCGACCCATGGCTCAAAGCCGATGAACCGCTCGTCGAGAACCTCCGTCACCGTGACGTCGTGGCACTCGGCCAGCGGGTGCTCGCGGCCGACGAGCAGAGCGCGCGAGCTCTGGCGCAGGGGAAGAGCCCAGACGTCCGAGTCCAGCGTCAGCTGTGTCGTGATGACCACGTCGACCTCGCCGAGCCACGCGCCCGCCGGTGTCCACGGGAAGGAGATCTCCTTGAGGCTGATCTGGATCTTCGGATGGGCGCGGCTGAAGTTTTCGATCAGTCGCGGATAGGACAGCCACGGCGGCACACCGACGTAGCCGATCGCGATGGCCCCGTCGGCTTCGCGGGCGAGGTCTTCGGCGGCGTGAGACGCTGCCAGCTCGGCCTGTGCGGCCGGCCCCGCCTTGCTCCAGAACAACTCGCCGGCGGGTGTGAGCTGGACGTTGTCCGCCTCATACGTGAGCAGACGTGCTTCCGTTCTCGCTTCCAGGCCCCTGATCGCATCGGCCAGCACTGAGGGCGAGATCAGGAGTTTCGACGCCGCTCGGTCGAGCCGGCCGTCTTCCACGACGGCTGCGAAATAGCGCAGCTCGTTCTGCCTAAAGTGCATCGCGACGCGATGGGAGCGTGGATCCCGGCCGAGATGCACAGGCGGCGGGCGTGCATGCATCGTGGCTCGCGAGACTCGACGGGACCGTAGGTGCCTGCGCGAACATCCCCTGGATTATCCCACAGCGGGGCTCTGTCCCAACCACTCTGAACCGATCGACCGGGTTCTGCGGAAACACCCTGAGCGGGCGATGGGTCACTCCTCGCGAGTCGTGACGGAGCCAACTCACGATCGCGACTTCTGGGAGCGGCTCTGGGTGAAGATGCTAATCGAGCGAGCAGAGCACATCGCGGTTGCGGGGAACTACTGGTCTATCAGCCCAACCGGTTTGCGGCACTCAAGTCGCCGGTGAACGCCGCCGATGATGGGGACATGCTCCCTCGAAACCAAAGACTTCGCTCCGATGAGCGCGGATTCACGCTCATCGAGCTCCTGGTCGTAATCCTGATCATCGGAATCCTCGCCGCGATCGCAATCCCGTCATTTCTGAGCCAGAAAGGCAAGGCGTCCGACTCCGCGGCGAAGGAGCTCGCCCGCACAGCCCAGACCAGCGCGGAGACCTACGCAACCGACCACGGCGGCAAATACGAAGGAATGACCGCTGCGATCCTCAAGGAATATGAGCCGTCGATCCAGACGATCGCGGGCAACAACAACGCCTACCTCTCGGGCGTCACCGCGGAAGCGGAAGCCTACGCGGTGACCGCCAAATCGACGAACGGGCACACCTTCACGATCAGCCGCAACGCCAAAGGCGAAGTGAAACGGAGCTGCGAACCGACGGGCAAGAAAGGCGCGGAAGCGGGCGGCTGCGTCGAAGGCTCCTGGTAGCAGCGCCCGCGCTCCGGTCCCGCAGTGCAGGGGATGAGCCCCCGGCGGTGTCTCATGCCGACGGGCGCCGGTCGATCTGAGCCCGTGTCCCCCGAGGCGGGGCGGCGGTAGGGTCCAGCGGATGGATCACAACTTTCACGGGCCCCGCTACACGGTGGGCGTCGAGGAGGAGTTGATGATCGTCGACCCCTCCTCGCTGGATCTGGTCAGCGCGATCGACTCGATCCTCGGTGAGGAGCCCCCGGCGGGCACGATCCAGCCGGAGCTGCTCGAGTCGGTGCTCGAGGTCGCGACGTCCCCCTGCGCCGACATCGGCCAGGCGGCGCAGGAGCTGCACGCGCTGCGGGCGTTTGCGAGCCGGCGCGCAGGCACGCAGGGGCTGGCCATCGGCGCCGCCGGCACCCATCCGTTCGCCCGCTGGGAGGATCAGCGTGTCGTCGCCGCCGACCGCTACAGGGGCCTGATCCGCTATCTGGGCTTCGTGGCGCGCCAGGAGCTCGTATTCGGCATGCACGTTCACGTCGGAATGGCGGATCCCGAGGAGACGATCCACGTCGCCAACGGGATGCGCCCATACATCCCGCTGCTGATCGCGCTGTCCGCAAACTCGCCGCTGTGGCGCGGGGAGGCCACGGGGCTCATGTCGAGCCGCGTGCCGATCTTCAGAGCGTTTCCGCGCGTCGGGCTGCCCCCCCACTTCGCCGGCTGGGCCGACTTCCAGGCTCGCGTGGGAACCATGATCGACTGCGGGATGATCGAGGACTACACCTACCTCTGGTATGACGTGCGCCCGCATCCCCGGCTCGGAACGATCGAGGTACGGGCGATGGACTGCCAGACGAGGGTCGAGCACACCGTCGCGCTCTCCGCCCTGGTGCTCTCGCTCGTCAGGGCTCTCGCCGAGGATGCCCGCAACGGCATCCTCACGCCCGAGTCTCCGTGGGAGATCCTCGATGAGAATCGCTGGCTCGCCGCGCGCCACGGCCTGGACGGCGAGCTGTTCGATGTGGTCGCGGGCACGCGGCGCCCGGTCCGGGCGCTGACGGAGGAGCTGCTGGAGAGACTCGCCCCGCACGCCCGGCATCTCGGCTGCTCGCAGGAGCTCGAGGGCATCCGGGATCTGCTGCGAGCCGGAAACGGGGCCGCCAGGCAGCAGATGGTGTTCGAGGCGAACCACGACCTCGGCGAGCTGATGGCGGAGATCGTCGCGCGAACCGCCTGACGGCGGGGCCCACGGGGTTTCCGGTACGCATTCGCCCGACGCAGAACTCGCACTGGAACCCCAGCAGGAGCCGCCGCTAACCCGACGCGAGGTGCGTGTTTATACCTAAGCCCCTTCGTAGCTTCATCCGATGGCGCCTTGAGCCGTTCGTCGCAGACTTGCGGCGATAGAACATTTCTAAGAGAGCACTTATGGAGGCGGCCCAAATGAGGAAGACACTTGAGATAGGCGGCATCATCGCAGCGGTCGTGCTCATCGCGTTCGGCATTGCCGCCATCGTGATGGGAGCGCAGGGCAAAAGCACCGTCAACAGCAACCTCGCCGAACAGAAGATCGTCGGAACACCCGACATGACCCCCACGGCGATCAAGGGTGAGGCCGCGAAGTCAGGGCTCGACGTGAGCACCCTGAGCATTCCGACCTGCACCGCCGCGAACAAGGCCGTGGAAGACGGAGCCACGGCCCGCTGCTTCGCCCAGTACATGAAAATCCACGCCCTCGAGGCCACGGGCGGGATGCTCTACTCCCAGATGCCGCGCTACGCCACCGCGGACGGCAAGGGCACGAATGTCGAAACCCTCGCCCTGAAAGCCGGCGGTAAGCCTGTCAACAACCCGGCCCGCGAAGTCTGGATCCAGGAGACGGCGCTGTCGACGGCGCTGAACACCAGCTACATGGCGACGCAGATCGCGATGTTCGGCATCGTCGTGGGCATCGCCCTGCTTCTGGCCGGAGTCGGGTTCGGGATCCTCGCCCTCGGCGGCGCTCTGCGCAACCGGGACTCGGCGATCTCGCACATGGCCTCTCACGGCACCACCGGTGCCACGGGCGCGACGCCCGCCCCCGCATGAGCAGTATCTGAGCAGCACCGCGCCTCCGGAGGGCCGTCACCGCAGGTGGCGGCCCTCCTGCTGTCCTCGGCCTGGCCGCGCGCCATGGGGGCCAAGTAGTGTGGAGGCATGCGGACCGCTGTGCGCGTGCTGTTGGCGCTGGTCGCCACCTACCTGACGGTCGTGGTTCTCGCGTTGCTCTTCGCTTTTGCGATCAACCTCTGGGAGCTGCTGATGGCGGCCCTCGTGGTGGGAGCGATTCTTGTGCGGGCGGCGCTACGCCCGCGACGTTCCGTGTCGCCACCGGAGCATTAGCCGAGCGAGCGTCAGCCGTGGACGACGGCGGAGCTGGCGAGGACCTGCCCGCTCACGCTGAGCGCCTGTGCCCGCACGTATGCGGGCGGAGCCGTCAGGGTCACGGAGGTCTCGAAACCCTTGCGGGCAGTCGTGCCGATCGTCTTCAGGGCGTGCGTGGAGCTTCCCCCCAGGAGCCGCCACTGCGCGACCGCCGTCGACCCATTCCAGCTCAGGTAGACCGCCGCGCCCGCCCCGGCCGGCCTCACCGCGATCGACGGCGCCTGAGTGGGAGCCCCTGCCCACGGGAACCTGAAGGCCGTGTATGACTGGTATCCGGTGGGCAGGTGAGCGTCGAACAGCAGCCGCCCGTTGGGCTGGAATTCGCTGAAGTACGGTTCCTGGCCCCAGCCGACGAAGATGTTGCCGTCGCTGAGCGGCTCGGTGTCGCCCTGGCTGGCGGCGACGAGCGCGGGCGCCGGGTGGTTGAAGCTGCTGAGCAGCGTCGCGGTCATGCTCTGCGGGTTGAGCGCCAGCACGAGCGCCCGCGACTGCGAGTGGATCTTGGGAGTCGCGCCGTTGTCAAAGAGCGTGATCGTCCCGTTCGGCTGCAGGACCGCGTCGTGCTGCCACGCGGGCGTCGCGCCCGGCCCCATGGCAAAGCTCGACTGCTTGCCCCCGAGACGCCACGCGACCTGCCCGGTTGCTTCCTGGACCTCGTAGGCGGCCCAGGTGTTGCGCGAGTCCACCAGGATGTTCCCGTTGCCCTGCGGATCGATCATGTTGATGTGGAAGAAGTCCCACGGCGACGTCGGGCTGCCCGGGGTCGCCGGCATGTAGGAGGCGCTGAGCGCGACGTGGTCGAGGCTGTGCCACTCATAGCGGACCAGGCCGGTGCGGAGGTCGATCTCCTGCACGAGCGTGTCCGCGACCGCGCCGTTGGCGGGACCGCCCTCGGCGCTGAGGTTGCAGCGGATCGCGTCGTAGACGGTGGTGAACGCGGTCCCCTGAGGCGTGATCGTGAAGGAGTGCAGGTCCGGCTGATAGCCGTTGCCGGCCCTGACGACCGCGATTTCACGGTAGGAGCCGTCGGCGATCACGAGCCCGGAGCCGCTGTGGCCGCCTGCCGTGATGGGGTCCTGCCACCACGTCAGGACGGGTTTGCCTTCATATTCCTGCACGCGCAGGTCCGCGGCCCTCGCACCCGCCGGCAGCCGTTTGAACCAGAGCAGACGGCCTGAGCCGTCGAGGATCATCGGCCCGTACTCCCCCGTCCCCGCATACGGCGCCAGGAAGATGTCTTCCGAGGACGCCAGCGAGGAGTGCCTGCCGACCGAGACCGTGGGCGGCTGCAGGTCGGGCCGAGAGACGAAGTGCTGGAATTCGCTCGACTTGGGAGCCGGAGGAGGCGGCGGCGGGGTCTCCAGCGAGCGGCTGACCGTGTCCACGTCGGCAACCGTGAACCGCCACGAGATGGGCGTCGACCCGCTCGCGGTGCGCACGAGGGCTCTGACCGTGACCGTCTCGCCCTGCGTGAAGGAGAGGTCAGGGACGAAGCTCGCCCCGTCGCCCTGCGAGTAGGGGATCAGGCGCCCGGAATGCTGGCCGCTGCTCGAGCCGAGCACTTCGGTGACGCTGAGGCTCGCCGCCGGTACCCCGAGCAGGCTGATCTGTGTGCGATAGCTCGCGTCCATCGATTCCGGCGCGGGCGTGACCGTCACACCCGCGAGCTGCGCGGAGGCATTCAGGTTGGCAGGCTCGCAGGCCGGCGCGGACGCTGTCTGGGCGCCTGCCGGCGCAGGCGATGTCATCGCGAGCGCTGCCGAGAGCGCAGCCGCAAGGAGCCATCCCCGCGCTGCACCGCTGCTCGTGGCTGTGAACGGCACCCCTGGATTATCGCGACAGCGCCCCCGGACGGTCGCAGTCGGCTGCGCCGGGTCAGGTCGCCGGGCCGGCCGCACCCGTCATCGGGCTGGCCTGAGCGCTCTTTTCCCGCGCGGCGACGGCACCGCTGAGGTAGCCGCACATCATCTCGACCACCTGTGGGTCGAACTGGCTACCCGCGTGGCGGCGGAGCTCCGCCTGAGCGGCGTTGGGTGTCCTGGCAGCTCCGTAGGGGCGGTCTTTGAGCATCGCCGTGTAGGCGTCACAGGCCGCGATGATCCGAGAGCCGAGAGGAATCGCCTCGCCGGCGAGCGAGTCCGGGTATCCGCTGCCGTCCCATCGCTCGTGACTGGAGCGGACGAGCTTTGCGACCGGCCGCAGCGCCGGGGCGACGTCGAGGATCCGCTCGCCGATGATCGTGTGCTGGCGCAGGAACCGCAGCTCGCCCTCGTTCAGTGCGCCAGGCTTGCGCAGGATTCCTTCCGGTATGGCGAGCTTGCCGAGGTCATGCAGCTCGGCTGCGCGCCGCAGCTCATCGAGTTCTTCGGAGTCCAGGTCGAACAGGCGCCCGACCGCGGCCGTGAGCTCGCCGACATCACGCAGGTGGCTCTGCAGGCTCGGCTCGCGCTCGCCGAGCAGGCGCATCAGGACGCTCTGGATCTGCGCATGGCTGGAGCGCCCGCCGCTGCCCTTGTCCGCATACATCCTCTTGTCGGCGAGCGCCAGCGCAGAGGTGACGGTGCCCGCGTCCTCGGGAACGATCACCACGCCGCATGAGGCGGTGACCGTGAAGCCGCTCCCTCGCTCGGTCAGGGCGTCCTGGGCGGAGCCGATCAGGCCGTCGGAGGTCGTGAAACGCCCCTGCAGCAGCACACAGAACTCATCCCCGCCCAGTCGGTATGCCTCGCCCCGGCCCTCGACCGCGAGCGCGAGCGCCGCCCCAAGCCTCGCCAGCAGGGCATCGCCGGCCCCGTGTCCGAAGGTGTCGTTGTAGCGCTTGAAATCCATCAAGGTCGAAGAAGGCCAGGGTGGAGTGGTCGGACTCCAGCCCTCGTTCCACCGCGGCGTCCAGGTCACTCATCAGGCGCCGGCGGTTACCGAGCCCGGTCAGCGCGTCGGTGACCGCGTCGAGCGACTCCCGCTTGAGCATCTGCAGGTTCTGCCGGTAGGTGAGGGCCGCCCGCAGGCCCGCGGCCACCATCGCCCCGGTCGCGAGGCCGACAGCCAGGTGGGTGAGGGGCTCGACCGCCGCGCACACGAGCACGCCGAGCGCGAGCACCCCGAACACGGCCGGCAGCAGCACGGTGATGCCCGCTCCCCAGCTGCGCGTCGCGTCCCGATGCGCGGGCTGCCACGCCGCGGCTGCGATCAGGGCCATCGACGCGGGCCAGGCCGCGTCGAGCAGGTGGTCGACCGCATAGGTCCCGTTGGCCTGCTGGTAGAGGTAGAGCATGTCCGCACACGCCGCCAGCCCCAGGCCGAGCCCGAGCAGGAGCCATTGGCGCCCGGGTGCCCAGCCTGTGACGGTGAAGCCGACCGAGATGAACACCAGGAGCAGGAAGTCCCCGAGCGGATAGGCGAGGTTGACGGCCACCGCTGCGGAGCCGCCGCTGCTCTGGGACAGCACCGCCGGGAAGATCAGTGCCGCGCCGACGGCGGCGATCGAGAGACCGACGACGAGGCCATCGAGCCACATCGCCGCTCCGGCGCGGCTGAAGTGGGAGCGCATGATCAACACCAGGGCGACGTAGATCGCGGGGTACCAGAGCAGGTAGAGCCCGTCGGCCACGGACGGGCTCGGCGGGTTGGCGACGAAGTTCAGCCACACAGTCCAGATCAGGTCTCCGCCGGTCCACGCCATCAGGCCGGCGGTGATCAGGATCCACGCCGCGCGGTCGGTGCGTATCGTGAGCACCCGGGCGGCGCACAGGCCCACCGCGATGAACTCGATCGCGGTGTAGAGGCCGTCCTTGACGAAGCCGTTCAGCTCTGGCCTGCCGAGCCCGAGACCGACATGGGCGAGCTGAAAGGCGATCGCGAGAGCCATCACCGCGAAGGTGGCGCTCAGGATTGTTGATCTCGGCCGCGGCTTCGACATGGCATCGGCGGGCCGCCCCGGCCCGCGCATGCCAAGCGTCGGCATTTTCCAGCTCTTTGATGAGGCGCCGCCGCAGTCAAATCCCCTCGCGACCGCCGGGCTCAACGGCCGGGAAGCCTCATCTCCCCCGGAAACGCAAACGGCCGCCCGGGATGGTCCCTGGCGGCCGTCGCTTGGGCGCTGTGGCGCCTGCTGCCTATTCTTCGTGTTCGGTGAATTCGATGACCTGCTGGAACGTCGAGCGGTTCGTCCACTTCATCGTGAAGCTGGGCAGAATGCCCGGCGGGAAGGTGATCCTCACCTTTGCCGCCCTCCAGGCCGTCGGGTCCGCCCCCTGCGTCGAGGACAGGTGTTCCACCGCGCCCTGGAATGCGGTCCAGAGCGATTCGCGGCAGGCCGTCAGGTTTCCATTACCGCAGTATTTGCGGCTGTAGGGCTGAGCGACCGTTTCACCGTTCAGGGACTTCAGGTCCTTGTAGACGTAGCCATACCAGCCTCCGCCGTAGGACGAGCCGCCCGAGTTCGGGTCGTTCGAGATTTCGTTCATCGAAGCGAACTCCGACAGCGTGGACCCGAGGACCGGACGCAGCACCGCTTCAGCCATCGGCGCCCATGCGGCGTCGAGGATCGCGGCACCCGGTTCCTTGGGCTGTTCCTTGCCCTCGCGGCTCGAGCCGCGCTTGATCCACTTGTTGATGAGCGCGACCGATTCTTCGGCGAGTTTGCTAGGAGCCGGTCCTGTTTCAAGGACCTTCTTGATCTCCGGCCACACCAGCACGGCGGGCAGGTCCTCCGTTGCGGCCTTGTTCATGATCGCGACGTCGTTGACCTCGGTCATGCCTTTTTCGGCGAAGCCCGTGTAGAGCTGGACTCGCTGGATCGGGCCGTAGTTGTATTCGTTCGAGGCCGCCGTCCATTCGGGTGCCGGCTTGCCGTTCCAGTTCAGGAACAGGTCACCCGGAGGATTGGCTTCGTGCGGGTGCCCTTCCTGAGGCAGGAAGCCCGGCGAGTTGTATTCGCCGTTGCCCAGCGTCGGGAGGCTCGGGTTGGTTCCCGGTGCCGGTTCCGGAAGGAGCCCGGTCGAGAAGTAGGCGATGTTGCTGCTGTCCAGGTAGGACATGTTGAATGTCGTCTCGAGCTTGTTCGCCGTTTTGTAGAAGTCGGCCACCGAGTGAACGGCGTTCGAGTCCAGGTCGGCGAAGGAGAGCTCGCCGGTGGCCTCACGGCCACGCGTCGAGCGGTACTTGGAGATCGCGTACGGCACGCCTTTGACGGTGGCCGTGCCCTCAACGGGCCCGTAGACCGTTTCTTTGAAGTACACCTCGTGCGCGGGTTCACTTTCGGACGCGCCAATTTTGCCCGCGTCGCGCGTCTGCATCGGAATGCATTCGCCTTTGTATTCGTAGTATTCCGGCGTTTCGCGGTCCACCGGGCCAGACGGGTTGCACAGCTTGGAGACGTACATCATGGTGTTCTGGCTCGACGAGTTCGTCAGGCTCCATGCGTAGTCCTTGCCGCGCCCGATGAACACATACGGAGCGATCGGCGCCACGATTCCCTCAGCGTCGATGCCGCCGCCGTGCATGTCCGCCTGGAAGACGATCTCCGGGTAGAAGTAGCCGAGCTGCGGGCCCATGACGGCGAGCGGGTGACCGCTCGCGGTGTGGCTGCCGCCGACGACCAGGAAGTTGGACATCTTGTGCCGCGAGGCCTTGGTGGCCGCGAGGGCCTTTGACGCCGACAGGCTGATCGAGCCCGGATCGATCTGGACCGAGCCGGGGGTTTCGACGCCGGGAGCCGGTTCCTTGTCGAACGGGAAGGCCGACTTCGCGGTGGTCGGAGCTTCGGGGTCATTGGACTCGCGAAGGTCCTGGTAGATCTTGGTGGCGTCGAGTTCGCTGTATTTTTCCTTCAGGCGGCCGAGCAGTTCGGAGTTCGAGATTTCCCCGCCTCCGCCGTTGCCGAAGATGGAGCCGATGAAGGCGTTGCCGGCGATCGCGTCAGCCAGCGTCACCGTGGGCAGGCGCACCACTTCGGGCAGCGTTTTCTCGTAGGCGTTGACGCCGGCGGCCCAGTTCTGGAGGTCGGTGATCACCTGGTCGCCGGCCGCGCCTTTTTCTTCCAGCGAGGACGTCTGGTTTTCAACCCATTCGGTCGCTTCTTTGCTGGGCGTGAAGCTGCGTGCTTCAAGCAGCAGCCCGAACGGGTTGACGCCGGGGACGTCGAGGGCGGCGGTGAACGCCGGCCCGAGGCCGAGCTTCAGCAGGAGGCCGCGGTCCTCGGCGGCAACCCAGCCGGAGCCCCACATGACGTCTGCGCGGGTGGTGCCGTAGATGTGAGGGATGTCGTGCTTGTCACGGAGGATTTCAAGACCCGGGTGACCGGTTTCCTCGGTCCGCACGACGGGTCCCTGCACACCGAACTTCTCGCTCAGGTAGTCCTTTTCGAGGTTCGTCTGCGTGACGTTGCCCTTGCGGCCGGTGAGTTTGTCGTAGAGCTTGCCCTGATCGGTCGAGTCTTTGCCGAGCGTCTGCCCGCCTTCCTCGCCGGGAGCGAGGATTTGGTATGCCCCGCCCGACATGTCGACCAGCGGCGGCGCGGAAGCGCCCGCGGGCGCCGCGCCCAGTGCCAGCAGCAACATGCCTGCAAGCCCACCCAGGCCGATTCGCGCGAGGCCAACGGCCCTCAGCGCCTGAACGATCCGTGTTCCGATACCCCGACGCTGCGACATTCTCTCCTCCTTGTCCACGCGGCCCTGGCCGCGCGGTTAGCTCTCCACCCCTGGAATGCGCGATCGTAGCACCAAAGCATGTGCTGTGTTGCGGTTATCCGGAGCTCTCAGCGCGCGAGGTCCCGCAGGTACGAGGCGACGGCGGAATTGAACAGCCGGGCTCGTTCCCACTGCAGGAAGTGCCCGGCCCGCGGCACCACGAACGGTCCCGTCAGCCTGCGGAAGGCCACCTCGCACATCTCCGGGAACGCCCTCCAGATGACGTGGTCCTCCGGGCCGTAGAGCGCGAGTGTCTCGACGTCGCTCGGCTCGAAGAATCGCGGGGCCTGCGACAGCGCCCGCGCTCCCACCGCGCTCTCGTAGTTGCCGAAGCCGGCGCGCAGGCGATCGGCGTCCCCGAACGGCTCGCTCATGAAGTCGACGGCCGCGCGCGAGAAGGAGCCTGGTGTCGCCCAGAGGCGGTGGCCATAGAACTCCGCGACGTAGCGCCGTCGGCGCTCAGGCGTGTCAAGTTCGCCGGCGAGAGCGTCGGCTTCGCGGCCCTGCCGGGCGAAGTAGTCGCCGGCGGCGAGCACCTCAGCTGTGGGCGCCGCGGGAAGACCGGCGGCCTCATAGGCGGCGGGCAGGAGCGGAAGCACGCAGTTGAAGAGGATCTGGCGCTCGATCAGCCCGGCGAAGCGCAGCCCGAGGTCCTGGATCACGCCGCCCCCGAGGTCGCCGCCCGCCGCCGCGCAGCTGCCGTGCCCGAGAACGCCGACGAGCAGGGCCTGCATGTCGAGGGAGTGCGCGGCGAGGTCGTAGAAGCCGTCGGGCGCAAGGCCGGAATCGCCGAAGCCCCGCAGATCCGGCACGATCACCTCGAAGCCGGCGTCCGCGAGCGGACCGATGTTCCGCCACCAGATGCGGCTGGTCTCAGGCCAGCCGTGCACGAGCAGCAGCGGATACCCGCCCACCCCCGCCCGGATGTAGGCGATCTCGACGCCGTCGCGCACCTCGGCGCGCTCGGCCGAGAACGCGCTCGGCTGCAGCTCATCGCTCATCGCGGACAACCTACCGCCGGCGCCGTCGAGAGGTTGTGCCTGGCGTACCCTGGGAACCGATGATCCTCGCCGCCTCCACCGCCTCGCCGCTGTCGGTCGTCCTGCAGCTCGGGCCGCTGCTGGTGCTGGGCGTGCTCTACGCCAAACGCGTGCGGACGCTGGCACCGAGCGGCCACCCGGTCCCAGGGTGGCGGCAGGCGTCCTTCTATGCGGGCATGGTCACGATCGGCGCGGCGCTGACGTCGCTCGGGTCCGCCAGCGAGGACCTGCTGTACGTGCACATGATCGAGCACCTGCTCCTCGGCGACATCGCCTCGCTGCTGATCGTGCTCGGGCTGACGGGACCGCTGATAGCGCCGATCCTGCGGATCAGGATCTTCGACCGCCTGCGCGTGCTCTCGAACCCGCTGATCGCCTTCCCGCTGTGGGCGATCGACCTGTACGTGTGGCACCTGCCCGTGCTCTACCAGGCGGCTCTGAGGCACTCCGGGGTGCACGCGCTCCAGCACGCCATGTTCCTCGGCTTCGGGATCAACATGTGGATGTGCCTGTTCGGCCCGCTGCCTCAGCCGAGCTGGTTCGGCAACCTGGGCAAGCTGCTCTACATCGTCGCCGTGAGGCTGACGGGCACGGTGCTCGGGAACATCTTCCTCTGGTCGGGCACGGTCTTCTACCCGTTCTACCTGACCGGCGACGCGCACTTCCACATCTCCCCCATCGCCGATCAGAACCTGGCGGGGGCGATCATGATGATCGAGGAGTCATTCCTCACGCTCGGGCTGTTCTGCTGGTTGTTCCTGCGCGCGGCGCGCGAGAGCGAGGAGCGCCAGAACCTTCTCGACTACGCCCGCGCGCAGGGCCTGGAGTTGAGCGACGCCCGCGCTGCCCGCGCCGTGGCCGCCGGACGTGGCGCAGAACTGCAGCGGCGCCTTGAGGAGCGGGCCGGCGCGCCGCAGCCACCCCGGCCCGTGTCCTGAGCGGCGTGCACCGCCCGGTTCACGCCAGGCGGGCCAGGCACACGTGCGTGACCATCTGAAGCTCGATCGAGCCCGCGGCCCGGATCGCCCCCCCGACGGCACTGAGGAGGGCGGAGCGCTCGGCGGGAGCCATCAGGATGTGGTCCTGATGGGTCCGCAGCAGATCGCAGTACTCGGACGCCGAGTAGCGAGTCGACCACGGGTACCGCTGCACCTGGGCCTGTGAGAACCGCGAGCAGGCGATCTCCTGCTCCCAGCTCTGAACCCTGCTCGGCTGACTGGCCGGGTGCATCGCGAAGTCGGCGGGCAGGTTCGGAGCGGCGCGGGAGTAGGCGGCGCTGAGCTCCTGGTGAAGGGTCGTCGCCTCCCAGTCCGGGAAGGTCCAGATCGCGGCCAGTGTGCCGCCGTCTCCCAGCGCCTGCGCGGCCAGCTCACACCTCACCCTGGCCTCGACCCAGTGCCAGGCCTGAAATGAGATGACCGCCTGCACAGGCGCGGCCGGGCGCCACTGCTCCAGTCCGGACCGCAGGATCTCAACCTCGGGGAATGAGGCGCAGTTTCGGCGAGCGAGGGCGATCATCTGCGGATCCGGCTCCAGCGCGGTCACCGCGAGTCCGCGCTCGGCCAGCAGGCGTGTGCCCTTGCCGGTCCCCGCACCGACCTCGAGGACCCGTGCGCCCTGCTGAAGGCCCGCGAACTCGCAGATGCCGTCCAGCGCCTGCGCCGGATAGCTCGGGCGCGCCCGGTCATACAGCTCGGCCACCCGGCCGAATGCAAGCCGTTGCTCGTCGATGTCGCGGTCGGTCATCTCTCCCCCACGGCCCGCGTCGGCTCAGATGAAGATCGTGTGCTCGGGGCCCTCGTCCATGTAGAACACGCGCGCGCCCTCGGGTGCGCCGGCTCCAAGTCTCTCGCCGAGCTTGTGAGCGGCTCCGTCGTCGTCGGCGAACACGAACAGGCTGCTGCCGCGGCGGTGCACCTCGTGTCCCGCCTGCGCAAGCGTCCTCGCAAACGAAGCGGCCGCATCCTTGTCCGGCAACTCGAAGCGAACCTGCGCGCGGGTGGCCTCGGCATCGGCGCCCCAGTCCACCGGTCCTGCATGGTCATGCAGGAGCACCTGATCGCGCTCGGGTACCGGCGGAAGCGCGATCGGCTCCCAGCCGCTGCCCGCGAGCCTGTGGGCCGCCTGCTCCTCGGCCACCACCCCCTCCGCCTCGATCACTTCGGCGATGATCCCCTGGGCGCGCTCGAGCCCGGCGGGCGACGCCGCGTAGACGCGCAGCCACTCCCCCTCGTGCTCGGCCATGAGGCCGTCATTCAGGCGGTTCGCGGCCACAGCAGCGGCTCCGTGGGTGTGCAACCGTGTGAAGAGACGTTTGGCATCCCCGGCGGACTGGAACCTGACACTGAGGCGCCAGTCGTCATCGGCTGTGCCGGTCATGCCGTCACGGTACTACCGTGCGGTGGGGCGGGAGCGCAACTCCCGCAATCCCTGGGCGTTCTAGGGACCAGGAAGGATCGAGGCGAGGAGCAGGCGCATGCGACACCAGTCTCGAGTGGGAATGGGCCGTCCGACCGCAGCGGTGCTCGCCGCGCTCGCGCTGTCGGTGCTGTGCGCCTCCGGCGCCCGCGCGGACCCGACCCCGCCGCCGGGCTTCGTCGCCGAGCAGTCGGTCGGGCCCCACGTCGGGCTCTCCAGCAGCAGCGACCCCGTCGCCATAGCCCCCGCGCCCGCCTCGAGCTACGGCGGGGCCATGTGGTTCACGAGCCGGGGCACCCCCAGCGCCATAGGCTGGATCAATCTCGGCGCCGAAAACGGCGGGGAATACTCAGCCGGCCTGAACCCGGGCAGCGAGCCGTATGAGATCGCCCCGGGAGCCGAAGGGGACATGTGGTTCACCGATCAGGGCACAACGGCCGCGATCGGGCGCGTCGACCCGATCGGCGGGATCACAGAGTTCAGCGCCGGCCTGAATGCCGGCAGCGTCCCGGACGACATAGCCCTGGGCGCCGACGGAGACCTGTGGTTCACCGACGACGGCGCCACCAGGGCCATCGGCCGCATCACCCCGGCCGGCCAGATCAGCGAGTTCAGCGCGGGCCTGGCCCCGGGCAGCGAACCGACCGGCATCGCGCCGGGGCCGGACGGCGCGATGTGGTTCACAGACCAGGGCGCCACCAGGGCAATCGGCCGCATCACCCCGGCTGGCCAGATCAGCGAGTACACCAGGGGCCTGAGCACGCGAAACGACCCCACCACGATCGCGCCGGGGCCGGACGGCGCGATGTGGTTCACCGACCAGGGCGCCGCCAGGGCAATCGGCCGCATCAGCACCGGCGGCGACATCACCGAGTACAGCTCGGGCCTTGACAGCGCGAGCAACCCGAACAGCATCGCCCTCGGCCCCGACGGCAACCTCTGGTTCACCGACGCCGGCGGCAGGTACGCGGTGGGCCGCATAACCCCGTCCGGCGCCATCACCGAGTTCCCTTTCACCGACAACGTTCCGGGCAGAAGGACCGGCTCGATGATCGCCGGCGGCGACGGGAACCTGTGGTTCACCGACCAGGGCGCCACCAAGGCGATCGGGCGGGCCTTCGATGGCTTTCCGTATTGGGAGTTCGGCGGTCAGCCGGCACTCGCGCGCTACATCCTGCCGAGCGTGCAGGGCAGCGGCCAGGCCGAAACCCCGCAGCGCTGCATCCCCGCCGACTGGGCGGATCTCGCCTCGCAGATCCCCTCTGCGACGGCCTACCCGATGGACGGCTACAGCTGGTTCGTCCGCCCCCCGCAGCGCGCGGGCGCCGGCCTCTCAGCCTGGACGCGCGTCGGCTCCGGCGTTCTCTACACGCCGCCCGCCGCCAGCACGGGCCTTGAACTCGAGTGCGTGGAAACGGTCACCTACCCCCTGCTCGACCTCACCTACTCGGCGGAAGGTCTGCTCAACGTCACCGCGGCTCCCGCGGGCGAGCAGTCGCGGATCCTGCCGCCTCCGCCTCCGTCGCTCACCGCCGTGCACCAGTCGAGCTCCTACTGGCGCGAGGGCGGGCAGCTGGCGCGAATCTCATCCCACCGCCCGCCGGTGGGAACCACCTTCTCCTTCGCCCTCAGCCAGCCCGCCACCGTGGGCCTGAACTTCACGCGTCGGGCCGCCGGGCGGCTCGTCGGGGGCAGATGCCGGCCCGTGACGCGGGCGGACGCGCGCCGGCGGCCCTGTCAGCGCAGCGTGAGCGCGGGGACGGTCAGGCTGAACGGCCACGCGGGATCGAACAGGGTCAGCTTCGATGGCCGCATGTCGCGCGCGCACCGGCTGCGGGCCGGGCGCCACGGGGTCATCATCACGGCCGTCAACTCATTCGGCGGGCGCTCCAAGCAGGCCGTGCTCACGTTCACGATCGCGCGCTAGAACCGCGATCGCGCGACCCCTCAGCCGCCCGCTACCGCCGGCAGGATCGTGATCTCAGCGCCGTCGGCCACCGCCGTCTCGACGCCGTCGAGGAAGCGAATGTCTTCCCCGGCGAGGTAGATGTTCACGAAGCGCCGCAGCGAGCCGTCGTCGTCGGCGATGCGAGCACGCAGCTCTCCGTAGCGGTCGAACAGGCCGTCGAGCACCTCCTGGACCGTTGCGCCCTCGACCTCGGTCTGAGAGGCGCCTTCGGCGGCGGCCCGCAGCTGCGTCGGAATCTTCACCACGACCGCCATCAGAACGCCACCGCCTGGCCGACGTTCGAGTTGAAGGACTCGAGCGAGGCGTCGATCGTGCTGGTCTCGAACGTTCCGCGCACCGCGTCGAGGGTCTTCAGGCCCTCCCCGGTGATCACCAGGACGACCCGTTCATCGGGGTCGATGTCGCCGCGCGCGGCGAGCTTGGCCAGCACGGCTGTCGTGACGCCGCCCGCCGTCTCGGTGAAGATGCCGGTGGTCTGCGCCAGCAGCGCGATCCCGTCGCGGATCTCCTCGTCGGTGACGGAGTCGATCGAGCCGCCGGTGCGGCGGGCGAGCTCGAGCGCATAGGGACCGTCCGCGGGGTTGCCGATGGCGAGCGACTTGGCGATCGTTTTCGGCTTGACCGGGCGGCAGATGTCGTGGCCCGCCGCATATGCGCTGGCGACCGGTGAGCACCCCTCGGCCTGTGCGCCGTTCATCTTCGGCGCGGCGCCGCTGAGGAGACCGAGGTCGGTCCATTCCTCAAATCCCCTGGCGATTTTCGTGAACAGCGATCCCGAGGCGACAGGGACGATGCAGCGGTCGGGCAGCTCCCAGCCGAGCTGCTCTGCGATCTCGAAGGCGAGGGTCTTGGAGCCCTCGGCGTAGTAGGGGCGAAGGTTGATGTTCACGAAGGCCCAGTCGCGCTCGGCGCACAGCTCGGTGCAGAGGCGGTTGACGTCGTCGTAGCTGCCCCTGACCCCGACGAGGTTCGTCCCGTAGACGCCGGTCGCGAGGATCTTCTGCTCCTCGAGGTCTGCGGGGATGAACACGTAGGACTCAAGGCCTAGCGCGGCGCCGTGGGCGGCGACGGAGTTCGCGAGGTTGCCGGTGGACGCGCAGGCGATCGTCTCGAAGCCGAGCTCGCGCGCCCGCGTCACCGCGACCGACACGACACGGTCCTTGAAGGAGTGGGTGGGGTTGGCGGCGTCGTTCTTGACCCACACCTCGCGCAGGCCGAGCTTCTCGGCCAGGCGGTCGGCGCGGATCAGCGGCGTGCAGCCAGCCGGCAGGCCGACGCGGGAGCCCAGGCGCCCCGAGGGGCCAGGAGGGCCGCCGGCGAGCGGAAGGAAGTCCGCATAACGCCAGATGTTCTGCGGCCCGCCCTGGATGCGGCGGCGGACCTCTCCGATGTCGCGGCTGGCCCCGGAGTGGTCGTAGGTGACCTCCAGAGGACCGAAGCAGCGCTCACATACATAAAGCGCCTCGAGAGGGTACTCGGCCTTGCACTCTTTGCACTGCAGATGACTGACAGCCATTGGGCTCCTTCGCTTGTCTTCGCCGTGTCACCGGTGTGGCAAAGAGCGCGAAGCTCGCCACACATCTCTCTGGAATTGGCACCTTCCCGCTGTGACGTTTACGGTGGTTGCCGGGGTTTCGTAGGGCCAGTCCCTCCACCCCTCTGGATGTGTCCAGCTATGTCTGCAGGCGAAGTCTAGCAAGCCTCCGGACGTCATGTGCGGCGCGAAACGTGTGCGCTTTCCAGCGGGTAACGCGGCGCCCGGCGCGGTGTAGGGCCAGACGTGGGGATAGAAAGCGGTATCAGGGAGGAGCATGCGAACCAGGCCGGCGGCGTGCTGCGCTTCGCGACGCCCGGAGCCAGGCGCAGGATGCTCCTGATCGTCAACCCCTACGCGACCGCCGTGTCGGACCGGCTGCGCAATCTCGTCGTGTTCGCGCTGCAGAAGCGCTTCGAGGTCGACGCGATCGACACCGAGGCGCCCGGACACGCCACGGAGCTGTGCCGCGCCGCCGCGGACGACGGCTATGACGTCGTCGTCGCTTTCGGCGGCGACGGGACGGTCAACGAAGCAGCCAACGGCCTGCTCGGCTCCTCCACCCCACTCTGCTGCCTTCCCGGAGGCTCCGCGAACGTGTTCGGCAAGATGCTCGGGATCCCCGGCGATCTGGTCGATGCCACCGAGCACCTGCTCGCGATGGCCGACGACTGGAGGCCGAGGCGGGTCGACATCGGCGTCGTCAACGGCCGCTACTTCACCTTCTCCTCGGGCCTGGGCCTGGACGCGAGCGTGGTCGAGCGGGTCGACGCCAACCCCCGCATGAAGGCGCGCCTGGGTCCCTACTTCTTCACATGGGTGGCCGTCACCACCTTCCTTCGCCGCTATCTCGCGGCGCGTCCACCGGCGCTCGAGGTCGACGCCGCCGGGAGCAGCTTTCGCGGCGTCACCGCGATCGTGCAGAACGGTTCGCCCTTCACCTATTTCCAGGACCGCCCCATCGAGATCGCCGACGGCGCCTCGCTGGACTCCGGGGCTCTCGCCGGCGGCGTGCTGCACCGCGCGAGCCTGATCAGCATGCTCTCGATCGCGTGGCGCGCGTTCTCGAGCCGCGCCCGAGTCGCGGGCCACCGCCAGGTCACGGGCCTCGGCGCCGTCCGCGAGATCACCGTCCGAAGCACGGACGGGCGCGGCCTGCCGCTGCAGGTGGACGGCGACTATGTGGGCGAGGTCGCCGAGGCGCGCTACTCGGTGCTCCCCGAGGCGCTCCGCGTCGTCGCCTGATCAGCGCCCGCGGGGGATCAGGCCGCCGCGCCGGGGGTAACGCGATAGGCGTCGAACACCGACTCGGTGTTGCGGAGCCTCGATATGGCTCCCCGCAGGGTGTGGGTGTCGGCGACCTCGACGACGAAGCGGTTCTTGACCATCGGCGGCATCGACAGGCAGCGCGCTTCCAGGATGTTCGCGCCGGACTCCGAGAAGGCGCGCGAGAGATCCTCGAGCAGGCGGTGGCGGTCCCATGCGTCGATCTGGATCTCGACGACGAAGGCCGTCGACTGGTCGCCTTCCCAGGAGACCTCCGTGAAGCGCTCGGGGTTCTTGCGGAGCATGGCGGTGTTGGGACAGTCCTCGCGGTGGATCGTGATGCCGCGGCCGAGCGAGATGTAGCCGACGATCTCATCGCCCGGCACCGGCCGGCAGCACTTGGCGAGCCTCAGCATCACGTCGTCCACGCCCTCGACCCGGATCCCATACTGCCCGGATGAGCGGGTCGGGCGCCTGCGCTGGCGGCCCACGCGCAGGAGATCGGATGCGCTCTCCTCACCGTCAGCGGACTCTCCCTGCTTCAGGCGCTGCATCACCTTGCCGACGACCAGCTTCGGGGAGACCTTGGCGGCGCCGAGCGCTATGTAGAAGTCGTCGGCCTTGCGGTAGCCGACCTCACGGATGACATCGGCGAGCAGCGCCGAACCGGTGATCTTCTGGGCGGGCAGGCCCTGTTTGCGCAGGTGCTCCTGCAGCAGCTCGCGGCCGGTGTGCTCGGTGTCCTGGCGCGACTCGGCCTTGAACCACGCCTTGATCTTGTTCCGGGCCCTGGTCGTCTTGACCATCGCCAGCCAGTCGCGCGAGGGTCCGCGCTCGCGCTTGGCGGTGAGGATCTCCACGATGTCCCCTGAGCGCAGCTCGTAGTGGAGCGGGACGATTTTCCCGTTCACGCGGGCCCCGACGCAGCGGTGGCCGATCTCGGTGTGCACCTCGTATGCGAAGTCGAGCGGCGTCGCCCCTGACGCGAGGGAGCGCACATCGCCCTTGGGGGTGAAGACGTAGACCTCCTCCTCGAAGAGGTCGGTCCGCAGCGTCTCCATGAACTCGCGCGGGTCAGACAGCTCCTTCTGCCAGTCGAGCATCGAGCGGAGCCACTTCAGCTTCGCGTCCTGGCTGCGCTCGGGGCCGTCCTCCTGCTTGTAGACCCAGTGCGCGGCGACGCCGAACTCCGCCATCTCGTGCATCTCCTGCGTGCGGATCTGAATCTCCAGCGGCCGGCCCTCGGGCCCGATGACCGTGGTATGCAGCGACTGGTACATGTTGAACTTCGGCATCGCGATGAAGTCCTTGAAGCGGCCGGGCAGCGGCTTCCAGAGCGAGTGGATCACCCCGACCGCGCCGTAGCAGTCCTTCACCGAGTCGACGATCACCCTCATGGCCGTGAGGTCATAGATCTCGTTGAACTCGCGGCCCTTCTTGGTCATCTTCGAATAGATCGAATAGAAGTGCTTGGCGCGGCCCGCTATCTGGGCCTTGATCGCGACCTGCTCGAGCTCCCGCTGCAGGTAGTCGCCGGCCTCGGTGACGTAGCGCTCGCGTTCGTCGCGCTGCTGGGCCACGAGGCCCTTGATCTCCTGGTACTTGCGCGGGTGCAGGGTCGCAAAGGCGAGGTCCTCGAGCTCCCACTTGATGGCGTGGATACCCAGGCGGTGGGCGAGCGGCGCGTAGATCTCGAGCGTCTCGCGGGCCTTCTCGAGCTGCTTCTGCTTGGGCATCGCGTCGATCGTGCGCATGTTGTGCAGGCGATCGGCGAGCTTGATCAGGATGACCCGGACGTCCGTGGCCATCGCGACCATCATCTTGCGATAGTTGTTCGCCTGCGCCTCGTCGCGCGACTGGAAGGTGATGCCCGTCAGCTTCGTGACGCCGTCCACGATCGCGGCGATCTCCTCCCCGAAGCGCTCCCGCACCTCCTCGATCGACGCAGAGGTGTCCTCGACCGTGTCATGCAGAAGCGCGGCGCACAGGGCCTCGGTGTCAAGGCGCATGCTCGCGCAGATGCGCGCGACCCCGACGGGGTGCACGATGAAATCCTCGCCCGACTTGCGCCGCTGCGCGGCGTGGTGCTCACAGGCGAACACGAACGCCTCCTGGACGCGTCCCCTGTCGATCTCCACGGCGGAGTCGGCCGCGTGCTCGGAGACGATCGCAAAGAGGTCCGTGAGCAGCCGGCGCTCTGAGACGCTCAGGTCCGCGGGAAGCGGCGGGCCTGCGCTGTCCGGCGCCTGCGTCACCTGCGTCGGGTTGCGTTCCTCAGCTATCGCCATGAGCAAAGGTTAGGGCCTTGCAGACCCGGACAGAAGGGCCGTTCACGGCAGCGCGAACAGGACCAGCTCCTGCGGGCCTGACTCCTCCTCCTCTCGGCGAGTCTCAGGCGCGAGCTGCGCGAGCACCTCCGGCGCAGGGCAGGCCCGCCTCAGCACCAGGCGCGGCTCGCTGACGCCGTTCCATTCGTTGACCTCGAGCGAGAATGTGGCCTGCGCGGGCTCACCCGCCGGAACCGGCAGCCTGCTGCCTGAGCCGAAGGCCACGGCTCGCGCCCGCACGCCGCCGGATTCGACGGTGAAGCGCAGGTGCTTGCCTTCGCCCATCGGCCGCGGGTCGGCAAAGGTCGCCTCGTCCACCATCAGCGAGACGCCGGGGTTGCCGCGGCCGAAAGGCGCCAGTCGTGCGAGCTCCTCGGCGAGGTCCATGCCCAGCTCGGGCCCCTGGACCACGGCATCCACCCGCTCGACCGCGATGAGGTCCGCGCCGTCGAGCGTGCGCTGGACGTGCTCTTCGAGCGCCGCCGTGAAGGCGGGCGTCCGCTCGGGCTCGATCTCCAGGCCCGCCGCGGCGCTGTGGCCACCGAAGCGCACGAGGTGCTCCGAGCACGCTGTGAGCGAGGCGAGCAGGTCCACCGCATCCAGGCTGCGACCGGACCCGCGGCCTCGATCGCCATCGAGGGCGATCATCACCACCGGGCGCCCGCTGGACTCGACCAGACGCGAGGCGACGATGCCGATCACCCCGGCATGCCATCCCTCGCCTGCCAGCACATAGGCGGGTCGATCGCCCATCTCTCGCATCTGGGCTTCAGCGGCAATGCGGATGCCCATCTCGACGTCCCTGCGCTCACGGTTGGCGCGATCGAGCTCCTGTGCGATCCGCTCTGCGCGCTCGCCGTCCCCGGTGAGCATCAGCTCGAGCCCCGCGTCCGCGCGGTAGAGGCGACCGGCGGCGTTCAGGCGCGGCGCCAGTGCGAATCCGATGGCCCGCTCGGTGACCTTCGACGGGTCCACCCCCGCGACCGACATCAGCGCACGCAGACCGGGCTTGGGGGTGCAGGCCAGCGCACGCAGACCGGCCCGCAGCAGGATCCGGTTCTCTCCAACGAGCGGCACGACGTCGGCGACGGTGGCCAGCGCCACCATGTCGAGGTCCTCGCGCAGCGGACCGGGGTCCACTGCCGCGCACGAACAGATGACCTGCGCGAGCTTGTAGGCAACCGCCGCGGCGCAGAGCTCGCGGAACGGATAGCCGCACACGCCGGGATGCACGATCGGCGCTTCGGGCAGCTCCCCGTCGGCCCGCGGCGTGTGGTGGTCGGTGACGACGACGTCCATGCCGAGCGAGCGGGCGCTCGCGACCTCCTGCACCGCGGTTATGGCGCAGTCCGCGGTTATCAGCAGTCCGGTGCCGCGTGCGGCGAGGCGCTCGACGGTCGCGCCGGAGAGCCCGTATCCGTCGCCGGCGCGGTCCGGGATGTAGGAGTCCACATCCGCGCCGAGCCTGCGAAGCACGCGCACGAGGATCGCGGTCGAGCAGATACCGTCGACGTCGTAGTCGCCGTGGATGGTTATGCGGCTGCCCTTCCTGACGTGCTCGACGATCAGGGCGCCGGCATCCTGGATGCCCCTGAAGGCCTCGGCTGGATGCTCGGAGCCGCCATCGAGGAACTCGCGCGCGCTCTCGGGCTCGGCGAGGCCGCGGCGGACCAGCACCTGCGCCAGCGCCCCGCTCGTACCCAGCTCGAGCTGCAGCCGCCTGACCTGCTCGGGCGGGCAATCCGGAATGTCGAACCTGTAGGGCTGCACGCGCCGAGACTACGGGGCGCGAGAGACAGAACCGCGGGGCTGCCTACTCGCTGGCGAGCTGGGCGGCCGCCGAGGACCGTTCCCGCCGCATGCCCTCGAGGTACACGATCGCGATGCCGATGATGGCACCGGGGACCGCGTAGAGGACGACCGCGATGTCGGTCGCCTTCGCGCCGGGTATCCGCAGTTCGGACACTTTGATGCTGAAAACCAGCAACCCGAAGATGACCCCTCCGAGCAGCGAGCCCACGAACGCCCCGACGATGCCGCCCCAGAAGCGGTCGGGCATGAAGATCGTGTAATGCCAGATCGCAAGGCCCATCATCACCCAGCCGAGCATGCCCATCAGCGATCGACCTCCTGTGCGCCGAAGCTGACGGTCATCGGGCCCTCCCGTGGCGTTTGTTGCGCGGACGGCGGCTCTTCGGCCTGGCCTTGGGATCGTCCTTGAGGACCAGGTCCTCCGGTGACAGGTCGGCGGCGGGGTCGCGCTCGGCGGGCGCCGGCGGCGGGGCCGTCGCGGCCGCGCTCCTTGCGGGCTTGGCGGCTCCGGACGCTTTCGCGGCACCGGAGGGCTCGGCGTCGACACCGAGGTCGCGCACCAGATCCTGGAACTCTTCGCGCGAGATCTGCTCGCCGGGCGCCTGCGCGCCTCCGCGGCGGGTGCGCCGCTTCTTCTGCTCGGGCTCGACGTCCTCCGGCGCGCCCGTGGCTGTCGTCGCGTAGGCCGGGACCATTCCGAGTTCACGCGTGATGCGGGCCCGACGTCCACGGTAGGCGGGCTCGCGCTCCTTCCAGTGCGTCAGGACCGGCGAGGCGATGAAGATCGACGAGTAGGCACCGGAGGCGATGCCGATGATCAGAGCGAAGGCGAAGTCCTTCAGCGTTTCGCCTCCGAACAGCAGCAGCGCCGTGACCGGCAGCAGCGTGCAGAAGCTCGTGGCCAGCGAACGGGTCAGCACCTCGGACATGGACCGGTTGACGACCTGCGAGAAGGCCGCGCGCGGCATTCGCGGCACGTTCTCTCGCACACGATCGAACACGATGATCGTGTCGTACAGCGAATACCCGAGAATCGTCAGCAGGGCCGCGACGGTGGCGGTGGTCACTTCCCGGCCGGTCAGCGAGTACACGCCGGCCGTTATCAGCAGGTCGTGCATCAGGGCGATCAGCACCGGCACGGCGTACTTCCACTCGAAACGCAGCGCGATGTACGCAGAGATCACCAGCAGCGAGGCGATGATCGCGATCACAGCGCTGTTCGCCACCGTTTTCCCGAACGTGGGTCCGATCGATTTCTCCGAGAAGTGCTTGGTTCCGAAACGTTCGTTCAGGATCTGTTCGACCTTCGTGAGGCTCTGCGGCTGCAGCGTCTTGGTCGAGATCTGGAAGCCCGAACCGCCGATGCTCGAGTCGCTGAACTTCTGAACCTGCGCGTTGGAGAAGCCCGCCGCCGACATCGCGGACGCGACCTGCGCCTCGGTGGCCGGCTTGGTGAGGGCGGTCTGTATCCGCGTGCCGGACTTGAAGTCGATCCCGAGGTTCAGACCTTTGCCCCCGATCGCGAGGGCCCCGATCAGCAGGATCGTTCCCGACAGCGAGAAGAACCACTTCGAGGCGCCCATGAAGTCGAAGGTCCAGCCGCGGCCGTGGCGCTCTGCGCCGAGCGCCCAGCGGTGGCTGATGAGTTTCGAGCGGCCCATGGTGCCGAGAGCGGCCTGGGTGGCGAGCACGGCGGTGAACAGCGACACGAGCGTGCCGATGCCCAGCGTGAAAGCGAAACCCTTGACTTCGGCGGTCGCCAGGGCGAACAGGATGAACGCGGTCATGAACGTAACGACGTTCGCGTCCACGATCGCCGCGAAGCCGCGTTTGTAGCCCGTCGCGATACCGGAGACGATCGATCTTCCCCCTCGGATCTCCTCCTTTATTCGCTCGAAGATCACGATGTTGGCATCGGCCGCGACTCCGATCGTGAGGATCAGGCCGGCGATGCCCGGCAGCGTCATCGTCACCGGGATCAGCTTGATCAGCGCGAAGAAGTAGATCCCGTAGATGATCAGCCCGCCGACCGCGATCATCCCGAGCACGCGGTAGAAGAAGCACAGGAAGACGCACACCACCAGGAAGCCGATCAGGCCGGCCACCAGGCCCTGGTTCAGAGCCTGTTTCCCGAGCGTGGCCGAGACCTGCGAGCGCGAGATCAGGGCGAGCTTGATCGGCAGCGCACCGGACTGGAGCTCGTTGGCGAGGCTCTGCGCGGATTCAAAGCGTGAATCCGCCGGATATCTCCGAGCCCGTCGAGGAGTCGATGCCTTCCGGGTACTTCGTGTAGTCGATCGAGGGAACCGTGATCAGCTGGCCGTCGAGCACCACGGCGAAGTGCTGGAGCGCCTCTTCCTTGCTGACGTTGGGAAGCTGGGCTTCCTGCCCGCGGTGGGCGATTTCCTTGGTCACCTGTTCGAAGACGCTCTTTCCGTGGGAGGTGAAGCCGAAGGTGACGTTGGGCTGTCCGGTGCTTTCTTCGGTGCCCTGCTGCGGGTTGGTGATGTCGCTGCCGGTCAGGACGGGGTTGTCCTTGAGCACGTACCAGCTGTTCGGGCTCGCGTTCGTGACTTTCCCGGCAGAGCTTTCGACGGGACGGGCCTGCACGACCACGGTGCCGGGGTTCACGCGCACGGCCTTGGGCACAGCGCCGACCGGGACCGTGTAGTCGCTGTAGAGGTTGTGTTCGGTTTCCTCAGGGCCGCGCAGCACCTTTTCGTGCTTGGTGTCGAGCAGATACCAGCTGCCGTAGATGCAGTCGTTGACCTGCTCAGGCGTGCAGCCCGGGGTCCAGGTGGTGCTGTTCGCGCGCAGTTCGGGCGGCCGTTTGGCGGCGCGCAAGACCGCCTGGTACTGCGGCAGCCCGGCGGTGACGCCACCCGCGCCCTGGTTGGTCGTGTCGCCGGTGACGGTCCCTTCCGACGGGGCGGGCTTGCCGTCGGGGCCGATGACGTTCGGCTCCCAGTCGTAGAAGTAGAGCTGGGCGGTCTTGCCGACCTCGCCCTGGGCGCGCGAGGCGTTGCTCACGTCCGGCAGGGCGACGGTGATTTCGTTCTGGCCCGTCAGCTGGATTTCGGGCTGCGCGACACCGAGCTGATCGACGCGCTTGCGCATGATGTCGATGGCGCGGTTCAGCGATTCGGTGTCGACCTTGGACTGCGCGGTCGGCTTGCCCTGGTAGACCAGCTGCACCCCGCCCTTCAGGTCGAGGCCGAGCTTTGTCGGGGTCGTGAAGATCACCGCGAGCGAGGCGGCGAGCAGTCCGGCGACTATCAGCAGGACGAGGGCGTTACGGCGGCGGTCGGTCATCGCGGCTGCAGCCTACTTGTCCGGGGTAAGTACGAGCAACAGCCCGCCGTCATCGTCATATGCAGGAAAGATGTCCGCCTTCGCTCCGGCAGCAACATCGCGTTCGCCGCTCACGCGAACCGGGACCTCCAGGGCACGCACGCCCCACTCCAGGACCGTCGCAACCGGATCATCGCCGTTGGAGAACTGCAGGCCGAGGACTTTCTCGACGCGCTGGCCGATGACGTCCTCCTCCTCGAGACCGGTGAACGCGAAGGAGTTCTTGCCGCAACCGACGACCCGACCCTCGCCGTCGCACACGAAGAACGCGGCATCCGGCGCCGGGAAGTAGTCGTCGAGCAGCTCGAACAGGAACGCGAAGCCGCACTTCGCGCAGCCCTTGGGCTGGCGCGTGAAGCCGATGTTCCGGTCCACCTCGCTCGTGCGGTGACCACAGTTTGGGCAGATGAAGGGATGGGCCATGAGGTTCTCTAACACAGACTACGCAAGCCGGGACGCAAAGGGCTCCGCATACCAGCGGAACCTCACCGGCGAGGGCAGATCAGAACAGTTGCTGCTCCGGCGGTGCGGGCGGGCTCACGCCGAGGTGCTCGAACGCCCACGGGGTCGCGGCGCGCCCTCTCGGGGTGCGCTTGATCAGGCCCTCCTTCAGAAGGTAGGGCTCGTAGACGTCCTCGATCGTGTCCTGCTCCTCTCCGATCGCCGCGGCGAGGGTGGACAGTCCGACGGGTCCGCCGGAGAACTTCACGCAGATGGTCCGCAGGATCTCGCGATCCAGGCGGTCGAGCCCGAGCTCATCGACCTCGAGCATCTCAAGTGCCGCCAGCGCGGCCTCCGCCGTCACGACGCCCTCCATGCGCACCTCGGCGTAGTCCCGGACCCGCTTCAGCAGACGGTTGGCGATGCGCGGGGTGCCGCGGCTGCGGGCGGCTATGGCCGCCGCACCGTCCTGGGTCAGCTCGATCTCGAGGATCCCTGCGGAGCGGCGGACGATGCTGGCGAGCTCGTCGACGCGGTAGGGCTCAAGGCGCGCCTGGATGCCGAAGCGGTCTCTCAGGGGCGTGGTGAGCAGCCCCGCGCGGGTGGTGGCGCCGATCAGGGTGAACGGGGGCAGCTCCAGCGTGACCACGCGGGCGCCCGCGCCCTGCCCGACGGTGATCGGCAGGCGCAGGTCCTCCATCGCCGGGTAGAAGGTCTCCTCGAGCGTGCGCGGCAGGCGGTGGATCTCATCGACGAAGAACACGCTGCGAGGCTCCAGCGCCGTCAGAAAGGCCGCGATGTCGCCCTTGCGCTCCAGCGCCGGTCCCGCCGTCTGCACGAACGGGACCTCGAGCTCGGCGGCGACGATCTGCGCGAGCGAGGTCTTTCCGAGCCCCGGCGGGCCGGCCAGGAGGAGGTGATCCAGCGCCTCGCCGCGAGCGCTGCAGGCCTCGATCGCGACCGAGAGCTGCCCCCGCAGTGCCTCCTGCCCGACGAAGTCCTCGAGCCGGCGCGGGCGCAGCGAGCGGTCGAGCTCGTCCTCGGGCACCAGGTAGGGCGTCTGTATGCGTGCGCTCGTCTCGGTCATGACGGGGCCCTCGCCGCCCGCAGCGCCTGGCTGATCAGATCCTCCGCGCTCCCGCCCTCGGCGTCGCGCAGCAGCTCATCGACCTCTGCCGGCCCGTAGCCTAGCTCGAGCAGTCCTTCGCGGGCCAGGACCCGCGGATCGGGGCTCTCGCCCCTGCGGGCCGTGATCGCGACCCGCCGGGAGTCCGGCGTCGGCTGCTCGATCCCGACCTTCTCGCGGAGCTCCACGATGATCCGTTCCGCGGTTCGCTTGCCGATGCCCGGCACCGCCTGAAAACGCGCCGCGTCGCCGGCCGCGAGGGCGGACAGAAGCTCGCGGACGGGGCCCGCGGAGAGCACCGCGAGCGCCACCTTTGGGCCGACCGCCTGAACGGACAGAAGCATCAGGAACAGCTCACGCTCCTGCTCGGAGTGGAATCCGTACAGCGCGAGCGCGTCATCCCTGACGATCAGGTGGGTGTGGAGAGTCACGCTCTCACCGACCGGCGGGATATGCCTGAGGGTCTCGCTCGACACCGCCGCGCGGTAACCCACCGAGTCGCACAGCAGCACCACGTGATCGGTGCGGCGCACCACGACCTCGCCGCGGAGCACCGCGATCATGCGCCCACCTTGGCCAGGGCGAGCGCGAGGGGCGCGCTATTGGCATGGCAGAGCGCAACCGCAAGCGCGTCGGCCGCGTGGTCGGGCCGGGGCTCGGACTCGAGGCTGAGCAGCGTCTTGACCATCCTTGCGACCTGATCCTTGGGTGCCCGGCCGCTGCCGCAGACAGCGGCCTTGACCTGCTGGGGCGTGTATCCGGCACACGGGACCCCGTGCTGGCCGGCCGCCAGCATGACGACGCCGCGGGCCTGGCCGACGGCGAACGCGGTGCGCACGTTCTGCCCGAAATAGAGCTCCTCGAGCGCGACCGCATCGGGCTCGTGCTCACACAGGAGCGCGTCGATCCCCGCGTGCACCTGAGCGAGACGAAGCTCGGGGGCCACGCCGGCAGCAGTCTCGATCACCCCTCCGTCCAGGGCGACGAGCCGCCCGCCGGAGCGGCGCACCACTCCGTACCCGGTGTTGGCCAGGCCTGGGTCGATTCCGAGGACGATCACGAGCCTTGATTCTGCGCCTGCCTCCGGACGCCTGCCTGCTCTACCCTGCGCCCTCGTGACGGGAACCGGCATCGACTTCCAGGGCGAGGGGCTGCTCGACGGGCTGGAGGACGAGCAGCGCGCCGAGCGTCTGGCTCTGCTGCGCCATCTCGAGAGCGAAGGTGTTCCGCTCGCGGAGATCCAGCGCCGCTCGGAGGCGGGAACCCTGATCCTCGGTACCGCGGACCGCGTCCTCGGAGGCCCGCCGCACCTGACCGCGGAGGAGGTGTCCGCCCTCAGCGGTGTCGACGTCGAGCTGCTGAGCGCCGCCCGCCGGGCCATGGGACTGCCCGTGGCCGCGGCCGGGGATTCGGCCTTCACCGATGGAGATGTGCAGGCGGCGCGCATGATCGCGCTCGCGAACGCGGCCGGGCTCTCGGACGAGGACGTCCTTGATGTCCTGCGCGTCCTTGGGCGTGGCCTCTGGGCGGCCGCGGAGACGCTGAGGGCGCTGCCGATAAAGCTCGTGCTGAGGCCCGGGATGAGCGAGCTCGAGCTCGCGGAGGAATACGGCCGCGCGGTCACCGAGCTCTACCCGCTGCTGGACCCGGTCGTGGACCACGTGCTGACCCAGCACCTGCGGCACGCGGCGCAGAGCCAGGTGATCAGCGAGATGGAGCGCCGCGGCGGTCAGCTGCCGGGATCACGTGAGATCGCCGTCTGCTTCGCGGACCTCGTCGGATTCACCCGGATCGGCGAGGAAGTCACGCCTCCGGAGCTGGGACGTCTCGCGCTGCGCCTGGAAGCGATGGCGGGCGACCTCGTGGTCGCCCCGACCCGGCTGGTCAAGACGATCGGGGATGCCGCCATGCTCGCCTCCCCCGAGCCCCGGGCATTGCTCGACTCGGCGCTCGCGCTCGTCGCAGCGGCCGAGGCCGAGGGCGAGGAGTTCCCGCAGCTGCGGGCCGGAGCGGCTCTGGGCGCGGCGCTGCCGCGTGCCGGTGACTGGTACGGCAGGCCCGTCAACATCGCCAGCCGGATCACCTCAATCGCCCGGCCGGGAAGTCTGCTCGTCGAGGGCGGGCTCCGTGGCGCAGCGGCGGACGGCTACAGCTGGTCGTTTGCCGGAGAGCGGCACCTGCGCGGAGTCCGCGGCACCGTCGCGCTGTTCCGGGCGCGGCACCTGGGCGGCGCCTGAGCACCGCGGGAGCCTCTAGCCGGCCACTCGTTCCAGCACGTCGGCGGAGATGTCGAAGTTCGCGTGCACGGCGCTGACGTCGTCGTTGTCCTCGAGCTTGTCGATCAGGCTCATCAGCGTGCGGGCCGCACCCTCCTCGACGGGAACAAGCGCCGATGGCCGGTAGGCCACCTCGGCGCTCTCCATCTGAACGCCCGCCTCTTCCAGCGCACGCCGCACGGTCGTGAAGTCGGCGGGCTCGGTTACGACCTCGAAGACGTCCTCGTCGGCGGTGATGTCCTCAGCCCCGGCCTCGACCGCCGCCATCAGCTGCTCTTCGGAGTACTCGGAGGCGTCAACGACGATCACGCCCTTCTTGTCGAACAGGTAGGCGACCGAACCCGGCTCGCCGAGGCTGCCCCCCGTCTTGGAGAAGATGTGCCTGACGTCGGCTCCGGTGCGGTTGCGGTTCTCGGTCAGCGCCTCGACGAGCACAGCGACCCCTCCCGGCCCGTAGCCCTCGTAAAGCACCGATTCGATCGCGTCCGCCTCGCCTCCGGCGCCCGTCCCCTTCGCGATGGCGCGCTCGATGTTGTCCTTCGGCATCGAGGCTTCTTTCGCCTTGCGGATCGCGTTCTCCAGCGCGGCGTTCGCATCGGGATCCCCGCCGCCCTCACGGGCCGCGACGGTGATCGCACGTGAGAGCTTCGAGAACGCCGCGCCCCTGCGCGAGTCCACGATCGCCTTCTTGTGCTTGATGCTCGACCACTTCGAGTGCCCGGACATGCCATCAGTCTACGAGGCGCGCGGCGGCGCGCGCCCGCTCGTGCCCTCCCGCCGCCGCACGACGCCGGGCGCGTAGGATGCGCCACATGGCTCTCAGCCCCCCACCGGAGATATTCAAGGCGTACGACATCCGCGGCCTCTACGGCGAGCAGATCGACGGGGACGTCGCGGAGCTGATCGGGCGCGGGTTCGCACGAGTCCTCGCTCGCCTGCAGGGGACGAGCGTGGAGTCACTCCGCGTCGGGCTGGGCCGCGACATGCGCCTCAGCGCCCCTGAGCTCGCGGCCCGTTACCGCCAGGGAATCCTCTCCGAGGGCGCCAGCGTCGTCGATGCGGGCCAGGTCGGAAGCGAGATGCTGTATTTCCTTGTCGGGTCTCGTGAGCTGGACGGCGGCCTCATGTGCACCGCCTCGCACAACCCGAAGGCCTACACCGGCGCGAAGCTGGTGCGCGAGGGCGCGATCGCGCTCTCCGGCGACTCGGGCATCCAGGACATCAGACGCGAGATCGACGAGATGCTCGCCGGCTCCGCCCCTGCGGCGGCCGAGCCCGGGACGCTCGAGGAGGTCGACATCTACGCCGACTTCCAGGCCGCGGCGCTGAGGTTCATCGACCCGGAGGTGATCCGTTCCGCCGCGCGACCGCTGAAGGTCGTCCTCGACGGCGGCAACGGCATGGCGGGCCCGATGGTCGGGCCGCTGCTCGAGAACCTCGGCCTGGACCTGATCCGGACCTACTGGACGCCCGACGGGAACTTCCCCGACCACGAGCCCAACCCTCTGCTGCCGGAGAACAGGAGCTTCATCATCGAGAAGGTCCGCGAGAGCGGCGCCGATCTGGGCATCGCCTGGGACGGAGACGCGGACCGCTGCTTCTTCATCGACGACACCGGCGAGTTCGTGGATGGTGACTTCCTGACCGCGCTGCTCGCCGAGTCGCTGCTCGCCAAGAGCACCGGCGGCGAACCCGAGGCGATCCTGTATGACGTGCGCGCCTCGCGGGCGGTTGCGGACACCGTGGAGCGAGCCGGCGGCACAGCCCACGTGAACCGTGTCGGTCACGCCTTCTTCAAAGACGCGGATGCGTGCGGAGGGCTCGCTGTTCGGCGGCGAGGTCTCCGGGCACTACTACTTCCGCGACTTCTACTGCGCCGACTCCGGAACGCTTCCGGCGCTGCTCGTGCTCGAGATGCTCTCGCGGGGCGCCAAGCGCATGTCCGAGCTGCTGGCCCCGTATCGCGAGAACTACTTCATCTCCGGCGAGGTCAACTCCGAGGTCGCCGACCCCGCCGGCAAGATGCGCGAGATCGCCGAGCGCTACTCGGACGCCCGTCAGGGAACGCTCGACGGGATCTCCATCGACTATGAGGACTGGCACTTCAACGTGCGCCCCTCGAACACCGAGCCTCTGCTCCGCCTGTGCCTGGAGTCGCTCGTCTCGGCGCAGGACATGGAACGCCGGCGCGACGAGGTGCTCGCGCTGATCCGCTCGTGAGCGGGACCGACGAGCAGGAGCAGGATCTCGGCCTGAAGCGAGCAGCAGAGGCGGGCATCCACCGGCTCGCGATTCCCACCCCGTTCCAGGTTGGACGAGTCAACGCGTACCTGATCGAGGACTCGCCGCTCACGCTCGTCGACTCGGGCCCGAACTCCGGAAAGGCCCTGGACGAGCTCGAACAGAGCCTCGCCGGCCTCGGGCACCGGATAGAGGACATCGAACTGCTGGTGATCACCCACCAGCACATGGATCACTTCGGCCTCGCCTCGATACTCGCGCGCCGTTCCGGAGCCGAGGTGGCCGCCCTGGACAGCCTCGCGCCGATGCTCGCGCACTACACCCGCGAGAGCGAGCTGGACGATCTGTTCGCCCACCGCATGATGCTCCGCCACGGGATTCCCGCGGAAGTCGCGACCGCGCTTCGGTCGGTGTCGGCGAGCTTCAGGGCATGGGGACACGCCGTGCAGGTGACCCGGCCCCTGGCCGACGGCTCCGAGCTGCAGTTCGCCGGCCGCACGCTGCGGGTGCTGCACCGCCCCGGCCACAGCCCCTCGGACACGGTGTTCGTCGACGAGGAGCGCTCGATCATGCTCGCGGCCGACCACCTGATTGCCCACATATCGTCAAATCCCCTGATCGCGCGTCCCCTCGGCGGCGAGGGCGAGTACACAGGGCCAAGGCCGCAGGCGCTCGTCACCTACCTGGAGTCGCTGGGCAAGACGCGCGAAATGGAGCTGGACGTGGTGCTTCCCGGCCACGGACGCTCGATCCTGGACCACGTCCCGCTGATAGACGAGCGGCTGCGCCTGCATGAGCGCAGGGCCGAGAAGATCGCCGGGCTGATAGCGGAGCGTCCCAGCACCGCCCACGAGATCGCACAGCAGCTGTGGGGCAACGTGGCTGTCACCCAGGCCTATCTGACCCTGTCCGAGGTGCTCGGACACGTGGACCTGCTGCTTCGCGACGGCCGCGTCCGCGAGGTCGCGGACGACGGGGTCGTCCGCTTCCACAGCGCCTAGCGCGCCGTCAGCGCTGCTCGATCTCGGCGAGGTGGCGCACGTTGGCGAGGTCCTGCGGGTCCACGCTCGCGGGCTCTGAGAGCCACGCGTCGAGGATCTCCGCGAGCAGCTGCTCGGAGGTCAGGCGCAGACTCAGCGCCAGCACATTGGCGTCGTTCCATCTCCGCGCCCCGCTCGCGGTCTCCGCGTCGCCACACAGCGCCGCCCGGACGCCGGAAACCTTGTTGGCGGCGATCGAGGCGCCGGTGCCGGTCCAGCAGCAGGTGATGCCGCTGTCCGCCCGCCCGCTTGCCACATCGACGGCAACGGCCTCCGACGCCCACGCCCAGTCGCTTCGCTCCTCGGTCCCGATCGCGCCGTGAGCGATCACCTCATGGCCCCGGCGCTCGATCTCGCGGGCCAGCACTCCGGCGATCCCGGCGCCGTCATCGGCGGAGATCGAGATCCTCACAGCCCCGCGGCGGCGCTTCGCTCAGCCGCTCGTTCGAGCGCCATCCCGGCGAACATCCTGTGCAGGCGATCGTCCTCGCCGAGCTCCGCATGGAAGGAGACGGCCAGCCGGCTGCCCTGGCGCGCCGCGACGGCGTGGCCGTCCAGGTGCGCCAGGATCCGCACCTGAGGTCCATGCTCGGCGATCCACGGAGCACGTATGAAGATCGCGCGGATCGGGCCCCCTGGGATGTCCTGCAGCTCCAGGTCGGCCTCGAAGCTCCGGATCTGGCGCCCAAAGGCGTTGCGCTCGGCAACGATGTCCATGATCCCGAGATGATCACGGTCCAGCATGATCAGCCCGGCGCAGCTGCCGAGGACCGGGACACCGGATGCTGCGAGCTCACGCAGCGGCTCGCCAAGGCCCTCGCGCTCGACCCCGAGCACCATCGTCGTGGACTCCCCTCCCGGGATCACCAGACCGTCCAGTCCCTCCAGGTCCGCCGGCACCCTCACCTCGCAGGTGCGAGTCCCGACCCGCTGGAGCATCCGCCGGTGTGCCTCAAATCCACCCTGCAGAGCGAGAACGCCGATCAGCGGCGCTTGCACCGTATGCACCGCAGGCGGGCTACCAGCCGCGCTGAGCCAGGAGCTGCTCTCCCGAGAGCTTTGAGCTCTCCAGGCTCTCCATGGCCGGGCCGAGGCCCCTTGACGCCTGCGCGACGCGCTCGGGGTCCTGCCAGTGGGTCGTGGCCTCCACGATCGCGCGTGCGCGGGTCGGCGGGTCCTGCGCCTTGAAGATTCCCGATCCAACGAACACGCCCTCCGCTCCGAGCGCCATCATCAGCGCCGCGTCGGCGGGCGTGGCGATGCCTCCCGCGCAGAACAGCACGACCGGCAGCCGGCCCCCGCGCGAGACCTCCCGAACGATGTCCAGCGGAGCGGCGAGTTCCTTGGCGGCGCTCGCGAGCTCGTCCTCGCCCAGCGTCGCGAGCCTCTTGATTTCGCCCCTTATCTGGCGCATGTGCCTGACGGCCTCGACGATGTCTCCGGTGCCGGCCTCGCCCTTGGAGCGAATCATCGCAGCGCCCTCGCCGATCCTGCGGAGCGCCTCACCGAGGTTCGTGGCGCCGCAGACGAACGGGACCCTGAAGTCCCACTTGTCGATGTGGTTGGCCTCGTCGGCGGGGGTGAGCACCTCGGACTCGTCGATGTAGTCGACCTCGAGTGCCTCGAGCACCCGTGCCTCCATGAAGTGCCCGATCCGCGCCTTGGCCATCACGGGGATGGTGACCGCCTCCTGGATTCCCGCGATCATCTCGGGGTCGGACATGCGCGCGACTCCGCCGTCGCGGCGAATGTCGGCGGGGACGCGCTCGAGCGCCATCACGGCTGCCGCGCCGGCCTCCTCGGCGACCTGCGCCTGCTCCGGTGTCACGACGTCCATGATGACGCCGCCCTTCAGCATCTCTGCCAGGCCGCTCTTGACGCGGAATGTCGACTCGTCTCGCATGCCAGTCAGTTTGACAGGCGTGTGAGATCTTTGACCGCCGTCCCGGCGGGCCGGCCCCGAACCGGGCCGGCGAGCGGGCCCCTCACTTCAGGCGAAATGCCTTGATGCGATCGTCGTACTGGGCGCTGTCCTGGGCGTATACGCCGTAGGCCAGCGCCTGGATGATGCTCAGCAGCGCGGTGTGCGATCGCACGTATGCCGGGCTGTTGGAGGAGTAGTAGAGCTTGATCTGCGCCAGCTTGGCTACCTCTGAGAGCGTGGCGTCGGTGATCGCCGCGGTGCGCGCCTGACGATGGCGGGCCAGCTTCATCGCCCTGACGACGAGCGGGTGCGGGCGCCCGGCCGAGAGGCCGATCACGAGCGTGCTCTGGTCGATGCGCCCGAGCCGGCTCAGCGCCTCCTGTGACGGACTGGCGACAACATCCACGCGCAGATCGAGCAGCATCAGCAGGTGCCGCAGGTAGCTTGCGAAGAACGCCATCTGGTCGGTGCCGGCGACGAGCACCTTCTCGGCGCTCACGATCGCCTCGATCATCGCCTCGACGGAGCTGCGCGAGACCTTGCGTGCGGTCTCCTCGACGTTCATGTGGTCAGCGACCAGCGCCGACTCGAACTCGTTCTGGTCCAGGGAGAAGAGCGGCGTCGAGCTGGCGCTGCCCGACTCCTGGGCGGCCTTCGCGTTCACGCGGCGGTATTCCTCGCGGGCGGCGGCCTGCAGCTCGGGGAAGCCCTCGAATCCGAGTGCCTGCGAAAAGCGCACGACCGTTGAGCTGGAGGTGTTGGCGCGGCGTGCGAGCTCCTCGGCGGTCTGGAACGCGGCCTCGTCGAGGTGGTCGACGATGTACTGGGCGACGTCCTTCTGCGAGCGCGAGCACTCGTCGAAGCGCGCCTGGATGTACTTGGAGAGACTCTGGTGCTCGCTGGTGCCGTTTGCGGGGGCCGGCTCTGGTGTCTTGGTGGCGGATCGCTTCATCGGCGGTCTTGTTCGACGTTTCGTGCTCGCACTCCTGCCGAGGAATCACCGGGTATCTGTCAACCGTGTGCCGAGCTCGTGCGTACGTAGACTCAGAAGATGCCCCGATCGGACGCCCACACACCCACCGCAAGCACTCCGTGGCGTCGCCGGCACCACCTCTGCGCCGCATGAGGATCGCGATCGTGGGAGCCGGGGTCTCGGGCCTGGTCGCGGCACACCTGCTGCACCGCGAGCACGAGATCGTCCTGTATGAGGCCGGCTCCTACGCGGGCGGGCACACGAACACGATCCGCGTCGACACCGCCCACGAGACGCACCAGGTCGACACGGGGTTCATCGTGATGAACGACCGCAACTATCCGAACTTCACCCGCCTGCTGTCCCGGCTCGGCGTGGCGACACAGCCGACGAACATGAGCTTCTCGGTCAAGTCCGAGGATGAGGACTTCGAGTACTCGGGCACCCCGAGCGGACTCTTCTGCCAGCCGCGCAACCTGATCAGCGCACGCTTCCAGCGCATGATCCTGGACCTGCTGCGCTTCAACCGGGCGCTCGCCCGCCTGCTCGCCGAGGAACCGGAGAGCGATGAATCCCTCACGGCGTTCCTCTCTCGCCACCGATTCTCGCGGCCGTTCGTGGAGCGGCTGATCGTGCCGCAGGTCTCGGCGGTGTGGTCTGCCGACCCGCGCGGCATGAGCACCTTTCCCGTGCGCTTCATGGCGGAGTTCTTCGCCAACCATGGGATGCTCGGCTTTCGCCACCGGCCTCAGTGGTCCACCATCGCCGGCGGGTCCGCCCGCTATGTCGACGCGCTGACGGCGCCGTTCCGGGACCGGGTCAGGCTCCGCACCCCCGTGAGCCGGATCGAGCGCGCCTCCGATCAGGTGCTGGTGCGCGCCGCCGGCTCTGAGCAGGAGAGCTTTGACCACGTGATCATCGCGACGCACTCCGATCAGGCGCTCTCGATGCTCGGCGACCCCTCCCCGCAGGAGCGCGATCTGCTCGGGTCGATCCCCTACCAGCGCAACGAGGCGGTCCTCCACACCGACTCCGCGCTGCTGCCGCGCAGGCGCCAGGCGCGCGCTGCATGGAACTACCATCTCGCCAGAGAACCCGGATCGCTGAGCACCGTCACCTATTACATGAATCATCTGCAGCGCCTGAGCTCCGAGCAGGACTTCTGCGTGACCCTCAATCGCAGCTACGCGATCGACCCTGAGCAGGTCATACGCAGGATCGAGTACAGCCACCCCGTCTTCACACAGGAGGGCGTGCGGGCGCAGGCGAGGTACGCCTCGGTCGGCGGCGGGCGCACCCACTACTGCGGCGCCTACTGGGGCTGGGGCTTTCACGAGGACGGTGTCGTGAGCGCGCTGCGCGCGTGCGAGCCGTTCGGGGTGACGCTTTGAACAGCTGCCTCTATGAGGGCACGGTCCGCCACCGCCGGCGCGGCGGCCCGCAGGACGAGTTCCGCCACCGGCTGTTCATGATGTGCCTGGACCTCGATGAGCTGCCCGGCCTGTTCGAGGGGCGCCTGCTGTGGTCAGCACGCCGCCCGGCGCTCGCCTGGTTCAGGCGCTCGGACTACCTCGGTGACCCGGCGCTCCCGCTTTCCGACGCCGTCCGCTCACTGGTGGAAGACCGCACCGGCGTGCGCCCGGATGGCCCGATCCGGCTGCTCACACACATGCGCTACTTCGGTCACACCTTCAACCCCGTCAGCTTCTACTACTGCTACGACGCGGACGGCCGGCATGTTCGCGCAGTCGTGGCGGAGGTCACCAACACCCCCTGGGGCGAGCGTCACTCCTATGTTCTGGACGTCCGTAACCCAGCCGACCATGGGACCGCGACGCTGATGGAGGGTCGCTTCCAGAAGGAGCTGCACGTTTCGCCGCTGATGGGTATGGACCACATCTACAACTGGCGCCTGACCGAGCCCTCCGAGCACCTGGCGGTTCACATCGAGTCGACGCGCACCAGCGGCGAGTCCGTATTTGACGCGACGCTCGCGCTCACCCGGCGCGAGATCAGCGGACGTGAGCTGGCGCGTGCGCTCACCATCTATCCGCTGCTGACGGTGAGGATCCTCACCCGCATCTACGGGCACGCCCTGCGCCTGCGCCTGCGCGGGGCGCGCTACTTCCCCCACCCCGGCGGCGGAGCGCAGCACGCATGAGTGCGATGACGCAGGGGGCATACCCCGTTCAGCCCGGCCGCACGCGGAACGGCTGGCCCGGCACGGCGGCCGAGCGCGCGTCACGGGCACTGGTCCTGCGCATGCTCTCGGGGATCACCGGAGGATCGATCGAGCTCGTCGAGCCCGCTGGCCGGCTCGTGCTTGGCGACCCGGAGAGCGGCGGCCTGAGGGCGAGCGTGCGGGTGAACTCGCCGCGCTTCTACCGGCGTCTGCTCAGCGGAAGCGTCGGGCTCGGCGGCTCCTACATGGACGGGCAGTGGGACTGCGATGACCTCGTCGCCCTCACCCGGATAGCGGCGCTGAATGTTCGCTCCCTCGACCGCCTGCGCCGGGCGCTCGCGCCGGCTCTGATGCCTGTGCAGCGGGCCGCCGGGGCGCTCGCGCGCAACACGCCGCGTCGCTCGCGCAGGCGCATCGCCGCCCACTACGACCTCGGCAACGATCTCTTCGCGATGTTCCTGGACGACACAATGATGTACTCGTGCGGGGTGTTCGAGCAGCCCGACGCGACGCTCGAGCAGGCCTCGCTGGCAAAGCTCGAGCGGGTCTGCGCGAAGCTCGACCTCGGCCCCGAGGACCACGTGCTGGAGATCGGCACCGGCTGGGGCGGCTTCGCCGTCCATGCCGCCGAGAGATACGGGTGCAGGGTCACGACCACGACCATCTCCGCCGAGCAGCACTCCTACGCGCTCGAGAGGGTGCGCGCGGCCGGGCTCTCTGAGCGGGTGAACGTGCTGCTGCAGGACTACCGCGATCTGCGCGGCAGCTATGACAAGCTCGTCTCGATCGAGATGATCGAGGCGGTCGGATGGGAGTACCTGCCGACCTTCTTCCGCTGCTGCTCTGACCTGCTCGCCGCGGACGGGGCGATGCTGCTGCAGGCGATCGTCATCGACGACCGCGCCTACGAGGTCGAGAAGGCGGGCCGCAGCTTCATCAACACCTACATCTTCCCGGGCGGCTGCCTGCCGTCGATCGAGGCGATCTCGCGCTCGCTCTCGCGCTCGACCGACCTGCGCCAGGTCCACATGGAGGACATCACGGCCCACTACGCCACGACGATCGCCCATTGGCGCGAGCGCTTCGCCGCGGGGTCGCACAGGCTCGCCGAGATGGGCTACGACGAGCCCTTCCGCCGGCTGTGGGAGCTGTACCTGAGCTACTGCGAGGGCGGCTTCCGCGAGCGCAGGATCCAGGACGTGCAGATCCTGCTCGCAAAGCCCGGCTACAGGGCAGAGCCTCTGCACGCGATCGGCTCCGCCGCCTCGCCGGACCTCGCCGCCGCGTGAGCGCGGGCTCGCGCCGGTAATCTGCGCTGCGCCATGCGCCGCGAGCTCTACGAGGACATCCACGAAGACTTCCGGGCGAGCTTTCGCACGTTCCTCGAGCGCGAGGTCGTGGGCGAGGAGGGCCGCTACGGCGACTGGGAGCGCTCCGGCATCGTCCCGCGCGAGGTGTTCGGGCTCGCCGGCCGCGGAGGCTTCATGGGCATGGCCGTCCCGGAGCAGTACGGCGGTGCGGGCGCCGAGGACTTCCGCCTGAACATGGTCATCGGCGAGGAGACCCAGCGGGCCGCGGTCGGCAGCTTCGGCCTCGGGATCACCCTGCACAACGACATCTGCCTGCCGTACTTCCTGACCTACTGCGACGAGGACCAGCGCGAGCGCTGGCTGCCGGGCATCGCCTCCGGCGAGCTGATCACGGCCGTCGCGATGACCGAGCCGGCGATCGGGTCCGATCTCGCCGCCATGTCAACGAGCGCGAGGCGTGACGGCGAGGACTACATAGTCAATGGCTCCAAGACCTTCATAACCAACGGGATCAACGCGGATCTGGTCATCACGGCCGTGAAGACCGACCCATCCGAGCGCCATCGCGGCATCAGCCTGCTGGTGATCGAGCGCGGCATGGAGGGTTTCGAGCGAGGTCGCAACCTGGAGAAGATCGGACAGCACGCCCAGGACACCGCCGAGCTCTCATTCGCGGACGTGCGCGTCCCCGCCGCGAACCTGCTCGGCGAGGAGGGCCGCGGCTTTCTGTATCTCGTCTCCAACCTTCCGCAGGAGCGCCTGTCGATCGCGGCCAGCGCTGTCGCGGGAGCCGAGGCGGCGCTGTCCTGGACACTGGACTACGTGCGCGAGCGCCAGGCGTTCGGGCAGTCGATCGGCTCCTTTCAGAACTCGCGCTTCACGCTCGCGGAGGTCCGCGCGGAAGTCGAGATCGCCCGCGTCTACATCGATCGCTGTGCGAGGGCGCTCAACGAGGGCGAGCTGACCCCCGAGGACGCGGCGACGGCGAAGTGGTGGTGCACCGACATGCAGGGCCGTGTCGTGGACCGCTGCGTGCAGCTGCATGGCGGCTACGGATACATGCTCGACTACCCGATCGCCCGCGCCTACGCCGACGCCCGCGTGACACGGATATACGGCGGCGCAAACGAGATCATGAAGGAGATCGTCGGGCGCTCTATGGGGCTGTAGTGCGCGCCAGCTCGATGAAGTAGTCCAGCGAGTGCGGGTCCGCCAGCGAGTCGACGCTCGCCGCCTGATCGGCCGGCATGCCCATCAGTATCCGCTTCACCGGAACCTCCAGAACCTTGCCCGAGAGGGTGCGCGGAACCTGCGCGATCTGGAGCACCTCGTTCGGCACGTGCCGCGGTGAGCAGTCCTCGCGGATCCGCCGCTTGATAGCGCCGGCGAGATCCTCGTCCAGTCCCGTCCCCTCCGCCAGCACCACGAACAGGATCATCCACAGCTCCCCTTCGCGCTGGCCATGCGGGATGTCGACCACGAGCGTGTCCAGCACCCCCGGAACCGCCATCGCCGCCCGATAGATCTCGCTGGTCCCCATGCGCACGCCCTGGCGGTTGATCGTGGAGTCCGAGCGCCCGTAGATGACCGCGCCGCCGCGCGGGGTGATCCTGATCCAGTCGCCGTGGCGCCAGACTCCGGGGAACATCGAGAAGTAGCTCTCGCGCAGGCGCTCGCCGCTCTGATCCCCCCAGAAGAACAGCGGCATCGAGGGCATCGGCTCGGTGATGACGAGCTCCCCCACCTCATCGATCACCGGGTGTCCCTGCTCGTCGAAGGCCTGCACGGCGCAGCCAAGTGCCCGGCACTGGATTTCACCCTCGTACACCGGCAGCAGCGGACAGCCTCCGACGAAGGCCGTGCACACGTCGGTGCCGCCGCTGGTCGAGAACAGCCACACGTCTGGGCTCACATGCCCATAGACCCAGCGGAAGCTCTCGGGCGACAGCGGCGACCCGGTGGAGCCGATGGCCCGCAGCGCCGACAGGTCGCGCTCGCGCCGGCTCGACCCCGGCCGCCTCGCAGCTGGCCAGGAGCCCCGCGCTCGTGCCCATGCACGTGATCGAGGCCCGCTCGGCGAGGTCCCACATCGCACCGAGGTCCGGGTATCCCGGGCTGCCGTCATAGAGGACGATCGCCGCGTCGCTGTGGAGCGCGCCGACCAGGAAGTTCCACATCATCCAGCCGGTGGTTGTGAACCAGAACATGCGGTCGCCGGGGCGCAGGTCAAGGTGAAGGCGCTTCTTGAGCTGCTCCAGCAGGATCCCGCCGTGCCCCTGAACGATCGCCTTGGGCAGGCCCGTGGTGCCGGAGGAGTAGAGCACCCAGAGCGGGTGATCGAACGGCACCTGCTCAAAGCTCGCCTCATGGCCCTCGCCTGCCGCAAGGAGCTCGCTCCAGAGCAGCCCCGGAACCGGACCCGGCAGGGCCCCGGCATCCGCGCTCAGGTAGGGCAGCATCACCGTGTGCTGGACGCTGCGCAGCTCGGCGAGGATCGAGCGGACGACCTCGGTGCGGTCGAAGTCCTTGCCGCCGTGGCGGTAGCCGTCGACCGTGAGCAGGACCTTGGGCTCGATCTGCGCAAAGCGGTCGATCACGCTGCGCGCCCCGAACTCCGGCGCGGCGCTCGACCAGATCGCGCCGATGCTCGCGGTGGCGAGGAACGCGATCACGGTCTCAGGGATGTTCGGCATGTAGGCGACCACGCGATCTCCGCGCTGCACCCCCAGCGAGCGCAGGCCGGCCGCGGCCGCCGCCACCTGCGATGAGAGCTCCCCCCAGCTGATCTCGCCGAGGTCGCGAAGCTCTGAGGTGTGGAGGATCGCGACCGCGTGCGGGTCGCGATCGCCGCGGAGGAGGTTCTCGGCGAAGTTCAGCTCTGCACCCGGGAACCACTGGGCACCCGGCATCGCCCGGTCCCCGAGCACCCGCTCATACGGGCGCGAGGCGATCACGCCGAAGAAATCCCAGATGCTCGCCCAGAACTCGTCGAGCTCATCCACCGACCACTGCCACAGTTCCTCATAGCCTGAGAAAGGGCGTCCGCGGCGCTCTCCCGCCCAGTGCATGAAGCGGGCCATCTCGGCCTTCTCGAGCACCTCTGCCGACGGCCGCCAGAGCGGCTCCTGCGCTGGTTGGGTTGACATCTCTGCGCTCACGCTCCCATCTCGCCTTTTGCCCGCGGCGCGGGCGCCCAAGTGCGGGCGCGATGGTTATACCCCCTCGGGCACCCGCGGCGGAGCCGGGGCGTCGCCTGCAGGGGGGATATTCTCGGCGCTCGTGAGCGTTCCCGGACTTCGAGCAGAGTTCCCGGTGCTGAGCCGGCTGGCGTACCTGAACGCAGGCACGGACGGCCCGCTTCCCGCCGCCGCCGTCGCTGCGGCCGGCCGCGAGCTCGAGCGTGAGCTCACCGACGGGCGCGCTATGGCGCACTTCGAACGCACCAGCGAGCTGAAGGATGGGCTTCGCGCCCGCTACGCGGACCTGCTGGGCGCCGAGCCCGCCGATGTGTGCCTGACCACCTGCACGACCGAAGGGATGGCCCAGGTGATCGTCGGCCTCGAGCTGGGCGAGGGCGATGAGATCCTCACCAGCGACGAGGAGCACCCCGGGCTGCTGGGCGCGCTGTCCGCTGCGCGGGACGTGCGCGGCGTGAGCATCAGGATGGCTCCCCTTGCCGAGATCGCGGAATCCGTGACCGGGGCCACCACGCTCGTGGCCTGCTCGCACGTCGGCTGGATGAGCGGCGCGTTCGCCCCCGCGGCCCTGGCAGAGCTGGACGTGCCGGTGCTGCTCGACGGCGCACAGGGCGTCGGCGCGGTGCCGGTGGACGTCGGCGCCCTCGGCTGCGATGCCTACGCCGGGCCAGGCCAGAAGTGGCTGTGCGGGCCCGACGGCACAGGGATGCTCTACACAAGCGCGGCGCTCCGCGAGCGCCTGTCGGTGCAGCGGCGCGGCTACGTCAACCTCGCAAGCCCCGGAGAGGGCCTCGACGCCGAACTGCACCCGGACGCGCGCCGTTTTGACTGCACCTGCCTGAACACCGAGACCCTTGCCCTGGCGCTCGCATCCGAGCAGGTGCTGTCCGGCGCCGGCTGGCAGCAGGTGCACGCGACCTCGCTCGAGCTGGCCGAGGAGCTGTGCCGGCGCCTTCAGCAGATCGGGCGCGAGATCGCCCCCCGCGGCGAGAGCACGCTGGTCTCCTTCGGCTCTGCGGATCCCGAGGGCGAGCGCGGCGTGCTGGCGGATCGCGGGATCGTTCTGCGTAACATTCCTGATCGCCCGTGGCTGCGCGCCTCCGTTGGAGCCTGGAACGACGAGGACGACCTCGACCGGCTCGTGACGGCGCTCGCCGGATGAGAGCGCGCCATCGCCCTGGCGCCGTCTCGCTCCGAGCGCGCAGACCCGACTGAGACCAGGCCAAGAATGAGCGACTCACCTCAGATGATGCCCGCGACGGCGACCGCGCCACCTGCCGATCCCGCCCCTCAGCCTGCTGCCGGCACCCGCGCGCGGTTATCGCCCGAAGAGCCGCGCGTGCGCTACGCGGGACTCGCCGCGGTGCTCGTGATCTCCGGCGTGCTGAACCTCAACCGCCTCTCGCAGAACGGCTTCTCGAACGCCTTCTACTCGGCCGGCATCCGCTCGATGCTGGACTCGCTGCACAACTTCCTGTTCGTGTCCTTCGACCCGGGCGGCCTCGTCACGGTCGACAAGCCGCCGCTCGCGCTGTGGGTGCAGGCGGCGAGCGCCAAGCTCTTCGGCTTCACGCCCCTCAGCCTGCTGGTGCCGGAGGCGATCGCCGGGATCCTGGCGGTCGGCGCCCTCTACCTGATCCTCGCCCGGCGCGCGGGGACGCTGGCCGCCTTCGCGGGCGCGCTCACCATGGCCGTGTTCCCGTCCTTCGTGGCGGTCTCGCGCGACAACGGCGTCGACCCGGTGCTGATCCTGCTGATGGTCCTGGCCTGCGGCGCCGGGCTGCGGGCGACGGAGACCGGGCGGCTGCGCTGGCTGCTCGGGTGCGCGGTGCTGGTCGGCCTTGCGTTCAACACCAAGACGCTGGCGGCGCTGCTGGTGGTGCCCGGGATCGGGCTCGCATACCTCGTGTGCGCGCCGGGATCGGTGCTGCGCAGGATCGGCATGCTGGCGGCCGCGGGCGTCGTGATGGTGATCGTCTGCTTCTCCTGGATCGCGTTTGTCGAACTCACCCCGGCATCCCAGCGCCCGTTTGTCGGCAGCTCCACCAACAACACCGAGCTCGGGCTGACGTTCGAATACAACGGCCTCGGCCGCGTCGGCGGCCAGACCGGCGGTCCCGGGCAGATTCCGCACGGGATTGGTGCGCGCGTCTCTGCCCCCGCGACACCCGCCAAACCCGCGGCACCGGCGAAACCGGCGAAACCGGCGAAACCGGTCCGCCGGGGCGAAGGCGGAAGGGTGATACTGCCCAACGGCCGCTACCAGGAGCCGTTTGCGTTCGGCGGCTCCCCGGGGCCGATCAGGCTCTTCGGGGTCGGACTGGGAGACCAAGCCGGCTGGATGCTGGCGTTCGCTCTGATCGGCACGCTTGGCGCCGCGCTGGGACTCCTGCTGGAAGGCGATCGGCGCGAGCCGGGCGAGCTCGCCTCCGAGAGGCCGCGCCGCCGCGATCCCCTTCTCGCCTGCACGATCGTGTTCGCCGTCTGGCTGCTGGTGGAGTACGTGATCCTGAGCACCTCCAAGGGCATCGTGCACCCCTACTACGTCTCCGCCCTCGCCCCCGGTGTGGGCGCGATGAGCGGGCTGGGAGTCGTCGCGCTCGCCCGCCTCTCGCGTGGCCCCCATCGGCTCATCGGGATCCTCATCTCGCTGCTGGCGATCGGCGCCACCGTCGGCGTTGAGAGCGTCCTGATGCACCGGATGGGTTACCGGCTGTGGTTCATCCCCATCCTGCTCGTCGGAGCCGGCGCGGGCGCCGTCGCGCTGATCGCAAAGCGGAGCCTGGCAGGGCCCGCGCTCGCGTTCACCCTGCTGGTGCTGCTCGTGATGCCGGCCGCCTACTCCTCATCCACCTGGCTTGCGCCCGTCGAGGGCACCTTCCCCGCGGCCGGCCCCAAACAGACCCCGGGCGTCGGCGGCGTCGGCATCAACGGAGCATCGCTGGCAATCGACAGGGCCCTGATGCGGTACGTGCGCAGCCACGAGCCCAGCCCGCAGTGGGAACTGCTCACGGTCGCCTCGGACACATCCGCACCGATGATTCTGATGGGTCTGCACGCCGGCGCGATCGGTGGCTACAGCGGAACCGACCCCTCTCTCACCGGACCGTCACTGGCCCGGCTGGTGCGGGAGGGCAAGGCCCGCTACGTGCTCCTCGGCGGCAGCTACTCCACCCGCGGGGGCGATCTGGCCACAGCCGCCGTGGCGAAGGCCTGCCGGGAGCTGAAGCCGACGCAGTGGCAGAGCCCGATCCCGTATCCCCTCGGCCGCACGCTGTTCGACTGCGCCGGGCGCGAAGCGGCGCTGGCCGCCTCCTGAGCGCCGCTCAGGCGGCGACCGAGAGCGAGCGGTGAAACGCGCGGCTGAATAGCTCGCCCTCGCGACCGGCCGCCCAGCGGGGAACGGCGGACTCGCCCTCGGCCAGCAGCCGCAGCTCGACGCCGCCGTTGCTGAGGGTGAGCTCCGTGGACCTCACGAGCTGATCGCGCGAGCGCTCAAGATCCTCCGCGAGCCGCAGCAGCACCGCACAGCGGTCCAGCAGCGCCATGTCGCCCGGCTCGAACAGCGCCGACATCGGCCCGGGCGCCGGCATGCCCTTGCGGTGATAGCGAGCGGACTGGGCGATGATCGCGGTCTCCACCGGCGTGAACCCGGGCAGTCCGCCGTTCAGGATCAGATAGCGCGAATGCTTGTGATGGTCGTCGTAGTCGATTGACATACCGATGTCGTGCAGCATGCAGGCGGCCCAGAGCAGCTCGCGCTCGCGGGGATCACCGTCGTGGAGCCCGAGCTCGGCGAGCTCGTCGAACATCCCCAGGGCCAGCTTCGCGACGTGCCTGGTGTGCTCAGGGTCGACGTGGTATTGCGCCGCCATGTTCAGCACGCTGGCGCGCCGGACGTCCTCGAACAGCGGCGCGTCACGATCGGCCAGCAGGCGCTCGAAGAACACTCCCTCGCGCAGGCCGGCCTCCGTGGCCTCCAGGGCGTCGAAACCACCCGCCTCCAGCACGCTCTGCACCACCACCGCGCCGGCGAGGATGAGGTCCGCACGCGCCGGCTTGATCCCCGGAACGCTGGCGCGCTCGGCCGCCGGCAGCGCCGCCAGGCGCGCGACCAGGTCCTCCATCGCATCCCGGTCGATGAGCATGCCCTGCACGCCGTTGGAGGGCATGCCCGCAGCGCGCTGCGCGGCGGCGGCCAGGTTACGTACAGTGCCGCCGATTCCGACCAGGCGGCGCCCGCCGGCGCCCGCTCCGTCGAGCCACGGGGCATCCGCCAGCTCGGCCGCCACGTGGTCTCGCAGGTCCTGCAGCTGTCGCCGCTTGGCCGGTCCGTTGGGCGGCAGGAAGCGCTCGCTCATCAGCACGGTGCCCACCCGCCAGGAGCCCGTGTTCACCTCTGCCCGGTCATCGACGCGCACGAGCTGCATCGAGCCGCCGCCGAGGTCCAGGACACAGCCGTTCGAGAGGGTGCTCGAGTTGACGGCGGCAAGGTAGCCGTAGCGTGCCTCCTCTGCGCGGCTGAGCACCCTGATCGGCAGGCGCAGGCACTCGCGCGCACGCCCGAGAAACTCGCCGGCGTTCCTGGCGTCACGGATCGCGCTGGTCGCGACCGCGTCGACCGCGCCCTCCCCGAGGTCGCTGGCCCTGCAGAAGTGCGAGAAGACATCCAGTGTCGCCAGCGCCCTGGTGATCGGCTCCGGCTCCAGCTTGCCGGTGCTCATCATCCCCTCGCCGATCCGCACAGGCTCGTGGATCTCGTCGGTTCGCTTCCACCATCCGTCGCCGGCCATGAAGACAACCAGACGGAACGAGTTGGACCCGAGGTCTATGACAGCGAGGCGCTCGCCCGGGTTCATGCCTGCAGGGTATTCACCGGGTCGGCGGGCTCTCACCGAGCCCACGGGGCCCGGCGGGGCCTCTCAGGCCTGCGTGAGCGAGGCGCGCACCTTGACCGCCCGCAGTGCCTGTTCGGCGTCGGCGAGGAGCCTCTCGGCGCTCGCAGTGCCGCTGTCGATCAGCACGAAGGCGATGCTCGCCCGGGGGTGCACGACCGCCTCGCCGGCGTCCACCGTGCAGGCCGGCAGCACCCGCGAGAGGCCATCGGCAACGACCGTGATGCCCTCCTCGTCGATGTGCGGCAGCAGCACGGCGAACTCGTCCCCGTCGCGGCGCGCCACGAGGTCGGTCTGCCTGAGCCGGCGACCGAGTGCCCTGGCGACCGCCCGCAGGATCTCATCGCCGACAGCTTCGCCGTGGGCGGCGTTGAGGGCCCCGAAGCCGTCAAGGTCGATCAGGATCAGGCCTGCGCGCTCTCCGTAGCGCTGGGAGCGGGCGACCTGGAGCTGGAGGTCGTGGTCGAACAGGCGCCGGTTGCGCAGTCCGGTGAGCGGGTCGTGGTCGGCGAGGTGGCGCACCTGCTCCTCAAGGCGCCTGCGGTCAGAGATGTCCAGGAGCTGGGCGATGAAGTGCAGCGGCGAGCCGTCGCCCGCGCGGACGACTGACATCGACAGGATCACCGAGACCGTCTCTCCGGAGGCGTCCAGGTAGCGCTTCTCGATCCGGAAGGCCCTCGTCCTGCCGTCGAGCAGCGCCTGGCGCTCCTCCAGGTCGATCTCCGCATCCTCAGGGTGGACTATCCCCTCAAAGCGCTTGCCGATCAGCTCACCCGCGGTGTAGCCCGTCATGTCGCAGAGCGCCCGGTTCACCATCAGCCAGCGCCCCTCGGTGTCCAGGAGCCCGGTCGCGATCGGCGCCTGCTCGAACACCTCCTCGAAGCCGTCGCCGGGTGCCCGTCCTGAGACGAGCTCGGCCTGTCTGCGGGCGGTGATGTCCATCACGACGGCCACACCGCCCTGTGCGGGTCCGTCCGCGCCGTCGGCCGCGGCCAGCGGGCCGGCGTCGACCATCAGGCAGTGGTGGTGGTCGCTGGTCCAGATCTCGCGCGAGCGTGTCTCACCCTCCAGCGCGGACCGCAGGAGCGGGGCGATCGCCGCCCGCAGCTCCTTCGGGAACGCGTCCTGCACCGGCGTCCCCGCTCTCAGCCGGCTGTCCTCGCCGACCCGCTCAAGCGCGCTTCCCGCGGCCAGCACGAATCGCAGCTGCGGGTCGAACACGATCACGAGTGCCTCGGGCAGCTCGCGGAGCGCCGCCGCAGCGATCTCGTCTGCGCGGGCTAGGAGCTCATCGGCGCGCGGCGCTCTGTGAGCAGGAGCATGCACAGCGGAATCATCGGCACTGCCGCGCGAGGCCTTGAGCGCCCGCCGTCAGGAGAGAACGCGCCTGCGGAAGTTGCGCAGACCCAGGGACAGGAAGAAGGCCGCAAAGGCCACCAGCACCGGATAGATGACGTATAGGGGCATGTGGGCGGCTTCGGTCAGGGCTGCGCGCATGCCCTCCGCGACGTAGATCAGCGGGTTGATAAGGACCAGGATCTGCAACCAGTGGATACCGGCGACCTGCACGGGGGCTAGCTTGCTCCACTGGTAGTAGGTGCCGCCGAGAAAGGTCAGCGGGAGCACCACGAAGCCGAACATCAGGCCGATGTTGCGCGGCTCGAAGGTGGTTCCCAGCAGCAGCCCCAGCGATGTCATCGTCACGCACGCGAGCGGGATCAGCGTGATCAGCACCCACCAGTGGGCCGAGAGGTGGGCGTGGACACCGGGGGCGTGGATCACGGCCGCGATCGGGAACACCACGAGCGCCGCGAGCGCGCCCTGGACCGAACCGGACATCACCTTGGCGATCGCGACGAGCCAGATCGGGCACGGTGCCTGCACGCGGTCCTCGATCTCACGGGTGTAGCCGAACTCGGTCGAGAGCTGAAGCGCCACCGCCTGAATGCCCTGGAACATGATCGAGATCGCGACCACGCCCGGGACCAGGACGGTCGCGAAGTTCGACTCAGCACTGGGCCCCGCGCTGTGACCGGCGCCGATTCCCTGCCCGATGCTCGGGAACACGTACAGGAATACGAAAACCAGCAGGAAGGGCTGGATGATGGTGCGCACGAGGAACTCAACGAAGTTCTTCCTCAGCACCAGCAGGTCGCGCAGGATCAGCGCCCGCAGGGCCGCGCGGCTGGCCTCCATGACAGAGCGGGTCGGTGCGAGCGCGATCGCGGCGTGTTCGTGGACGTGGGGCGAGGCGGGGGCGGCCATCAGTCGCGCAGCGCCTTGCCCGTGAGGTTGATGAAGACCGTCTCCAAGCTCGGCTCGGTGACCGACAGGTCGGCTACCTCGAAGCCGCCGCTCTCAGCGGCGCTGACGACACGCGGCACCAGTCGGTGAGCGCCCTGCACATAGATCTCGACTCCTCCGTCGATGACACGGGAGTGGGTTAGCTCTCCTATCTCCTCGGCGAGCCGGCGGGCCAGTGCCTCGCTGTCGCCGCTTGCGCGAACGGTCACGATCGATTCGGCTCCAACGGTGCGCTTCAGGGCCGCCGGCGTATCCAGGGCCAGGATGCGGCCGTGGTCCATGATCGCTACCCGGTCGCAGAGCTGGTCGGCCTCCTCCATGTAGTGGGTGGTCAGCAGGATCGTCTGACCGTCGCGGTTCAGCTCTCCCACCACCTCCCAGAGGGCGAGCCGGCTCTGAGGGTCGAGGCCAGCCGTCGGCTCGTCCAGGAACAGCACCGCGGGGCGATGGAAGATCGCACGCGCGACCATCAGCCGTTGGGCCATGCCACCGGAAAGCGCATAGACGGAGGCGTCCGCCCACTTGGCCAGCTGGAACTGCTCGAGCAGCTCATCCGCGATCTCGCTGGAGCGGGACGCCGAGATCCCGAACAGGCGACCGTGGTAGTAGAGGTTCTCCCGCACCGTCAGCTGCCTGTCGAGCGTGTTCGTCTGTGAGACGGTCCCGATCAGCTGCTTGGCGGTCGCGGGATGGGCGACCACGTCGACTCCTCCCACGAACGCCGACCCGGAGGTGGGCACGACGCGCGTGGTCAGCATTCCCGCGGTCGTGGTCTTGCCGGCACCATTCGGGCCGAGCAGCCCGAATATCTCGCCGGCGCCCACCTCGAGGTTCAGGCGATCGACCGCAGCGAAGTCCGTTCCGGCGTAGACCTTGGTCAGCTCGGCGGTGCGGATGACCGGCGATGCGCCGCCGGAGCCGACGTTGACCGCTCCGTCCCGGTCGGGTCCTGCGACGGCGGTCGTGTGCGTGCTCATCCGCTTCGCACTCTACCGCCGCCCGGCTCGGTCTCCGTGGAGCTCGGGGCGCCCTCTCTGCGGCGGCGGCCCACCCGAGGATGGAAGCGGCGGGATAGGCCACGCCTATGACAGATTGCACAAAGAATATTAGACATCCCGTTTACAACGGACAAAACTGTGCAGTGGTGTTTGCGCTAGTGATGATCTCCATATGGCTGTCCACCGCCGCAGCGGTTCTGGTGCTGTGTCGTGCGGCGGCCGGCGGCGATCAGGGCGCTGCTCCGAACGTCCCTCATCCAGCGCGCGTCAAACGAGGTTTCTCTCCTTCCCTCCGTGCGCGCTGGCGCAGGCGCGGGGACACCTGTCCCTCGGTGTCCCCGCGCCTGTCCCTCTCCTCGCAGCCGTCGTGCAGGGCTCAGCGCCGGGTGCGCGTTGCCTTTGAGCCGCCGCGACCGGCATTCGTGGGTAAGCGCCGCCACCGCGCCGGGCTTCCGCGCTCCCGATAGCGCCCGCCGCTCCGCGCGTGGCCTATCGGCCTCTCTGGCGCTCTTGGCTCTGCCAAGATGGCGCACGTGGCGCCCGCGCTGCTGATCGACCCATCTGAGCTCGCAGGCCGGCTTCAGGATCCCGGGCTGAGAATCCTGGACGCGACGGTGAACCTGCGAAGAGAGAGGGCGGGAGGCCCCTACAGCGTCGAGAGCGGGCTGGCCGGCTATGAACGGGCGCACATCCCGGGCGCGGCCTTCGCGGACATCGCCGGCGCGATGTCCGACCCGCAGGCGCCCCATCCGTTCATCCTGCCTGCGCCTTCGCGCTTCGCTGCCGCGGCGGGCGAGATCGGCATCGGCCCCGACAGCCGCGTCGTCACCTATTCACAGCACTCCCCGATGTGGGCGACGCGGCTCTGGTGGATGCTGCGCCATTTCGGGCTTCGTAGCGTGAGCGTCCTCGACGGAGGCCTCGGCGCGTGGCGGGCGGCGGGCCTGCCCCTGGCTCAGGGACGGGAGCGCTATCAGCCCGCGATCTTCACCCCAGCGCCGCACCCGGAGATGCTCGCCGACCGCCGGCAGGTGCAGGCCGCCGCGGCCGGAGAGGTGCCCGCATGTCTGCTGAACGCGCTCTCACCCGAGGCCTTTCGTGGCGATCAGCCGGGAGCCTACTCTCGGCCCGGCCGCATACCGGGGAGCATCAACCTGCACTGGGAGCGGCTGATCGACCCGGCGAGCGGGCGCTTCCTGGCGCCGGCGGAGCTCGAGAGGCGCCTCGGCGACGTGGCCGCCCCGGGCTCTGAGCCCGTCATCATCTACTGCGGCGGGGGGATCTCCGCGACGGTGGACCTCTTCGCGCTGGCGCTCATCGGGCGCGAGGATGCGCGGCTGTATGACGGCTCGCTGACCGAGTGGACGGCCGATCCCTCACTGCCGGTCGAGGTCGGCTGAGCCGCCGCGCACCGCTAGCGGACGGAGTGCATCCGCAGCGACTCGCGGAGCCTTGCCTCCTGCCCCGCAAACTCCTGGGTGCCGAGCATCTCGAGCGTGCGCGGGCGCGGGAGCTCGGTCTCGAGCGTCGCTGCAACCCTCCCCGGGCGCGGTGAGAGAACGTAGACGCGGTCGGCCAGGTAGACGGCCTCGGCGACGTCGTGGGTGATCAGGATAACCGTGGACCCCACCTCCTCCCATACCTCTGCCAGCCAGTGCTGCAGGTCCGAGCGGGTGATCCCGTCGAGCGCACCGAAGGGCTCGTCGAGCAGCATCGCGGGCTTGCCGAGCAGGACCGTGCGCAGGAAGGCTGCGCGGTGGCGCATGCCCCCCGAGAGCTGCCACGGCCACGCGTCCTCGAATCCGCCGAGACCGAAGCGGTCGAGCAGTGGCCGCGCGCGCTCGTGGGCCTCTGCGCGCGGGACGCCTGCGAGCGAGAGCCCGACCGTTACGTTGTCGAGCGTTCGCTTCCACGGAAGCAGGCCATCGCGCTGGGGCATGAATGCGCACGCCCCGAGGCGCCTCTCCACGACGGCGCCGTCGATCAGGACGCTTCCGCGGTCTGGGTCCTCGAGCCCGGCGAGGATGTGAAAGAGGGTGCTCTTGCCGCAGCCGCTGGGACCGATGACCGCGACGAACTCCCCGGGCGCGGCGTGCATGCTGAGCTCGTCGATCGCCGTCAGGCGCGCGCCGTCACCGCCCGCGTAGCTCTTGCTCAATGAACGGACCTCGATGCTGGCGCCCGGCGTCCCTGTGGCGGCGCCGGCGTCGCCGAGGGCCGCTCCCGCGGTCTGCGAGCTCACCAGTCCACCTCGCTCTGGCCGGGCCGCCGCCAGGGCATCGCGAGCCGTTCCAGCAGCGCGACGGCCACGAACAGGGCGAGCGTGAGCAGCGTCGTCAGGAGGATCGCGCCGAAGACGAGTTCCGTTCGCAGAGCGTGCTCGCTGGCCTGCATGTAGACGCCGAGTCCCTGTTCGGCGCCGACGTACTCGGCGAAGATCGCGGACACGTATGCGTATGTGACACCTACCTTCAGGCCGGTGAACATCTGCGGTATCGCGCTCGGCGCGCGCACCCGCAGCAGCAGCTGGCGCCGGCTCGCTCCCATCGTCCGGAGCAGCGCCATCGCGTCGGGGTCGGCGGACGCCAGGCCCTGGACGGTGCCGACGGCCACAGGGAAGAAGGTGAAGAGCGCGACGAGGCCGACCTTTGGTGCCATCCCGAAGCCGAACCAGATCACCACCAGCGGCGCCAGCACGATGATCGGCAGCGTCTGAGAGGTGACCATCAATGGGTAGAAGCTGCGCCTGACCGTGCGAGACCAGTCGATCGCCACCGCCAGCAGCACCGCGATTATCGTGGCGAGGATGACGCCGAGAACAGCCTCCTTGGTCGTCGTCCAGGCCGCCGGCCACAGGTTGGCGCGATCTTCCCAGGAGCTCTTCACCACGAGCGCGGGGCCCGGCAGAACCGTCGAGCCCACCGACAGCGCGCTCGTCAGCACTTCCCACAGGACCACGACCCCGACGAGCACGAGCGCGGGAGGCCACACGTGCCTCAGGCGGCGGCGCAGGCCGAGCCTACGGAGCCGGGGCGGGACCTGCTCCTGTCCCCCGGCGCGCGTACCCTGGGAGGACCTCGTGGTGGTGGCGCTCACACAGCTCAGGTTATCCGCTGGCGCCACCCTCTGCTACTTTGCTGATCTGTTTTGTGCGCTTTTATCCCCGCCGACCAGGAAAAAGGACGTGTGCACGTGCCGAGCAAGCTGCTGCGACTGAACCCTCGAGCCCTTGCGATCACGGCCGCGACGCTGTGCGCGTCCGTGCTGCTCGCGGCCTGCGGATCGAGTTCCTCGACCAGCACCGACGCCTCCTCCGGCCAGCCGCTCCAGAGTGTGAAGATCGCACTGGACTACACCGCGAACGTCGACTACCTCGGCATCTACGCGGCCAAGGCCAACGGCTACTTCACCCAGCAGGGGATTGACCCGCAGATAATCCCCTACGCCGAAACCCCCGCCGAGACGCTGATCCAGAGTGGACGGACCGACCTCGGCATCAGCTATCCGCCGGAGGTGGTGATCAACCGCGCGAAAGGCCTGAAGTACAAGGCCGTGGCGGCGCTCGTGGCCAGCAACACGACGGCGCTCGCCGTTCTCTCCTCCTCCCCCATCACCAGCCCGTCCCAGCTCAGCGGAAAGCTCTATGGAGGCTTCGGCATCGCCTCGGACAAGCCGATCATCACCTCGCTCCTGGCCGCCTCCGGCGCCGCGCACCCCTCCTTCCGCGAAGTGGTGCTGAACTCCGACGTCGTGCAGGCGCTCGCCAGCCACCGGATCGACTACACCGCCGTGTTCGGCGGCATCGACGACGTGACCGCGGAACTGCAGGGCACCAAGCTCCGCCTGTTCCCCTACAGCACCTACCTGAAAGGCGCCGGCAACTTCCCGAATGCCGTCTACGTCGCAAGCGACGAAGACATAGCCAAGCGCGGGCCGGCGCTGAAGGGCGCGCTGAAGGCGCTGGCGGAGGGCTACGAATTCGCCGCGGCTCACCCCGAACAGGCCGCCCAGATCCTGATCAAGGAAAACGAGACGGCGCTCGGGAACAGCGAGAAGATCGTGATGGCGACGGCGAAGGCCACCGCACCGCGCTTCGTCGGCCCCTCCGGCAAATGGGGCACTCTGAGCGATGAAGACTTCGCCGGACTCACGAAGATCCTTGCCAACGGCGGCCTGATCAGCGGGGCTCTGCCGACTCCCGAAGAGGTCTACACGAACTCGCTGCTCCCGGGCTCCTGAGGCCGCAGATGCCACGTCTGCGCGTGATGCTGGAGTACTTCCACCCGTGGACGAACGACGCCGGCTTCTATGCGGCCGCTGGCGCCGGCCACTTCTTCGCGCAGGGCCTTGATGTGGAGATCGCGGTCGGAGACCCGCTGCGCGGCGACGCCCTCGCGCATGTCCTGCGCGAGGAGGCCGACTTTGCGGTCTGCCCCAGCAACCGACTGCTCGCCCGCCGCGACGGGGGCGAGGCGGTCCTCGGCGTGGCGGCGATCAACCATCGCGGCCTCGAGACCATCCAGACCATCGCCGACACCGGCATCACGCGCCCACGAGATCTCGAGGGGCGCAGCGTCGCCTTCAACCCGACCCCCCGAGGGACGGCGATGGTGCGTCACATCGTCGCCAACGACGGCGGGGACCCCGACCGCATCATCACCCTCGACAGCGGGGTGCGGGAGCTCAGCGTGGACGACATCGCCGCGGGCGAGGCGGACGCCACCTTCGGCGGTTATTGGGCATGGGACGCGCTGTTCGGCTCCGTCGAGCCCGAGCGGCGGGTGACGTGGAACGCCGATGAGGCCGCCGGGCTGCGCTACCACAGCTATGTGCTGGCGGTGAGGGAATCGATGCTGGAGAGCGAACCCGAGGTCGTCCGCTCCTTTCTGCGCGCGAGCGCCGAGGGCTACCGCACCGCCCAGACCGACCCGGACGGCACGCTGGAGACGCTCGAGCGCGTGATCCCATATTTCCCGCGCCCGCTCATCAGGCGCTCGCTCGCGCTGATCGCGCCCACCTGGACGCACGACGGGCGATGGGGTGAGCTGCGCCCGGAGCTGCTCGCGGACTACTCGGCCTGGCTCGCGCACAACGGAGTGATCTCCCGGGCGCCGGTCTGGGAGCAGGCGACGAGCAACGCCTTCCTGCCCGCCGCCGTCGCGTGAGCGCGGGCGCGGCGACCCTCCCGCCGCTCGCCCGAGAGCTCGCAGATGCTCCGGAGCCGGCGGTGCTCGCAACCATCGACGGCGACGGCTCGGCCCACATGTGCGTGATGTGGGTCGAGCGGGACGGGGATCATCTGCTGATGTCGACCCGCGCCCACCGCCGGCAGTACCGGAACCTCGAGCGCGACCCGCGCGCGAGCCTTGTGATCTACTCCCGCGCGCTTCCGCGCCGCTACGTCCAGATCCGCGGCAGGGCCGAACTCGGCGGCCCCGGAGCCGGCGAGCTGATCGAGCGGCTCTCCTTCGCCTACCTCGGCGCCCGGCACATCTCGCAGATCGACTACGCCGAGCGCGCCCTGATCCGGATCGTCCCCGAGCGCGTGAGCGCCCATGAGTGAGCAGGCATCCCGGCTGATCGCACTCGCACTCGCGGCCCCCGCGCGAGCCGGCTCTACGCGGGTGCTGGCCATAGACGGTCGCTCCGGTGCCGGCAAGTCGACGCTGGCGGCCGCGGCGGCGCTCGAGACAGCGGCGCCGGTGATCGCGATGGAGCAGCTCTACGGCGGATGGGACGGGCTGCGCGAGGGCATCAGGCTCCTCGTCGGCGACATCCTGCGGCCACTGGCGGCGGGCCGCGCCCCGCGGGTGCCCCGCTATGACTGGTCGGCGCAGATCTGGCGTGAGGGCGTCGTCCTCGCGCCGGCGGAGCTGCTGATCCTCGAGGGCGTCGGCGCCGGAGCGTTGGCTGCCGCTCCGTTTCTCAGCGCCCTCGCGTGGGTCGAGCTATCAGAGCAGGCTCGCCGCGAGCGGGCGATGGCGCGCGACGGCAGCATCTACAAGGGTCACTGGGAGCGCTGGAGCGCCCAGGAGGACGCCTACCTCGCCTCCGATCGCACTCCCGAGCGCGCCGACGTGATCGTGCCCGGCGGCTGACCCGCCGGCGTCCTCAGGCGCTCGCCCGCGTGAGGCGCCCGGCGATCGCCTTCGGCAGGCGGGCGGCGATCCCGGTGGGCTCGGCGGTCGTGCGTTTGCGGCACTGAGCCAGCGCGTTGGCGTAGCGCCAGAAGTCCACCTGCATCGTGTGGCGCCCCGAACGGACATAGCGGCGGGCCATCGCCGCCTGATCGGCGGCGATCCACTCCTCGATCTCTCTCTCGGGCGGAAGCACGCATGCTCCTGTGAGGAGGTCCCCGACCCATTCGGCCTGCATCTCGGCCAGCGGAATGTTCGATCCCACGGTCTGCAGGAAGCCCAGGAAGAAGAGGTTCGGGAGCTTCGGGGTGAGCACCCTCTGGTACAGCGGCATCGCGTTACCGGCGGGGTCGTACAGGTCCTTCTCCAGGAACGGGAGCGCGATCCGGTAACCGGTCGCGTAGACGAGCAGATCGACGTGCTCGGAGCTGCCGTCCTCGAAGTGGACCACCTCGCCGTCGAAGCGCTCGATGTTGGGCTTCATGACGATGTCGCCGTGTCCGACACGGTCGAGCAGGTCCGAGGAGACCGTCGGGTGGGCCGACAGCAGGCGGTGATCCGGCTTGGGAAGGCCCCTGTCCTCGGGCCTGCCGACGCTGAAGCGGATCATCAGCTCATACAGCTTGCGCTCGACCGGGAAGGGCAGGTAGGCGCTCAGCGGCGAGCCGAACTGGTCGATCGGCCTGCCGAAGGCGTACTTCGGGAGCACATGGACGCCATGGCGGGTGGCGAGATAGACGTGGCTGGCGAGCTTGGTCGCGTCGCACGCGATGTCCATGCCCGAGTTGCCGACGCCGAGCACGAGCACGTCACGCCCCTCGAAGATCTCCGGTTCCAGATACTCGTGAGCGTGGAATGAGCTCCCCGTGAACTCCCCGGCGAACTCAGGGATGTTCGGGACGCTGTGGTGGCCGTTCGCGACCAGCACGCTCCGGTAGGACCTGGTTCCCTGCGGCGTGGTGACCGACCACCCGTTGCTGCCCGGCGAGCCCGGTCCGTCCAGCGGAACGACCGATGTGACAGGACAATTGAAGGTGATCCTCTCGCTAAGCGAGAAGCGCTCGGCGAAATCCTGGAAGTAGCGTGCCATCAACTCATGCGAGGGGTAGTCGGGCCAGTCCTCGGGCATCGCGAAGGACGGGAACTGCGTCAGCGGCCTCGAACTGTTCAGGTGCAGCGTCTGATAGGCCGCAGCGCCGCCGTTGTCGTTGTCGATCCGCCACAGGCCACCGACCATCGAGCCCTTCTCGAACCAGTCGAAGGAGATGCCGCGGTCGGCGAGCGCCTTCCCGGCCGCAAGGCCCGAGGGACCCGCGCCGATGACGCAGGCATCGGCGTCGAACTGACCTGCTGGGGCTCCCGGCTGGACGGCGGCTGATGTCACGTTTCTCTCCAGACTGCGCTTCGGTGGCTGAGGGGGCCCGACCCTACATGACCGCAGCGGGCGCGTACGCCGACCCGCTCAGCCATCGGGTGAATGCGCCGCCGGCGGACTGGGCGCGGCCTCCGGCGCCGCCGGCTTGCGCTGGGGCCGGCGACGCGGCCGGTTTGCGCCAGCGCGAGCGGCGGCCGCGGCCTGAAGGCGCGGGACGAAGATCATCACGTAGCCCGTCGACAGCGCCGCGAGCACCGCGATCACTCCGAACGGCGCAGCCGAGAAGCGACTGGCGTTCTTCGGGTCCGAGAAGGCGGTCGCCAGAAACAGGATCGTGAAGAGGCCGACCCCGAATGTCGCCAGCGGTCGGGCGGCCACGAGCCTGAACGGGCGCTCACGGGTCTCCCTGCGGCGCAGGATCAGCAGGCTCAGGGAGCCGAGGGCGTAGATGCCGGACTCGATCGCGGCCCCCACCGCGACCAGCAGCAGCCACTGCCCGGTCGCGAACACGACGGCAGCGACGATCCCCGAGACCACGGCGAGCGTGGTGACAGCGAGCCACGGAACCGCCTTCAGGTTCAGGGCCGCGAACTGCCTCGGCAGGTTGCCCTCACGCGCAGCCGCGTAGATGAAGCGCGAGGCCACCAGGAAGCCGCCGTTGAACGTGTTCAGGGCGGTCAGGATGGTCAGCGCGAGCATCCACAGCTCGCCGACGGTTCCGAGCGCCGCTTTGCCGAGCAGCAGCTGCGGATAGGCGCTGTGGTGTATCACCGAGAACGGGAGCAGATGGGTGAGCGCAAGCGCGAACAGCGTGGCGGTAACCCAGATCAGCACCGGCGCGATGAACAGCGCCCTCGTTATGACGTGTGGGGTGCGCGCCTCCTCGGCGGTCGTGGTCACCCACTCGAAGGCCGCATACAGGAACAGCGCGAAGGCGACAGCCTGCACGCCCGAGAATGCGCCCTTGTCGAACAGGTTCAGCGGCTGGTGAAAGGCCCCGCCGACGTGGAACAGCGCGATCACGCACAGGATCGCGGTGCCGCTCAGAACGGTGTAGGTCACGAGCGTCTGCACCCAGCCTGCGAGCCGTACGCCTCGCAGGTTCGCGAACAGGGCGAAGCCGAGGAGCACGATGATCCAGAGGTAGGCGAGCGCAGACGGCTCGTGCAGCACGTGCCGGACCGCTGAGCCGATCAGGAAGGCGTCGGCGGCTATCACGAGCACCACCGTGAACATGTAGGTGAACGTCACCGACAGCGCCGTGCGGTTACCGACCGCGCGGCCCAGATACAGCCTGATCCCGGCGGCCGTCGGATACAGGCCGTTGAGCTCGGAGAAGATGCCGGCCACCAGCACGACCAGCACGCCGCCGATCAGGATCGCAAAGGCCGCCGTCGTCCCCGGGGCGTAGGCCAGCACGGAGACGACCCCGAGGTAGTCGATCGCCGCGAACGCGAGGCCCGCGGAGGTCGCCGTCGCCGTCGCGGTCCCCACAGAGCGGCGCAGGGTGGCGGTGGTCGGCGCCGACCCGCTGCGGCTCGCCATCAGACGTCGGGCCAGATCACGGCGCTGATCGCGTCGAGCCGCATCACGTCCTCCTGGGAGCCCTGCACGGTTATCTCACCCCGCAGGTACTTCTGAACAGGGTTCAGGTCCCCCCAGAACATGTCGCAGAAGATCTCCGAGTGCGTCGTGACGATGATGTCCGGCGTCCCCACGTGCCCCTCAGGCGTGGAGAGGATCTCGCCGCGATCCACCTCCATCGAGAACAGGCTGCCGGTGTCCGAACAGACGAAGTGCAGAATGCGCGACCAGTCGCGCTGCATCTTGCGCAGGCGCTCGTTCTCGTTGCAGCTGATCGTGTAGTCGGCGAGCGCCTCGGCGAGCTCATCCCAGTCGGCCATCGTTCTCTCCCTCAGTTCGCCGCCGGGCCGCCCGCCCGTACGGGCCGGCGCCTTGGGCGTGTCCGCGGGGCCTCCTCCGGGCCTGCGCCCGAGAGCAGGTCGTCGATCGCCCTGGCCAGTGCCGCCAGCAGGAAGTCGACCTCTTCCTCCCCGATCACCAGCGAGGGCATCAGGCGCATCACCGACGGCTCGTTGCCGCTGTAGATCGCGAGCACGCCGTGCTGGGCGAGGTGGTAGGACATCCTCGGACCGAGAGCATCCTCGGTGTACTGAACGCCGGCCATGAGGCCGCGCCCGCGCACCTCGGTGATCACCTCGGGGTGAGCCGCGGCGATGGAGTAAAGGCCCGCGAACAGCCTCTCTCCCATCGCAGCCGCATGCTCGACCAGCCCGGTCTCCTGGATCACGGCGATAACCTCCAGCGCGACCGCGCATGCGAGGTCCGAGCCGCCGAACGTCGAGAGATGGATGAACGGGTTCGGGATCAGGAACTCACGAAGATCCTCCGTGAAGACCGTCGCGGAGATGGGGACCAGCGACCCCCCGAGCGACTTCGCGGTGGTCATGATGTCCGGGCTCACGCCATCGTGTTCGCTTGCCCACCAGCGGCCGGTCCGCCCGAGGCCGGTCTGGATCTCGTCCAGGATCAGCAGCGCCCCGTTCGCATCGCATGCGGCGCGAACGCCGGCGAGATAGCCGGGCGGGGGCATCACGATCCCCCCCTCCCCCTGGATCGGCTCCAGCAGCACCGCAGCGGTGTGCTCATCGATGGCTTCGAGGAGAGCGTCCAGATCGCCGAAGGGCACCTGCGAGAAGCCCGGCATCAGCGGCTCGAACGGATCACGGAAGGAGGCGCGCCCGCCGGCCGAGAGCGCAAATCCCGTGTGTCCGTGGTAGCCGTTGACCGTGGAGATGATCCCCGGGCGTCCGGTGGACCCGCGGGCCAGCTTGATCGCGAAGTCGATGGCCTCGCCGCCGCCCGTCCCGAACATGGTGCAGCAGAGGTTCCCCGGCGTGATCTCCGCGAGCTTGGCGGCCAGTTCCGCCTTGGGCTGGGAGCAGAGCAGGAAGTTGCCGTTGTCCAGGCGATCCACGGCGGCGTGCGCTGCCGCGACGACCCGCGGATTCCTGCGCCCGACGTTGAACGAGCCGGCCGAGGTGAAGCAGTCGAGATACCTGGCCCCCTCCACGTCCCAAACCCACGGGCCCGAGCGCTGCTCCTCGATGATGTCCAGGCCCGCGGCCCTCATCACCCTGACCTTCTGCGGATTGATGAAGGTCGCGAACTGCTCCAGCGCGTGCTGCTTTGGCGTGACGTCCGTCATATCCCCTGCGCTCCCTTCTCCGGGCTGGCCCGACACCTCACGTCAACCCAGCTACGGCTGGGACCGTTCAGCGGCAAAGGCTACTAGCGTCAACCCCTGCACAGACGCCGGTCTATCCGCAGGCCCGCGCGGATAAATGTGCAGCGCGCCGGAGCTCGCTGCGGGGCCCCGCACCAGCCCCGTCACCCACCCCGTCGCGGGCATCGGGTGTCGAGGCTGGTGCTAGCGTGGAGCGCCGTGGCCAGCTTCACCGCAAACGAGGCAGGGCTGTGCTCCAGGGCACGACCTGCCGACGGCTTGCTGATCCTCGCCAGCCCGCGGGAGAGGAGCCGATGAGCACCGTCTCCCCGGCATCGAGCTCGGGCAGCTTCAGCCTCGGGGGCACCGACACCGTCAACAGGCTCGGCTTCGGCACGATGCAGCTCACCGGGGCCGGCGTCTGGGGTGACCCCGAGGACCCGCAGGAGGCGATCCGCGTTCTTCAGAGAGCGGTCGAGCTCGGCGTCAACTTCATCGACACCGCCGACTCGTATGGCCCGGCGGTCGCGGAGCAGCTGACCCGCCGCGCGCTGCACCCGTATGCGGATGACCTCGTGATCGCCACCAAGGCCGGGCTGGCCCGCACGGGCCCCGGAAAATGGCACCCCCTTGGGCGGCCGGAGTATCTGAAGCAGCAGGCTGAGATGAGCCTGCGAAACCTCGGCGTGGAGCGCATCGGTCTCTTCCAGCTGCACCGAGTCGACCCGCTGGTGCCGCTGGCCGATCAGATCGGGGCGCTGTCGGAGCTTCAGCAGGAGGGCAAGATTCAGCACATTGGGCTCTCGGAGGTGAGCGCAGCCCAGCTCCGGGAGGCGCAGGCATTGGCGCCCATCGTCTCGGTCCAGAACCTCTTCAACCTCGCAAATCGCTCCGCCGAGGACGTGCTCGAACTGTGTGAGGCCCAGGGCCTTGCCTTCATACCGTGGTTCCCGCTGGCGACCGGGAAGCTCTCGGCGGCCGGCGGTCCGCTCGAGAGCATCGCCCGCGACATGCAGGCAACGCCCTCTCAGCTGGCGCTGGCGTGGCTGCTCGCACGCTCGCCGGTGATGCTCCCGATCCCCGGCACATCCTCCGTCGCCCATCTGGAAGAGAACATGCAGGGCGCCGTCCTCACGCTGACCCCCGAGCAGATCTCCGCGCTCGACGCCGCAGCCGGCTCAGCCTGACGACGCACCCGCGGCCTGTGGGCCAGGATGATCCGAGGGCCGGCGCTGTGCGGCGATGCGCCCGGCGCCCGGGACGCCGCTAGCGCTGATTACCGACCGCGACGTGCTTGGCGAGCTCCGCCGGGTCATACACCTTGCAGTCGCCGATCTCGATCAGGCGCGCGTAGCCCTCGCTCTCCGGCGTCTCTCCCGACTCGGGCACCGCGACTCCAGGTATCAGCATGTAGGGAAGCGCGGTGCCCCCCACGTGCTCGGCCAGATCGAAGGCGACCTGGGGCATCCAGCGGTCATCGTGGGCGTGGCTGGTCTCGCTCAGGAGCCAGACCGCGTAGAGCGTGTTGCCCTTGGTCATCACCAGCGACGGCGTTGGTTTGATGAGCGGCATCACCGCCGGATCCTCGCCCCGCAGTTCGACCACGATCGCGAACGACTTGCCCGGCTGGTACTGCGTGCTCATCCAGACCGGCTGGCTGGTCCTGCCGAGCAGCTCGAAGAAGCGAAGTGTTTCGGTGCTGTGCTGCACGCTGTCGATCTCCGCGATCCTACGCCAAAGGGCCGTGCGTCGTAAGTGCGCGGCCGCTCCTCGGGAGTACGTGCGCCTGGCCCGCCACGTCGCCCCTCACGGGCAAGGCGCCGAGGCGCGCGCCGAGCCCGGGCGTGAGGTAGAGATCGTCACGGGCAGCACCGAGCACCGCGCGAGCGAGCTCGTCACGAGCCCCGCCCTTCAGCACATAGCCGACGGCACCGGCGCGGAAGGCGTCGCTGATCGCGGCGGGGTCCTGCTCGTCGGTCAGGACGATCACTCGCGAGCTGCGCTGGACATCGCTGATGATCGCGAGCGGCAGTCCCTTGCCGCCGTCGCAGTCGAGGACCAGCACACAGGCGTGGTGGGTTTCAGCCATGCGCCCGCCGGCGGCGCTGCTGGCCGCCTCGGCGACGACGGCGATCCCGCGCCGGGAGTGGAGCTGCAGCCGAAGCTCGCGCCGCGCCATTGCGTCATCCATCGCGAGCACGACGCTCACCGGGGGACTGTTCACGGGCGCTCGTCCTCGTCGAGACCGGCGCCTGCCGGGGCGGCGGATTCGGCGACGGCCGACGTTCCGTAAGCGCGATGCCTGCAGTCGGGGTCCCCGTAGATGGCGCGGATCACCGCCGCCTCGACGACCGCGTTGTCCCGGCTGAGCGCGCCCGCATGGTCTCTGGCGCGCTCCCAGCCGCCGAACAGGATGCTGATCGCCAGCGGGGATGGCATGTGTGCGTTCGCGTCGGCTTCGCGGAACGCGCGATACGCGTCGGAGCTGAGAGCGGACGGTTCGATCGCAAGCCACTGCGCTGCGTGCTCCATCGCCGCCAGCGCGTCCTCGCGAGCGCGTGGCAGGTGTGCAACCGCGTGCTGCGCGGCAACGTGAGCGGGTGCGGGTGCGGGTTCCTGCGCCGCTGCAAAGGGCTCACCTCCCTCGGATGCGGGCGTGGTCCCAGAGCGGGAGGCAGTGGTGGGCACGGGGGCTTCGGCAGGTGCGGGCATGCTGGCGGGTGCGCGGCCGGGAATTGCGCAGAAATCACCCTAGGCAGGGTGCGGTTCGCCGAGCAGGGGGCGATTCCGTGGCGCGGCCGTGAAAACTACGCGAGCGGTTCGCTGCCATTCACGACGCAGCCTTTTCCATAGTCCCGGCCGGATGTCGCTCCACCTCCATCCGCACCCGGCTAGCCTGTCACCGTGGGGATGCACGAGGCAGCCGAGAGTCCGCTCAGGATGCTCGAGGTGTGGATGCGGGACGCTCGTGAGGCCGGAGTCGCCGAGCCACGCGAGGTCGCCTTCATCACGGCTGGAGCGGATGGGCGACCCACGGCGCGCACCGTGTCCCTGAAGCGAATCCAGGAGGACGCGCTGATCTTCACGTCGGCGATGTGGACGCGCAAGGCCCGCGACATTCAGGAGAACCCATATGTCGCGCTGCTCTTCTACTGGCCCGCGATCGGACGCCAGGTCCACGTGACCGGACGCGCCGTGGCTGCAGAACGGGATCTCGCCGTCGAGCTTTTCAGCGAGCGCGACCGCCCCAACCAGCTGCAGACGATCGTCTCGCGCCAGGGTGAGACGATCGAGAGCACCGACCCGCTCAGGGCGCGGCACGAGCATCTGATGAAGGCCCTGGAGACCCCGCCGGAATGCCCTCCGGACTGGGGTGCGATCCGCGTGTTGCCGGAGACCGTCGAGCTATGGCGCGAATCGCCAGACCGCATCCACGAACGCCGCCTGTTTGAGCGCGCCGAGGGCGGCTGGCGCTGGCGGCTGCTGGCCCCGTGAGCCACCGCGGCGGCGAGCCTCAGCTCGCCGCCGGCGCGACAGCGGTCAGTTGACCGGGCTGGCCTCGATTGATTCGCCGTTTTCCTCTTCGAGCGTCAGCGTCAGCCCGGTGGCTTCATAGGCCCCACCGTTCACGGAGCCTTCGAGGACTTCCTTGGGGCCGCCCACCAGGTTTTCGGGTTTCTGCTTGCCCTTGGACTCCTTCGCCTTCAGGCCGAGCGTCGGGAGCATTTTGTTCCCCTTGATCGGCGCGATGACGGTCCCGCGCACCGACAGCGTCGCAGGCCCGCACGAGAGTTCGAGGAACGGGCCCGTTTTGCCGCTCGGGTAGAGCTCGAGGGCAAGCTTGTTGCCGGAGGGCTTTGATCCGAGCTTGTAGACGCCCAGCGCGCCTTCGAGCGTGTCGGTGGTGACTTTCCCTGTCCCGGCGTGCGGGCTCTCGCAGGCTTCTTTCGTGTTGGCCAGTTCGCAGCCGCCGAGCTTGATCACGACGCCGGCGACCGTCTTGGGGCTCGTGTATTCGCCCGAACTCGTCTCGTTCGTGCATGTCACCTTCGCGCCTTTGCTGGTTTCCAGCACGAAGTTCGAGGTGCCGAAGCTGGTGAACGGTGCGTGCAGCACACCTGATTCCCATTCGTACTTGCCGGTTTTCGAGCCGCTCGCCGTCGAGCACGCCGACGACGTGAAGCTGCCCGTCCTCGACGGTGAGCTCACGCAGCGCCCGAATTCGGGCGCTGACCCGAGCACGTTGGTGGTGCAGGACTTCGTCGTCGAGTGTCCGACGTTGTCGGTCGCGGTGCGCGTCGTCACGACCGCGCCCTCGGCGCTGGTCGAGATCGGCACTTTGCCGCTCGGGTTGGTCGCGAGACCGGAGTAGCCGTCGCTGGCAGTGACCGTGGCTTGCACGCCCGCTTCACCGACGTGGGCGGTGGCCGGACAGGTCACTTCGAGGTTCGGGCTGCTGGCGTCGACCTGGACAGTCACGCATCCGGACGCCGAGACGTTGCCGGCGTTGTCCGTGACCGTCCCGCAGGCCACGTGGGCCCCGCTGGTGCTGTACGTCTGAGTAGCGGGGACAGACGCCGGATCGACTCCGCTGCCGGGGCTGCCATCCGAGAGGCTGGGGTCTCCGTTCGAGCCGAACCCGACCTGGACGCTGTCCTTGAACCAGCCTCCGCCGCCCGCGTAGTCCGGGCTGCGGGACGGAGTCGCCGACGGCGCGTAGGGCGCTTTCTTGTCGACCACGACCGGTGTGGAGGCCGGCGAGTATTCGGTGCTTTGAGCGTGGGTGCTGTCAACGCCCTGCACGCGGTAGACCCACGTTCCTTCGGACTCGCCGGCACCGGTGAATTCGTAGCTCAGTGCTTCGATGCCGCTCGCCACGGTCGTCCATTCTGAGGTGGAGGCGTTGTGGGCCTGGAGGGTGTAGCCGAGGCCGAGGTAGGTGAGTGGGTTATCACCGCTCCAGCCGAGCGTGAACACACCACTGCCGCTCGGGGTGGACCCCGCGGTCAGCGCGGGTGCACCCGGCGTCCGGTAGACGACCTGGGTCGTGCAGGACCGTGTTGTTTCGAGCCCGACGTTCGATATCGCGGTGCGGCTGACCACCTGGGGTTCCGCCACGCTCGTGTTGATCGGGACGGTCCCGGACGGGTTGCTCGAGAGTCCCGAGTAGGTGTCGGCGGCCGTCACGGTCGCGTGCACGCCGGCTTCGCCGACATAGACCTGCGACGGGCAGGTGATTTCGAGGCTGGGCGGCGTCGATTCGACCTGCACTACCAGCGTACCCGCCGAGGACACGTTGCCGGCCTTGTCGGCCACGGTGCCGCTGGCTGTGTGGGCGCCGCTTGCAGTGAACGTCTCCGGTGCCGTCAGGGATGACGGTTCGATGCCGCTTCCGGGGCTGCCGTCGGCGAGCACCGGGTCGCCGTTGGCCGTGAACGAGACCGTGACGCTGTTCTTGTACCAGCCGCCTTTGCCCGCGTAGTCGGGCGGACGCGATGCGGACGCGGTGGGCGCCAGCGGTGCGTGCTGGTCGACCTTGACCGGTTCGGATTCTTCTGAGTAACCGCTTTCGCCGGTTTCGTTGCTCTCGCTGACGCGATATGTCCAGGTTCCCTCGGCCTCGGGGTGCCCGGCGGTGAAGGCGTATTCGCGCTTGGAGAGCCCCGTCGCCACGGTGCTCCAGCCTCCTTCAGCGTTCTCGTGCTGCAGGGTGAACCGCGCCCGCAGCGTCGATGCCGGCTTCCAGCGGAGCGTGAAGACGCCCTTGTTCGGGGTCGAGCCGCTCGATAGGTGCGGCGGGTTGGGAGTGCCGGGTGCCGGGATCTCGACAGGGAGAAGGCGCCCGAGGTCCTTCTGCAGGCCGACCGTGAGGCCCTTTTCGGCGTCTTTGGTGCCGGCGCCGTACCAGACGCTCTTCTCGTTGTCCTGAAGCAGTTCGACCCCATCGCCGTTGGCGATCGGTTCCGGCGTGGCGGTGATCGCGTCCCAGACGCCTTCGGCGACCAGCGGGACGGATGAGTTCAGCAGCACCGGTTCATCTTCGGCTTCCCCGTCCCAGCCGTAGAGCTGGTAGATGGTGTCGGACGAGTTCGGCGTGCTTGCGAGAATCAGGTATTCACCCGCCGCGTTCTTGCGTATCTGCCGGATGCTCAGGCCGCCGAGGTTCCACTCGAGCGGGCTCCCGAAGGTCGCTTTGGTCGTCCCGGGATTCCCGTTGTTGACCAGTGACGGGAGGTTCGTCACCGGAATGACGAGGGCGAGATTGCGGTCCGTCGGGCCTTCTCCGGGGGGCTCGAGCGGGGCGCGGAAGGTCAGATAGGCTTCGGTGCTGGAACCGGGTGCGAACTCGACGCCCTGCAGCTTGAAGCCGCTGGCCGTCTCGCCCGCCACGCCCGGCGCCGACGACGCGGCCAGGCCTAGGGGCGCACCGTTCGCGTTGTCCCATTCGACGAGGTCCTGCTTGAGGTTCGTGTAGCTGCCGAGATAGGTCAGTTCGGTGCTTGCTCCCGAGCCCGTGATGGTCGCCGCGAAGAGCGTGTCGTGCGCGGGCAGGACTTCACCGCTGTTGGTGTTGTCGAGGCTGCCGAACCAGTAGAGCGTGTTCCCGGACCGCGCGGAGGAGTGGATGTTCAGTTCCAGCGAGCCCGAGGGAAGGTCGCTGTTGAAGTCGAAGCTCTTGACGGGCGGTCCCGAACTGCGCTCTTTGTAGAGGTTCAGGACGTTCGAGTCATCGCCGGCGACGATCATGTAGCCGCCGCCGACATCGATCGCGGTGCCCGCGTCGGCGGCACCGGAGTAGTAGCGGTCGCTGGCGTCGCCCTGATATTCCGAGACGCCGTAGTTGATCTGCGTGCTCTCAAAGACGCCGTCAGGTGCTTCCACCGTGAGCGTGATCTTCGAGATGCCGACGCCGGCGGGTGTGACGCTCAGCGTGCGTTCGCGTCCAGTGCCTGTGACGTTGATGCCGCTGGCGGGGACAACCGATTCCTTGGAGGACGTCGCCGTGACCGTGAGTTCGCTCGCCGCGTAGCCGGAATCTTCGACCGTGATCGGCATCGTCCGGTTGGTCGGGTCGCCGAGCGCGGCGGGCAGAGACGGTTCCGCAGCTGTGATGATCGGCTCCGGCGGCGGCGTGCCCCCCGAGCCGATGGTCGTTCCGGGCGCGAAGGCGACGCCGCGGAAGGCCTCGTTAAGCGGCGCCTTTGCGATTTCGACCGGGACTCCGCCGAGGGTCCCGTTCTGGCCGCTCACGTCGGAGAGCCTGTAGAGGGCGCCGGTCTTGCCCGCGGCCCCGCTGCTCGTCGCGTAGATCGTGACGGCGCCGCCGACATCGTTGGCCGTCACGCCGGTGAGTTCAGCGGGGATTTCGACCGATCCGTGTTCGACCCATTTGCCACCGCTGAGTCCGTACTTCACCACGGCGCTGCGTTTGTTGTCGGCGACGTAGAGCGTGTCGGGCGTCGTGCCGGCACCAAGCGTCAGCAGGCTGTACCCGTAGGGCTCTTCGGGGGCCGTTTCGAAGGGCAGGCTGGCGACCGCCTGCCCTTTGTGGTCGGCAGGCCGGTGCCCCATTTGGCGATCGAGACGCTCGGTGCTTTCGTGGGGTCAGCAGAGGTGTAGAGCTGGCCGTCGACGACCTGGACCTGGCGGACATTCGTGTCCGTTTCGGCGAGCTGGGTGCCCGTGGCTTCACCTGGTTTGGCGACGTAGACGACTCCTCCGGTGGTTTTCGTTCCGTTGCCGCCAACCCAGAGCTGTGTGCATTCGCTCGAAGTCGCACTGCGCGCGTTGTTTTCGTTGGCGAAGTTGGTCAGCGCGGTCGTGGTGTTGATTTCCCCGTTTTTGTTGATGATCGCGACGGTGCGAGGGTAGGCTTTGTCGCCCGATTCGGAGACTTTTTCGAGGCCGAGGGGGGCGTCGTAGCCGACGGTCAGCACGCATTCGCCGTTCCCCGAGAGCGTCAGCTGCCCGTCGGAGGTGGACGTGCCGCTGTCGACCAAAGGCTTGTTCGAACCGCTGGTGGTGGTCGGTAGCGCGAGAGTCGCGGCAAGGCTGCCGCCCGGTGCGAACTCGTTCAGGTAGACCGGCGTCGCGGAACTAGTGAGGGCTTCGACCCCGCCGCTCCCGTCACGCTCGACGACGACGTCGCCCGGGGTCAGCGCCGTCGCACCTGCCTGCGGCGCCCATCCGAGCGCTGCTGTTCCGACGGTCAGCAGGACCAGAAGGCCACGCATACCGCGTCCGTTGAACTGCGCAAGCCGACGTGCCATTCCAGCCCTCCCCCTTGAAAGTGCGCCGTTTCCCATCTGGCGCAAGACCGAACTCTACCGGATACGGGCGAGATCCTCGCGGGTTCCTGGCGCCCGCAGGTTACCCGCCTGTGAAGCGTTCGGCGCCCGGACGAGCGCCTGCACAGGACGGCTTCATCAATGGAGGCGCAGGCGGGCGCGACAGGCTATTTCGACTGCGCCGCGCGATCCTCGGCCCTGCCGCGTGTCGAGCGATTAGGAGGCCGACGGCCGAAACGGTCGCTAGCCGATTTCCTCCAGAAAGGCCAGGACACGCTGCATGAGCAGGGCCGCGGCGGCCTCGTCGTAGGCGGGAAGGCTGCGGTCCGCGAACAGATGCTCATCGCCGGGATACAGGAACAGTTCCGCGCCATCCACAGCCTCCTCGAGCCGGCGCGCCGCGTCGAGGTCCTCGTTCGGCGCCACCACCCAGCTGTCGGCTTCCATCATGTGGATCTGCACCGGAAGCTGCTCCGGCCAGGGCACACCGAGCGCATCGGGTGGAACACAGCCGTTGAGCAGGACGGCTCCCGCCGCCTGACCGCGTGTGAGCGCCAGGAACTCCGCCGGGATCACGCCCAGCGACATGCCCGCGTAGACGACATCGTGCGGGATGCCGTCAACCGCGAGCAGGCCACGCTCGACCAGGTTCGCGAAGCCGACCTCCTCCGCGTGCAGGAGGCCTTCGGTGAGGTCGTCGAACCTCTCCCCCTCGTACAGATCAGGGGAGTGAACGATGTGACCGGCCGCCCGCACCTCGTCGGCAAATGCCAGGACGCCGTCGGTGAGACCGTGCGCGTGATGAAAGAGCACCAGTTCTGTCATGGAGGTTCCACCAGCGTAGGACCTGGGCGGCGGCTCGGGGCCCATGACAGCAGGGGGTCGTAGAACCCCGCAGCACGGGCGATCCCGATCGTGTACGAATGACCTGCAACACGGCGATCCGCACGGCGCGGGGAATCGAACTCGAAAGGTACGCAATGAGCTACGCAGAGACGGGGACGGACCTTCGCTTTGACCCTCCGGGTCCAGGCACTTGGAACCTCGACGCCGTTCACTTCCCCCGGCCGGTGACGCGCTACTGGGCCGAAACCCACCCGGTGCCCTTCAGCCGCGGCTTCGGCGAGTTCACCCGCTTCTACGGGATGCTCCTGGACACGCTCAACACGGCATATCCGAACGGCTTCGCCTACACCATGATGAGCCCGGCATCCCCCGAGGATGTGCCCGCCCGCTTCCAGCGGGCACAGGAGGTCTGGGAGGGCAAGCTGTGGCGCGAGCAGCTGCGCGAATGGGACGAGGTGGTCAAGCCGGCCTCGCTCGCCGCGCACCGCGCGATCCAGGCCGTCGATCCCGACTCCCTCAGCGATGAGGAGCTCTCCAGTCACCTCGCGCGCTGCCACGATCACCACGCGGCGATGATCACGCAGCACATGCGCTTCACGGCGGGTGCCATGGTTCCCACCGGCGACTTCCTGGCCCACGCGACGGTCTGGACGGGTCTGCCCTCTGCCGCCCTGCTCGGCCTGCTTCGCGGCGCGGCTCCCGTCTCCGCGGGCGCGTCGGGCGAGCTCGAGAACCTCGTCGAGGCGGTTTCCAACGACCCGCGCGCGCGGGACCTGCTGTCCTCCGACGGCGACCCCGCCGAGGTGCTCGGCGAGCTGCGGTCCCTCGGTGGTGAGAGCGGCGCCGCGATCGGCGCCTACCTTGACCTCGTCGGCTGGCGGCTGCTGGATGGCTTTGACATCTCCGGGCCGTGCGCGCTGGAACTTCCGGATGTGCTCCTGCGCGCGATGCGCGCGGCCTCCGAGGGACGCGATGAGGAGACGGCGAAGGTCGAGGAGCAGACGGCAGCCGTGCGCGCCAAGGTTCCCGAGGAGCACCGCGCCGAGTTCGACGAGATGCTGGGCGAGGCCAGGCTCATGTACAGGCTCCGCGACGAACGCGGTGTCTTCAGCGACATCTGGGCCTCCGGCCTGATGCGCCGCGCAGTGCTTGCCGCGGGACGGCGCCTCGCCGCCGCGGGGAGGCTGTCGGACCCCGAGCACCTGGTGGACGCGACGGTGGATGAGATGCGCGCGCTGCTCTCGGGCGCCCAGGACCCGAGCGCCGAGGAGCTCGCGGCCCGAGCGCAATACCGCGCCACACGCTCGGCCAAGGAAGCTCCCGCGTTCCTCGGAGAGGCTCCCTCTCCCCCGCCGGACCCCTCCGGTCTGCCCCCGGCCGCCGCGCGGATGATGCACGCGATGGGGCTCGTCATGAGCGAAATGCTCGGCAGCTCCGAGGAGGAGCACGAGGCTGATGTCCTGCGTGGGCTCGCGGCCAGCCGCGGTGTCTACGAGGGCCCAGCACGTCGCATCGTCGGCCCGTCCGAATTCGACCGGATCGTCAAGGGCGACGTGCTCGTGACCGAGTCCACCAGCGAGGCATTCAACATCCTGCTGCCCCTGCTCGGGGGCATAGTGACCGACAGCGGCGGGCTGCTCTCGCATTCGGCGATCGTCGCCCGCGAGTACGGCATTCCCGGCGTCGTGGGAACCCGCGAGGCGACCCAGCGCATCGCAGACGGCGCGCGGGTGCGCGTCGACGGTGACAGCGGAGAGGTAACGGTGCTCGCGTGAGCGACGTGGTCCCACTGGCGGCCGCAGAGGACACCTCTCTGTTCGGCTCCAAGGCGGTGGGTCTGGGCCAGGCCATGCGAGACGGGCTCCCGGTTCCACCGGGCGTCGCGCTCGCCGGCTCGGTGGTTGACGCCGTGGCAGGCCGCGATGAGGATGCGATCGCCCGCGTGACGCAGGCGGTCCAGGCGCTGCAGGGACCACTCGCGGTCCGCTCGTCGGCGGTAGATGAGGACGGCGCGGACGCGAGCTTCGCCGGCCAGCACCTGACGCTGCTTAACGTACGAGGCCTGCAGGAGCTCACCGGCGCGGTCAGCGAGGTGTGGTGGTCGGCGAACTCCGACTCGGCCATCACCTACCGCCAGCGTGTCGGTCTGTTCACTCGCCCGAGTGTGGGCGTCGTCGTCCAGGCCCTGGTGGACCCGGAGACCGCGGGCGTCATGTTCACCACCAACCCGGTCACGGGCGCGGACGAGCGCGTGATCGAGGCCAGCCTCGGGCTCGGAGAGGCCGTCGTCGCAGGCCGCGTTATCCCTGATCACTACCGCATGAGCCGCGAGGGCGAGATCCTCGAGCGCACGCCCGGACGCAAGGACGTCGCCTTCCGCTCGCTTCCCGACGGCGGCACGTTCGAGGAACAGGTCCCGGCGGAGCTGGTTGAGCGGCTGTGCGTCGATGACGATCAGCTCGCGGACCTGAACGCACTGGCCGGCCGCTGCGAGCAGGTCTACGGCGCGGCCCGCGATATCGAGTGGGCGATCTCCGGCGGCACGCTCTACCTGTTGCAGTGCCGGGCCGTCACGAGGGCCGGAACATGAGCGGCGCCCCCACAGCCGTGCTCGCGCAGGTGCCGCTCTTCTCCGAACTGGAGGAGAGCGAGCTGCAGAAGATCGCCAGCGTGTTCAAGGAACGGACGTTCCCGGCCGGCGAGACCGTCATCCAGCAGGGCTCCGGCGCGGCCGCCTTCTACGTGATCATCTCCGGCGAGGTCACAGTGCTGGTCGACGGGATTGAGCGCCGGACCCTGAAGGACGGCGACTACTTCGGCGAGATGGCGCTCATCGACGCGGGCGCACGCACCGCAACCCTGAAGGCCGCAACCGAGCTCGTCTGCTCCGGGGTCACGTTCTGGGACTTTCGTCCGATCGTGGAGGAGAACGGCGTTATCGGCTGGAAGCTGCTGCAGTCTCTGATCGAGATCTACCGCTCGGAGCGCGAGGGGCCGCCGGCACCCGCTTGACCGGAGTCAGCGACGCGCCTCCTGACAGGCTGCGCTCGCGGTCTCGTCAGTCGGCGCGTTCGTTCATCGCCAGCGCCTCATCCTGGCCGCTGTCGCTCGCATCGGGGTCGACTGCTCGCGCCTGGTCGTGATGGGCGCGCGCGGACTCCGTGAGCTGGTCCGCCTCCGCCGTGCGCTGCTCAGCCTCGGCCTGGCTGGCACGGGCCTGGGCCGCGCGCTCATCGGCTTCCGCCTGGGCCCGGCGGGCTTTCGCCGCCTGCTCGTCGGCGGAGGCCCTGATGCCTTCCGCTCGCAGCGAACGGCTCCGGGCCTGCTGGCGAAGCTCTCCGGCCTGTTCGCGGCGCTCTTCGCTGCGCCTGCGGCTCGAAGCGCGCAGGACGACGGCGACGAGCAGCACGACGACCACAACTCCAACCACGATTGCAACGATCGCTCCGGTGCTCACAATCCCTCCCGCTCTCGCTCTGGGTTGGTGAACTGATACCCGGCTGCGGGAGCGCGGAAACGACGCGGCCGCTCGAACGAGCGGCGTGAGGGACCGATCACATCGGGATAGGGTGCGTGCGTGGCGACGATCGTTCTGGAACGAGACGGCGGTATCGCGTGGATGCGGATGAACCGGCCGGAGGCCCATAACGCCTTCAACCGGGACATGACCGAGCAGCTGGGCACGCTCGTCTCCGAGCTCGCCGCTGACTCGAGCCTGCGGGCGGTGATCCTGTGCGGCAACGGGCCGTCATTCTCGACGGGAGTGGACGTCAAGCAGCTCGCGCACGGTGATGTCACAGCCGATCTGTTCCTCGACTGGCACCGCATTGCGGGGCGACTTGGCGAGCTGCCGGTTCCGCTGATCGTCGCGATTCACGGGCACTGCCTCGGGGGCGGCGTGATGCTCACGCTCACCGCGGATTACAGGCTCGGGGCCGATGACCTTCGAATCGGGCTCGGCGCGGTGCGCCACGGCATCCTTCCGGGCTCCGCCCCCCAGCTGCTACCCGCGATCGTGGGCGCAGCCGCCGCACGCCGCCTGTGCCTGTTCGGTGAGTACGTCGACGCCGAGGAGGCGCTGCGGATCGGTCTCATCGACCGGGTCGTCCCGGTAGCCGAGCTCGAGGCCGAGGCTCGCGCGGTCGCAGAGCGGGTATGCGAGTTCCCGCACGTCGCGGTACGGGAGTGCAAGGCACTCATCACGCGTGCTCCAACGCTCGACGCAGAGGCCTACGAGCGGGCCTATCTCGACGCGCAGATGCTGTGTCTGGCCGAGCGCGAGACATCTGGCTGACCCAGCTGTCCTGCAACTGGCGGTAGTTCAGTCACATGAGGAACTCTTCGAGCACATCTCTCCACGCGTCGGGCTGTTCGAGGTGGACGTCGTGACCCGCCCCGGCGATCTCCGCGAGGCTCGCTCGCCGAGATCGGCGGACCATCTCCTCGGCATGGTCGCGGTCGATGAATCCAGCGCTCCCCCGGACGAGGAGCGCCTCCATCGGCAGGCTCTCCCACTCAGACCAGTAGGAGCGGCTCAGAGCCTCGAGCAGGGTTCTGCTCATCACGGAAACCTCAAAGCGCGGGCGCAACCCGTCGGTTCCCTGCTCCAGGCCCGATACCCACGCCTCGGCTCTGACGGTGTGCCCGCCCCAGAACTCATATGCAGCCTCTCGCGTCGGGAACGGAACCGGCCACGCTCCGAGCGAGGCAGTTGTCGCCGACACATGAGCCGTGATTTCAGAGCGGCTGCCGGAACCCGGGCTCGCCTCGATGACGACCAGCGACGACACCAGGTCTGGGCGGGCGGCGGCGATGAGAATCCCACTGTGTCCTCCGAGCGACTGCCCAATCAGGGCGACCTCGCCCAGGCCCAGTTGCTCGATGACGAAGACCGCATCAGCGACGTGCGCGGCCCGAGACACGTCCGCGGGTAATCGCTCGCTGTGACCGTGACCCCTCGCGTCGATGGCGATCACGCGGTGGCGCCCGGTCAGCCCCGCCGCCGTCGGAGACCACTCGCCGGCGTGCCCCGCGAGCCCGTGCAGCAGTACCACTGGGCTGCCGGTTCCGCCAAAGTCGAGGCAGCTCAGCCTTGTCGCGTCGCGCTCCAGGGTCAGTCTCTCGGGCACAGGACAATCGTTCCACGCATGCGCTGCAGGACCCTCTGCTTCGAGATACTGGATTCGTATGCCGAGGAAGCCGCGAGCAGGTATTCACTCGAGTCCGGTGACATCAGAATTGTCACCTCCGCCGAACAGCCCAGCCTGGTCGAGCGGGCGTGGGAGATCTTGGCCCGTGGCCAATCGCGGCTCCGGTCGCAGCACGCACTCTCTGATCGAACCGGATCGCATGTGCTCCGCTCAGGACTCGCCCCCACCCGCGAGCCAAGCGCGTGGCTCGACTCGCGGGCGCATCGCGAGGTTTGGTCGCGCTTCGTCTCAGGAGCTGCCGTCGGGAGCCTGCGCGCCGCTCGCGAGCATCCCGAGCCAGAGCCCGAACCCATCTTTGAGGTGGTTGCCGGTCGCCTGCCCGGCTTTCGTGTCGGCCGCGTAGTAGTAGAGCGGCATGCCGTTGTAGGTGACCTGTTTGGTTCCGTCACTACGTGTGGTCAGGCCGATCAGGGCAGCGTTTGCTTTGCCTGCCACCGCAGGGGTGGTGGTGGCCAGCACCGGCGGCCATACCGCGGCACATGCGCCGTTGCACGTGCTGAGCTTCTCGTGAGCGGACGTGGATTTTTCGTCCGGCTTGAACACATAGAGCGTGCGGTTGTTGGAGCCGCTGATCAGGGTGCCGTCTTCGGGCGTCTTGTATGTCCCGATCACAAGCGATGGCGCCGTCGTGGCGGCAGCCTGGGTCGCGGTGACGGCGGTCGCCGGCGTTGAGGCGGCCGTTGACGAGCTACCGCCGCAGCCCGCGAGCGCTGCGGGCACGATGGCAAGCGCGCCCACCGCGCAAATGGTCGAGATCCGGTTCACGTTTCATTCCCTTGTTCGGTTGGTCAGAGCGCACGATGCTCCTGAGCGTGCCTAAGGCGCCCCTAACACCGCTGTGAGGAATGTCTCACTGTGAAAACCGTCTCATCCTGCGTCCGCCGCCTGCCTCCTCATCCGCGGACAGAGCCGATGCAGGCGCGAGGCAGCATGTATTGGAGACGCCTCGCCACCAGGGCCAGAACCGATGCAGGAGGGGTGGATATCCAGGCAACGCGCTCACCGGGGCCATCATCGCGCGGCGCGTGGAGAACCAATCGGCGCCCGCTCTGCACCTCCAATTCTACACCGATTGCCGCGCCCTCATGAGGGGCCATTTCGCCATGTATAACCGCGGAGCAGAACGGAAACCGGGGTGACTGCAGGCACGACACGTGCCTTTCGCCAACAACGCATCGGACCGGAGCGTGAACATGAGAGAGCATGCGGTGGTAATCGCCGGAGGCGGTCCGGCGGGGATGATGCTGGCAGCCGAGCTGGCGCTGGTCAAGGTGGACGTCGCCGTCGTCGAGCGACGTCCCGATCACGATCTCGCCGGCTCGCGGGCGGGCGGCTTTCACTCCCGGACGATTGAGGTGTTGGACCAGCGCGGGGTCGCTGACCGGTTCCTGGCCGAGGGGCAGGTCGCTCAGGTCGCGACGTTTGCGACGGCGGTCCTGGACATGAGCGACTTCCCCACGCGCCATCCCTACACGCTGGGGATCTGGCAGAACCAGATCGAGCGCATCATGGCGGCATGGATCGCCGAACTGCAGGTGCAGATCTATTACGGCCGCGAGGTCACCGGCTTTACGCAGGATGACTCCGGTGTCGCCGTCGAGCTGGCCGACGGCGAGTCTCTGCGGGCCCAGTACCTCGCCGGCTGCGATGGAGGACGAAGCCTCGTGCGTAGCGCAGCCGGCATCGAGTTCCCGGGCTGGGACCCAACCAGGAGCAACCTGATCGCGGAGGCCGAGATGACCGAGGAACCCGAGCTCGGGATGCGCAAGGACGCCGCAGGGATTCACGCCATCGGCAGGCTGGAGTATGAGATCCGCGACGGAGAGATCATCTACGCAGACCGGGGGCCGGTGCGGGTGATGGTGAGCGAGCGGACCCTCGGACCGTCCACCGAGCCCACGCTGGCCGATGTGGGCGAGGCTCTGATCGCCGTCTACGGCACCGACTTCGGGATCCACAGTCCAACCTGGATCTCCAGATTCACCGACATGACACGCCAGGCCGCGACCTACCGCGCGGGCCGGGTCCTGCTCGCCGGTGATTCCGCACACGTCCACTACCCGGCGGGCGGACAGGGCATCAGCCTGGGGGTGCAGGACGCCGTGAACCTGGGCTGGAAGCTGGCCCAGGTCGTCAACGGGACCTCCCCGGAGAGCCTTCTGGATTCCTATCAGCGCGAGCGCCACCCGGTCGCCGCCCGCGCGATTCAGCACACGATGGCGCAGGGCACGCTCCAGCGCCAGGACGAGCGGACGAAGGCCCTCACTGAGGTCGTGTCGGAGCTCGCGCGCATGGACGAGCCCCGCAGGCATCTCGCCGGGCTGATCTCCGGGCTCGACATCCACTACGACCTCGGCGAGGGCCACCCGCTTCTCGGACGCCGAATGCCCGATCTCGAACTCAAGGGACCCGACGGCCCGGTCCGGGTATTCGGTCTCCTGCACGACGCCACGGCCGTGCTTGTCAACCTCGGAGAGCCCGGCAGCATGGACATCACTCCGTGGACTGATCGGGTCCGGCTGCTGGATGCTGAGTATCTCGGCCCTTGGGAGCTTCCCGTGCTCGGCGCGGTCACAGCCCCGGCCGCCGTGCTGATACGGCCCGACGGCTATGTCGCGTGGGTCGCTGACGAAGCCCAGATCGGGCTCAGCGAGGCGCTCACCGCCTGGTTCGGGCCGCCTCGAGCGGCGTAGGTTCACGCCGAGCCCCGATGCGTCGCGAGCTCCCCGAGCCCGTGATGAACCGCAATGGCCAGGCGAGTGAACACGGCGAACGCCGGCGGCTATCGTGCTCAGCGCACCGGGAGTCGCCACTGCCGGTGCCACGGGGCCGGGCGTTCACCACGCCGCGGCCCCAACTCCTGCGGCCGCGGGGGTATACGCGCGGCCTGCGAGCGGTCAAGATGACGCAAGACCATGCCGATAGGGGTGGCGGCCCGGCTCGCACGGTCCCGACCACAAACAACCCGAGGAAGGAGACCCGGATGGCAATTCTCAGGATCGCCGTGGGCGATCTCGACCAAGAGCGCTACCAGAAGCTCGTGACCGCGCTGGAGATCAGCACTGATCACCCGCTCGGGTTGATCATGCACGGCGCAACCGAGGTCAACGGGGCGATGGCGGTCGCCCAGGTCTGGGACTCGGCCGAGTACGCGGACGCCTATAGGGAACAGAAGCTCGACCGGACCCTCGCGGCGCTCGGCATCTCCCCAGCGAGCGACGTGACGACCTTCGAGCTGACCGAACTCGTCACCCCCTGACCGGGCGCCCTTGACAGCGGTGCGAACATACGTTCGTATGACGCCCCGCCCTTGGAAACCAGCCGTCGAGCTCGATGCAGCCCTCGAGCGCGGGGAGCTGCGGTTCGCAATCGAACTCGCCGATGAACTCCGCGTCGAGCGGGGCCGGCCGATCGATCTCGCGACCGCCAGCCGCTTTCTGCCGCTGATCGCGCAGGAGAGCCCGAGCGAGTTCGACATGTGGGCGATGCGCTGGCTCGCGCGGTGGGTCAACGAGACCCCCGCCGCAAGCATCGACCAGGCGGCCGAGGTGGCCGCGGCGCTGGCCGAGATCCCGGTGGAGCCGTCGGCGCTCCAGGCAGTTGAGGCCCTGACCCGATAGGTGCCCACGCCCCGCGTCCGCTCTCCGGACCTGTGCGGAATTCCCGCCGGGCGCGATGCGGAGTTTCACGGACTGCGAGACGGCCGCGATCCATAGCGTCGGCGCATCATGGATGACCAGAGGTTCTGTGGCTGGTGCGGCGTCGCTCTAGACCCGCAGGAGCCGATCGTCGTCGTCGAAGGCGACAAGGCCCGCATCACGTCCGCATCCGAAGAGCCACCGAGGCCGGCGGGCGACTACTTCCATAGCGTGTGCCACGCCATGGTCTGGCCCGAGCGGCACCGGCTGCTGCTCGGATAGGGCTTCACCCGGTCCACGCCCGCATACCCCGGAGGGGCCGGCGAGTCACTCGCTCAAAGCGGCCCGCGGTAGCCTGATCCATATGAGCGAGGTTGACGTGCAGCTGTTCCTGTCATGGAGAGAGCAGCTCGCCGCCGCCGATGACCAGCTCGACTGGATGTACGAGAACATGTGGGCGCAGGACATCGACCACCGCGCCATCGAGGGCGCTCCGGATGATCACGGTCCGATCGCCGGCCGTGACGCCATGCGCGCCTACCAGGCCGAGTGGTTCGAGATGTTCCCGGACCTCAAGATGGCCATTGGGGAGATCACGGACGTGGGTCCGGGTTGCGTCATCGTCGAGGCGCACGCAGCCGGGACCGCGAAGGCAAGCGGAGTGCCGACCGAGATGCGCATTCCGGTCATGTGGACGATCCGCGACGGCAAGGTGGTCAGAGGCCGCGAGTACCTGACGATGGACGAGGCGCTGCGGGCGGCCCGAGCCGCAGAGTAGAGGCGGTCAGTTCGCCACTGAGCGCGACCGCGTAACGAGGCATCTTGCATGGCATCGTTAGCCTCACACTCCTGGTGATCTCGGCTGGTCCAGCTGCTCGAGCCGCTCAACCGCGGCGGGGACGTTGGTGAGACATCGTTTCATCGCCGCCTGCACGGACGGCTCCTCGGCGTGGTCAGGCAGGGCTTGGAGCAGGTTGAGCCTGCTACCCGCAACCCAGGTTGAGATGTCGGGCTCTCTCAGCCAGCGCCCTTCGGTCCTCCATGTGCGGCTCACCATCCGCGGCCAGTCCTCGATGCTGCTGGGGTAGGGGTTCGGTCGGCAGAGCCGGTTCTTCTCCGTGTCGTCATCCCGGTGGGCCTCAACGAAGCCGATGAGAGCCGCGTTGAGGCACGGCGAGAGGTGGCGCACCTGCTGGAGCACGATTCGACCGGGCTGGAAGATCGCCCTCGGGGGTGCGTTGGCCAGGCCGAGCGCCGTGCAATCCACGTGAAGTGTCTCGCGGCTGGTGCTCGTCTCCCCGCGCTCGAGCACGATGCGATCGGCCTCAATCCGTCGCGTTCGACCGAGCCTTACCACGTTGGTGATCCGCCGCAGCGCATCGAGCTCGGCCGCGCTCAGCATCGTGCCCCTGAACATCGTCGCGGGGCTCGCAGGATCGATCCGCACGAGCCGGCCAGAAGCCTCGAGCTGCTCGAAGAGGCCGCCGATGCTCGTCGCCACGGCGCCAGCCTCTGCGTCCAGGGCAACGCCCTGCATGATCGCGCCGACCTGCTCCAGCGGCTGGAAGTGACGACGGTCATAGAACCACGCGTCGCGCGGGCGAACCCAGCGAATCATGTCGGGGTCCACGTCGTTGGCGAGCAGCCAGATGCACGCATCTGCCGCCGTCTTTCCGGAGCCGAGGATCACATATGCGCAGGCCGTAGGCAAGGCCGCCGGCAGGTCGTTGACGGGGATGACCCGAGCGTCCTGCGCCACATCGAACGGGGCGGTATGGGTGGCGGGGATCGACCCTTCCAGGTACCGGGCGTCGACGAGCCTGCGGCGCACCGAGACCTCGTGAACCGCACCCGTGTCCAGGTCCCGGACCTGCTCCGGAGCCCCCGCGACCAAGATGTTCGTGTCGAGGGAGCAACCGGACACGTCCGGTATCTGTGAGCCGAGAGGCAGCGGCGGTGAAGTGCGCGCAGACTTCGTCCGCCGTCGCCCGCTCGTAGTAGCCGGCGTTCTCGCCGTCCTGGTCAACGCGGTTTCGCCCGAGCGCAAGCGAGTTCACGCCGTAGTACGCAGACGGCGTGTGCAGGCGGACAAACGGATACGCGTTCAGCCAATGGCCACCCGCAGCTTGCCGGCGGTCGATCACGGTCACCTCGACGTTCTCCGCCTCGGCCACGAGCGCGTCGGCGAAGGCGAGGCCACTCGCCCCGCCGCCCACGACCAGATAGTCGGTCTGCAGCACCATGCGACCCCGCGAGCCTTCCTCGTTTCGCTTCACGAAGCATGATCACCCTATTCGGCCATCTGAGCAAATGGAACAGGAGGGTCTAAACCTAGGAGAGCCCCGGCGAAACGGTCGATCGCGATCCTGCTGCTAGGCGGCGGCCCTCTTGAAATGAGGCAGTAGGCCGTCCCAGCCGTGATGGTTCTGTTCGCGGCGGTCGGGGCCGATTGCGCCGAGACGGTCCCAGCCGCGGTGGACTATGGCGACGATGGTGCGCCCGTCGTCCCGGTCAAACGTTATTTCGACCTCTGTCGCGTCGCCGCGGTCCTGCCTCAGGTGCCACAGGTAGGCGACTCGGCTCGGGGGATCCCACGCGGTGATTTCACCCCAGTCGTGCTCCTCGCCGCCCGGTGTGCGCTCGAAGATGCGACCCCCGACGCCGGGCTCGAAGATCACCTCGACGCCGTCCTCGCCGCTCACCGTGTGGCTCGCCGGCCACCAGTTGCTGGTCTGCGAGGTCCAAAGCTCGAATGCCCGCTCGGGCGGGCACGCCACGTCGAACACCATCTCCAGGGGCTCGATCATGTTGGCCGACGGTTGTTCGCGACCAACCGGAAACGGGCGGCGGCGTCGCCCCAGACGTCCTCGAGGTAGGCGCGCACGGCCTCCACCCCTTCGTCATGCAGACGGTAGAGGCGCCTCGTGCCCTCGGGCGAGGCCGTCACAAGTCCGGCCTCTTTGAGCAGCCGCAGGTGGCGCGAGACCGCTGGACGGGTGATCGGCATTTCGTCGGCGATCTCGCGCACCGAACGCTCGCCCTCACGCAGCAGTCCGAGGATCTCGCGGCGGTGCGGATCAGCGAGCGCATCGAACGCGTCGGAAGCCGGGCGTGTCCCCACCACTCCTATGGTAGCCGACCTGTTACGGTAACCTTCAGGTTACGATGAACGCTCCGGTCACAGGCAAAGGCACCAAGGACGACCCCTGGGTCCTGCGGACCCCGCCCGGCCAGTCGGAGTACCTGGCCTATCGCGACGACGGCGCCGACCCGCCGACCCTCGTCTGCGTGGTCGGCAAGACCACCCTCGGCTACCAGCTTCGCTGCCTCGAGGATCTGCACGCGATGCTCTCCGCGCACGGCGACTGGACGGCCCTCGGCTCAGCCGACGAGAACAAGCCGGCCGCAGAGGGCACCGTGGAGGCGTGGGCGCGCTCGCCCGAGAACCCGGCCCGTGGCTGGTACGGCACCAAGAAGGGCCTTCGCGGGCGTTTTGCGAACTACGTGCCGCCGGTGATGGAGCACCTCGGGCTAGCCGACCTCGAGCACAACCCCCGCAACAACCGCATGCGCGCCCTCTGACCCGCAGCCGACTTGGCCAAGACCTACCACCTCGGCAGAACCCGCCGGCTCGTGAACAAGATCATGAGCCCGCTCGCGCGACGTGGCCTCGCCGGGCGCCACGCCTACATCCTGACCGTCCGCGGCCGCAAGACAGGACGGTTGCTGTCGACACCGGTCATCCTGGTCGAGGACACCGAGCGCTGGCTCGTCGCACCATACGGCGAAGTCGGCTGGGTACGCAACGCCCGCGCAGCCGGTGAAGTTCAGATCACCCGCTCAGGACACACAGAAAACCTGAGCATCGAGGAAGCCGCCTCCGAACAGGCGGCGCCGATACTTCAGCAATACCTCAAGCGTGTGGCTGTCGTACGGCCATTCTTCGACGTCACACCGGACTCGCCCCTCGAGGACTTCATCGCCGAGGCGCCCCGCCATCCCGTCTTCCGCCTGACGCGATCCTGAGAGAGCACCGGCGCCACCGTTCGCGATCTACCTGCGACGACTTCACGACCACCCGCCCTGCCTCCGAGATCGTTCGGCGTACGCTGGCGCGAGCGTGCTGGACCTAACTAGCCACGGCCAGTTAGCGCTGCGTGTCACGTTTCAGCACCGCTACATGCCAGCGCTCGACGGCCACCTGCGTGACGGCAGCAGCTACGGGGTGAGATATGGCTGCTTCGACTGGCGGATCCTGCCGAGCTAGGGCCGATGGCACGGGTCTGCGAATCCTTTCCCCCGGCTCCTGGGTCTACCCCTGCATGAGCGCCAGTCCTGAACGGCATCACAATCGCCCAGAGCGCCGACACGGTAATTGTTGAGGGCAACCACTACTTTCCGCTCGAGAACGTGGGCCCGCAGGCACTGGGCCGCAGCAAGATGCGCTCGCTCTGCCCCTAGAGCGCATGGCCAGCACGACTACCACGTGCAGGCCGGGGGGACGCGCGCCCGCAACGCTGCCCGGACCTACCGTCACCCCTACCCGTGGATCCGCAAGATCAAGAACCGCGTCGCGTTCTGGAACGACGTCCGGGTCCTACCCAACTGAGCATCACGACGGCCACGACTCGTCGGCGATGCGTCGCGCAGTTGAGAGGCGAGCCGGCCCCGTTCTAGTCGACGGACTCTGGTCCGTCACGAAGCTGGCGCAACCCGCGCAGCGTACCCGCGAGGCTCGCGAGCATGCGTCCACAGTTAGGGCACCAACGAGTCGCGCGCGCGGTCCGGATCAGCAGAGCTTTGGCATCCGTGCCTCCGCTCGCTGCACGCGACCTGGAGGAGCCGCGTGGGGGGTGTACTTCTTGGTACCCCCATCCGGCGAACACGGCGTCGCGCCGAGGGTTGCGGGCGAGAACTGGTTCCCCCCGCTCAGCAGTCCTCCTATAGCCCGAGCGCTTCCAAGTCGGCCCTCGGATGCGGCCCGCGTGCAGATCCGCGGAGGCGGCCTACTCAGAAACCGCCTTCTAGCTCGTAGCAGCCAGATTTGCATAGCCATCGCGGGTGTCCGGGAGCGGGATGATTGTGTCTTCCTGCCAGGACCCGCAGCGGTCGCAACAGCCGCCGCAATGCGGCCACCGTCCGCGCATCCTCGCTGGCGGATGCTCCGCGTTCAGAATCGCGCGACTACGGCGGGGTCTGTCTAGGGCTGCTGAGGGTCGGTCGTGGTTGGCCGGCGAACGGTTCCGAGCACTCGCTCGACTGCTGGTAGGGCGTCGGTTGGAGTGCGGACGAGGATGATCTTCGCCGCGGGAGCGTGGGTGTGGATGAGGTTTAGTACTCGGTTGAACCACTGCGTAGTTTGTTCGGTTGGGGGGATCTCGGGATCTTGGCCGTTGATGAACCCGCCGATGGCAACGCCGTCGTAGGTGGCCCCCGTAAGCTCGCGGATCAACCGGTCGTCACCGTCTTGGTCATCGCTGAGCGCGAAATTGCGGGCGCGCAGACCCTCGCTTTGGAGGCGCCTCTGGATCGCAGCCGCGTTCTCCGGGTGCTTGCCGAAACCAAGTACTCGCCATCCCTGCGGTTCGTCTTTTTCGATTGATGTCATCTGATCTCCATTTATTCGAGTGACTGTAAGTTGCTCGCCTGCACTGGCGTCTGCTCAGACACGTGCCGCCGGGCAAGGCTGGTAGCGGGTGCCGATCGCTAATGCGAGCCCAGCGCACGACGCCGCGATCGCCCTCAGACGCGCGGATCGCTGGCGGTTGTTCAGTCCACCGCAAGAGCGAGGCCGGCCGCCACGAGCAGGCCAGCGGTGACCCCGTGGATTCCCAGCGCGGTGGAGAGCCTGCCGCCGTTGGTGAGCACGATCGTGGCGTCCCCGATTGGTGTGAGGGCCGCGGCGATCAGCGCCCAGCCGAGCGCCGTGCGACCGGCGGCGGCCCAGACCACGAGCAGCACCACCCCGGAGGTGATGTCGCGGACGCCCTTGACCTCGGTCAGGGCACGTAGATCGTCTGCGGCGACACCGAAGGCGAGCGTCGCCTTTTGAGGTTCCAAAAGGAAGCGGATGCCGATCGCGATGATGGCGACACAGGCGATGAGGGCGATCAGGAGGGCGGCGAGACTCATGGGTGGCGGTCCTTTCAGATCCGGTGGCTAGCGAGGTTATATAACAATGCTAGACTATTTGCAATGTCCCCAAGACCAGCGCCAGATCTCGACCTGAGACGCGACCATCTCATCCAGGCGGCCCGAGAGCTCGCCGAGGCCGACGGCTGGCCCGCCGTCACGATGCGCCGCCTCGCTGGAAAGCTCGGCGTAACCCAGCCGGTGCTCTACTCGGCCTTCGCCAGCCGCCAGGCACTCATCGATGCCGTGGCGATCAACGGTTTCGATGACGTTGCCGTGGCACTTGACAGAGTGGACGCCTCGCCCATGGCGCGGATGCGTGCCTACCTCGACTTCGCCGCCGCGCACCCACGGGTCTATGAGGCGATGTTCTCGCTGCCGTCAGGGTTGGCCTTCGCGGCCGAGGACACCCCCGAACCGCTCCAGCGTGCATTCTCGGGCATTCGCGACGCATTCCCTGACGCCGACGGCACCCGGGCAGAGGTCGCCTGGTCGGCGCTGCACGGCCTGGCCACCCTCCAGGCCAGCGGGCGCCTACGGCAGGCCGACGCCCACGCCCGGCTCGAGCTCACCCACCGCCTGCTCACCCAACAGGACACCCGCTGATGAGCACCCTCATCGAAATCCGCGCTCCAGGGGCGGGGCTCCGACAGAAGCCCTAAGCAATCCGCCAGGACGCTCCAGTCGAGCTCGTGCCGCTACTTCCGATCCTGGCCCCGCGCCCCTCCAAACGGCGGGACCGGCGGCAGTCAATCGTCTGGAGCGCCCACGCGCTGGCGCGGCGCTGTGAAATGCTGTGTTCGTGATCCGTCATCGGCCGGGTGGGAGGCTGATCAGTGCACTCCGCGCACCTGCGCGGCTCTACGACTGGCACGCGGGCTGGATTCTCGGGCGGCGCTTTCTGCGGCTGACGCACGTCGGTCGCCGGACCGGACGCCGTTATCAGACGATGCTGGAGGTGATCGGAGAAGACCCCAACCGCGACGAGGTGATCGTGGTAGCCGGTCTCGGTCGCTCGGCGCAGTGGTTTCAAAATCTCCCGGGCGGCGGGGCTACCGAGGTTGCGATCGGCCGCAAGCGATTCGAGCCGAGCTACCGCGAGCTGGATCCCCCTGAGGCGGCCGCTGTTCTCGCCAACTACGAACGGCGCAACCGCTACCTCGCTCCGCTCATCAGACGAATGCTTAGCTGGCTCGTTGGCTGGCGCTACGACGGCACCCCCGCCAAGCGCCTGCAGCTCGCGAACGAGCTGCCAATGGTCGCCTTCCGACCCGCACACGGCACCGCCGACACCCCCGGATTTGGGGCGCTCCGTTGAGCGTGACGCAGGTGCCGCCGAAGCACCATCGCGACGCCGGCCATGACCCTTGTAGACGTATGACCAATGGACCTTAATGGACACCACTCCAACCCTCTAGCACCACTGGAGTGTCTGCAGCACGGTACATACAGCCAGGGCGAGGGCAGCCGTGAGCGAACGCGCGCTACGGAAACGCCTGGCGGCGCTCTTTCCGCGGCTCATCCGCGGCACGGGCGCATCATCGACGCCATCTCGCGGGTGCTGAACGAGGAGCGAGAACCGATGCACGCCCGCGCCGTGCACGCGCGGGTCGAGGCCCTTCTGGGCGAATCGGTTCGGTGGGCGTCAGTCAAGGCGACGCTCGCCGGGAACCTCGCAGGCCCGCAACTCAGATTCGTCCGGGTGGCGCGAGGACGCTACCGCTTCCCCTCTCCACGCACACAAGGATGCGCCATCCGGCAACGGACGCGACGCCCGCTTCGACGCGATCGGGGTGGCCTCGCGCGCGTCAGCCGACTGCCGCTCCTCGTCGCGGAGATGCACCGCGGGTGAGCCTCCCGAGCACCGCATTCTCCGTCCGGACTTGCGCCGAACTCGGCCCGAGCGGCGCAGCCACCGCTGCGCGCCATCCCAGGTGATCGGGACAATCGGGTCGTGCCCCGACTCAGCGAGTTCTACGGGATCGTGATCACGATGTACTTCTACGACCACCAGCCCCCGCACTTCCACGCCCGTTACGCTGAGCACCACGCCGTGATCGCGATTGACGATCTCACGGTTCTCGTGGGCGCGCTCCCGTCGACGGCGCTCAAGCTCGTGACCGAATGGGCGACGCTGCATCGCGACGAGCTCGCAGCCGACTGGGAGTGCGTGATCTCCGGAACGCCTCCCGATCCGATCGAGCCCTTGCCTTAGAATGGGCGCATGAGCCTTGTATCAGTGACATCGGTGGACGTGCTGGCCCATTACCGCCTGCGGCTCGGCTTCAGCGATGGAAGCTCTCGCGAGGTGGACCTCAAGGACATGCTGCGCGGTCCAGTGTTCGAGCCACTCGCTGATCCGACATTCTTCGCCCAGGTCAGTGTCGATGAGGACCTCGGCACCGTCGTGTGGCCCAACGGCGCCGACCTCGACCCGCTCGTCCTACACGGCGACTTCGAGCCAGCGCCTAGACCAGTCCACCACTGACGTCGTTACGGAGCGCGACGCCGTCCGCTGGGAGTCGCTGAGCCCAGACTGCTACGACAACGGTCTCCGGGCGCTCTCGTCGACGGGCTACATCGCACTCCCTTACGCGGCCCGCCCTATTCTGTTTCGTATATGTACTGGTCGGCGGTGGTGCTGGCGCTCGTGCCTCCGGAGCTGGTGAGCTTGACTTCCACGACGCCCGTGCTTGTGGACGCCGGGGACACGGCCGTGATCGAGGTCGGGGAGGTGACCGTGAATTCTTTCGCCGCCGCTGTCCCGAACGAGACACACTCGTGACGGTGGGGTTCTCGAAGTTCAGGCCCGTCCCGCTACGGCCCTACGCCCCCTGCAAAGGTATGATCAGTGGACCTTAGTGGACACACCTCCAACCCTCCAGCACCACTCGAGGGCTTGCTGGATGGGTTGCCCGAGTGTTGCAAAGCCCGTAACGAGCACGGCCGACCGTGCGCCACGGCGGGGTCAGGATGCGCGCCCGGCGCCGCTCATCCGCGGCAAGGTCGGATCATCGATGCCATCGCGCAGGTGCTCGCCGATGAGCGCCGGCCGATGCAGGCGAGTCAGGTGCACGCGCGGGTAGAGGCTCTCCTCGGCGAACCGGTCCGGTGGGCGACGGTCAAGGGGACCCTCGCTGGCAACCTCACGCGCCCGGTCCCCAGGTTCCGTCGCGTCGCCCGCGGCCGCTACACCGTTCATCGGGCGCTCGGCGGACCGTAACCCGCCCGGAGAACCGGGAAGACCACCCTTCAGGTGTGCTCGCCATGCTCGAAGTTTCGAGCCGGGGGATCGGCAGCGTGCTGGCGGTCCGCGGCATTGTCCGGCGGCTCGGGCCGGACTGGCCAGCGTGAACGCCGCACGGGCGTCGAGAGGCTGTGGCGGCTATTCGCACTTCGGGCATCACCCGCTCCCTGAGACGGCCGGGCGCAGAGGCGGGCGGGATCGGCCGCGAAACGGAGCGGGATACTCTCGGCGTGATGGCGCAAACGCTTCTTGTTCGTCTGATGGGTCCGCCGCAGCTCGAGCGCGGCGGCGCGCGCCTTGCTTCGCCGCGTGGGCGGAAGTCGTGGGCTGTGCTTGCATACGTCGCGCTGGCTGAGCTGCCGGTACCCAGGCAGCGTCTTGCGTCGTTGCTGTTTGGGGACGCGGCTGATCCCCTTGGCGCGCTGCGCTGGACGCTCGCCGAGCTGCGACGGGCGCTCGGTTCGGCGGATGTGCTGTGCGGCGACCCAGTGGGAGCGCAGCTGCCCGCCACGATCGCGATCGACGCGGTGATGCTCAGCGAAGGGCTAGGCGATTGCGAGTCGGTGAGAGGCGAGCTGCTTGCGGGCATCGACCTCGACGCGGGTCCTGTGTTCGACTCGTGGCTGTTGGTCGCGCGTCGTCGGCTGGCGGGTCTCGGAGAGGGTGTCCTTCACGACGCTGCGCTCGCCGCGCTCGCCGCGGGTGATGCTCAGCACGCCGCCGGTCTCGTTTCCCGCGCTCTGGAGTTCTCGCCGTTCGAGGAGAGCCTGCACGAACTGATGGTGCGCTGTCTGGCCGTCTGCGGCGACCGCGACGCCGCTCGCCGTCACGCCGCGTCCTGCGAGCTCCTCTTCCGGCGGGAATTGGGCCGGGCGCCTGATGCGCGTGTCGCCCGCGCGGCGGACCACGTCGAGGAGGCCCGCGTAGTGGGGAACCGCACGGCCGCGCTCGGTCAGTTGGATGCCGGACGTGCCGCGATCGACTCCGGCGCAATCGAGCCGGGGATGGCGTGTCTGCGGATGGCTTGCGCGGAGGCGCGTGCGTGCGGGGACGCCGGCGTACTCGCACGAGTTCAGCTCGCGCTCGGCGGCGCGCTGGTGCACACGGTGCGTGGCCGTGACGAGGAAGGCGCGGCCTTCCTGCACGAGGCGCTCGCGACAGCCGAGTCGATCGGTGCGACGGGGGTCGCGGTCGAGGCCCGGCGCGAGCTCGGCTACATCGAGGTGCAGGCCGGGCGCGCTGCGACGGCGGGGCGCTGGCTGACGCGTGCAACGGCAGACGTCTGCGAGGACGGCGAGCGTGCGAAGGTCCTCGGGGTGCGCGGAATGGCGCTGTCGGACCGCGCGCACTACGAGGCGGCGCTCGAGCTCCTTGAGCAGTCGATCGCAGCCGCAGAGCGTTGCGGCGACCACCGTCAGCAGGCGTGGTCGCTCGCGATCCTCGGGCGGGCGCTGCTACTTCGCGGCCAGCTACCGGATGCGGCCCGGGCGCTGGACCTTTCATTGGAGCTGGTCTACGGCGAGGGCTGGGTCGCGCTACAACCGCTGCCCGAAGCGCTGCGCGCCGAGGTCGCTTTGCGAGCCGGCGCGAGCGACATGGCGGCGGGCCTCGCCGAGCGCTCGTTTGCGCTCGGCCGCCAGCTCGGCGACCCCTGCTGGGAAGGGTTCGGAGCTCGCGCCACGGGCATGATCCACCGCGCCCGGGGAGAGCATGAGCAGGCCCTCGGATGCTTCCGCGAGTCTGTGGCGCTGTCGGGCCGTGTCGCCGACGCGTATCTGTGGGTCAAGGCGTACTGCCTGGACGCGCTCGCGGCGCACACAATCGAGCACCGCGACGCGGCGGATGCGCAAGCCCCGCTCGCTGAGCTCGAGGCGCTCGCCGCGCGGGGAGATATGCGCGAGCTGCTCGTGCGGGCGGCCGCGCACCGCGCTCGATTGGGGGATCCTGCGGCCCTCGCCGCGCTGCGCCCGCTGGCTCAGGCGATCGCCAACCCGGCGCTCGATGCTGAGCTCGCGGCCGTCGCCTGATCACACGCTCGCTCACACGCCCCCGCGGTTGGATGGCGGCCAGCTACCAACTCGATCCCAAGGGGGACCAATGCCGCTGATAAACGTCAAAGTCATCGAGGGTGTCTTCACCCGCGAGCAGAAGACCGAGATCGCCGAGCGTCTAACCGATGCGATGGTGAGCATCGAGGGCGAGAACATGCGCCAGGTGACGTGGTGCGTGATCGACGAGGTCAAGAGCGGCGACTGGGCGATCGGCGGGCAATGCCTGACTACCGACGCAGTCCACGCCCTCGCCGCCGGCGAGCCCGCAACTGCGTGAGCGGCGAGCCGACAACCTACGCGACATCTCCACGGCCGAAACGATGAGCTCGAGAACCGCGAGCGGCCCGACCTCGCGCCCGAACGCCGAGGCGACAGAGGCGTGGGACGGGCCGCTATATGACCGCTTCGAGCGCTTTCGCCCGATCGTCACAACGGGATTGGGCGCTCACGGTGAGACGGCGCTCCGGCTCGCACCGCCGCGAGCCGGAGCACGGGTGCTCGACATCGGCTGCGGCTTCGGCGACACCACTCAACGGATCGCGGCGATCGTCGGACCCGAAGGCGAGGTGTCCGGTGTGGACGTGGCGCCGCGCTTCATCGAAACCGCCCGCCGGGAGGCGGCGGCCGTCGCGAACGTTCGTTTCCTTTGCGCCGACGTGCAGACCGACCACCTCGGCGGACCCTACGACCTCGCATTCTCCCGGTTCGGCACCATGTTCTTTGCCAATCCGGTCGCGGCGCTGCGCAACGTCGCAGGTGCACTGGCACCGGGCGGGCGCTTGTCGATGGTCGTCTGGCGCCGGCGGATCGACAACGACTGGCTCTACCGAGCCCAGACGATCGTCGAACAGATAGTGAGCCGCCCGCAGGAGTATGACGAGCCGACCTGCGGGCCGGGGCCGTTCTCGATGGCCGACGCCGACACCGTGAGCGACGTCCTACTGGGTGCCGGGTTCAGCGATATCTCACTGCAGCGGTGCGACCTGCCGATCCTGATTGGCCGCGACGTCGAAGAAGCAATCGACTTCGTAACAGCGCTCGGCCCAGCGGGCGAGATCCTGCGCCTCGCCGGCGAGCGCGCCGCGCCTCTGCACGGTGAGGTGCGCAGCGCCCTGCGCAGCGGGCTAGCCGACTTCAGGGACGGCAACGGAATACGCGCGCCGGCATCCACCTGGATAGTCTCGGCGGCGCGAGCCGAGCAGTAAGCAGATGCCTGACGATGACCGAGCCCGGGCCGATAGCCAGGTCGCTCGGAGAGTGCTTCGCGCTTGCCCTTGCGGCGAAGGACGCCGAACGGCTGTGCGGGCTGCTGCACGCCGACATTGATTTTCGGGGACTGACTCCCAGCCGAAACTGGGAGGCAGCCGGCCGCGACGCTGTCACCACGCTGTTTCTCGAGACCTGGTTCGACGTGTCCGACCGGATCGATGAGCTCGTGAGCCTCGACAGCGGGACCGTCGCCGACCGCGAGCGCGTGAGGTATCTGTTCCGCGTCACCTGTCCCGACGGCACGTTCATCGTCGAGCAGCAGGCGTATCTGGCCGAGCGCGACGGACAGATCAGCTGGATGCGCGTCGTCTGCTCTGGATACCGTCCGTTCTTGTTCCTGCATAGCGATTCGTGTTGACCGGCGTCAGTAGCGTCAAGTCCCCGGTCATGTCGGCCCAGCCAACTGCAGCAGCCCCTCGACCACCGCGGCGACGTGGGCGAGATATCGCTTGATAGCCGCTTGCACGGACGGCTGCGCGGAATGGTCCGGACGCGCTCGGACCACGTTGAGCGACTCGTGAGACCCATGAGTCGGCATGAGAGTTGCTCGCGAGATCGCAGCGGCGTTTGTTGAGTGCCGCGGGCAAACGGGATCTGCCAGGGATGGGGTTGGAGTCCGGGCACTTACCTCTGTTGATAATGGGCCCGGCTGGACTCGAACCAGCGACCTACCGATTATGAGTCGGCAGCTCTAACCAACTGAGCTACGGGCCCTCCACGCGCTCGGGCGATGGCCCGCTCGCGCGCGCCAGACGCTACCAGCGATATGTGGAATGCTCCTCCGCGCGCACGGCTCTGATGGGGCCCGGGCGCGGAACTTGTCCATCAACGGAGGGGACGGCGGATGTCAGACACACGCGCAGCGATCGTTACGGGAGCATCGAGCGGCATCGGGCTCGCCATCACGAGGGTCCTGGCGGAGGAAGGCTTCTCCATCACGATGGCCGCCCGCCGCGCGGACAAGCTAGAGGCAGCCGTGAAAGGACTCGCCGACGAGGGCTTCGACGTCCACGCCGTCGCTGCGAACCTCGGGGATGAGGCAGAGGTCCAGAAGGTCGTCGCCGCTCACAAGGAGCGCTATGGCCGGCTGGACGTCCTGGTCAACAACGCCGGCGTCGGCGTGGGTGCGTCGGTCGCCGACATCGAGACCAAGCGTCTGGACATGCAGCTGAACATCAACTTCCGCTCCATCGTCCTCTTCTACCGCGAAACCGTCGATCTGCTGAGGGCGGCCGGAGCGGAGCACAAGAGCGCGCTGGTGGTCAACACCTCCTCGATCTCCGGCAAGCGCGCCGAGGCCTGGCTGTCGGTGTACTCGGCGACCAAGCACGCGGTAGTCGGCTGGACCGAAGCCATGAACAAGGAGCTCGGCGCCGAGGGCATCAAGTCGATCGCGCTCTGCCCCGCATTCGTGGACACGCCGATGACCGATTTCGTCAAGGAGCACGTCGCCGCGGAGGACATGATCCGGCCAGAGGACATCGCGGAGTCGGTGCGCTTCATGCTGAGGGTCTCCCCCGCCTGCGTGGTACCGGAGATCATGTTCGTCCGCCCCGGGGACGCTCTCTAGCCGCCCAGCGCCCTCGCGGTATCTAGGCCCGCGCGCCGGCGAGCGCGCGGGCTCGCTCGCGGAGCGGCAGCCGGCGCGCGCGCACCTCGATGCCGAGGTCGGTGAGGCCGAGAATCCGGCGGACGCCCTCCCGCTCGCTGCGCCGCACCAGTTCCTCATGCTCGGAAATCGCGGCGCCGAGGTCGAGTCCCGCATCCGCATCGAGGCTCTGCTCGAGCAGTGAGATGAGGACGGCGAGCTCGCGAGGGCTCGCAACCCGGGCCTTGCCGCGAGCTCCGGTGAACCGGTCCCACGACTTCGCGAACGCCAGGAAGTCGGTCCGGCCGCCCCTGCGGTGGGCGGCCAGCATCGGGCACGCGCCGCCCTCGCGATCGACATAGGCACCGACGATGATCCGCTCGCCGGAGGTCACGGCCTCGAGCATCGCTTCGCGCGTGGCGAGCGGCAGACAGCTGACGGTCAGGCGCAGGCTGGCGAGCTGCTGCATGCGGTGGCGACGGTTTCGCATAGTCTGTGCACCGCCGCAGACGCCTGTGCGTGCGACCGGATGCGCTCGTCACACTAGGTCAGGCGTACGGCACGGGCAACAAATCCCCTTCTGCTGAAAGGAAACTTGCACATGAAGCTCGGCGTGCACATCGGTTACTGGGGTCTGGGCCTCAGCTCGCAGGACCAGCTGCACATCGTGCAGGAGGCCGAGCGACTCGGCTATGACTCCGTCTGGGCCGCCGAGGCCTACGGCTCCGACGCCGCGACGGTGCTCGGCTGGCTCGCCGGGCAGACGAGCAAGATCAGGCTCGGCTCCGGGATCTTCCAGATGCCCGGGCGCTCAGCTGCGATGACCGCGATGACGGCGGCGACCATCGACCAGCTCTCCGAGGGGCGCATGGTGCTCGGCATCGGCTCCTCCGGTCCCCAGGTCGCGGAGGGGTGGCACGGCCAGCGCTTCGCGAAACAGATCCAGCGCACCCGCGAGTACGTCGCGGTGATCCGTATGGCGCTAGCGCGCGAGCGTGTGGAGTTCCACGGCGAGACCCTCGAGCTTCCCCTCCCCGATGGACCGGGGCGGTCACTGAAGCTGACGATCTCACCGGTGCAGGAGCGCATACCGATCTATCTAGCGGCGATCGGCCCCAAGAACACGGCGCTGGCAGGCGAGATCGCAGACGGCTGGATCCCTGCGCTGTTCTCCCCCGAGCACGTGGCGGAGCTACGGCCGCTGCTCCAGGAGGGAGCCGATCGCGCCGGCCGTAGCCTTGACGGTTTTGACATCGCCCCGGCCGTGAACGTCTATGTCACCGACGACCTGGAGGCTGCGCGCGATGCGATGCGGCCGTTCATCGCGCTGTATGTCGGCGGCATGGGCTCGCGCGAGCAGAACTTCTACAACCAGTTGGCCCAGCGCTATGGATACGCCGACGCCGCCAAGACGATCCAGGACCTCTACCTGGACGGCAAGCGCGATGAGGCGATGGCCGCGATCCCCGACAGCTTCATCGACCTGGTGTCGATCTGCGGGCCGCCGGACGTCGTGCGCGAGCGCCTGGCGGTATACCGCGACGCGGGCGTCGGCACCCTCGGCGTCACGCCGTGGGCGTTCACGGCCGAGGAGCGGCTGAACCAGCTCCGCCTGGTCGCCGAACTCGCCGCCTGAGCCGGCAGGCGCAGGCAACGTGTCCAGCCCAAGGCGGATGCTGCTGGGCGCCTTCGGAGACCCGGGCCACGCATTCCCGATGATCGCCCTCGGCCGCGCGCTCGTCGCGCGCGGCCACGACGTCACGCTGCAGACCTGGCGCCGGTGGGAGGCGAACGTGCAGGCGGAGGGCATGACCTTCGCGCCGGCTCCCGAGTACAAGGTCTTTCCCTCCGGCCCCGAGCCGCTCGACTTCTATGCGGCTGCGGAGCAGGCGACGATCGACACTCTCCCGCTGATGCGCGAGGTGCGCCCGGACGTGGTGGTCTCGGACATCCTCACGCTCGCGCCTGCCCTTGCCGCGGAGATCGAGGGATATCGCTGCGCCACCCTGGTTCCCCATGTGTATCCGTATGGCGAGCCCTATTTCCCCATCTACTCGCTCGGCGCGCGGCTTCCGGGCACGGCCCTCGGGCGGCGGATGTGGGAATCGCTGCAGTCCCCGGTCGCGCGCGGCCTTGAGCTCGGGCGCGAGCAGCTGAACCGTTCCCGTGCACGCGTCGGCCTGGGGCCTGTCGACCGCCTGCACGGCGGGATCAGCAGTGAGCTGGCGCTCGTGGCGACCTTTCCGCAGCTGGAGTACCCGCGCTCATGGCCCGAGGGCGTCCACGTCGTCGGCCCGCTGATGTGGGAGCCGCCCTTCGGCGAGGTCGAGCTCCCTCCTGGTGATGCCCCGCTCGTGCTCGTCGCGCCCTCGACCGCGCAGGACCCCGAGCACCGCATGCTGACGGCCGCCCTGCGCGGCCTGGCGGGCGCGGACGTGCGCATCCTGGCGACCTGGAATCGCCGCCTGCCCCCCAGCCCGCTGCCGGTGCCGTCCAACGCCCGGGTGGTGGACTGGGTCTCCTACTCGCGCACGATGCCCCACTGCGACGTCGTCGTCTGCCATGCCGGGCATGGGACGCTGGTCCGCGCGCTCGCGAGCGGCTGCACCGTAGTCGCATGCCCGGCGGTCGGGGACATGAACGAGAACGCGGCGCGCCTTGACTGGTCGGGCGCCGGCGTGAGGCTTCCGAGGCGGTTCGTCGCACCTCGCCCGCTGCGCCTGGCGGTCGAACGGGCCCTCGGTGAACCGTCGATCCGCTCACGCGCCCGCGAACTGCACGCGTGGGCCTCCTCGCATGATGCGGGTACGCACGCAGCCCAACTCGTGGAGATGCTCGCTGCCGGCAAGACACCCGCCTCCTGATTCTTGCGCGCCGGGCTGCGCTAGTATTACGTTATGCGATCTATCGGGGAGCGATTCAATGACCCGAGCCTGCTCGTCCTCACCAGCCTCGCCGGGGGACCGAAGCACGGTTACGCCATCACCGTCGACGTTGAGGAGTTCGCCGGTGTAAAGCTCGGCCCAGGGACGCTCTACGGAGCGCTCTCGCGCCTTGAGGGGCGCGGTTTGATCGAGGCGCTTCCAGCCGAGGATCGCCGTCGACCATACCGCCTGACCGGGGACGGAGCGGCCGCTCTCAGGGTCCATCTTGAGAGCGCTCGCAAGGTGGCCACCGCGGGCCTTGACCGGCTCAGGCTGTCGGGTGCTCTGTCATGAGCGGACGCCTTGCCCGCCTGGCCCTCTCGCTGTACCCGCTCGGGTTCAGACGCCGCTATGGCGCAGAGATGCGGGCGCTGGTCGAGGAGACCCCTCCCAATGCGCTGTTGGTCCTTGACCTCTTGAAGGGCGCAGCGATGGCCCACCTGCGCCCGCCAGCGTCGGCGGCTGGGCTCGTGTCGGCCTCAGAGACCGTGCGCGCGAGCATGAGCAACGTGCTCGCGTGCTGGGTCCTCTTCGCCGCAGTCGGCTTCGGCTTCTACAAGACCACCGAGGACGGCCCCTTCAGGGTCGCCGGGGAAGCCCACCCCGTGCTCGGTTACGCCCACCTCTCCGTCCAGATCCTCGCGGTTCTGGCCTCGGCCGCCGTCCTGCTCGGCGCCTCTCCGCTGATCCTCGCAGCGCTCGAAGCCGCGCGGCGCGAGCGCACACTGCGCCCGCTGATCGCTGCGCCGCCCATGGCCGTTCTCGTCTTCGCCGCTCTCACGGCAGGCCTGATCCTCGCTGCGCATTCACAGCAGGGACGCACCGCCGGCGCCGCCGGCCGCGGCATCTTCATCGCGTGGGAGCTCGCCGGGCTGGCGTGCGCAGCCGTGTGCGTGTTGGCTTCGCGCAGGGTCCTGTTCGCCGTCTCGCCAACCCGCGCGACCCTGCTATTCGCGCTCGCCGCGAGCATGCTCGTGGCCTGTGCGATGGTCGCCATGGCGGGCGCGACCGCCCTCTACACGGTTGTGCTGGCACTGCATGAGTCGAGCCTCGCGGCCTCTGCGAACGGACCGCTCATGGTCTTCAGCGTCAGCGTCTCCCTTGCGGGGCAGGTCCTCGTGATGGCCGGCGCCGGCGCGGTCGCGGCGCTCACGACGGTGCGTGGATGCCGCGCTGCGCCCGGACTGGCGCGAGCGCACAAGTCATAGCGAGGCCGCGCTGCCGGCCGCCGCGATGAGCGACCTGCCGCCGACGGCCCCGGCGCGCATGTCGGCTCAACTCCAGTAGCCAGACATCAACTCGTGCGACCACTGCGGCTGGCGGACGGCGCCGCGGGGCGCGAACTCAGCCATATACGGCTTGATGTCCAGCACGGGGCTCGCGTCGATCGCGTCCAGCGCCTGAACCGTGATGTTCAGGCCCTCCACCGCCAGCAGGCGGCAGATCGAGACGCCGATGCGGTTCGGCCTGCCCTTGGCGCGCTGGGCGAAGACGCCCACCTTGGGCCAGGCCTCATTGCCTCTCGGGTGCCGGGCGGACATCTGCACGGACTCGGGGTCGACCTGATCGAACAGGAAGACCACCTCGATGTGGGAGAACTCGTCGAGGCCGGCCAGGGCGTGCTCGTCGAAGCGGGCCGGGTCGAGGGTGATGATGGAGGTGACGCTGTCCCAGTCATCATCGAGCGGAGCGGCGCGGGGAGATGAGACCCAGCCGATGGGCTCGAGAGCGATCGCAGGGAGAGGCAGGCTGTCCGTCATACCGTACAAGCGTACACGATGCCGTCGGCGAGGGGTCCTCGCCAGGCCGCGTCCGGCGCGCTATACGAGAAAGGGCTGAGCGACCTTCAGGAGATTCCCGTCGGGGTCGATCAGTGCGGTAGAGCGCCCCGCCTGCGAGAGCTCGATCGGAGGCGCCTCGATCCCCCTCCCGGCGAGCCCGAGCACGAAGGCATCGAGATCGTCCACCAGCACAGTGTTCGAAGCTGGACCCGGCGCGAGGCGCATCGACGACCAGGCAGATCCAGGCGGCCTCGCGCACCTGCCATGCCGCCTCTTTGTCGTTCGGGATCTGGTCCGCGGAGCGGCCGAACAGCCGTCCGTACCACTGCTTGGATCTCGTCAGGTCGGCAACGGGAACCGCTGCAAACAGGTGAGTGACCATCCGACCACGATATGAGACATGAGAGCCCGGCAGTCGGGAGCAGCTACCCCGACTCACCGGTGGGTGTGCCGGAGCCCTCGGGACTCAGGCAACGCACACCGAGGCCCTGGCAAACCTGCTCCAGGACTTCGGTGGCGTGGCGTTCCGCGTGCTTGAGCTCTGGGGGTGGGACTCGAACCCACAACCCTTCGGTTAACAGCCGAATGCTCTGCCGATTGAGCTACCCCAGACCGTCGGACACGGCTACTTTACTAGCTGCCCGTTTCCTCCAGAGCACGCGTGTAGACGCGGTCGAATTCCTCCTTGACCTGCTGGCGCCGCTCGGCCAGCGCGTTCACGTCGCTGCCCTGCGTCGCCCTGGCCTGAGCGATGCTGCGCTCCACCCTGGCGAGCTCGAGCTGCAGGCGCTGGACCTCGAGCATCGTCGGCCCCGCGTCCTCTCCGCCGGCCTCGACGATCAGCTCGGCGAGCAGCGCCTTGAGCTCCTGATCCTCGTCGATGGCGGGCTGATCGGACGCCGCGGCGGCGAGCGGATCGCGCAGGCTGCCCTCCCGCAGGTGCCTTGCCGCCCTGCGCAGCAGCCCGCTGGAGAAGTGCTCGTCGATCTCGAGCCCCGCGAGTGCGGCCTCTCCCTCCTCTGGCCGGGCGATGCAGAGCGCCAGGAACGCGCGCTCGGTCTGCTCGCGCCGGGAGAGACCGGCGCGCCGCGCGCCGTTCCCCTGCCCCTTCGCAGCTGGCGTGCTTGCGGCTCCGGTGCCCGCCAGAAGCTGCTCGGCGAGCGATTCGGGCAGCTCCAGACGCCCTGAGACCAGCCGCGTGAGCTCCATGCGCATCGCGCTCGGCGGCAGCGTCGCGAACACGGGGCGCAGCTGTTCGATGATGCGGTCTCGTCCCTCCGGGCTCCCCTCATCACCGGCGGCGAGCGCCCGCTCCACCCTGAAGCGGACGAACGGCACCGACTTGGCGACCGCGTCGGCCATCGCGCCGGCCCCGTCGCGCTGGATCAGCTCGGCGGGGTCGGTGCCGGCCGGCATCGCCACCACACGCAGCTCGAGCTTGCGCTTTGCGGCGAGGCCCGAGGCCCTGAGCATGGCCTCCTGCCCGGCGCTGTCGGCGTCGAGCGCGAGCAGCACCGTCTGGGCCATCCTGGCGAGCTCGCCGACCTGATCGTCAGTCAGCGCCGTCCCCATCAGGCCGACGGCGTTGCGCATCCCGGCCTGGTGCAGGGCGATCGTGTCGGTGTAGCCCTCGCACAGGATCGCCTCCCCGGCCTTCGTTGCGTGGGAGCGGGCCAGATCGGAGCCGTAGAGGTGCAGGCCCTTGTGGTAGATGTCGTTGTCGGAGGTGTTCAGATACTTGGGGCGCTGCTCGTCGCTCATCGCCCTTGCGCCAAAGCCGAGGACCCTCCCGCGGGTGTCCGCAAGCGGGAACATGATCCGCGAGCGGAAGCGGTCATAGGGGCGGCCGTTCTGCTTGGAGCGCTGCGCGAGGCCTATGTCGTAGAGCTCCTTCTCTGAGAACCCGCCGCGCCGGGAGGCGAGCAGCACACGATCCCATGCGCTCGGCGCGTAACCGACGCGGAACTCGCGCAGGATCTCCTGTCCCAGTCCGCGGCCGGCGAGATACTCGCGCGCGTGGCGGGCCTCCTCGGACTCCCACAGGTAGCGCTCGTAGTAGGCGCAGGTCCGGCTCAGCAGCTCCAGCAGGCGCTCGCGGCGTTTGCGGCGCTCGGCCTCCTTCGGGTCCTCCTCCTCGCGCTCGAGCTCGACGTTGTAGCGCTCGGCCAGAAGCTCGAGCGCGCCTTTGAAGTCGACGCCCTCGGTCTCCTGCACGAAGGTGAAGACGTCGCCGGAGGCCTGACAGCCGAAGCAGTGGTAGACCTTCTGGACGGGGTCGATGCCGAAGGACGGCGTGCGCTCCTCGTGGAACGGGCACAGGCCCTCATAGCGCGACGGTCCGGCCCTGCGCAGGTCGGTACGGGCCGAGACCAGCTCCAGAAAGTCGACCGCGTCGCGAACGCGATCCTTCGAATCGTTTGTGTACAGCGCCACGCGCGCAACGCTAGCGGGCGAAGGCCTGCGGCACCTGCAGCTCGGTGTACTCGCGGATGCAGTAGCGGTCGGTCATGCCCGCGAGGTAGTCGCTGACCCGCACCGCGAGCTCGTCCTCCCCCGATCCGCCGGGGCGCTCTGAGGCGGGCAGGTCCTCCGGGTGCTCGATGTAGTGCTCGAACAGCCGCGTCAGGACCGCGGAGATCTTGGCGTGCTCGGCCCTGACGGCGGGGCCGAGGTAGACGCGCTCGAACATGAAGTCCCGCAGCTCGCGCATCGCCGGTCCGGCGGTGGGCCCCTGCACGATGTCCCCGGCCCGCTCGGAGTGCTCGACCATGTCGTGCACGAGCGCGTCGATCCGAGCCGAGCCGCTGCCTCCGAGGACCGCAATCGGCTCGGGCGGGAGGTCCCGCTCACTCAGCAGCCCCGCGCGGACGGCGTCGTCGATGTCGTGGTTGATGTAGGCGACGCGGTCTATTACCCGCACGATCCGACCCTCCAGCGTGCTGGGCTCCGGTGCCCTGCTGGAGTGGCGGGCTATCCCGTCGCGGACCTGCTCGGTGAGGTTGAGGCCGACCCCGTCGCGCTCGAGGTGTTCCACGATCCTCAACGAGTGCTCGTAGTGGCGGAACTCCCTGCCGAAGCGCTCTTTCAGGCAGCGGTCGAGCACCTCCTCGCCGATGTGCCCGAACGGCGCGTGCCCGAGGTCGTGCCCGAGGCCGATCGCCTCGGTCAGGTCCTCGTTCAGGCGCAGCGCCCTGGCCACGGTCCTCGAGATGCTCGTGACCTCGAGCGTGTGCGTGAGGCGCGTGCGGTAGTGATCTCCTTCGGGCGCCACGAACACCTGCGTCTTGTGCGTGAGCCTGCGGAAGGACTTGCTGTGGACGATGCGGTCGCGGTCTCGCTGGAAGGGCGTGCGAAGCGCACAGTCCTGCTCCGGGCGGGCGCGCAGGGCGGGATAGGAGCGGGCGGCGAGCGGCGAGAGCAGCATCTCCTCCTGCTCGCAGATCCTCTCGGCGAAGGCGGCTGCAACCGCCTCCTGTGGGCCGGCGACGCTCATCGGCCCGATTCTGACAGCGACTCGGGGGCCCGGGTGCTCAGCCGCGCGACTTCCAGTCGTTGCGGCCCGTCAGGCGGTGCACCCAGTGGCTCCAGGTGCTGATCGTCGCCGGATCGCCCGCATACACAGGGGCGCCGCCGTTGGGCTCGGGCAGTCCGAGCGTGGCCACCGAGTCGATGCTCAGGTCCACCCCGCCTTCGTGGATCGACGCGACGTCGGCGGCCTCGACGAAGCGCCGCCCGAATCCGCCCGTGGCCAGGACGATGCCGTGGAAGATGTCCTTCTCCGGCGCCGCCACGACGTGGTGCACGGTGCCGACCTTCTTCCCGTCGCTGGCGGTGACGGGTACACCGGCGCCGAGCACGGTGTAGGCCATCGGCAGGTCCTGATCCATGCCCCAACGATACAGCGCGGCCGCGCGCCGGCAGTCGGCCGCGGACGGCCTGTCGGGCGCCCCGGAGAAGGTCTTGAGCGGGCGGGCGCTCAGTGTGCGCGGGCGGCGGCGGGCATCAGCCGCAGATGGGCATGGTGCTCGAGCGTGACCGATATCGCCCGCTCCACCTGCGCGAGCGCGGGGCCGTCGGCGTGCGGGGCGTCGCTCAGCGAGCGCGCGAGCGCCTCGGTCATGAAGTGGTGGGCCTCTTCATCCAGGGGAAAGGACCCCGCCTCGCACGCGCCGCAGACGACTCCCCCGGCGGCGCCGGAGAAGCCCACCAGGTGCTCGTGCTCGCCGCAGCTGACGCAGGATCCGAGCTGGGGGGCCAGGCCGGCCGCGAGCAGAAGCTTCAGGCGGAACGCGAGCGCTCCGGAGGCCCCTGCGAGCGGCCTGCCGGGCTCTGCACTCTGGATGTCGAGGATGGAGAGCTGGCGGCAGAGCAGGTTGTAGACGCCGGGATGGGGCTCTGATGTCTCGAACAGGCGTCCGACGGCGTCGCACGCCCGCGCCGCCGCATCCAGGGCGCGGGCGTCCCCGCGCAGCCGCGGATAAGCGTCGATCGTCTGTGCGCCGGTCACGGTGAGCAGTTCGCCGCGGCCCTCGTGCAGCTCCATGTTCAGACGGAAGAACGGCTCAAGGCGACCTCCGAAGCGGCTTCGCGCTCGCCTGACGCCCTTTGCGATCGCTCCCACGCGGCCGCGTGCGGGGGTGTAGAGGTGCAGGATGCGGTCCGCCTCGCCGTAGCGCATGGAGCGCAGCACAACCGCCTCGGTCTTCACTGGGCCGGCCATCAGACCACCGAGTCTAGGGCCAGCTCCGGAGGCCTTCCGGAGCGCCGCGGACCCTCGGAAGCGGTTGCTATACTTTATGAAGTAATGAGCGATATCACCGTATACACGACAGATCCGTGCTCCTTCTGCACCCGTGTCAAGAACCTGTTGGGCTCACGCGGGGTGGAGTTCGAGGAGATCAACCTCGCCCGCGACCCCGAGGGCCGCGCCGAACTGGCGAAGATGACTGGGATGATGAGCTTCCCGCAGGTGCTGATCGGCGGAAAGCTGCTCGGCGGCTACACCGACGTGCAGGCCGCAGCCGACAGCGGCCTCCTGGACGAGCTCCTAGCCGCCTGATCTGCCGCGCCGCGCGACGCGGGTGCGCCGGGGCGGCGGCTGGCAGGACTCGCACACGTAGGTTCCCCTTCCGGCGACCGTGATCTTCACGATCGTCGTGCCGCAGACGCTGCACGGCTCACCCTCGCGCAGGTGCACCAGGAACTGATCCTGGAAGGAGCCGTAGACGCCGTCCACGTGACGGAAGTCGTCGATGGTCGCGCCTTTGGCCGCAATTCCGGCGCTGAGCGCGTCGACGATCGCATCCGTCAGGCGCTCGTCCTCTTCGGCCGTGAGCGACCCGGCGGGCCTGAGCGGATGGATCCGCGCCCTGAACAGCGCCTCGTCGGCGTAGATGTTCCCGATCCCGGCGATCATCCTCTGGTCGAGCAGGAACGCCTTGATCGGTGCCCGCCGCCCGCGTGCGCGCGAGCGCAGATACGCCGGGGTGAAGCCCTCGTCGAATGGCTCGAGGCCGAGCCGCTCGGAGAAGAACGACTCCATCGCGGGTGTGCCGAGCAGCAGCTCCCCCGTCCCGAAGCGCCTCGGGTCGGAGATCACCAGGCGCCTGCCGTGCTCGCCCCTGTGGCGGCCGAGCTGTATCCGCACCCGGGTGTGCACGGGCTCTGGGTCGGGGTCGACGAGGATGGTGCCCGTCATCCGCAGGTGCTGGGCGAGCCAGAGGTCGCCGGAGAGCTCCCACAGCAGATACTTTCCTCGCCGCCCGAGGTGCCTGACGTGCCGTCCCTGCAGCGCTTCGGCGAGCTCCGCCGGCGCGAGCGGCCTTGACCAGCGCGGGTCGAGGACCTCGACCCGCCGCAGGCGCCGTCCCTCCACGATCGGAGCGAGCTGGCCCCTGATCGTCTCGACCTCGGGAAGCTCGGGCATCCTGATCTCAGTCCAGGAAGGAGCTTCCGGGAAGCTCCTCGGCGGTGCGGCCGGTGAGATACGCCAGCACGCTCGCGCCGACGTCGGCCAGTGGCCCGTCGTGGCGGCGGCCCCCGCGCGGCGCGCCGGCGCGCCGGCGCATCTGCATCTCGCCCGTGACCGCCAGCAGCGGGGCATACTCGCGCGTGTGGTCGGTTCCCGGGTGCGCGGGGTCCACGCCGTGGTCGGCGGTCAGGATCAGCAGCTCGCCCTCCCCCATGCGCTCGAGCAGGCCGGCGACACGGGCGTCGATCTCGCGCAGCGCGCGGTGGAAGCCGTCGACGTCCTTGCGGTGGCCGTAGACCTGGTCGGTCTCGATCAGGTTGACGAATATGAGGCCGTCCTGTCCCGCGCGCAGAAGCTCGTCGACGCTCGCGAGAGCCTGCGCGTTGTCCGCGCCGGGGCTCGAGGCGGCGACCCCGACGCCCGCGAAGAGATCGTGGATCTTCCCCACCCCGTGAACCGGTACGCCCGCGTCCGCGAGCTCCTGCAGATAGCTGCGCGAGGCCGGGGCCAGCGCATAGTCGCGGCGGCCGTCGGTTCGCGTGAACGAGCCGGGCTCTCCGCGGAACGGCCGGGCGATGACCCGGGCGACGGCGTGATCGCCGCTCATGGTCTGCCGGGCCGCCTCGCAGGCCGTGTAGAGCTCGGCCGGCGGCACGCGGTCCTCGTGCGCGGCGAGCTGCAGGACAGAGTCCTGCGAGGTGTAGATGATCAGCGCGCCGGTGCGCAGATGCTCGGCGCCGAAGTCGTCGATCGCCGTGATGCCGTTGTCGGGCCGGTTGCAGATCAGCTCATGTCCCATCGCGTCCCGCAGCAGCTCGATCAGGGGGGCCGGGAATCCCTGCGGGTATGTCGGCGCGGGCGACTCGGCCACCACGCCCATCAGCTCCCGGTGTCCGGTGACGGAGTCCTTGCCCGCCCCGAGCGGATGCAGGCGGCCGTGGATCGCGGGATCCGGCGCCGGGGGCACGCCCTCGATCGGGATGATGCAGCCGAGCCCGAGGTCTTCCATCGCGGGCAGCTCCAGGCCGCCCACGGCCTTTGCGAGGTGGGCGAGCGTGTTGGCGCCCTCATCGCCGTAGTCGGCGGCATCCGGGAGCGCGCCCGCCCCGCAGGCGTCGATCACGAGCACGATCGCCCTGTGGCCACCCGGGTTGCTCATGGGCCGTCATCCGGCCGCTGTTGCCGGATCTGCTGCCCGCTCAACGCGTCGCCCGGGGATGAGCCCCGAAATAGGCGTCCTTCAGACGGTCGGTCGACAGGTGCGTGTAGACCTGCGTCGTGGCGAGGTCGGCGTGCCCGAGCATCTCCTGCAAGGATCGCAGATCACACCCGCCTGCGAGCAGATGTGTGGCGAAGGTGTGGCGCAGCGTGTGAGGGCTCATTCGCTCGGACAGGCCGGCGGTGCGCGCGTGGCCCTGGACGATCTTGTAGAGCCCCTGCCGGGTCAGCGGGGCGCCCCTGTGGTTGACGAAAAGGCGCGGCTGCGCCTCACCCGCGATCAGCAGCGGCCTGCCCCCTGCGCAGTATGCGCGCAGCGCCAGCAGCGCCTGACGGCCGATCGGCACCAGGCGCTCCTTCGAGCCCTTTCCCCGCGCACACAGCAGGCCCTCCTCGAGATCGACGTCGCCGAGGGTGAGCGACGTCGCCTCGGACGCGCGCAGGCCGCAGGCATACATGAGCTCGAGCAGGGCGCGGTCGCGCAGCACCAGCGCACCGGGACCGCGCGGCTGGGCGAGCAGCCGGGCGACCTCATCACGCGAGAGCACTCGCGGGAGACGAGCCGGGCCCCTCGGCCCGCGCAGATCGGCGGTGGGGTCGTGGTCGATGGCACCCTCAAGGCGCAGGTGCCTGTAGAAGGAGCGAAGGCAGGCGAGCTTGCGCGCGAGCGTGGTCGGCGCGACCGGTGCGCGCTCCTCGCTGCCGGCCGCCAGCTCCGCCAGGAAGTCCGAGAGCTCGCGGTGCCCGGCCTCGAGCACCGGCACGTTCCTCTCGCGCAGGAACTCGCCGAGCTGCAGCAGGTCGCTGCGGTAGGCCTGCAGCGTGTTCCGCGACAGCCCGCGCTCGAGCTCGAGGTAGGCCAGGAAGTCGAGGATCAGGGGCTGGATGCCGGCCGCGTCCTGCGGCGCCGGCGTCTGGAGCGTGCTCATCCCTGCAGCTTCGCGCCCGCGCCCGTGCCTCCTTGACCGTGCAAGGCGCCGTTCAGGCGCAGCTGGAGCCACATCAGAGCGATCAGCGTCTTTGCGTCCCTGCACTCGGCGATCGCGGCCGGCAGCTCGGCAAGGGGCCAGCGGACGATCTCGATCCGCTCATCCTCGCCGCTGTCGGCGCTCTGCTCATAGAGCTCGCGGGCGCTGAACAGGTGCACCTGCTCGTCGGTGAACCCTGCACCGGTGTAGTAGGAGACGATCGGCTCCCAGACCCTGGCTCCGCGGCCGATCTCCTCAGCCAGCTCGCGCTGGGCGGCCGCCAGCGGCGCCTCACCCTCGACGTCGAGCCTTCCGGCCGGGATCTCCAGCAGGTCGCGCTCGCCCACCGCCTCACGCGGCTGGCGAACCAGCCACACGCAGCTCTCATCGAAGGCGAGCACCGCCACCGCCCCGCGGTGGCGGACGATCTCGCGAGAAACCTCCGCTCCGTCCGGGTAGCGGAAGCGCTCGACCCGGACGTCGACGATCCGCCCGTGGTACACGGTCTCCCCGCCGGCCGGCACGAACGCCCGTTCATCGGCGGGCGCCGGAGCGCTGTCGCGGCTTTCGCTCACAGGCTCTCGCCCACCGGCGCGGCGGCTGCTGCAACCTGGGCGAGCACGGTGCCGCCTGCCAGTGCGGCGCCGAAGAACAGCGGGTCCTGCGTCAGGCCGCGGCCCATGCTCACGGCGGGCAGGCCGCTGGCGGCATACGCGGGAAGGTCAACCTGCGCCGGGCGCCAGTCGTGGCGCGTGATGCGCACGGGCCGCTCGACGTCGAGCGCGAGCACAGGGCGGCTCGCGCCGGCGCCCCCGAAGATGTCGCCGAGTCCCGCGCGCAGCTCGGCGCCGACGGGTGAGCGCATGCCGGCGGGAAGAGCGACGGTCACCGGCTCGAGCAGCAGGTCAAGGACGGTGAGTGTGTGGTGGGAGATGCCGCGGTGGCGCTCTCGCTCATCACCGGAGGACATCCGGGCCACGAGCACCGTCTCACAGCCCAGGGCCAGCGCCACGTGCGAGGAGTCGAGCGCCGCCATCCCTCCGTGGCCGAGGGCCGTGCCCGTGCCGATGATCCCGGGTCCCGGGCCGATGACGGCCGCGTCCCAGCCCAGGGTCCGCAGGCCGTGGTGCAGGGCGCCGGCGGTCGTGATCGCCTCGCCCTCGCCGCCGAATGCCGAACCCGCCGTGAGATGACCGGCGAGCCTGCCCTGCTCGCGCAGGGCCCGCACCACATGCGAGTGCGATCCGGGTAGCGCCCCGCCCTGCGTCTGCACGTAGCCCAGCCTCGCCCCCGGCAGCGCCTCGGCAAAGGCCCAGGCGACGGCCGGGAGCTGCCCGTGGAGCGCGAGCACCGCCGCCGGTCGCTCTATCGGCACCTGCAGGGTGGCATCCTCGACCGGCTCGACGGTGTGCTGCAGGCTGGTGTAGTTCAGCTTCATCACCGCTGCGCCCGACTCATCGCCGCCCTGCAGACCGCGCGTCAGGTTGACATGGACGATGTCAAAGCCGCCCGAGCCGAGGCCGAGATCCAGAGCCTGCGCGTTGACAATGACCTCATCGCCCACCTCGGCCGCGCCGAGCAGCCCCACATCGACGATCGCCGGGCGGGGTGAGCTCTCGCCCTGCAGGCGCACCCGGATCTGCTGCTCGCGGGCGCGCTGGTCGGCGCCGGCCGCGCCGTCGACCTCCAGGACTGTCGCGTGTCTGAGCTTGAGCATCGCGCGGCACGCTACACGGCAGCGGCGGGCGCGAGCCCGGCAGCACTGTCGAGCAGGGCCAGGGTGACCTCGAGCATCTCCGAGAGCGCGGCGTCGCTCACGCGCTCGCCGGGCTCGTGGTTGCCCTCGGTGCCGTTGGCGAGGTTGACGGTCCGCAGCCCGGCTGCGTTCAGAATGTTCGCATCCGAGCCGCCTCCGCTGGAGATCGCAACCGGCTCGCGCCCGCATGAGCGAAGCGCCCGGTGGGCGGCCTGGACCGCCGGCTCCTGGGGCGAGAGCCGGTAGCCGGGGAACGTGCGCTGGATGCTGACGTCGACGTCGCAGTCACAGTCGGGCAGGTTGGCCGCCCCATGGATCAGGTCGACGATCTCGGCGACGAGCTCCTCGGCGCGGGAGTCCTCGATCGAGCGCACCTCGGCCAGCAGCGAGCACCGTTCGGGAACGACGTTCATTGCGGTGCCCCCGGCGATGGTGCCGACGTTGACGGTCGTGTCCTGGTCGATGCGCCCGAGCGGCAGCGACGCAACCGCCCGCGCAGCGGCGAGGATCGCGCTGCGCCCGTCCTGCGGGCGGATGCCGGCGTGGGCGGCCGCCCCGCGGAAGTCCGCCTCGATGCGGAAGTGGCTCGGTGAGGCCATCACCACCTCGCCGATCGGCGAAGCGTGGTCGAAGACATAGCCGAACTCGCTCTGCAGGCTCGAGACGTTCAGCGCACGGGAGCCGGCGAGCGCGATCTCCTCGCCGACGGTGAACAGGAGCTCAAGGCCCACGGGAGAGGAGCCGCCGGCCACGTGGCGGGCGAGGGCTAGGAGCATCGCGACCGCGGCCTTGTTGTCGGCGCCGAGGATCCCGTCGTTGGCGTTCTCCCAGCCGCCGTCGATGAGCACCGGCTCGACCGGTGCCTGCAGCGGCACGGTGTCCAGATGCGCGCAGAGCAGCACCGAGTGCCCGGACGCGCCCGGGATCCGGGCGAGCAGGTTGCCGCAGTCAGAGCCCGCCGCCGGCCCGGCGTCGTCCTCCTGCACGCTCACTCCGAGCGCCGAGAGCTCTCTGATCACCATCTCGGCGCAGGCGCGCTCATGCCCGGACGGGCTCTCGATCCGGCACATCTCCGCGAAGGCGCCGCTGAGCCACCGCTGCTCCATGGCGCCCGCACGCGACATCTGCTCGCCGAGGGTCAGGAGCGCCCGGCGCCGGATCCCGGCGCGGGCTCGGAGGCGGCGCGCGTGTCCTGCACCAGCACCTCCTGCTCATCAGGTCCGTCGTGTGCGTCCTCGAACGATGAGCCCTCGGCGCCGGCCTGGACGAGCGCGGCGGAGATGAAACCCCGGAACAGCGGAGCGGGACGCTCCGGACGGGACTTGAACTCCGGGTGGAACTGCGACGCGATGAAGAACGGGTGGTCCTCGAGCTCCACGAGCTCCACCAGTCGCTCGTCGGGAGAGGTCCCCGAAACGGTCAGGCCCGCGCTCTGCAGGCGCTTGCGAAGCAGGTTGTTGACCTCATAGCGATGGCGGTGGCGCTCGTAGATGACCGCCTCGCCGTACATCTCTCGCGCGACTGTCCCCTCGTGGAGCTTGATCGGGTCCGCGCCGAGGCGCATCGTGCCGCCGAGGTCCGCGACCTCCTTCTGCTCGGGCAGCAGGTCGATGACCGGATACGGGGTCTCTATGTCGAACTCCGTCGAGTTCGCGCCCTCCATGCCGGCGATGCTGCGGGCGAACTCCGCGACGGCCACCTGCATCCCGAGGCAGATCCCCAGGTAGGGGATCCGGTTCTCGCGGGCGAAGCGGGCAGCGGCGATCTTGCCCTCGATGCCGCGACCTCCGAAGCCACCCGGGATCAGGATCCCGTCGGCGCGGGCCAGGACCTCATACGGGTCCTCGCTCTGGGCCTTCTCGGGGCGCGCGAGACCCTCCCCTCCGTCCTGCTCCGCGGTCTGGCGCTCGGCGGCGGGGCCCTCGAGGCTCTCGGAGTCGATCCAGTCGATCTCGACGTTGCTGTCCTGCATCGAGGCTGCGTGGCGCAGCGATTCGGCAACTGAGAGGTAGGCGTCCTCGAGCTTGACGTACTTCCCGACCAGCGCGATCCGGACGGTCCGCTTGGCTCTGGCGGAGCGTTCGATCGGCTCCTTCCAGCGGGTCAGCTCCGGCTGGGCAGCCTCGACGCCGAAGTGATCGAGGATGAAGTCGTCGACGGCCTGTTCGCGGAAGGTCAGCGGCACCTTGTAGATGTTGTCCACGTCGCATGCCGACACGATCGCCTCGACCGGCAGGCTCGCGAACAGGGCGATCTTCTTGCGGATGTCGGAGGAGAGCGAGCCCTCTGAGCGGCACATGAGCATGTCGGGGGCGATACCGATCCTGCGCAGCTCGTTGACGGAGTGCTGCGTGGGCTTGGTCTTCAGCTCTCCCGCGTGGCCGATGTAGGGCACGAGCGTGAGGTGGATGAACATGCACCTGCGCCTGCCGACGTCGACCGGGAACTGCCGGATCGCCTCCAGGAACGGGAGCGACTCGATGTCGCCCACGGTTCCGCCGATCTCGGTGATGACGAAGTCGACGTCGCTGGACTCGGCGATCAGCGAGATCCGCTGCTTGATCTCGTCGGTGATGTGGGGCACGACCTGCACGGTCCCGCCGAGGTAGTCCCCACGGCGCTCGCGGCGGATCACGGTGTCGTAGATGCCGCCCGCGGTCACGTTCGAGGCGCGGCTCGTGTTGGCGTCGGTGAAGCGCTCGTAGTGCCCGAGGTCGAGGTCGGTCTCGGCCCCGTCCTCGGTCACGAAGACCTCGCCGTGCTGATAGGGCGACATCGTCCCCGGATCGACGTTGATGTAGGGGTCGAACTTCTGCAGGCCGACCGTCAGCCCCCTTGAGACGAGCAGGCGCCCGATCGATGCGGCGGCGATGCCCTTGCCGAGCGACGAGACGACGCCACCCGTCACGAAAATGAATCGGGTCTTGCTCGGGGGCTGGGAGTGTCGCTCGGAAGGTTGCAAGGTCATGAGGGCCTGCCCCAAGAGTCTAGTTCCCGGAGCCCCGGAGTCCGTTCCACGAGCGCCGAGATCGAAAAGAACTCCCCATATAGCGTGATAATCACGAGCGTCGCCAGGGCAAACACCTGGCCCGCGGTGGACAGGGTGAGCACCAGCCACAGCCCGGCGAGCCCTCCGAGCAGGTTCGCCCCGGTGTCCCCGAGCATGCCCTTCTCGCGCAGGTCATAGGCGCCGGCGACCAGGGCCGGAGCGGCGAAAAGGCCCAGCGTCCAGAGGCTGCGCAGGTCCGCGGCCGCGGCGCTGAGGGCGACCCCGAGCACCACGAACACCTTCACGGCCCGCCCGGGCCGCAGGTCCAGCAGGTTGAAGAGATTCGTAGCGAGCACCAGCACCCCGGCGGCGAGCAGCCAGCGCCAGCCCGAGAGCGGCAGGTATCTGACCGCCAGCAGCGCGAGCCCGAGCGAGCCGGCGGCCTTCAGAGCCCCCGTGGACAGCTCACCGCGGCGGGCCGCGGCCGCGTGTCCGCGGATCCCCCTCGGCGCCCCGGCACCCGCCCCCAATGCGTCATCGATGAGGCCGAGCAGCAGCACCCCGAGCGCGTACAGCGCCACGATCGCGCTGTAGGGGTGAAACACCGGTTTGCCCGCGAACTGCTCGATCAGCATCAGCGGCACCAGCGCGGTCAGCGCTGCGGCGGGCACGAGGATCCCGAGCGGCGTCGGCAGCTCTGAGCCGCGGTGGTTGGGCCTGACGTGCTCGCCGCGGGTGAGCGTCCCGACCAGCGGGGGCGCAAGCACGAGCGCGGCCAGGAGCGCGATCGCGAAGGGCAGCGCGTACATGCCGGGAAGCTAGCGTCGCCCGCGGACGCGCTCAGGGCGTCCCGGACCCGCTCGCGAGGGTCGGGAGCAGCGAGTCGGCGGTGCCCTTCACGCCGTAGGAGCCGTGGGAGCCTGCGAGCGCGAGATCGAGCGAGGCCTGCCCGGTGATTTCGTCCAGGTCATCGACGCTGGCGACGCCCTTGCCCTTGTACCAGGTGATCTGGGACGGTTCGGTGCCGCTCAGCTCCACCCCCACCAGCGGCACGCCCGCGGCGCTCACGCCGGACAGCAGCCCGGACTCGAACGCAGCGGCGGCTTCGCTCTGCACCGGCGTCATGCCGGCCGGCTCGGCGCGCACGACCACCAGCCCGTCCAGGCGGGTGAGCTGGCCGTCGAAGGCGCTCAGCAGGCTCGGGCGAACGCGGCTGAGCAGGTCGCGGCCGACCTGCGGCCCCCCGCTGACCAGCTCGTGGCCGACGACGACGCCGAGCTTGTTGACCAGCGCGGCCGAGCCTTCGAGCCCGGCGAAGCGCGTGCCGGCGGCTTCGTGTTCGATCGCACTCAGGCTCAGCGGCTCGCGGATCGCGACCACGCTGGTGACTGCGCCGCCGGACTGGGTCACGGCGCCGCGGACGAGGGTGTCGATCTCATCGGAGGTTTCGCCGAGGAACACGAGCCCGATGTTCCGACCCGCCAGGAGTTCGTGAACCGAGAGCGGATACAGGCCCTTCGCGGCGGTTTCCTGGACGCTGAGCCGCTGCTGCAGTTCCGCGGCCTGCTTGCGGGAGGCGCTCACTTCCGAGTTGAGGTTGCTGACGATCCCGCTCTTGGCCGAGGAGACGAGATTCGAGTCGCCGATCGCGACCCCGATCAGGACGCCCAGCGCCAGCGCGAACAGGACGGCTGCCAGCGAGAGTGCGTGATAGCGATAGTCGAACATGAACCGCGCGCCCGGCCGTCAGGAGATGGTGCCGAGCAGCAGGTGGAGCCTTATCCACAGCAGCTGCGCCACGTCGCGCAGCGCCGGGGTCATCCAGATCACCGCGATCATCGCGATCATGCCCGCCGCTATCACGACCAGCAGGGGCGTGAGCCCGGGCCGCGGCTGGTAGAGCCTGCTCACTCCCTTGGCGTCGACGAGGATCTCGCCGATCCGCAGGCGCGTCAGGAACGTCGACGACATTCCCTGGCGGTTGCGGTCCAGGAACTCGACGAGGTTGTACTGGGCTCCCACCGCAACGATCAGGCGCGCGCCCTTCTCGGCAGCGATCAGCATCGCGACGTCCTGGCTGGTGCCGGGCGCGGGGACGAGCTTGTAGGCGAGGCCGAGTTCCTGCAGCCGATGGCGGCCGGGCGCGTGACCGTCCATCGAGGAGTGCACGACGAGCTCGGCTCCGCAGCGCAGGGCGCTCTCGGCCGCCGAGTCCATGTCGCCGACGATCATGTGCGGCGTCAGGCCCTCCTCGAGCAGTACGTCCGCGCCGCCGTCGACCGCGACGATCAGAGGCCGCATGTCGCGAATGAACGGCCTCAGCGCCCGCAGGTCGCGCTGGACATCGACCCCCCGCACGACCACGAGGATCGAGCGATCCCGGAAGTCGGTCTGAAAGCGCGGCATCTGTATGCGGCCCGTCAGCAGCTCGCGCTCTTCGCGCATGTGCTCGATGGTGTTCAGGGCAAACCGCTCCAGCGCCTCCCCCACCTCCTGGCGGCGCGCCTCGGTCTCCCTCAGCACCCGCTCGGGCTCGAGGATCTGACCGCGCGCGAGCACATCGCCCCTGCGCAGCACCTCCCCCGCGCCGGAGCCGGTCGAGCGCACGACGATCGGGTCCCCGTCCGCGACCAGGCCGAACAGCGAGTCGTCAGGCAGGTCGACCAGCATCAGTCCGGCCTGCACGAGCAGCTGCGGGCCCATGTTGGGATAGCTGCCGCCCGAGGAGGGGCGGCAGTTCAGAACCGCTGCCGCGCCTGCGGCGATCAGCTCCTCGGCCGAGACGCGATCGATGTCGAGATGGTCGATCAGCGCGATGTCGCCCGCGACCATGTGACCCACCAGCAGCTTGGTTTTACGTCCCGGCCTGACCGGCCCGGACACCGTGCGGGCGACCGGCAGGGCGCCGGTGAGGGCCTCAGCGCCCTGCAGGCCGGCGTCTGGGAGGCTCGGACGCGTTGCTGCCATCCCAGCGAGACTAACGACCGCCGGCCGGCAGCGCGCCCCGTGGGTGGCGCTCACGCTGCGCGGCGCAGCTCCTGCGCGTGGCTGCGGGCCGCGCTGTCGTCGCTGTCGGCTCCGAGCATCCTGACGAGCTCGCCGACGACGTCGCCCTCCCCGAGCTGCGCGACCGTCGCAAGCGTCGGGTCGGCGCCGGTGTCCTTGATGATCGTGAAGTGGCGGGCGCCCAGCGAGGCAATCTGCGCGAGGTGGGTGATGCACAGCACCTGCCGGCGGGTCCCGAGCTCGCGCAGCCGCGCACCTACGGCCCGCGCGGTGTGGCCTCCGATGCCGGCGTCGACCTCGTCGAAGACCAGCGTGGCGCCCTGCGCGGAGGCCCCGGCGACGCTCATGATCGCGAGCATCACCCGCGAGAGCTCGCCGCCCGAGGCGATCTCCCGGATCGGCCCGGCGGGCACGCCCGGATTCGGCGCGAGCAGGAACTCGACCGCGTCGCCCCCGCGCGGCCCGGCCTCGGTCTCGCTCAGGACGACCTCAAAGCGCGCGTCTCCCATCGCCAGCGACGCGAGCTGCTCGAGCACCGCCGGCTCGAGGGCGGCGGCCGCCGCCCTGCGCGCCCGGCGCAGCGCACCGACGTGCACCTCGAGCTCCTCGCCGGCGCGCTGGAGCTCGGCCTCGGTCTCTGTCAGCGCCACGTCCGCGCCCACGAGCTCCTCGTGCCTGGCGCGGGCCTCGCTGGCATATTCGAGCGCGCCCGCGATGCTGCCGCCGTGCTTGCGGGCGACACGCTCGAGAGCGGTGAGCCGCTCTTCCAGGGCATCCAGCGAGGCGCCGGCTCCGGCCAGCGGTCCACGGTCGATCTCCGCGCCGGCGGAGGAGCTGCCGTCGCAGTAGCCGCGCAGCTCGCCCGCGAGGTCGCCGGCCTCGATCGCGAGGGTCCTGGCCCGCTCGGTGAGCGCATCCAGTTCCGGGTCCACCCCGGAGACGGCGCCGAGCCGGGCGAGTGCCTCAGCGGCCAGCGCGGCGACGCCCGGCGACTCGCCGCCGTCGGGAGCGAGCGCCTCCGCCCCGGCACCGGCGGCGCTGCGGAGCGAGTCCGCGGCACGCAGCCGATCGCGCGCGGCGAGCAGCTGCTCATGCTCCTGCTCATCCGGTGCGAGGGCGTCGATCTCCGAGAGCTCGAACTGCAGCAGGTCCAGCTCGCGCTCGCGGCGGCCGGCGAGCTCACGGAGCTCGCGCATCCGCTCCTGAAGCCGTCTGGTCTCGGCCACGGCCCCCGCGCACGCCTGCAGGAGCTCCTCCTGCCCGGGACCGCACAGGCCGTCCAGGATCGTGAGCTGCTCGGAGGCGAGCGTCAGCTTGCGGTGCTCGTGCTGGCCGTAGAACGCGAGTACCGCGGCCCCGAGCTCACGCAGGTCCTTCGCGGAGGCGCTGCGACCGTTGACGTAGGCGCGGGTGCGCCCGTCGGCGCCCACCCGGCGGGCGAGTACAAGGTCCTCGGCGTCGGAGCTGAGGCGCTCGCCCAGCTCCACGCGGAGCTCCGGCGTCAGATCGAACACGCCCTCCACGTATGCCTCGGACGCGCCGGGCCTGACGATGCCGCTCCTGGCGCGCCCGCCCAGCAGCAGGTCGAGCGCGTGTGCGAGCACGGTCTTGCCGGCTCCGGTCTCGCCCGTGAGGACGTTAAGGCCAGGGGCCAGCCTCAGCTGGGCAGCCTCGATCAGCAGCAGGTTCTCGACACGCAGCTCCTGGAGCACATCAGCAGGTGTACCAGCGCACTCCGACGGATCACCGCTGCACGAGTGCGTCCGCAGCTGGCCTCCGCGTCCCCCGGGGCGCATAATGTCTGCTGGGCACGCGTCGACGGACCGGCGCACCCTTACACTCGTCACCACCAGGGCATGGCCGCCAGCTTCGACAATCCGCAGACCGAGAGCGCACCCGCGAGGGGGCCTCGATGCCTGTCGGGCCCGGAGCTCTCCGAGCGCCTCGATGAAGAGATCGCGCGCGCCGAACGCCACAGCACCCGGCTGAGCTGCCTGCTGGTGGTGGTGGAGAACCTCGAGGCGATGGCGCGCGAGCACGGGCTCGAGCTGCGCGAGGAGATGCTCTCCTACATGGCCTCCGCGCTCGAGCCCTCGCTGCGGCGCTTTGACCGCATCGGCAGGCCGGCTCAGGGCGATCTGCTGATCGTCCTGCCGGGCGCGGACTCGCCGCAGGCCGAGATCGTCGCCCGCCGCGTGCTCGGCAGGCTGCGCTCCGTGAAGCTCGAAGCGGGCGGCGAGCGCACGCCCCTGCGCGTATCGGTCGGCCTCGCCGCATGGCATGAGCCGAGCAGCGCGGACGAGCTCTTTGACCTCGCCCGCGCCGCGGCCATAGATCCGGCCGGCAACGGGAACGGGGGCGAGAGCGGCCACGCACCCGCCCCGAGCCAGCCCGAGGCGCTCGAACACGAGTACCTGCACAGGCCCAGGACGCGAAGCTAGCCGCGGCCCGCCGCGGCGCTTCATAATCTCCAGCGGTGCTCTCCGGATCCGAGCTATGGCTTCTGCGCCTGATGGCCGACCGCGGCCTGGCGCTTCTGGACGCCGACACGCTCCTGGTCGTGATCGAGGAGCGCGGCGAGCTTCGCGTAGCGGCGTCCGCGGGCGCGGGCACCCCTCGCCTGAGGATCGTCCCTGTCCAGGGAAGCTCCCTCGGCGCGCTCTACAGCGCCGGCGAGCCGCTCGCGATGGAGCGACCGCGGGGTCAGGAGGCGGCGTGGCTGCACGAACTCGGGCTCGATGCTCGTGCTGTACTGGTCGAGCCGCTGGATCTGGAAGGCCTCGGCGGAGGCATGATCATCGTGCTGCGCCGCGAGGGGAGCTTTCGCAAGCCCGACCGGCAGGCGCTCAGTGCCTTCGCGGCGAGCGTGGCCCAGCGTCTGGCGGCCGAGCGGTCGGTCGAGATCGAGCGGCTTCGCTACGGCATGGAGGCGCGTGAGCGCGAGCGCGCCCGCTGGGCACGCGAGATCCACGACGAGAGCATCCAGGGCATCGGCGCTCTGCGGCTGCAGCTGGCGAACGCGCGCGACAGTGCCAACAGCGACGCCCTCAGCCGCGCCGTCGACGTGGTGCTCGAGGGCCTCGGCAACGAGATCGACGGCCTGCGCCACCTCATCACCGAGCTTCGCCCCGCCGCCCTGGACGACCTCGGCCTGGAGGCGGCGCTGCAGGCACTGGCACGGCGCGCGCAGGCGATCGACGGCCTGGACGTGACCACCCGCATCAACCTGGGAGCCGCCGACGGGAGCGACCCGCATGCCCAGCGCAGGCTGGACACCGAGCTCGAGAGCACCATCTACAGGGTCATGCAGGAGGCGCTCACGAACGTCAGCCGCCACGCGAACGCGACCAGCGCCGTGATCGCCGTCAGCGTCAGCGACGGGACGATCCTCGCCTCGGTGACCGACGACGGCAGCGGCATGCCCGGCGCCGAGCGCCTCGGGCCGCGCGGAGACGGGCTCGAGGGGGGCTTCGGGATGTCCGGGATGCGGGAGCGCGCCGAGCTCGTCGGCGGCGAGCTCACCTTCATGCCGGCGGCCGGAGGCGGCACGGTGGTGCAGCTGTCGGTGCCTCTGGCGGGCCGCCCGCTGGCCTCGCCCGCACCGGCCTGAGCCTGCTCAGCCCTCGGTCTCCTCGGCCAGGCCGGTCCGCCTGACATAGGCCGTTATCTCGGCGCGGGATGAGAAGCCGAGCTTCTCGATCGCGCGTGCCCTGTAGGTCTTCACGGTTCGCTCGGCGACGTCCATCTGCTCGGCTATCTCGGGGTTGGTGTAGCCGTCGGCGATCAGGCGCACAACCTCGCGCTCGCGGTCGCTGAGGGCAACGGCGTCTGTCCCCTCCTCCCCCGTAGCCATCAGGGCCCCGAGCCGCGGATGCAGATACGTGCCGCCCGCCACGGCGAGGCGGAACGCCTGCAGCAGTTCAGCGGGCTCCGCCTCCTTCAGGACGTAGCTGCGGGCGCCTGCGCGCAGCGCCTGGCGGGCATACTCAGGGTCCTCTCGCATCGTCAGGATCGCGACCGCCATCGTCGGATGGGCCATGAAGCACGAGGGCAGAGCGCCAAGGCTCGATCCCCCGGGCATCGTCAGATCCAGCGTCAGCAGGTCGGGCTTGTGCTCACGGACCGCCCGGATCAGGGACGGGATGTCCGCCGCTTCGGCGACGACCTCGAACTCGCCGTCCTCCCTTTCCAGGACGGCGCGAATCCCGTCGCGCACGACCGTGTGGTCATCGGCGATGACAACCGTCGTCGGACGGCCGGGTGCGGGTGGTGCCGCTTCCATGCTCGCAAGACCGTAGCGCCCGGACTGGACCGACCGGCCGCGTGCCAACGACCGTGCAGTCCTCGACGGCCGTCATCGGCACGCGTTAGCGTGCCCGCCGTGCCATCGACGCTCCGGTCAGCCCGTCTGCGCAGGATTCTGACCGCGTACACGATCAACCGCCTGGGCAACTGGTTCGGGTTCGTCGCGCTGTCGGTCGCGGTCTACGACCACACGCACAGCGCGATTGCCGTCTCGGCCCTGCTGGTCGCCGGACAGGTGCTGCCGGCCTTCGCCGTGCCGGTGCTCGTCGCGCGCGTCGAGGCCTCGCGGCGGCGCAGCGAGCTCAGCGGGCTTTATCTCTTCGAGGCGCTCGCAACCGCCGCCCTGGCGGTGCTGCTGTGGCACTTCTGGCTGCCGGCGATCCTCCTGATCGCCGCCCTTGACGGCACGGCCGGCCTGGCCGCCAGCGCCCTTCTGCGCTCGGAGGCGGCGCGTGCGGCGCGCGATGAGGTGCATCCGCGGGCCGCGGTGGGGATCGACCTGAGCGAGCGCATCCACGCCGCCGAACGCGAGGCCAACGCCGCACTGAACGTCGCCTTCTCCAGCGCCTTCGTGCTCGGGCCCGCGATCGCCGGAGTCGTCGTGGCCGCCGCCGGCTCACCGGCGGCGCTGCTGATAGACGCGGCGCTGTTCGTGCTGTGCGCCGGGCTGCTGCTGGATCTGCGCCCCAGTGTCGAGGAGGCCGCGGGCGAGTCGGTCCGCTCTCGCCTGCAGGAGGCGCTGGCGCACATCCGCGAGGTGCCGGCGATGCGGACCCTGCTCGCCGCCCAGGCGGTGGCGCTCGTGTTCTTCTCCGCCGGGTCCCCGATCGAGGTCATCTACGCCAAGGTCACGCTCGGAGGCGGGGACAGGGGCCTCGGCTTCCTGCTCGCGGCCTGGGGGGCCGGGGCTGTCGCCGGCAGCATCGTCTTCGCCCGCTCCACCCAGCGCCCGGTAGGGGTGATGCTGACCGCCGGCACGCTCGCCGTCGGCCTGGCATACGTCGGCTTCGCCGCCTCCCCCTCGCTCGCGCCCGCCTGCGCCGCAGCCCTGCTAGGCGGCCTCGGCAACGGCGTGCAGTGGGCGTCGCTGATCAGCGCGGTGCAGCTGATGACCCCTCCAGCGCTGCAGGGGCGCATGATGGGCGCGGTCGAATCGCTCGGAGCGCTGTGCCCGGCGATCGGCCTGACCCTGGGCGGCGTACTCGTGGCGCTGACCAGCACGCGCACGGCATTCCTGCTCGTGGGGCTCGGCGCCTGCGCGACCACGGTCGCCTTCATGCGCCTCGCCATGGACGGCGTCGCGCCCGGCCGTGGAGACCCCCCGGCCGGTGATCCGGCCGACACCCACCAGCCCAGGGCGGGCCGGCCGGCGCTCCCGGACTCCAGCGCCGGCGGAGAGGCCCCCGCCTAAACACCGGCGCGGCGGCGCCCGCACCGTCCAAAACACGCGAATTGCACCTTTAGGACGACACCCCGTCGGCCGATAGGTGTCTTGGCTGGACCGCCGTGCACCTCCCACCCGCCGGGCGGGAGGCCGGGACCACGGGGTCCGGATACGCAACAGATGCCAGCTCCGAAGCCAATTCGCTACATCTACTGGACCGCCGAGGCCCTGATCCTCGCCGGGTGTATCGCGGCCGCGGCGCTGATCTCCTCTCCCGATGAATGGCAGCCCATCAGCCTGGTTCTGCTGCTGCTGGCGCTGAACCTCGCCGGCGAGCGCCTGGAGTTCACGATCCGAGGCCAGGACCTGTCGGCGGGCTTCGTCGCACTGGTGCTCGCGATGACCCTGCTGGGGCCCGCCCCCGCCGTCGCGATCGGCGTCTGCGCGATGATTCTGACCACCGCCACGCGCCGCACATCCGCCGCCTACACGCTCGGCAACCTCTCCAGCCACGCCCTCTTCCCGCTGGTCGGCGGCCTGGCCGTCACGGCCGTCGTAGGCGACGTCCACAGCGCCGCCAACGCGCAGGCCACGCAGAGCGTCACGTTCGCGCTGCTGGCATTCGCGGTCTTCATGGGGACCAACACCCTGAACTTCGCCCAGGTCGCCCTGGACAAACGGGTCCTGGAGGGTCATTCGCTGTCCGGGCAGCTCAGGGACCTGTTCGTGCCACTGCTCCCGGGCCAGATCGCGACCGGCGCCCTGGCGGCGATGCTCGCCGTCGCCTACACCAACCTCGGTCTGCCGGTGCTGCTCGGGGCGATACTCGTGATCGCGATCTTCCAGTACCTGATGGTCGCCCTGCTGCGCTCGGAGGACCGGGCGGACCAGCTCGAAGCGCGCTCGATCCACCTCGCCTCTCTGCAGCTCGGGGTGCTCAGCACCCTCGTGGAGACGCTCGCGCTGCGCGACCGCTCGACCGCCAGGCACGCCGCCGCGGTCGCCCGCTCCGCGCGGGAGCTCGCCGCCGAGATCGGCTGCGATGAGGCCGAGCAGGACGTGATCCACACGGCCGGCCTGCTCCACGACATCGGGAAGTTCGCGCTCCCGGACCACATCCTTCACGCGGAGGTGCTCAGCGACGAGGACCGCGCGATCATCCGCCGCCATCCGCAGGACGGAGCCACCCTGGTCGGCCGCCTCGACGGCTACGGCCCGGTCGCCGAGGCGATCCTCTACCACCACGAGCACGTCGACGGCAGCGGCTACCCGGCAGGACTTATCGGATCGGAGATCCCGCTGTCATCGCGGATCATCGGTATCTGCTCGATGTATGACTCGCTCACCATGGGCGAGGGCTCCCGCCAGGCCCTGACGCCCGAGCGGGCAATCGCCGAGATGCGCTCGACGGCCGGGCGCAACCTGGATTCGGACCTCGTGGAGCGGTTCGCCGCGATGATCGAGCGCGAGGGCCCCTCGAGTGTGGCGCGCGGCGAGGACGCCGATTTCGAGGCCGAGCTCGCGTTCGGGCGCCGGGCCCAGAAGATCGCACAGCCCGCCTGAGAACCTCCATCCGGAGGACCGGCCGCCGGAGAAAAAACGAGGGCGCCACATCACAAGGGTGTGGCGCCCTCTATGCGGACCTTGCGGTCCGCTCGAACCCTTAGTTGCGCCAGCTCATTGTGGTCTCCTTTTCCAGAGCCGTTGGGCCGTATTTCTTCGCGGCACCATGTGTCTCCATCCACCTGGAAAGCCGCTACCTATGACTAGGTTTGCGCATGCTAGGCGACCATTGGCACTTCTGTCCAGTTTGCGCAACTTTGTGCAGGAATGTGTGCACAGGCGTCGAGTTGCCCACGGGGACCGCGGCCCCGTTGGACAGGGAAACCGCATCAACAGTGCTCGCAGCTCAAGTTCGCTGCCGGTTCTGACGAAATAAGCCTCAGCCCATGCCAGCCGCCACCCCCACACCCCGCACACCCTCCGAGCAGCAGCTCGTGTTCACGAGCTCCCAGGCGGCGTCCTATCTCGGTGTCTCGCTGGCGACGGTCCGCCGCTGGACCGACGCGGGACACGTCAGCTGCTATCGCACACCCGGCGGCCAGCGCCGCTTCTCGCGTGCCCAGCTCGACGAGTTCCTCTCAGCGATGGAGCACGACGTGACCCACACGCCGGATTCCAGCGCGCGCGTCGCCTGAGCGACGCTCAGCTGGCCAGTCGCCCGAACTTCTCCCGCAGGCGCCTGTAGAAGGATGAGCCCGGCAGCTGTGCCAGCGTGCCGACGTCTTTGACGAAGCTGGCCTGGATCGATCCCCCGGCGGGTATCTCGCCGACCGGGCGCCCGTCGACGGCGACGTCCAGCGGCTCGCGGGAGCGGTTGAAGATCGTGAGCCGGTCTTCGGGCGCCGCGACCAGCGCACGGGCGCTCATGGAGTGGGGAGCGATGAAGGACACGACGAAGCCCTCGACCCCCCAGGCCATCACCGGACCGCCGTTGGCGAGGTTGTAGCCGGTGGAGCCGGCGGGCGTGGCGACGACGAGCCCGTCGCAGCGGACGCTGCCGGCGACCTCGCCGTCGAGGGCGTAGGCGAGCTCGGCGACGCGCTCGCCGACCTTGCGGTGGATAGCGATGTCGTTGATCGCGGTCGGCGCCAGCCCATCCAGCTCGAGCACGATCCCCGGCAGGTGCAGAAGCTCGAAGTCGCCGCTGAGCGCCCGTGCCACGCCGGCCTCGATGTCCTGCGGCTCTACCGTCGCCAGGAATCCGATCGCGCCGTAGTTGATCGCGAACACGGGCACGGGCGTGCCCGCGTAGCGCTGCAGCGCGCGCAGGATCGTGCCGTCGCCGCCGAGGACCAGGCACAGCTCGACGTCCTCGAGGCTGGGGGCGTTCACCTCCACGCCGGGAGCGCTCTGAAGCGAGTGCTTGACCGTCTCCTCCTCATCGAAGCGGAGCGTCATGCCGGCATGCCGCGCTCGCTCGATCAGCAGCTCGAGCGCGGGCTGGGTGTCCTCCGGGCGCCGGTGAGTGAAGACGGTGGCGCTTCTCACGGCTCCACCTCGCGCGCCAGCGCCTGCAGATCGGCGGCCCCAGTGCACGCCCCGCTGCGGGAGGGCTCACACAGCCAGATGAAGCTCTCGAGGTTGCCCTTCGGTCCTGCCAGGCCCGAGGAGTGGTAGGAGATGACGCCGGCGCCGAGCTCCAGCGCGGCCTCCCCCACGGCGATCAGCGCCGAGCGGCGGTCGGCGCTGTCGCGCACGACGCCTCCCTTGCCGACGCGGCCCCGGCCCACCTCGAACTGGGGCTTGATCATCGCCAGCACGTCATAGCGCGGCGCCATGCAGGCCAGCAGAGGCCCGAGCACCTTGGTCAGCGATATGAACGAAACGTCGATCACCGCGAGGTCCACCGGGGGGTCGAGCTGCGGCAGCATCTCCGGCGCCAGCGCGCGTGCGTTCGTGCGCTCCATCACCGTCACGCGCTCATCGCTCCTGAGCCTGTAGTCGAGTGTCCCGTAGCCGACGTCGACGGCGATCACGGCGCTCGCGCCGCGTTGCAGCAGGCAGTCCGTGAAGCCGCCGGTGGAGGCGCCGATGTCGATCGCGCAGCGGCCCTGGACGCTGAGCCCGCATGCATCGAGCGCGTTGGCCAGCTTGATGCCGCCCCTGGAGACGTAGGCCGGGCGGTCCTCGACGCTGATGAGCTCGTCGGGGTCGACCATCTCCCCGGGCTTGGCGGCGCGTCTGCCGCCGGTGCCGACGCGCACCTCCCCCGCCATCACCGAGGCCGCGGCGCGCGTGCGCGATGTGAACAGGCCGCGCTCGGCCAGCACGGTGTCAAGGCGGCGCTTGCTCATCCACAGGAACCCTTGCACACACCCGGGTGCCCCGCAGCCCGTGAGCGCGCCCTCCCCCGCGACTTTCTGTGAGCTATGTCACACAAGCTGGCACCCACGGTGACCAGTATGAAGGTGATCGAGAGCTGATCATCATCTCTCCTTTGAAATCCCTCCTCCCTGAGACGGCCCGCTTTCCCCGGCGGGTCGTTTCGTTTAAGGAGCCCTGCTCGGGCGCCGGCTCAGGCGCCGACGATGGCGGAGTGCCTGTCCGTGATCGCAGCGGCGACGCGTTCGGCGATGCGCTCGCCGGTGTAGCCGACCTCCTCGTGGAGCAGCGCAGGCTTGCCGTGCGTGACGAAGCGGTCCGGCAGCCCAACACGCAGGATGCGCGGCGCCGCGCCGGCCTCGCTCAGCGTCTCCCACACGGCGGAGCCGAAGCCGCCCGCCAGGACACCCTCCTCGACGGTCACGAGCAGGTCGTGCTCGGCGGCCAGCTGCGCCATCAGGCCGGCGTCGATGGGCTTGGCAAAGCGTGCGTCGGCGACCGTGACGGCTATCTCGTGCCCCCGCAGCAGCTCGGCTGCCTCCAGGGCCTTTGACACTCCGCTGCCGTAGCCGATCAGGGCGACGCGCCTGCCGGGCCGGCCGGCCGCGAGCGCCACGTCGGCCTCGATGAGGATCTCGCCAGTGCCGATCGGGATCGCCACGCCCTCGGCGGGCAGCGGCGCGCCCGTGCCCTCGCCGCGCGGATAGCGCAGCCCCACTGGGCCGTCGTGCTCCATCGCCGTGCGCAGCATGTGGACCAGCATCGCCTCGTCGCGGGGCGCCATCAGGACGATGTTCGGCAGGCAGCGCAGGTAGGCGATGTCGAACACGCCGTGGTGGGTCGGGCCGTCGTCGCCGACCAGGCCGGCGCGGTCCATCGCGAAGACGACGTTCAGCCGCTGCAGGCAGACGTCGTGGATGATCTGGTCGTAGGCCCGCTGCAGGAAGGTGGAGTAGATCGCCGCCACGGGCTTGATGCCGGCGAGCGCGAGGCCCGATGCGAACAGGATCGCCTGCTGCTCTGCGATGCCGACGTCGAAGTAGCGCTCGGGCATCGCCTTCTGCAGGATGCTGAGCCCGGTGCCGGAGTTCATCGCGGCGGTGATGCCCACCACCCGCTCGTCGCGTTCGCATTCGCGCACCAGAGCCTCGCCGAACACCTGTGTGTACTGCGGGATCACGATCTTCGGAGGCTTGGCGCTGGGCCCGAACGGCGGCTTGGCGGGCCGTGTGGGTGAGCGGTTGAGGATCGAGTTCGGCTTGGCCGCATGCCACTGCTCCATGCCCTCCAGGCCGCCCTCCTCGGCGGGTGCGAAGCCCTTGCCCTTGACCGTCGCGATGTGGACCACGACGGGACGTTCGGCGGAGAGCGCCTCGCGCAGGGCCTCGCGCAGGGCGCGGACGTCGTGCCCGTCCACCACGCCCATGTATGCCCAGTCGAGCTCCTCCCACCACAGGCCGGGCGCCCAGAACGCCTTGATCGACTCCTTCAGGTGAGGCCCGAGGCGCTCGAAGGCCGCCCCGATCCCGCCCGGCAGGCGGGTCAGGCCGCCCTCCACGCCCGAGCGGGCGTGCCAGAGCTTCGGGTTCAGGCGCACGCGGTTGAAGTAGCGCGAGAGCGAGCCCACGTTGGGTGCGATCGACATGCCGTTGTCGTTCAGCACGACGACGATCGGCGTTCCCAGACCGCCCGCCTGACTGATGGCCTCGAAGGCGACTCCGCCTGTCATGGCCCCGTCGCCGATCACGGCGACGACGTTGCCGTCGGCCTTCATCTCGCGCATGCCTTCCTTCAGCCCGACCGCATATCCGATCGACGTGGAGGCGTGCCCGGCTCCCATGATGTCGTGCTCGGACTCCTCCATTGAGCAGAAGGGCGCAAGCCCCCCGTACTGGCGGATGGTGCTGAGCTGATCGCGGCGCCCGGTGAGGATCTTGTGCGGGTAGGCCTGGTGGCCGACATCCCAGAGGATCTTGTCGGTGGGCGATTCGAGCACCGAGTGCAGCGCGACGGCGAGCTCGCAGGTGCCGAGGTTGGCGCCGAAGTGGCCGCCGATCTCGCCGACCGTGTCGATGATGTGCTCTCGCACCTCCTGCGCGAGCTGTGTGAGCTCCTGCTCGGACAGGGCCCGCAGATCCTCAGGGCCGTCGATGGTCTCCAGGATGCTCATGAGGTGCGGGTGAAGATGAAGTCGGTGATGTCCTCCAGCTCCGCCGTGGCGTGACGCCCGTCGGGTCCGTGTGCGCCTGCCAGCGCGGGCTCACCCGCCGCCTCGGCGAGCGCCTGCCTTGCGGTTCGGTGGGACTCCGCGGCAAGGCTCCTCGCGCGGTCTATGCCGAACTCACTCACGTATGTGCGCTTTCCGTGTCGCTCATCGCTACCTGACGGCTTTCCGAGTGCTTCATCGGTGCCCGTGACATCGAGGATGTCGTCCACGATCTGGAACAGGACGCCGAGCTCAGCGGCGAACCTGCGCAGGGGCGCGGTTTCACTGGCAGATGTTGTATCCGTCAACATTAGTACGCAGATCACCGAAGCTCCAATCAGGCGCCCCGTCTTGAGCTCGTGCAGCCGCCGTAGCGAGGCCGGCCCGGACGGCGTTCCGGCGCTGACGTCGGCGTACTGCCCGCCCACCATTCCGTTCACGCCCGTGGCCGCGGCGAGCTGCGAGGCCGCGGCCAGGACCCTCTCCGCAGGGGCCTGAAGGTTGCTCAGCAGATGGTGGAATGCCTCCGCATAGAGCCCGTCGCCGGCGAGGATCGCGACGTCCTCGCCGAACTTGACGTGGCATGTCGGCTGTCCCCTGCGAAGGTCGTCGTCGTCCATGGCCGGGAGGTCGTCGTGGATCAGCGAATAGGTGTGGATCAGCTCGATCCCGCTCGCGAGCGGGAGCACCTGGCTCTGCGGCAGCCCGACCGCACGGGCCGTGGCAAGCGCCAGGACGGGCCGGATGCGCTTGCCGCCGGCCAGCAGCGAGTAGCGCATCGCCTGCTCGAGGCCCGCCGTGAGCGGCTCCTGGGAGAAGCGCATGTCATGCAGGTATCGCTCGACCTCCTCACGCAGGTGGTCGGGGTAGGTTGCGCCCATACTCCCCTCCCCTAGAGCAGGCTGTCCTGACCCGGTGGCGGCGGGGAGACCTCGGCCCGCGCGAGTTGCTCGAGCTCGGCGGCCGCGTGGCCTGCGAGTGAGGCGCAATCCTCGACCAGGCTCGCCGCCGCGTCGGGCGAGAGATCGCCGGAGCGAAGCTGTTCGGCTGCGCGCTCAAGGCGCGAGATCAGCTCATCAAGTTGCTCGACGCTGCTCATGCGGTCCTCGCATTCTCTCGCACCTCGCGTAGCACTGCGGCCAGCACCCCGTTGACAAACCCGGGGGCGTCGGCGCCGCAGAAGATCTTGGCGCTCTCCACGGCCTCCTCGATCGCGCCCTCGGGCGATATCGGCTCATCCGCGGGTGCGACGTCCGCGTGCAGGATCTCAACGAGGGCGACGCGCATGATGCTCCGCTCCAGCGGCTGGATCCGCTCAACCGACCAACCGTGCGCGTGACGGTCGATCACGCCGTCGAGTTCGGGGGCGAGGTCGGCTGCGGCGTGGGCGAGGGCGCGCGTGAAGATCGATGCGTTCCGATCGAGTGTCTGCGCCAGAGGCCGCCCGGTCAGGTCATGCTGATAGAGGGCGACGACTGCGGCGCGGCGCTGATCGGTTCGCCGCATTCAGGAGCGCGCCATGTAGTCACCGGTGCGCGTGTCGACGCGAATGCGGGTGCCCGGCTCGACGAACAGGGGCACCTGGATCACGGCGCCGGTCTCCAGCGTCGCGGGCTTGGTGCCGCCGCCGGAGACCGAGTCCCCGCGCAGCCCGGGGTCGGTCTGGCTCACCTCGAGGTCGACCGAGCTCGGGAGCTGCAGATCACCCGGCGCCCCGTCGATGAACAGGACGTCCACCTCGGTGCTCGGCGTGATGAAGCGCAGCTCGTCGGCGACTGTCGCTTCCGGCACCGCGATCTGCTCGAAGGACTCGCTGTCCATGAAGTGCGCGTCGGTTCCGTCCGCGTAGAGGAACTGCATCTTGCGCGCCTCGGTGTGAACCGGGCGGAACTTCTCGCCGGCGCGGAAGGTCCGGTCGATGACGTTGCCGTCGGAGGCCCTGCGCAGCTTCGTGCGCACGAAGGCGCCGCCCTTGCCGGGCTTGACGTGCTGAAACTCGAGGATCTTGAAGATCGTGCCCTCGACCTCGATGTGGTTCCCGTTTTTGAATTGATTGGTGGAGATCAGGGTGGATCAGTCCTTCTAGAGCCAGATTGGAGTGTGTGCGAGGGTCTGAAATCCTCAGACGCGCTCTGCGCCGAGGCGCCGATGATCGAACCGGGCCCGGCAGAGCATCATAGGAGGATCCCACCGGCGCCACCGGGCCGCGGCCGATTCGCTCCGGCGCCCCGGGGCCGCACGCAGGCGAGCCATGGCGCCGGCCCCCGCCGTCCCGTACCGCCGGCGAGCGCTTCTGCGAGGGGAGCAGCGACTCGCTTTGGTAGCGCCCCCGCCGCCTGCGTGGTAAAGCGCGGAGGCCGGGCGGGGAGCGGGTGCCTAGCGTCGCTCTGGTGCGATGACGTTGACGCCCTGCATTCAGCGCCACTCAGCGCGCAATATGTCCAGCGAGCAGGCCGAGGGCAGCGATACCGGTTACGCTTACTTATCGCGATGTCCGCGGAACGAGACAGGCCGGCAGGCGAGAGCCGCGAGAGCAGCGGGCGGGACGCGCCGCCCGAGGACGCAGTGCTCGAGGAGGCGGAGCGCAAGTTCCTGGCCGCCCGCGAAGCGTTCATCGCCGATCAGGAATCCAAGAGCGCAGACCGGCGCCGCACGTAGGCTCGCGCCGGGGGCCCGAGCCCCGCGAACGCGGCCGGCCGGCAGCCACTGGGCACCGGCCGGGCTCAAGGCGCGCGCTCGCCGCGCCGATGCCAGAACATGAGGCGCTTTGCACGCGAGAACGCGCTGTGCGCGGCACTGGCCGTCGTGGGCTCCGCCGTGGTCGGCTGGCTCGGGCTTTACGGATACGCCTGGAACGACTACGACACCGAGGTGCGCCCGTCACTGGAAGCGCTCACGGCGGGCCACCTCCAGGAGTTCCTGCGCCTGGCCCCCGCCTACGGCGGCTCGCTGGTCGAGCGCGCTCCCTTCGCGCTGCTGCCGGGCCTGTGGGGCGGCGGCTCGCTGGCCGTCTACCGCATGGTCGCGGTGCCCTGCCTGCTCGCGGGAGCGGCCCTGGGGGTCTGGCTCGTGGACCGCATGCGCCGCGAGGGCCACGGAACGCTCGCCCGCGCTGTCGCACTCGGCGTCTGCGTCGCGAACCCGATCACCCTCAGGGCGCTGGAAGTGGGCCACCCTGAGGAGATGCTCGGCGGCGCGCTGTGCGTGGCCGCGGTCCTGCTGGCCGCCGACGGGCGCGGCATCTGGGCCGGTCTCGCCCTCGGACTCGCCGTGGCCAACAAGGAGTGGGCCCTGCTCGCGGCGGGTCCGGTGCTGCTCGCGCTCCCGCAGGGCCGGCGCATCGGCGCCGCCGCGGTGGCCGCGGCCAGCGCCTGTGTGGTGCTCGCGCCGCTCGCGCTCATGACCTCTGGCGGCTTCTCCTCCGGGACCAGCGCCGTCGCATCCTCCACGAGCGCCATCTTCCAGCCCTGGCAGATCTGGTGGTTCTTCGGTGCACACGCCGGCCCGGTGCGCGGGATCTCAGGCGCGATCAAGCCCGGCTACCGGACCGGACCGGCGTGGTCGGGCGTGATCAGCCATCCCCTGATCCTCGGCTGCGGTGTGGCGCTGGCGCTGGCGCTGTGGCTATGGGCCCGCGGGCAGGCCGGCGGGCGCGTACCCGAGCGCCGGGCGCTTCTGGCCCTGGCGCTGATCCTGCTGCTGCGATGCATCCTGGACAGCTGGGACACGATCTATTACGCGCTCCCGTTCGTACTGGCCCTGCTCGGATGGGAGGTGACGGGGCCGGCCGGTCGGCCGCCGGTGATGGCGCTGATGTGCACCGTGCTGGTGTGGGTCAACTTCCGCTGGCTGCCCTCCCATGCCACACCGGACGTGCAGGCCGCCGTCTACCTGGCGTGGTCGCTGCCGCTCGCGGCGTGGATGGCCATGAGGCTTCTTGCACCCGCCGAGGTGAGCATCGGGCGCCGGGCCAGCGGCTCCGGCCCCGCTCAGGAGATGACCGTCAGATCCCTGGAGAGGCTCGTCAGGACCTCGTGACCGTCGGTGGTCAGGACCAGCAGGTCCTCGATCCGCACACCCAGCTCTCCCGGCAGGTACACCCCGGGCTCCACCGTCACGATGTTGCCGGCCTGCAGCTGCGCCTCGCCGCCGGCGCGGGACAGTCGCGGTGCCTCGTGGATCTCGAGCCCCACGCCGTGGCCCAGGCCGTGACCGAAGTTCTCCCCGTAGCCGGCCTCGCTGATGATCTCGCGGGCCACGGCGTCGACCTCGCGCCCGGTGGGCCCGGCGGCCGCCGCTGCGACACCGGCGCGCTCGGCGCTCAGGACCAGCTCGTAGACCTCGCGGGCGAGCTCTGAGATCCCCTCACCGGTCGCGTAGGTGCGCGTGCAGTCCGAGCAGTAGCCCTCGTGCAGGGCTCCCCAGTCGATCGTCACGAGCACATCGCTCGCGATCGGCTCATCGCGCGGCTGCGCGTGCGGGAGTGCTCCGTGCGCGCCGGCGGCCACGATCGACGGGAACGAGGGAGAGCTCGCGCCGAGGCGGCGCATGCGCATCTCCAGGTCGAACGCCACCTCCTGCTCGGTTCGTCCCGCGAGCCCGCCCTCAAGCAGGCCCCGCAACGCCTCATCCGCCAGTTCGGCGGCCGCACGGATGCGCTGCACCTCCATCGGTTCCTTCACGGAGCGCAGCCCGGCGATGATGCCGCTGCACCCGACGAGCTCCCAGCCGTCGTGCAGAAGCTCCCGCAGGTGGCGGTGGGCCTTCACCGTCATCTTCTCCTCGTCGAACCCGAGCCGGCCAGAGGATCCCGACAGCTCCTCGGCGGCTGCATCCAGCAGCTCCCCGGAGACGATGGCGCGCTCGAACAGGTCAGGAACCTCCTGCGAGGACTGCGTCACGTAGCGGAAGTCGGTCAGGAAGCGGGGAGCGCCCGTCTCCGCGCCGCGGCCGGGCAGGATCGCCAGGCCGTGGCTGCCGGTGAAGCCGGTCAGGTAGCGCAGGTCGACGAGCGAGTTGACCAGGAGGCAGTCGAGCTCGCGCTCGGCGAGCTGCTCCGACAGCCTCTCCAGACGCACGCCGACGGCCTCACGCTCGCTCACGGCTCTCATTGCCCGGCTCCGTCGAGCTCGCGGCGCATCTGAACCAGTGCCTGGCGGTAGCCCTCCGGGCCGCGACCGGAGATCGTCGCGAAGCACAGGTCGCGAATCACCGACACCTTTCGAAACGGCTCGCGGGCATCGACGTCCGAGAGGTGGATCTCGATCGCGGGTATGGCGGCTATCTCGAGCGCGTCGCGGATGCTCCAAGCGTAGTGAGTCCAGGCACCGGGATTCAGGAGCACGCCGTCCACCGTGCCGCGCAGTGAGTGCAGATGCTCGACGAAGTCGCCCTCGTGGTTGGTGTGAAAGAAGCGCGCGTCCAGTCTCAGCTCGCTCGCGTCCTCGCGCACCTGGCCCTCGAGCTCGGCGAGCGTGAGCGACCCATATTGCGCCGGGTCACGGCGGCCCAGCTGGTCGAGGTTCACCCCGTGCATCACCTCGACCCGGAACAACGGCGGGCTCATCGCGCCAGCTCCAGCACCGCGGAGCGGACCGCGCCGGCATCCAGCTCGCATCCGAAGGTGACCTCGCCGGGCTCGCTCACGAGCACGAACGGCACGCTCTCCCCCACCCGCTTCTTGTCGCGGCGCAGCGCATCGAGCACATCCTCCACGTTCGCGCCCTCCATCGTGACCGGGAGACCGCGCGCGCTCAGCAGCTCGCTCACCTGTGCTCGCAGCTCGTCCTGCTCGGACAGCCGCAGCGCCGCCAGCAGCCCCAGGCCAACGGCCTCGCCGTGGCGGTAGCGCCCGTAGCCGGTGACGGTCTCGATGGCGTGGCCGACGGTGTGGCCGAGGTTCAGGACCTGGCGCCTGCCGCCGTCGCGCTCGTCCGCCCGCACCACCGCGAGCTTTGTGCGCGCACACTGCAGGATCATGCGCTCGTCGACCTCGGCGCCCGCGGACACCGACTCCCACAGCGAGCCGCCGGCGATCAGCGCGGTCTTCAGGACCTCGACCCAGCCGGCGGCGAGCTCGGCTGCGGGCAGCGTCCCGAGCAGCTCCGGGTCCACGAGCACACCGGCGGGCTGGTGGTAGCAGCCGACGTAGTTCTTGGCCTCGGGCAGGTCCACGCCCGTCTTGCCGCCGTAGGCCGAGTCGACCTGTGCCACCAGCGTGGTCGGCACCTGCACGACCGGCACGCCGCGCTGGTAGGTGGCGGCGCAGAAGCCCGCGAGGTCACCGACGACGCCGCCGCCGAGTGCGACTATGTGATCGGCGCGGGTGACGCCGCCCGCCACCAGCGCGTGCCACACCAGCTCGGCGCTGGCGAGCGTCTTGTGCTCCTCTCCCGGGGCGATCGCATGGATGTGCGAGATGCCCTTCAGCCGCCCGCCGTAGAGTGCCGCGACGCTCTCGTCGCTGACGCAGAACCCCCGTGATCGCCGCAGGTCTAGCGGCCAGATCTCGCCGAGCGGCGCATCCGGCGCGAGCAGTCCGCTGCCCACCAGGACCGGGTAATCTCCCGATCCGGAGCTCGCCCACAGCATCCGCGTGCCGGCCGGCGCGGAGCGCAGGGACCGCAGGGCCGGTGCGGCACGGGAGATGCCGCGGCGCTGCATGTCCGGCAGGAATGCGTCGGCGACCTGCTCGTAGATCTCACGGCGGGCGCTGTAGAGCTCCAGGAACCGCTCGCGGCTCTGGGCCAGGGGCCGGGCGGGCGCGTCACGCGAGCGGCTGACCCGCTCCCAGGCGCTCAGCGGGTCGACGTCGAGCAGCACCGTCACATGGTCTGCGAGCGCGCTGCGCACGCGCGGCGAGAGGACGCTGCCGCCGCCGAGCGCGAGCACGTCGCCGGGCCCCGCGCCGGCGAGAAGCTCGCACACGAGCTCCTGCTCCTTGGAGCGGAACACACCCTCGCCGTTCAGCTCGAACTCACGCGCCAGCGGATGGCCCAGCCGCTCGGCCAGGAGCTTGTCGCTGTCGATCGGCGCAACCCCCATGGCTGCCGCCAGGTCGACCGCAGCGGTCGACTTGCCGGCCCCCATGAAGCCGGTCAGGACGAATGCCACCCGATCCGCCGTTCGTATGCTCCGACGGCCTCGACGACGTCGTCGATGTGATCGCCCCCGAACTTGCGCCGGTAGGCACCGGCCAGGACCAGCGCCACCATCGCCTCCGCGACGACGCCTGCGGCCGGCACCGTGCAGGAATCGGTGCGCTCGCGCAGCGCCTGCGCCGGCTGGTGCGTGGACGTGTCGACCGAGCGCAGGGGCTTGGTGAGCGTGGGAAGCGGCTTCATCGCGCCGCGGACCACGAGGGGCGAGCCGCTGGTCATGCCGCCCTCGAGCCCTCCCGATCGATTGGTTTCGCGGTGGTAGCCGTGCGCCTCGCTGTAGAAGATCTCATCCTGCGCCTGGGATCCCGGCACCCCGGCAACGGAGAATGCGTCTCCGATCGAGACGCCCTTGACGGCCTGGATCGAGCAGACGGCCATCGCCAGGCGCCCGTCGAGGCGCTCCTCCCAGGACACATGAGAGCCCAGGCCCGGGACCAGTCCGAACGCCTGCACCTCGAAGACTCCCCCGAGGGACTCATTCGCCTTGCGCAGGGCGTCTATCTCCCGGACCATCTCCTTGCTCGCCCCGGGGTCCAGACAGCGGACGGGTGAGCTGTCCACGTCGGCGAAATCCTGCGCCGTCAGCGCCGCTGCGGGCTCGGGGGCGCACACCGACGCGATCTGGATCACGTGCGAGTGGACGCTGACACCGACGGCTCGCAGGAACGCCCGGCAGAGGGCGCCGCCGGCCACACGCGCAGCAGTCTCGCGGGCGGACGCGCGCTCCAGGATGTCCCTGACGTCGCTGAGCTTGTACTTCTGCGTGCCGATCAGGTCCGCGTGGCCCGGTCGCGGCAGGTGCACCTCGGCGACCGCGTCCTCCACCGGCCACGGGTTCATCCGCTCCTCCCAGTTCGCATAGTCGCGATTGGCGACCTGCAGCGCGATCGGACCGCCCAGGGTGCGCCCGTGGCGTACCCCCGCGGTCACCTGGGCGCTGTCGCGCTCGATCTTCATCCGCCCGCCCCGCCCGTGGCCGAGCTGGCGCCGCGCCATGTCCTCGTTCAGCTCCTGCTGGGAGAGCTGCAGGCCGGCCGGAAGCCCCTCGACGAGGCATGTCAGGCCAGGGCCGTGCGACTCGCCGGCGGTTATAAGTCGGAGCTCCACGGCCCCTAGCTTATTTGCTGAGCGCTCAGCGGCCGCGGCGGGCGATGCGCGCGGTGTGCGCGCGGGCTGCTACGGCGGCCTTCCTGGGGAACACCAGCAGGCCGGGTTCTGCGTACACGAGGTAGGGAAGCGCCAGCAGTCCGTCGGCCTTCAGGAGCGACTGCCCGGCCGGCTGAGCGGTGAGCACCCGCCGCGCGGAGGCCGCCGTGGCGGTGACCGCGGTGATGGTCACGACGCGCAGTTCGTAGACGATGGGCGCACCGGACGGCGGGACATATTCGAGCTGCTCGGCCTGGCCCGGCTGCAGGTCGATTGCCTGGCAGTTCTGAGGTTCGGGCAGGCAGCTTCCCTGGCCGCGCAGGATCGCTTCGCCGACGAGCGAGAAGGTGGCGCTTACGATCTTGCCCTTGGTGACACCCCGGTAGACGACGAGCGGTGAGCTGGCGTTCGGGAGCGGCGTGGAGAGTTTCAGAACGGGATAGGCGGTGAGCTGTGCGTTCGCTGGAGGCGTCCCTGCGGGCACTTCACCGAACAGGACGGCGGTGTTGTAGACGGTTTTCGGCGTCGCGGGCTTTGTGGGCGTCGCGGGCGTGGTCGAGCTGGAGCTTTTTTCGCTGCCGGAGGATTTGGTGGAACTCGAAGCGCCGGACGAGGTGCTGGCGGAGGCCGTCTTCGTGGCCGCGCTGGCGGTGGCGGTGCTCGGTGAGCCCGGGAGCGGGGTGAAGGGGTCTCGCGAGGAGCCGTGCCGCTGCGAGGCGAATCCGCTGGCGATCTCCGCGACCGCCTTTTCGGGAGTGACGGAGGTGGCGACCAGGCCGGATGCGCCGACGGGGCCGGACGGCAGCACCACCGCGTGGATGCTGGTGGTGGTCGTGCTCGTGCTTGATCCACCGGCCAGGACGGCCCAGGCGACGGCGGCGATGAGCGCCACGACCGTCACCGCTACCAGCGGGAGCAGCCGGCGGTCGGTCAGGTCGGCCTTCAGGTTGTTCAGGAAGTCGGTCATGGGCCGGCCCTCACGATTGCCGGAGCGGTCGGGGATGCCGAGGCACCCGAGGTGGAGGCAGCGGGCGTCGCCGAGCTGCTCGCGGAGGAGCCGGAGGTGCTGGCGCCCGCGGACGCCGGCAGCACGTAGGCGGTCGCGGTGACCGTGCCCGTGAGCTGGCCGCTGTTGCTCTTGGTCCCTTCTCCGGAGGCCGGAGCGAGCTTCACGCTCTGGATCGTGAGCAGCCGGCCGCTGACGCGCAGGGCGCCGCTGGGAGTCCGTTCGGTCAGTTTGGTCAGCTGGCCGAAGAGTTTTTCGAGATCGAAGAAGCCGCCGTTGAAGACGAATGTGAACGGCATCTGCGTGAGCCCGGTCGAGGCCGCGGCGGCCGCTGAGGCGGTGCTGCTGCTCGCGCCCGAGGTCGCCGCGATCGAGGCGAAGTCGATGTTCTTCTGGTGGGAGGCGACCGAGAGCTGAAGAATCAGCGCAGGCACTTCGTAGCCGACCGGGACCGCTTTGCCCAGGCTCACAAGCGACGCGTACGCGGTCGTGTAGCGGCTCTCGGCGGCGCGGGAGTCGGCAAGTTCGCCTTCGGCGGTGCTGAGCTGCGCCCTGGCGGTCGCAACGTGGCTGTCGACGGTGCTGGCCTTCTGGCGCTCGGGTGAGACCACGAGCATCCAGGTGCCGGCGAGGACCGCCAGCAGCACGATGGCTATGAGGACCGAGCGGTCACGGGTGGTCATTTGCTGCTCGCTCCCTTCTTGGTGACGGCGACCGCGGTGGTTCCCGAGCCGTTGCCGGCGACGATGACGGTGGTCTTCGCGGGACCCTTCAGCGCGGACGCTGCTGGAAGCGGCTCAAAGGTGATGGTCGCGGAGTACGCGGGCGCGTTCGGGGGGCAGCCGCCGCTCCCGTTGCTCGCGCCGGATGTCTTGGTCGAGCTCTGCAGCGTCACGTCGCTGACGCCGTCCATCAGGTGCAGACGCTCGAGCAGCAGTGCCACATCGGCCTGCGTCTTGGCGCAGCCCGCGATCGAGAAGGTCGGGATGCTGCCAGGGGGTGTCGCCGAGGTGTTGGCGGACGAGGACGAGGAGGAGGCAGACGATGCGGAGGAGGAGGTGGCTGGCGCGGGGCCCGAGGCGACCGAGGTGGCCGTGCCGGGCACGATCGTGCCGCTCAGTGACGTCACCGAGGCGCTCGAGGGGATGACGCGGCCGAACTCGTGGAAGACGTGGGCCCAGTCAAAGCGGGAGTCGACGATCTGAGCGACCTGCTGGGTGCGCTGTTCCTGGGCGGTCACGAAGGTCGCATATGGCGCGAGCTGCTCGGCCTCGCTCTGCGCCTGCTGGGCCTGCGCGCTGATCGAGGCGGCTTCGCTCGTGCGGCTGGTCACCTGGTGGCGGGCGATCCCGTATAGCACGATCATGATCGCGAGGCCGGCAACGAGGCCGAGGATCGCGTAGGCCGCGCCCTGCGAGCGCCCCGCTCCGACGGATGCCCCGCCGCGCTGCTCCGCGGGAATCAGGTTTACGGCTCTCATTGCGGGCACTCCGTCGCAGAGAGGCCTGTCGCAACGGCAAGGCGGTGGGCGGCGTGAGAGTCGGCGACGCGGTCGTCGGCCAGGCCGACGCTCAGGCTGCGGACCTCGACGCCGAGCGATGCCTGCAGCGACTCGGCGAAGCCGGGGATGTCCTGCGCGGCACCGCTGAGGACGGCGTGCGAGACCTCGCCGCCCTCCTCCTGTGAGCGGTGGAAGTCAAGTGAGTTGCGCACCTCGCCTGAGATGTCGCGGATGCCGCTCTCGAGGATCGCGCGGACGTCGGAGGCGTCGACCTGCCCGGAGGCCGGTGACTCCTCGAGCTCGGCGTCATCCGCGTCCAGCTCATCGCTCTCGCGGGTGGCGGTCGGCGCGGCGGCGACCGGCTCCGGAGCGCTGAGATCCACGGCCGAGATCAGCTCACGCGCATCCGTGAGCGCGATCGTGCGGCGCTCGGCCAGTTCCACGGCCATGCCCTCGAGCCCGCTCCCCACCACGCGGGTGAAGCGGCAGGTCGATCCTTCGGCGATGGCAAGGTTGGTGAGGCCGTCGACGTTCAGGTACAGAACCCGGGACGGGGCCACGCCCTCGGCGCCAGAGCCCTCCGAGGGCGCCGGCGACTCGGGCCTGTAGAGCGAGCGGATCAGCGCGAACGCAGACAGGTCCACGCCCTCCGGGGTCAGTCCGGCGCGCCGGACTGCGGCGACGAGGCGTTCGATCATGTCCCGCTGGGCCGCCACGAGCACCACGCGCTGGCGCAGGCCTCCGGGGGTGTCGACGATGCCGAGCGGGTGAAAGTCCAGGACCGCGTTGCTCAGAGGCATGGGGACCTGGTCCTGAGCCTGGAAGTTGACGGCGGCGGCGAGTTCCTTGGTGTCGGTGACGGGCGGGAGCTCGAGCGTCCGCAGCACGGTGCGCTGGTTGGCGACGCCGACCCTCACGCGCTTGCTCATCCCGCTCTCGCTGAAGAGCTCGCGCAGGGCGTCGGAGAGGGCGACCTCGTCGAGCACTTCGCCGTCCCGCATCGTGTCGGCCGGGAGCGCCATGCTCGCCTGCTGCTCGGCGACGATCGCCCCGTTGACCTTGCTGCGCACCGCGGCGATGAAGCCGGGCTGAATGTCCAGTCCGACGACGTCCGCGCCGGCGCGGCGGTGTCCGAGGCTGAAGCCGGACGGCATGCGCACCGAGGGGAGTTTGGTGGGGAGGCTGGTGGGAAGTTGCATCTGGAATTGGGCGGTTTGCGCAGAGAGTGGATCGTCCGCACGGCAGGTATCGGCCGAAGGGCCCCAGCCCTTTAGTGCAGAAAGTGATTGATGTAGAGATCGACGATTGCGTTGCCCGCAAAAAGGCCCACGATGGCGCCCAGAGCGAGGAACGGGCCAAACGGGACAGCGGTCTTGCGTCCGGCCTCTGCGCCCTTTCGCGCGATGATCACGGCGCCGGTCACGACTCCCGCGATCAGCGCGATGGCGATCGCTGGTGCGACGGCTACGCCGAGGAACAGGCCCATCATCCCCGCGAACTTGACGTCGCCCATGCCCATCCCGCCGGGATAGGCCAGCGCCGCCAGCAGCAAGAAGCCGCCTGCTGCCGCGCCTGCGATCAGGCGCGTCGGCTCGCCCGATGGGTCCAGGGCGGTGCCGATCACGAGAGCCAGGACGGCCCCGAGCCCGGTGATCCGGTTCGGGATGATCCGGTACTCGAGGTCGATGAGGGCCGCCGGCACGACCATGAGGATCAGTACCACGCCCAGCACGACGTCGGCGGGGGAGCTGCCGGCCAGCGCGGCGCCGAAGCACAGAGCGGCCGTGAGCGCCTCCACCAGCGGGTAGCGCGGTGAGATCGGCTCGTGGCAGCTGCGGCAGTGTCCGCGCAGGAGCAGCCAGGAGAGGATCGGGATGTTGTCGTAGGGCTTGACCGGCGCGTCGCAGTTGGGGCAGTGCGACGCCGGGGTTACGAGCGACTCACGGCGTGGGAGCCGGTAGGCGACCACATTCAGGAACGAGCCGAAGATCGCACCGAGCAGTCCCGCAAATGTTGCAACGGCCATACCCAGCTATCGGTATCGCGCGGCGCCGACTTGAGCGCCGGCTACCAGGAGCCTTCGACGCAGCCGCCGGCTTCCGCGCCTTTCTTGCCGGTCGGTTCGCACTTGCGTTCGACTTCGCCGTTTTTCTTCTGAATCATGCTGAAGGTGTGCCCCGACGGCGATTTCGCCGTTACGGTGAAGCCTTCACTTCCGGATTCGACGGTGACGGTCGAGAGGTAGGCGTTGTTGTTGCCTTCCGTGATCTGGAGCGTCGGCTCGTATTCCTTCAGGGCCGTCGCGGTCATTCCTTCGTACTTGTTGTTGTGGTCGGTCGCGTACACGCTCGCGGCCACCCGCGCGGTGCGGGCCACTTCCTTCGCCGAGGTGTCACTCGCCTTGCCCCTCTGGGCCAGGAAGGAGGGAATCGCGATGGCGGCGAGGATCCCGATTATCAGGATCACGACGAGGAGCTCAATGAGCGTGAAGCCATCCTCGTCTGCGCGCAGTCTTCCCATCCTTGCGGTCATTTGCACATCTATCGGCACAGTCGCGCGTCAACTTGATAGTGAGCGGGCTTATGTCTGCCGCGCCGGCGCATAGCCTCGGCCCGGCCGGCCGCCCGCAGTCCACGAGCGCTCCTACCAGGTGCCTTCGACGCAGCCTCCCGCTTCGGCGCCTTTCTTTCCGGTCGGCGTGCACGCGCGATCGACTTCGCCCTGGGCGTTGCGCGCGATGCTGAACGTGTGGCCGGTGGTCGAGGTCGCGGCGACGACATAGCCTTCGCCGGATTCGGTGGCTTCCGCGACCGACAGGTAGGCGTCGCCGTTGCCGGGTTCGATCTGCAGCGTGGACTCGTATTTCTGCTCTTCGGTGGTGCTCAGGCCGACATACAGCCCGCCATGGTCGGTTGCGTACGATTCCGCCGTTGTCTGGGCGGTGCGGGCGATCTCCTTGGCCGATGCGTCCGAGGCCTTGCCCCTCTGGCTCAGGAAGGAGGGGATCGCGACGGCGGCGAGAACCCCGATGATCAGGATCACGACGAGCAGCTCGATCAGGGTGAAGCCGCTCTCGCCGCGTGAGCGCTGACGACTGCGGATGGACATCTTGAGCCTCCTGACTTGACCTGGGGCTCCCCTCTCTACCGCCAGTCATCGACCCGGGCCGCTGCGGCGATTAGCCGCACCCGGCCGACTGGTCCTTGCGTTTAGGCGTCGGCTGCGGCGTGTCCCGCAACCGAAAGCACGAGAGGCGGCCGGATGGCCGCCTCTCGCGTTCGGATTGCCATTTCTCCGAGCCATCGCCCGGAGCCCTGGGTACTACCAGGAACCTTCGACGCAGCCGCCTGCTTCTGCGCCTTTCTTACCGGTCGGGGTGCATTCGCGTTTCACTTCGCCTTTGGCGTTACGGCTGATCGTGAACGTGTGACCGTTCGTCGATTTGGCCGTCACGGTGTAGGCTTCCGCTTCCGCGGTGACCGAGGAGAGGTAAGCGTTGTTGTTACCTTCTGCGATCTGAATCGACGGCTCGTATTCCTTCAGGGCCGCCGCAGTCATGCCTTCGTACTTGCCGCTGTGGTCAGTGGCGTAGGTTTCCGCGGTCGTCTGGGCCGTGCGGGCAAGCTCCTTCGCTGAGGAATCAGACGCCTTGCCTTTCTGGCTCAGGAACGACGGAATTGCGATCGCGGCAAGAATGCCGATGATCAGGATGACGACCAAGAGCTCGATGAGGGTAAAACCACCCTCATCCTTCGAGCGCTGGCGCAGTCGATACAGCATGTTGATCCTCCTAGGATCCGGTTTCATGGGCGCCAGCCCTCGGTGACCGCCTCAAGCGGCGATGCGACCCCCCTTTTACCTGGGACCGCCGGCTTTGCCACGCACCTTCACGGATGCTCTGCCTCAGCCTTGGTACTGGCTTTGTCAGGCGGTGCATCGACCCTCGCCGGAGGCTGCTTTATGAATGCAAGAAAGTTTGGACGCGTGGCCCAGCGGCCCGCGCGCTGCTACTCGGCGGAGCTCTCGCCCCCGGCAGCCGGCTGATCGGCCGCCGCAGGCTCGGGTGCCGGCGGCGCGGGCGGCTCGTTTGGGGGCCAGCCTGCCTGCGCATCGGTGCCCGGAACCCGGATCCCGCTCCCGCCGCACCAGGGGCAGGTCACGGTGCTCGGGCTCCCCCCGAGGCTCGAGATCACATTGCCGGTGCCGCGGCAGGGCATACACTCGCGCGGCCCATGGGAGCCCTCCGGCCGATCATCCGCGTTCTTGCTGTCGCCTGCCATGAGGCGATCACACTAGCGTTCCCCCGATGAAGAACCACCGGCGAGCAGCGGAGTGGGGCGCCGTTGCGGCGATAACGCTCGGTGCAGCAGTCCTGCGGCTGATCTACATCGGCCGCGTCTCGCCCGACCCCTTCTACGACGCCGCGGTGCGCAGCATGGGGCTCTCCTGGCACAACTTCTTCTTCGGCGCCTTCGAGCCCGGGGGCAGCGTCTCGATCGACAAGCCTCCCGTCGATCTGTGGCTCCAGGTGGCCAGCGTGAAGGCATTCGGCTTCAGCTCGACCACGCTGAAGCTGCCCGAGGTCTTTGCGGGAATCGCGGCGGTCCCGCTCATCCACGCCGCCGTGCGCCGGCTCTGGAGTGTGCCCGCCGGTCTGGCTGCGGCGCTCGCAACAGCGGTCCTGCCGGTGGAGGTCATCACGTCCCGCAGCGACACCATGGACGCGGTGATGATGGTTCTGATCGTCCTGGCGCTCCTGTTCGTGGTCCTGGGGCTGGAGCGAAACCGGGCCTCGTGGCTCCTGGGCGCCGCCGCGGTGCTGGGGGTGGCCTTCGACGTCAAGCTGCTCGAGTCCGTCGTTGCCCTGCCCGGGCTGGCGCTGCTCGCTTTCATGGGCATGCGGGGCACCAGCTGGCGACGGGTGCGCGTGCTCGCGGCCGCCGGGGCGGTGTACGTGGTGGTCTCCCTCGCCTGGCTGACGGCGACACTGGCATTCCCCGCCGGCGAAAGGCCGTATGCGATCGGGTCGACGAACGGGAGCGCCTGGAACGCGGCCTTCGTGTTCAACGGCTCGGACAGGCTCGGCTCGAAGTCCCCAGAACCGTCGGTGACCGTCTACATCCCCGGCCACCACTACGCGCAGGCGACGCAGTCAGAGCGCGACCGCATCCCGATCGTCCCGCCCTCCCCCACCCGGCTGCTGGCCCGGATCGGCCCGCTCTCGGGCGAGCGGATGGGCCTTGAGCTGCTGCTCGCACTGCTGCTCGGGATCCCTGCGCTGATCTGGGGGCTGCGCGAGGAGAACGAGCCGGACCCCGAGCGGGCCGCCGAGCTCGCGGCGGGGCTGAGGGCCTCCGAGCAGCCCCCGGATGATGAATCCACCGCCGGGCGCTCGGGGCGCCGGTGGGGGATGAGCGCCGCGGACAGGGTAAGGATGCGCCGGGCTACAGCCGCGGGACTTGGCCTTTGGATGCTGATGGGGATCGTCCTGTTCAGCCACATGGCGCGCCTTCACCCCCGCTACGTGGAGGGCCTGACGCCCGCGATCGCCGCGATGCTTGGGATCGGGGCGGCCTGGGCGGCCTCGCCGCGCGGGAGGGCGCAGCTGATAGTCCTGCTGGTGGGGCTGCTCGCGACCGTCTACTACGCCGAGCGGCTGCTGTACGGGACGCCCGACGAGTGGTGGATCTGCCTCGCGGGCGGGCTCGGGGCCGGCGCCTTCGCGCTGCTCGCCCGCGTGCCGGGCGCGCCCTCGACGCCGCGCCGGCTGCTCGCCCCGGCGGGCGTGATGCTGATGATGTTCATCTGCATCTTCGCGGTGCCCGTCGGCACGGACATCACCGCGATCGAAACGCATGTCACCGACGCCGGTTATGTCGGCGCCCTCCCGAGCGAAGAGCAGAGCCACCTCAGCTCCTACCTGCGCGCGAACCAGAAGGGCGCCTACTACGAGCTCGCAGCCGAGTCGGCGACCCAGATCGGCTCGCTGATCGTGCAGGACGGGCGCCCGATCCTGGTCCTGACCACGTACGGTGGCCGGGTGTTCACGACCGTTCCCGAGCTGCAGCACCTGATCGCCGAGGGCAAGGTCCGCTACGCGCTGCTCGGCTCGCACTGCGGCGGCGGCGTGGCGGGCGTGGAAGGCAACCCCGCGTGCTCGGCGCCGGCCGTGTGGATCCGCGAACACGGCACCGATGTCTCCCACGAGGCCGGGCTCAAGCACAGCGGCGTGCTGTGGCGCCTGCCGGGAGTCTCACCGTGAGCGCCGAGCAGGAACAGCAGGACCTCACCCGCATCGCGGCGGGAGTCCGCTCCTGCGGGCGCATCGCACTCGACACCGAGTTCATGGGCGAGGGCCGCTACCGGACACTGCTGTGCCTCGTGCAGCTCGCAATCCCCGAGGCAAGCGCCCCGGGCGACCGCATCCTGGTCCTGGACCCGCTGCGCGAGGACCTCGACGGCTCAGAGCTCGCCTCGGTGCTCGCCGATCCGGCGATCCAGGTCGTGGTACACGCCGGCCGCCAGGACATCGCACTGATCCGCCGCCGGCTCGCTACGGAGGTGACGAACGTCTTCGACACCCAGGTTGCCGCCGGTTTCGCGGGCATGGGCGCCCAGAGCTCCTACGAGACGCTCCTCTCCGAGGCCCTCGGCGTCAGGGTCGCCAAGAGCGCCAGTTTCACGCGCTGGGATGCCCGCCCGCTCTCACAGGAGCAGGTCGGATACGCCAGGGAGGACGTTGTGCATCTCCTCGAGCTCGCCGCCGAGCTCGAACAGCGGCTGACCGCCGCCGGCCGGCTGGCATGGGCGCAGGAGGAGTGCGAGCCGCTCGCGCGCTCCAGCGACGAGCGCGACCTCGAGGTCATATTCGCGCGCCTGCCCCGCATCAGCTCGCTCAGTGCCAGTCAGCGCCCGGTCGCACGGGAGCTCTGCCGCTGGCGGGAGGAGACGGCGGCGCGCCACGACCGCACGGTGCAGAGCGTGCTGGGCGACGCCACTCTGGTCGAGATCGCAAAGCGCCGGCCCTCATCGCGAAACGAGCTCGAGCGCATACGCGGTGTCGGAGGGCATGCGGGCGGGCGCCGCGGCGATGAGATCCTCGCCGCCGTCGCAAGGGCCCGCTCCCACCCGCCGGACCCAGCCGAGCACACGCCGCGGGGGCCATCCTCCAGACCGGACGACGCACCGCTGATCGCCCTCGGCGAGGCGCTGCTGCGCTCCAGAGCGCGCGAGGCCGGACTGGCCTATGAGCTGCTCGCGGCGCGCGCCGACCTGCAGGCGATCGTCGCGGCGAGCCGCGAGGAGGCGCAGGAGGCTGACGTGCGCACCCTGCGCGGCTGGCGGCGGGAGCTCGCCGGCGCCGAGCTGCTTGAACTACTCGACGGCCGCATCAGCCTCTCGGTCAGCGGCAGCGGCCGCAGCCGCAGGGTGCGGGTCGATGAGGCTCCGCCTCACTGATCCCAGCGCCGGTTCCCCCGGGCGGACACACAGACGTCCACTGCCATCTGAGGCGCAGGCTACCGTTGAGCAATGTCTGCTGCGGACGTGGAGCTCATCATGGCCTTGCAGCTCGGGACCAAGGAGGACGCGGTCGCGATCGCCAGCGACCCCGACGCCACTGCGGCCTATCTGGAGTCGATCGCCGACGCCGTCGACCCGTCCTTCGAATGCACGATGCGGTTCCCGGGACTGAAGCCCGTCGTCTACCGCTCGGGCCTTGAGGCTCTGCACACCGCATGGCGTGACTGGCTGGAGCACTGGGCTGAGTGCCGGGTCGAAATCGAGGGCGTGATCGACGCCGAGACACTGATCGTCGTATTCCACCGGCTGTACGTCAGGCGCCGCGGCCACAGCAATGAGAGCATCTTGGCCAGTGCCGGCGTGTGGACCGTCAGGGATCACCGAATCATGAGCGTCGACTTCAACGTGCCGCAGGCCGAGGCCCGCGCCGCCGCGTATTCGGCCGCCACCAGAAGCTAGAACCGCCCAGCGCGGATCACCCGGCGCGAGGGGGCTTCACCTGCGCTTCACATGTTTCTGACCGGAGCATCTGCTGTCGTCTGCAGTTACAAGGATGTCTCCATTCCCCTGGAGCGAGAGCGCCCTATCCCTCGGGGCGCTCTCGTCGCTGAGGGGTACATCGCCCATTGACGGGAGACCCGAAGGTGACGCTGACGACAACGGACTCGTCAGCTGAGGCTGCGAGGAAGGTGGTGAGGGAAGCGACGCCGGCCGGAGCCGCCCCCCGCCTGCGAGCGAGGTCGACCCAACGGTGGATTCGGCTCTGTAGAGCCGAATCTTTCCTATTCGATGTGGTTGTAGACTTCGAACAGCGGCAGGTACATCGAGATCACGATGAACCCGACGATCCCGCCGATCAGGATGATCATGATCGGCTCAAGGATCGAGGTGAGCGCCTTCACCGAAGCTTCGACCTGTTCCTCGTAGAACTCTGCAACACGGTCGAGCATCGCGTCAAGCGCACCCGTTTCCTCACCCACGCCGACCATGTGGGTGACCATGGCCGGGAAGATCGGTGCCTGCGCGAGCGGAGCGGCGATGGTCCCGCCGCGCTTGACGGATGCGATCACGCCGTCCATCGCTTCCTCGACCGCCACGTTTCCTCCGGTGCGGCCCGTGATCTCGAGAGCCTGGAGAAGCGGCACGCCGGCGCCCGTGAGGGAGGCGAGCGTCCGCGACCAGCGGGCGACCGCGATCTGCTGCACGATCGTGCCGATCTTCATCGGGACGTGCAGGCGGAAGTGATCCCACTGTCGGTGGCCCCAGGTCGTTTTCTTCCACTTGATGAAGGTGAAGATGATCAGGGCCGTGCCGCCGAACATAGCCCACCAATATCCGGTGACCATCTTCGACATGAACACGGAGACCTGCGTGAGCTTGGGGAGTTCTCCTCCGAACTGCTTGAAGACTCCGACGAACACCGGCACCAGGAAGGCGACCAGGGCCATCATGACGCCGACCGCGAACACGATGACCAGTACGGGATAGACCATCGCGGATTTGATCTGGCGCCGCAGGGCTGCGTCCTTCTGCATCTGGTCGGCCACGCGCATCAGCGCGTCCTCCAGGACACCGCCGGTCTCCCCGGCCTGTGTCATGGCGACGAAGAGGTTGTTGAACACCTTCGGGTGGCGGCTCATCGCGTCGCTGAGCGAGAGGCCCGCCTCCACGTCCTTGCGGACGGCGACGATCGTTTCTTTCAGGAACTTGCCGGCGGTCTGTTCCTCGAGCACGTACAGGGAGCGCAGGATGCTCATCCCGGAGGAGATCATCGTCGAGAGCTGGCGCGAGAAGACCGCCAGTTCGGTCGCCTTGACCGTCTTCATGAATCCGAGCTCGATCTCCCTTGAGGAGTGCTTGTCGGAGATGTCCAGGACGATCAGGCCGCGGGCCTTCAGCTGGTCCGAGACCGCCTGCTTGGACTCTGCCTCTACCTCGCCCTTGGCCTTGCTGCCGGTGAGGTCGATTGCCTTGAAGACGTAGGTGCTCATGCTCGTCCTACGCCGCGGCGAGCGACGTGGCCCCCAGCAGCCGCCTGAGCTCCTCCGGAGTGCCGGAGCGCGCCTCGGCGAGCTTCTGCGTGATCTTGCCGGCGCGGACGAGGGTCGCGAGCGACGCGTCCATCGTCTGCATGCCCGTCGCCGAGCCCGTCTGCAGCACGGAGTAGATCTGGTGGGTCTTTCCCTCCCGGATCAGGTTGCGAACGGCGGGGTTCGGGACGAGCACCTCGCAGGCGACCACCCTTCCCGAGCCATCGGCCGTCGGAAGCAGCTGCTGGGTCATGATGCCCTGGAGGGCGACCGAGAGCTGGACGCGGACCTGACCCTGCTGGTGGGCCGGGAACACGTCGATGATGCGGTCGATGGTCTGCGCGGTGTCCTGGGTGTGCAGGGTGGCGAACACGAGATGGCCGGTCTCAGCCGCGGTCAGGGCGGTCGAGATCGTCTCGAGGTCGCGCATCTCCCCCACCAGGATCACGTCCGGGTCCTGACGCAGGGCGGCCTTCAGCGCCTCGGAGAAGCTCGTAGCGTCGGATCCCAGCTCGCGCTGGTTGACCAGGCACTTCTTGTGCCCGTGCAGGAACTCGATCGGATCCTCGATCGTCATGATGTGCTCCTCGCGCGTGGAGTTGATCTCATCGATCATCGCCGCGAGCGAGGTGGACTTTCCGGAGCCGGTCGGGCCCGTCACGAGGACGAAGCCGCGCGGCTTGCGGGTGAAGTCATGGACGGTGGAGGGCAGACCCAGCTCGTCGATCGAGACGAGGTTGAAGGGGATCAGGCGGAAGGCCGCGCCGATGGCACCACGCTGGTAGTACGCGTTGACACGGAAGCGGGCGTGCCCGGGGATCGAATAGGCGAAGTCCAGCTGCCAATTCGTCTCAAGACGCTGGCGCTGGTCCCCGGTGAGGATCGAGTACACGATCTCCCTGGTGTCCGCCGAGGAGAGCTTGGGGTATTCCTCAAGCGGCACCAGCCGGCCGCGAACGCGGACGGTCGGGTGAGCCCCGGAGGAGAGGTGCAGGTCAGATGCACGACGGTGCACGACCTCCATCAGTAGATCTGCGAAATCGATGTCCATGGTTGGGCCTATCGGTCCTCTCGGTTGGTGTCCGTGTCCTTATCGGCAGGACTGGACGCATGTATGAGCATCAACTGGTGCCGATCACGCGGGCGACCTCGGCGATCGACGTGCGGCCCTGGCGCACCTTCTGCAGGCCGTCGTCGCGCAGGCGCGTCATTCCCTGTTCCACGGCGATGTCCCGCATCGCCTCCGACGGCCGGCGTTCAAGCGTCATCGCCTGCAGCTCGGGGGACATGCGCATGACCTCATACAGGCCTATGCGGCCCTTGTAGCCGCTGCCTCCGCAGCGCCGGCAGCCGACGGGCTCATAGGCCTCGAGCTCCACCCTGGCCTTGTAGCCGCTCTCCTGCAGAACCCGGGCGGGGATGATCGTGCGGCGCTTGCAGTGCGGGCACAGCATCCGCGCGAGCCGCTGGGCGACGATGCAGTCCAGCGCCGAGGCGACCAGGAACGGCTCGATTCCCATCTCGATCAGGCGCGTGATCGCCGACGGGGCGTCGTTGGTGTGCAGCGTCGAGAGCACCAGGTGGCCGGTGAGGGCCGACTCGACGGCGATCTGGGCGGTCTCGCGGTCGCGAATCTCCCCGACCATGATCACGTCGGGGTCCGCGCGGACCATCGCGCGCAGACCGGTGGCGAACGTGAGCCCCGCCTTGCTGGAGACCTGCACCTGCGTGAGGCCGTTCATTTCGTACTCGACCGGGTCCTCGACGGTGATGATGTTCTTCTCGGGCGTGTTCAGCAGCTGCAGGGCCGCATACAGGGTCGTTGACTTTCCGGATCCGGTCGGGCCTGTCACCAGCACCGCTCCGTGGGTCTCGGCGCAGGCGTGTTCGAAGAGTTCGCGCTCCGGGTCGGCCATCCCGAGCTTGTCGAGCTCGACCACGACGGAGTCCTTGTCCAGCACCCTCATCACGACGCCCTCGCCGTGGACGCTCGGCAACGTCACGACACGCAGGTCGACGTGGCGGCCGTCGATCACCAGGCCGATGCGCCCGTCCTGCGGAAGCCTGCGCTCGGCGATGTTCAGCTCGGCCATGATCTTGATGCGCGAGACCATGCCGGCGGCCATGCGCCTGGGGACCGTGGTGACGTCCTGGAGCACGCCGTCGACCCTGAAGCGGACCCGCAGGTCCCTGCCTTCAGGTGCGAGGTGGATGTCCGAGGCGCCGCGCTGGACTCCCTGCGCGACGATCTGGTTCACGAGCTTGACCACCGGCGCGTCGTCGGAGGTCTCGTGCAGCGCCACGACCTCGGCGCCCTCCTCGTGCTCCTCCTCGGAGGCCGCCTCGGCCTCGCCGACGACGTCTTCCATCCGGTCGAGGCGGCCGACGAGGGCAAGGATGTCGTCCGGTGCCGCCACCGCCACCCGCACCTCGTAGCCGGTCATGATCGCGATGTCGTCCACCGCGAGCACGTTCGAGGGGTCGGCCATCGCCACGAGCAGGGTGCGCTTGTCGGTGAAGCCGACCGGCACGGCCTGGTATCGCTTTGCGACCGTGGTGCTGACCAGGTTCGCGGCGGCCATGTTGACCGAGTAGACCCCGAGGTCGAGGTGGTCCAGCCCGTAGCGCTCGGCGAGCGCCCTGGCCAGGCCGTCCGAGTTGATCGCTCCGCGTTCGACCAGGATGCGCTCGGGCGTGGTTCCAGAGATGCGCGAGCTCGTCAGGGCCTCATCGACGGCCTCGCGGCTGGCGAGGTTCATCTCGACGATAACGTCCGTCAGGAAGCGCTGTGAGGAGCCCTGGCCCGATGGGCGCGTGACGCCGGTCCAGTCGGTCTCCTCGCCGTCCTCGGCGGCGCTCTTCGGCGCCTGCTCGCCCTCCTCGATCTCGAAGCTGAGGTCCGCGTCGTCCACTCCCGGCAGCTCGACGCTCTCACCGTCGATGCCGTCGATGCCCAGATCCGCCTCCACGCTCTGGAGCTGCTTGCCTTCGCGCTCGCTGTCGATATCGCTGTCGATGTCGATGTCCTGAGCCGTGCTTCGTCCGACCGAGATGACGCTGCTGTCGGCGTCGGCCTCTCCGTCCATTTCAAAGATGGCGTGCAGGTCAGGTCCGGCCTTCTGGGCCTCGCTCATGGCGCGCCGCCTTTGGCGCCCGGCTGCGTCGCTCGTCTATGCGCCGCGGGCGGCGCTGCGCATGACCTGGAGCGAGGGGGTGCGTCCGGTCCAGATCTCAAGGCTGAGCGCGCCCTGCGCGATGAGGATCTCGAGGCCGTCGACGGTGTGGGCGCCATGCGCGTCGGCGGCGGCGAGCAGGTCAGTGGTGTGGGAGGTATAGACAAGGTCGACGACATTTGCGTACTCACCGACCTGATCGAACGTCAATCCCAGTTGGTTGAGCCCACGAAGCTCAGTGGCCGAGAGTTCGACCGCAGGAGCGCTCAGAGTGCCCTCAGGGCCCCCTTCGGCACTCCCGCGGCCTGCCGGGGGCCCGTCCTGTGGAGCGGCGGGAGCGGCGCCGAGGCCGACCGAGGTGCAGTTCACGAGCAGGTCCGCCGGCGCCGGCGCGGTGCTCGCGCGGACCCCGAACTCCTCGGCCAGCGCCGAGGCCCGCTCGGGGGTCCGGTTCCAGACCGAAACCTCGGCGGCGCCGGCTTCGCGGAGCGCCCAGATCACCGCGCGGGCGCTCCCGCCTGCCCCGAGCACGAGCGCTCGCATGCCCTGCACGGGGACCCCGAGCGCCGCGATGAAGCCGGGAGCGTCGGTGTTCTCAGCCTCGATGGCGCCGTCCGGGGTGAAGGTCAGCGTGTTTGCGGCGCCGATCTCCGCGGCGGCCATGCTCGCGCTGGATGCCAGCAGCAGCGCGGCGCGCTTGTGCGGGATCGTGACGTTGGCTCCTACGAAGCCGGCGGGCCCGAGCGCGCGGGTCGTCTCCGCGAAGAGCTCAGGCGGGACCGGCAGGCGCTGGTAGTGCCAGTCCGCAAGTCCGAGATCTGCCAGCGCGGCGTTCTGCATCGCCGGGGAACGGCTGTGCGAGACCGGCCAGCCCAGGACGCCCAGCCTGCGCATCACTTGTGCTTGCAGACCGGCGGCTTGCCGCCGTTCTTCGCAACCGCCGCCTTGTATGCCGCCGCGTTCGCTTCGAACGCCGCCGATGTGGTCGAGAAGACCTGCTCCCCGCAGCCGTCGGCCCCCGCCACGTAGTACAGGTAGGGCACCTGCGCGGGATAGGCGGCGGCGTGGATCGATGCTTCTCCCGGGTTGGAGATCGGTGTCGGCGGCAGCCCCGTGTGGGTCCGGGTGTTGTAGGGCGAGTCTATGTGCAGGTCCGCTTCGGTCAGTTCGTGTTCGTAGGTCGCGACCCCGTCCCGCAGCTCGACGGCGTAGTAGATGCTCGCGTCTATTCCGAGTGGCATTTCCGCTTTCAGCCTGTTGTAGATGACCGCGGCGATCTTCGCGCGGTCGCCGGGCAGCACCGCCTCGCGCTCGATCATCGACGCGACCGTCAGAAGTTCGTACGGGGTCACGTTGAGCGAGCGGGCCCTGGCGATCTCGGTGGCGCCGAAGTGTTCCTTGAAGGCCACGAGCTGCTCTTCCACGAGCCGGCTGGCAGGGGCGTGTGCGTCAAGTTCATAGGAGGCGGGGAACAGGAAGCCTTCGAGGTCGGGGGTTCCCTTGGGGGCGCCGTAGTGCACCGGGTTCAGCAGCGGCGAGTGCCGCGAGGAGATCCGGTAGCTCCCCGTCAGGCCCTTCGCGGCTGCGATCTCGGCGATCTGGGCCCGTGTCTTGCCCTCCGGGATCACGACCTTGACGATCACGGGACCGGCGGCGACCTTCGTGGAGCTCGAGGAGCCGAGTGACTTCGCGAGCAGGACCACCACCACGATGACCGCAGCCAGGGCGATCACGGCCGCGATGCGGGCGATGATCCGCCGGCTGCGCCGGTGAGGGCGTGGCGCAGGCGGCGCCGGCGCCCGTCTCGGTGCCGCGGGCACAGGAGGCAGGGGCGGGCCCGCGGCGAGCGGCTGCGGGTCGTGATCCTCCACGACGGCGGGCTCCGGGTCGTGAGCGTGCGCGGCGGCGGGCATCTGCGGCTCCACCGGCGCGGGAGGGGGCTCGGGTGGGTGCTCGGGCTCGGGGGGCGGCGGCGCAGGCACATGGTGGTGCTCGGTCGCAGCTGGCCGCTCAGCAGCCACAGGCGGCGCTGCCGGTGCAGGGATGGGCTCGTGGGCCGGCTCGGGCTCGGGTACAGCCGCGGGCTCGGCCTCGTCGGTAAACGCAGACGGCAGGGGTTCGGGCTCGGGGTGAGCGGGGCTGGCCTGCTGCAACCCATCCTCGGGCTTCAGCCGCACCTCTGCATGCTGGGCCTCCTCAGGCTGCCCATCGGCATGCTCGCCGCCCGCGCGCTCAGCTCGGCGCCGTTCGCGCTCTTGGCGGTCGCGCTCGCGCTCCTCCGGGGAGCGTTCGCCGCCACGTGATCGATCGCCGCGAGCCAAGACCCCTGGACCCTAACGCGAATGCTCCGCGAGCCAGCTCTCGAGCAGGTGCGCCGCCGCCCGTGAATCCTCGCTCGCCGTGAAGGGACCATCCATCCGCTGGGCCATTTTGGTCGTGAAGCGCTCGTCATGCATCTCGACGCCCACGTTGCCCAGGCGCTGCGCGAGCCGCTCGGCGAAGGCGCGGGTCTCGCGTGTCTGGTCGGTATCCCTTCCGTCGAGCCCCAGCGGGAGCCCCACAACTACCAGTTCGACCTCGCGCTCGGCGACGAGTCTGCACAGCGCAGTCATGCCCCGCTTGGTGGCCGGGCTGGCGACCTCGTCGATCGGGGTCACGATCGTGCCCGTGGGGTCGCTCACAGCGCACCCACAGCGCGCGCTCCCATAGTCCAGCGCCAGGACCCTCATGCCCTTCTCAGCGCGCGCGGCAGAGGGCGCCAACGCCGGCCGGGGCCCGCCCGATCACGAGAGCGCGCCCTCGATCACCGCTCGGCCGGCGTCGATCGCGGCCGCCAGCTTCTCTGGGTCGCGGCCTCCCGCCTGCGCCATCGTGTCGCGTCCGCCGCCGCCGCCGCCCGCCACCTGTGCGGCCGCCTTGACGACCTCACCGGCCTTCACCCCTCGCTCGACCAGGGCGGGTGCGACACTGGCCACCAGGTGCACGCGGCCCTCTGCGGCGGCCCCGAGGAGGATCGCGGCCTCTCCCAGCTTGCCCTTCAGGCGGTCCACCGCGTCAAGGAGTGCCTTGGCGTCCGGGAGCTCCACGGCAACGGTCAGCACCCGGGCTCCCCCGACCTCGGAAGCCTGGGAGGCGAGCGCCTCGATATCGAGCGACCCTGGTCCCTGACCTGCCGCTCCCTCCTTCAAGGCCTTCTCAAGGCGCCTTCGCTCCTTCACGAGCGCGCTCACGGCCCCCGGAGCGTCCTGTGGTCGCGTGCGGAGCTCGGCGCTCACCTGCGCCAGCAGACGGTCGTGCTCGCGCAGCAGCTCCACGGCCGCCGGACCCGTGACCGCCTCGATGCGGCGGACGTTCGAGGAGCTCGAGGTCTCCGAGAGGATCCTGAAGGGACCGATCTCGGCGGTGGAGCGCACGTGGGTGCCACCGCACAGCTCGCGGGAGTACTCACCGTCGCCCACCTGGACCATCCTGACGATGTCACCGTACTTCTCGCCGAACAGCGCCATCGCGCCGAGCGCACGGGCCTCGTCCAGCGTCATCGTCATCGGGCGGATGGGGTCGTTGCGGGAGATCCACCCGTTCACGCGATCCTCGACCTGCGCCAGCTCCTGCTCGGTGAGCGCCTGCCCGTGGCTGAAGTCGAAGCGGAGCTTGTCCGGTCCCACATAGGAGCCCGCCTGGCGCACGTGGGTGCCGACGATCTCGCGAAGCGCTGCCTGCAGAAGGTGTGTGGCGGTGTGGTTGCACTCGGTCGCATGGCGGGCGACGCGGTCAACGCGCGCGAGCACGCTCTCGCCCTCGCGCAGCTCGCCTTCCTCGACGAGCACGGACAGCGCCTGGTCATCGCCGACCCGAAGGACGTCCTCGACCCGCACGCGGCAGTCCCCGTCCTCGCATTCGATGGTGCCGACGTCCGCGACCTGGCCTCCGCCGGCCGCGTAGAAGGGCGACTCCGCGAGCTTGACCAGATAGCGCGTTCCCGCGCCCGAGCCGTTGCCCTCGCCGGATCCGTTCGCCGGCAGGCTCGCCAGCGCGCTGACCGTGGTGTGCTGCTCCTCGGTCTCATAGCCCGTGAAGCGGGTCGGAAAGGAGCCGGCGCCCGCCAGCGAACTCGCGATGGCCCGGGCGCTCTCGATCTGCCCGGCCGGCGCCGCCGAGCCCGAGCGGCCGCCGGCGCGCCCGCGCTCGCGCTGCTCGGCCATCAGCGCGTCGAAGTCGCCCTCGATGCCGAGCCCCTCCTCTCCGAGCAGCTCGCTGGTCATCTCAAAGGGGAATCCGAAGGTGTCGTGCAGGCGGAAGACCTCCTGCGCCGGAATGCTCTCACTGCCGGACTCGCGAGCCCGGGAGATGTGCTCGCGCAGCGTGGCCATGCCCTGTGCGAGCGTGCGGCCGAAGCCCTCCTCCTCGGCGGCCAGCCACATGTCGGTCGCCTCGGCGTGCTCGGCGAGTTCGGGATAGGTGGCGCCCATGACCTCGCGCACGCGCTCGGAGTAGCGCGTCAGGAAGCCGGGCTCGAGCTCCAGGGCGAGGCCCTGCTGGATCGCTCTTCGCATCACCCGGCGCAGCACATAGCCGCGGTCCTCGTTGGAGGGCACGACGCCGTCGGCGGTCAGGAACGTCATCGCGCGCGCGTGGTCGGCCAGTATCCGCAGCGCGCGGTCCGTGTGGAAGTCCTCGCCGTAGGCCCGGCCCGAGAGCTCCTGGCCGAGATCGATCAGCGGCTGGAACTGGTCGGTCTCGAAGACCGACTGCTTGCCCTGCAGGATCGCCGCCATGCGGTTCAGTCCGAGCCCGGTGTCGATGTTGTTGGCCGGCAGCGGACGCAGCACCGAGCCGCCGTTCTGGCCGGAGGGCTGCTGGTCGTACTGCATGAAGACGAGGTTCCAGTACTCCAGGAAGCGCTCGTTCTCGCCGCCCGGCAGGTCATCGGGGGAGCCGTGCTCGACGCCGCGGTCGATGTAGAGCTCCGAGCAGGGCCCGCATGGCCCGCTCGGGCCCGCCTGCCAGAAGTTCTCAGAGCGCGGGCACGCGATGATCCGCTCCCGGCGCACCCCGAGCTCAAGCCAGCGGTCGATCGCCTCCTGGTCGGGTCCGAGGCCGAGGCCGTCGTCGCCTTCGAACACGGTCACCCAGATGTCCTCTTCGCTGAAGCCGAAGACGTCGCGCGAGAGCTCCCACGCGAACTGGATCGCCTCCGCCTTGAAGTAGTCGCCGAACGAGAAGTTGCCCAGCATCTCGAAGAAGGTCAGATGGCGCGCCGTGTTGCCGACGTTGTCGATGTCAACCGTACGGAAGACCTTCTGGCAGTCGGTCAGGCGCGGCGCCGGTGGGGTCTCCTGGCCGAGGAAGTACGGCTTCAGGGGGTGCATCCCCGCGACCGTGAGCAGCGCCGACGGGTCGTGGGCGGAGGGGACGAGCGAAGCGGAGGGAATACGCCGGTGCCCTCGCTGCTCGAAGAAGCTGAGATAGGTCTCGCGGATCTCGTCGGAGTTCATGTCAGTGCGGATCTTAGGCGGCGCCCGCGCGGCTAGGCCGCGATGGTGCCGTGACCGACGACCAGATCGCCCGCATACAGGCAGGCCACCTGCCCCGGCGCTGTCCGCTCAGCGGGCTCCTGCAGCACGATCCGGACATGCTGATGCTCGCCCGCGTCGAGTTCGCCGTCGATCCTGCAGGGGTGCATGCGGCCGTGTGCGCGAACCCTCACCCCGTCGACGGTGGCGCTCTCGCTGTGCAGCATCAGGCCGCGCACCGCGAGCGTCCCGGCGAGCAGCGCCTGGCGCGGCCCCACGGTGACCGTGTTCGAGCCCGTGTCGGTCGCCAGCACATACAGCGGCTCGCGCGCCGACAGCCCGAGGCCGTGGCGCTGCCCGACCGTGTAGCTGTGCGCGCCGCCGTGCTCGCCGAGCGTCTCCCCGTCCTGATCGACGATCGGCCCCGGACGCGGGCTGAGGCCGCCGTGGCGCTCCAGGAAGGTGCGCTGACGGGTCCCCGCGAGAAAGCAGAGGTCCTGTGAGTCCGGGCGCCGGGCGACGGGCACCCGCGCGCGCTCGGCCAGCTCGCGCACGTCGGGCTTGTGCATCTCGCCGAGCGGGAAGCGCATGCGCGCCAATGACTCGGGCGAGAGCGCGCACAGCACGTAGCTCTGGTCCTTGGAGACGTCGGCGGCTGTCCTCAGCAGGGGCCCCTCCTGCACCCGGGCGTAATGGCCGGTTGCGAGCGTGGAGGAGCCCAGGCGGTCAGCGAGCTCGAGCATCGCGTCGAGCCTGACGTTGCCGTTGCAGCGCACGCAGGGGTTCGGCGTCAGGCCCGCCGCATGGTCCTGCAACCAGAAGTCGACCACGCCCGCGCGAAACTCGGCCCGGAGGTCGATCGACAGGTGCGGCATGCCGAGACCGTGGGCCAGCTCGCGGGCGCCGCGCACGGCCTGTGCCGAGCAGCAGCTCAACTCGCCGTCGTTCTCGGGGTCCGACCAGAGCTCGAGCGTCACGCCGACAGCGTCGGCGCCGTCCTGCGACAGCAGCAGGGCGGCCATCGCGCTGTCCACGCCGCCGCTCATCGCGACAAGCGTGCGCGCAGGGTCGCGGGACAGGCTTGCGCCCTCCCGTGCGGCCGCGCCGAGGCTGCGGTGCAGGGCGTCGGCCGCGAGCTCTGCCGCATGTCGCTTGGCGGCGCTGAGGCCGCCGAGCTCGCGGGAGATCTCATCGGGCCCGATCCGCGCCGCCTGCAGCAGGGGCACGTCCCGCACGAGCGAGACGACGGCGCTTCCAGCGGCGATCGTCGCGCCGCAGCCGTCGGCGTCAAAGCCGGCGTCCGCGATCGTGCCATCGCCGCTGTCCTCATCGATTCGCAGCGAGATGCGGATCAGATCGCCGCATGCCGCTCCGCCCGCGGCGCCGGTGAAGGAGCCCTCGGGGCGATGCCCGCGGCCGAGAGGGTGTTCCAGATGGTTTGCGAGATCCTCCGCGCCTATGCCCACCCGAGCGAGTGTAGGGCTAGGAGCTGCGCGCTTCGCTGATTGCCTGCTCGATCGAGTAGGCGTCCTGCAGGCCCGCGAGCGTGACCGTCTGCCCGGTTTTGTTGATGACCAGGAGCAGGGGCGTGCCTGTCACCTGGACGCCGCGGGTGATGGTGCCGAAGCTCGCCACCTGTGCGGGCGTGGCGTAGCGCACGGCCACCTTGCCGTGGATTTTCTTCAGCTGCTGCTGCACGGAGCGGTCTTCGACTCCGGCCGGGTTCCAGAACAGCAGGACAACCACCTTGCCCTGAGCGAGATCAGCTTCGACGGCGTGCTGGCCCGCCGGCGCTCCGGCCGCCAGCTTCTTGGACTTGGCGGTGGCCGGGTGGTGGGTGACGGTGACGTGGACCGCGGAAGGGGTCTTCACGATCGTCGCGGTGGTCGAGGGGCTCGTGGCCGACGGGTTCGCGGCGGATGAGGCCTGAGCGGATTTGCTCGCAAGTTCATTGGCGTTCTGCTGCGAGGTCGCGACGGCGCCGTGCGCCTTGGCGATCGCGCTCGAGAGGCCCTTGACCCCGGGGGCGGAGCCGTTGTAGACGGTCGTAGGCGAGGCGGCGGCCTTGGCCTGGGCCGCGGCGGTCGCGGGCGTTGTGGTGACCGTCGCGGGCGTCGAGCTGCTGGCTTCGGGGCTGCTCGAGGAGTGGGGCCTCAGCGCGACCAGCCACACGGCAGCGAAGAGCCCGACTACGACGATGGCGATCTGGATCGGTCGTGAAATGTGGTCCATCACGAACCACTTCGGCATTCGCGGCGAAGAAGTTGAGCGTCAGCCGGTGCCTTGGACGCGACCTTGCAAGCCGCGCGCCCCATCCAGCACTGCTGCGAAGCGCCTGCCGGCGCTCGGCGGCCCTCAGAGTGCGTGGCTGCCGCGCAGCACCGCGTGCACGACGGACGCGGTGCCGATCGGCTCGCGTGTGCCCTCCTGCATGTCCCTGAGTGTGCTCTCGGGGCCTTCGACGACGGCCACCCAGCGGGCGCCGAGATCTGCCGCATGACCGAGCTGGCCCTTCAGCGAGCGCCCTCCGAGGTCCATCACCGCCGTCAGCCCGGCCGTGCGGGCCTCGTTGAGCAGCCCGAAGGCTGCGGTGCGGGTCTGCGGCGCATCGTCGGCGAGAGCGACGAACAGCTGCACGGCCGGCGCGGCCGCCGGCTGCGGGTCGCCGGCCATCAGGATCCGCTCGATGCCCGCGGCCCAGCCCATGCCGGGCGTCGGCGGGCCCCCGAGCTGCTCGATCAGCCCGTCATAGCGCCCGCCGCCGCCGACGCCGCTCTGAGCCCCGAGCGCGTCGGAGGTGAACTCGAAGACCGTGCGCGTGTAGTAGTCCAGACCCCGCACCAGCGTGGAGTCGATCTCATATGGCAGCCCCGCCGCGTCGAGCAGCGAGCGCACCTGCTTGAAGTGCTCGGCGTCATCGGCATCGAGATGCTCGAGCAGCCTGGGAGCGCTGCTCATGACATCCATGGTGCCTGCGTGTTCGGAGTCGAACGCGCGCAGCGGGTTCAGGTCGATCCGGCCCCTGACGTCCTCGGAGAGGCGCTCCTGGTTGGCCCTCAGATGCTCTGTCAGCAGCTCGCGGTAGCGAACACGGCTCTCCGGGCTCCCGAGGCTGGACAGCCGCAGCCGCACCTCGCGCACCCCCATCTCCGACAGCAGCCTGGCCGCGAGCACGATCGACTCCGCATCGACGGCGGGGTCATCGGAGCCCAGTGCCTCGGCTCCGACCTGCCAGAACTCGCGGTATCGCCCCGCCTGAGCACGCTCATGGCGGAAGAAGCAGGACAGGTACCAGAGCTTCACCGGCAGGCGGCGCTTGTGCATGCCGTGCTCGACGAACGCCCGGCATACCGGTGCCGTTCCCTCCGGGCGCAGGGTCAGGGAGCGCCCGCCTGCGTCCTCGAAGGTGAACATCTCCTTGCGGACGATGTCGGTCGACTGGCCCACCCCGCGCGAGAAGAGGTCGGTGGACTCGAACACGGGCGTCTCGATGCGCTCGTAGCCGGCGCCCTCGAGCAGGGCGCGAGCTCGCGCCTCCAGCGTCGCCCGCGCCGCGGCCTGCTCCGCGAGCACGTCATAGGTGCCGCGCGGCGCTTTGACCTTCGCCGAGCTCAACTTCCGGCTGCCGGCGCCGGCGCGGGCACGCGGGGCGCGCGCGCCCGGATCTCGCTGAGAAACGGGTTTGTGGCGAGCTCCTTGCCGAGGGTCGTGACACCCATGTGGCCGGGGTACACCACCGTCTGCTCGGGGTAGGCGCGCACGAGGCCCTCGATCGAGCTCTCCAGTGTCGCCCAGTCCCCGCCCGGCAGGTCGACGCGGCCGACCGAGCCCTGGAAAAGGACATCGCCCGACAGGAGCACGCCGCCGGTCGCATACGTTAGGTGGCCCGGGCTGTGACCCGGCGTGAACAGCACGTCGATCTCAAGGCCCGCCAGCGACAGGTGCTCTCCACCGGAGAGCAGGTGCTCGGGCTGATAGCTCTCGAAGGGACCGAACCCGGGAGGCACCCAGCTCATGATGTCGGTGAGCAGAACCTGCTCTATCTGCGGGCAGTAGACCGGGGCGCCGGTGGCGGCGGCGACAGGAGCGACCGCGCCGATGTGATCGAAGTGGCAGTGGGTCAGCAGGATGGCGTCGATCTTCACGCCCAGCGACTCCACGGCGGCGAGCAGGCGCTCCGCCTCATCGCCGGGATCGACGATGACAGCACTCGTGGCCTGCGGGCCGGAGCGCACGATGTAGCAGTTCTCCCCCACCGGCCCGACCGTGAACGAGCGAACGTCAGGCGCGCTCATTTGGCCTGCGCCTTCCCGCCCCCGCCCTCCTTGGCTTTGTTGCGCATCCGGCGTTCGTACATCCATTTGTCGGTGTAGTAGCTGATCGGCACGTACATGATCAGCACGATCGGGAACAGCGCGATCCCCTGATTCGGCTTGTTCAGGACGATGATCACGACGAGCAGCATCAGCACGGCAGCGAACATCGCGCGCACGAACGCGCCCTGCCAGGTGGGCGGGCGGTCGCGACGGTCGATCTGCTTCTCGCGGGCCTTAGCGCTCTCTGTGGCCTTGCCGCTCTTCTCGTCCGCGGTCGGCTTGCGACCGGTGCGCCCGCGCGACTCCACGACCCCGGCGGCGTTGCCGCGGTGCTTGGTCTGACGCTTGCGCTTGGTCTGTGCCATGCCTATGAGCCTATTGCGTTCTCGATCACGTGGCGAGCGGGGTCGAAACCGGGCATCGGAAGATCTGACGGAAACCCCTCCATCGCGGCGGCGGGAACGAGGCCGACGAGCTCGGCGCTCGCAACCTTCCCGCGCGAGCGGACCGCGCGCACGACCTCGGCAAGCGGCACCTGCAGCGGGCGCTCGACGTTCATCGAGACCTGAGCGACGTCGCCCGCGAGCAGCACCCCGATGGCGCGGACACCGGGAAGCCCATTTTCGCCGGACTCGCGGATCTCCGCTGCGATCCGGCGAGCATCCTCCAGCCCGGCGGGGGCCGCGAGCTGCAGGTTGAACGCGACCAGAGGAGGCCGTGCCGCCACCAGCGTCGCCCCGGCCGTCGGGTGCATCTCGGCGGGGCCGAAGTCGGGCACGAGCGGCTCAGCGCCCTCCATCCGCAGGCGAAGCCCCGCGACGCCTCCGCGCCGCAGCTGCGCGCGCGCCCTTCCCGGCCCGCCAGCGTCCGCGGTGAGCTCGCCGTACAGGAACACCGGTATCGCGAGCTCCTCGCCGATGCGCTCGGCCAGGACCAACGCTTGAGCGCATGCCGCCCCCCGGCAGGCCTGCTGCAGGTAGATGACCGGAGCCACATCCAGAGCTCCCACGTGTGGGTGCTGACCGCAGGAGGCCGCGCCCGGCGCACGCGTGACCACGTCGATCCGCTCGGCCGCCACGCCGGCGAGAGCCAGCAGCCCGTCCACGAGCTCAAGACCGGGACCGGCAGCCGTCAGCACCGAGCGGTGATGGTCCGCGTCCGAGTGGACATCGAGCAGCCTGACCGCCGGCTGCTCGTTCAGCGCGTCCGCAGCGGCAGAGATGACGGCTGGATCTCGGCCCTCCGAGATGTTCGCGGCAGTCAGGAGCAGGTCGGGAGGCATTGCGGGCACGAGGCTAGCCTGCCCGCCGCCGGTACGTATGCCGAGCGCGGTGGCTAGACTCCCTGAGCATCCGGGCCGGAGTAGCTCAGTCGGTTAGAGCAGCGGAATCATAATCCGCGTGTCGGGGGTTCGAGTCCCTCCTCCGGCACTAGAGAAAAGCCGCGCTACCGCGCGGTTTTTTCGTTCCCGGACCAGGCGGCGGTCAGACCAAATCCGCAGGGTGCGGACAGGAGTGTGAACCACAGGGTTCGCAGAGTCATTGCGCCGACCCAGCGCGTACGGACCGGCAAGCCCCGGGGCAATCGTGATGGTGCCCCCGGCGCCGTGAGAAAACCGCACCGGGGGCGGCTTCGGTCCCCGGATGCATCGGGACGAGAGGTCACGAGAGCGTGAGGTCGGGGCGACTGGCGTCCGCGACCGGCACGCTCGTGCGATCAAGCAGTCGCTGAGGTTCGCTCAGGCAGCAGCTGACAAGGGTGAATACCGGGAGGCGCTCGAGTGGCTGAAGGCCGTCGAGGCAGCCGACGGCGCACTTCCCCCGGAGTGGGAGCAGACACGCAGCGTGTGGCAGGCGCGGGATACGGACGCCACGTAGGCCCGACGGGCACGCCGGCGCTCCCCTGGAGCGTCCCGCAGGTGCACCGCACACGCAGATGTAGGAAGGGGGCCGTTCGGTGAGCGGCCCCCTTCCTACTTGCCAGAGCAGCTGCGCGCTAGGTCGCGCAGTTCCAGCCCGCTGCGGTTTTGCCGCTTTCCAGACACGGCAGGATCGTGGGAGGCGTCCATGTGCTGGTGCCTTCCAGGATTGGTTCTATCTGTGATTCTTCGGTGCCGTACAGGCGCATGATGAGCTGGAACGGCCCGCTCGGTGCAGGCAGCCAGTTCTCCAAGCCGTCTTCGCTTGTCGGCTCGGCGCTCTGGAGATACATGTCCAGGGAGCCGTCTTCGTTGAAATGCAGGCTCGAGCGGTTGCCGAGCGTGTAGCGTTCGAGCGGGTTGTCGACGAAGTAGCCGCTCGTCGAATACATCGTCATCGACCAGAACGCGGTCACCGGGAACGGGAAGTCGCTCGCCGGGAAGTGGGCCACATACCGTGTGGCGCTTCCGTTGAGCGGCACGCCGTGCCGTTCGGTGGTCGCGAACGGGTAGATCGAGATGTTCGGCGGCAGGCCTGCCAGCCCGTCCTGATCGATCGTCGCGCGCAGCAGGTAGTTGGTGCCGTACACGCCGACCGGGACGATGGCCCACCCGTTGTGCTTGTTGAAGCCGGCCAGCACGAGTTCTTTCAGGTGGTTGTAGACCACGCCGGGACCCGCGGCCACGGCGGCACGCAGTCCGGCGAGTGTGCCAGCGCCGAGCTTCTTGTTGTTCGCGGGGAACTTGCCCGTGCCGATGCCCACGGTCTTCAGGAGTTCGAGCTCCGGCTGGTCAGCGGCCGGCGGCTTGAACTGCTTGAGGGCCGCGCCCAGCGCGGTCCAGTAGGTGAGCGGTTCTTCGCCCGCCTGGGTGCCGGGCACCTTGGTTTCGATCGGTTTGGTGACTTCCTGGTCGGGCGCCGGGGGCTTGTAGTCGAGGCCTTCCTTCTTCCACCGGTTCAGCGGGACCAGCTTCTCTTCCGCCTGGATCGCAACGGCGTTGGCGGTGTCTTCCTTGCTGTTCACGACTGTGCGAGCGACGATCCAGACTCGGTTGTAGGGCGAGTGGATGATCTTCATGCCCTGCACTTCATCCATCCCTTCGTACTTCTTGCCCGTGGCGATCACGTAGTTGCCGGGCGCCAGCATTCCCGATGCGCCTTCGCCGATGTTCCCGAGGTTTTCCTCATACGGCGTCATGATCGGCACCACGTTCAAGCGGTGAGCGACGGGAACGTGCACAACGATGGGCGACGGGCTCAGCTGCAGCCACGCGTATGAGTACAGCGTGTCGGCGTTGGGCGAGATGATCTCGCCCTCCTTGGTTGTCGCCAGTTCGGTGAAGTGCGACCACTGGTTCACGGGCGCGTCCCCGATGGCATCCGGGACCGTCACGCTGGTGTTGCTCTGATACAGCCGCTGCATGTTCAGCAGCGGCTCTCCGTAGATGTAGCCCTGGACCCCGACGTTGTAGCCCTGTTCATATTCCTTGGAATATTCTTCCGCAGACGCGCTGGCTGCTGCCATTCCCAGCACAGCGCAGATCAGCCCGAGCGCCATCGCGGTCATGCGCAGCCTCTGCCGCGTCCGCGCGGTGCCGGCCGGTCTCGAGCGGACGCCGTCGAGCGTCGTGTCGTTTTCTTGCATTCCCTTCCTCCTCCGTGTCTCGATCTCTTTGGTCCCCATGTGCAATCGGCACGGTATTGCGAGATGAGACAAAAGTCAAGATGTACTATTCGAGGCATTATGCCTAACGTGTTTTGCGATGCGCCTGCGGAAATGCCGCAATCGCCGTGATGCGGGGTATCCTCGCCGGTGCAGCACCAAACCCCGACGGCGAGAGCAAGGGCACGATGGCCAAGACACGCACCAAGGAGCCGCCGATCGCAGAGAGTCTCGTGCGAGCGCTCGACCCCGCGCCGGTGCTGCCCACCTTTCGTCGGGCCAACCGACAGGATGCAGAGCAGTTCGCACGCGCGACGTTCCTGCACGGGACGCGCCTGGACATGGGGACCATGGCGGAGCAGCTCGACGTCTCGCGAGCCACGCTCTACAGGTGGTGCGGCTCCCGGGAGGCGCTTCACGAGCGCATCCTGGAGCGCAGGGCCGACGAATTCTCCGCCTGGGCCTGCGGGCGGGTGCGCGGGAAGGGCGATGAGCGCCTGATCGACATGCTCCGGCTCATCATGCGCGCGACCCTGGACGCGCAGCCCGTGCGCAGGTTCATGGAGCGCGAGCCGAAACTCGCCCTGCGCGTGCTGACCCGCAGGGACGGCCTCGTGCACTGCGCCATCTCGCGGGCACTGGAGGAGCTCGCGGCCGAAGCGGGCCCGTCAGCCCTCACCGCGGAGCTGCGCGGGCGAATCAGCGACGCCGTGTACCTCGGCTCGGTGTTGCAGTGGACGACCATCGCGACCGAAGAGATGCCCGACACCGAGTACATCCTCGGCATCCTGCGCCGGCAGTTGACCGGGTAGCGCGGCTGAGGGCATCCCACCCCATGTCGAGGTCCGTCGCGCGCTCGTGAAGGCCCGCATGGGCCCTCCTAAGAGCAAGCACGGGCGCCGGCATCTGGGCGTCACGCAGACCGCCGACTCCTCGCAAGAACCGTCCCCGCGGACGCGACTCCCGCCACCGGCCGAGTCCGCCAGCACCTGAGAACCTCACCGCGCGCCGGGGCAGATTTTTCGCCATTTTCCTCACAGCCGGGTGTACAATTGCCGGCACGAGAGCCCGTGGGGGGTCTTCCTTGAAATGGGCATGGTGGTCCTCCGGAGTGTCCCGGTCTCGGCCGTGAGACGGCGGGTTGGCGAGTAACAACTCACTGGAGGAATGTCATGGATGTTCGTAGATCGGGCGTGGCCCTCGTGGCCATGATGGGCTGTCTGCTGCTCATGGCGGGGACCGCCTCGGCACATGGGACGGGATCAGCCCAGGCACTGGAAGGAACGACGTGTGCCGTGCACTCGCTGCCTTCGTTTGTTGCGCAGGGCGAGTTCAACACGCAGGCGACGGCGGCGGACATCGTCGAAGTGGAGTGCAATCCGTTCGAATACGGGACCGGCTCGAAAGTGACCGTCACCGCGAGCCAGCTGTACTCGCGCTGCAACGGCGACATCGCCTGGTACATACCCAATCCGTATGACGAGGAGTACGGCCGCAGCGTGGAACTGACACTCGACGCCGATGGGAATGCGACGGTCGCACTGGTCGCTGGCCCAGAGTGCCAGGCCGGCGAATCGCTGATCAGCCTTCACATGGATGAAGGCGCGCTGGAATCGTTCACCACGTCGTTCACGGTGCTCCCGCCGAATGACACGGCCCTCGGCGTGACGGCGCTGCCGTCTCACCAGGTCGAGGACTCCGAGTCGAGCGCCTTCGCGACGATCATCGAGGTGGAGATACCTGGAGCCGCCGAGGCGGCGGTCCGCGTGGCCTCGGAAGAGCTCTACCGGCGCTGCGGCGTCTCACCGCATCTGCGCTGGGTCGGAGCGACGCAGGACTCCGTTGGCCTGATCGGCACCGGTCCGGAATTCCTCGGCATGAGACTCGACGACAACGGCAACGGTTTCGTGATCGCCATCGGTGACTCGTCGTGCGTGCCCGGGTCTTCACTGATCGAAGCCGACATGGAAGAGAAACCGTTCGCGACGCTCACGACCGAATTCCTGGTCGAATCACCCAAACCAACCGAATTCTGATGACGCGGCCCTCGCCTGACGGCGGGGTCGTGGCGTAGGACGCGAAGAGCGCGAGGACCCCGGGGGCGCAGGTCACCGGGGTCCTCAGCCTTCCCGGCTGAGGCCGTCCGCCACCGGAGCGAGGTCCGCATAACGCAGGGGCGGTGACGCGGGACGCTAGGCCAGCGCCGAGAGCGCAAGCGGAAAGACTCGCTGGGCTCCGGCCCGGCGAAGCTGACCGCCGACCATCGCGAGTGTCCAACCAGAGCTGCGGCGGTCGTCCAGCAGCACGCCGGCGCCGGGCGGCGGCGTCGCAATGACCCTGAAGGCGCCGCGCACGTTCTCGGCCTGCTGGACAGCGTTGGCCATGTCGCGCTGGGGCGCCCGCGCCTGGACACGCTCCACGAGCTCGACGTGCGGCACCTCGAGCTCGGCGGCCAGGCGCCCGGCCAGCTGCTGGGTGAGCTGCCCAAGACGGGCCGACGGAACAGCGGTCACCCAGGCGACCGGTACGCCGGCGCCACGGACCGCGTCGGCGAGGCCGAGGACGACGTCGTCCTCGAACGAACCGCTGCGCAGTCCCCGTTCGACGGCCGGCCACCAGCCGCCGTCTCCGATGCGCGCGAGCGCCCAGCCCGCCTCGGTTCTTGCGTCCTCGGGAATCTTGCGCATGGAGCCACTCGCGTCGGGCGCCATCTTCTTCACCTCCAGATCGACCGGCTTTGAGCGAAGGTGACGTTCGCCTGCCTCGACCAGCACGGCATTGGGCGGCTCGGCAAAGCGCGGCGCGGTGCACACGGCGCAGCGCCCGCAGTCCTGCGCGTCCGGATCATCGAGCTGCTCCTGCAGCGTGCGCATCAGGCAGCGGCCATCGGCGCCGAACGCGGCCATCGCCTCCTGCTCCTCGCGACGCAGCGCGGTCACGCGGCCGTATCTCTCCTCGTCGTAGCTCCAGTTCGCGCCGGGAACAGATTGCCAGCGTGTTCCGTCACGTCTGACCGCGCCCTCGACGTCGAGGATCTTCAGCATCGCTTCGATGCGCCCCATCCCGAGGTTGACGACCGCCATCAGCTCCCGTGTCGTGCGTCCCTGATCGCCGGCAGCCTCCAGCTCTCCAAGGACAGCGTCGACGCGCTCGCGCCCCGGAAAGGCCTGCTCGATGAAGAAGTCCTGGATCCGGCGGTCCTCCCCGCCTCGCAGCAGCACCACATCGGCATGCTCGACGCCGCGTCCCGCGCGCCCGACCTGCTGGTAGTAGGACACGACCGAGCCCGGCGCCTGGTAATGCACCACGAACGAGAGGTCGGACTTGTCGTAGCCCATGCCGAGGGCGCTCGTGGCCACGACCGCCTTGACCTCGTTGCGCAGCAGGCGCTCCTCCGTGTCGACCCGCTGATCGGTCGCCTGCTCTCCGGTGTAGGCGAGCGCGGAGATCCCGTTGGTGTTCAGGAAGCCGGCGACCTGCTCGGCGTCGCGCTTGGTCAGCGTGTAGACGATTCCGGATCCATCCAGCGCCGGCAGATGCTCCACCAGCCACGCAAGTCGTTCTGCGGGTCGAGGAAGCTCGACCACCTCCAGGCGCAGGCTCGTGCGCGCCAGCGCACCGCGGTAGGAGCGCATCGGCTCGCCATCGGGGGCGGCTAGCTGCTCCAGGACATCGACGACCACTCGATCGTTCGCGGTGGCCGTCGTCCCGAGCACGGCAACTCCGGGTGCGAGCGCGTCCAACATGTCCTTCACCCGCCGGTAGTCGGGCCGAAAGTCATGCCCCCAGTCGGAGATGCAGTGCGCCTCGTCGATCACGAGCAGCCCCACCGAGGCTGCGAACAACGGCAGCATGCTGTCCCTGAAACTCTGGTTGTTCAGCCGCTCGGGACTGATCAGCAGCAGGTCCACCGTGTCGTTTGCGAGCATCTCACGGACCGCGTTCCACTGCTCGCGGTTGGTGCTGTTGACGGTGTGCGCACGCAGCCCCAGGCGCTGTGCGGCGGCGATCTGGTTGCGCATGAGTGCGAGCAGGGGGCTCACGATCAGCGTCGGTCCCGCGCCGGCCTCCCGCAGCAGTGACGTCGCCACGAAGTAGACGGCGGACTTTCCCCAGCCGGTGCGCTGCACGCACAGCACCCGCGCCCTATCGACGACCACATCGCGAATCGCCTCGAGCTGACCGGCACGAAAGGCCGCATCCTCCTCCGCCGTCAGCGACCGCAGCCGCTGCAGCGCAAGCCCGTCGAGTCTCTCCGTTGTCACCTGGGCCACGCTCCCATCGTCGCATGCCGCCCCGAGCACGCTGAACGACCGGCGGGATAGAGGATTCAGCGGGCCGTCATTTGGGCTCTGAACAGGACGCGCATAAGCGCGTCGGTAGCGTCCGCCACCGACACGGATAGGCCGTGGGGGCGCGGGTCATTCCGCCCGGTATCGCTCCGCGAGCTCAGGCGCCTGCGCTCTGAACGCCGCCAGGTCAGCATCGAACACCGCATTCAGCAGATCGGCCCGGTCAACCCCGGGCGCGCACACGACCTCCCCGATCTCCAGGCCGCGCAGGCTCGCGCTCACAACATCCTCGGCTGACATCCGCGGCACGGAGCTCATGTCCAGACCCTGGCGCTCATGGAACTCCGTCGCCACGACACCGGGGCACAGCGCCTGCACCAGCACGCCGTCGCCCTTCAGCTCCTCGTGCAGAGCCTGCGAGAACGCGACGATGTGCGCGAGCGTCGCGGCGTAGACGGCGCGACGCAGCGGCAGCTCCTCAAGCGACGCCGGCCCGCTGAACGCGAGCATCCCCGACACGTTGACGATCGTGCCCTCGCCGCGGCTCACCATCCCAGGCGCCGCGGCGCGGGCCAGCATGGTGGGCGCCACGACCTTCACATGCAGAAGCTCGCTGGCCTTCGCGGCCGGGAGCTCGGCGAACGGCATGTAGTGAGCGACACCGGCGTTGTTGACCAGAATCGCCACGTCCTCCTGCGCACACACCTCGGCAACCTTCTCCACACCCGCGTCGGCAGCGAGGTCGGCCACCAGGGGACGCACCTCGACGTCGGGAAGGGCAGCCGCGAGCTGATCGAGCCGCTCGCGACGCCGGCCCACGGCCACGAGGTCATAGCCCTCGGCGCCGAGCCGCAGCGCGTAGGCGCGGCCGATGCCCGACGAGGCCCCGGTGATGAGCGCCAGCCGGGTCACGATTCTCGCCGCTTCCCGTTCTGCGTAGACATCGCCTGGTCCGTCCCCTCGGCGAGGCTTTGGGCGGCCGCGCGGGCCTCCTCGAGATCGAGGTGTGAGGAAAGGCGCGCGATCTGGCCTCCCGCCCAACGGATCGCCCAGGCTTCGAGTTGCTGGACGGCGCCGGCCGCTCCGACCGGCCTGCCGCGCTGCTCGATCACAGCGAGCACGACGTTCTCCGACACCCGGCTGACCCCCCGGAGCTCGAAGGAGAGGTCTGCGAAGGAGCCCAGCCAATCCTCGATGAAGGCACGTACCGCCTTCGCCCCCTCAAAGCGCATGCCCAGCCCCTCGGCCTGCACGACGGCATCATCGGCGCCAAGCTGCTCGATCGCGTCGACGTCGCCTCGGTCGAAGGCTTCGACCAGTTGCTCCGTCAGATCCACCATCGAGGGTGCAGTGGGCTCCGTGGCCATTGCGGGGAGTATCGCGCAGGCCGAGGCCGTTCAGCCGGCGCCATAATCCTGCGACGTGTCTCTCGCGCGTCGCCCCAACGTGATCCACCGAACCCGCATCGCAGGCGTCAGAACGCCTTGAGTGAGGTCCACGAGTTCGGTGTCGTCGGCGGCGGCATCGTCGGCCTCGCGGTGGCCAGGGCGCTCGCGGGAGCGGGCGACGGCGGCGAGGTGATCGTGCTCGAGAAGGAGGACCGGGTGGCCGCGCACCAGACGGGCCACAACAGCGGCGTGGTGCACGCGGGCCTCTACTACGAGCCCGGATCGCTGAAGGCGACGCTGTGCAGGCGTGGCGGCGAGCTGCTGCGCTCCTACTGCCGGCAGCACGGCATCGCCTACGAAGAGTGCGGGAAGCTCGTCATCGCCCGCAGCGCAGCGGAGCTCGGGCGCCTGGATGAGATCCAGAGGCGCGCCGGCGCCAACGGCGTACCCGGTCTTCGCCGGATTGGGCCGCAGGAGATCCCTGCCCTGGAGCCTCACGCGCAGGGGGCGGCCGCGCTGCATTCACCGCACACGGCCATCGTCGACTACGCACGCGTCGCGAGCTCCCTCGCGGAGGATGTGCGAGCTACAGGCGGCTCGCTGCGCCTCGGGTTCGAGGTCGTGCGCCTTGAGCGCAGGCGCGGAGAGGTTCGCATTCACTCCCGCGCGGGCGAGGTGATCGCCTGCCGGCGTGCTGTGCTCTGCGCGGGCCTGCAGTCCGACCGGATGGCAATGCTCGCGGGCACCGCCGAACCGACACCGATTGTTCCCTTTCGCGGCGAGTACTTCCGGCTCAGGAGCGGCCGCGAGCACCTTGTGCGGGGACTGATCTACCCCGTCCCCGACCCGTCATACCCGTTCCTCGGCGTTCATTTCACGCGCCGCATCGACGGGGGGGTCGACGTCGGCCCCAACGCGGTGCTCGCTCTCGCGCGCGAGGGATACCGGCGATCGGACTTCTCCGCCGGTGACGTCGCCGAGATGCTCCGCTCGCCGGGCTTCCGGGCGCTCGCCCGGCGCCACTGGCGCATGGGGGTCAGGGAGATGCGCAGCTCGCTGTCAAAGCGCGCGTTCATGAGCGACGCCAGGAGCTTCGTGCCCGAGCTCCGTGCCGCCGACCTGCAGCCGGCACACGCGGGGGTGCGCGCACAGGCCGTCGATCGCGACGGCTCACTGGTCGACGACTTCCGCCTTGATCGCTCCGGCCCGATCCTCTCGGTCGGCAACGCTCCCTCCCCGGCCGCGACCTCGGCGCTGGCGATCGGACAGCACGTCGCAGCGGAGCTGCTCGTGCAGGGCGACGCCTGACCGCAGTTTCTCCCTGAGCCGGGCGACGATCTGCAACCGTTGGGCCCATGAGCCACGTCAGCGCGTCGAACCTCGCGTACGCACACCCGGGCGGGAACCTCCTGTTCGAAGGCGTCTCGTTCAAGATCCCGCCGGGCTCGCACGTCGGCGTGGTGGGCGTCAACGGCGTCGGCAAGAGCACGCTGTTCGGAGTCATCACGGGCGCGCTGCCGGCGGACGAGGGCGACGCGAGCACCGGCGGCCGCGTCGCGCACATGCCGCAGGACGTGGGTGTCGCGGGCGACCCGCGCACCGTGCGCGAACTGCTGCTCGGCCTGAGCACCGGCGCGCTGCGCGACGCCGGCGAGCGCATGAGCGTCGCCGAGGGTCTGCTCGCCTCCGGCGATGAGAGAGCCGGGATGGCGCTCGGCACAGCGATCGGTGACTGGTCCGAGCTCGGTGGCTATGAGCTGGAGGGGCAATGGGACGCGGCCTGCCGGCGGATCGTGCGGCAGGGATTTCAGGAGCTCGCCGACAGGCCCGCGATCACCCTCAGCGGCGGTGAGCGAAAGCGCCTGGTGCTGGACGTGCTGCTGCGCTCGGACGCGGAGGTGCTGCTGCTGGACGAGCCCGACAACTTCCTGGACATTCCGGCCAAGCATGAGCTCGAGGAGCAGATCCGCCGCAGCCGCAAGACGATCCTGCTCATCTCCCACGACCGTGACCTGCTGAGCGGCTGCGTGAACGTGATCCTCACGCTCGAGGGCAACGGCGCCTGGCTGCACCACGGCTCCTACGAGACCTACCCGCAGGCGCGCGCCGAGCGCCAGCGCAAGCTCGGCGACGCCGTGGACCGCTGGAACGAGGAGGAGAAGCGCCTGCGTGAGCTGACACGCATCTTCAAGGAGCGCGCCCGCTACTCCCCCGACCTGGCCAAGCGCGCCAATGCATTCGAGACGCGCTGGAAGCGCTTCAGGGACGAAGGGCCTCCCCCGCCGCCGGTGAGCGAGCAGCAGATCAAGGTGCGCCTGCGCGGCGGCGACTCGGCAAGGCGCGTCCTTGACCTGCGCGGTGTCGGACTGCCGGGACTGGTCAGCCCATTCAGCGACGAGATCCACTTCGGTGAGCGGGTTGGCATCGTGGGCCCCAACGGAGGGGGAAAGACACACCTGATCCGCGTGCTCAGCGGGCAGGAGGCGCCCGCCGACGGCGAACTCGTCACGGGCCCACGCGTCAGCGCAGGCCTCTTCACGCAGCTGAATGCCCGTTCAGACTTCAGCGGCCGCGGTGTGCTGGAGGTCGTCGAAGAGCGCCTGGGAGCGACGCAGCCGAGCATGTCCGCACTGGCGAGATACGGCCTGCAGGACGCCGCAAACCGTGGCTACGACACCCTCAGCGGCGGCCAGAAGGCGCGCCTTGAGATCCTGTGCCTGGAGCTCGAGGGGCACAACCTGCTGCTGCTGGACGAGCCCACCGACAACCTGGACATCGACTCCTGCGAGGCGCTCGAGCGGGCACTGGACGGCTTCGACGGCACCGTGGTGGCAATCTCGCACGACCGGGCCTTCCTGCGGCGCCTGGACCGCTTCCTGATGGTCCTGCTCGACGGAACGGTGCTCGGGCTGCCCGACCCCCAGGCTGCGCTCGACGCGCTCGCCGCGCCCGACGATGCCAGGGACGCGCGACTGGCGAAGGTGCTCTGAGGGCGAGCCCGCGCCGCATCCTCGCCTCGCGGGCACGCCGGGGTGGCATCGTGAGCGGAGCTTCGGTAGAAACTACGCATGATCGCCAGAGGTTCACGATGGCGGCCCTAGGGGCAGAGCACGACCCGGCCGGGCAGATCGCGGACGAGCAGAACCGGCGCGTGGCGCTGGCGTTCGTGGCGGGCATCAACGACCGCGATCCCGAGGCGCTGGCCGCGATCTTCAGCCCGCAGGCGGAGTTCCGCCCTCGGGTGCTCTCGATGTCGCACTCCAGCTACCGCGGCCGTGAGGGCCTGAACGACTACTTTCGCGACCTGCGCAGGCGGGACAGAGGACAGCAGGTGCAGGTGCGCGAGATCCGCCCGATCGGGCCCGTCGAGCTTGTGATCCTCGCCGATGTGGTGGCAGAAGGAGAGCCCATCTCCCCCGCCGCGATCATCATCGCCCTGCAGGACGGGATGATCATCAGGGCGAGCGGCTACCTGAGCGACGAGGACACGATGATCTCGGTCGGCCTGATCCCGGCTCCGGAGTGACCCGGGGCCCTCGCGTCACCCGCAGGCCTCAGACCGCTACGTGAAGCGCCGGCAGGCGATCGGGGCTGATGCCCCTCTCGATACAGGCCAGGTAGGCGAGGCCGCGATGGATCCCGTCGATCACCAGCACCGCACCGTCGAACACCCCGATGCGTATGACCACGTCGTTGCGCCAGCGGCTGTTCGCCATGTCCTGGATGAAACGCTCGACGCGCAGGTCATCGTCGCGGTCCTCTTCGGCGCTCATCGCCCTGCTGCGCTGCCTGTAGATGGCGAGCAGCTGCCCGAAGGTCTTGTAACGGGTGTCCATATGACCCATGAAGCTGGCGAACAGCGTCTGGGTCTGGGCGAGTTCCCCGGCTGACAGCGGCTTCAGAGCCATACCGCGGATCCTGCCGTGGCGCGGCGTGCGCTCATATGGCCCGCGGGCCGAACATCGGCGGGGCCCGTTTGGCCATTCGTCCCGACGCCGCTGAACTGCCCGCGCGCGGGGCGCGAATCGGCGGTGCTAGCTTTGCTGCGATGGAGGCCAACCACTCCGCGGGGCTGCACCCATGAGCGCCGCCGGCACGGCGGCCGAGTCCCGTGCGCGGGCGACGGCGGCCTTTCACCTCCTGGCCAAGCCGACCGGCGCGCAGTGCAACCTGGACTGCGACTACTGCTTCTTCCTGTCGAAGGAGATGCTGTATCCGGACAGCCGCTTCCGCATGTCCGATGAGCAGCTCGAGGATTACCTGCGCCAGCTGATTCAGGCGCACGCCCACCTGCCCGAGGTGACGATCGCCTGGCAGGGCGGCGAGCCGACGCTGATGGGCCTTGACTTCTTCAGGCGCTCGGTCGAGATCGCCGGCCGGTATCTGAAGCCCGGGCAGCGGGCGCTGCACACGATCCAGACCAACGGCACGCTCATCGACGCGGAGTGGGCTCAGTTCTTCAGGGAGAACGACTACCTGGTCGGGATCTCAATCGACGGACCCGCGGACATCCACGACACCTACCGCGTCACCAAGGGCGGACGAGGCAGCTTTGAGAAGGTGATGAAGGGTCTCGGCCACCTGCGCGAGGCCGGCGTCGAGTTCAACACGCTCACCACCCTGCATGCCGCCAACGAGGGCAGGGGCGCCGAGGTCTACCGCTTCCTGCGCGATGAGTGCGGCTCGCGCTTCCTGCAGTTCATTCCGATCATCGAGCGGGTGCCCGAGGCGGCGGCCGACGGAGAGGTGCCATGGTCCTCCTGGCGCGACCGGCCCCTGTATGAGCAGCGCGGCGAGCACGTCACCGGTCGCTCGATCACCGGCGAGCAGTACGGGCGCTTCCTGATCGACGTCTTCGAGGAGTGGGTGCGGCGGGACGTCGGCAACGTGTACGTGCAGATGTTCGACGTCGCGCTCGCGAACTGGTACGGGGAGCCACCGGGGCTATGCGTGCACTCCGAGACGTGCGGGCTGGCGCTCGCGCTGGAGCACACCGGTGATCTGTACTCATGCGACCACTTCGTCGAGCCGGACTACAGGCTCGGCAACATCGGCGAGACACCGATGGCCGAGCTCGTGTTCTCACCTCGCCAGCAGGCGTTCGGACAGGCCAAGCTGGACACGCTCCCGCAGAAGTGCCTCGACTGCGACGTGCGCTTCGCCTGCCACGGCGGCTGCCCCAAGGACCGCTTCAGCGTCACACCCGAAGGCGAGGCGGGCCTGAACTATCTGTGCGACGGCTACCTCTCGTTCTTCCACCACATCGACGGGCCCATGCGGATCATGTGCGAGCTCCTGGACCGCAAGGCACCGCCCTCGGAGATCATGCAGATGTATGCGGTCCAGGACGCGCGCAGAGGCCGTAACGACCCCTGCACCTGCGCCAGCGGGCGCAAGTGGAAGCAGTGCCACGGCGCCGGCGGCGCCTGACGCCGGGCGCCCTAGAGGATTTCCACCAGCCCGACCCCGATCAGGTACAGGCCGGCGACCAGTGCCACGACGAACGCCGCCATGCGCCCGTTGCGGGCGAACCAGGCGTTGATCGACTCCAGGATCTTCGCTCCCCGCGCGGGGAACAGCAGCAGCAGGATCATCGGTATCTCGATCATCCACAGCATGATCAGCAGTGCCTGCACGAGGTACAGCAGCTGCTGGGCGGTGGAGGCGTTGGTGTCGGAGATCGCCTTCACCACGCCCATGTAGATCGGCGAGGGAACGACGTAGAGCACCACGCCGAGCACCAGCACCAGACGCGCGCTCTCCAGATATCGGTCGGTTTTCGAGGGCCCGGATTCCTTCTTCTTGTCCGGATCGGGCTTGTGGTTGCGGACACGGAACGCCAGCCACACGAGCGCAACACCCCCGAGGATGTAGAGGCCCGAGCCGATCGTGCGCGTCGGTTTGCTGCTCGACCCGACTTCGCCGAACAGCAGCAGCATCAGTGCGCCGGTCGCAAGCACCGTGCAGTACGCCGACAGGACCATCAGCACCACGCGCAGGCGCACCTGCGTGCCGCGGCCGAGCGCGATCACCGCGGCGAGCGCGGGGGGATAGATCGACGCCGCCAGGGCGAGTGAAATGGCTTCGGAGGGCATCTGAGAGTGGTCCCCGCCAGGGCGGCGCGGCGCTTGTCGTAAAGCCTATGCGCTGGACGGGACGTCCGCGTGCGCGCGGGCGGGCTACCGCCTTGCCGGGCGGGCGCCGGCGCGCGATACTGACATGCATGAGCCGCTACATGAGCGTCAGGGCATCCGACGATGAGCGCGAGTACGCGGTGGCCGTGCTGCGGCGCCACTACGCAGAGGGCCGCCTCAGCGCCCGCGAGCTCGAGGTCCGCGCAATGCAGGCCTACGGGGCGGGACGCCGCGGCGAGCTGGCGCGGCTGCTGTGGGACCTGCCCGCGCCGCGCCGGCCCGGTTTCTCCCGGCGGGCTCTGGAGCGGGGCGCCTCACGCGTCCACCGCTTCCTGCTGCGCGGCCACGCAGCGATGTATGGGACCGTCAATGCCGTGCTCATCGGCGTATGGGCGCTGCTCGGCGAGGGCACCTTCTGGCCCGCGCTCTACCTCGTTCCCAGCACCGCGCTGCTGGCGTGGCACTGGGCCGGCGGCCGCATGCTCTCAAGAGCGCTGCTGCGCTCGCACCCGCGCTCGCCCGCCGGCTGAGCCCCTCGGTCCGCCCCGCCGGGCCCGCCGCCGCGGCGCCAGCTTCCTCTAGGCTGCGCCGATGCCTCGTCGCGACTGGGCTCCCGGAGAGCGCCTGCTCCGGACTCTGATCATCATCGCCACGCCGCTGAAAGCGTGGGTACGCCTGGAGGTTCATGGCCTCGGGCTGCTCGAGCAGCCCGGAGCCGTCCTGGTGGTCGCCAACCACGACAGCTCGGTCGATCCGCTCGCGATCATCGCCGCGGGCATGGAGCGCCGGCGACCGATCCGGTTCCTGGCCAGGGCGAACCTTTGGCACTACTGGGGTCTTCCGCTGATCCTCGACGGCCTGCGCCAGATACCGATACGGCGAGGCGCCGGAGATCAGGACGCCCTCCATGCCGCCACGAGCGCATTGCACGACGGCGAGGCCGTCTGCATCTTTCCCGAGGGAACCATCTCGCGGGGGCAGGCGCTGCGAGCCCGGCGCGGGGTCGCCCGCCTCGCCGAGTCGGCACCGGAGGCCAGGATCGTGCTGGCGGCGGTCACCGGCGCCGTCGACCTGGTGTGCTTTCCGTGCCGCCCGCGCGTCACGGTCGAGCTGTTCGCGCCGAGCGTCCACGAGTCCGCGCGCGAGGACCACGCCGAGTTCGCCGCGGGCCTGCTGGCGGAGATTCGCGAGCGGGTGCCCGTCGTCGCCGCCGGGCGCCGTGCCGGGCGTGCCCGCCGGAGCGGCGCCGCACATGTCCGCACATGGAGCAGATGGGATACTCAAGATGCGATGGAGTCGAGGATCAGCTCACCGCAGACCAGAACAGGAGCCCTTTGATGAGCGATAGGCGCGTATTCATCTACGTCGCGACGTACGCGGGCCGCGCGGAGGCGCTGGCCGACTACGACGCGCTGCTCAACCTGCACGAGAACAGGGTGCTCGGCTCATACGACGTGGCGGTCATCAGCAAGGACCAGGACGGCAAGGTCCACGTCGAGAAGCACGAGAAGCCCACACAGCACGCGGCCTGGACCGGAGTGCTGGTAGGTGCCCTGGTCGGGGTGCTGTTCCCGCCCGCCCTGGTCACCGTGGGCGGCGCGGCCGCAGCCGGCGGCCTGATCGGCGGCCTCGGGGCGCACTTCATGGAGGGCCTTTCACGGGGCGACGCCAAGGAGCTCGGCGAAATGCTGGACGCCGGACAGGCGGCGCTGATCGCGATCGGCGGGGCAAGCGCGAAAGCGGAGCTCGAGAGCGAACTGACGCGCGCTGAGAAGTCGGTGGAGAAGGAGATCGACGCCGACCACAGCCGACTCAAACGTGAACTCGAGGCCGCCGAGAAGGAGCTGGCCGGCGGCTAGCCCGCGCTCCGCCCGGTCGCCTGTGGGCCGGGCGCAGAGTCCATGCGAGCGACGGCGGCGCGGTAGACGTCGCCGCTGAGTGCCGTTAGCATCTCGCGCCACGTGGGCGCTGCCCGTCTCGGATCGGTCGCCGTTCACCCGTTGAGCGGTTCCTCGGCGCCCGGCAGGAGCGCCGCGTTCCTGGTGCTGCTCGCGTTCCTGCTGTCGTTCCTGTTCATCCGCACCAGCGCGCGCATGATCCGTGCGCAGGTCTCTTGGTGGCCGGGGAACGTCGAGACGGGGTCCGGCCTTCACCTGCACCACCTCGTGTGGGGCATCTCGCTGATGCTGATCGGCGGCTTCTCGGCTTTCGCCCTCAAGACTCCGGCCGCCCCCTGGTATCAGATCTCCGCGATCCTGTTCGGCGTCGGCGCGGGCCTGACCTTCGACGAGTTCGCCCTCTGGATCCACCTGCGCGATGTCTACTGGGGAGAGCAGGGGCGCACCTCGCTGGACGCCGTGGTCCTGGTCACGGTGTTCATGGCGCTCGTGGTGCTGGGCACCAAGCCGTTCGGCCTGAACGGGACGGAGTCGCTCGATGCCGGTGCCGTGGTCGTCGCGCAGGCGCTGGTGCTCTCGATCATCACGTTCCTGAAGGGACGCATAGGCCTAGGGTGCCTGTCGATCTTCGTGCCGTTCCTCGGGCTGTGGGGCACCCTTCGCCTCGGCAGGCCCGACTCGCCGTGGGCGCGTCGCCGCTACTCGGAGGCGAAGCTGCAGCGGGCAAGGGAGCGCTTCCCGCCGGACTCGCCCTCGAGCCGCATCCGCGACCGCTTCTTCAACGCGATCGGCGGGCGTGCGGACGCACCCGAGCAGGAGGATCCGCTGTGAGCGACGGCTGCGCCGTCAGTAGCCGTGCTCGACGACGTTGAGCAACTGCTCGCCCCGCAGGTAGCGCCGCACCTGATCGCCGACCATTTCGAAGGCGCGCCGTTCGCCCTCCAGGGTCGCGCCCGCGTAGTGGGGCGTGATCAGGACCCCAGTGGCATCCCACAGCGGATGCTCTGCGGGCAGGGGCTCGGGGTCGGTGACGTCGAGCACCGCCCTGATGCGCTCCTGCTCCAGCAGGGCCAGCAGCGCGTCCGCGTCGACGATCGGCCCGCGTGCCGCGTTCACGAGCAGGGCGCCTGGGCGCAGCCGCGCCAGCGCGGCCGCGTCGAGCAGGCCGGTCGTCTCATCGGTGAGCGGGAGCAGCACGATCACGATGTCGGCGCGGGGTAGCAGCTCACCAAGTTCCGCCACCGGGTGCACCCCCTCGCGGGCGCTGCGAGCGACACGGATGACCTCCACGCCCATGGGCGTGAGCCGGTCCTCGACAGCCGCCCCGATGCTCCCGTAGCCGAGGATCAGGGCCGTGCTGCCCGCGAGCTCGCCGGACTGGCGCCAGGACCAGCGGTGCGCGCGCTGGGCGTCCCGCAGCTCGGGCAGCGTCCTCACCGACGCGAGGATCCCGGCCAGGACCCACTCCGCGACCCCGGTGTTGCGGGCTCCGCCGGCGTCGCAGAGGATCACCCCCGGCGGGAGCAACGGCAGCACCCAATCCACGCCGGCGGAGATGGTCTGGATCACGCGCAGGCCGCCCATCCGCGGGATCGCCTCCCGCATGCGCTCATGCCCGTGCGGCACGAGGAACTCGGCATGCCGGATCGCGTCGGGGATGCTCCCGTGCTCGGGTATCAGGCCCACCGTCACCTCCTGCGGCAGCTCCCCCACAGCCTCGCGGCCCTCGACATCGGGTATCCACAGGTTCACGCAGCGGGAGTGTATTGGCGCCCTCTCGGGCGCACGCACGCATCTCTGGTAGAAACGCAACGTGGAGCAAGACGGCAGCGGAGCACCCCTCGACGTCAGTGCCCAGGAGTTCGCCGCGATCTTCGCGTCGGTGCGGACCTGGGGACGCTGGGGCACCGAGGATGAGCTCGGCGCCCTCAACCGCCTGAGCGCCGACCGCATCGCCGGCGCAGCGCGGCTGGTGCGCAGTGGCCGGGTGCTCAGCCTCAGCCTCCCGGTGAGCACCACCTCGACGCTCGACTCGCCGACCCCGGCGGATTTCCACATGACTCAGCAGCACGAGGACGAGGTGGGCCTCGGGCCGATCGGGTTCGCCAAGGACTTCATCGGGGTCGACTACCACAGCGACGGGCACTCACACATCGACGCGCTGTGCCATGTCGCATATCTTGGCCTGCTCTACAACGGCGTCCAGGCGGACAGCGTCGGCTCCGAAGGAGCGGCGGCGGAGGGCATCGAGCTGGTCAAGGACGGGCTTGTGGGCCGCGGTGTTCTGCTCGACATCCCCGGCGCCCGCGGCGTGCCGTGGCTGGAGCCCGGCGAGCACATACTCCCCGAGGACGTGCTCGAGGCCGAGCGCAGGCAGGGAGTGACGGTGCAGGAGGGCGACATCCTGCTCGTGCGCACCGGCCACGTCCGGCGCCTGGCCGAGCGCGGCCCCTGGGACACGCCGGAGCACAAGGCCGGCATGCATCCGACGGCGATGCCACTGCTGGCGCAGCGGGGGATCACCGCGATGGGCAGCGACGGCAACAGCGACACGGCGCCCAGCAGCACCGAGGGGGTCGCGTTCCCGATCCACGTGCTGGCGCTCAACGCGATGGGGATCCTGCTGCTCGACTATCTGCAGCTCGAGGACCTGCGCGACGCGTGCGAGGCCGCCGGCCGCTGGGAGTTCCTGTGCCTGACGGCGCCGCTGCGGATGCCCGGCGCCACCGGCTCCCCCGTGAACCCGCTCGCGATCCTCTAGCGGGTTACGATTCCCGTGGAGCGCATGAGCAGAGATCGCCTCCCATCAGCGGCAGTACAGCTATCGGCGCGGGAGCGCATTCCCGCGAGCGTGAGGGCCCGTGGCTGACCCCGGAGCACGCCACCGCGTCGTGATCGTCGGCGGCGGCTTCGGCGGCCTCTTCGCGGCCAAGTTCCTCAGGCACGCTCCCGTCGACGTGACCCTGATCGACCGGACCAACCACCATGTCTTCCAGCCGCTGCTCTACCAGCTGGCGACGGGGATTCTCTCCGAGGGCGCGGTGGCGCCGCCGCTGCGGGAGGTTCTGCGCAACCACGAGAACGTCCGCGTGGAGATGGCGGACGTGACGGGCTTTGACCTGCAGGCGAGGACCGTGACCGCCGCCAGGCCCCTCGGCGCAGCTGTACAGGTCCCCTATGACTCGCTGATCGTCTCGGCGGGTGCGCAGGGCTCCTACTTCGGGCACGACGAGTTCGCCTCGATGGCACCCGGCATGAAGACGGTCGACGACGCGCTTGAGCTGCGCGCGCGCATCTTCGGAGCCTTCGAGATGGCAGAGCAGGAGCACGACCCCGAGGTGCAGCGAACATGGCTGACGTTCGCCGTCATCGGCGCCGGCCCCACCGGCGTCGAGATGGCCGGGCAGATCGCCGAGCTCTCCAAGCGCTCGCTCAAGCGCAACTTCCGCAACATCGACCCCGCCAGCGCGCGGGTGCTGCTGCTCGACGGCGGCGATGCCGTGCTCGCCAACTTCGGCCGCAAACTGTCGGCGAAGGCAACGTCGGAGATCGAACGCGCCGGGGTCGAGGTGCAGCTCCACAGCCGCGTGACGGACGTGAAACCCGACGCGATCATCGTGCAGGGGCCCCGCGGCGAGGAAAGGGTCGCCTGCCACACGCGCGTGTGGGCCGCCGGGGTCCAGGCATCGCCGCTGGCGGCGATGCTCGCCCAGGCCACAGGCGCGGGCACCGACAGGGCGGGGCATGTCGAAGTGCTGCCGGACTGCACGCTGCCGGGGCATCCGGAGGTCTTCGCCGTCGGCGACATGATGTCCCTGAAAGGGCTGCCCGGCGTCGCCGAGGTGGCGATGCAGTCGGGCATGCACGCCGCCCGCACGATCAAGCGGCGCCTCGAGGATGGCAACCCCCGCGCGGGCGGCGACTTCGTCTACCGCGACCTCGGCAGCATGGCGACGATCTCTCGCTTCAGGGCGATCGTGAGCTTCAAGGGCCTGAAGGTCGGGGGGTTCATCGGCTGGCTGATGTGGGCGTTCGTGCACCTGACGTTCCTGACGGGCTTCAAGAACAGGTGGATCGCGCTCTTCAAGTGGCTGTCCGCCTTCGTGGGCAGCGCCCGGGACGAGCGCACGATCACGATGCAGCAGGCGACCGCGCGGGTCATCGCCGAGCGGGCCGGCCTGCGGCCGGGCCTGGAAGATCTCTCCCCCGTCCTGCAGGAGGAGAGCAAGCCCTGACTCTCAGCCGAGGCGTTCGAGCAGGTGATCGCCGACGCGCAGCGCGTTTGCCATCGCCGTGAGCGCCGGGTTCACAGCTGAGATGCTCGGGAAGAAGCTCGTGTCGACGACGTAGAGGTTGTCGAGCTCGTGCGCGCGGCAGTTCGTATCCAGAACCGAACTGGCGGGATCGGTTCCAAACCGGCAGGTCCCGGCCTGATGGGCGACGCCGGCGACGGGGATCTTGTTCTCAAGGTAGGCGTAGCGCGGGATCAGATGATGCTCGTGCATGCCAAGGCGGCCGAGTAGCGAGCGCAGCTGCTCGAACAGCCGGTCCCTCGCGGTGTCGTTGGAGGAGGTGTAGCTGAGCGTCAGCTGACCGTCGCCCTTCACCGTCACGCGGTTCTCCGCCATCGGCAGGTCCTCTGTGGACAGCCAGAAGTCGACCGCATGGGTCGCGACCTCGTTGAGCGCGAACGTCGGCGCCAGCTTCGTCAGGAGCGGCTTCTCCCCGCGGTACATCTCGGCGACGGACTTGCCGACCATCTGGATGTTGCCCATCGGGAACTCCCACTCCTTGGAGGCGAAGTAGTAGTCGTTCACGCCCAGCGTCTTCTGGAAGACCGTCGGGTTCGGCTCCTTGGAGAGCGCCAGCACCGCCTGGCTGGCGTGGAACATGTAGTTGCGCCCCACCTGGTCCGATCCGTTGGCGAGTCCGCGCGGATGCTTGTCGTTGTCGGAGGAGAGCAGCAGCTTGGCGGTGTTGGCTGCGCCCGCCGACACGACGACGATGTTGGCGCTGTATGTCTCGATCGCACCCTCGCGCTCGACGACCACCTCGGTGACCGAGGTGCCGGCGGCGTTCGTGCTCAGCGACACCGCGAGCGCGTTGCGAAGCAGTGTCACGTTGGGATGCTCGAGCGCGGGCCTGACCGCGAGCACCTCGGCGTCGGACTTCGCGTGCACCAGGCACGGGAAGCCGTCGCAGGTCGAGCAGCGCACACAGTTGCTGTAGGCCATGTTGCCCTCGTTGAGCATCACCCCGCAGGGCGCGTGGAACGGGTGCAGCCCGGCGGCCGCGAAATCCTCCGCAAGCTGGGCGATCCGCGGCTCGTGCGTCACCGCCGGGAACGGGTACGGCGCGCTGGTGTGCGGTTCCGTCGGGTCCTCCCCGCGGCTTCCGTGCACCTGGTAGAGCTGCTCCGCCTTGGTGTAGTAGGGCTCCATCTCGTCGTAGGAGATCGGCCAGGCCGGGGAGATTCCGCCGTGATGTTGCAGCTCGCCGAAGTCCTCGGCGCGCATCCTGTACAGCGCGGCGCCGTAGAGCTTGGTGGCCCCTCCGACGTAGTAGTGGACCTGGGGCTGGAACGGCTTGCCGTGCGCGTCATGCCAGGTGTCCGGCGAGATGTAGCGGTTCTCGATGAACACGTCCGCCGCCGACCAGTTGGCCGGCTCGCGGGGAAGCCAGTCTCCCCGCTCCAGCAGCAGAATGCTCTTGCCCGACGGCGCGAGGTGGTTGGCCAGCGTGCCACCTCCCGCTCCGCTGCCGATGATGATGACGTCGTGGTGGTGGCTCATGTGATCTCCCCCTCGAGCTCGGCGAGGATTATTCGCCCGGCGGCCTCAATCAGCGCGAGGTGAGAGAAGGCCTGCGGGAAGTTGCCCAGGTGATGCGCGGTGGTGGTGTCGAACTCCTCGGCGTAGAGACCCAGCGGGGAGGCGACACGCAGGAGCTTTTCCATCAGGTCCCGCGCGCGCTGCTGCTCGCCCACGATCGCCAGACCCGAGACGAGCCAGAAGGAGCAGATCAGGAAGCTCCCCTCCTTGCCCGACATGCCGTCGTCGGTCTCGTCGGTGCGATAGCGCAGGGCGAAGCCGTCCTCTGTCAGGTCTTCGGCGATCGCCAGCACGGTTGCGCGCAGTCGCTCGTCATCGCCCGGCAGGAACCCGAACATCGCGGCCAGCAGGTTGGAGGCGTCCAGGGCGTCGGTGTCGTAGTGCTGGCGCAGGACGCCGTCCTTGCTCAGGCCGTGCTCGAGCACATCGGCCTTGATTTCCTGCGCCACGGCGCCCCACTTCTGCGAGAGCTCCTGGTCGCCGCGCATGTGGGCGAGCTTGCCGGCACGGTCCAACGCCACCCAGCACATGAGCTTTGAGGACACGTAGTGCTTGGGCTCCCCGCGCGCCTCCCAGATGCCCTGATCGGGCTCGCGCCAGACCTTGGTGGCGCATTCGGCCTGGGCCTGCACGATCGGCCACAGGCGCCGAGGCAGCCGCTGGCTGCGGCGGGTGTGCAGCAGGATCGCGTCGAGCGCCGCGCCGTACACGTCGTTCTGGCGCTGGTCGTAGGCGCCGTTGCCGACGCGGACCGGCGAGGCGCCCGCGTATCCGGAGAGCTCATCCAGCGTCGACTCGGACAGGTCCCGGCGCCCGTCGATTCCGTACATGATCTGCAGCCCGCCGTCGTCGTTGGGCTGCAGGTCGGCGACGAACTGCATGAACTCCTCGGCCTCCCAGTCGAGGTTCAGGTAGTGCAGCGCCTGCAGCGTGAAGGTCGAGTCGCGAAGCCACGTGTAGCGGTAGTCCCAGTTGCGCTCGCCCCCCGGGGTCTCCGGCAGCGACGTGGTGAGCGCCGCGACCGTGGCCCCGGTGGGCATGTACGTGAGCCCCTTGATCGCGAGCGCCGAGCGCTGGATCGGTTCGCGCCAGCGGTGATCGGGGATGCGCGCCCGGCCCAGCCAGTGGCGCCAGAAGCGTGCGGTCGCGGCGATGCACTCGGATGCCTCCTCAACGCTCTCCGGTGCGGCTAGCTCCTCGGCCCAGGACAGCGCGCAGTAGGCCTGCTCGCCCTGTTTGAGCGTGTGGCGGCCCCTCACGCGCTCGCCCTCGATGCCGACGGCGAGGTCGGTCCTCAGGCGGATCGTCTGGTCCGGGCTGCTGGCGTCCGCGATGTGGCCGTCGTCCTGGACGGTCCACTGCGCCGGCACACGGCCGTAGTCGAAGACCGGCTCGCAGGTGAGCTCGATCTCCACCTCTCCCTCCAGGCACAGCACGAGGCGCACCAGCAGGTGGTCGGCGTCTTCGTCGGTGGGAGGCCTGGTATGGGGGGTGACGCGGTCCTCTCCCCTGCGCGGGCCGAGGGTGAGAGCATCCCGGACGATCGCCCACCCCGTCGGCGTCTTCCACGTCGTGAGCAGGACGTTCGTCCCGGGCTCGTAGATACGCGCAGACGGCACGTTGATGCCGAACGGGCCGACGCGGAACGAGCCGGCCTGGCGGTCCAGCAGCGTGCCGAACACACTCGGGGCGTCAAAGCGCGGCACGCACAGCCAGTCGACCGAGCCGTCCGGTGCGACGAGCGCACCGGTGTGGCAGTCCGAGAGGAAGGCGTAGTCGGCGATCGGCGGGAACGGTGAGGGCATCGCCGCGCTCTGCGGAGCGGCGCGCACCGCCGGCGCGACCGCTCCCGCGTCTCCGGCGTCGCTGCCGGGCTGCGCCGCGGTGCTCATTTCGCCACCCACGGGCCGTGCCAGCCGCCATAGTCGGCCACGAGCTTCTCGGCCGCCTGTGGCCCCCAGGACCCGGGGGCATACGGGTGCACCGGCGGCGGGTTCTTGATCAGCGGTTCGAATATCCGCCAGGTCTCCTCGACGCTGTCCTGGCGCGTGAAGCGCGTGCTGTCCCCGCGCATCGCGTCCAGCAGCAGGACCTCATACGGTGTCGGCGCCTCCCCTCCCTGCTCGGCGAACTCCACGTCGAGGTTGATGGCCTCCGGTCCGGCGAGATCGGCGCGGTGGGCGTCGAGGATCAGGCGCGTCCCTGTGGAGGGGTCGAGCTTGACGACGAACTGGTCTGGAACCGGGTTGCGGTGCCCGTGCTCCATGAAGCCGAGCCTCGGCGGCTCCCGGAATACGACGCGCAGCTCCGTCTGGGTCACAGGGAGCCGCTTGCCGGTGCGGATGAACCACGGCACCCCCGACCAGCGCCAGTTGTCGATCTCCAGCCGCAGCGCGGCGTAGGTCTCGGTGGTGGAGTCCTTGGCGACGCCGTCGATGTCGAGATACCCGTCGTACTGCCCGCGGACGTAGTGGGCGGGGCTGGCGTCGCGGATCGAGCGGAACAGGGCGAACTTGGCGTCCTTCAGCGTTTCGGCGTCGTTGCCGGCCGGCGCCTCCATCGCCGCGAGGGCCACCGTCTGCATGAGATGGTTCACGACCACGTCTCGAACGGCGCCGACGGGGTCATAGAAGTGGCCGCGGTCCTCCACACCGAAGTCCTCGGCCATCGTGATCTGCACGCACGCGATGTGATTGCGGTCCCAGACCGGCTCCACCATCGTGTTGGCGAAGCGAAGGTAGAGAAACTCATCGGTGCCCATCTTTCCCAGGAAATGGTCGATGCGGAGCAGCTGTGACTCTTTGATGTACTGGTGGATTTCCGCCGCGAGTGCACGCGCAGAGGCCAGGTCATGCCCGAACGGCTTCTCCACCACCACCCTGCCGGTCTTGGTGAGGCCCGCTTCGGTGAGCTGCTTGATCACGGGCCCGAACAGGAACGGCGGGATCTCCAGATAGAAGACGGGGTCGTGAACCTCACCGAGCTGGGCTGCGAGCTGTTTGTAGGTTGCGGCGTCGGTGAAGTCACCGCTGACGTACGAGAGCCGTGCGGCGAAGCGCTCGAACACCGCCTCGTCGATCGTCTCTCCGGTGCCTTCGATGCATTCGCGGGCGTGCTTGCGAAGGTGCTCGAGTGTCCAGTCGTCTCCCGCCACGCCGACGATCGGGCAGTCGAGAAGTTCCCTGCGCTCGAGCCGGTAGAGCGAATGGAACGTCATTACCTTCGCGAGGTCTCCCGTGATCCCGAAGATCACGAGCACGTCTGCCGCCTGTGCGTGGACTGGACCCGAGCCGCGGTCCGCGCGGTGGCGCTGCGGTCGTGCAGATGCAGCCATCTAAGCCGCTCCCTTCGGTTGCCCTGTTGGCGTGCGACCCCTCTAAATATGAGACGCCGTGATCTTTTCATAACCGGCCCCGCCGCAGCGGGACCGGAGGCGATGCGGGGGACCCGGAGACCGGGTCCCCCGGATGCGGCTCAGGCGCTCTTGGGCTCTCCCAGAACCACCAGGCCATGCACGCAGATGATGCAGACGGCGAATACGCCCACAGCCCACCAGGGGTGTGCTCCGCCGATGTCGAGCAGAGCTCCGATCGCCCCGAGGCTCGCGGCCACGATCCCTATCACCCGGCCGTACGCGCCGCCGCCGAGCAGCGACAGCGATGCGGTCAGCTGGATCACACCGAGGATGATCGTGATCCAGCCCCACGTGTGCAGACTCGAGAAGACGAACTGGGTTTCGTTGACCCAGAAGTGTGAGTTGCCGACTGCAGCGATCCCATAAACGATGTTCAGTACCCCGGCGATCATCAGCAGGATCGCCACGAACAGTGCGCTACCGGTTCCCCTCATGTGAGCTCCTTCCGCAGTTTTTACTGACAGCGCACACGCTTCACTGAGGAGAAGCAGAATCCTTCAGGGGTTTTTGCGGATCACTAGTCCCCGGTGGCGGAGAAGTGCTCGGGGTCCACCGGGCCTAGGACGCCGCCGACGAGCTTGAGCGGGCCGGTGTATCCGCGCAGGACGGTGATCAGCTGGGCGGGTTCGGTCACATCGACGGCACCCCCCGGGTAGGTACTCGTCTCGTGATTGCTCACCCCCGCCGGGGCGCTGTACGCACCCGCCGCGTTCAGCTGGGCCTGTTCGTAGTAGGTCCTGTATCCGCTGGTGACGGTCCCGCTCCAGCCATTTGCGTGCGCCCATTCCAGGATCGGCACGATCCAGTCGGCGATCGGCTTGGCACGCGGGTTCCAGACCGCCACGGGCGTCTGCACGCCCGCCACGGCGTAGGTCGTCGAGGACCCGCTTTCGAACGCGCCGACCGAGTCGCCCGCCGGAAGCACGATCCCCGCCTTACGGGCCGCCGCGATCTCGCGCTTCACTTCTGCGTCCGACGGTGCGCCGGATGCGATGTGCACCTTGCCTTCGGCGATGATCGCGTCCTGGGAGGCGTCGATGCGGGCCACGACGCTGCGCGGGTGCGCTGGGGCGGGCTTCTTCACGGTCACCTTGACCACCCTCTGAGCGCCGGTTCCAGCGTGGCCTGCCGCCGCGGTTTCCCCGCAGCCCGAGACAGCAAGGCAAGACGAGGCGATCACGGCGAGGGCAAGCCCTCCCGGCGCCACGGCCAGCCGCCCTCGGCGCGGCGGCACCCGGCGAAGATTCTCATCGGACATCTCTCGCACCTACCGCCTGGGCACCGCCATCGGCCCAGTCTGCCACAGCCCCTTGATGCCCGGCGCCGGCGGCGAGTGCTCCCAGCCGACGCGGCAGGCATCATCTAGCGCCGATGGCAGCGGCCAAGCAACATCCCGACGCGGGCCGCTCACCGGACCTGCTCGTCCAGCTCAGCGATCTGCACCTGCGGGCCGGCGAGCTGGGCGCCGGCCCCGCCCAGCGCCTTCAGCGCGCCGTCGGCGCGGTGGCCGCGCTGACGCCGCGGCCGTGCGCGGTACTGCTGAGCGGAGATCTCGCGGACGAGCCCTCGGCCGAAGCCTATGAGCAGGCACGCTCGATGCTGCAGGAGCTCGGTCTGCCGCTCCACGCGATACCCGGCAACCACGACGATCGCGATCTCCTGCGCGCGCAGTTCGGGGAAGCGGCGGCGCCGGGCTCACCCGTCCACTTCCAGGCCATGTGCGGAGAGCTGCGCGTGGTGGGATGCGACAGCACCCGGCCGGGGAGCGACGCCGGAGAGCTCGTCGCGCAGGAGCTGCGGTGGCTGGCGGACACGCTCGCGCTCGAGCCGCGCACGCCGACGCTGCTCGCGCTGCACCATCCTCCTGTGCTGACGGGGGTGCGCTCGATGGACTCGATCGCCCTGTCGCCCGGGAGCAGAGCTGCGCTGGAGGAGCTCCTGGCCGGGCACCCGCAGGTGCTCGCGTGCACCTGCGGGCACGTACACACCGCCATGGGCGCCGCCTTCGCCGGGCGCCCGCTGCTGATCTGCCCGAGCACCAACTCGACGGTGCGCCTTGACCTCCGCGCGCGTGAGGACCTCCCGTTCGAGGTCAGCCCCCAGCCCGTCGGATTCCTCGTGCACGCGATCGTCGATGGTCGCCTGGTATCCCACTTCCAGTCGCTGGAGCAGCTCGGCCCCCGCTGAGCGCGGGCGACGTGTCAAGCTGACAAGCGCTGCCGCACGGCGGTGCCCACACAACCGTCAGGAGAATCCGATGCACTCCACCGCAGCCCTGAGCGCGCCGTCAGCCGGCGCCCCGCTCGAGAACACCACCATCGAGCGCAGGGACCTGGGGCCGCTGGATGTTCTCATCGACATCCGCTTCTGCGGCATCTGTCACAGCGACATCCACCAGGTCAAGAACGAGTGGGGCAACTCGACCTACCCGATGGTCCCCGGGCATGAGATCGCCGGCGTGGTCACCGACGTCGGCTCTGAGGTGTCGAGGTTCTCGGTCGGCGACCGCGTGGGAGTGGGCTGCATGGTCGACTCGTGCGGGGAGTGCGAGTACTGCCTGGCCGGGCAGGAGATGTTCTGCGTCCGCCGCGCCGTCGACACCTACAACGGGCACGGATATGACGGCCAGCCCACCTACGGCGGCTACAGCCACACGATCGTCGTCACCGAGCGCTTCGTCGTCCACATCCCCGACAACCTCGAGCTTGAGCTCGCCGCTCCGCTCCTGTGCGCCGGGATCACGACCTACACGCCGCTGAAGTACTGGAACGTGGGCGAGGGCATGAAGGTCGCGGTCGTCGGCATGGGCGGCCTCGGACACGTCGGCGTGCAGATCGCCGCCGCGATGGGCGCCGAGGTCACCGTCCTCAGCCAGACGCTGAGCAAGAAGGAGGACGGCCTGCGGTTCGGCGCGAGCCACTACCACGCCACCTCGGAGCGCAGCACCTTCTCGGAGCTGGCGGGCTCCTTCGACCTGATCCTCAACACGGTGTCGGCGAACCTCAACCTCGACGCCTACCTGCGGCTGCTGCGGGTGGACGGGACGCTGGTGACAGTCGGCGCTCCCTCCAAGCCGGACGCGGTGCACGCCTTCTCCCTGATCGCGGGTCGCAAGCGCCTTGCCGGGTCGGCCATCGGGGGCATCCCCGACACGCAGGAGATGCTCGACTTCTGTGCGCAGCACGGGGTTGCGCCTCAGATCGAGCTGATCACGGCGAACGACGTGGACGATGCCTACGGCCGCGTGGAGCGCAGCGAGGTCCGCTATCGCTTCGTGATCGACGTCGCGACGATCGACTGAGCTCTAGGAGCCCGCGGGGGCTTCCGGCGGCAGCCCGAGGTCGGCGAAGGCGCGGTCGCGCTCCCAGTAGAAGATCAGGCGGACCACCTTGCCCTCGCGCATCCTGAACAGGTTCGCGCGGCGCACTTCCATCTCGGTGCCGCTGGCCTTGTCGCGCCCTTTCCAGCGTGTCAGCACCAGCACGCGTTCATCATCCACGTCCCGGTACTCCTCGGCCTCTGCGCGCAGATCCTCCCAGCCGTCGAGGAGTTCCTCCACGGCATCGGCCATCGCCGGAAGGCCGGTCCAGGCGCCCCCGCCCTCGCCGCCGAACCTGACCCACTCGATCTGAGGGTCTGCCCACTCGGGGATGCGGCTGAAGTCGCCACCCTGCCAGGCCTCGTAGACCGAGCGAACGATGCTGAGGTTGGCGTCCGTCATTGCGCGATTGTCGCACGGCCCGCGCCCGGACGGGACGTCGGCGCTCAGACCGTCTTGCCCTGCCCGCCGTAGACAGCCAGCCCGTAGATGATCAGGACGTCGATCGCCACGACGCACAGGCCCCAGAACGGCGCCTCCGTGATCGACGTCAGCGCCGAGATGGTGCTGAGCCCCGCCGCCGCGATCCCGAACCATCGGCCGACCTGGCCTCCGGTGAAGATCGAGAAGGAAGCGCACAGCTCGAGGATCCCGATGATCAGGACGATCCAGCCCCATGTCCGCAGGCTCGTGATCAGGGCGTGGCCGCCCGAGGCGAAGAAGCTGGAGTGTTCGATCGCCGCGACGCCCCAGATGATGCTCAGGACACCGCCTAGCCCGATCATGATCCCGGCGAAGATGAGCCAGCCGGAGCCTTCAGGTTCGTTCATCACAGCTCCTCTCCTCGCGCATCTGCCCGCCGCCGGTATCCGGCTGCCTTACGCGGGCAAATGTACGCCCGATCGCGGACGGCGCCGCTGGCCCTCGCGTCGGGTGCTCGCGCTCGGAACTCATGCTGGGAGGGGCGCGAGCCGATATCCGCGCCATGAATCGCCGTCGAGCAGACCCGCGCGCGCATGGCATGCCCACCGCGCCCAGGGGCATCCGCACATAGCGCGTGCTGCGCGATGGAGATGGTGACCTCGTGAACGCCACGGCGGCCGAGCGCGCACTGCTGCCGCTTGCGGCGGCGCTTCCGCGCGCCGCGAGGGCGGCGGTGACCGCGACCTGGCTGGCGCTCGCGCTCGCGCTGGCGACGCTCGCGGCCCACGAGGCCGGTGCTCTCGGCGGGCGCAGCCTGAACGACTTCTTCTACGTGTGGGACTACGACGGGATCCTGGCGCTCGCGGCAGCCCTGACAGCCGTGCGCGCCCTCGTGGTGCGCTCAGAGCGCTGGGCGTGGGCCTCACTGGCGACGGCGCTGTCGCTGTGGGCGGCGGGTGAGATCTACTGGAGCGTCGTACTCAGGGGTGAGCAGAACCCGCCCTTCCCGTCGCTCGCCGACGGCTGCTGGATCGTCTTCTACCTGTTCGCATATGCCGCGCTGGTGCTGCTCGTGCGCTCGCACGTCAGGCGCTTTCACACCAGCGTGTGGCTGGACGGCGCGATCGGCGGGCTCGCTGTCGCCGCCCTCGGCTCGGCGCTCGTGCTCGAGCCGGTCATCAGGACAACCCACGGCACGCTCGCGGTCGTCGCCACAAACCTCGCCTACCCGCTGGGCGACTTCCTGCTGATGGCCTTCGTGATCGGCGTCTTCGCGCTGACCGGCTGGCGCCCGGGACGCACGTGGCTGCTGATCGGGCTCGGCCTGGTGATGCTGGCGGTCGCCGACAACGTGTACCTGTTCAGGGTCGCGAGCAACACCTACCAGGAAGGGACGCTGTTCGACTGGCCCTGGCCGGGAGCGATGGCGCTGCTCGCCTACGCCGCCTGGCAGACCCCCCGCAAGCGGACATCGGTGCGGTTTGAGGGCATCGCGGTGATGCTGATGCCGTGCCTGTTCGCGACCATCGCGCTGCTGGTGCTCGTCCGCGCCAACTACGTCCATGCCAGCGTCATCACCGAGGTTTTGGCCGCGGGCGCTCTGGTGCTCGTGCTCGCGCGAGTGCTGCTGACGCTGCGGGAGGTGCAGCATCTCGCCGACAGCCGCCGCGAAGCGCGCACCGATGATCTCACGCACCTCGCCAACCGGCGGGGCTTCTACGCACAGCTGAACCAGGCGGTGGACGGCGCCGGCGCACGCGAGGTCCGCTTTGCGCTGCTCCTTATCGATCTCGACCGCTTCAAGGAGCTGAACGACACCTTCGGCCACTACGCGGGCGACCTGCTGCTCAAGCAGATCGGGCCGAGGCTGGAACGGGTCCTGCGCGGCGGCGCGAGCGTCGCGCGTCTCGGCGGCGATGAGTTCGCGCTGATGCTGCGGGACGTCAACGCCAGCGAGGACGTGGCCCGGCGAATCGACGCGGCCCTGCGCAAGCCGTTCCAGCTGGACGAGGTGACGGTCGCGATCCGCGCGAGCATCGGCATCGCCATCTTCCCCGACGACGCACGTGACGGCGACGGCCTGATGCAGCGCGCCGACGTCGCCATGTATCAGGCGAAGGAGGCCCGCACCGTGTATGAGTTCTACCGCCCGGAGCGCGACATCCACACCCCCGCCCGCATGGCGCTGACGGCCGAACTGCCGGGCGCGATCGAGCGCGGCGAGCTCGTGCTCGAGTACCAGCCCAAGGTGGACCTCGCCAGCGGCGACACCTGCGGGGTCGAGGCGCTCGTCCGCTGGCAGCATCCCGTGAGGGGGCTGATCCCCCCTGATGACTTCGTGCCGATCGCCGAGCACACGGGCGTCATGCGCGAGCTGACGCTTGCGGTGCTGAAGAGGGCCCTTGCCCAGCACAGCATCTGGCTGGCCGAAGGCCGCGAGCTGAAGCTCGCCGTCAACGTCTCGGTCACCAATCTGCTCGACAGCGCCTTCGTGGCGGACCTGAGCCGGGCGCTGGAGAGCGCGGGAACGCCGCCGGAGCTGCTGCAGATCGAGATCACCGAGAGCGTGCTCATGAGCGACGGGTGTCAGGTGGTCGACGTCCTGAACGCGATCACCGCCCTCGGCGTCGGCGTGTCACTCGACGACTTCGGCACGGGCTACTCCGCGCTGGCCTACCTCAGGCAGCTGTCCGTCAACGAGATCAAGATCGATCGCTCGTTCGTGGCCACGATGATCGAGAACGCGACCGCCTCAGCGATCGTCGCGTCCACAATCTCGCTGGCGGCGGACCTCGGCATCAGCGTCGTCGCCGAGGGAGTTGAGCGCTCCGATGAGCTCGAGCTGCTGCGCTCGTTCGGCTGCAGCCTGGTGCAGGGCTACTACTTCAGCAGGCCCCTGCCGCCCGCCGAGCTCGTGCGCTGGATGGACGGCACCTTCGTCGCGCAGGCATCCGCCGGGGCGGCGCTCGAAGCCGGCTGAGCGCCTACCCTGCGAGGCCGGCGTCCCGCAGCGCCTGCTCGCGCTCGTGGTAGAGGCGGATTTCACACACGCGACCCTCCCGGATCGCGAACAGGAGCGCCGTGTGGCGGTCGACCTCGACCCCGCTGGCACCTCCGCGGCCGACCTCGCGCGAGAACATGACGACGACGTCGTCGCCGACATGGAACTCCTCTGGCTCGATCACGTAGGAGTCCCACACCTCGCCGACCTCCGAGCGGTAGCGCCGCAGCCCCTCGTAGCCCTCGAAGACCGCGGGGTTGAATACGCGCACCGACAGGTCAAGGCGCATGTCGGGTGTGAACAGGGCCGGGAACTCGTCGGATCCCGCCACGAGCGCGCGGCGCACGAGTTCGACCGAGTCGGCGGGGGTCCGGGAGTCCGGCATTTCGAGTGAGTATCCCCCACGCTCGCGCCTGCGGATAGGGTGCGCGGATGAGCGTGACGCTGTACGGCCTGCCCGGCTCTCACCCCGTTCGCGCAGTGCGGCTGATGCTGGACCACAAGGGCATCCAATACAGGAACATCGACCTGTTGCCGCTGGTGTCGAGGTTCGTGGTCCCGCACGTGCTGCGCTTTCAGAGCAATCGCGTCCCGGCGATCAAGATCGACGGCCGCAGGATCCAGGGGACGGCGTCGATCGCGCGGGAGCTCGACCGCATCTGTCCCGACCCGCCCCTCTTTCCCGCCGACCCCGACCTCAGGGCGAGGGTCGAGGACGCCGAGCGCTGGGCCGACGACTTCCAGCAGGTGCCGCGGACCATCATCTGGTGGGCGCTCGCACACGCCCCCTCCAGTGCGCAGGCGTCCTATCTTGCGGGCGCGAAACTCGGCCTGCCGCCCGAGCTGCTCGCCCGGACGGGCGCCCCACTCGTACATGCCGCGCGCCGCACCAACAACTCCTATGACCCGGAGGTGCAGCGCCTGCTTGCCGAGCTTCCGGGTGAGCTCGACCACATTGACGCGCTGATAGACGGGGGCGTCCTCGGCGGCGAGCAGCTGTGCGTGGCGGATTTCGACATCGGTGCCAGCCTGCGCCTGCTCTCCTCGATGCAGGACCTGGCGCCGGCGATCGACGCCCGGCCCTGCGGGCGGATGGCAACGCGCGTCCAGCCGGCGCCGCCCGGCCACGTCGGACCGGTGTTCCCCCCGGCCTGGCTCGAGCCACTGCGCGCAGCGACGGGGTGACGGCGGGGTAACGCGCAGATAGGGTTCTCGAACGCTCGCGGACCCTCGGCATCAGGAGGCGGCATGGCAGATCAGATGGCGTATGAAGAAGCGAATCTGGTTCAGAAGGGGATCCGTAGCTTCGCTGCCAGCGGCCCCGGATCGTGGCTGTTCGTGCGCGTCCTGCACCGCATCGACAAGCCCGTCTACAAGCTGACCGACGGCCGCCACACGCTCGCGAACCTGCTGTCCGGCATACCGGTGGTGATGCTCACCACCACCGGCGCCCGAAGCGGCCTGCCGCGGACCGTGCCGGTGCTCGGACTGCCCACCGAGGACGGCCTGGCCGTCATAGCGTCGAACTTCGGCCAGTCCCGGCACCCCTCCTGGTACTTCAACCTGCTCGCGAACCCTGAGGGCGAGGTGACCGTCAACGGATCGACCTGGGCCTTTCGCGCGAGCGAAGCGCAGGGCGAGGTCCGCGAACGCATCTGGCAGCAGGGCCTGAAGGTCTACCCGGGCTGGTCGCAGTACGAACGGCGCGCGTCGAACCGCACGATCGCCGTGTTCGTCCTGAACCCGATCTGAGCGCGCCCATCGCTCGCCCGCTCCACACCGAGGGCTAAGCTGGAGCCATGGACGAGGGCCTGCCGATCGCATACGAGGTGCTGGAGAAGGATGTCCCGGTGTACGCCTCAGGCGGCGAGTTGGTCGGGACCGTCGATCACGTCGTGGCGGCGCCGGAGCAGGACATCTTCCACGGAATCGTCATGCGCGCCGGCGAGGGCCGGCGCTTCGTGGCAGCCGACACCGTGGCCTCGCTGCACGAACACGGCGTCACCCTGAACATCGATGCCTCGCAGGCCGCGGCGCTGCCGGCCCCCCACGGCGGTGCGCCGTCCTGGCACGACAACGAGCCGGGCGCCAAGCCGAGCGCGTGGAAACACCTCGTCAATCGCATCGGCGGCCACCCCGGCCGCGACTCCTGGAGCCAGGACAGCTAGCTGTTGTTCCTAGGCACGTTGGTCAGTTGGTGTAGACGTGCGCCGGGCGGCTTGTGGCTGAGCGAGCCGTGTGGTCTTGTGAAGTTGTAGTGGGTGAGCCAGCCTGGGAGTGCTGCGGTTCGCTCTGTGGAGCTGCCGTAGATCGCTCCGTAGGCCCAGCGGCGGGTCAGGGTTTGGATGAATCTCTCGGCCTTCCCGTTGGTGCGGGGCCGGTAGGGGCGGGTGAAGAGGTGGCGGATCCCGTGCTTTTGGAGCTCGATCGCGTGGACCTTGGAGCGGTAGCACGATCCGTTGTCGCTGAGCACCCGCTCGACGGTGATGCCTAGCGAGGCGAACCATGCGACGGCACGCCGGAGGAAAGCAGCGGCTGTTGGTCCTTGCTCGTTGGCGAGCACCTCGGCGTAGGCCAGGCGTGTTGCGTCATCGACGGCGACATGCACGAACTCCCAGCCCGTGCCACCCAGGCGCTTAGGGCCCACCTTGAACTGGCTTGAGCGGTTCCCGCTGACGCGATGGCCAGCGCCACGCACGCTGATGCGCCCAAGCTTCTTGATGTCCAGGTGCACGAGCTCGCCGGGCCGCTTTCGCTCATAGCGGTTCGCGGGCTCCGCTGGCAAGAGCCTTGAGCGCTTGCCCAACCCGATGCGTTTCAGGACGGCCGACACCGTCGAGAGCGCCATCGAGAGGACCTCAGCGATCTCTGCCGCGGTCATATGCAGCCTTCTGAGCGCCTCGATCGCTTCAGTCCGCTCTGCCGGTGTGCGATGCGGAATGTGCCTGGGCGCCGAGGAGCGATCCAACAGTCCCGCGTCTCCTTCCTCGCGCCAGCGCGCGAGCCATCGATAAGCCGTCCGCTCGCTCACGCCGGCCGCCAGCGCAGCCTCCGAGAGAGAGTAATCACGACCTTCGATCCGCTCAACGAGCAGCCGCCTGCTGTTCGGACAGGACCGAGCATTACCGTGCAGCTTCATCCGGTGTCCTCCTTGGGTCTGGGGGCTTCAGCACCGCCCAGCCTCCAAGGAGGCCCGGATGTCTACTGACCAACGTGCCTAGGAACTACAGCTAGCTCTCGGGAGCCGGCGCTAGGACGCGAGCGCCATCCGGGCGCGCCTGCCCGCCAGCGCCTGGGCGGTGTCCACCATCGTGTAGTCGAGCGCCGCCAGCAGAGCCGGCAGGCGCAGCAGCGGCATCTGGCCGTCGGCTGTGCGTGCCAGCTGGATTCTGTACCAGCCCGATCCTGCGGCGGGTCCGAGCAGACGCCGCACGGGACCTGGGCCGCCCATGCGCGGCGCGGGCCTGTCCAGAGCGTCGACTTCGCCGCGCAGGAACCGGCCGGCGAGGTCGGGGTGCACGGCGAGCGGGCGGCCGACGCCGACCATGTCGCACACGCCCAGGGCTAGTGCGCTGTCGACCTCGGCGCGGGTGCGGAAGCCGCCGGTCAGCATCACCGGCACGGTGGCCGCCGCCGACGTCGCCGCGGCGCTGTTCCAGAATGGCGACTCATGTTCGCTGCGGAGCTCGTGCCCGTCGCCGTCCATTCCGATCATCGCGGGCGACTCGTAGTTGCCGCCGGAGATCTCGAGCAGGTCCGCCCCCGCGCCGCCGAGCAGGCCGGCGAGCTCGGCGAGCTGCGCGTCGGCGCCGTCGCGCGCATCGAGCTTGACGGCTATCGCGGATCCCGGCGCGAGCCCCGCCCGCAGGCCGCGCACGATTTCCAGCAGCAGCCGCGCGCGGTTCTGCAGCTCGCCTCCGTACTCGTCGGCGCGATGGTTGAGGGCCGGGTCCAGGAAGCTGCTCAGCAGATAGCCGTGGGCGGCGTGAACCTCGACGCCCGCGAAACCGGCCGCGACCACGCGCTCGCCGGCCCTGATGAAGCGATCGCGGACATCCTCGATCTCCGCCGCCGTCAGCGCGCGCGGCCTGTTGAACAGTCCCGCCAGCGCGACGGCCGGCCCGTCCGAGGGAGCTACCGGGCTCGCCTGGATGAAGCGGTTGACCTGCCTGCCGGGATGCGAGAGCTGAACCAGCGTCGGCGTGCCCGCCGCGCTCTGCGCCCAGCGCTCCAGGGCCGCCTGGTCGGTCGCGTCGTCTATGACGATGTTCCGTGCGCGCTCGAGGTGGCGGCGGTCGACCATCACATTCCCGCTCAGCACCAGGCCGGCGCCCCCGCGCGCATTGGCGGCATAGAGGCGCTCGTGGCGCTCGTTCGGGTCGTTTCGCGCGCCTGCGATCCCCTCGGTCATCGCTGCGCGCCCGAGGCGATTCTCGATCCGCAGGCCGCAGGGGAGGGTGAGCGGCTCGGTTAGGGTGCTCCCGCTCACGGCCGCGAGGCTACAGCAGCCGCGCCTCAGGCGCTCGCGTCGATGCTCTCCACCAGTTGGTAGAGGTCTGCGTGACTGGCGGCGATGCCGCGCAGCCGGCGCAGGGCCTTTCGCACCTGCGGCACCTCCATCAGCCGCTGGCGGTCATGGACGCTCTCCATCTGCACAGCGATCAGCACCGATCCGCCGTCGCTGCTCTCGTACAGCCGTGAGGACACGAACCCCGGCTGCTCGGGCAGGACTCCCCGCATGAGCGGGACGATCACCGACATCACCTCATCACGGAGCGAGGAGTCGAAGGTCCAGGCACTGATCAGAGTCGGCGATCCGACCGGCATGAGGTGATTCTAGGACCCCGGGCACGTCCGTGAAAAGACGCAACGGCGGGTAACGTGACCACATGGAGGGCGTGGGCGGAGTGGGAGCGGAAACTGCGGCAGCGGTGCCCCCGCCTCGGCGCGCGGCGCGCGGCGGCCCTGACAGCCGCAGCAAGCAGCTGACCCTGCTCGCGTGCATCGTCGGGTCCTCGATGGCATTCCTTGACGGCACGCTCGTCAACGTCGCGCTTCCCGCGATCCGGGCCGACCTGCACGCCGGCCTGGCGGCGCAGCAATGGGTGGTGGATGCCTATCTGCTGACGCTTGGATCCTTCACACTCGTAGGTGGCTCGCTCGGGGATCTGTTCGGCCGCCGCCTGATCTTCGCGATCGGGGTGGCCGGCTTCGGCCTCTGCTCGCTCCTGTGTGCAGCCGCGCCGAGCACCGACCTGCTGATCGGCGCCCGTGCGCTGCAGGGCGTGCTCGGCGCGCTGCTCGTCCCCAGCACGCTCGCGCTCATCATGGACACCTTCAGCGAACGGGAGCTGGCCACCGCGATCGGGTCCTGGACCGCCTGGACCGGCATCGCAACCGTGTTCGGCCCCGTCCTGGGCGGTGTGCTGGTGGACGCAGGGTCCTGGCGTTATGTGTTCATCATCAACGCCCCGCTCGCACTTGCCACGCTGTGGCTGCTGCGGGCCGCCCCGGCGGGCGAACGTCGGGCGGGCACGAGGGTGGACTGGCTCGGCGCCTGCCTGTGCGCGCTGGCGCTGGGCGGCCCGATCTTCGCGCTCATCGAGCAGCCCCGCTCCGGGTGGGACTCGCCCACCGTCGCGATCCCGCTCGCGGCCGGGCTCGCAGCCATGGCCGCGTTCGTGGCGTGGGAGCGGCGCGCGGCCGAACCGATGATCCCGCATGGTCTGCTGCGCTCGCGGAACTTCAGGGTGGGCAACCTCTCGACCCTGTGCCTCTATGGAGCGCTCAGCGCCGCGACGTTCTTCCTGATCGTGTTCCTGCAGCAGGTGGGCGGCTACTCGGCGCTCGCGGCGGGAGCGGCTCTGCTGCCCCTGTCCTTCGCGAGCTTCCTTCTGGCGAGGCGGTTCGGCTCGCTCGCCGACCGCCACGGCCCCCGCTACTTCATGGGCGCCGGCCCGATTGTCGTGGGCGCGGGCCTGCTCATGCTGCTGCCGATCGGCGCCCGGCCCGACTACTGGACACAGATCCTGCCCGGCATGTGCGTGTTCGGCCTCGGACTGTCGATCACCGTCGCCCCGCTGACCGCCGCCGTGCTTGGCTCGGCGGGATCCGAGCACGGCGGGGTGGCGTCGGGCTTCAACAACGCGGTCGCGCGCGTCGCCGGCCTGATCGCGATCGCCGCGGTGGGAACCGTGGTCGCAGGGCAGTTCGCGTCCCGGCTCGACAACGACCTATCGGGAACGGCGAACGGCGCACGTGCGAACAGTGCGCTTTCGGCGGCGAAGATGCGCCCCTTCGTGATCGACGCGTCCGGGTTCCCTGCCCGCGAGCGCCCGCGCGCCGCGGCTGCCATGGTCCAGGCTTCGGTGAGTGCAGTGCGTGTCAGCATCGCGATCTCGGCGGGGCTCGCGATGCTGAGCGGCCTGCTGTCGCTCGTCGGCGTGCGCAACCCGCGCACCGCTGTCAGGGCCAGAGGATGCCCGGGCGGGGCGCTCTACGGCGCGAGCCAGGACATCGCCAGGATCCCTGCTCCGGGGTCTGCCCGGCCCGTGCCCGGCTGACCGGGATCTCGCTGGTTGGGCGCGGGCGGGCCGGGGTAGGTTGAGCCCTGGACCGCCTGACAGCGAGCGAAAGGAGAGAAGGATGAGGATCGGCATCATCGGGGCTGGGAACATCGGCGGAACGCTCACGCGTCGCCTCTCGGCGCTGGGCCACGATGTCTCCGTGGCCAACTCACGCGGGCCGCAGACGCTCTCGGAGCTTGCGGATGAGACCGGGGCGAGCGCCGTCCCGATCGAGCTCGCGCCTCAGGATGCGGAACTGGTGATCGTGACGATCCCGATGAAGAGCGTGCCGCTGCTTCCCGACGGCCTGCTGGACCAGGCCGCCGAGGCGATCGTTGTCGACACCGGCAACTACTACCCCCAGCGCGACGGGCTCATCGCCCCGATCGAGGACGGGATGCCCGAGAGCAGGTGGGTGGCGGAGCAGCTCGGCCACACCGTGATCAAGGCCTTCAACAACATCTATGCCCAGCACCTGCTCGAGAAGGGCCTGCCCGAGGGCGCCGAGGGACGCATCGCACTGCCGGTGGCGGGCGATGATCCCAGGGCCAAGGCGGTCGTGATGGACCTAGTGGAGGAACTCGGCTTCGACGCCGTGGACGCGGGCTCTCTGGATGAGTCCTGGCGACAGCAGCCGGGCACACCGGTCTACGGCGCCGACATGGATCGCGAGGGAGTGCTCGCCGCGCTCGCACAGGCGACGGCTGAGCGGCCCGCCGAGTTCCGTGCCGCCTAGCGGAACGCCGGCGCGGGCGGCGGGTCCATTGCACGCCCGCCGGCGCCGATAACGTCTGGACGCAGTGAGCGCGGTTGAGGGTTTCAGCGACAGCGGCCTCGAGCGGCTGCACGAGGTTGCCGAGAAGCAGGTGGGCCCAGCGGGTGTGCCGGGGCTGACGGCGCTCATCGCGCGGGGCGAGCACGTGCACGTCGAGACGATCGGGCAGCTGTCGATCGGCGGTTCCCCCGTGCAGCGCGACTCGCTGTTCCGGATCGCCTCCACGAGCAAGCCGATCGTGGCCGCCGCCACGCTCGCGCTGGTCGCGGAGGGGCTCATCTCCCTCGATGGGCCCGTCGACGAGCTCATCCCCGAGCTCGCCGACCGCCGGGTGCTGATGCGGATGGACGGCCCGCTCCAGGAGACGGTCCCCGCGGTGAGGGCCATAACGGCCCGTGACCTGCTCACCTTCACCTTCGGCTTCGGCATGACCATGGCCATGTTCATGTCCCCGGAGCCGTGGCCCGTCGTCACCGCCGAGGGGGAGCTGGGACTGACCACGTTCGGCCCGCCGGACCCGGACCTGCAGCCCGATCCGGACACGTGGATCGCGAGCCTGGGCACACTTCCGCTGCTCGCCCAGCCCGGAGAGCGCTGGCTGTACAACACCGGCGCCTCGGTGCTCGGCGTGTTGCTTGCCCGCGCGGCGGAGCAGCCGTTGGGCGAGGTCCTGCGCACACGTCTCTTCGAGCCCCTCGGCATGCGCGACACCGCCTTCTGGACAACGGAGACCGGCCGTCTGGCGACCTCCTACATCCCGAGTCCCGACGGCCTCGTCGCCTGGGATCAGCCCGACGGGCGCTGGAGCCGCCCGCCGGCCTTCGGCGACGGAGCCTCGGGCCTGCTGTCGACCGTCGATGATCTGCTGGCGTTCGCCCGCATGCTGCTCGCCGGAGGAGGGCAGGTGCTCACGCCAGAGGCTGCCCGCGCGATGTGCACCGATCAGCTCACCGACGCGCAGCGAGCCCACGGGGGGCTGGGCCCGAACTTCTTCAACGGCCGCTCCTGGGGTTTCTGCCAGGCCGTGATGGACAGGGGCGCATACGGATGGGACGGCGGGCTCGGCACCTCCTGGCTGGTCGATCCCGCCAGCGAGCTCACGATCATCATCCTGACGCAGCGCATGTTCGACGACCCCGGGCTGCCGAGGGCGCACCGCCTGATCCAGGCGGCGGCGTATGACGCACTCGCCTGAGGTGGGCGGCGCGCCGGCGGCGTGATTGCGTGTATTGACGCAGCTGCGGCAGCGGCGTAGCGTTTCTCGCGGAGGCCATCTGGGGAAGGCCTCGAGATCGCGACAGGGTTCAAGGAGGAACGAGGATGAGGGGTTCAAGGGGAGGCATGCGGAGGGTGATCCCTCGCGCAATAGCGGTGCTGGCGGTGACGGACGCCGCCTACCGGCTGTTCATGCGCGAGCCGCTGCGGCGGGCGCTGGGGATAAGCGCAAGGACCGCCTGAGGCGATCGCCGCGAGACCGGATCGCGCCCGGGACGAGTTCCGGGCGCCGCCGGCCGCGGCTCAGCCCGCTGACGCGGCGGCCGCTCGGCCGGCGCCCGTGGACAGGTGCGAGCGCAGGAACCGAAGCTGGTCGGCGACGGCCTGCTCGAACGGTGCGCCGAGATAGATGTCGAAATGGCCGATCGGGTAGGTCCTGACCTCCGCCCGGCCACCGGCGCGGAACGCGGCGTCCTGAGCCGCTCTGACGGGCGCGACCGAGTCCTCGGCGGCGACCTGGATGAGGATCGGGCAGGGAAGCCTGTCGGACTGCAGTCCGGGCCGGTACATGCCCGCATGCAGCGCGATCCGCGCGGCGACCTCGTTCTTCCAGCTCGGCCCCGCCACCGCTCGCATCCCCGGCTCGGAGTCGGCCGTCGTCATGAACCCCACGGTTCCGGGCGCCCCGACGGCCGGCGCGGTGACGGGAGCGCCCCCGCGGATCCCCGCGATTGCGTCGCGTACCGCGAGCGCAAGGATCCTGGCGGTTCGCGAGACGCCTGCGGTGCGCAGGGCGTTGCGCATCGTGGACACCCCGTCCATCGCCGGAACCTGCGAGATCACCGCAACGACGCGGCCATCCGCCACGGCCACCGGGACCACGTGCCCGCCTGCGTAGGAGGAGCCCCACACCACGATCCGGTCGGGGTCGACCCCCGCCAGCCCCCGCGCGAACGCGATCGCCGCGGCGTAGTCCTCGAGCTGGGCAGGAATCGAGAGCAGTTGTCGGGGCTCCCCGTCGCTTGCACCGAAGTGGCGGTAGTCGAACGCGAGCGCGTCGAGGCCGGCCTCGGCGAACCGCTCCGCGAACGGCAGCAGACCGGAGTCGACGGTGCCGCCGAACCCGTGCGCCATCACGACACACGGCCGCCTGCCGGCCTCATCGGCGAAGTCGTCCCCCTCCCCCACCAGGTGCGCGCCGGCACATCGCACGCCGGCGCTGTGGAATGAGACCGGCTGGAGCTCTGACATCGGGCGATCCTATCCCGGCGGCCGCGGCCGCGCCAGGCCTGCCGTGTGGTCCGACGGGGGACGCTCCAGGTATCGTGCGCGCGCATGAAGGCGAGCAACGGACTGCGCTCCCTCCTCTGCGCGACCACAGCGCTCGCGCTGCTGCTGCTCGGGCCCTCGTGTGCACTGGCGCTGCGGTACGCCTCGCCGTCGGGCCTGTCCTCCGGCAGCTGCGCGAGCGTCGCCGCCGCATGCGATCTGAAGAGCGCCGTCGAAGGAGCCGCCTCAAAAGAAGTCGTGATCGTCGAGCCTGGCGAATACACCGTCAGCTCGTCGATCGCCCCCACCGCATACGGAGTCACCGTCGAGGGCGCCGAAGGCCAGCCCCGCCCGGTGATCGATGCGGCGGCGGTCGAAAACGTCTTCTTCGGCGGGAACATGGACCTCAGCCACCTGACGATCCATGACACGGGCGCGAGCAGGCAGGTGTTGGGCATAGCCGGAGGCACGCTGCAGGGGCTGCTGATCACCGGGACAGGCGGCTCGTCGGTGCTGTGCCAGTGCTACGGCGAGAGCGGTACGGAACCGATGATCATCCGCGACAGCGTGATCGTGGATGAGCCCGGAAGCACGGTGGGCGCGGTCGGGATCAACTCCAACGGCGGTGAAAGCCAGGCCACCCTCTACAACGACACGATCTACTCGGAGTCCGAAGCACCGGCCATCGAGATGATCCACGAGCTTCCCACCAAAGGGACGGCCACCGTGACTCTGACCGCCTACAACACGGTCGCGCTCAGCGCGCACGGCAACGTCGACGTGTACGCATCGGCCGCCAACGACGCCTTCGTCACCATGATCCACTCCGACTATGCCCACGCGACGCCGACCGGGGTCACTGCGGGCGAAGGTGACATCGCAGCGCCGCCGCTCTTCGCGAACGCGGCCGCCGGGGACTTCCACGAGCTCTCAGGCTCCCCCACCATCGATGCGGGCGCCCCTACGGGTGAACTCGGGAGTCCTGCCTTCGAAGGCGAACCGCGCCTGCTCGGCGCGGGCGTCGACATCGGCGCGTTCGAGTTCGAGCCTGCGCCGGTCGTGCGGACCGAAGCCGCGCAGCTGATCACCCTCACGAGCGCCGTCATCTACGGAAGCGCCAGCGCGGGCGGCCTGCCGCTCACGGGCTGCACGTTCGAATACGGCACGAGCACCGCCTACGGGTCAAGCGTTCCCTGCACGCCGGGAGCGCTCTCGCCGATGGCGACGCTGTCGGGGCTGGCGCAGGGGACGCTCTACCACTACAGGCTCACCGCCGCGAGCGCCGGCGGCAGCACCGCAGGCGCCGACGCGACGTTCACGACAGGACGGCTTTCGCCGCCCGACCCCGGCCCTCGCCCACTGCCGACCATTTCGCTCTCAGCGACAGCCGTCACAGTGAGCGCGAGGACCGCGTCCGGCGTTCTGAAGGCAGCGTGTCGAGCTCCTGCCGGCACACGCTGCACCGTGGCGGGGAGCGTGCTCGTGCCCTCCACGGCCATCGCTGCAAGGGGCAGGACCCGTATCGTCAAGGCGGGCTCGGTGCACGCGAGCATCCCTGCCGGATCCTCCTCCAAGCTGACTGTCAAGCTGACCCCGGCCGCCCTCAGGGCGCTTCGTCGCAAACACTCACTGAGCGTCAAGCTGTCAGCCACTGTGAGCGACGGACTGGACGCATCCCCCTTCTCGGCCTCGCTGAAGCTCAAGCTTGCGTCCCGTCACCGCTGAGGGATCCATGCGATATTCACCGCGCGGACACCAACGTCCCGCATCACCGAGATGAACTACACCAAGGGACTCCAGGAGGTCGGTGACGGCCTCTATGCCTATCTTCAGCCGGACGGCGGCTGGGGCTGGAGCAACGCGGGCCTGATCGTCGACGGCGAAGCGAGCCTGCTGGTCGACACCCTCTATGACCTCGCGCTGACCGAGGAGATGCTGGGCGCGATGCGCGATGCTGCGCCGGCGGCGCGCATAGAGACGCTCGTGAACACGCATGCCAACGGCGACCACTGTTTCGGCAACCAGCTCGTGCAGGGCGCGCGCATCGTGGCCTCCGAGCGCACCGCGCTGGAGATGCCCGAGCTCCCGCCCGCGGTGATGGCCGCACTGGTGGAGCAGGCGCCCAACATGGGCGCGCTGGGGGAGTTCTTCCTGCAGTGCTTCGGCTCCTTCGACTTCAGCGGCATCGACCTCACGCTCCCCGACGAGACCTTCAGCGGCGAGCTCTCGCTGAACGTCGGCGCCCGCGAACTGCACCTGATGGAGGTCGGCCCCGCGCACACGCGCGGCGACACGCTCGTGCATGTGCCCGCCGACCGCGTGCTGTTCACAGGGGACATCCTGTTCTCCGGCGCCCACCCGATCGCGTGGGCGGGCCCGATATCCAACTGGATCGCCGCATGCGATCGCATCCTCGACCTCGATGTCGACGTCCTGGTCCCCGGCCACGGGCCGATCGCCGGCCTTCGCGACGTGCGCGAGCTGAGGGACTACTTCCAGTACCTCTACGAGCAGGCCCGCTCCTGTCACGAACAGGGCATGGACGTGATGCAGGCCGCGCGGTCGCTGTCGCTCGACAGATGGGCCGACTGGCGCGAGAGCGAGCGGGTCGTCGTCAACATCGCGAACATCTACCGCGAGCTGTCGGGCGATCAGGAGCCCCCGAACCCGATCACCGCGTTCGAGCAGATGGCCGAGCTCGCGCGCGAGCGGTGAGCGGCACATGAGCTTCACCCACGCCCTGCGAGTGCGCTATGCCGAGTGCGACCCGCAGGGCATCGTCTTCAACGCCAACTACATGATGTATGTGGACGTGGCGTTCACAGAGTTCTGGCGCGAGGCGGTCGGGCCGTGGCAGGAGATGGTGGAGCGCGGAGTCGACATGGTCGTGGCCGAGGCCAACCTCCGCTTCCTGTCGCCTGCGCGCTTCGACGACGAGCTGGCACTGCGGGTGAAGCCCGCGCGGCTGGGCGAGAGCTCGCTCACGACAGAGCTGGAGATCATGCGCCGCGAGGAACTGCTCGTCGATGTGCAGATCCGGCACGTGTGCGTCTCGACCGAGACGTGGAGCAAGACGTCCATCCCGCGATGGGTTCGCGAGGGACTCGGGCCGTTCGCAGCCGCCGGCGCATAGCTGCCCCGCCTGCCCGTCGTCGGCGGCATCTTCCATGTGCCTCGGCGGGCGTAACACGGGCGCTCTCACCGATGATATGGTCGGGATTCGGCCAGCTAGGAGAGGAACTGAGCGATGCGCGCAAGAAGCTCCCTGGTACTGACACTCTGCGCCGCGCTGGCAGTCCTCGCGACCATCGCACCGCCCGCCGGCGCGAGCTCCAAAGCCTCCTCCAAACACTTCCGGCTGCTACCGCCGAAGGCATGCAACGCCGTGCTGAACGCCGTTGACTTCAACGATGACCTGCAGGAAGTCGCGCCCGCGTCGACTCAATCCTTTTCCGGTCTGACGCAGTACTCGAGCTCCTGCCGCTACGCCGGCACCGAAAAGGGCGGCCCGGGCCCGTTCGACGGCTCTTTCACCAACGGCCTGATCGGCGCAGAATGTGTGGCCAACGGCCTCAAACTCATCTCCACCACCGGAAGCGCCCCCGAAGGCGGCTGCTACCGCGTCGCCAGCGCATCGGTCGCCTTCTCGGGCGGGCCCGCCGTGAAGAAGTTCGAGTCGAAGCTCGCGAAGGGGGTCAGGGCGCCGACGTGGCCGCTGGATGTGGGCCGGCACCTCGCGGTCGGCGTCGGCACGAGAGCGGAATTCGGCTACGACGAGTACACCGGGAAGGGCTTCGGATACCTCCAGATCGACAACGCCACCGTGCTCATCGAAACCTCTGAAGGCGCCAACCCTCCGCTGCTCAGGCTCCTCAAGGAGGCTGCGGACGTCCTCTGAGCCCGGACGCCGCGGGCACGCTGTGGGTGCGGCTTCTGTTTTTTTCGGAATGTGCGGGGTCGATGTTCGGGGACCTCTTGAAGCCGGCCGCCGCGGCACGTAGGTTCACCACAGACGCGGTTCGGAGCCGTCAAGAGCGAGGCCACTGAGGTGTGAGGCCGCGCCACCCAAACCGGAGGGCCCCCGGGCCAGCCGTCGAGGGTTCCTCAAACGGCTTTGGACCGCGTCTCTTTCGTTCTCAGGTGCCCTGACGCGGGAACGAAGGCTCTCTCAGGAAACTCTCAGCAATCACCTAGGCTGTCCACAGCCGCGCGAGGTCCAATTCCCTTGTGCTGTTCACCTGGGACGGCCGACGAGCGAGAGGATCCCGACCATGGCCAGATTCCCCGGAAGCCCCGACAGGAAAAAGATGGCGCTGTATGGAGGCGCAGGCGTCCTCGCGGTCCTCGCGGCCGGCTTCCTGCTGGTCTACTTCGTGATCTTCCCGACCTCCTCACCGGCACCCTTCAAACTGAGCGCCACCACGGCGAGCACGACCGCAACGACGACCGTGACCACAGCTGCCTCCGGTGAAGCGTCCACGCCGGCCGCAGCCGGCGTGGCCGGCAGATGGAGCGTCGGCACCGGGTCACAGGCCGGCTACAGAGTTCGCGAGAAGCTCGCGTTCCTTCCCGCCGAGAGCGACGCCGTGGGCCGCACCTCCAAAATGACGGGCAGCGCCACGTTCACGCAGGCCGGCACGGCCGCGAGGATCACCTCGGCCTCCTTCATCGTCAACGTCCTCAGCCTCACGAGCGACCGTTCGATGCGTGACGAAAAAATCAAGGAAATAGGCTTGGAAAGCAGCCGCTACCCGGCGGCCACCTTCACCCTCTCCAAGCCCGTGACCCTGCCGGCCTCCTTCGCGAGCGGAACCATCACAAAGGTGCCCGTCACCGGCGTCTTCAACATCCACGGGGTCGCAAGGTCCGAGACACTCGACGTGGAACTGGGCAAATCCGGCTCCACGATTCAGGCCGTCGGCGCGATCACGTTCCCGTGGAGTGAATTCGGCATGACGGCGCCGAGCGTGGGCGGCTTCGTCAACGTGACCGAACACGCCACGATGGAATTCGACCTTCACCTCACGCGAGCATAGGCGTGCGATGAGTGACACGAGCGACAGCCCGCGCATCCTCGTCGTCGACGACGAGCCGAACATCGTCGAGGTGATCACGATGGCGCTCCGCTTCCAGGGCTTCACCGTCGAGGGCGCCGGAAGCGGCCGGGAGGCGCTCGCCGAGGTGGCGAGCTTCAAACCCCAGCTGATCGTGCTCGACGTCATGCTCCCGGACATGGAGGGCTTCGAGGTCGCCGAGCGCCTCGGGGCACAGAGAGCCGGCGTCCCGATCATCTTTCTCACCGCCCGCGACGCAACGACGGACAAGATCCGCGGGCTCACGGGCGGCGGCGATGACTACATGACCAAGCCGTTCAGCCTCGAGGAGCTCGTGGCCCGCATCCGAACCATCCTGCGGCGCACAGGACAGGCGCCGGCGGAGACGAGCCGCCTGGTGTTCGCCGACCTGGAGCTCGACGAGGAGTCGCGCGAGGTGACGCGGGCCGGAGCTCCGATCGAGCTCACCGCCACCGAATACCGCCTGCTGCGCTACCTGATGCTCAATCCGCGGCGCGTCATGACGCGCGCGCAGCTCCTCGACCATGTGTGGAACTACGACTTCGGCGGCGACGGCCGGGTGCTCGAGACCTACATCAGCTACCTGCGCAAGAAGCTCGACGCCCACGGGCCGCCGCTGATCAGGACGGTGCGCGGCGTCGGCTACGCGCTGCAGGCACCCCGCGAGTGATGACCTCACTGCGTTCGCGGATCCTGGCCAGCGTGCTGGTTCTGTCAGCCGCCGGCCTGATCCTGCTCGCGGCGGTCACATATGCAGAGCAACGCTCGTTCCTGATGGACAGGATCGACCAGCAGCTCACCTCATCGGTATCGGCGATCTCGATCGCGCTGGACCACGAAGGGTTCTACCCCGCGTCAAATGAGAAGGGCGGCTCCCCGCAGGGCAACAGAGGTGGACAGAACGGCGCGGGGCGGCAGCCGAACCTGCCGCCTGGCACCTATGGCGAGCGCCGCGAACCCTCCGGGAAGGTGATCGGCCACATCCTCATCACCTACGGGCAGACCCCACCTCCTGCGCCTGTCATCCCTGCGAACCCTCCCGTGAACAAGCTATTCACCGTCGGCTCGGTGGGGAGCTCGGGCCTGAAGTACCGCGTATACATGCAGCGCGACCCGGAGGACAACGGCCTCACGCTGGTCGCCATTCCGCTGCACGAAGTTCAGCAGACGCTCAGCCGTCTGCTGCTCGTCGAGGGACTGGTGATCGTGGGGGTGCTGATCGCCCTCGGCGTCACCGCTTTCTTCGTGGTGCGCCTGGGCCTGCGTCCCCTCGACCGCATGGAGGTCACGGCCGGGGCGATCGCCGCGGGCGAGCTCTCAAGGCGGGTGAGCCCGGCGACCTCGCGCACCGAGGTCGGGCGGCTCGGGCTCGCCCTGAACGCGATGCTCGACCGCCTCGAGCGGGCATTCGCCCAGCGGACCGCAAGCGAAGAGCGCCTGCGGCGGTTCCTCGCCGACGCCTCGCACGAGCTGCGCACCCCGCTGGCGTCGATCCGCGGCTACGCGGAGTTGTTCCGCATGGGAGCCACCGAGGACCGGGAGAGTCTCGAGCTCGCGATGAGGCGAATCGAGGAGGAGTCGGCGCGCATGGGGGTGCTGGTGGAGGACCTTCTGACGCTCGCCCGCCTGGACGAAGAACCGGAGAGCAGCCGCGATGAGGTGAATATCGCCTCACTGGCGTCCGATGCGGTGCTGGACGCCCGCGCGACCGCACCCGACAGGGCGATCGAGCTGAGTGCACCCGAGAGAGCACTGGTGCTCGGCGATGCCGACCAGCTCCGGCAGGTGCTCGCGAACCTGATGCGCAACGCGCTCACCCACACGCCGGCCGGAACGGCGATCGACGTCAGCGTCGAGCGAGACGAAGCAGAAATTGCCCTCAGCGTGCGTGATCACGGCCCGGGGATCCCTCGGGGGACCCACGACAGCCTGTTCGGCAGGTTCTGGCGAGCCGAGGGCGGTCGCGAGAGGGGCAAGGCCGGAGCGGGCCTGGGCCTGGCGATCGCGCAGGAAGTGGTCGCCGCGCACCACGGCAGCATCAGCGCGCACGACGCCCCCGGCGGAGGCGCAGTCTTCGTCGTTCGCCTTCCCGCAGCGGCAGCCGAACAGGCTGCGGCGCCCGCCTCCTGAGCGCCGGATCTCGCTCTCAGGGTTTTCTCAGGACTCCCCAACAGCCGCCTCAGGGTGCCCGTCAATACTCCGTTGAGTAGAGACACACAACCGAAAGGCCCCCGATGACCCTCACCCTCGCAATCGCCCTGAACCTGCTCCTCGACGCTGCCATGATCGGTGGTCTCGTATATGTGATGTCACGCGCCGGCAGGCTCGCGCCGCACTCCTCGACCACCTCGAGCGCCCACCCAGCGCCCGTGGCCGTGGCGCCCCCTGCCCACAGGTCTGGACCGGCCCCCTCCAGGTCCAGCCGCTCGCCGATCGCCGCGTGAGCGATTCGGCATAGGGCACACCTGTGCCGCCGCCCGCCTTCCCCCCAGGCGGGCGGCGGCACAGTCCTTTAACGGCGCCCGCGGGTCACCAGAGACCCTCCGCGTCAGCGGCCCGCAGCTCACGGCGCCCCGTATCCCACGCTCAGCCAGCTCTCAGGTTTCCCGCAGCGACCTCGCACACACCAGGGCCAGCATGTGTGACATGACAACTCTCACCCCACATACCCCCACCTCCCCGGCATCCGTCCCCGGCGGCGAGGACCGCGAGCTCCCCCTCACGGCCCACCCTGAGGTCGATGTCGTTATCCCCGTCTACAACGAGCAGGATGACCTCGCCGCCAGCATCCGCAAGCTCCACTCCCACCTGGTGCAGAACACGCCGTTCACCTTCCAGATCACGATCGCCGACAACGCCAGCACCGACGGCACGCTGGAGCTGGCCCGCGCCCTCGCCGCCGAGCTGCCCGCGATCAGGGTGCTGCACCTCGACCGCAAGGGCCGTGGCCGCGCGCTGCGCGCCGCCTGGGGCACGAGCGACGCCGATGTCCTCGCCTACATGGACGTTGACCTCTCCACCGACCTCGCCCACCTGAACGACCTGCTCACGCCCCTGGTGCAGGGACGCGGAGACATCGCGATCGGCTCGAGGCTCGCCCCCGGCGCGCGCGTGACGCGCTCGCTGCGGCGCGAGCTGATCTCCCGCGCCTACAACCTGATCCTGCGGACCTCGCTGCGGGCGGGCTTCTCAGACGCGCAATGCGGGTTCAAGGCCGGCAGGCGCACGGTCGTGCAGCAGCTACTGCCGCTGATCGAGGACGAGGAGTGGTTCTTCGACACCGAGCTCCTCTACCTGACCCAGCGTGAAAGGCTCTCGATCCACGAGGTCCCCGTCCACTGGGTCGAGGACTCCGACTCCAGCGTCGACGTAATCGCGACCGCTCGCGAAGACCTGCGCGGCGTGCGGCGCCTGCGCCGCTCGATGCGCGAGCAGTCGACCCGCAAGGCTCCGCCGGCGACCCCGCGCCGGCGCCACGCCACCGGCGGTGCACCGCTGGGCCGCCAGCACGCCTGAGCACCCGCCGGGTCCGTCATACTCGCGCCCGTGCGGGCTCTGATTCAGCGCGTCAGCCGGGCGCAGGTCCGGGTCGGCGGGGAGGTCGTCTCGGCGATCGGCCCCGGGCTGCTCGTCCTGCTCGGCGTCAGCCACGAGGATTCCGAGCACTCGGCCGAGAGGCTCGCCGCGAAGACGCTCGCGCTGCGCATATTCCCCGATGCGGCCGGGCAGATGAACGAGCCGCTCGGCGACCGAGAGATCCTATGCGTGAGCCAGTTCACGCTCTACGGCGACACCCGGCGCGGCAACCGGCCCAGCTTCATCGCCGCAGCGCGCCCTGAGCAGGCCGAGCCCCTCTATGAGCGCTTCTGCGAGCTCACCCGGGCCCAGCGCGGGGTGTTCGGCGCCGACATGGAGGTCGAAATGGTGGGAGACGGTCCCGTGACGGTGACGATCGAGACGTGAGCTCGCGCGCCTCACGGCGCGGGCATCGTCCCCTGCACGCTCTGGGCGCCGACGGTGCCGCCCACCTGCGCGGTGGAGCCGGTCGTGCTCCAGCTCGCGGTGAAGGACGCGTGCGGCAGCGCAGGGGCGCTCACGGTCAGCGATGCGCTGACGGAGTCGCCCCCGGACGCGGAGGGGAACAGCTTCACTGTCCCGCTCACGCGCACTCCTGCGACGAGCTGGTCGGAGGCGAGCGTGAGCGTGCTGCCTTCGCCGGAGGCGCGCACGCTCCCGCCGCGGAGCCCGCGGTCGCGGGTGGTTTCGATCGCCCGGTAGCGCGCTATCGCATCGCCCGCCGTGGAGACCGCGGCCGCGGCGAGCCTCAGATCTTCCTGACTGGGCGTCCCGGGGCCGTTGGACTGGATCGGCGGCTGCTCGGCGAGCGTCGCGGCGTATACCCCGACCGCGTGGATAGGCGGCACGAGCGGCGCGCACGACGCGTCGAGGGAGTCGATCGCGCTCGGCTGTGCGACGAAGCGCTGGATCAGGCTGGAGCCGCATTCGGTGTCGCCCTCGCCGACGACGTGGGTGGAGTTGGCCAGCTCTATGAACCGCGAGTGGCCGCCGATCTGCCCGAGCACCGTCGGTACCCCCGCGGGGGGCGTCCAGGTGTCCAGTTCGCCGCCGAGCACCAGCACCGGCGTCTTGGCGGGCAACAGCGGCGCCGCATGCGCGACCGGCGGCTGGGCGACGGTAGGGCTCGGCCAGTCCATGCAGGCGCTGTAGGCCTCCGTGTTCTGATCCTGCGAGAGCCACTCGGCGGTCGAGAACGGGCTGAAGGTCGATGGATCCAGCCCGGCTTCCGCGGAGGCCAGTTCGAGCGCCCGCGTGGAGGGAGCTGCGTTCATGTCGAACAGCTGCGGATAGTCAAGGCAGGAGACCGCCAGATACAGGCCCACGGAGTATTCGCGGGCCGGAACGTCGAAGTAGGCCTCATCTTCCTCCAGGCGCTCGGCGTAGAGGCGCAGGAGAGGAGCGGGATCGGAGTCCTGCAGCAGCGCCCTGCCGGCCGCGTCGAGACCGCGATAGATCATCGGGTCGCCCGCTGCGTCGTTGAGCAGGTCGACCAGGCCCACGACGTTCATGCTCACGCTCTGCATCGCTCCGGTCGGGCCGGGAACGGTCCCTGAGATCGGATGTTCCCTCAGGCTCTGCGCCAGCAGGCCGATGCGGCCCCAGGAGGACCCCGGGGCGGCGCCCTCACATGCCGGCGAGCGGCTGCAGACCGTGTCGAAGTCGCCCCTCATCGCCGCCACCGAACTGCGGTACCAGGGATCCAGGCCGATCGTTTCGTAGGTGGAGTCCAGCGTCACGCTGCGAATCAGGTGCGGGAAGCGCGAGGCGAACACCTGGGCGAAGAATGAGCCGTAGGAGTCGCCGTAGAGATCCACGCGCCCCAGCTGCAGGGCTCCGATCACTTCAGCGAGGTCCTCGGCGGCCGCCGCGGAGGTGAAAAGGTCGGACGCGTGAACGGGCGCGCCTCCCGGGTAGCGCCAGCGGCTGTTCAGTGAGGCGGCACAGGCGGCGCCGGCCTGCCGGAACGCTTCGCTCGCCGTCGGACCGGAGAATTTCTGCAGTCCCGGACAGTCGATAGGCGTCGACAGGCCCGTCCCCCTGTTGTCGACGGCGAGCATGTTCCACCGCGCCAGCAGCGAGCCGTACTGCACGCTGTAGCCACCCTCGACCGAGCCGATCGACGGGTAGCCCGGACCGCCCTCGACCGGGACGACGGTGCCGGCGGCCCCGCCGCTCCCGGGCGCACTGGCCGGATACCAGCGGTATGCGATCCGGATCCGCGGGCCCGCCGGCGCCGAATGGTCGAGCGGCACCCGCAGCGTGCCGCAGTAGGCCAGGGGCGTGCCCGCGCAGCGGCTGAGTGTCTGTGAGCCCACGAGGACCGTCGCAGGGGCGGCCGTGGCGGCGGCGGCCCAGAGCAGGAACGCCGCCGGGATGAGAGCCCATGCCGCCAGGCGGGCAGCCGCAGCCGGCCACCTCCCGAGCCCGCTCATCTCCAAGATCCCTCTCATCATGGACCGATCCCTCAGTCGACACCCCTCCGTGCGGCCGATTCTACCCTCGGCGAGCGGCCCCGCCCGCACGTCCGCGAGAGCACGGGGCACTCCAGCCGCCGAGGGCGCGAGGATTACCGCGTGAGCACCCCGCAACCCGAGCCAGAGCAGCGCGACAGGCTGCTGCCGTGGATCGCAGCCGAGCGCGCCTTCAGGTCGCTCGTGCTGCTGGTGATCGGGATCGTCCTGCTCACCCACCCCCACACCGACTGGGCGGCTGAAATATCAAGACTGGTCCAGAAACTGGGGCTGAACCCCCAGGAAAACTGGATCAGGCACCTGCTGGACAAGATCACCAGCATCGGCCCCAGCCGGACCACGATCTTCGGCCTGATTGCGCTGGCGTACGGCGCCCTGGAGGGCGCCGAGGCCTATGGGCTCTGGCATCAACGCCGCTGGGGCGAGTACCTGACGGTCATCGCCACATCGCTGCTGTTCATCCCCGAGCTCTGGGAGCTGACGAAAAGCGCGAGCTTCCTGAAGGTGGGAGCGCTGCTCGTGAATGCGGCCGTCGTCGCCTACCTCATCTGGCGCCTGCGCCGGCGGCCCGCGACGGCCGGGCCCGCGGCCGCTCAGCCCACCGAGATGAGCTGAACGGCAGCTGAGGGCCCACCTGCCCGTCAGGGCTCGACGGTCACGCCCTTCCAGAAGGCGTAGCGGCCCCGGATCTCCGCGGCTGCGTCCTTCGGCTCGGGGTAGTACCAGGCCGCGTCCGCATTGACCTCGTCGCCGACCTTGACGGACCTGTAGCTGGCCGTTCCCTTCCACGCGCACGTTGTGTGGCTGGTGCTGTCGAGGAAGTGCTCCTCGACGATGCTCTCGGCCGGGAAGTAGTGGTTGTTCTCGACGACGACGGTGTCGTTGCTCTCAGCGAGTGTCGCCCCGTTCCAGACTGCTTTCATCTCGAATCCTTTCTGGTTGGCTGCTCACCAGCCTAGGAGGCCGCGGCTTCTCTCACCGCAACCCGGAGCCCTCCCCGGCGGCGCCGGGGAGATGCGTCCGCCGCTCGGGCTAGGTTTTCCCGCCGTGGCCATTGACCTAATCGCCTTCGCCGAAGCGTTTCCGGACCCGCAGGAGAACGTCGCCGCCGTCGCGCGTCAGGACGTCGCCGGCACGTACCTGGACAAGCTCGTCACCTTCCTCGACGACGACTTCGAATGCGTGATGCATTTCCCCGGCATGAAAGACGTGACCTACCGGGGCGGGCCGGACGCGCTCCGGCGCGCCTACGTGGATCGCGTGAAAGCCCTCGTCTCCTACCGGCAGGAATTCCTGGGGATCATCGACGCGGGCGACGTTGTCGTCGTCTTCCATCGCGGATACATCCAGCGCGCCTCCAGCGATGAGGAGGGCATCGTCGAGGTCGGCAGCATCTGGACGGTGGGCGGCGATCGCATCACCAAGGCCGAACTGAGCCTGCCGGCCAACGACGCTCGTGCGATCGCATACACGACCGCGGCAAACGCATACAACGCCCGCGCAGACGCCCCGTAGCGACGCGCTGACGGCATCGGCGCTGCTGGAGGCGGCTTCCCACATGCCCCTCTAGCATCGAACCGGTGTATGCCCTCGATGACAGGTTGATTGCCGTGACCGGCGCGAGCGGCGGCGTCGGTGCTCGCACGGCCGCTCGTCTCGCCGCCGCAGGAGCTCGACAGCTCCTGATCGTGCGCGACCCGGCCCGCGCTCCGCATGTCCCGGGCGCCGAGATAAGGCGGGCGTCCGGCTATGGGGCTTTCGAGGAGATGGCGGCGGCGCTCGCCGGGGCACGGACGGTGTTCCTGATTCCGGCCACCGAGGCGTTGGACCGTGTCGAGCAGCACCGGACGGCGGTGGACGCCGCCGTCGAGGCCGGGGTGGAGCGCATCGTCTACCTCTCCTGCTTCGGAGCGGCCGCAGACGCCACCTTCACGCTCGCTCGCGAGCACTGGCACACCGAGCTGCATGTCCGCTCGAGCGGCCTGGCCTGGACGTTTCTGCGTATGAACCTCTACATCGACTTCATCCCGACGATGGTGGCGGCAGACGGCACCATCCGGGGCCCCGCCGGCGACGGCCGCTTCGCCCCGGTCCTGCGCGACGACATCGCGGCGGCGGCAGCCGCGGCGCTGACCTCGCCCGGACATGACGCGAGCACCTACGAGCTGACCGGCCCCCGGGACATCTCGCTGTCCGAGGCGGCCGCGCTCATGAGCGCCGTCAGCGGCCGCGAGATCCGCTATCAGGATGAGACGGACGAGGAGGCTTACGAGTCCCGCGCGGCCTTCGGCGCCGCCGACTTCGAGGTCCGAGCCTGGGTGAGCTCCTATCAGGCAATTCGCGACGGCAGCCTGGAGGGCGTGAGCACGGCCGTGCTCGAGCTCACGGGCTCCGAGCCCGGCGGCCTCGCCGGCTACCTGTCAAGCAATCCGCAGGTCCTCGCGCACGTCGCGCGCTGAGCGCGCGGTCTCACCGGCCGGCGGAGATCGTCTCGCTCGTGATGAGCGCCCCGTCGCCCGCCATCTCTTCGATGATCTCGAGCCAGCCGGCTGCGGCCTGCGGCGCGTCGATGACCATCGTGACCATCGGGGCGTGGCGGCCGAGCGCGGCGATCCGTTCCCCGCCGGGGTCGCCGTCGCCGTCATAGCCCCACTGCCCGCGCAGCGTGCTGACCCCGGCCGCACCGGCGACGCGAAGGCGGCGCACGATCGCGCTGTGCAGTGTGCCGTGCTCGTGGCGGATGTTCTCGGCGGCGTAGACCGAGAGCCTGCACAGGCCGCGGTTGCCCTCATCGGGGGCGCCCGCATCCGGGCCCTGCATTCGGACACCGTCGCGGCTGCAGATGCGCACGGGCGCGAGCATCATCGCCGGCCGCCGCGGAACGGCTGAGAGACTCTCCGCGGCGGCGAGGGCGCTGCTCTCCTCCCCCACCCCGACGATCAGGGTCGGCACCTGTTCGTTGCGGCCGAAGAAACGCGCCCGCTGGCGGCTGCCCTCGCGGGTGCCGTCCAGGCCGAGCAGGGCGGTCGCGCAATACATCCCGCTGGCTCGCATGCGGTCGACGACCTCCTCGTGGGCGGAGGACCCGTTCGCGCGCTCGCGGCGCCCGACGACGACGGTCAGCTTCGCCGCGCCGGCGCCCCCCTGCGGGGTCCCCTGACCAGGATCCGCTGCCCCGACGAGCCGCGTGCCCTCGAGGGTCACCAGGCCCCGCGGGGTCAGCTCCCGGATCTCGTGCTCGAGCTGCGCGATCCTGTCCTCGGAGTCGATCGCGACGAGCGACATCGGCAGGTCTTCGGACAGCGTCAGGAGCCTGTCGGTGCGCGCCGCGTGCTTGGCTCCGAAGCCCTCGGAGCCGCGCAGAAGCACGCTGGTGGCCACGGAGCGGCGAGCGCAGAGGTCCATCAGCACCGAGGCGCGCAGATGGCCGTCGCTGCGGTCGCGCTCGCCGAAGAAGACGGTCATGGCGACGGCCTCCATCAGAGCCCGCCGATCAGGCGGCCGAGGGCGACGGCGCCGACGCCGAGCACGAGGCTCACAAGCAGGTTGGCGCCGGCTGCGCGGCGCAGCCCGTCCTCGGCGAGCCTGTGCGTCTCCAGCTGCCAGGTTGAGAAGGTCGTGTATGACCCGATCACCGCGGTGCCGGCGAGCAGATAGGCGTCCGGGCCGAGCCGGAGGCCCGCGATCACGCCGAGGATCAGAGCACCGGAGATGTTGACGGCGAGCGTGCCGAGCGGCATGCGCGAGAGGACCCGCGAGGAGATCGTGGAGTCCACACCGAAGCGCGCCAGGGCGCCGGCACCCCCGAGCAGACCGACGCCCAGCCACAGCATGACCCCGCTCATCCGAACACCCGCCCGCGCCGGACCATCTTCGTCGACACCTCGATCGCCGCGAGCCCCGCGGCGACGCTAGCGGCCGCATATGACGCCGCCAGCAGCAGATGGGCGTGTTCGATCATTGCCAGGATCTCCAGCACCATGGTCGAGAAGGTCGTCAGCGCCCCGCAGAAGCCGGTTGCGAGCAGCGCCCTCGTATACATCGTCGGCGGCAGGCGCTCCTGCAGCCGTGTGATCAGCCAGCCCAGCAGCAGCGTCCCCAGCACGTTCACCGTGAACGTAGCCCAGGGCCACGCGCCGGGGCCGGCGGTGAGGCTGCGCTCCAGGGCACCGCGCAGGATCGCCCCGAGGAAGCCGCCGGCGAAGATCGCTGCGAGCTCCCGGATGTCGACGCGGGTCAGCAGCGGGGGCTGCCTTGCGCGCTCAGCGATGATGCGTGTCCGATCGGGTTCCACGGCCTGCCCTCACTGTTATTCGAGTGACGGTTGCGTAGAAGCCATCAGCGGCACCAGCCGCGTTTATGGAGCGGGCCTCATCGCTGCGCCGACCAGAATAGCGGCCGCTCCCGCGACGCGGATCCGGGGGGCGCCCGGCCGAACTGATAGACCCCCGCGCGATGAGTGAGCCCGACAGTGCAGGCGAGCACCCGCGCCGGTGGCGACGCCGGCACACCGCGGTCGCGGTAACGCTCCTCATCCTCGCGGCCGCGGTGGCGTTCGGTGTCTCCAGCCTGGACCTGCCGCGGATCGGCGAAGCGCTCGTCGGCGCGAGCCCCGGCTGGATCGTCGCGGCGATCGCGCTGATGGCGACCTCGCTGCTGCTGCGCTCCGCCTCCTGGCATCAGACGCTGAGGGCGGCGCTGCCGCAGACGCCGATGCCGTGGGGGCCCGTCGTGAGGGCCACGATGATCGGCGTCATGGCGTCGGCGGTGTTCCCGGGCAGGGTGGGTGAGCCGCTGCGGATCGTGGTGCTCTCGCGAAGGATCGACGGATCGCAGCGGACGCTGCTGCCGATCGTGGCCGGCACCGTGTTCTCGCTGACTCTCATCAACCTGCTCGCACTCGCGCTGCTGGCCATCATCACGTTCGCTGACGTCCCGGCCCTGCACGGGCAGCTGAACGGCATCGAGAGCATCCTCGCGCTGCCGCTGGTGGTGGCGGTGCTCGTCCTCCTGGGCCCGCGGCTGATGGCCCTGGCCCGGAGATCGCGATGGGAGCGCGTCAGCCGGGGAGCTGACACCGTGACGCGCGGTCTGCGACTGGCGCGTCGAGGACTGCTTGTCTTCACGCGCCCGCGCTACGGCCTGGGAGCGCTCGCGACGCAGCTCCTGGCATGGGCCCTGCAGTGGCTGGCCTGCTACGCGGTCCTGCTCTCGCTCGGGCTGCAGACGCACTCGGGGCTGATCACCGCGGCGGCGATCCTGCTCGCGGTGAACGTCAGCGCGATCCTGCCGGCCACACCGTCGAATGTGGGCGTCTTTCAGGCGGCGTGCCTGGTGGTGCTGGCGGCCTCGGGGGTCGGCGCGGGCCCTGGCCTGGCCTACGGGATCATCCTGCAGGCCGTCGAGGTGGTCACGGCCCTGATGCTCGGGGTCCCTGCGCTGCTTCGCGAGGGCCTTCGCTGGAGCGACATCCGCCCTTCGATGAGCTCGATGCCGGCGGAGGACCTTGAGCCCTAGGGCTGGCCGGGCGCCGGCTCCCAGCCGGCCAGTGCCCCCGCGACCCGCCTGAGCGCGAGGGCGGCCCTCAGCACGCCGCCCACCGCCTGCGGGCGCATCAGCTCATGCGAGGGGCTGTCCAGAACCACCCTCACCACGCCGAACGGGCGCTCGCGCGCTCCGGCGGCCAGCCACACCGACTCCATGTCCACGCCGATCGCGCCGCCGGCGTGCAGTTCGGCGCGGCGCTCGCCGAGCGCCAGCTTGGAGACGCAGACGATCCGGCCGCTGCGCACCTTCATGCCGAGCCCGGTCAGGCGATCCACCAGCTCGCCCGCCAGCACGCAGCTGACGCGCTCCTCGGCGTGACCCTCGTCCGTGGCCGCGAACACCTCCTCGGCGACGATCACTTCGCCCGGCACCGACTGCTCGTCAAGGCCGCCGCAGAAGCCGACGACGAGCATGGCCCGCCCCTGCCTGCGGGCGAGCTCGGCCGAGGCGGAGCGCGAGCGCGCAGGGCCCATCCCCGTCTTGCGCACGAGCGCACCGCGAGCACGCGAGGAGATCAGCGCCGCCTCGAGGCGCATCGGCGCAGCGATCAGCAGCTCGCCCATGCCGGTCAGCCGCCCGTCCCGCCGGGAACGAGGACCTCGGGGTGCGCGTCGGTGATCACGTGTTCGCGAAGCTCTTCCTCGGTGACCGCCAGCGGCCGTGCGGAGCGGAAGCGGTAGGCGATCAGGCCGTCGACGTTGCTCCTCCCGACGAGGTGGAAGCCCGGAGCGGGCGCTTCGCCGGCCGATTGGCGCAGCGGCGAGTAGCCCGTCTCGTCGATCTCACTCACCATCACGCTGGCACCCGGGCGCAGGTTGTGGAGCGGCCCGAGGTAGTACTCCAGCGGCGCGGAGCCGAGCTCGACTGTCGTGATCGCGCGCGCGCGCGAGCCGCTGCGCAGCACGGCCGCCAGGCCGCGCCAGTTGCCTCGCTGAAGGCGGGGGCTGAGGGCCACGTCGATCGTGAGGATCAGGAACGCGATCGCGAGCAGGGCCCCGAAAGCCTGCCCCCAGCGTCCCGTCGGCGGGGAGACGATCAGGATCGCCACCAGCGCCGTGACGGGGATCATCGCGCCGACGAGGTTCCTGGGCGCGAGGTAGTCGGCTCCGAAGATTGCCATCAGCACGGGGATCCCCACTCCGCAGGCGGAGATGATCAGCGCGGTTCCCGCCCCGCCCCGCGCGCGCAGGGACTCCTCGTCGAGCGGCTCCGTCCGAGGCTCTCGAAACGACGGCGCGAGGTCGAGCATCAGCCACGTCCCGTAGCCGGCGCCCGCGATCAGCACGAGCGCGACGAGGGCCTGCACCCCGTGACCGAGTGGCGCGGCGGAGTACCCGACCAGGAAGTACTGAACGATCGCTTCCAGGCGTTCGGCCAGCGGCCACTCGCCGATCCACTGGGTTCCGTGGCCGCCCTGGGCGACGATCAGCGGCAGCAGCGCGAGGCCGACAATCACGAGCGCCGCCACAGCCGGCGCCGCTGCCCGGCGGCGCGAATGCTCGCGCAGCAGCAGGAGCACCATCGGGATCAGCAGGAAGACCGCGAAGTAGTGGGTGAGCATCGCGAGCGCCCCGGTGAGCGCGAACAGCGCCATCCGCCCTCGAGTCGGTCGGCTTCTGGCGCGCAGGAAGCACAGCATCGCCAGGGCGGCCATCAGGACGAACAGTCCGTACGCGCGAGCCTCCTGCGAGTACCAGACGAAGAGCGGGCTCACCGCGACCAGGAGGGCGCCCAGCAGCGCCGCGCGCCGCCCGGCGAGCTCGAGCCCGATGCCCCACATGACCGGGACCGCCGCGATTCCCGCGAGCGCCGAGGGCAGCCGCAGCGCGAACTCGCCCGTGCCGAGGATCCTGTAGTCCAGCCACGCCAGCAGATACCAGAGCGGCGGTGAGTTCTCGGTGTGGACGACCGAGTGCAGGGTCGCCGAGAGGCTCGGGTGCAGCACGTGAACGGGGGTGAACGCCTCGTCGTACCAGAAGCTCTGATGCCCGAGTGTCACGAGCCGCAGGGCCGCCGCCAGCAGCGTGATCGCGGCCAGCGGCCACCACGCGGGCAGCCGCTCGGCACTGGCCTTCTCAGGCACGCCGGCGGTGCCGGCGACGCTCACCGAGGACATTTTTCCAGTACCTCTTCCTCACCGAAGCAGCCATAGCGAAGCGCCCGCTCGTCTTCTGATTTGGGCGGCAGATACCAGCCGCCCTGGATCGTGCGCTTACCGCCGACGGTCGGCCCCGCCACCACCAGGCATATCTGCGTGGTGCCTTTCAGCTCGCCCGGTTTCGTGTTCCCGCACACCACCTCATGGCCGCTGGTGGTCCCGAGCAGTTCCTGATCGACGGTCACGTTCTTGTAGTTGTGGCCGGTGTAAAGGCGCCACGTGTGCAGGTCCGCGACCAGGCGTTTGTTCACGGTCGCCTGTCGCGAGAGGTCGTTCACCGTGGCGATGAGCAGCACGATCGCCACCAGCACCAGCAGCGTCGTCTCGATCAGCCTCATCTGGCCGGTGCCGGGCGCCTCGCTCGTGCGGGGGCGAATGCGCTCGGGCAGGCGCGAGAAGATGCCCTGGTCCCCTTCGGCGGCCGGCGTGCTCATTCGACCTGCACCAGAAGCGGCGAGACCTGGTGCAGGATGAACAGCGCCTGCACCACGAGCGTCGCGATCAGCAGCCGCCGGTCGCGGCTGATCACAGCCAGCGGAAGCGGCCAGAGGATGTACCAGGCGAGCAGCCAGGTGCTCGTGACGGAGATCGCAAGCAGCGTCCACCCGGAGGCCGCGACCCAGTCATAGCCGCGCCAGGTGCGCCACATCAGGTGCAGCACGATCAGCACCAAACCGGCCTTGAGCAGATCGTGGTCGACCGGGAAGACCCCGGGCTTGCCGAACAGATGCGCGATCTCGGTGGCGAAGCTGTCGGTGGAGACGAAGGCCGCATCGCGGTTCAGCGCCGCGACGACGTTGATTCCGTTGACCCCGAAGGCCACGTATCCGATCAGCGCCCCCGCTGCCAGCGCTCCGACCGCGCCGAGGATGGGTGCCAGCCTCCGCCGCGAGAGGATCAGGAACGGGAGCAGCGCGGCGACGGTGGCCTTCACCAGCGCCCCGATCACGATCGCCGCCCCCGCTCCCGCTTCGCGGCCCGCGCTGCGGGGGGTGGTGATGCTCAGGCTGACGGCGAGCATCATCAGCAGCATCATGATCAGGTCGTTGTGGGCTCCGCCGAGGCCGTAGAGGAAATACAGCGGGTTCGCGCCGACGGCGAGCATCGCGAGCGCAGGGTCGAACCCGCGCAGCCTCGCGCAGCGCCACGTCAGCCCCATCGTCCCGATGCTCGCGAGCAGCGCCATCACCTTCATTCCCCACAGCGCGCCGACGACGCCAAGCGGCGCGAGCGGGTAGGAGATCAGCGTGTAGATCGGCCCGTAGGCCGTCGCCACTCGACGCCAGTCATGGCCGACGTACTGGAAGACCGGGTCGTTCAGGATCGATGCGGGACCGTGGGTGTACGGGTTGATCCCGTGCACCACCCCCATCCGCGCGTAGGCGATGTAGCTGAAGACGTCTGTCGAGATGAGGATCGGCCCGACGAACACGATCGCCTGCAGCACCCCCACCAGCAGGATCGTCGCGCGCGGGGACATGCGGGCGCCCCGGCCGCGGCGGGCGACGAGGAGAAGTCCCGCGTAGGCCGCGCTGGCGGCGAGGATCGCCCACAGGAATGTCCGGTAGCCGAGCAGAGTCCCCAGCGGCGAGAACCACGGCGCGATGGCCGGTGATTTCGGCACCAGGCCCGTGTGCCCCGCCGACGCGTCGATGACGATCTCGAGCGTCGCCGCGACGATCACCAGCGCGAACAGCGCGTTCAGCGCCGCCATCCAGCGCTCGGCGCGTATGCGGGCAGGGCCGGACGTCAGGCTCTGCGCGGCGACGCTCACGGAGCCTTGCTGCTCACAGAGCGGTCCACACGGTCTTCGTCTCCAGGTAGGCCTCCAGGCCGTCCCTGCCGTGCTCGCGACCGATCCCTGAGGCCTTGAAGCCGCCGAACGGCGCCGAGGCATCCGAAAGCCCCCACGTGTTCACGTACACCGAGCCGGCGCGCAGCATCGAGGCTAGCCTGTGAGCTGAGCTCACATCGCGCGTCCAGACACCCGCGGCCAGACCGTAGTCGCCGTCGTTGGCGCGCTCGGCGACCTCCTCGAGCGTGTCATAGGGCGAGGCCACCAGCACCGGCCCGAAGATCTCCTCGCGCGAGATTCGCAGCTCATCGGAGGTGGTGCTGAAGAGCGTGGGCTGGACGAAGTACCCGCCGCTGTCGGCCAGCGCGCCCTCGCCACCCGCCAGCAGCTCCGCGCCCTGCTCGCGGCCGGAATCGATGTAGCCCATCACACGGTCGCGCTGCTCGGCCGAAATCAGCGGGCCGAGCTGGCTGGCGGGATCCAGCCCCGGCCCAAGCTGCGCGGAGCCTGCGGCGTCGGCGAGCGCGCTCATGACCTCGTCGTAGCGCTCTGCCGGGACGAACAGGCGCGAGCCGGCGTTGCATGCCTGCCCGGAGTTGAAGTAGATCGCCTGGTAGGAGCCCTTGATGGCGGCGGTGATGTCGGCATCCGGCAGGATGATGTTCGGCGACTTGCCACCGAGCTCGAGGGTCACGCGCTTCAGTGCCGCGCCGGCCTTGGAGCCGATCTCGCGGCCGACCGCCGTCGAGCCGGTGAAGGCGATCTTGTCGACGCCGGGATCCTCCACGAGGGCGGCACCCGTGCTGCCGTCTCCGGTGATGACGTTCAGCACGCCCGGCGGCAGTCCCGCCTCCAGCGCGAGCTCGCCCAGGCGCAGCGCGCTCAACGGCGTCTGCTCGGCGGGCTTGAGGATCGTGGTGCAGCCGGCGGCCAGCGCCGGTGCGATCTTCCAGGCCGCCATCAGCAGCGGGAAGTTCCAGGGAATGATCTGCCCGCACACCCCCACGGCCTCCCTGCGGGTGTAGCAGAGCATGTTCGGGACGGCGACGGGCAGCGTCGCGCCCTCGATCTTCGTGGGCCAGCCCGCGAAGTAGCGCAGGTGGGCGACCGCCCCGCGCACGTCGACGCGTCGCGCGAGCGTGACCGGCTTGCCGTTGTCGAGCGACTCGATCTCGGCGAGTTCCTTTTCGTGGTCTTCCATGGCCTGCGCGAGCGCGAGCATCAGGCGCTCGCGGCCGGCCGCCGACATCGAGGCCCACGGGCCGTCGGTGAACGCCTTGCGCGCCGCCGCGACCGCCAGCTCGACGTCGGCCGCGCCCGCGAGCGCGACGTCCGCTATCGGCAGCCCGGTGGCGGGATCGAGTGTCTGGAACGTCCGGCCGTCGGCCGCCTGCCTGCGCTCTGCGCCGATCAGGAGCTGGTGCGGACCGGCTATGAATGCTCTGGCGGACTCGCTGAGCGCGTCCGGAAGGGAGTCTGCGGTGATGGAGCTCATCCCGGGAGCCTACCTTCGTTTGCGGGCGCACCGGGGCACCGGCGGACTCCGCGGCGGCGGTGGCTACAGCGCCGCAGGTATCTCGGGCACGGGCCTTCCGACCTCGTAGCCCTGCGCGTAGTCGACGCCGTACTCCCGCAGCATCTCGATCGTACGCTCACCGCCCACGAACTCGGCGATCGTCCGCCTGCCCATCCCCCTCACGACCCCCGCGAGGGCGGCGACCACCAGCTGATCGGTCTCGGACACCGGAAGACCCCGGATGAAGTCCCCGTCGATCTTCAGGTGGCTGAAGGGCAGGTGCTTCAGGTACTGGAAGGACCCGAAGCCGGCGCCGAAGTCATCAAGCGCCACGGCGCAGCCGAGCGCCAGCGCGCCGGCGCAGAACTCCCGTGCGGCCGCCATGTCCGATATCGCCACGGTCTCGGTGATCTCGACCATCAGCTGGGCCGGGTCGGCGCCCTCGCGCTCGAGGACGCGCTCCAGCTCGCCGAGCATCAGCGGGTCGGTCACCGACAGCGCGGACAGGTTCACGGCGATGCTCACGCCCGTTCCGGCCTGCTCGCCGCCGAGCAGCGCGGCGACCCTTGCGAGCACCATGCGGTCGATCTCGCGGATAAGCCCGTAGCGCTCGGCCGCAGGAAGGAACAGGCCGGGTGCCACCAGCGGGCCATCACCGGTGTCCGCGAGGCGCAGAAGCGCCTCGTGGTGGGTCACGGAGTCGTCGGCGAGCGAGCGAATCGGCTGAAAATGCAGGACGAACGCATCCTCGACCAGCGCGGTGCGCAGTCTCGACAGCCACGGCCGCCGGTGCAGCCCGGCCGGCGAGGACAGCCCTTCCGCCCGGATCTCCCCGAAGGGACCGCGCAGCCGCACGTGCTCGGGCTTGAGCGGCTTGTGAAGCACCACGCGCGGGGTTGGGTCGGTCGTGGTTGAGCTCGTCATCCCGCGACAGTGTTTCGACGCGCGGGCGCGCAAACCTCCGCGGCGGCTGCCCTCTCAGGCCGGCCGCCGCTGCGAGAGCGGCCTGCGGGCGCGGTCTGAGATCACCAGCAGAAGGGCGATGAGCACGAAGTTCATCACCACCGAGGAGCCGCCGTAGGCGACGAACGGGAGCGTCACACCCGTCAGCGGTATGACGCGCGTCACCCCGCCGACGATCACGAACACCTGCAGCGCGATCACCACCGACAGGCCCGTGGCGAGCAGCTTCGAGAACGAGTCCCGGGCGAGGATCGCGGTCTGAAGCCCGCGCGCGACAAGCAGCAGGTACACGAGCAGCAGCCCGCAGGCCCCCGCCAGCCCCACCTCGTTGACGATGACGGCGTAGATCATGTCGCTTTCCGGCACCGGCAGGATCGAGCGATGCACGACCACGTGGTTCGACAATTCGACGGGGTACTGCAGCAGCGAGCGGTCAAAGCCGGTGCCGAGCACGCCGCCGTCGGCCTGCGCGAACAGCGCCTGCGCCAGCTGATAGCTGCCGCCGGGGCGGTTGTAGACCGCCGGGTCCAGCGGGTGTTCCCAGGCGACGACCCGGGCGTGGACGTGCCCGACGTGGCTGGCCACGAACCACGCGCCGAGCGCGAACAGCAGCAGCCCGATCATCGGGAACGACAGCCGGCCGGTCGCGACGTACAGCAACGCGAGGAAGGCGCCGTAGAACATCAGCGTCGTGCCGAGCTCCCTCGTGATCAGCAGCGTGGCCATGGCGGCCCCCCACACGATCAGCATCGGCCCGAACTGCTTCATCGGAGGGAGCGTGACACCGAGCACGCGCCGGCCCGCGGTCACGAGGATCTGACGGTTGTCGTGCAGGTAGCTCGCCAGGAAGATCACAATCGCGACCTTCGCGAGCTCCGCGGGCTGGAAGGAGACGCTGCCGACGTGGACGTCCAGGTAGGCGCCGTTGACTTCGCCGCCGATGCCCGGCAGTCGCGGCAGCACAGCCATCACGATGCCGACCGCCGCGATCGTGTACCGATATCGCTCCAGCACCGCCACCCCGCGCCTGCGCAGCGCGAGGATCGTGGCCGCGAACAGGATCAGGCCGATGATCATCCATTGGGCCTGCTGGCGCGCGAGGACCGGTTCGATCCGGTAGACCATCACCACTCCGACGCTCGCCAGCACGGCAGCCAGGGGGAACAGGTAGGGGTCCGCGTCCGGGAGCGAGATCCGGATCAGCACGTGCGCGGCCAGACAAAGCGCCAGGAACAGTGCTCCATATCCCAGCGAGGCGCTCGAGGCACGGTTCAGCGTCAGGTTCGTGGACGCCGCGGCCGTGCTGTGCTCGGACTGGATGAAGATCGCCGTGAAGCCCGCCGTGATGAGGACGGCCGACGGGATCAGCCCAAGGAGTTCGCGGTTGCGCGCGCTCAGCACCGACCGAGGGTACCCATAGACCCGGCGCGTGGGCTCCGATCCGCTCGCTACGCTACGTCGAGCAAGCGACCGGGGGGTCAGCGCGAGCGTGCCTTCAATGACCATGACATGCCCCCCGCTCACTCCCGATGCCTGACGAGAGCCCGCAAACACCCAAACGCGGTCTTTGGCTCCGGTTTGCCATCGCGAGCCTCACGATCATCCTCGTCAGCGGAGCCGCCACGGCGACGGTGGCGCTGAACACGGTCAGTGGCATAGCCGCCGAGGTCTTCCCGGCTGTGAGCCACATCAACGCGCCGAAGGGGCTCGTCACCGACGAATACAGCGGCGGCCCCCAGACCTTCCTGGTGCTCGGCTCCGACCGCCGCGCCAAATCGAAGGACACCTACGACGCCAGCGACCCCCCGCACAGCGACACGATCCTTCTGGTCCGCTTTGACCCCGACCAGGGGCAGACCTCTGTGATGTCGATCCCGCGCGACCTGAAAGTCAACATCACGACCCCCAGCGGCCAGGTCTTCGAAAACGAAAAGATCAACGCCGCCTACACGCTCGGCGCGAAGCTCGGCGGCTCGAAGGGGGCCACGCTGCTCGCGGCCGAAACCGTCGAGCACGAAGTCTTCCCGGGTCTGCATCTGAACGGGATCGTCGACGTCAACTTCGCCGGCTTCATCAAAGTGGTGGACACCCTCGGCTGCGCCTACGTCAACGTCGATCACCGCTACTACAACGAGAACGTCGGCAGCGTCGAAACCGACTACACGAGCATCAACCTGCAGCCCGGCTACCAGAAGCTCTGCTACGAAAACGCGCTCGACTATGTCCGCTACCGCCACACGGACTCGGACTTCGTGCGCGTCGCCCGCCAGCAGGACTTCCTGCGCGACCTGCGCGAGCAGGTCTCGCCCGAACGGGCGATCGAACAGATCCAAACGGTCGCCAAAGCCGTCGGCCACGCGATCAGCACCACGTTCCCGGCGTCGGCCAGCGAGCTGATCGAATTGACGAAGCTGGTCGCCTTCTCTCAGACCAAGCCGCTGCGGCAGGTGAAGTTCCTGACCACGAGCTCGGGAACGACGATCGGGGGTGTCTCGTTCGTCACCTCCGACCACGAACTCGAGATGAAGACGCTCCACGAATTCCTGCACGGAGAAGAAAAGGTCGCCGTTCCGGCCTCCCCCGCGCCCAGCCACCACCACTCATCCGGCTCCTCCGGCCACCACGCGAGCACCAGCGAACACGTCGCGGGGCTCTACCCGACATCATCCTCGGGCGAAGCCGAAGCTCTGCGGGCTGCGGTCCAGGTGCCCTTCCGGGTGCTCTACCCGGGGCTGCAGACCGGCCCGGCCGAACAGCAGACGGTGCGCCCATATGTGCTCTTCGACCAGCAGAACCACCTCCACCACGCCTACGTGATCGTCTGGAAGCAGAACCCCATCGGCGGCTACTACGACTTCGAGGGCAGCGACTGGCTCAATCCGCCGCTGTTCGCCCACGCCCGCACGCAGGTGATCGACGGACGCGAGTACCGCATGGTCGACGACGGATCGCACATCCACGTCATCGGCTGGCGCTCGGGCAACGTGCTCTACTGGCTCACCAACACGCTGCTGGAGGAACTCACCAACGGGCAGATGATCGCCATCGCGCGCTCTGCCCACACGCTGCACTGAGCCCGCGCGCTGCGGCAGGGCGCTAGTTCGAGGCGGCCGCGCGCGCCTGGTCGAGGGCGGCGTTGACCAGCGCGTCGGCATGCGCGTTCTGGGCGCGGGGAACGGTGCGGATCGACCAGTGCTCGAAGTCCCTCAGCGCCGCGATCGCGTCGAGGTAGAGCGGTCTCATCGCGGGGTGCTTGACCTTGTATTCGCCCTTGACCTGCTTCGCGATCAGCTCCGAGTCCCCCACCACCTCGACATCGCTCGCGCCGAGCTCGCGTGCGCGGGCCAGGCCCAGCAGCAGAGCCCGGTACTCGGCGACGTTGTTGGTGGCCGTGCCGATCACCTCCGCGTGCTCGCCGAGCAGCTCTCCCTCGGGAGAGGTGATGACGCATGCCGCAGCGGCCGGACCCGGATTGCCGCGGGCTCCGCCGTCGACGTGAACTATCACCCTCATCGCGTGGGCATTATGCACAGTGTGCGGGACGGGCTACCGGCGCTAGCCGGCGGCGAGCGGGAGCAGATCGCCCGCGACGCGCGCACGGCGGCGGTCGCGAATGATCCTGCGCTGCGTCTCGACGTCCTCGGCCGAGGAGCGGCCGCTGCGTGCCCGCCGGTCGAACTCGCGCCGGTCGACAACGACCTTCACGTTCTCATCGGCCGCGTAGTAGTCGACGAGCTTCGGGTAGAGCTCGTCGGCGAGCTCCTTGGGGACGACGCAGTAGATCATCGTGCCGCTGATGTTACTCCGCTGCGGGCGGGAAACAAGGGGGGCCTCTACAGGGCTACGAGAGACAGCTCGCCGCTGTCGGACGCCACGGCGTTGACCAGGCGCTCATCGCGGGAGAGTTCGGATAGCTCCGTGCCCTGCGCGAGCACGGTCGCCTGGGCGCCCTCGACGCTCAGATCGACCTCGTAGCGGTACCAGCACAGCTCCCAGGCGACGACTATCAGTACGACGCTCTCGAGGTGCTCGGCCGCGCGCACGCTGATCTCGGCGGCGCCAAGCGAGCGTGAGACGCCGGCGACGCGGCGCGGGAACTCGCTCTGGTTGAAGAGCTCGACGGCCCGCTGCAGATACCAGCCCGACTCGTCGATCTCCGCCGGTTCCACCTGGGTCACCAGAGCCCGTACGGGCGCGCTGCCGGCGCTCTGGCCGGCCGGTGCGGCTGCGGCGTCGTAGCTGTCGAGGAAGTCGTAGGGAGAGGGCTCGGTCGCTGCCGCGGCCGGCGGCGACATGGGCTCAAGGTCCGCGACCTCGCCGTCGCCGGCTCTGCCGACCTGCCTCAGGCGGTCGAAGAAGCTGCGCCCGCGGCGGGGGCGCATCGGCGGCAAGGTGGTGGAAAGGCTGTCGCTCTCGCGGCGCCAGCCTTCATGCGCGGCCCTGGGAGCGCACAGCTCGCAGACCGTGCGGCGCCTGCCGGCGACCACGAAGATGTCCCAGTTCTCGCCCCGCAGAAGCCGTCGCTCGCACACGTCGCAGGCGACATCGGGCTGGGATGTGACGATCGTGCGGGTTGCCATGGGCATACCAGGGTACCCGGGCCTTGAGCCGGGTGCGCCGCCGTCCACTGCGCGGGCGGCCCTGAATCAGTCGTCGAAGGACTCCGCCTGCATGCGCGAGCGCAGCCGCAGGACGGCCTTCGTGTGCATCTGGGAGACCCGGGACTCGGTCACGCCGAGCACCTCGCCGATCTCCCGCAGGGTCAGGCTCTCGTAGTAGTAGAGCGCGATCACGAGCTTCTCACGCTCGGGCAGCTGGGCGATCGCATCGGCGATCCGGTCCTTCAGATCGCCCAGATCCAGGGCCGCAGCCGGGTCCGGCGCACCGTGGTCCTCGATCGTGTCCATCAGCGAGACCTGGTCCCCGGATCGAGTCGGAAACCGTCCAGAGCTCGTCCAGCGCGACGATCGAGGAGTGCGAGATCGCGAGCAGCGATTCGTTCAGTTCCTCCACGGTGATGCCCATCTCCTCGGCGATCTCCGCGTCGGTGGGGGCGCGCTGGAGCCGGTTCTCGAGCTTGGCGTTCGCGCGCTCGACCTCGCGCGCCCGGGCTCTGACGCTCCGCGGCACCCAGTCCAGGGAGCGCAGCTCGTCGATGATCGCGCCCTTGATGCGCATGATCGCGTACGTCTCGAACTTGATGTCCCTGGACAGGTCGAATCGCTCGATCGCGGAGATCAGCCCGACCAGTCCGTAGGAGATCAGGTCGGCCTCCTCGACGTGCGGAGGCAGCCCGGCGGCGGTGCGCCCGGCTACGTACTTGACCAGCGGAGAGTAGGCGACCACCAGCCGCTCGCGGACGCGGCTGTCGCCTTCAGTCTTATAGCGGCGCCACAGTTCGCGCAGCTCGATCGGTTTGACGTTGGTCTCCAGGGCTCTCTCTCCCCGTGGTCAGGCCCGAGGGTGACTGCGCGCATAGGCGCTCATTAGCCTGGAGGACTCTACCCGAGTGTAAATCTGGGTGCTGGACACACTCGCGTGGCCCATCATCTCCTGGATGCTGCGCAGGTCCGCCCCGCCGTCCAGAAGATGGGTGGCGAAGCTGTGGCGCAGGGCGTGCGGCGAGGATCCCTCCCCCGCTCCGACGCGCGCCGTCCAGGTCTTCAGCCGCCGGCGAACATCGCTGGTGCCGAGCGGGCGGCCGGTCCTCGAGAGGAACAGCGCCTGCGATGCGCCCTCCCGGCCCGCAGGGGCTGAGAGGGCGGCGCGGGCGCGCTCCAGGTACCGGGAGACCGCCAGCAGCGCCGGCTCGCCCACGGGGACGATCCGCGTCTTGCGCCCCTTGCCCTCGACACGCACCTGCTCGGAGTCGTGCTCGACGTCCTGCACGCGCAGCCCGACGATCTCTTCGGCGCGCAGCCCGCATGAGTAGGCGAGCTCGAACATCGCCCTGTCGCGGAGCTCCAGGGGGCCGGCGGCCGGGATGCCGTCCAGCAGGCGCGCCGTGTCGCGCGCGCTCAGGACCCTCGGCAGGTGGTCGGCGCGCCGGGGCGTGGACACCAGATCGGCCGGATTCTGGGAGATCTCCCCGTGCTCGCGCTGGCTGGAGAACAGTGCCCGCAGAGCCGCCAGCTTGCGGGCGGATGTGCTTGGCGCATAGCCCTCCTGCGTGAGCCTGGCGATGAACCGGCGCACCGCTCGCGGCCCGACATCCTGGGGCGTGAGGCCCTGCTCGGCGGCCCAGGACGCGAACTGCTCGACGTCGGTCCGGTAGGCGCGGAGCGTCCGCGCGGAGCTGTCGCGCGTGACCAGGTCCCGTTCGAGCTGCGCGAGCGCCTGCGCCCACAGTCCCTGCAGCGGGGTGGGCTCGACCTCGCCGTGGCTGTCCGCCTCCATGCAGAGGGAGTTCGACGTTGCCGACGGCAGGCCTACCTGCGGTCCCCTTGGGGCAGGAGTAGATTGCGGCGATGTTCTACCGGTCCCAGCACGAGGGAGCGATCCGGATCCCCTCCGGCGAGAGCGCCGCCTACGGCGCGGTCGGGCGCCCGGGCTGGCTGGAGGTCGACTGGCGCGAGCATCAGCGCTGGGTGAGCGTGGAGGGCCGCCCTGTCAACACGGTGGTGCTCGGCTCGGGCCCGCCGATCGCGTTCATCCACGGCCTCTCCGGCCGCTGGCCGAACTGGCTGGAACAGCTGGCCGCGCTGTCGGCGCGCCATCGCGTGATCGCCATGGACCTCCCCGGCTTCGGCCACTCGCCGATGCCCGCCCAGCCGATCTCCATGGCCCTGTATGCGGAGCTCGTGGCCGGCGTGCTCGACGAGCTCGGCGTGGAGCGCTCTGTGCTCGTTGGCAACTCGATGGGCGGGCTGATCGCCTCGGAGCTCGCGATCGCCCAGCCGCAGCGCGTCGAGCGGCTGGTGCTGGTCTCCTCCGCGGGGATCTCCACCCAGCGTGAGCCGACCGCCGCGATGAGGTTCACCGCACTTTCCGGGCTCGACCGCGGCCTGGCCGCGGGCGCGGGGCTGATCGCGGCGCGTGCCGACGCCGTCGCCCGGCACCGCAAGCTCAGGAACACCGGCCTCGCGCTGGTGGTCAGGCACCCGAGCCGGCTCGAGCCGGCGATCGCCTCGGAGCTGATCCGGGGAGCCGGCAAGCCCGGCCTGCTCGGCGCACTGGAGTCGATGCTCGCAGACGATCTGCGCTCGCGCCTAGATCAGATCCTCTGCCCGACGCTGATCGTCTGGGGCGAGCGCGACCGCATGCTCCCCGTGCGTGACTCGGAGGTGTTTGCGAGCCTGATCCCGGATGCCCGGCTCGTGATCTTCGAGGACACCGGCCACATGGCGATGCTCGAGCGGCCCGCGGCCTTCAACGCGCTGCTCGAGGACTTCCTGGCCGCCTAAGAGGCTCAGCGGGCGACGGCGCCTTCGGCGGCGCTCCCGACGAGCTTCGCGTACTTCTGGATCGCCACGTCGATGTGCTCGTCGGCTTCGGAGCCGGCGCGTAGCTGAGAAGCCGCTCCGCGATCTCATCGTCGCTGAGCGCCATCTGCAGCCGGCGCGAGTTCACGTCGATGGTGATCTGATCCCCGTCGCGCAGCGCGCCGATCGGGCCGCCTCTGACCGCCTCCGGGGCCACGTGGGCAACCATGAAGCCGTGGGTGGCGCCCGAGAAGCGCCCGTCGGTGATGAGCGCCACGTGCTCGCCGAGCCCCTGACCGACGAGCGCGGCCGTGACGGCGAGCATCTCGCGCATGCCGGGACCTCCGGCGGGGCCCTCGCCGCGGATGACGACCACGTCCCCCTCGGCGATGTCGTGGGCGAGGACGGCCGCCATCGCAGCCTCCTCCCCGTCAAAGACCCGGGCCGGGCCCGTGTGCTCGCGGCGCGCATGGCCCGCGAGCTTGACGACGCAGCCGTCGGGGGCGATGTTCCCGCGCAGGATCGCGAAGCCCCCGTTGGGCTGAAGCGGCTCGCTGAGGGGGCGCACCACGCGCTGGCCGTCGGCTTCGGTCGCCTCGGCCGCGTGTTCGCCGATCGTGCGGCCCGTGACGGTCTCGGCGTCCTCGTTGAGCAGGCCCGCTTCGCTCATGCGCCTGAGCACCAGCGGGACGCCACCGGCCGCGTAGAGGTCCGTGGCGACATACTGGCCGCCCGGCTGCAGGTCGCACAGCAGCGGCGTGCGCTCGGAGATGACGTCGAACTCGTCGATGTCGAGATCCACGCCCATTTCGCGCGCGACCGCGAGCAGGTGCAGGACGCCGTTGGTCGATCCGCCGCTCATCGCGACGGCGGCAATGGCGTTCTCGAGCGCGGGCTTGGTGATGATGTCGCTCGGCCGGCGGCCGCGGCGAAGCGTGTCCATGACCAGTTCGCCCGCCTTCACGGCGACCCCGAGCTTGCCGGTGTCCTCTGCCGGCACCATCGCCGAGCCCGCCGGTGAGATGCCGAGCACCTCGAAGGCCATCGCCATCGTGTTGGCTGTGAACTGACCGCCGCAGGCGCCCGCGCCGGGCGAGGCGGCCTCCTCGAGTTCATGGAGCTCCTCATCGGTTATGGAGCCGGCGGCATGGGCTCCGACCGCCTCGAAGACCTGCTGGATGGTGACCTCCTGACCCCTGAAGCACCCGGGGCGGATCGAGCCGCCATAGAGCATCAGTCCCGGCACGTTCAGGCGCGCGAGCGCCATGACTGTGCCGGGGATCGTCTTGTCGCAGCCCGAGATCGCGACCACCGCGTCGAAGGCGTGCGCCGAGGCGACGAGCTCGATCGAGTCGGCGATCACCTCGCGCGAGACGAGCGAGGCGCGCATGCCCGCGGTGCCCATCGTGATGCCGTCGGAGATCGCGATCGTGTTGAGCTCCATCGGGGTGCCGCCGGCGGCGCGGATGCCCTCCTTGACCTTCGCCGCGAGCACGCGGTTGTTGAAGTTGCAAGGCATCGTCTCGATCCAGGAGTGCGCCACGCCAACGATCGGCTTGGCCAGATCCTCTGCCGAGTAGCCGATCCCGTGCAGGTAGGCGCGCGCGGCCGCGCGCTCCGGGCCCTCGGTGAGGGCCCGGCTGCGGTGCCGCATGTCAAAGGGGGCAGGTGTGCTCACGCGGCGCGCACACTACCGGGAGATCCACCGGAGCGCTGGCGTTCCCAGCGCTCGACCCGGGCGAGGTCGCGCCCGACGAGCTCGGGGTCGATCTGGCGTCCGGGCAGATGCATGTTCGCCTCACCGATCAGGCGGCGCTCGTCCGCGGTCAGCGCCATCCACTTCGCGAGCACATCATCGGAGTCCGGGAGGCGGGCGCTGCCGAAGGGCCGCGAATGGTCCGGGAACGCCACGCAGTACTCGTTGAGCAGCTCACCGGTGGCCGGAACGTAGGCGACGATCGGCCTGTGAGGGTAGATCAGATATGCGTACCCGGCGTCCTGGCCGCGGCCGGGCTCGCCGAGGCCGCCCCACACGCGCAGGAACCCGAGATCCCTGTACATCGCCCAGTCCTCCTCGTCCACACAGGAGCGCAGCAGCGCCCGCGCGCGCTGCTCGGCGCGCCGCTCGCGGCCGGGGTCATAGCCGATCGGCGCCGGTCCCCTGGCGCGAGCCGCCCACAGCTGCCGTCCGCGCGCCAGGCCCTGAGCGAGAGCGGGCCGGATCAGCTCCCACACCAGCACGACGAGCACTACCCCCGCGGTGCCCAGCGCCAGTGCCATGCGCGCTAGAGCGCGCTCGCCGCGGCGGAGCCGCCGGCTGCGCGCGGGAAGAAGATCACGCGCTCGGCATCGCGCGGCACGTCATCGAAGCTCTTGACCAGCTCCGCCTGACGGCGGCCGCCGTCGGCCTGCAGCGGGACGGCCGCCCACATCCCGGCATCGAGCTCGCGGCGGAAGGCCTCGATCAGCTCGCGCTCCTGCTCGGGGACCTCCACGTCACCCTCCGCCAGGACGATCTCGCCATGGCCGGGCTTCATCCGAAGCAGCTTCATCGCTTGGATTATGTCAAACCCGGGAGGCCTCTCCGGTGCTATTCGCCGGCCGGCGCGAGAGCGGGGCGCGTGCGCGCCGGGAAGATCGAGTAGCTGCCGATGGCGGTCACGAGCAGCCGGCCGTCCTCGTGGTGCACCTCCGCTCCCAGGACCGCGATGCGGCGGTTGCGGCGGTCGACGTGGGCCTGCAGACGATCTCGCCCTCGACGGCGGTCTGGACGTAGTTCACGGCGATGTTGATGGTCGCGATGTGCTCGGCCTCGCTGGTCTGGCTCCACAGCGCCGAGCCCATGCAGTAGTCGACCATCGCGTAGGTCGCGACGCCCGAGAGCAGGCCGCCCCGATTGATCAGGTCGGGGCGGATCTGCAGTCGGACCGTCTCGGGATCCTCCCAGCGCAGGCCGAGAAATCCGGTGATGCCGTCCATCGCGCTCGGGCCCCCGCGCCGGGCCACGTCGGCCTGCGGATCCGCGTCCGGTCGCCGCTCCTGACCGCTCTCGCTCATGCGCGCAGGCTATCGGGCGCGGCAGCCCGCGGAGCGGCCTTGACATTCCTCAGTAATTTTGTATGCTTAGTGCACAATGCTCCAGCCCGCGCCCAGCCCCGGAGTTCCCCCTCCACTCATCAACGGGGCACCGGTGTTCCCTCCTGCACCGGCGGCGCGGGCCGAGCCCTGTACGCGCGCCTGAAAGCCGCGCGTCTGCCTCCTGCCGGGGGGAGGGCCGATGGTCCTCCCCCCGGACCCTCTTCGCAAGGCCCGGTGTTTCCCGGCGCACTGCTGACACGCAGCCGGCACACCCGGTGCTGTCGGGGCACGCTGCGGCCCATAGCGTCATGCGGATGGGCGCAGAGCGTACTCCCAGGCGGGGCAGGAGCGGCGGCGATCGGCCGCGCCGAGGCCGCCGCGCACCTGCAGCGGCGCGGGCTTCGGATCCTCGCCTGCGGCGCGCGGACGCCGCGCGGGGAGATCGACCTGATCGCCGTGGACCCGGCCGGCGGGACGGTCGTGTTCGTTGACGTCAGAACGGGGCCGGCGCCCGATCAGGGCTGGCTGAGGCCACGCCGTCGGGCGCTGCTGCGGCGGCTGGCGCTGGAATGGCTCTCCGGCGAGGATGCCGGCCGCCCGGCGGCGCCGCTGCGCTTTGACGCGATCTCGGTGGTCCTGTCCGACGACGGCGCGCTCATGCGCCTGGATCACGCTGAGGGACCCTGGTAGGGGCGCTCAGAGGGCCAGCTGCTGGTAGGCGAGCGACTGGAAGGACATCCTGTGCAGCGGCGAGACACCGCTCTTGAGGATCGCCTCACGGTGGGAGGGCGTGGAGTAGCCCATGTGCTCGCCAAAGCCCCAGCCCGGGTGACGCGCTTCGGCGCCCTGCATGTAGCGGTCCCTGGTGACCTTCGCGACGATCGAAGCCGCCGCGATCGCCGCGCTCGTGGCGTCGCCGTCCACGATCGCGCGCTGCGGTCGCTCGAAGTCGGGCACCGCGAAGCCGTCGATGAGGCACAGCACCTCGCCGTTCACGCCGGAGCTCACTGCGCGCACAGCGTCCCGCAGCGCCGCGAGGTTGGTCTTGTGCAGGCCCCTGGAGTCGATCCCGCGCACACACCTCGAGACGACCACCACCCGTGCGGCGGCCCGCAGCACGAGCGGGTAGAGCTCCTCGCGGGCGGCCGAGGAGTGCTGCTTGGAGTCGTTCAGGGCACTGAGGGAGCGAAGCTCGCGCGTGCTGAGGGTCCTGTAGTCGAAGAGCACGCCCGCCGCGACAAGCGGGCCGGCCAGACAGCCGCGGCCGGCCTCGTCGGCTCCGGCGATCAGCGGCACCTCAAGGCGCCTGTCGAACGCGAACAGGCGCTGTCCGCTGCTCGCCCGGCGCGTGCGGCGGCGCGAGCGCGAGGTGCCGGCGGCCCGCTCGGGGGCCTTCCCGGCCGAACCGGGGCTAGAGGGTCCCGATCCTGTTGAGCGGCCAGTAGGTGGCGAAGGCTCCTCCGATGATCCAACCTGTGGGAACGGGTCCCCAGAACCTGCTGTCGTCGGATTCGCCACGATTGTCGCCCATCATGAACCAGTGACCGGCGGGAATCCGGATCGTCGTGGGGAAGTTGCACTCCGGCGAGGCGGGCGAGGCACACGGGCGGATGTAGGAGTCCGGCTCCTTCACGCCGTTGCGGATCGCGTGGCCCCCGACGATCGAGAGGGTGTCGCCGGGTCCCGCGACGATGCGCTTGATGAAGTTGACGCTCGACTCCTTGGGGATCGGCGCATCGCACGCTTCCCCGCCGAGGTGGACCATGTGCGCCACCGGGCCGCAGAGCTCCTGCTCGGCGCCTTCAGGCGGGTGGAAGACGGCGATCTCCCCGACGTGGGGTTCTCCGAGCGACATCCCGATGCGGTTCACCAGCACGCGCTGGCCGATCGCCAGTGTCGGCTCCATCGAGCCGCTGGGAATCCGGTAGGGCTTGACGATGAACGCCTGGATGCCGAGCGCCAGGCCGAGCGCGACCAAGACGATGACGACAAGCTCGATCAGCGTGCCCCCGAGAGACTTGGGAGCCTTGCGCTTGGAGTCGGCGCTCACGCCGGCTGATCGCCGGCGGTTTGGCCGTCATCGGCCTCACCGGCATCGGAGGCGGGCTCGCTCTCACTCTCAGCGTGAGCGTCATCTGCCTCCTGCGCTGCCTCGGGCGCAGCAGCCGCCTCGCCGGCGGGCTCGCCGCCGGCGGCGTCCTGTGCGCCTGAATCCGTGGGTGTCGTCTCGACGACGTCGCCCTCATGCGTCTCGGCCGTGTCCGTGACCTCGGCCTCCGGCTCATCCGGATGCAGCAGCCCCGGCTCGACGAGCTCCTCGGGTCCCGTGTAGCGGCGCTCACGAACACGTGCCCGCTTGCCGACGCGGTCGCGCAGGTAGTAGAGCTTGGCGCGGCGCACGTCTCCGCGCGCGGCGAGCTCGATCCGCTCGATCTTGGGGGAGTGCAGCGGGAACATGCGCTCGACGCCCACGCCGAACGACTGCTTGCGGACCGTGAAGGTCTCCCGCGCTCCGTGGCCCTGGCGCTTGATGACGACGCCCTCGAAGACCTGGATGCGGCTGCGGGTGCCCTCGACCACCTGGAAGTGGACCTTCACGCGGTCGCCCGGTGAGAAGGTTGGGACGCGGCGCAGTTGCGCGCGCTCGATGGTTGCGATAACGCTGCTCATAACTTGAAGGAGGTGCGCGCCTTTTCTCTACCGGGGTGGAGCCTGAGAGGTGCTCTGCAGTCGGCGCGAACGCCCATGGTAGCGAAGAGCCGACGCCGTATGCCTCACCGCCGTCAGCGGGGCCACTGCTCCCGGTGCCCGGCGGCCTCCTCGCCGCGTTCGCGGCTGCGCTCCCGGCGCCAGGACTCGATGCGCTCGTGGTGGCCGGAGAGCAGCACGTCCGGGACCCGCCAGCCCCTGTACTCGGCGGGCCGCGTGTAGTGCGGATACTCCGGATTGCCCTCCAGCGCCACGCTGAAGGACTCCTGGGCGGCGGACTGCTCATGCCCGAGCGCGCCGGGCAGCTTGCGCAGCACGGCGTCGCAGATGACCATCGCCGCCGGCTCGCCGCCGCTCAGCACATACCGGCCGATCGAGACGACGTCGCTGGCGAAGTGCTCGATGATCCGCTCGTCCATGCCCTCATAGCGCCCGCACAGGAGGGTGATGTCCCGCTCGCCGGCGAGCTCGTCCACGAGCCTGTCGTCGAGCAGGCGCCCGCCGGGGGCGAGCGCGATGACGCGTCGGCTGCGTCGCAGCTCGAGCGGATCGACCCCGTAGCGGGCTCGCAGGGCGCTCTCCATCACGTCGACCCGCAGCACCATGCCCGCGCCGCCGCCGAAGGGGGTGTCGTCCACCTGCCCCCCGGTGAGCGGCGTGTGCTCACGGAAGTTCACGCACTCGATCCTCGATCCGGAGGCGAGCACGTTGGACACGTGGCGCTGGGCTTCCAGCCAGCCGAACCACTCCGGGAACAGCGTGAAGATGTCGATGTTCACGAGCCCGCGCCCCCGCCCGGGTCCTGTGGAGCGGGCACCTCCACGCCGACGAAGTCCAGGTCGACGTCGATCCGCCGCTCGGAAACGGCGACGCTGCGGACCGCGTCCTTGACCATCGGGATGATCACGGTGGGGCCTCCGGCCGCCGGAGCCACCTCCAGCGCCTCACAGGAGGGCAGCTCCAGAAGGCGCTCGACGGTGCCGAGCAGGCGCTCGCCGTCCCGCACCTCGCAGCCCTCGAGTTCGTGGGCCCACCATTCCTCCTGGCCGAGCTGCGGCGCGTCGCGGCTGTCCACCGTCAGCTCGACGCCGCGCAGCGCCTCGGCCGCCTCGCGGCTGTCAACGCCACGGAGGCGAAGGATCGGCCGTTTCTCGGTCCCGGCCAGCCGCACGATCTCCAGGGTCCTCTCCCCCGCCTTCACCTGCGCTCCCATCGCCAGCAGCCTCGGGCGCGGGCGGGTGAGGTAGAAGCTGCCGTCGAGGCCGTGTGCACGGCCGACGCGGCCGATGGGGAGCGCCGCCTGCGCTCCCTGCTCGCCCGGGCCCTCGCCGGGAGGGGTCAATCGACGATGTCGACGAGGACGTGCGCGCCCTCGCCGGCCGCTGCTGCTTTGACCACCGCGCGAAGCGCGTGGGCGGTGCGGCCGCCGCGGCCGATCACCCTGCCGTAGTCGTCGGCGGCGACGCACAGCTCGAGCACGATCGTGCCGTCGCCCTCCTCGAACTGCTCGACCGCGACAGCCTCGGGGTCGTCGACGAGACCTTCCGCGAGGTACTCGAGCAGCGCCTTGGGGTTCTCGGTGGCCATCAGCGCTCCGGCCGCGGGGCCGCTAACCGACCCTGGTCTCGATGCCCTGGATGCGCAGAAGCTTGCGCACGGTGTCCGACGGCTGCGCGCCACGCGCGAGCCAGCTGCGAGCCCGGTCCTCGTCGATGACGATCGTCGAGGGGTTGGTCTGGGCGTTGTAGTGGCCGATCGTCTCGATCACGCGCCCGTCGCGCGGAGAGCGCTGATCGGCGACGACGACTCGCCACATCGGGTCCTTCTTGCCGCCCACTCGCGTGAGCCTGAGCCTGACTGCCACGGTTTCCTCTCTGCTGCTGAACGCGGATTGAAGTGCACTGGTGCAGCCTCAGAGCTTAGACGGTGCGGTTCGAGGACGCGGACCAACGGCCTGCGCGGAGCCCGCGGCCGGGCACGCGCGGGGCTCAGCGCGCGTTGCGGATCATCGCCCCGACGTCGGGCATCTTGCCGCGGCCGACCTGGCGCATGACCTTGCGCATCTGCCCGAACTGCTTGACCAGGCGGTTGACCTGCTGCACGTTCGTCCCTGAACCACGGGCGATGCGCAGCCTGCGCGATCCCTTGATCAGCTCGGGCTTTCGGCGCTCCTCGGGGGTCATCGAGAGGATGATCGCCTGGATGCGGTCGAGCTCGCGTTCGTCGACCTTCATGTTCTGGAGCTGGTGGCCGCCGAAGCCGGGGATCATCCCGAGAAGGCTGGTCAGCGGTCCCATTTTCCGGATCGTCTTGAGCTGGTCCAGGAAGTCGTCGAGGCCGAATTCGTTGCGCCGGAGCTTGCGCTCGAGCGCGAGCGTGTCCCCCTCGTCGAACTGGCGCTCGGCCTTCTCGATCAGGCTCATGACGTCGCCCATGCCGAGGATCCGCTGCGCCATCCGGTCCGGGTGGAAGCGCTCGAACTGGTCGAGCTTCTCGCCCGTGGACGCGAACAGGATCGGCTTGCCGGTGACGGCCTTCACCGACAGCGCTGCGCCGCCGCGGGCGTCGCCGTCGAGCTTGCTCATGATCACGCCGTCGAACTGGACGGCCTGCGCGAAGCTCTCGGCGACGTTGACGGCATCCTGGCCGGTCATCGCGTCGACGACCAGCAGGACGTCGGTGGGTTTGACGGCGTCGCGGATCCTCACCAGCTCGGCCATCAGCTCCTCATCGACGTGCAGCCGGCCGCTGGTGTCGACGATCAGAACGTCCTTGCCCTCATGCTTGGCACGCTCCAGAGCCCAGGTGGCGATCTCCACCGGATCGCGGTCGGTCCCCTGCTCATAGACCTCGGCGCCGGCCTGGGCGCCGACCTTCACGAGCTGATCGACGGCTGCCGGGCGGTAGACATCGCAGGCGGCGACCGCCACCGAGGAGGAGTTCTCCTCGCGCAGGTAGCGCGCGAGCTTGGCCGTCGCCGTCGTCTTGCCCGAGCCCTGCAGACCGGCCATCAGGATCACCGTCGGGGGCCGCGGGGAGAAGCTCAGGCCCGCCGAGGCGCCGCCCATCAGCTCCGTCAGCTCCTCGCTGACGATCTTCACGACCTGCTGGCCGGGGTTCAGCTTGCCGATGACGTCGGCGCCCATGCAGCGCTCCTTCACCCGCGAGGTGAACTGCCGCACGACCTTGAAGTTGACGTCGGCCTCGAGCAGCGCAAGGCGGATCTCGCGCATCGCGCTGTCCACGTCCTGCTCGGTCAGCGTGCCCCGCTGACGCACATCGGACAGCGTCCCCTGCAGCTTCTCGGCCAGCGAGTCGAACATTCAGGGCACCTTCTCAGGCGGGCAGGTCGCGCGGCGCCGGCGGCTGCTGCGGCGGCGGCGGCGCGGCCGCCGGCTTGCCCTTGAGAGCTTCGCCTATGCCCGCGAACGCCGAGGCGAACTCGGACGGCACGACGAAGACCTTGTTGGCGTCGCCTTCCGCGAGCTGCGGGAGCATCTGCAGGTATTCGTAGCTCAGCAGCGCGTGGTCGGGTTTGCCCTCGTGGATGGCCGTGAAGACGGTGTCGATCGCCTTCGCTTCGCCCTCCGCGCGCAGGATCGCGGCCTGGCGCTCACCCTCGGCGGTCAGGACGGCGGCCTGCTTGGCGCCCTCGGCGGTGAGGATCTGCGCCTGCTTCTCGCCTTCGGCCGTCAGGATCGCCGCGCGGCGGTCGCGCTCGGCGCGCATCTGCTTCTCCATCGCGGTCCTGATGTCAGCCGGCGGGTCGACGGACTTGATCTCGACCCTGTTGATCCTGATGCCCCACTTGCCGGTCGCCTCGTCGAGCACGATGCGCAGCTCGGTGTTCACGTTCTCGCGCGATGTCAGCGTCGCCTCGAGGCTGAGGCCGCCGATGACGTTGCGCAGCGTGGTGACGGTGAGCTGCTCGATCGCCTGCAGGGGGTTGGCGATTTCATAGGTGGCCGAGCGCGGGTCGGTGATGGTGAAGTACAGGACCGTCTCGATACCGACGACGACGTTGTCTTCGGTGATCACGGACTGGGGCGAGAAGTTGACGACCTGCTCGCGCAGGTCCACGAGCGGCCTGACGCGGTCGATGAAGGGGGTGACGATCGTGAGCCCCGGCTCCAGCGTGCGGCTGTAGCGGCCGAGGCGCTCGACCACTCCGGCGCGCGCCTGGGGGATCACGCGGATGGATCGCGCTGCCGCCACGAGCACGAACAGCACGACTACGGCGAGAACGATCAGAGCAGCCATGGACCGGTTCCTTTCCTGGTGCCGTCAGGCACCCCAGACAGGGGGCAGGTTACGCGCATCAGTGCATCACGAGCGCGGTAGCCCCCCGGATTTCGACCACCTCGACGCGATCGCCTGCCTCGATGACCTCGTCGTCGTCGTAGCTTCGCGCCGTCCAGACCTCGCCGCCCTCCACGCGCACGCAGCCGACGCCCTCGTCGTTGGCTATCCGCTCGAGCACCATCGCTCGCTTGCCGACGATCGCGGCGGCCCCCGTCCGTATCGGCGGCGGCAGGCGCCTGTGCCTGCGCGCGACAGGGCGCAGCGCGCCCACCACGATCCCGGAGGTCAGGACGAAGACGACGATCGTGAGCCCCGTCGCGACCCCGAGGATGCTGACGGTCGCGGCGAGGGCCGCTCCGACCGCGAACGGCAGCAGATACAGCCCGCCGCTGTGCATCTCCCCGAGCCCGAGCAGGCAGGCGGCTATCAGCCACAGGATCCACATGCGCTCAGGTTACCCCTCCGCGATAAGCGCGCGTGCGAAGTCCTCCGCGTCGAACGGCCGCAGATCCTCCACGGACTCCCCTACTCCGATCAGCTTCACGGGCAGCTGAAGCTCGCTCGCGATCGCCAGCGCGATCCCTCCGCGCGCCGTTCCGTCGAGCTTGGTGAGCACCACTCCGCTCACTCCGGCGGCCTCGGCGAACAGCTTCGCCTGGCGCAGCCCGTTCTGGCCGGTGGTCGCGTCGATGGTCAGAAGCGTCTCGTGGGGCGCGCCCTCGAGCTGGCGGCCGATCACGCGGCGCACCTTCGAGAGCTCCTCCATCAGGTCGTCCTGGGTGTGCAGGCGCCCGGCGGTGTCGACGATCACCACGTCGACCTCGCTCCTGTGCGCCTGGGCGATCGCCTCGAAGGCGACCGAGCCCGGATCCGAGCCCTCGGGGCCCGTAACGATCTCGCATTCGGCGCGCTCCGCCCAGCCCTGCAGCTGCTCGCTGGCGGCGGCCCTGAACGTGTCGGCGGCGGCCAGCAGCACGCTAGCGCCTGCCTCATGCTTCAGATGCCAGGCCAGCTTGCCGATCGTGGTGGTCTTGCCGGTGCCGTTGACCCCCACGGCCATGATCACGGTCGGGCGGCGGGTGATGTCGATCCGCCCGTCTCCCACCGTCGCCGTCTTGGCGAGCAGCTCGATCAGGCGCTCGCTGAGCGCCTGTCCCCCCTCCAGCGTGCCGGCGTCGGCCTCCATCTCGAGCGTCTGCACCACCGAGGCGGTCGTGCTCGCGCCGACGTCCGCCATGATCAGCGCCTCCTCAAGGCGTTCCCAGGTCTCTGCGTCGAGCGCGCCGAAGAGCGTCGCCTGGATCTCGCTGCCGAGCGCCTGGCGCGTCTTGGACATGCTCTCGCGCAGGCGGCGCAGCAGTCCACCGCGTTTGCGCCCCTCCCCGGAGGACGAGCTCTCCCCCTGCGAAGCAGGAGGACCGGCGGTTATGAGGAGATCGCTCCAGTCGCGGGCCACAGGCGCCGCGACGATAGCAGCGGATCAGGCGACCTCGGCGACCTCGCCGTCGGCGGCGCTCGGCTGCTCTTCTGAGGGCAGGCGCCGGGATATGACCTTCGAGACCCCATCCTGGCCCATCGAGACCCCGTAGAGCCAGTCGGCGGCCTCCATCGTGCGCTTCTGGTGCGTGATCACGATGAACTGCGCACGCGATGAGTAGCGGCGGAGCAGGTCCAGGAAGCGCTGCAGGTTCAGGTCGTCCAGCGCGGCCTCGACCTCGTCGAGGATGTAGAAGGGGCATGGCCGGGCGAGGAAGACGGCGAAGAGGAACGCGAGCGCCGTCATCGACTTCTCGCCGCCGGAGAGCAGCGAGAGGCGCTTGGTCGACTTGCCCGAGGGCGTGATCTCGATCTCGACGCCCGGCAGATCCTGCTCGTGCGCGGAGACCTCGGCCTCCTCCTCGGCGTCGGCCGCCTCCTCCCCGTCGGCGCCGCCCTCCGGGAGCGGCTCGCCGCCCAGCACCGGTCGCTGGCCCTGCTCTTCCCTGACGAGCCGCAGCCTGCCCGAGCCTCCCGGGAAGACGTCGCCCGCGAGTTCCTCGAAGTTGCGTGCGGCGGCGGTGAATGTCTGCTCGAAGGCCTCCTCGATCTGCCTGTCGGTCTCGCGGATGACCGAGCGCAGCTCGCGCAGTGCGGTCTCCAGATCCGTCCGCTGGCTCTCGAGCTCCTCAACGTGCGCCAGAGCTTCGCCGTACTCCTCCTGCGCGAGCGGGTTGACGGGTCCGAGCTGCTCGCGCCGGCGCGTGAGGCGCTCGACACGGGAGCGCAGCCCGGCGATCTCCTCCTCGCCAAGGGGCTCTGCCTCGCCCTCCTGCTCCTCGCCCTCGCCGCCCGCGCCCAGGCGGCGGGATATCTCCGTCAGCTCGAGCTCGGCCTCCGCGGCCTGGTCACGCAGGCGCTGGGCTGCGACCTCAGCCTCGGTGACCCGCTCACCGCAGGAGCGCAGCGAGGTCTGGATCTGGGCCTCCTGCTCGGCGCAGTCGCGCAGCTCGCCCGCCATCCGCTCGCCGGCCTCGCCGTCGGCGGCGAGCTCCTGCTCGAGCTCGGCGACCCGCGCCTGCACCGCCTCGGCGGCCTGCGCGAGCGCCTGTGCGAGGCGTCTGGCCCGCGGGGCGGCCTGGCTGTCGGCCGCGAGCTGCGCCTGCAGCCTGGACGCGCGGGCGGCGCTCTGCGCGCGCTCGTGGGCGATCCTCTCCGCCTGGCGGCGCTCGCCGGCGAGCTCGCCCTGCAGCTGGGCGCGGCGCACGGCCAGAGGCCCCTCTGCCGGCGCCGAGCGGCGCTGCTCGATCAGCCAGCCGGTCCGGCGCTCGAGCTCGAGTCCCTCGGCGTGGCTGCGCTCGGCCTCACGCAGCGCCGTCTCCGCGCCGGTGCGCGCGAGTTCCGCCGCGCGAACAAGCTCGAGGGCGCTCTCGACATCGCCGCGGGCCTTGTGCTCGTCCTGTGCCGCGCTCTCGCAGGAGGCGACCAGGCGATCGCGTTCGTTGCGACGGGCGAGCACGCGCTCGGAGCCACCCTCGCTGACCTGGCGGACCTCGCCCCAGGACGCGAACAGCACGCGGCCACCGCGTGTGACCGCGACGCCGCGGAAGTCGGCGGGCAGGCCCTCGAGTCGATCGACGACCCAGGCGTCCTCCAGCAGCCTGGATGCCAGCGCCATCGCGGCCGGCGGGCCCTTGAGAAGGTCCAGCAGGCGCTCGGCACCGACGGGGCCGGAGCCGCCCTCACCAGCGCCACTCCAGTCCTCTGCGAGCGCGAGAAGAGCCGCTCCGCCGTCCGGCCCGGCGCGGTCGAGCAGCTGCTCGGCGCCGGCCACGTCGCCGACGAGCGCCGCGTCGAGGCGGCCGCCGAGCGCCGCCGCGAGCGCCAGCTCGTAGCCGTCCGCCACGCTCAGCTCATCGCTCAGCGCCCTGGTGGAGCCCGGCTCCTCCCCGCCGAAGCGGGCGTGGCTGCGAAGGAACTGGTTTGCGGCGGCGAGATCGGCGCCGACGCGCGCGGCCTCCCGGCGCGCGTCCTGCGCGCGCCGCTCGGCCTCGGCCAGTGCACGCCGCAGCTCATCCGCCTCGCGGTCGACCTGCTCGCGCGCCTGGCGCGCCGCCTGAACCTGGGCGGCCAGCGCAGCGGTCTGCAGCGCCTGACTCTCCCTCGCCGTCTCGAGCTCGGCGACCTGCTGGTCGGCCTCCAGCTCGCTCTGGCGCTCGATCTCCGCAAGCTCGGCCTCGAGGCCCGCGATCCTGGCGCCGGCGCCGTCGTCGGGTGCGGAGCCCGCCAGCTCGAGCGCCTGCTCCATCTCGGCGAGCTCAGCCTGAACGCGGGCGATCCGCCCCGCGAGGGTGCGCTCGCCGGCGCTCACCTGCTCGGCTCTGAGCTGCACGCGCTCGAGCGCCGAACGGGCGCCATATGCGCGCCGGGAGATGGCGTCGTGGCGGGCGGTGCGCTCCGCGAGTGCCCGCTCGGCGCGCCCGCGGCGCTCAATGCTCGCCTGCAGGCGCTGCTCGATCGCGTCGCGCTCCTCGCGTGCCCGCGCGGCCGCGGCCTCGGCCAGCGTCAGCCTCGCCGCGCAGTCGCGGGCGCCGTCGCGTGCGAGCGCCATGCGCGCCTGCAAGATCTGCAGCTCGAGGCGCTCGTGTAGCTCTGCGGCTTCGGCCTGGCGCTTGAGGGGCCGCAGCCGGGTGCGCGCCTCGCGCTCGATGTCCAGCGCGCGGTCCAGGTTCTCCTGGGTGCGCTCCAGCTTGAGCTGGGCCCTGCGCCTGCGCTTGCGGTGCTTGCCGAGGCCCGCGGCCTCCTCGATCAGCAGCCGCCGCTCGCGCGGCTTGGAGCTCACGATCGCGTCCACCCGCCCCTGGGAGATCACGGAGTGGCTCTCCTTGCCCAGCCCGGTGTCCGAGAGGACCTCGATCACGTCGGTGAGGCGGCAGCGCGCGCCGTTGAGCCGGTATCCGCCGTCGCCGTTTCGCTCCAGACGGCGCACGATCGAGATCTCGCTGACCGGAAGGTCGACGGTGCCGTCGGAGTTGTCGAGCACCAGCTCGACCTCGGCGGCGCTGCGCGGCTGGACACCTCTGCCTCCGCCGAAGATCACATCCTGCATCGACTGGCCGCGGACGGCGAGCGGCGACTGCTCGCCCATCGCCCACAGCACCGCATCGGTGACGTTGGACTTGCCCGAGCCGTTCGGCCCCACCACGACGCTGACGCCCTCGCCGAAGTCAAGGCGCGTGCGGTCCGGGAACGACTTGAACCCCGCGAGGGTCAGCGACTTCAGACGCATGGGGAAGACTCCCGCCGCGCGTTCACTCGTTGCCCAGCCTCTCGACCGCGACCCTCGCGGCCTCCTGCTCGGCCTGCTTCTTGCTGCGGCCGCTGCCGCGCCCGAGATCGCGACCGTTCACCCTGGCCAGGACCTCGTAGGTGCGCTCGTGGGGCGGGCCCTCCTCGGCCGTCACCTCGTAGGTGACCTCCGCGCCCCTGCGGGCGAGCAGCTCCTGCAGGGCCGACTTCGAAGTCCACGGGGTTTTCCAGCGCCTCCTCGATCTCGGGGCTGAATGCCTCGACGACCGCCTCTGCGGTCCTCTCGTAGCCGGCCTGCAGGTAGCAGGCGCCGATTACCGCCTCGATCACGGATGCGAGCACCCGCTCGGTCTCCAGCAGACCGCCCTCGGCCACCCCCGGCGGCGCGGCGGCCCGCAGCCGCTCCAGCAGGCCGAGGCGCATCGCCACGTCGCGGCAGGAGACCCCCGAGACCGCCTGCGCACGGATCTTGGTGAGCCTGCCGGCGCCGAAGCGCTCGGCCTCCAGCCGCGGATACAGGTGTGTGCTCACCGCGAGCGAAAGCACACTGTCGCCGAGGAACGCCAGGCGCGCATAGGAGTCGCTTCGCCGCTCGCTCCACGAGGCGTGCGTGAAGACCTGCCTGGCGAGGTCCTCCGGCAGATCTTCCATCAGCTTTGCAAGCAGCATCATCGGCTCGCATCTGTGGTCCCGTCGCGCGCCAGGACGAAGTCGACGGCCTGTCCCACGGTGAGGATCTGCGCGGCCTGCTCGTCGGACATCTTCACGCCGTAGGTGTCCTCGAGCTCCTGCACGAGCGTGTAGAGGTCCAGGGAGTCCGCCTCGAGGTCCTCGCGAAAGCGCGTCCCCTCGGCGATGATGGCGGGATCGACGTCGAGTTCATCGGCGAGGTGATCCCGGATCAGCGCGAACACCTGTGCGCGGTCTCCGCTCATCGTTCCTCACCCGCCCGCGGAAGCGGGATTGTGAGGGCCCGTGAGGGCAGCGTGATCTTGGTGGAGGCGGGGCGGCTCATCCTGACTGCGGCAGGCTAGCGCCAGCCGCGGACGCAGGGGAGCGCCTGAGCGCGCCCGCCTGCTCCAGCGCCGTATGGGTCTGGCCCACGATGTCCTCGCGGGTCCCGCGCTCGGCACGGAGGATCGCCTGCGCGAAGCCCTCGCGGGTGAAGCGCCCATGGGGTACTACGCCCAGACGCCGCAGCCCGAGCAGGTATGCGCCGCCGCTCGCCTCGGGGTCGATCTCGTCGCGGACCGCGCGCAGGCCGGGCCTGAGCAGGGCTCCGCCGACCTTGCCCCGCGTCGATGACATCGCGGCCTGGCGTATGACTCCGAGCATCAGCTGCGAGACCCCCTCCATCAGCTTCAGGGCGATGTTCCCCGTGAAGCCGTCGGTGACGATCACATCGGCGACCCCCTCGACCAGGTCGCCGCCCTCGACGTTGCCGACGAACTCGAAGTCCCTCGCGGAGCCCATGCGCTCGGAGAGCTCGGCGTGCGCCTCGAGCACGAGCTCGCTGCCGCGCGCGGACTCCTCGCCGTTGGAGAGCAGTCCCACCCGCGGCCGGTCGATCCCCATGACGGCGCTGGAGAGCGCCGCGCCCATGAACGCGAACTGCACGATGTGCTCGCGCCGCGCCTCTGCGTTCGCGCCCACGTCGAGCAGCGTCACCGGCCGGTCGGGGACCGGAAGCGGGATCGCGAGCGCCGGCCTGTAGATGCCGCGGGCGCGTTTGATGTTGAAGATCCCGGCCGCCAGCGCGGAACCGGTTCCGCCGGCGCAGACGAGTGCCTGCGCGCGGCCCTGCGCGACGGCCTTGGCAGCGAGCACGATCGACGCGTCGGGCGTCGAACGGGCCGCCAGCGCGGGGTCGTGCGCCTTGGCGATCGAAACGGGGGCGTCGATGACCTCGACGCCGTCGGGAACGGCGCCGAGCTCGGCCTTCGGCCCGAACAGCAGCACGCGGGCTCCCGCGGCGGCGGCTATCGCCGCGCCGGCGGCGACCTCGCCCGGCCCCAGGTCGGCGCCGTTGCAGTCGACCGCGATCACCGGCCGCCCTTCCTGGCGGCGCACGCCGTCAGACTCGGGCACGGCCCCCTCGGTCACTGCCCGCTAGGAGTGGTCGTGCTCGTGATCATGATCGTGACCCTGGGTCACGATCTCACGGCCCGCGTACGTGCCGCAGACCGGGCACACGCGGTGCGGCCTGCGCGGGCTGTGGCACTGCGGGCACTCGTTCACGGCAGGCGTGCCGATCTTGTGCTGGGCACGACGCTGCGCGGTGCGCGCGTGCGATTGCTTTTTCTTTGGTACCGCCATCGGCCAGCAAGCCTACCAGCCCGAGACCCGATCACTCGAGCTTGAGCTCGCGCAGCTTGGCCCATCGGGGGTCGGGCGGGGCCTCGTGGTGATGATCGGGACCCGCGAGATTGAGGTCCGCGGCGCATATCGGGCACAGGCCCGCACAGTCCTCGCGGCAGAGGATCTTGGCAGGGATCGCGAGCGCGAAGGCGTCGCGCACCCATCCGGCGAGGTCGAGCGTCTCATCCGAGACGTAGGGGCTGTCGAGCTCATCCCCGCCGCCGGGACGGTCCACCTCCCGCGCCTCTACCTCGACGCGCGGCGCGGCCGGCTGCAGGCACCGCATGCACGGGCCGCTGACGGCGGCCGTGAAGGAGATCCGGAGCGCGTAGCCCCCGCCGCTCATGCGTGAGACCGACAGCTCTACGGGCACCGAGGCCGGCTCGGCGGCGTACTGCTCGGTCCCGAGCACCAGCGGCTCGATGGGAACCTCGAGCGTGAGCCGGCGGCCCTCTCCGGGGGTCAGGCGAAGGCCCGCGAGGTCGAAATCATGCGTCTGCGGAGGCATGCTGCTCAGGCTAGCGACAGCCGGCGCCCTTCCGGGCGCCCATCTCAGCCCCCCTCGAGCTGGGAGAGATCGACCGAGCCGGACGGCGCCGTCAGCGTGACGGGCTTGTTCCATTCGTCGAAGGTGATTTTGCCGCTGTCGGTGCCTTCTTTGACGATCGCCACCGGGTATGCGGGGCCGGTGGTCGCGATGTAGAGCGTCCCCTTCTTGGCGTCGGTAATGCCCACCACGGGCTGTCCGTTGATGGTCGTCGTCGACGTCTTGGTGAGCGTCCCGGTCGTGGACAGCGTGCTCGAGAGGAGCTTGTCCAGGCTCGTCAGCGCTCCGAGCGAGGCGAATTCACCGCTCCCGGTCGGCGTCTTCAGCCATTTTTCCTTCAGCAGCTGGGCCGCCGCCGCGCCGCCGACCTGCTTGTAGAAGGCTTCGCTGGCCTTCATGTAGAAGCCGCTGCCGACCTCGACGATCTGGATCGGCTGGCCCTCGACGGTCATGCTCCCCGAGGCGCCCTTGCCGGTGGCCAGGTGCAGGTCCACGGACACCGTCTTGCCTGCGCTGTTGATCGTCCCAGCGACGTGGACGGTGGAGGCGCTGGTGGCGGCCGCCTTGGACGCGGCGAGGATTTCCTGGGGGGATTTGGACTCGACGCCGTTGCCCGAACTCGAGGACGAGGATGACCCGCAGCCGGCGACGATGAGGATCAGCAGGCATGCGAGTGCGCCGGACAGCGTGCGCAGGCGCGGCCGTGTGGCCGGGGAGCGTTCTGGGTTCATGCTCGGCACGGTATTGACCTGGACGGACGGCGGGGCCCGTCCGCTACTCCCCGACGGGCAGTTCGCGCTTCAGGACCTTGCCCGTCGCGTTCCGGGGGAGCTCGTCGAGGAAGATGACTTCGCGCGGCACCTTGAAGCGCGCGAGGTTGCTCTTGACGTGGGCCTGGACCGCCTCCTCATCGAGGGTGGCGCCGGGACGCAGGACCACGAACGCGATCAGGCGCTGGCCGAAGTCCGCGTCCCCGACGCCGACGATCGCGACCTCCTCGATCTCGTGGTGCTCGGCGAGAAGGTCCTCGACCTCGCGGGGAAAGACGTTCTCGCCGCCGCTGACGATCATTTCGTCGTCGCGGCCCTCGACGAACAGCCGGCCCTCGCCGTCGAGGCGCCCGACGTCGCCGGTGCTCATCAGGCCGCCGATGATCTCCTTGCCGCCGCCCCCGGTGTAGCCGTCGAACATCATTTCGTTGCCGACGAAGATCCGCCCCGTCTCACCCGCCGGCACCTCGCGGCCGTCGGCGTCGAGCAGGCGCACGATCGTTCCCGCGGGCGGGCTCCCGGCCGTCCCGGGCGCGGCGCGCAGATCCTCGGGCGTGGCGATCGTCGCCCACGCGACCTCCGTCGAGCCGTAGAGGTTGTAGAGGACGTCCCCGAAGACATCCATCGCGCGGATCGCGAGCTCGCCCGGAAGAGCGGAGCCGCTGAGGGCTATCACGCGCAGGCCCCGCAGGTCGTAGTGGGCGAGCGTCTCCGGGCCGAGGTCCAGGATCCGCTGCAGCATCACGGGCACCAGGACCAGCGTGCTGGCGCGGTGGTGGGCGGCCGCGCGGATCGTGTCCTCCGGGTCAAAGCGCCGCCGCAGGACGAGCGTGGATGCCAGCGGAAGCGCCAGAGAGAAGTGCGCGTAGCCCCAGGAGTGGAACATCGGCGCCGCGATCATGGTGGTCTCCCGCGCGCGCAGCGGGATCTTCGAGAACAGCGCCGCCGCCGGATCGAGCGTGTCCGGCTGCCCGCGCGAGGCGCCCTTGGGCGCCCCGGTGGTGCCGGAGGTGAGGATCACCACCCGGCCCTTCTCTGCCGGAGGCTTCAGTCGGCTTGCCCGCCGCGCTCGATCAGGTCCTCGATCAGCGGCACGTCGCCGCGCGTGCCGGGCGCGCTCCAGGAGATCAGGCGCAAACGGCCGCCGCATGCCTCGCCGAGCAGCGAGGAGAACTCCTCGTCGTAGATCACCATCACCGGGTCCTCGCGTGCGATCACCTCCGCGAGCTGGGGCCCTGCGAATGCGGTGTTCAGATACAGCGCCCCGGCGCCGAGCTTCGAGCAGGCGATCGTAGCCTCCACGAAGCCACGGTGGTTGCGGGCCATGATCGCGACGCCGTCGCCCGGGGAGACACCGGCGGCGCCCAGTTCGCGGGCCAGGGCGTTGGTGCGCGCATGCACCTCGCTGAAGGTGAGCGTCCCGCGCTCGTCGCAGATGGCGCCGCGGTCGGGGTAGAGGGCAGCGGCAGCGGCATATCCGGCTGCGGCGGTGGGACCCCATGCCCGCAGCGCGGCGAGCGAGCGCACCACGCGGCTCGGGCGAGCCGGCGCGAACACACCGGTGTCGAAGAGAGTCTTGGCGACGCGAAGGCGCTGCCTGGGCCGTTGCGCGTCCACAGGGTGAGGCTAGCGGCCGATGGCCCCGCGGCGCGGGGCCGGGCCCGTCAGCCGACCTCGGCCGGCTCGTCCTTGCCCTGCAGGCGCTCCCTGCCGCGCTGCACGGCGGCGATGAACTTCGAGAGGTTGACCTCGAGCGTGTTCAGGATCTCGTCCGCGTAGTCCTCGGCGCCGAGCCTGATCTCGCGCTCGCGGGCACGTGCGTCCTCGACGATGTCCTCGGCGGCGCGCTCGGCCTGCTTGGTGACCTCCTCCTCGCCGATGAGCTGCTCCTGGCGATCGCGAGCGTCCTTGATGATCCGCTCGGCCTCCTTCTTGGCCTCCGCGAGCATCTCCTGACGCTCCTTGACGATCCACCGGGCCTGCTTGATCTCCTCGGGGATGGTCGCGCGCATCTGGTCGAGGATGTCGTAGATCTCCTCCTTGTCGACGCGGACGGTGTCCGTCATCGGCACGGACTTAGCGTTGTGAACAAGGTCGTCGAGCTTGTCTATGAGTACAAGGACATCCATTTTCCAAACCACCTCCGCGGAGAGCTATGCCCCGCGGTTCGCCGATGGGATTGACACAGTCTCTGCCGCCTTCATTTCGTCAGCGCTGCAACTCTTCCTGCAACCGGACCGCCACCTCGCCCGGAACCAGGTCGTCGATTCGCCCGCCGAAGGTGGCGAGCTCCTTGACCCCGCTGGATGAAAGGAAACTGTACTGCGGGCTGGCCATCAGGTAAACGGACTCGATTCCGGGGTCCTGGCGGCGGTTCAGCTGGTTCATCTCCAGCTCGTACTCGAAGTCTGAGATCGCGCGCAGCCCCTTCACGATCGCGCGGGCGCCGATCGCGCGGGCGAAGTCGACCACCAGCGTCGAGAACGGCTCAACCCGGACGTTCTCGACGTCCGCCAGCGCGCGCTCTATGAAGCCGACGCGCTCCTCGATGCCGAACAGCGCCCCGCTCTTGCGCACCGAGCGGTTCACGACGGCGACCACGACGTTCTCGTAGAGGTCGGCGGCGCGCCTGATCACATCGAGGTGACCGTTCGTGATCGGATCGTAGGTGCCGGGGCAGACAGCCGTGTTTTTCTGGACTGGTGTCATGGGTGACGATGGATTGTGATGGATGTGTCGCCGTAGCGCCGTTGCCGTTCGATCTCCACGGCGAGCTCCAAGGGCGAGCGCCGGTCGCTCTCGACGACGATGCGCGCCCCGGGCTCCAGCAGCGCGGGCAGGATCGCCGACAGATCGGCTCCCCACTCCTGCGCCCGCCTGTACGGAGGGTCTATGAAGATCAGATCGTATGTCTCTTTGCGTGCCTTTGCGCTCCGAAGGGCCGCCAGCACGTCCGAGCGCCTGATCGACGCCTGCTCCGGACCGATCGCCAGCGAGCTCAGATTCTCACCCAGGACACGGGCCACGCGCGGGTCGCTCTCCACGAAGACGGCGCCGGCGGCTCCCCGCGAGATGGCCTCGATGCCGAGCGCGCCGGTCCCCGCGAAGAGGTCGAGCACGCTCGAGCCCTCCACGTCGGCGAGCATGGCGAACAGCGCCTCGCGCACCCGCCCGGATGTGGGCCTGGTCTCCCGTCCGGCGGGCGCCTTCAGGCGCCGGCCCCCGAGACTCCCGGCGATCACGCGCATCGCGCAACCGTAGCCGCCCCCGCTCCCTACGCCGGGATCGGGCGGAGCGCCTCCTCGCCGAAGGCGTCCTGAAGCTCGTCGGACAGCAGCGAGTTCTCCGGGCGGCTGAGCTCGGGATCGTCCTGGAGGATCAGCTCCGCCCTCGCCCTCGCCAGCTCCAGCAGCGGAGCATCCTGCGGAAGGCACGCGACGCGGAACTGGGCCAGGCCCGACTGGCGCGTGCCGGCGAGCTCCCCCTCGCTGCGAAGTTCGAGGTCGATCTCGGCGAGCGCGAACCCGTCGGAGTTCTCGGCGACGGCGCGCAGGCGCGCCGAGGACGGTGACCCCGGAGCGCCGAGCAGGAAGCAGACCGAGCTGTGCTCGCCCCGGCCGATCCGCCCGCGCAGCTGGTGCAGCTGGGAGATGCCGAAGCGCTCGGCGTTCTCGATCAGCATCACCGTGGCGTTGGGCACGTCGATCCCGACCTCTATGACGGTGGTCGCGACCAGAACGTCGGCCTCACCGGACGCGAAGCGGCCCATCGCCTCCTGCTTCTCCCGCGGGCGCATCCCGCCGTGCAGGAGCTCCAGGCGGTAGCCCTTGAGCTCTCCCTCGCGCAGCCTTGCCAGCTCCGCCGTCGCGGCGCGCAGGCCGGGCTCGGGCTCGGCGCCGGCGGAGCCCTCCAGCGGCTCGCCCTCCTCGATCAGCGGGCATACGACGTAGGCCTGGCGGCCGGCCTGCAGATGCTCGCGCAGCTGCTCATAGGCCCCTGCGCGCTCCATCTCGCCGGACAGCAGCCGTGTCGCGATCGGCCGTCGCCCGGCGGGGAGCTCTCGCAGCGTGCTCGTGTCCAGGTCCGCGTAGCGGGCCAGCGCGAGCGTGCGCGGGATCGGGGTCGCGGTCATGTGCAGGACGTGCGGCATCCCCTTCTCATCGAGCGCGGCGCGCTGGCGCACGCCGAAGCGGTGCTGCTCGTCGATCACCGCGACGGCGAGTGAGCGGAAGGCGACGTCGGGCTCGATCAGGGCGTGGGTGCCGACGATCATCGACAGCTCACCGCTTGCCAGGCGGGCGAGGATCTCGCGCCGGCGCTTGGCGGGCGTTGAGCCCGTCAGCAGCGCCAGCGTCGCCGGCTCGGAGCCGAGCAGCGCCTGCACGTTGGCGAAATGCTGTTCGGCCAGCGTCTCAGTCGGCGCCATCAGCGCGGCCTGAGCTCCGTGCTCGGTGGCCCGCAGCATCGCGTACAGGGCGACGACGGTCTTGCCGCTGCCGACCTCGCCCATCAGGAGCCTGTGCATCTGGCTCGGCCTGGCCATGTCCTTTCGGATCGCCTCCATGGCGTCGAGCTGATCGCCGGTGGGCGTGAAGGGCAGGATCTCCTCGCGCCAGCGCTCGGTGAGCGTGCCCTCGCCGTCGAGCACATGGGCCCCTGTCCGCTCAGAGCGGGTGGCGCGCCGTCGCAGGAACAGCAGCTGCGTCAGCAGCAGCTCCTCGAATGCGAGCCTGCGCCGGCCGCTCTCGACGTCCGCGGGGGTTCGCGGGAAGTGCATCGCCGCGAGCGCGCTCGGGCGGTCCGGGAGGCTCTCGGAGATGCGCGTGGCGGTGGGGAGCGCCTCTGTTATGTCGCTCAGCGCGCCGCCCGCCTCTCGTACCAGCGCCAGGATCTCCGTTGAGCTCACGCCCTCGGAGGCCGGGTAGTGGGCCACCGACTCCCCCTCGCCCGCCGGCGCCTCGGCCCGCTCGGAGGCGGGTGCGTGGTGGGAGACCGCGAAGCCGCCGCGCGCGTCTGGACGGCCGTGAAGCACCAGCCGGGTGCCGGGCGGGTAGCGCTCCACCAGCCAGGGCTGGTTGAAGAAGGTCGCGCGCATCGTCCCGCTGGAGTCGAACACGCTGGCCTCGACCAGCGGGCGCATCCCACGGCGCCTCACGGGCCGTGCGGTGATGCGGCGCACCTGCACAGCGACCGTCGCGGGCTCGCCTGCCCGCAGCGCCGACACGGTGCGAGCCTCGCGGCTGTCCGTGGGAAGGTGCTCCAGCAGGTCCCCGACGGTCAGCAGCCCCAGCGAGCGCAGCCCCGCGGACATCCTGCGGGCCGGGACCTTCAGGGGCTCGGCCAGGCGCGAGGGCCGCGGCCAGCGCACGGGGGCCGCAATCAGCTCTTCCCGGCTGAGGGCGCTGTTGGACGCGAACGCACGGGCTAGCGGCGTGATCCGACCTTCCCCCTGGGTGCTCGCGGTCCGCGGCGCGTTGGTGCTGGTCGCGGGCATGTGCGAGCCATCATGATCGCGGCGCCGGTCGTAAGCGCCGGCGCGTGCCGGCGCGGGGTCACTCCGAGGCCAGCAGCCACCAGTACGACGGCTGTCCGCCGTGGCGGAGCTCAAGCTCCAGGTCCCCGGCGATGACCCCCTCCAGATCCGCGAGCGAAACGGGTGCCCCGTCACCGGCGAGGATGCTGAGCAGTTCCGGCGCCTCGCCGTCCGGCGCGGGCTCGGTGAGCGCCCGCGCGACCGCCTGGAGGGTCTCGCGCGGGTCTCCCCATGCGATCAGCTCGTCCTCGACGAAGCCGACCGCGTCGCCCGTCGTGAAGCGGCCCTGCACGTCGCCGCGCGCCGCCGGTGCCACCGACCCCGTGCGGACCCTGGAGATGGCCTCGTCCAGCGCCCTCGCGTTCTCCTCGACCGACCGTTCCGGCGCCAGTGCGACCGCGGCCGCGAGGCCGGCCTGCTGGCTCGTCGTGGGCGCCACGAGCACCTGCTTGTCCGACCACTTGGCAGCGTGTTCGGCCGCCATGATCACGTTGGCGCTGTTGGTGAGGACCACGACCTCCTCGGCGGGGACCTCGTGGATCCCGGCCAGCAGGTCGTATGTGGAGGGGTTGAGGGTCGGGCCGCCATCGATCGTGTGCACCCCGAGCTCATGGAACATGTCGCGCACACCGTCGCCGCTGACGACGGCGACCGCTCCGCAGCGCAGATCGCCGACGACGGGTGCGGGCGTGACCGGCGCGCCATCCTCGGGCGGCGTCTCGACGCTCGCGGCCGCCTGGGCGCTGGCGAGCGCTACGGCTCCGGCCTCCAGGCGCTCCTCGCGCTCGGCTACCTGCGCATGCATGTCGGCCACATCCAGGCGCGAGACCTCTCCGGCATCCGCGAACACGGCCGTGGCCAGCTCCGGATGGTCGGTGTGCAGGTGTACCTTCAGCGTGCTGGTGTCCCCCACCACGAGCACGGAGTCTCCGAGCTCCTCGAGCGGCTCGATGTAGCGCCCGGCGCTGAGTGCCGTGCCGGTCACCGCGAAGTTGGTGCAGAAGCGGTAGGTGCTCGAGCTGTGCTGAGGGTGGGTGATGCGGGCGGGCGCGTGATGCTCGAGCGCGGGCGCGTCCTCTCCCCTGAGCGCCGCCACGACCCCGGCGAACATGATCGTCAGGCCGTACCCTCCGGCATCGACGACACCGGCTTCCCGCAGCGGAGCCAGCAGTTCCGGGCCACGCTTGACCGTGTCCTGGCCCGCGTGAACCGCGCGCTCGAGGATCGCGGCGATGGCCCTGTCCTGCTCCTCGGGCTCGGTTGTCGGCTCAAGCCTCGGGTTCTCGGGGCTGTGCGCGACATCGGTGGCTATCTGGTGGGCCATCTCGCGGGCGACCGTGAGGATCGTTCCCTCGGCTGGATCGCGCACGGATGAGTAGGCGCGGTCGGCGGCGTTCGCCAGCGCCGCGCCGATCAGCGTCGGGTCGATCAGCTGCCCGGGGCGCGAGACGAGCTCCTCGGCGGCACCGCGGATCAGCTGCGAGAGGATCACCCCGGAGTTGCCGCGGGCGCCCAGGAGCGCCGCGCGTGCGACCGACTGCACGATCTCATCGCGGCCGATCTCGTCGATGGTGCGCTTCTCGTCGCTGCCCTGCAGGCGGTCGAGCTCGTCGAGGACCGCCTTGAGCGTCAGCGTCATGTTGTCGCCGGTGTCGCCGTCGGCGACCGGGAAGACGTTGAGGTCGTTGACCTCCTGCCTGCGCGATTCGAGGTGCGCGAGGGCACCTGCGACGGCGGCCCGGAAGCGGATCAGGTTCGTGTCGGTCACCGCGAGAGGACCATCAGCTTCAGCGGGACTGGCGTCTGCCTCTGCCCGACGGACCGGCTGTGGCGGGGCTGCCGGGCTGCGGGCCGCGCTGGCCGGCCTGACGGGACGCTGAGCCGGTGCGTGCTGCGACCGGGCTCAGAGAGCCTTCGTCACCTTTCCGGCTTTCAGGCACCGTGTGCAGACGTAGACGCGCTTGGGGGACTTGCCCACCAGAATCCTCACCTTTTGGAGGTTCGGATCGAAGCGCCGCTTGGTCGCGACCATCGAGTGGCTGCGGCTCTGACCGAACGCAGGGCCCTTCCCGCAGCTGTGACATACCTTTGCCATCGTGGGCAGTCTAGCCGCTCGCGAGCTCTCTGTGCAGCACCGCCATGCGCATGACCGCCTCGGCGGCGTGCCGGCCGGTGTCCCGCTTGCCCCCTCCGGAGCGCGCGAGAGCCTGCTCCATGGTGTCGCAGGTCAGCACTCCGAAGGCGCACGGGACGCCGCTCTGGAGCTGCACGCTCATCACGCCGGCGGCTGCCTGGGCGCACACGAAGTCGTAGTGGTCGGTCTCCCCCTTGATCACCGCGCCGAGGCAGGCCACGCCCTCAAAGCGCCCGCTCCCGGCGGCGTAGGAGGCCGCGAGCGGCAGCTCGTAGGCGCCTGGCACGTCGAACACGGCGACGTCCGTGTGCCCCTCCTGCGCGAAGGCGGCGAGCGCCCCGGCGAGCAGGCGCTCGGCGAGGTCCTCATAGAAGCGGCCGACCACGACCGCGAAGGCGGCGCTCACGACTCCGGGTCCTCCGGCGTGCGCGGCCTGGCGCGCCGGTCCCCGCCTCCGCGACGCTCGGAGCGAAGCAGCTGCTCGTCGAGGTTCAGGCCCTGGTGGTGCAGCGTGTGCCCCATCCGCTCGGCCTTGGTGCGCAGGTATTGCTCGTTGTGCTCGTTCGGCGCGTGCTCGATCGGGATCTGGGCGGCCACCGACAGCCCGTAGCCCTCGAGTCCCCTGATCTTCTTGGGGTTGTTGGTGAGGATGCGGATCGAGGTGAGCCCGAGGTCGACGAGGATCTGGGCGCCGATCCCGTAGTCGCGCAGGTCGGCCGGCAGCCCGAGCCGCTCGTTGGCTTCGACCGTGTCAAGCCCCTCCTCCTGCAGGCGATAGGCGCGCAGCTTGTTCAGCAGGCCGATGCCCCGGCCCTCCTGGGAGAGATAGAGCAGGACGCCGCATCCCTCGCGCTCGATCATCGACAGGGCCGATTCGAGCTGCTCGCCGCAGTCGCAGCGCAGCGAGTGGAAGACATCGCCCGTCAGGCACTCCGAGTGGACCCTGACGAGCACCTCGCCCTGGCCTGCGACATCGCCCTTGACGAGCGCCACGTGGTGCTTGTCGTCCACGAGCGAGCGGTAGCCGACGGCGTCGAAGTCGCCGAACGCGGTCGGCAGGCTGGTCGAGACGACCCGTTCCACCAGCATGTCGTTTCGCCGGCGGTATGCGATGAGGTCCGCGACGGTGATCATCGAGAGCTCGTGGCGCTCGCAGTACTCCACGAGTTCCGGCACCCGCGCCATCGTTCCGTCGTCGTTCATGATCTCGCAGATCACGCCGGAGGGGTTCAGGCCGGCGAGCCTGGCGAGGTCGACACCCGCCTCGGTCTGGCCGGCGCGCTCGAGCACACCGCCCGGCCTGCTCTTCAGGGGGAAGACGTGGCCGGGCTGCACGAGATCCGAGGGAAGGCTCTTGGGGTCGATGGCGACCTGGATCGTGTGCGCGCGATCGTGGGCCGAGATCCCCGTCGTCACGCCCTCCCTGGCCTCCACCGAGACGGTGAACGGCGTTTCGAATGACGATTCGTTCTTCGCCGCCATCAGATCGAGCCCGAGCTCGTCGCAGCGGTCCGGGGTGAGCGACAGGCAGATCAGCCCGCGCCCCTCCTTGGCCATGAAGTTGATCGCCTCGGGTGTGGCGAACTGCGCGGCGAGGGTCAGGTCGCCCTCGTTCTCGCGGTCCTCGTCGTCGCAGACGACGACCATCTTGCCCTGGCGGATGTCGTCGATCGCCTGCTCGATGGAGGCGAACGGCGCCCGCACGCGTCCGGCCGCGGAGCTCATGCCCTCGCCGCCAGCAGCCGCTCGACGTGCTTTGCCAGCACGTCGACCTCGATGTTGACCGGCGAGCCCGGTGAGAGCGCGCCGAGGGTTGTGCGAGTGAGCGTCTCGGGTATCAGCGAGACCTCGAAGTGCTCGTCGCCGAGCGAGCTCACCGTCAGGCTGACGCCGTCGACGGCCACCGAGCCCTTCTCCACCAGATAGCGGGCGAGTTCGGCTCCGATGCCGATGCGCAGCACGCGCGAGAAGCCCTCCTCGCGAACCTCGAGCACCTCGCCGGTGCCGTCCACGTGGCCCTGCACGACGTGCCCGCCGAGGCGATCCTGGGCCCGCAGCGCGAGCTCGAGGTTGACCGGATCGCCGGCGTGCAGGCCGGCCAGCGACGAGCGCTCGAGCGTCTCGATCATCGCCTGCGCGGAGAAGCGCCCCTCGCCGACGCCCGTCGCGGTCAGGCAGACGCCGTTGACCGCGACCGAGTCGCCCTCGGCGAGTTCGCCCGCAAGCCGGCTGGAGATCGCGAGCACGGCGCCATCCTCGTCGCGCTCGATCTGCTGGACGCTGCCCAGGTCGGCGATCAGTCCGGTGAACATGTTCTCCCCCGTCCCGCTCACCACTCGCGCAGTCGCGCGCAGATGAGCAGATCCTCTCCGACGGGCTCGTACTCGAAGGTCAGGGCTCGCATCGCCTCGGAGATGCGAGCCACGCCTTCGCCCTCGAGAGGGTCGCGTGCCGCGCTCCCGCCGAGCAGCAGCGGGGCCAGGAACAGGCGTACTTCGTCGATCTCCTCGGCGTCGAGGAACGCGCCCGCCAGATGCGGGCCGCCCTCGAGCAGGACCGATGCCACGCCCATCGCTCCCAGCTGGTCCAGCGCGGAGCGCACACGGGCCGGCTCGTTTTCGCCGGTGGCGACGAACACCTGCACGCCGGCGGCTTCCAGGGCGTCCGTATCCGAGCGGGCGGCGGCCCGGGACACGACGACTGTGAGGGGTATCTCCGCGGCGGCTGCGACGAGCTGGGAGTTGGGGGGCAGGCGCGCGAGGGAGTCGAACACCACGCGGCGCGGCTGCGTGCTGCTCTCGGCCGGCAGGCCCGCCGGGCGGGCGGTCAGCTGCGGATCATCCGCGAGGGCGGTGCCGATCCCGACCACCACCGCGTCGACCGACGCGCGCCAGCGATGCGCCATCTCGCGGCTCTCCTCGCCGCTGATCCACTTCGAGTCGCCGCTGCGGGTCGCGACCTTGCCGTCGAGCGTCATCGCGGACTTGAACAGCACCCAGGGGCGGCCCACCCGGGCGTGCTTGCGGAAGGCCTGATTCAGCAGGCGCGCGGTCGTCGCGAGCTCGCCGTCGGCCACGATCACCTCCACGCCCTCGTCGCGCAGGATGCCCAGGCCCCGGCCGGACGCCTTCTCGGTGGGGTCATCGGAGCCCACGTAGACGCGGCGGATCCCGGCCGCCAGGATTGCCTCCGTGCACGGAGGCGTCTTGCCCTCGTGGCAGCACGGCTCGAGCGAGACGTACAGGGTCGCGTCGGTCAGGTCCTCAAGGCCGCATGCCTCGATCGCGTTGACCTCCGCGTGCGCGGCGCCGTAGGACTCGTGCCAGCCCTCCCCGAGGACCTGCTCGCCGCGCGCGACCACGGCCCCGACCACCGGGTTGGGCTTGACCGCGCCGGCGCCTTTGCGGGCGAGGTCTATCGCCCGCGCCAGATGAACGGCGTCGGTATCGGTGCTGATCGTCATTGCGCCACTGAGGATAACCCTGCGCGCCGTCAGGCCCCGCAGCGACCGCCGTGGAGCCTGTAGATCGAGACCTGCGGACCGGGCCGGGCATAGGACAGCGGGTAGTAGTCAAAGCTCCAGTCGAAGCCGAACGGCGACGGGGCACCGCCCGCGGCGTAGGGCGAGGAGGTGAACACCAGTCGGCCCTCGCGTTCGAGCGCGCGGTAGTAGGCGACGGCGCCCGGCACGGCCCCCGGGTCGGCGAAGGCGCGACCGGACTCGGTGGAGCCGGTGAGCACCCAGCAGTAGCCGTGGGCCGTGTAGTAGCCGATCAGCGCGGGGCTCAGCGTCCGCTCGTAGTCCTCGATCCCGACCTGGTGCTCGGTCGCCGTGAGTGCGCCGGACGGGGTGATGCGCGAGATCAGTGACGGGTACTTGCACCAGCGGTAATGCGGGCAGTAGGGGCCCCGGGTTCTTCGCGGGCCCACTGGTCGGGTGATATCGGCTCGGCGACTATGTGGCTGCCGGCGGGGATGTTCGCCTCCATCCAGCTGCGGGTGAGCGCCCTCGTGTCCGCGCTTGAGAGCACGAGGCCGCTGTGGACGCTGTAGATGAGTCCCTGCGCCAGCAGCGCCGCCACCATGACGGCGGCGCCCACCGCGCGGACCCAGGGCGCCCTGCCTCGCAGCCGCCGCGCCCCGTAACGCGCGAGCTCGAGCGCGAAGAACGCTCCCAGCAGGGCCAGGATCGGGAAGATCGGCAGCAGCCAGCGCCCGAAGTAGCGCCCCTGCAGCCCCATGAACGCGAGGTAGATCAACGGTGCGGGGACGAGCATCCATCCGACCGGCGCATCGCGCCTCCAGATGGCGATCGCGCCCCCGAGCGCGGCCAGGGCCGGCAGCCATCCCAGTCCCCATGTGAGCGTCCACAGGTAGTAGGCCAGGCCCCCGTTTCGCGGCGCCCCGAGCTTGCCCTGGCGATTCGGCGGACAGCTTGGACTGGTGGACCAGTTCGCTGTGAAAGCTCGAGTAGTCCAGCAGCGAGTACGGGTTTGCGACCAGGAACGCCGCGAGCGCGAGGACCCCCGCCAGGACTATCCCGGCGATGCTCGCGCGAGTCGCCGGTGGCCCGGCGAGCCGCCAGCGCGCCACCACGGCGGCCGCCACGGGCAGGATCACGATGCCGGCCGTGTACTTGCTGGCACAGGCCAGCCCGAAACCGATGCCGGCGAGCGCATAGTCGAGCAGGCTTCCCCTGCGCAGGACCCCCGCCGCCCCCAGCAGCGCGAGCGTCACCGGGGCCAGCGTGGGGACGTCGTTGACCGCCAGGTGCGAGTAGAAGACGGGCAGGAACGCGACGGCCAGGATCGCCGCCGCGAGCAGGCCGGCGGCGCGTGAGAAGAGTCTTGCCCCGGTCGCGTACAGAAGCCACAGCGAGGCGGTGCCGAGCAGCGCCGAGGCGACCCGGGCGAGGGTGTAGAGCTCGGTCGGGTTCAGTTCCAGCGCGCGCTGCGCGCCCGCTCCGCCGCCGTACCAGAGCGCGTAGATGACGTGCAGCAGGTACGTGAACGCCGGCGGGTTGGCGAAGTAGTGCGGGTCCAGGCCGTGCTGGAACATTTCGACCGCCTTCGGCACGAAATGCGTGGCCTCGTCGATGTTGTAGACGTAGGGAAGCCCCTGGCGCACGCCCCACAGGCGCAGGCCGAGCCCGACCGCCAGCACGCCCGCCAGGCCCGCCCACGCCCATCCGCGCCCTGAGCGTCCCGCCGCGCCGCCCTCCTGCTCAGCAGTTCGCATACACGGCGTAGTAGCGGCTCGTGTAGATGAGGCGGGACCCGGGCATCGGTATCTGGTCGAGCGGGTCGTCGCCGACGTCCACGATCGCCTCCAGGAACACGGCTCCACCGAGCGGGTACACCGCGACCGAGCCGGACTGCAGGCGCCGCTGCAGGGCGTCCGAGCCCTTCGCCGCTTCCGAGCGCGCCTGGCTGCGGGCGATGATGTCCTTCTGCCCGACGGTGTCCTGGATCCAGCGTGCATCCGGGATCAGCTTGTTGTCCGGCAGGGACAGCAGGTGGCAGCTGCGCAGGTGCTCGGCCACCACCGGAGAGGCGAGCGCGGCGGCCAGACCCTCGTGGAATTCCTCGTGGTAGGCGAGCGTGGTGCGAAGGCTCGAGATGCTGAAGTTCCGCACCACGTCCAGGGTCCCGTACATGACCAGCAGCACTGCGGCGGCTATCCACACCCTGCGCAGGATCGATCCGGGCACCAGCATCGACCAGCCGCCGATCGAGACCGCGCAGAAGGGCAGCAGCATCGTGGCGGCGCCGATGAGGTAGCGGTCGACCACCGACGCGCCGACTGCCCCCTGCGCCAGATAGACGAACACCAGCACCAGGAACGCGGCCAGGGGCACCAGCGCGCGCCGCGGGGCCATCCAGATCGCGAGCGGTATACCGACGAGCGAGCCGAGCACGACCGGGAGCTTGTCGATCCGCACGCCGTATTCCCACAGCGAGGCGGCGACGCTCGTCAGTCCCTGGGTGCGTTCGAGTTCCTGTGCCAGGCCCGCGGTGGCGGTCAGCGAATACAGCGGGTTGCCGGTGACGATCGCGTCCACGGCGGCCCATCCGAGCGGTCCGATCGCGACCAGCGCCAGGTAGCGAAGGCGGGTCCGGTTCTCTGCGCGCCAGGAGCACCACAGCCAGTACACGCCCGCCATCACCCACGCATCCGGCCGCAGCAGGCCGGCGGCGGCGAGCAGCAGGAACACGGGCGTGCCGCGGCGCGGGCGCTCGGCCTCGAGCGCCACGGCCCAGATCACCAGCGCGAGGTAGGAGATGTCCAGGTAGCCCTGGCTCGCGAGGCTCTCGATGAAGAAGCGGCTGAGCAGCAGCAGCGCCGCCACCCAGCCCACGAGCGGGCCGAAGCAGACGCGCGAGAGCCGGTACATGCCGGCTACCGCCGCCACGAACGAAGCGATCGAGCCGAGCACCATCAGGCGGGCGCCCACCTGGCCGAAGATCGAGACGAGCATCCCGAAGGCGAGCGCGAGGGGGTGCTCGGTCGGCGCGCGATAGACGCGGAAGTCCGGCAGGTGCAGGTGCAGCAGGTCCCGTCCCCACAGCAGCGCGTAGAAGGAGTCGTAGGTCGGATAGGTCGGGAATGCGAGGTATCCGATCAGCGCGCCGACGCACAGGACGGCGAATCCGATGCGTGCGAGCGTGCGCGAATCGACGGCAGCGAGCCGTCCCGGCCGTTTCGAGCCCGGCGGGTGCCGGGTGAGCATCGCGCTTTCCATCTAGCCTTGGCCTTGGTGGGCCGGCACCGGCGCCGCCCATCCGCCCCGCGCCAAGAACGTGCCCTGCGCTCTGGGATACTGCCGGAAGCCAAGTCTAGGCAATCGCACGCTATGAAGCTCATCATCCAGATCCCCTGCTTCAACGAGGCCGCCCAGCTGCCGGCGACGCTCGCCGACCTGCCGCGGGAACTCGAGGGCTTCAGCGAGGTCGAGTGGCTCGTCATCGACGACGGCTCGACGGACCGCACGATCGACGTCGCACGCGAACACGGCGTCGACCATCTCGTGCGCCTGACGAACAACAAGGGCCTTGCCGCGGGCTTCCAGGCCGGCATCGACACGGCGCTGAAGCTCGGCGCCGACGTGATCGTCAACACGGACGCCGACAACCAGTACTACGGCCCGGATATCGCGCGCCTGGTCAAGCCGATCCTCGAGGGGAACGCGGACATGGTGGTCGGCGACCGCGAGGTCGGCGGGATCGATCACTTCTCGCCACTGAAGAAGTCGCTGCAGCGACTCGGCTCGTGGGTCGTCCGCCAGGCATCCTCGACCAACGTCCCGGACACCACCTCGGGTTTCCGCGCCTACAACCGCGAGGCCGCGATCCAGATGATGGTGGTCTCCAAGTTCACCTACACGCTGGAGACGATCATCCAGGCGGGCAAGATGCTGGTCGCCGTCGACCACGTCCCGATCCGGACCAACCCCAAGACGCGCGAGTCGCGCCTGTTCCCGTCGATGGGCTCCTATGTGCGCCGCAACGGCCTCTCGATCTTCCGCATCTACGCCCAGTACGAGCCCCTGCGTGTGTTCTGGAGTCTGGCCCTGCTGGTCGGGATCCTCGCGCTCGGCGTGTGGATCCGCTTCGGCATCGCGTACGCCGAAGGCAACGGCAAGGGCCATGTGCAGTCCCTGATCCTCGGGGCGGTGCTCTTCATCGCCGCGGCTCTGATGTTCGCCCTCGGCGTGATCGGCGACCTGCTCGCGGCCCAGCGGGTGATGATCCAGCGCACGTTCGAGCGCGTCAGGCGCATCGAGCTGCAGATCGGCGTCGAGCCCTCCCACTACGAGCACGGGTCAGGGAGCAAGGACCCCGACCCCGAGAGGGCGGTGCGGATGTGAGCGGAGTAACGGTTTCCAAGGACGGTGTCGTCACAGGCAACACCTACGACAAGTACGGCTCGGGCAACCCGGTCGTCCGGCGGCTGATGGCGCGCTTCGAGCGCGACCTCGATGAGCTGTTCGCGATCGCCTCGCCCGGGTCGCTGCTCGACGTCGGCTGCGGCGAGGGCGTCCTCGTCCAGAAGTGGGCGCAGAGACTGGGCAGCGGGCGCGTGGTCGGCATCGACCTCGAGGAGGAGTCGATCCAGGCCGGCTGGGCCGAACATCAGGCTCCGAACCTCCAGTACCGGGTGATGGAGGCCGAGAACCTGCCCTTCGCCGCCGGCGAGTTCGAGCTCGCGAGCGCGATCGAGGTGCTCGAGCACGTGCCCGACCCGGCGCACACGGTCGCCGAGATGGCCAGGGTCGCGAGCAGCCACCTGCTGGTCTCGGTCCCGCGCGAGCCGCTGTGGAGGATGCTGAACATGGCGCGCGGCGCCTACTGGAAGGACCTCGGCAACACGCCGGGCCACCTCAACCACTGGTCCAGGCGCTCCTTCGTCGAGCTGCTCTCGCGCCACGGACAGGTCGTCGAGGTCCGCTCGCCGTTCCCGTGGACGATGTTGCTTGTCCGCCTCTAAGGACAGAGAGCCGGCGCCCGCGCGCTCATACGGCAGCGGCGCGCGGATCCTCTCGATAGGGATCGCGTCAACCGGGCTGCTGACGTTCGCGTACTTCTCGATCGCCAGCCACGTCCTAGGTGAATCCTCGGCGGCCCAGCTGGACCTTCTGTGGTCGGTGATGTTCGTGATCATCTCGGTGATCTACAGGCCGATCGAACAGCTGCTCTCGCGGACGATCGCGGGGCGGCGGGCCCGCGGGCATGAGGAGCATGACCTTCGCACCCCGATCCTGATCCAGGCCAGCTTTGCGCTGATCTTCCTGATCGTCGCGCTGTCGCTGCGCGACACGCTGATCAACCAGGTCTTCGAAGGGGACAGCTCCCTCTACTACATCCTGCTGGTCGGCACGCTCGCCTACGGGGCGAGCTATTTCGCCCGCGGCTGGCTCGCCGGCAACCAGCGCTTCGGGCTGTTCGGGGGCCTCGTGCTGATGGAGTCGGTTTCGCGCATCTGCTTCGCGCTGGCGGCGGTGCTCGGGATCACGAGCGGGCAGACGGCGGTCGCGCTCGGGATCGCCGCGGCACCCTTCGTGTCGCTCGTCGTCGTCCCCGTGGCCTTCGCCCGCACCCGCGCCGAACGTCGCCAGCCGGCTCTCGAGCCGCCGGAGCTCGAGAGCGAGCTGCTCGCGGCGCCGATCACCGTCGAGGACGCCGAGGCGGGCATGGCCGGGCCCGGCACCGAGGGAGCCGTGGAAGCAGCCCGCGATGAGCTCTCGCTGCGCCGCGGCAGCGGTTTTGCCCTCTCGGTCGCGGCGATCATGCTGGCCGAGCAGACGATCCTGAACGCGGCGGTGCTCACCGTCGATGCGACCTCGGCCGACAAGGCGCTCGCCGGGATCGTCTTCAACGTGCTGCTGATCGCACGTGCGCCGCTGCAGCTCTTCCAGGCGATCCAGACCTCGCTGCTGCCGCATCTGACGGGGCTCGAGGCGACGGCGGGGCACGAGTCCTTCGGCCGCGCGATACGCGTCACGCTGCTGGCGATCCTGGGTTTCGCGGCCGCCGTCACGCTCGGGCTGCTGCTGATCGGGCCGTTCGCGATGGAACACCTCTTCGGCCAGTCCTATGACTACACCCGCTACGGCCTGGCGCTGATCGGGATCGGGATGGGTCTGCACCTCACCTCCGGCGCGCTGAACCAGGCGGCTCTGGCGCGCGACCGGGCGCGGGCCGCGTCGGCGTGCTGGTTCGTCGCCGCGGTCGCGTTCGTGATCTGGATGCTCACGCCGCTGGTGGCCGAACAGCTCCTGCGGACCGAGATCGGCTACGCAGGCGCGACCGCGCTGCTCGCCGCCGCCCTGGCGATCCTCTACCGCGGTGGCAGCAGGCGCATCGAGACACAGGGCAGCACGGGCGCAACGCTCGCCGGCTCACCCGCCGCGACCGGCTGAGAGGCACCTCTAGAGGTCGGCGGCCTGAAGGGCGCGGGCTATCCCCGCGTATGCCTGCGCGGGGTCGCTGGCCCCGAAGATCGCGGAGCCGGCGACGAACAGGTTCGCGCCGGCGCGCCTGCACAGCGGCGCGGTCCGCTCGTCGATCCCGCCGTCCACCTGCAGCGCCGCGGCGGGGGCGTGCTCGCGCACCCTGCCGATCTTCTCCGGTGAGGACTCGATGAACGGCTGCCCTCCCCAGCCGGGGCTGACGGTCATGCAGAGCGCGAGGTCGATCTCGCTGCTCATCTCGGTGTAGGCGCCCGTATCCGTCCCCGGATTGACTGCCAGCCCGGCGCACGCGCCGCCCTCGTGGATGAGGCTGGCGGTGCGGGCCGCGTGGGGTGTGGCCTCGGCGTGGAAGGTGATCGACGCGGCGCCGGCGCGCACGAACTCCCCGACCTGCAGCTCGGGACGCTCGATCATCAGGTGCACGTCGATGATCGCGCCGGCGTCCGTGACCAGCTCGGCGAGCGCGGCGACCGCGATCGGCCCCATCGTGATCGGCGGCACGAAATGGCCGTCCATCACGTCGACGTGGATGACGCGCGCCCCGGCCTGCAGAACCTCGCTCACCTGCTCGCGCAGGCGGCCGAAGTCGGCGGACAGGATCGAGGGGGCGACGTGGACGCCGCCGAGGATCTCCCGTGTCCGTACCGTCATACGGCCTGGAGCATCGAGTCGCCGCAGTTGTTGCACTTGAGGATCGCCGTCGTGGACATGCGCACGATGGTCGAGTGCTCACCGCAGTTGGGGCACACCGAGGTCAGCTCGAAGCGATGCAGGCAGTAGACGCAGCGGTAGCGGCCGGGAAGGTTGGTCGGCCGCAGCCACGGCTCCCCGCAGTTCGGGCACAGCGGGCCGAGGTTGATCGCGGGCTTCTGGGCGGCCTCGTTCTCGTTCTCCACGGCTCAGCTCCGGCGCAGGCGCGCTATGAAGAAGCCCGCGGTGTGGTCGCGGGGAGGAAAGGTGAGGAGCGTGCCCGCCAGGGCCCCGGAGCGCAGCGTGTTCTGAGCGGCGAACTCGGGCAGCTCTGCGGCGAGATCCTCAAGTGCGAAATCGGCGTGGGAATCCAGGAAGGCGGTGATCAGCTGCTCGTTCTCAGTAGGAGAGATGGTGCACGTAGAGTAGACAAGCACGCCACCCGGACGTAGGGCGCGGGCCCCGGCGGCAAGGATTCTTGCCTGCAGACGGGACATCTCGCGGACCGCCTCCTCGCTGACGCGCCAGCGCAGGTCCGCCCGCGCCTGCAGCGTCCCGAGCCCGGAGCACGGCGGGTCGACCAGCACGCGGTCAAAGGGAGCGCCATCGCGCCGCGGCTGGGCCGCGTCGGCGACCTCCACGCGCACGTTCGCGGCCCGCATCCGCTGAGCGGTCCTTGCCAGCGCGGAGGCCCGGCGCTCATTGCGCTCGACGGCGATCAGCTCGCCCTCGCCTCCCATCAGCGCGGCGAGGTGCGTGCTCTTGCCTCCCGGCGCGGCGCACAGGTCCAGCACCCGCTCGCCCGGCACCGGCGCGAGCGCACGCGCCACGTGCATCGCCGCACGCGCCTGCGGCAGGAAGGAGCCGTCTTTCCACAGCTCGGAGTTGTGCACGTCAAATGGCTCCTGCAGGATCAGCGCCTCGGGCAGCCGCTCATCCGGGAGCGTCCTGACCGGGAGCCTCGCGGCGAGCGAGGGGCCGTCGAGCACCAGCGTGTTCGCCCGCAGAGCAACCTCGCCGGGCTCGTTGTCGCTCGCCATCAGCGCCCGCGCCCGCTCCGGGCCGAGCGTCCTGAACCACAGCCGCGCGATCCACTCGGGGTGGGAGTGCATGACGGCGGCGCGCTCGGGCGTGTCGTCGCCGAGCGTGGCCAGCAGCGCCGGCGCGCCCTCGCGCGCGGCCCTGCGCAGGACGGCGTTCACCAGTCCGTGCCCGCCGCGGCCGTTCGCCTTGCACAGCTCGACCGCGTCGCCGACGACGGCGTAGTCGGGAGCACCACGCAGGTAGAGCAGCTCGTAGAGGCCGAGCCTCAGCGCCGCCAGCACGTGCCCGTCGAGCTCGCTCGCGGGGCGGCCGGCAAGCTCTTCGATGAAGTGATCGAGGGTGCCGCGCCGCTGAACGGCCCCGTACAGCAGCCGCATCGCCAGCGCGCGATCACGCGGATCAAGGCCCCTGACCTGGGCGTGGAGCGCCTGGTCGGCATAGGCGCCGTCCTGGAAGACCCTGCGCAGGACCGCGTACGCGCAGACGCGCGCAGGGGCGATTGTGGCGGTGGTTGCCATCAGGTCATCATGGGCCATCGGGGGCCCGCGCCGCACCCCGCGCCCGCGCTCGGGCATGATTGGGGCATGTCTGCGACCGACAGCGCCTCCCCCGGACCCGCCTCAGAGCGGGTGCGCCTGATCCGAAAGCGCGAGCGCGCGAGCTACGACCGCGAGCTCATCGACGCGATCCTCGACGAGGGCCTGGTCGCACACCTCGGCATCTGCGACGACGGCCAGCCGCTGGTGATCCCCACGCTCCACGCCCGCAGGGGCGACGTCGTCTACTGCCACGGCTCGGCTGCCAGCAGAACGCTGAAGTCGCTCGCCTCCGGTGCCCCCGCGTGCCTGACCGTGACGCTCCTTGACGGCGTCGTGCTGGCCCGCTCGGTCATGCACCACTCCGCCAACTACCGCTCCGCGATGATCCTCGGCGACGCCATCGAGGTCACCGACCCGCAGGAGAAGCTGTCCGCGCTGGAGGCGATCGTCGAACACATCGTGCCGGGCCGCTGGGATCACGCCCGGCACCCGACCGAGAACGAGATGAAGGCCACCTCGGTGCTGGCGCTGGCGATCAACGAGTTCTCCGCGAAGGTGCGAACGGGCGCGCCGCTGGATGACGAGGAGGACTACGCGCTCGACTTCTGGGCCGGCGTGATCCCGATACAGCAGGTCCCCGGGGCGCCTCAGCCGGACCCGAGGCTCGCGGCCGGCATCCAGACGCCGGCGCACGCCAGCGACTATCACCGCCCGGGCAGCCCCCTGCCGCGAAGGTAGGCGCCGGCGTCCATCGGCCGCCCGCCCGGCGGCTGGACGATGAGCAGCTCCAGCACCCCGGGGCTCCCGTCCAGGAGCAGGCGCCCCTCGCTCGCCCGCAGCCCCGGCTCCCCTGCCGGGATGTCCTCGGCCAGCGCGGCCTGCTGGACACCGATCAGCGTGCCGTCGGGCAGCTCGGCGCGGGCCCCGATGTGCGGCGTGAGCGCCCTGACGCGGCGCTCGAGCTCGGCCGCGGGCCGCGAGGGGTCCAGCAGCCGGTCCGCCGCCTGGATCTTCTCGGCGTAGGTGACCCCGTCCTCCGGCTGGGGCAGGAACGGAGGGGCATCCTTCAGCGCCCTCGCGAGCAGGTCGCCGCCGAGCACCTGCAGGCGCTCGGCGAGCGAGCCGTAGGTGTCGCCCGCGCGGATCGGCTCGGGCTCCATCAGGCACACCGGCCCACTGTCCAGGCCTGCGGTGAGGCGGATGATCGACACCCCCGTCCGCTCGTCGCCCGCCATGATCGCCCTCTCGATCGGCGCCGCGCCGCGCCAGCGAGGCAGCAGCGAGGGGTGCACGTTGAGGATCTCGTGGTCGGAGAGCAGCGGCTCGCGGATGAGGGCCCCGAAGGCGCACACGACCACGCTCACCGGCTGCCCGCCGCCGGCCGCCGCGATGCTCTCGCGCGCCTGCTCGCCGTTGACGTCCTGCGGCTGCTCGAGCTCCAGGCCCAGCTCGCGGGCGCGGTCGGCCACCGGCGGGGCCAGCAGCCTGCGCCCGCGCCCCGCGGGGCGATCGGGCCGGGTCAGCACCAGTGCCGGCCTGATCTCGTCCTCCTGCGCGATCCGGGACAGGACCGCGGCGGCGAAGTCGGAGGTGCCGAGGAAGACGGTCCTCAAGGTGTGCTCACGGGGGCCGCTATGCGGCGCTCGCGGCGGCCTGCGCCTCGCGCATCGCCCGCATCGCGAGCTTGCGCTCCTCCGCCGAGACGCGGTCGAGGATCAGCACCCCGTCGAGATGGTCGATCTCGTGCTGGATCACGCGAGCCGGAAGTCCCTCCGCCTCGACCTCGATCTCCTCGCCCTCGGCGTCCTGAGCGCGAACCCTCACGGCCACGGCACGCTCCACGTCGACGTGCACCCCGGGCAGGCTCAGGCAGCCCTCGGGGCCCACCTCCCGCTCGTCGCTGGCCCACTCGATGACGGGGTTCACCAGTGCCGTCAGATCATCCTCCGGGTATGCCCGGAAGACGAACACGCGGTGAAGGACACCGACCTGGGTCGCCGCCAGGCCCACGCCGAGCGCGTCGTCCATCAGCGAGCCCATCTGCGCGATCTCCACCTGCAGCTCGTCATCGAAGCGCTCGACCGGGACGGCGGTGGCCCGCAGCACGGGGTCGCCGAACTTGCGCACGTGGCGCAGCGCCGCGTCGCGGCGCGCGCGCACCTCGGGGTCGAGCTCCTCGCGCTCCTGGCCCTCCTCGTCGAGGTCCGGGGGCTCCTCATCGTGCGCCTCGGCGTCCTTGAGTCTCTGAAGCTCAGCCATCGAAGAGCAAGTTTAGGGAGCGCGGGCGCAAGTCCGGTCTGCGACTCCCCTATTACTGCGGATCGACGTCCACGCTGAAGTTCACTCCGGCGTGCCCGCGCGAGCTCGCGACGCTGTGGACGGCGTCGCCGACCGCCTGCACCGCTGCGCGGCGCTCAAGCGCCTTGACGAGCAGAACCTGGCGCTCGCGGCCGCGCAGCCTGAACAGCGAAGCGGGTCCGAGCACCACCGGCCCCTCCTCGATCGAGAGCGCGCGCGGCCAGCGCTCGTCGAGCAGCGACCGCACGGCGCCGGCGGCCGCGCGGGCGTCGCCGGCCAGCTCGGCCGAGAAGATGATGCGGATCACGTGCGAGAACGGCGGGTAGCCGAGCGCGCGCCTGCGCTCGAGCTCCTCGGCCACGAAGCCGTCGCTGTCGTGCCGCGCCGCGTAAAGGATCGGGCGTGCTTCGGGGGCGATCGTCTGCACCAGGACGCGCCCGTCTCCTCCTCGCCCCACGCGTCCGGCGAGCTGGGCGATCAGAGCGAATGTCCGCTCCTCGGCCCTGAAGTCGGGAAAGCGCAGCGTGCTGTCCGCGTCGAGCACGACGCCGAGGCGCACATCGGGGAAGTCGTGGCCCTTGGCGACCATCTGCGTGCCGATCAGCACCCCGCAGGGTGCCGCCTCGAAACGCCGCAGCAGCGCCCCCACCCCACCGTCCTCCTCCGATGGCGCGCCGGAGCCGGAGCCGGCACCCGACATCGAGTCGGCGTCGAGCCGGAAGACGGGGAAGGCACCGTCGTCGAAGATCTCGGTCAGCTCGTGCGCGAGCCGCTCGGTGCCCGCCCCGTGACGGGCGACCGAGGTCGAGGCGCAGTCGGGGCAGCTCGAGGGCGCCGGCTCGCGGTGCCCGCAGTGATGGCAGGCGACGTAGCCGCCGGCGCGATGCAGGACCAGCGCCACGTCACAGTCCGGGCAGCGCCACACCCGCCCGCAGGAGCGGCAGGAGAGGAAGTTCGACCAGCCCCGCCTGTTCAGCAGCACGATCGCCTTCGCGCGTTCGGAGCGGACGTCGGCCAGCGCCTGTGAGGTGAGGGAGTGCAGGCCCTGCCCGGACCCGCGCATGTCCAGCACCTGCACCTGCGGCATCGGGCGCCCGTCCACCCGCTCGGACAGGACCGAGCAGCGCATGCGGTGGATGCTCTCCGGGCGCGGCGTCGCGCTGCCCAGCAGCAGAACGGCACCCGCCCGCGCGGCGCGCTCGGCGGCCACGTCGCGTGCGTCATAGCGCGGGTCGGACTCGTGCTTGTAGGAGGAGTCGTGCTCCTCGTCGACGACGATCAGGCCGAGGCCGGTGATCGGCGCGAAGACCGCAGAGCGCGGCCCCACGCAGACGCGGGCCTCGCCCTCGCGCAGGCGGCGCCACTCCGCGTAGCGCTCGGCGGGGCGCAGCCGCGAGTGCAGAACCGCCACGGTCTCGCCGAAGCGTTCGATGAAGCGGCCCACGATCTGGGGCGTCAGCGCGATCTCCGGCACGAGGATGATCGCCCCGCGTCCCTGCTCCAGCGCCGCGGCGGCGGCCTGCAGATACACCTCTGTCTTGCCCGACCCGGTGACGCCGTGCAGCAGCCGCTCCTCATGGCGGCCGGCGGCGAGCGCCTCGGTGAGGGGCTCCAGCGCCGCTCGCTGCTGCGCGGTGAGCTCCGGCGCGGTGGGGCTGCGGGCGCCCACCGACAGGTGGGTGGGGCGCGGGACGGCGCGCCGGCGGCGGCCGCTCAGGCGCCGCGCGGCCCCGGGTGGCAGCACCAGGCCCAGCGCGCGCGGGACCGTCGAGCAGTATTCGGCGGCGATCCATTCCGCCAGCGCGACCAGGTCCCGCGGCACGCCGAGCTCCAGCGCCCGCAGCGGCGCGAGCAGCTTCTCCTCGGCGACGTCGGTGCTCCCGGAGAGCCCCACGACCACGCCGAGCACCTCGCGGCGCCCGAAGGGCACCACGAGCATGGAGCCGACGTTCACGTCGACGGCGAGCTCCTCGGGCAGGCGGTAGTCGAACGGCCCGCGCAGCGCGCGGGTGTTCGTCATCGGCTCTACCTGGGCGATCGTCGGCACCGCCCCGACCCTAGAGGCCGAGGCGGTCAGAGGATCCGGCTCAGAACGCGAGCCGGATCACAGCCCGGCGGCCGCGCGCAGGTGGTCCGCCTTGTCCGTCCGCTCCCACGTGAAGTCCGCGTCCTCACGGCCGAAGTGGCCGTATGCAGCGGTCTTCTGGTAGATCGGCCGGTGCAGTTTCAGCTCCTCACGGAAGGCGCCGGGGCGCAGGTCGAAGACCTCGTCGACCGCCTTGGCGATCTTCCCGCGGCCGGTCTTCTCGGTGCCGAAGGTCTCGACCATCACCGACACCGGGTGGGCCACGCCGATCGCGTAGGCGACCTGGATTTCGGCGCGGTCGGCCAGGCCGGCCGCGACGATCGTCTTGGCCACCCAGCGGGCCGCATAGGCCGCCGAGCGGTCCACCTTGGAGGGGTCCTTGCCCGAGAAGGCGCCGCCGCCGTGGCGGGCCATGCCGCCGTAGGTGTCGACGATGATCTTCCTGCCGGTCAGGCCGGCGTCGCCGACGGGTCCGCCGATCACGAAGCGGCCGGTCGGGTTGACCAGGAAGTTGCGCCGCAGGTCGGCCGCGTCGTAGAGCTCACCGGGGAGGATCGGCTCGACGACGTGCTCCCAGAGGTCATCGGCGATCAGCGACTCGGCTCCCTCCGCGTGCTGCGTGGAGATCAGCAGCTTCTCGATCCCAACCGGCTTGCCGTCCACATAGCGGACGCTCACCTGTGTCTTGCCGTCGGGGCGCAGGTAGTTGAGAGTGCCGGCCTTGCGCACGGACGCCAGGCGCTCGGCGAGCCGGTGGGCGAGCTGGATCGGCAGCGGCATCAGCGACTCGGTCTCGTTGCTGGCGTACCCGAACATCATCCCCTGGTCGCCGGCCCCGGCCACGTCGAGCTCGTCGTCGTCGCTGGCGTCTGTGCGCGCCTCATAGGCCTTGTCGACACCCTGGGCGATGTCCGGAGACTGTTTGTCGATCGTGTTCAGGACCGCGCACGAGTCGGCGGAGAAGCCGAGGTCGGCGTCGGTGTAGCCGATCTTGCGCACGGTCTCGCGCGCGACTTCCTGGATGTCCACGTAGGTGTCGGTCGAGATCTCGCCCGAGACCACGATCAGGCCCGTGTTCACGAGCGTCTCGCACGCGACGCGGCCATAGGGGTCGTCGGCGAGGACGGCGTCGAGCACCCCGTCCGAGATCTGGTCGGCGATCTTGTCGGGGTGCCCCTCCGTCACGGACTCGGACGTGAAGAGGAATTCGTTGTCGGAAAGCTCGGTCATAGGCTGGTCGGTCAGCTCCGGGAGTTCGGGCGCCGTTGAGGGCGGCGGCGTTGGAAAAGTCGCAGAAGTCTACGCGGCGCGGGCTCCGCCGCGCTGCCCGCGCTCGACGAAGTCGATGATCAGCGGCACGCCGTCCATGCCGTAGCGGGCGCGCAGGCGGTTCTCGATGAAGTACGCGTAGTCGCGCGTGACGCGCGCCCGGGAGTTGACCTGGATGGCGAACCGGGGCGGGCGCTCGCCGATCTGCGCCATGTAGATCAGCTTCAGGCGGTGCGCGCTGGAGCCGCGGCGGGTGCCCACCGGAGGCTGGCGGGCCTGCACGGCCTCGGACAGGAAGCGGTTGAGCTCGGGGGTGGGAATGCGGCCGATCATGCGGTCGCCGAGGGTCAGCACCTCGGTCAGCAGGCGCGGCACGTGCCTGCCGGTCTTGGCGCTGGCCGTCAGCACCCGCGGGCGCAGGCGCAGGGCCTTGGCGACGCGCCCGCGCTCGTAGTCGAGGTTCAGCCGCTCGCCGGTGTCGCTGTCGGGGTGCTCCTGCATGTCCCACTTGTTCAGCACGATCGCGGTGGCGCAGCCCGCCTTCATCGCGAGCTCGGCGATTCTCAGGTCCTGGGAGGTGACCCCGTCGCCGGCGTCACAGACCACGAGCGCGACATCAGCCCGCTCGGCGGCGCGCTGGGAGCGAAGGGCGGTGTAGTACTCGACCGAGTCCTGCACCTTGGACTGGCGGCGCATGCCGGCCGTGTCCACCAGCACCAGCTTGCGATCGCCCACCATCAGCGGCATGTCGATCGCATCGCGGGTCGTGCCGGCGACCTCGGAGACGATCACCCGCTCCTCGCCGAGGAATCGGTTCACCAGCGAGGACTTGCCGACGTTGGGCCGGCCGATCACCGCCAGGCGGATCGTGTCCGTGTCCTCTTCGATCTCGCCCTCCGGGAGCAGTTCCACGATGCGGTCCAGCAGGTCGCCCGAGCCGAGCCCCTGGGTGGCCGAGACGGCCATCGGGTCGCCGAGGCCGAGGCGGTGGAAGTCGGCTGCGAGCGTGAGGTCCGCCACCCCGTCGCACTTGTTAGCGGCGACGATCTTGGGCAGCGGGGAGCGGCGCAGCAGGTCGGCCATCTCCTCATCGCCGGGCCGCACGCCGGCTTTGGCGTCGACGACGAGCACCGCGACCTGCGCGTCGGCGATCCCGGCGCGCGCCTGGTCGCGGATCGAGCCGGCCAGCGGGTCCTCGTCCTGGAAGTCCACGCCGCCGGTGTCGATGAGCGTGAAGCGGCGGCCGTTCCACTCGCAGTCGAGCTCCTTGCGGTCGCGGGTGATACCCGGGCGCTCATGCACGACCGCCTCGCGGGTGCCCGTGAGGCGGTTGATGAGCGAGGACTTGCCGACGTTCGGATATCCGACGATTGCGACCTTCATCAGGCCAGTATGACTGGGCGGGCCCGCGCTCCCGGGCCCTAGGCGTCTCGCGCGAGCGCCGCGATGCGCGCCACGACCTGCTCGACCGCGAGGCCGGTGCTGTCCACCGTGACGGCGCCGGGGGCCGCCAGGAGCGGTCCGTGGGCTCTCTCGGTGTCGCGCCTGTCGCGGGCCTGCTGCTCGGCAAGGACGCTCGCCTGCGCGGCGCCGCTCTCGCCCGCGCGCCGGCGCGCGCGCTCGCCCGGATCGGCCGTCAGGAAGATCTTCAGCTCGGCCTCCGGCGCCACCACGGTGCCGATGTCCCTGCCCTCGGCAACCCAGTCCCCGTCTGACATCAGCTGGCGCTGGCGCTCGACCAGCGCCTCGCGAACGCCGGGGTCCGCCGCGACGACGGACGCTGCCTCGGACACCTCGGCGCTGCGGATCTGCTCGCTGACGTCCCGTCCGTCGAGCAGCACGCGGCCGGCGCCCTCCCTCTCCCCCGCCGGCAGTTCGATGCGGGCGCCGCGGGCGAGCTCATGCGGGGCGGTGTCCGGGTGCCCCAGCGACAACAGCGCGACGCAGCGATACATGGCGCCGCTGTCCAGGTAGGTGAAGCCGAGCTCGCGCGCGAGCATCCGCGCCACCGTCGACTTCCCGGCTCCCGCCGGCCCGTCGATCGCGATCAGCAAAGCGAGGCCAGGTCCTCGACGAAGCCGGGGTAGGACACGGCCGCCGCCTCCATCCCGATCACCTCGACGCCCTCGCGGGAGGCCAGGCCGGCGACGGCGCCCATCATCGCCATGCGGTGGTCGCCGCGAGCGTCGATGGTGCCTCCCCGCAGGCCGCCGCTGCCGCGGACGATGAAACCGTCCTCGGTGGCGTCGATGTCGGCGCCCAGGCCGCTCAGCCCCTCGACGACCCCGGCGATCCTGTCCGTCTCCTTGACGCGGAGCTCCTCGGCGCCCCGCACGACGGTCTCTCCCTCGGCGAAGCACCCGAGCAGGGCCACCAGCGGCAGCTCGTCGATCGCGAGCGGAACCTCGGCGGCCTGCACCTCCGTCGCCTCCAGCGCCCCGTGCGCCACATCGAGGTCGCTGATGGGCTCATCGGGGGCGATCTCGGCGCTCTCCTGCTCGAGGTCTCCGAGCACGATCCCGCGCATGCGCCGCAGGATCCGCAGGAACCCCGTCCGCGTCCAGTTCACGCCGACGTCGGAGATCACGAGCCGCGAGCCGGGCACCAGCACGCCGGCCGCGATCAGGAACGCGGCCGAGCTGAGGTCGCCCGGAACCCGGACCCGCTCGAGGGCGAGCTCGTCGGCGTTTCCGACCGTGATGGTCTCTGCGCTGCGGCTGATCGGCACGCCCGCGCGCAGCAGCATCCGCTCGGTGTGGTCGCGGCTGCGGGAGGGCTCGGTGATCGAGGTGGTCCCGTCGGCCGCTATCGCGGCCAGCAGCACGCAGGACTTGACCTGGGCGCTGGCCACGTCGAGCTCGTATGAGATCGCGTGCAGATGCGCGCCGTGCACGTGCAGGGGCGTGAAGCGCCCCTCGCGCGCCTGCAGCTCGGCGCCCATCTCCCGAAGCGGGTCGACGATCCGCTTCACGGGCCGGCGGCGGATCGACTCGTCGCCGTCGAGGGTGAAGGAGCGGCCCTCCTGGGAGGCGAGCCAGCCCGGCAGCAGGCGCAGGAGCGTGCCGGCGTTGCCGACGTCGATCGGAACCTCGGTCTCGCGCGCCTCGCGCAGGCCCGTGCCGCGGATCACGACGCCGGTCCCGTTCAGCTCCACCAGCGAGCCGAGCGCGGCGACGGCCTGCAGCGTCGAGTCGGTGTCGGCGGCATGGAGGTAGTTCTCGATGCGCACCGGCTCCGCGGACATCGCGCCGAGCAGCGCCGCCCGGTGCGAGAGCGACTTGTCGGCGGGGGCACGCACCTGGCCCGAGAGGCCGCTGGAGGGCTCAAAGCGCATGTTCATGCCATCGCCACCGGGAAGCCGAGACCGGCGATCAGCGCCATCGCGCGCTCGCTGTCGCCGTCGCCGCCGATCCACAGCGCGACGACGCCCTGCCTGTTGTCGCGGGACGGCGACAGCGCCATGTCCACGATGTTCACGCCCTCCTGCCCGAGCGCGAGCGCGATCTCCGCGATCACCCCGGGCCGGTTCGGCACCGAGGCGCGCAGCTCGTGCACGGGGCCGCCCGCAAGACCGGCGCCCAGCAGCGCGTCCCGGCCCGCGCGGGCCTGCTCGTTCCAATCCGTTATCGCAGCACCGGCGCCGCCGGCGAGCATCTCGCGAACCTGCGCCAGGCGGGCGGAGAGGTCGTCGATGCCCGCGATCAGGGCGTCGCTGTTGGCGAGGTAGATGTCGGTCCAGATCGCACTGTTCGCGCCCGCGACGCGGGTGGCGTCCCTGAAGCTCGGGCCGACGGCCGGCAGCCGGCCCGACCCCTCTGCTGCGAGCAGGCCCTGCGCCTGGGCCACCAGCAGGTTCGCGAGCACATGCGGCAGGTGGGAGACGCATGCCATCAGCCGGTCGTGCGTCTCGGCGTCTATCGCCGCCGGCCGCGCCCCCAGGCTCACCAGCAACCGGTGCAGGCGCTCATAGAGCACCCCGGCGGTTTTTTCCCGCGCCGGCGTCAGGTACCACGTCGCGCCCTCGAAGAGGTCCTCGCGCGCATGCTCGACCCCGGAGCTCTCGGCTCCCGCGAGCGGGTGGCCACCGACGAATCGCTCGTCCGCGGCGGCGCGGGCCACCACGCGCTTGGTCGAGCCCACATCGGTCACGACGCAGTCGGGCCCGGCGGCCCTGAGCGCCTGCGTGACGGCGCCGGCGAGCGCGCCGACGGGCGCCGCGACGAATACGACGTCCGCCCCCTGCACCGCCTGCTCCACGTCCGGTGCCTGCTCGTCTACGGCTCCGAGCTGCAGCGCTCTGGAGCGCACGCCCTCGTCCGGGTCATAACCGCAGACCCGCGCGCCGGACCGCGCACGGGCCGCCAGCCCGATCGACCCCCCGATCAGGCCCAGTCCCAGGATCGCGACCCTCAACGGGTATCCCCGGGCACCCGTGCCGGCGCCGCGCGCGCAGGGCCGCCCTCCATCAGACGGTGCTGAGCGCCTTGCCTGCGAGAGCGGCAGCCCGCTCGACCGCGCGCGAGTATTCGGCGAAGTCCTCGGACCTCAGCGCCTGGGGGCCGTCGCAGATCGCCTCGTCGGGGTTCGGGTGAACCTCGACGATGATCCCGTCGGCTCCCACGGCCGCCGCGGCCAGGGACAGCGGCATCACCAGATCGCGCCGGCCGGCCGCGTGGCTCGGGTCGACGATGATCGGCAGGTGCGTGAGCTCCTTCAGCACCGGGACGGCCATCAGGTCGAGGGTGAACCGGTACGCGGTCTCGAACGTGCGGATCCCCCGCTCGCAGAGCATCACGTTCTGGTTGCCCTCCTTCAGGATGTACTCGGCCGCCATCAGCAGCTCGTCGAGCGTCGCCGAGAGCCCCCGCTTGAGCAGCGCGGGACGCCCCGAGCGCCCGACCTCGGTCAGCAGCGGGTAGTTCTGCATGTTGCGGGCGCCGATCTGCACGACGTCCGCGACCTCCAGGACGGCGTCCATGTCGCCGACGTCCATCAGCTCGGTGACGATCGGAAGCCCGGTCTCGGCCTTGGCCTCGGCGAGCAGGCGCAGCCCCTCCTGCCCGAGACCCTGGAAGGCGTACGGGGATGTGCGCGGCTTGTAGGCGCCTCCGCGGAGCAGCGTCGCTCCGGCTTCGCGCACGGTCTGCGCGGTGGACATCATCTGCTCGCGCGACTCGACGGTGCAGGGGCCGGCGATCATGGCGAAATGCTCGCCGCCGATCTTGCGTCCTTCGATGTCGAGCACCGATCGGTGCCCGTGGGTGATCTGCGCGGAGGCGAGCTTGTACGGCTTCAGGATCGGCACGACGCGGTCCACGCCGGGCTGGCCCTCGAGACCGAGGCTGTCGATGTTCGCGTCCTGCTCGACGTCGCCGATCGCGCCGATCACGGTCACACGCGCACCGGAGCTGCGGTGCGCCTTGGCGCCCGCTTTCTCAATCTTCTCGACGACCGCGAGGACCTCCTCCTCGGTCGCGGTCTCTCTCATTACGATCATCATCAAGTCATCCTTTCACTGACGCCTGGCCATGTTAGAGGTGCTGGGCCGCCCGCGATCGGGCGGTCCCGCGAGAGGCGCGTCGAACACGCCCGCCTGTCTGGCGCTCGGCCCCGCTTCACGGGACCCCTCTGCGGCCAAAGGGCACCCGCTCGCGCACGGGTGCAGGCCGGAGCGCCTACCTAAATCGCCAGGAGCGATAGGACGACCGTGCGGCGTGCGCGGAGATGGCGGTGGATGCGGTGGCCGTGGTGCTCATGGTCGTCCTGGCAGTTTGTAGCAGACCGCGGGCGGCCCGTAAAGGCGCCGGTGACGGGATCGCAACACGCGCTCCCGCCCGCGAGGGCCCTCATGCGCCGTCCAGGACCTCGGTCAGGGCGTCCAGGAAACGGGTGTTCTCCTCGGGGAGCCCGTAGGTGACGCGCAGCGCCGGAACGCCGGCTCCGAGCGCCGCGCCGGCCCGCACCAGCACCCCGCGTTCCTGCAGGCCTCTCATGATCATCTCCTCGTCACGGTCCTCCCCGAGGCTCACCCAGCAGAAGTTCGCCTGCGAGTCGGCGACGCCCAGCCCGAGCGCCCGCAGGCGCTCGTCCATCGAGATCCGCTCGGCGACGGTGCGGGTGACGCGCTCGATCACCTCGTCCTGGTGGGCGAGCGCCTCGACCGCCGCGGCCTGGGCGAGGGCGTTGCAGTAGAACGGCTGGCGCACCTGGTCCAGGGCGCGCGGGAGCTCCTCCGAGCCGCACAGGGCGAAGCCGACGCGCAGCCCGCACAGGCCGTGGACCTTGGAGAAGGTCCGCAGCAGCGCCAGGTTGGGGTGGGCGTCCAGGAGGTCGAGCGAGGCGTCGGGGTCCTCGAGAAGGTTGAACTCGCAGTAGGCCTCATCCAGGAACACACACACGTGAGGGGGAACCTGCTCCAGGAACGCGGCGATCTCCGCCAGCGGAACGGCGGTGCTCGTGGGGTTGTTCGGGTTGCAGACGATCACCAGCCGCGTCGCGACCGTGATCTCCGCGAGCATCGCGGGCAGGTTGTGGCGCTCGGACGCGTCCAGCGGGACCGTCACCGCGCGGGCTCCCGACGCGGCCGCCAGGTGCGGATAGACCGAGAACGACGGCCACGCATACACGACCTCCGCCCCGGGCTCGAGCAGCGCCTCGCCTGCCGCGAGCAGGATGTCGCAGGACCCGTTGCCGATCGCGATCCTCGAGAGGGGCACTTCGTAGCGCTCGCTCAGGCGCCGGCGCAGCAGCGTGCTCGAGGGGTCGGGGTAGCGGTTCAGGCTCCCGACGTGTGCCGCTATCGCGTCGCGGACCGCCTGGATCGGCGCGAACGGCGACTCGTTGCTGGCGAGGCTCACGACCGGCGCGTCCTGGGCGTAGCCGCCCGCCGCCGGATAGACGGGAATGCGCCGGATGCGCTCTGAGAACTCGATCGCCATCGCCGTAATTGTGCCTGGGCGCCGGCCCGCGCGCCTACCCAGCCGCCGGAAGGTCGCTGCGCAGCGCGCGCGCCTCACCGAGATACACCGGCGCGGGCGTGTGCCCGTCGGGGGCCTGGTAGTGCATGAGCACGCGGATGATCCGGGGCAGCGAGCCGGGCACCGGGATCTCCCGGGCGCACAGCAGCGCCACATTCTCGAAGCCGATCGCGCGCGCCGCAACGGCGGGAAACTCGGCGTCGAGGTCCTCGGTGGCGGTGAAGATGCAGCTCAGCACCTGCGCGGGAGTGAGCGAGTTGCGGGCCATCAGCTCCTGCATCAGCTCGGTGGTGGCGGCCAGGATCTGCTCTGAGTCGTTGCTCTGGACGCTTGTCGCGCCCCTGAGGGCGAAGAGTGCCATGGCCGGCGATTCTGTCAGAGCGAGCGCAGGCGCTCGACCTCGGTCTCGGACAGGCGCCTGTGGGCGCCGCTGCGCAGACCATCGAGCGTGAGGGGGCCGAAGCCGACGCGGGCGAGCTCGAGAACCGGATGCCCGATCTCCTCGCACATCCGCCGCACCTGTCGGTTGCGGCCCTCGTGGATCGTGATCTCCAGCTCCTGCGCGCCGAGCCGGCGCACCCGCGCGGGCGCGGTCGGGCCGTCCTCGAGCGTGACGCCCAGGCGCAGGCGGCGCAGGTCGCGGTCGGCGAGCGGCCCGCCGCCCACCTTCGCCCGGTAGGTCTTGGGCACCTCAAAGCGCGGGTGTGTGAGGCGGTTGGCGAGCTCGCCGTCGTTGGTGAGCAGGATCAGGCCGCTGCTGTCGCCGTCCAGGCGGCCGACCGGGTAGAGCCTTGAGCCCTCCCCCGCGGGCAGCAGATCCAGGACCGTGCGGCGCCCGTGGGTGTCGCGGGCCGTGGACAGCACGCCGATGGGCTTGTTCAGCGCATACACGACCCGCTTCTCGGGCCCGGACAGGAGCCTGCGGTCGAACTCGACGCGGCTGTGCTCGCCGACGTCGAGGGCGGGATCGAGCGCGATCTGACCGTCGACGCGCACCCGTCCGGCGCGGATCAGCTCCTCGGCCGCGCGCCGCGAGGCCACGCCGGCGTGGGCGAGGTACTTGGCTAGGCGCAAGGTCTGCTTCCGGGGGCTCGGTCCATGTGCTGCAACCATAGGAGTACGGTGGCCGCGAAGGCCGCCCGAGAGATATGGACCTTCAACTCCTCGATCAGACGCTCGCCGCCCGCGGCGAGCCCAGGTTCCGCGCGCGCCAGGTCTGGTCCTGGACGGCGCGCGGCGCCCGCGGCTACGGGGAGATGACCGACCTCCCGGCGGCCCTGCGGGAGGGGCTGGAGAGCGACGTGCCGTTCTCCACGCTGACCCTGCGCGAGGAGGCCCGCTCGAGCGACGGGACCGTGAAGGCGCTGTTCAACACCGCCGACCGCAGGGCTCTGGAGGCCGTCCTCATGAGCTACCGCGACGGCCGCAGGTCCGTGTGCCTGTCCTCCCAGTCGGGCTGCCCGCTGACGTGCCGCTTCTGCGCCACCGGCTCGATGAAGTTCGCCCGCAACCTCACGAGCTCGGAGATCCTCGACCAGGCCCTGCACTTCCGGCGCATGCGCAGCGGCTCCGACGGGGCCGCGCCGCTGACCAACTGCGTCTTCATGGGCATGGGCGAGCCGATGCTGAACCTCGATGCGGTCCTGCAGGCATGCGAGCACCTCCCGGAGCTGGGGATCACCCACCGGCGCACCACGATCTCCACGGTCGGCTGGATACCCGGCATCGAAAAGCTCGCCGAGTGCGACATGCCGATGCGCCTCGCGCTGTCCCTTCACGCGCCCGAAGAAGCGCTCCGCTCACAGCTGATGCCGGTCAACGACCGCTACCCGCTGAGCGCCGTGATGGAGGCATGCCGAGCGTTCTATGCGCGCAAGCGCCGGCGCGTGTTCATCGAGTACGTGATGCTCGCCGGCGTCAACGACCGCTACGAGCAGGCGCTGGCGCTCGCCCGGCTGCTGTCCGCCGGCCGCGAGTCAGAGCAGCCGATCTTCAAGGTCAACCTGATCCCCTTCAACCCCTCCGGCTCCGCCTTCGAGGGGTCAAGCCGCGATTCGATCGCCGCCTTCCGCGGCGCCCTGGCGGCCCGCGGCGTGCCCGTCACGGTGCGCCTCACCCGTGGCCGGGACATCGACGCGGCCTGCGGCCAGCTCGCCGCGCGCGCGGCCTAGCCGCGCGTCGGCGAACACCGGCCCCGCCTCACGGGTCCTGAAGCAGCCCGAGCACGTTGCCGTCGGGATCGGTGACCGTCGCCACCATGCGTCCGCCGCCGACGTCGTGGGCGGCTTCCTTCAGCGTGGCGCCGGCAGCCGTGACCTCGGCCAGCTTCGCCTCGATGTCCGCCACATGCCAGAAGGCCACCGGCGAGGTCATGGCCTGCGGGCCGCCGCCCGGCACGAGCCCGATCTGCTGTCCCCCGGTCTCGAAGCCGACGTAATAGGGGGCGTCCGCGATCGGCTCCACACCCAGCAGCGCGGCATACACGGGCTTGCTCGCCGCCAGGTCGGACACGGGATGCAGCACGGTCTTGATTCCCTCGGTCGTAGAGCCGCTCATCTTCCCTCCTGCGGTAGTGGGTCACGGTCCGGCACGACCGCCGGACCCAGGGACAACGTTAGGGGCAGAGGGCGCCGCCGGCGACCCCTGCCGATCAGTCCTCGGAGGGGCCGCCGCCCGCGCGCGCCTCTCCGGCGCGCAGCAGGCGTTCGCGAAGCTCGGCGCTCTCCTGCGGCGTCGGGTCCCACTGCGCGATGTCGGGCAGGTCCTCGAGGCTGTTCAGTCCGAACAGCTTCAGGAACTGCGTGCCGGTCCGGTAGAGGATGGCCCCGAACTGCGAATGACCCGCCTCCTCGATCAACCCGCGCTCGAGCAGCGTGGCGGTGGCCGAGTCGGCGCTGACGCCGCGGATGCGGGTGATCTCCGGACGCGAGACCGGCTGCAGATAGGCGACGATCGCGAGGGTCTCGGCCTGTGCCGGCGTGAGCGTGGCCGTGCGGGGACGGCTGAACAGCCGCCGGGCGGCCTCCTCGGTGGCGGGGTCGCTCGCCAGCGTCCAGCCGCCGGCCAGTTCGCGCAGCCTGATGCCGCGTCGGCCGGGCGCATACTCGGCACCGAGCAGCTCGAGGGCTGCGCGCACAGCCCCCTCCCCCGCCTGCGTGGCGTCGGAGAGCTCGGCGACCGTGAGCGGGTCGCTGGAGAGGAACAGGAGCGCCTCGACGGTGCGGGCGAGCTCGGGCATCTGCCCTGAATCCTCTCCTGAATCGACGGGCGGTGGTCCGCTCTGCACGGCCACGCTCATCCTGCCAGCGCCCGAACGGCCCTGCCGGGCTGGGCGGCGGCGGGCTGCGGGTGCCCGGCGGCTGCCGCGCTGACCGAGATCTCGCCGAAGCTCTCCTGCTGCACCCAGCTCGCCTCACCGCGTTTGTAGAGCTCGAGCAGCGCGAACAGCGTGACCGCGATCGTCATGCGGTCGGCGCCCTTGACGGCATCGTCGAAGCTGAAGGTCCCGCGGCGCAGGAGCCCGCGCAGGATCACAAGGCGCTCGGCGACGGTGACCCTGGCGATGCCGATGTGGTGCACGCTGATCTGCGGCGGCATCAGCAGCAGGCGCCCGATCGCCTCCCCGAGGACCTCGGGGGCCTGTGAGCCGTCCGGCGCCGGCGTGATCGAGCGGCGCAGCGCCGGCGGCAGCGGCGCCTGACGGAAGCGCACGCCCTCCTCGGCGCCCAGCAGCTTGCCGAGGTGGGTGGCGGCCGCCCTGAACCGGCGTGCGTCGAGCATCCTCGCCAGCAGCTCCTCCGCCGCCTGTTCGGGCTCGATGTCGAGCAGCTCCTCCTCCTCGCCGGTCAGCATCAGGCGGGACTTCAGCTCCAGAAGGGCCGCGACGAGCACGATGAACTCGGTCGCGGTCTCGAGGTCCAGGTCGCCGCGCTGCTCGAGGTGGTCGAGGTAGGCGAGCACCACGTCGGCCAGGGACAGCTCGAGCAGGTCGACCTCTTCCCGCAGCACCAGCGTCAGCAGCAGGTCGAAGGGCCCGCTGAAGACATCGAGATCGAGCTCGAGAGCGGCGATGCTCATCGGCCGTGCCCGCGCGGAGGAGTGGTGGCGCGATTCATGCGCCGCACGCTACCGGCCGCGCCCGACGTGCCCTAATACCCGCCCCGCAGAGGCGGGCCGTAGCCCATCCTGGCGCGCACGTCGGAGAGCGTCTCCACCGCGATCCGGCGGGCCGCGGCGGCGCCCGCGGCGAGGATCTGATCCAGCGCGCCCTCATCCTCGCGCAGCACCGCGTAGCGCTCGCGCACGGGCTCCAGGTACTCCACGACCGCAGCGGCCGTCGCCACCTTCAGATCGCCGTAGCGGGAGGAGGCGAACTCGGCCTCGATGTCCTGCGGCGTGCTCGAGCGGACCGCGGCGAGGATTTCGATCAGGTTCGTGACGCCGGGCTTCTCGGGGTCGCGGCGGACCTCGCTGCCGGAGTCGGTGACGGCGCTCTTGATCTTCTTTTCGATCGCCTTGGACTCATCCAGCACATAGACGGTGCCCTGCGGCGAGCCGCCTGTCGTGGACATCTTGCGCGTCGGCTCCTGAAGATCCATGATCCTGGCCCCGACCTCCGGGATGCCGTACTCGGGCACGATCAGGACCTCCTCGCCGTCGCAGAAGCGGGCGTTGAAGCGCCGTGCCACGTCGCGCATCAGCTCCAGGTGCTCGCGCTGGTCCTCCCCGACCGGGACCTCTTCTGCGCGGTAGGCCAGCACGTCGGCGGCCATCAGCACCGGATACATCAGGAGACCTGCCGAGACGAGCTCGCGCTGGGCGACGGACTTGTCGCGGAACTGGTGCATGCGCTGCAGGCGCCCGAGCTCGGTGACGCTCGTCAGCAGCCAGGTCAGTTCGGTGTGCTCGGGGACGTCGCTCTGGCGGAACAGCAGGCAGCGCGCCGGGTCGAGCCCCGCCGCGAGCAGGATCGCCGTGGTGTCGTAGACGCGCTCGCGGAGTTCGGCCGGGTCATAGGGCACCGTGATCGCGTGCAGGTCGACGATGCAGAAGAGGCCCTCTCCGCGCTCCTGCCCCTTCACGTACTGGGCGATCGCGCCGATGTAGTTGCCCAGGTGCTTGCGACCCGTGGGCTGGATGCCCGAGAAGATGCGCATGGCAGCTCCGCTCTAGCGCCGCCGCAGCGTGGCGTCTGTGAGCCACGGAGGGTCCCAGCCGCGATCCAGCGGGTTGACGTTCACTCCCGGCGTCACGATCTCGTCGATCCGGTCCAGGAGCTCGGCGCTCAGCGTCACGTCCATCGCGGTCAGCTGGTCCTCGAGGTGCTCGCCGGTGCGCGGCCCGATGATCGCCGCCGTCACGGCGGGATGGTTGACGACGAAGGCCAGCGCCATCTGGATCAGCGTCATGCCCTCCCGCTCGGCGAGGTCCGCCAGGGCACTGACGGCCTCGAGCTTGCGCTGGTTGGCCGGGAGCTCCATGTCATAGCGGCTGGGGATCATCTGCGCGCGCCTTGAGGAGCCCGGGGACTCGCCTCCGCCGGTGCGGTAGCGGCCCGACAGCCAGCCGCCCGCCAGCGGGCTCCAGCTGATCACGCCCATGCCGTAGCGCTCGCACACCGGCAGCACGTCCGCCTCTATCGCCCTGCTCAGCAGCGAGTAGGGCGGCTGCTCGCAGCGGAAGCGCTCGCGTCCGCGGTTCTCGGCCACCCACTGCGCCTCGAGGATGCTGTGCGCGGGGAACGTCGAGCTGCCGATGTAGCGGACCTTGCCGGCATGAACGAGGTCGCTGAGTGCACCGAGCGTCTCGTCGATGTCGGTGTCCGGCTCGGGGCGGTGGATCTGGTAGAGGTCGATCCAGTCCGTTTTGAGGCGTTTCAGGCTGTTCTCGACCTCCGCGATCAACCAGCGACGCGAGTTTCCGAACTGGTTGGGGTCATCGCCCATGCGGCCGTGGGCCTTGGTGGCGAGCACGACGTTCTCGCGCCTGCCGCCCGCCAATGCCTTGCCGACGATCTCCTCGGACTCGCCGCGGGAGTAGACGTCGGCGGTGTCGATGAAGTTGATGCCCGCGTCGAGCGCGCGGTGGATGATTCGAACCGAGTCCTCATGGTCGGTGTTGCCCCAGGCGCCGAACATCATCGCGCCGAGGCACAGCGGGCTCACGCTCACTCCGGTGCTGCCCAGTTTGCGCAGCTCCATCGCCATCGGGTCCTAGCCCAGCGCCTCTCGGATGACGGGGTTCTTGGCGGCGCCGACCTCATCGAGCCGGCGCACGGGCGTCGTGTACGGCGCGCCGCGCGCGATCTCCGGGTCACTGGCGCCCTCCTGCAGGATTTCGGCGATCGCGTCCGCGAACGCGTCGAGCGTCTCGACGGTCTCGGTCTCCGTCGGCTCGACCATCAGCGCCTCCTCGACCAGGAGCGGGAAATAGACGGTCGGCGGGTGGAAACCGAAGTCCAGCAGGCGCTTGGCGAGGTCGAGCGTCTTCAGCTTCAGCTCGCGCTTCATGGGGCCGCCGGAGAGGACGAACTCGTGCATGCACAGCTCCCCGTAGGCGAGCGGGAGATACTCGGCGATCCCCTTCTCGCGCAGGCGTGCGAGCAGGTAGTTGGCGTTCAGGACCGCCGTTTCGGAGGCGTCCTTCAGTCCGTCGGCGCCGAGCGAGCAGATGTATGCGTAGGCGCGCACGAAGCAGCCGTAGTTGCCGTGGAAGCCGCGCAGCCGGCCGATCGATCGGGGCCTGTCGTGGTCGAGGTCGAAGGTGCCGTCCTCGCGGCGCACGACCACCGGAACCGGCAGGAACGGCGCGACGCGGTCGGAGACCGCGATCGGGCCCGAGCCGGGGCCGCCGCCGCCGTGCGGCTGGGTGAAGGACTTGTGCAGGTTGAAGTGGACGATGTCAAAGCCCATGTCCCCCGGGCGCGAGAGCCCCATCACCGCGTTCAGGTTCGCGCCGTCGTAGTAGAGCGTCGCGCCGACCCCGTGCACGATCTCGGCGATCGTCTCGATGTTGGGGTCGAACAGGCCCAGCGTGTTCGGATTGGTGAGCATCAGGCAGGCGACGTCGCGGTCGGCCTTCGCGCGCAGGTCGTCGATGTCGACTCCGCCGTCGGCGTTGGTCGCGACCTTCACGACCTCAAGGCCCGCCATCGTCACGGTCGCGGGGTTGGTGCCGTGCGCGGTGTCCGGGGTGAGCACCTTGTGCCTGACCTCGCCGCGGTCCTCGTGGTAGGCGCGTGTGAGCAGCACCCCCGCGAGCTCGCCGTGGGATCCGGCGGAGGGCTGCAGCGAGACGTGCGGCAGCCCGGCGATCTCAGAGAGCGCTCCCTGCAGGTTCCACATCAGCTCAAGCGCGCCCTGCGAGCGCTCGGGGTCCTGCAGCGGGTGAAGGCGCGCGTGGCCCGGCAGCGCGGCCGCGCGCTCGTGCAGGCGCGGGTTGTGCTTCATGGTGCAGGAGCCGAGCGGGTAGAAGCCTGAGTCCAGGTCGAAGTTGCGCTTGGACAGGCCCACGTAGTGGCGGACGATCTCCGGCTCGGACACCTCGGGCAGCCGCGGCGGCGTCGCGCGCCTGAATCGGTCCGGCAGCAGCTCGCTACCCTCGGCGGCCGGGACGTCGATCTCCGGGCACTGGAACGCGCGCCTGCCGGGGGCGCCCTTCTGGAAGATGGTGCGGGCGCTCTGGCGGGCCAGCGGGTTGCCGCCCATGCGCTCGTCGCTGATCTGCTCGGTGCTCATGCGGTCACCGCTGCCTCTCGCTCGGCGGCGACGGCTGCGCCGAGGACATCCACGAGCCTGTCGATGTCCGCCCTGGAGCGTCGCTCGGTGATCGCCACCAGCAGCCCGCCGCGGTCCTCGGGGCGGCCGGTGATCGCCTGCAGGTCGATGCCCGGGTTCACGCCGCTCAGCGCGCAGCGGCGCCTGACGGCCGCGACGTCGCCGTCGATACGCAGCGCGAACTCTCGGATCACGGGCTGCTCGTGCAGCTTCTCGACGCCGTCGAGCTCGGACAGGCGCTCGCGGGCGTAGTTGGTGCGCGCGAGCAGCAGCTCGCCGAGCTCCACCAGCCCCCGCCGGCCCAGCCAGCTCAGGTACACGACGCCCGCGAGGGCGTTCAGAGCCTGGGCGGTGCAGATGTTGGATGTGGCCTTCTCGCGGCGTATGTGCTGCTCGCGGGTCTGCAGCGTCAGCACGAAGCCCCTGCGGCCGTCCACGTCGCTCGTTTCACCGGCGATGCGGCCCGGCATCCGGCGCAGGTACTCCTCGCGCGCCGCGAACAGACCGAATGACGGGCCACCGAAGTCGAGCCTGTTGCCGAGCGCCTGGCCCTCCCCGACCGCCACGTCCAGCCCGCACTCGCCGGGCGGGCGCAGGATTCCGAGCGTGATCGGGTCGACCGAGGCGACCACGACCGGGGTCCTTCCGCCGGCGGGCTCGCCGGCCGCCTCCTTGGCGATGCGGCTGAGGGCCTCGGCGTCCTCGACGGCGCCGTAGAAGTTCGGCTGGGCGAAGATGGCGGCGCTCGTGTCGGCGTCGATCGCGCGGGCCCACTCGTCCTGGTCGGTGACGCCGTCCCGCAGCGGGATCTCGACGACCTCCATGCCGTAGCCGTGGGCGAGGGTGCGGAGCGTCTCGATCGCGTGAGGGTGCAGCCCGGCGCTGGCGATCAGCTTGCGGCGGCCGTTGTCGAGCTTGGCCAGGTAGGCAGCGGCTGCGACTGCTGAGGGGCCCTCGTAGGTGGATGCGTTGGACACCTGCAGGCCCGTCAGCTCGGTTATCGCCGTCTGGTACTCGAACATCACCTGCAGGCCGCCCTGGGAGATCTCGGGCTGGTAGGGCGTGTAGGGCGTCAGGAACTCCGAGCGCTCCATCAGCATGTCAATGAGGGCTGGCACGTAGTGGTCGTACATTCCGCCCCCGAGGAAGCTCAGCTCCTCCTCGGCGCTCGTGTTCTGCGCCGCAAGCGCCCTCAGGTGCTCGTATACGTCCTGCTCGGGCAGTCCCTGCGGGAGCTCGAGCTCGCGGCCGAGGCGGACCCCCTCGGGGATCTGGCGATCGAAGATCTCCTGCAGGGAGCCGACGCCGATGGCGGCGAGCATCCGCTCGAGGTCCTGCTCGGTTACTGAGGTGTATCGGCTCAAGCTGCCCTCCAGCCTAGCCAGCGAGCGTGGCGCGGTAGGCGGTGGCGTCCAGGAGCGCCTCGCGCTCGGAGGGATCGGCGAGCTTCACCTTGACCATCCAGCCCTCCCCGTAGGGGTCCTCGTTGATCATCGCGGGGTTCTCGGTGAGCGCCTCGTTGACCTCCACGATCTCCCCGGAGAGCGGCGCCACGACGTCAGATACCGCCTTGACGGACTCGACCTCGGCGTAGGAGGCGTCCTTCGTGAGCGCCGTTCCGACCGCGGGCGGGTCGAAGAAGACGACCTCGCCGAGCGCGTCCTGGGCGAACCAGGTGACGCCGAGCGTGGCGTGCTCGGGGTCGGACGGGTCGATGCGCGCCCAGTCGTGTTCAGGGTGGTAGAGCAGATCCTCGGGGTAGCTGGCCTGAGACATTCAGGAGCCCTTTCTGTAGAGCGGCTTGTCCTTCACAACGGCGGGCCGCATCTTGCCACGAACATCTATCTCGAGCGCGGTGCCGCTGGCGGCCTGCTCCTGCGGCACGTAGGCCATCCCTATGCCCATCCCGAGCGACGGCGAGAGGGTTCCGCTGGTCACGATCCCGCCGCCGGCGACGGGGTTACCCTGCCGCGCGATCCCCGGCCCCTGGATCTCGAACGCGACGAGCTTCTCCGCCGGGCCCTGCTCGCGCACGGCGCGCACGGCGTCCGAGCCGATGAAGCGGGTGTCCTCCTTGCAGCACCAGCCCAGGCCGGCTTCGATCGGGCCACGGGAGGTGTCGAGGTCGTTGCCGTAGAGGTGGAAGCAGACCTCCAGGCGCAGCGTGTCCCTCGCGCCGAGACCGGCGGGCGTCGCGCCCCGTCGCACGAGCTCATCCCACAGCGCCGGAGCGTCCTCGGGCGCGCACAGCAGCTCGACCCCGTCCTCGCCCGTGTAGCCGGTTCCGCACACAAGCACGGGCATGCCCGCGAGGCGGCGGTGCTCGGCGCGCATGCGCCCCGGCAGCGGCGAGTCGGAGATCGCCTGCACCCGCTCTCTGGCCAGCGGTCCCTGGACGGCGAGCATCGCCCAGTCGTCGATGCGGTCCTCGACCCGCACGTCCAGGCCCTTGGCGTTCTCCTGAAACCAGGCCAGGTCGGAGGCATGGTTGGAGGCGTTGGTGATCGTCAGGTAGTCGTCCTCGCCCAGCCGGTAGGTGAAGAGGTCGTCCAGGACGCCGCCGTCGGGACGGCAGAGCACGCTGTACTGGGCGCCGCCGAGGGCGAGCTTTGAGACGTCGTTGGAGAGCAGCCGCTGCAGCAGCTCGAGCGCGCCCGGGCCGCTGGTCTGGATCTCGCCCATGTGAGAGACGTCGAAGATCCCGCATGCGCTGCGCACCGCGAGGTGCTCCTGGCGCACCCCCTCATACTGCACCGGCATCTCCCAGCCGGCGAAGTCGACGATCTTGGCGCCCGCCTCGACGTGGCGATCAAACAGGGGCGTGCGACGCAGGAGCGAGGCTGCGGGCGAGGTCATCGCCCCAGGCTAGCGAAGCGACCCCCTGCGCCCCTCTCAGCGCAGGAACGGCGGTACGTCGATGTCCTCGTCCGCGATCTCCAGCGTGGAGCGCTGCCTGTCGCTGATGCGGGGACCGCGGTCGGGCCTGCTCGTGCGGGCCGCCTCGCGGCGGGCGGGCGCGCGCCCGGGCCTGTGGTCGAAGCCGGTGCCGATCACGGTCACCCGGACCTCGTCGCCCATGCCCTCGTCGATGACGGCGCCGAAGATGATGTTGGCGTTCGAGTCGGCCGCGTTCTGAATGATCTCCGCGGCGTCGTTGACCTCGAACAGGCCGAGCTCTTTGCCGCCGGTGATGTTCAGCAGGATGCCGGTGGCGCCCTCGACGTTCTCCTCAAGCAGCGGCGAGGAGATCGCCGCGCGGGCGGCGTCGGCGGCGCGGCTCTCGCCGCCGGCGGTGCCGATCCCCATCAGGGCGGAGCCGGCGTCGGCCATGATCGTGCGCACGTCGGCGAAGTCGAGGTTGATCAGGCCGGGGATGGTGATCAGGTCGGTGATGCCCTGGACGCCCTGGCGCAGCACGTTGTCGGCTTCGCGGAAGGCGTCGAGCATCGAGGTGCGGCGCTCGACGACGGCCAGCAGCTTCTCGTTCGGGATCACGATCAGCGTGTCGACGACCTCACGCAGGCGCTCGATGCCCTCGGTCGCCTGGCGCCCGCGCTGCGAACCCTCGAAGTCGAACGGGCGCGTGACGACGCCCACGGTGAGCGCACCGATCTCGTTCTTGGCGATCTCGGCGATCACCGGGGCGGCCCCGGTGCCGGTGCCGCCGCCCTCGCCGGCGGTCACGAACACCATGTCGGCGCCCTTGAGCGCCTCCTTGATCTCGTCGCGCGACTCGGAAGCGGCCGCCAGGCCCACGTCGGGGTTCGCGCCCGCGCCGAGGCCCTTGGTCGACTCGTGGCCGATGTTGAGCTTGATGTCGGCGTCGCACATGGCCAGCGCCTGCGCGTCCGTGTTCGCCGCGATGAACTCGACGCCGCGAAGCCCGGCGTCCACCATGCGGCTGACCGCGTTGGTGCCGCCGCCGCCGACGCCGACGACCTTGATCACTGCCAGATAGCTGCCGCTGCTCTCCATGATGTCCTCGCCCGAAGCCTTAAGTTGTGATTTAGCGTTCGCGGGACAAAGGTCGCGGAACCGCCGGATTGACCACGTTATGCAGGGATCTTCGCCCTGTCAACGACGGGGTCAATTATCGCAAGATTCGTTGCAGATCCCAGGAGTCTCGAGTAGCACCTGAGAATGGCCATCCACCTAGCCTGAAGCTGAGGTTGAGATTGAGGGTCTCATCCCGAGGGTTCCGATTCCCCGCCCGAGCTTTCGGATGACTGCGATTCGTGCGTTTCAGAGCCGCTCGTTTCACTCGGCGCCGCAGGCGTCGCGGTGCTGGTCGTGGGGGTCGCGACCGTGCCCTGGCCGCCTTCGCCGAGCGCCGCCGCCAGCGAGGCGACCGTGGCTTCCGAGTTGGCCGACAGCGAGCCGCCCGAGGCCGCGGACCGCGTGGCGGTGGAGGCCGGCGTGGAGGCGGCGAACTCGGCCGCCGGACGCTCGGGCATGCGCACGTCGATGGAGGATGCCCCGGCCGAGCCCGGGTCCAGGACCACGCGCTCGAAGGACAGCCACTTGGCGTGCGGCCGCGAGGCGTCGCCGAAGTAGACCTGCACGCCGTTGCGCATCGCGACCGTCAGTCCGTAGGGGCCGGTGAAGACCCTGGAGGTCAGCTTCGCCAGCGGCGCGGGCTCGGCGCCGAGCACACCCAGCGCGGCCAGCAGCCCGGAGCTCATCACACGGCCGCGGGAGGAGAGGTAGTCGCCGCCGACACTCGGCAGCGAGGAGCTCAGCATTCCGCTGCCGAGCACGGCGCCGTCGGCGGCCACCGCGGTGTCCGCTCCACCGACGTTCACCGACGCGACCGGCGGCTGCTCCGTCACGACGATGCTGAGCGAGTGGGGAAAGCTCGGATGAGCGCTGACGGCGGCCACGACCGGGTAGCTCGAGACCGCTTCCCTGAGGGCGGCGTCGTTGACGCCGAGCGTGCTCATGTGGCGGGCGGCCGCCACCAGCGCCGCCTCGATCGCGCCGGACTGGCTGCCCTGGACGCCGCTGACGCGCACGTGCTCGACGGTGGAGAGCGGCGAGCGCCGGATCAGCAGGTAGCCCCCGGCCAGCAGCGGCAGGCAGATGATGAGCGCGAGCAGTACCCGGCGCACGCCGCGGTGCTGAAGCACGGAGGCGATGAGCCCCCACACGGCTGCGAAGGCAGCGGTGGCCGCTGCGATCGGCCTCCAGCGGCTCGAGGGCTCCGGCCTGCGCGATGAACGGCGCCCTGTGTGGCGTGGCCGCGCGGCGGCAGACCCGAAGGGGCGGGCGATTCGCGCGGCCATGGGGCGGTCCATTGGCGTGTTCTTCGACCTCGCGCCGCCAACCCCTACATGCTCAGGTCCACGGAAAGCGGATGTCCCCGAGCGTCTGCACCTCCGGCTCGAGGGCCACCCCGAAGCGCTCCAGCACGCGCCTGCGGCCCTCGGCCATGACGGCGAGCACGTCGGCGGTGCTCGCCTCGCCCATGTTCTCGATGAAGTTGGCGTGCTTGGGTGAGAGGCGGGCGCCCCCGACCGTGAGCCCGTTGCCGCCCACATCGGCCAGCAGCAGGCCGGCGCTGCGTCCCTCGGCGCGAGGGTCCTGCGGGTTCTTGAAGGTCGAGCCGAACGTCCTGATCCCCTGCGGCTGGGCGGCGTGGCGCCTGCTGCGCAGCTCGGCGAGCCTCGCGCCGACGCGCTCGGGGTCCTCGCGCTCGAGCTGCAGGCGCGCGAGGATCACGATCTCCCCGTCCGCGAGGTTCGAATGCCTGTAGGAGAGCCCGAGCTCGCCCACCGCGCGCCGCTCGATCCCCTCCGCGCCGGCCACGTCCACCCATTGCAGGGTGCGGGCGAGTTCTCCGCCGTATGCGTTGGCGTTCATGCGCACGGCCCCGCCCACGGTGCCGGGGATGTTCACGCCGAACTCGATCCCGGAGAGGCCCTCGCGCGCGGACCTCGCCGCGACGGCGGGCAGCCGCGCGCCCCCGCCCGCGCTGATGTGCTCGCCGTCGACCGATATCTCGGCCAGCGCCCGGTCAAGCTTGATCACCAGGCCTCGCACGCCCTCGTCGGCGATCAGCAGGTTCGAACCGGAGCCGACGACGGCGACGGGCACTGCGCCAGCGCGGGCCCAGCCGAGCAGCTCGAGTATCTCCTCGCGGCTTCCGGCGCGGGCGAAGAACTCGGCGTCGCCGCCGGTGCGCACGGTGCTCAGGCGGCTGAGCGAGTGCTCGCGCTGGACGATCGCCGGCGGCTCGGGGATGCTCACGGCGCCACCAGCCGTCGGCTCAGCTCCTGCACGTCGCCCGCGCCCATGACCAGGCACACCTCGCCCTGCACCAGGCGCTCGCGCAGCACCCGTGCGGCCTGCTCGAACGTCGGCAGCCAGAAGACGGTCCGCCCGTCCGCCGCGTCGGCGGCGCTCTCGGCGATCATCAGGCCGCTCACGCCCGGGTGATCCTCGGCGCGCTCACGGGCGGGGTATACGTCCAGGACCACCACCTCGTCGGCGATCGCGAGCGCGGCGCCGAACTCGCGTGCGAGCAGGGCGGTCCGCGAATACAGGTGCGGCTGGAAGGCGGCGATGAGCCGGCGGGGAGCGAGCGTGCGCGCCGCGGTCAGCGTCGCGGCGATCTCCGTCGGGTGGTGGGCATAGTCGTCGTAGACCCGCGCTCCGGACGGGCTGACCCCCACGAGCTGGAAGCGCCTGCCGGCGCCCTGGAAGCCCGCGAGCCCGGCGATCGCCTTGCTCTCCTCGGCGCCGGCCAGCCGCGCCGCCTCCAGCGCGCCGGCGGCGTTGACGGCGTTGTGGACCCCCGGCACCTGCAGTGACACCTCGTGGCCGCGCCAGTCAAAGCGCGAGCCGCCGACGGTCAGGGTGACATCACGTGCGTCATAGGCGACGGCGTCGCCGGTCCGCAGCTCGAGCAGCTCCGGGCGGTCCCAGATCACGGCCTCCCGGGCACCGGCGAGCAGCGCGGCGAACGCCTCGCGTATCTCCGCCAGCGAGCCGTATGTCGAGTGGTGGTCGAGCTCGACGTTGGTCAACACGGCGACATCCACGTCGAGGCTCAGCATCGAGCGGTCGGACTCGTCGGCCTCCACAATCAACCATGCCGCCTCGGTCCAGCGGGCATTGGGCAGTTCGCCGCCGGCGGAGCCCCCGATCAGCCAGCCGGGGTCCATGCCCGCCGCCCGCAGGGCGTGGACGAGCATCGAGGACGTCGTCGTCTTGCCGTGCGTGCCCGCGACCGCGATCGTGCGGCGCAGAGCGCTCAGCTCGGCGAGCAGCTCGGCCCGCGGGCGCTCGGGTATGCCCCGTTCGCGCGCCGTCAGCCGCTCGACGTTCTCGGGCCCGACGGCCGTCGAGTAGATCACCTCGACGTCCGCCCCCTGCGGGACGTTCTCGGCGGCATGGCCGATCGCGGCGGTCAGGATGCCGTCGCCGGCCAGCCGCTCCAGATAGATGCTGTTTGAGCCGTCCGAGCCGCTGACGCTCGCGCCGAGCGCGCTCGCCGCCCTGGCATATCCGCTCATGCCGGCACCGCCGACGCCGACGAAGTGCAGGCGCCGCCCAGTCCACGGACGATCGGGCGCGCTCATCGCCCGGCGGCCCTCAGCACCGCATCCGCGACGTCCCGCGCGGCATCCGGGCGAGCGAGCGCGAGAGCGGCCTGGCCCATCTCCTGAAGGCGGCTCGAATCCGACAGCAGCGAGGCCACGGCGGAGCCCAGCCGCGGCCCTGTCAGCTCGCCGTCGGGAATGACGATCGCGGCTCCCGCGTCGGCCATCCAGCGTGCGTTCGAGCTCTGGTGGTCGCCGGCGGCGCTGGGGTAGGGAATGAGGATCGACGGCAGGCCCTGCGCCGCGATCTCGAACACCGAGCCGCCCGAGCGGGCGACGACCAGGTCGGCGGACGCCAGCGCATCCGCGAACTGCTCGCGGTCCAGGTACTCGCGCAGGTCATAGCCCGCGGGCAACAGCTGCGAGGACAACTCGCCGTAGTCGCGCTCGCCGCAGACGTGCAGGACATGCATCGGCGCGCCGCCGAGCGCCTGCACCGCCGCGAGGTTGATCGACCGCGCGCCCAGCGAGCCGCCGAAGACGAGTACGCACATCGCCTCCTCCGGCACCTCAAGGCGCCGGCGTGCCGCCTGCCGGTCCCGCATCGGGGGCGGGATCGGGCGACCGGTGATCAGGTAGCGCGGATCCTCGCGGCCCTCGATCGGGAACGCCAGACACACATTGCGTGCGGCGCGCGCGAGCGCGCGGTTGGTGAGCCCGAGGTGGCTGTCCGCCTCGGTCAGCACCAGCGGCAGGCGCAGCGTGAGCGCCGCCAGACCAACGGGCCCGGCCACATATCCGCCTCCTCCCATCACGGCGTCCGGCGCGATCTCCGCCAGCATCGAGCGAGCGCGGGGCAGCGCCGCCGCGGCGAGGCCGACGGACCGTGCCGCCGCCAGCGGGTTCGAGCGCGAGAGGCCTTTGACGTTGATGGTGTGCAGCGGGAAGCCGGCGGCGGGCACCAGCCGCGCCTCCGCGCGGGCGCCGCCGATGAACTCGACCTCGGCCCCGTCAGCCCGCAGAACCTGCGCGACCGCCAGCGCCGGCACCACGTGACCAGCCGTCCCGCCCGCGGCGATAACGATCTTTCTGGGCTCGCTCATCATCACCCAATCGTCGCGGTTCGCAGCCGCGGGCGTCGCCGCTGTGCCCTCAAGCCCTACAGGCCTCTGCTCTGGCGGTAGATCGTGAAGCCGATGGCGGCGAACAGCGAGGCCACGATCCAGAAGCGCAGGATGATCTTCGTCTCCGACCAGCCCTTGAGCTCGAAGTGATGGTGTATCGGCGCCATCAGGAACACGCGCTTGCGCGTCGTCTGGAAGGAGATCACCTGGATCAGGACCGACAGCGCCTCGATCACGAAGATGCCGCCGAGAAGGATCAGGAGCACCTCGGTCTTGGTCATGACGGCCAGGCCGGCGATCGCGCCCCCGAGTCCGAGGGAGCCCGTATCCCCCATGAAGATCGTGGCCGGGAAGGCGTTGAACCAGAGGAACCCGATGCACGCCCCCACCAGGCAGCCCGCGAGCATCGCCATGTCGAAGTCGCCTGCCAGGAACGTGATCCCCACATACGCGAGCAGCACGATGGCGGCGCAGCCGGCGGCGAGACCGTCAAGCCCGTCGGTGAGGTTCACAGCGCTGGTGGTGCCCGCCACCACCAGATAGATCAGCACCGGATACAGCGGCCCCAGATCGATGTGGTAGTCGACGAAGCGCAGCCACAGCGTCGGCGCGAGGTGCGCCTCGTGGGCCGCGACGTACCAGAGGCCGATCGAGATCGCGATCGTGACGCCGAGCTTCGTCCGCGCGCGCAGCCCGAGCGAACGGCGCTTGACAAGCTTGGTGTAGTCGTCGGCGAAGCCGAGCAGCGCGCACGCGATCGCGGCCCCGAACACGCCCAGCGAGCGCCAGTCGTCGTCGGTCAGGATCAGGAACGAGACGGAAACCGCCAGGAAGATGAGCACGCCGCCCATCGTCGGCGTGCCCGCCTTCTGCATGTGGCCCTGCGGGCCGTCCTCGCGGATGTGCTGGCCGAACTCGCGCTTTCGCAGGAACTCGATGAACTTGGGGCTGAGAAAGATGCAGATCAGCAGAGCGGCCGTGCCCCCGAAGAGAATGCGGCCCATTCAGCTTCGCTCCGGCCCGGATGCGACGGCGCCCGCGGGCTCGGCCGTCAGCGCGGCGACGATGCTCTCCATGCCGACGCCGCGGGAGCCCTTCACGAGCACGGTGTCGCCGTCGGCGAGCAGCCCCGGCAGCACCTCGCCGGCCGCGCGCGAGTCATCGACGCTGACCGAGCGACCCGGGAAGCTCGCCGCGATCGCTCGGGCCAGCGGGCCGACGGTGAGGAGAAGGTCCACCCCGCGCTCGCCCGCGTAGGTGCCGATCGCGCCGTGCAGAGGTTCCGCCTCAGGGCCGAGCTCGAGCATGTCTCCGAGCACCGCGACCCTGCGCCCGCCGGGGGCGCTGCAGAGATCGTCGATGGCCGCGCGCATCGACATCGGGTTGGCGTTGTAGCAGTCATCGATCACCACGACCCCTCCGGGCAGCCGTGTGCGCTGGCCGCGCATCGCCGAGAAGCTCACGCGAACCTCGCCGGAGGGCGTGATCCCCACGGCGCGGGCGGCCGCGACGGCGGCGAGCAGGTTCGAGAGCTGGTGCGCCTGGGAGAAGGACGGCACGAGCGACATCTCGCCGCCGTCGTCGCGGATCGTGACCGCCCCGCCGGGCGCGCCGCCTGCGAGCCGGACCTGGCCGCTCTGGCCGAACGTGACGGTCGCAAGGTCCTCACGCAGATGGGGCTCGAGCAGCGGCTCGTCCGCCGGGACGACGGCCACGGCGCCCGGTGCGAGACCCGCGATCAGCTCCGCCTTGGCGGCAGCGATCGCCTCGAGCGACCCGAGCAGCTCGAGGTGGGCAGGCCCGACGTTCACGATCACTCCCACATCGGGCTCGGCGATCGCCGTAAGCTCGGCGATCTGGCCGGGCCCGCGCATCGCCATCTCGAGCACCAGCACCTCGGTGTCGCCGGGTGCCGCGAGGATCGCGAGCGGGAGGCCGATCTGGGTGTTCAGGTTCTCGGGAGTCGCGGCCACCCGCGCATGCCCTGCCAGCAGCGCCGCCAGGATGTCCTTGGTCGAGGTCTTGCCCGTGGAGCCGGTGATCGCTATCACCGAGGCGCCCCGGGAGCCGAGCTCCCGGCGCCACTCGCGTGCGAGCACCTGCAGCGCCGCCAGCGGGTCAGGGTGCACGAGCACCGCGCCGCCGGGCACCGCCGTCGCCGCCGGCGCGTGCTCTTCAGTCACCAGCACCCCCCAGGCGCCGGCGGCCAGGGCCTGCGGCGCGTGGCGCCCGCCGTCGGTGCGCTCCCCCGCGAGCCCGACGAACAGGTCGCCCGGCCCGGCGGTCCGGGAGTCGATCGTCGCCCTGCCGGGACCGCCGGGGCCGGCGCTCGGGCGAAGCACGCCCGCGCCGACGACGGCGGCCAGACGCTTAACGTCCCAGTCCCTCACGCGCTGGGAGCCCCCACGGGCCTGCCGGCCCTCGCGGCGAGAGCTTCCCGCGCAACCGCGACATCATCGAAGGGGAGCTTGTGCCCACCTGCGAGCTCCTGTCCCTGCTCATGGCCCTTGCCCGCGATCACGAGGATGTCTCCGGGCGCGGCTAGGGCGACGGCCTCGGCGATCGCTGCGCGCCTATCCTCGAGCGCCCTGACCCCCGGAGCGCCGGCGGCGCCCTGCATGATCTCCCCGATGATCGCGTCCGGGTCCTCCGAGCGCGGGTTGTCGGAGGTGACGAGGACCGCGTCGGCCAGGCGCGCCGCGATCTCGCCCATCAGCGGCCGCTTGCCGCGATCGCGGTCACCGCCGGCGCCGAACACGCAGATGACCCGGGCCCGAGCGCCTGCGGCGCCGTCGTCGAGGTCGCGTGCGGCCCGCAGGACGTTCTCGAGCGAGTCGGGGGTGTGGGCGTAGTCCACGAGCACGGCGAAGTCCTGGCCCTCGTCTACGGGCTCGAAGCGTCCCGGCACGTGCACGCCCCGGGCGAGCTCGGCCAGCAGCTCGTCGAGGTTCGCCCCGAGCGCGTGCACCGCGGCCAGGGCACCGAGCGCGTTCGCGACGTTGAAGCGGCCGGGCATGGGCAGCATCAGCTCGCGCTCGCCCTCCGGCGTGGAGAGGGTGAAGCTGCAGCCGCTGCGCCCGCAGCGGAGGTTGCTCGCGCTGTAGTCGGCGGGCTCGCCGACAGCGAACGTGAGCGCGCCCGGAACCTCCTGCGCGAGCCGGCGCCCGTACGGGTCGCCGACGTTCAGGATGCTGGCCCGCGGCGCCGGGCCCCGGGCGGGGAGGAACAGCAGGCGCTTTGAGAGGAAGTAGTCCTCCATGTCGCGATGGAAGTCCAGGTGGTCGCGGGTCATGTTCGTGAACACGGCGGCCGCGAACTCGATCGCGTCGGTGCGTCCCAGCGACAGGGCATGCGAGGACACCTCGATCGCGCACGCGCTGTCGCCGCCGTCGAGCATCGCGCGGAAGTCGGCCTGCAGGTCGATGGCCTCGGGGGTGGTGCGCGCCAGAACGCTCTCCTGCCCTCCGATCACCGACTTGACCGTGCCGAGCAGCCCGCACTGGCTGCCGCTCGCCTCCAGAAGCGCACGGATGAGGTAGGCGGTGGTGGTCTTCCCATTGGTGCCGGTTATCCCGACGATCCGCAACTCGCGGTCCGGATTGCCGTAGAAGCGTGCCGCCAGCGGCGCCATCGCGGCCCGCGCCGACTCGACCTGGATCTCGGGCACGCCGAGCCCCAGCGGGCGCTCCACCACGAGCGCGGCGGCGCCCGCCGCCACCGCGTCGGGGGCGAAGGCGTGACCGTCGGCGCGAAAGCCGCTGACACAGAAGAACAGGGAGCCCGGCCGGGCCGCGCGGCTGTCGTATGCCAGGCCCGTGATCTCAACGTCGCCGGCCTGCGGGGGCGGCTGCTCGCGAAGGCCGGGCAGGTGCCCGCCCAGCAGCTCACTGAGCCTCATCGGCCTGTTTCCCGCTCCGGCATGCGGTTGAGTCTAGTTTCCGCTCCAGCGGGAGCCTTCGCCTACCCGGGCGGGATGCCCAGATACGGCAGCGCGTAGCTCATGATCTCGCCGAACGCCGGCGCGGCGACCGTGCCTCCGAAGATCGAGCCGCTCTGGGGTTCGTCGACGACCACAGCGGTCAGAAGGCGCGGATTGGACGCGGGCGCCATCCCGATGAAGGAGGCCACGTACGCGCTGGTCGAGTATTCGCCGGTGGCGGGGTCGATCTTGCTCGCGGTTCCGGTCTTGCCCGCCAGCTTGTAGCCCGGGATCGAGACCTCGCTCGCCGTGCCGCCGGGCGCGAGCACCCCTTCGAGCATCTCGCGGACCGAGGCGGCGGTGGCAGAGGAGATGACCCGCTTTCCTGTGGGCTCGGGCTGCTCGACCCCTCCCACGGAGCTGACGATGTGCGGAGTGCGCAGGATGCCGCCGTTGGCGATCGCTGCATACGCGGTGGCCATCTGCATCGGGGTCACGAGCTCGCCCTGGCCGATCGGCAGGTTCCCCATCGAGGACCCCGAGTACTTTTCCAGCGGGAGGGTGACGCCCGCTTCCTCGCTGGGCAGATCCACGCCGGTCCGGGCCCCGAAGCCGAAGCGGTGGACCCAGGTGTTGAAGTTGCTCGGCCCCTCCAGGGCCCCGATCTTGATCGCGCCGACATTGCTGGAGCGGGCGAGGATCTGCGAGGTGGTCAGGGTTTCTTCAGCGTGTTCGGTGTCGTCGTGGATCGTGCGGTCGGCGACCTGGATCTGGTCGGGGATGTTGAACGGCGTGTTCGGTGTGATCAGGCCCTGTTCCATCGCTCCGGAGACGGTGAAGGCCTTGAAGGTGGAGCCCGGTTCGTAGTTGAAGCCCACGGCGCGGTCCTCGATGTCCGAAGGCGCCGACGCGGCGGGCTGGCCAGGATTGAACTTGGGCCAGTTCGCCAGCGCCAGGATCGCTCCCGTGCGGGGGTCCATCACGATCGCCGTCGCATCTTTCGGTGTGAACTTCTGGGCGACCGCGCCGAGGACGTCTTCGGTGCGCTGCTGGATGTTCGCGTCCAGGGTGAGCGCCACCGTCTTTCCGGGATGCTCGGTTGCCGCTTCGCTGATCGACACGGGCTGGCCGATCGCGTCACGCACGACACGCCGCTCGCCGGCCTGGCCGCGCAGCGTGTTGTTCAGCGAATACTCGAGCCCCGTCAGGCCCTTGCCTTCGGTGCCGACGATCCCGAGCACCTGGCCCGCGAGCGCGCCCTGCGGGTAGACCCGCCGCATCACCGGCGTGCTCTCGACTTCGGGGATCTTCAGTGCCATCACCGCTTCCGCCCGCGCGGCCGGCATCGAGCGGGCCAGGTAGACGAAGCCGGTGTGCTCGGAGAGCTCTTTCAGGACCGTCGCTTCGCTCTGCCCGAGCAGCGGGGCCAGCTTGTGGGCGTCCGCGAGGGGGTCGCTCATGCGGTAGGGGTCCGCGAAGATTTCGCGCGCCGGTTCGGAGACGGCGAGGTCGATGCCGTTGCGGTCCGTGATGGCTCCCCTCGGCGCGACGATCGTTTCGGCGCTCACGTGCTCGGCGCTCGCGACCTTGCGCAGCGCCCCGGCGCGGACCACACCGAGGTAGGCGGCACGGCCCGCTGCCAAGACGATCAGGACGATGAAGGCCCCGAAGATGTACCCGGCGCGGCGCTCGAGCGTTGCCACGCGCCTAGCCGCCCGGGCCGGCCTGCGTGCCGCCGGCGGCAGTTTCAGATGTTGGAGCGGACGCTTCGCTCGCGGGAGCGGCTGCGGCCGGCGTTTCGGTCGACGCCTGCGCCGTCCCCTGGGAGGCTTCCGCCTGTTCGCCGGAGGCCGCGGAGCCCCCTGAGCTGGCCGGTTCCTGGGCGGCGGTGCTGGTTTCCGCTGCGCCGGAGGCTGGCGCCGAGGCGCTTTCGCCGGTCGAGGATTCGGCGGGAGCGGATCCGGCCGGCGCGGTCGCCGTGCTGGAGGGAGCCGTGAGCGTTGAGGCCGCCCGCGCCGCCTGCGCGTCCGTGCCGGCGTGCAGGAAGCGCAGCGTCCCGCTTGGCACAACCACCATGCCTAAGCGGGCCGCGAGCGCCTCGACGCGGCTGCCGGCCGCGAGCTGGGAGTTTTCGATGGCCAGCGCGGCATTCTGGCGCTGGAGAGCTTCGGCGCGGACGATCGACCGGCCCATGCCCGCGTTGAGCTTGAGCAGACCGAGCTGGAGGGTCACGATCCCGATCAGGGCGAAGGCGACGATGCCGATCCAGGCGCGCCCTCTGATCAGGCGGTCGAGCCTGCGTGACTGCACGACCGAGCCGAGCGCGGCTGCGAGGCCGAGCGCGAGACCGCGATCGCGGGCGGGCGCCGCGGCGGGCGGACGGGTCCGGCGAGCGGGACCGGAGACGCGCCGGGGCCGGGGCGCCGGGGCGAGCTTGCGTGCCGGTGCGCCTGCGCGTGCACGCGGGACAGCGGGTGCTGCGGCCGGGGGCGTCATGCGGGCAGCACCTCCTCGTCGGTGAGCTTGCGGGCGGCCCGCAGACGGGCGGAGGCGGCGCGGGGGTTCTGCGCCACCTCAGCCGCCGAGGGCACGATCGACCTGCGCGAGAGCAGCGCTCCCTGCGGCTCGCGGCCGCAGGCGCAGACCGGCAGGTCGGGCGGGCAGATACAGCCGCGCGCCCTGTCGGCGAGGAAGCGCTTCACACGCCTGTCCTCGAGGGAGTGGAAGGAGATGCCGGCCAGGACGCCGCCCTCGCGCAGCACTTCCCACGCCAGCGGGAGCGCACGGTCGAGCTGCCCGAGCTCGTCGTTGACGGCGATCCTGAGGGCCTGGAAGGAACGCTTGGCGGGATGACCGCCGCCGAACCGCGCGGGTGCAGGCAGAGCCGAGTTGATCGTGTCGACCAGCTCGAGCGTGGTGCTGATCGGGGCCTGCGAGCGGCGCCGGACGATCGCCCGGGCGATCGCTCCGGCGTGGCGCTCCTCGCCGAAGTCCCTGAGCGCATGGGCGAGCCTGCGCTCATCCCACTCGGCGACGAGCTCCTGGGCGGTCAGGTCCTGCGTCGGGTCCATGCGCATGTCCAGCGGAGCGTCATAGGAGTAGGAGAACCCGCGCTCGCGCGTGTCCACCTGCATCGAGGACATGCCGAGGTCGAAGTAGACCATGTCGGCGCGAACGCCCTCCTCCGCCAGCAGCTCCAGCGCCTCCGCGTAGCTCGAGCGGATGAATCGCACCGTGCAGGCCGCGGACTCGGCGAGCGCCTGGACGCGGCTCTCGGCGAGCGGATCGCGATCGATCGCGATCAGGGTGCCGCCGGGGCCCAGCCGCTCAGCCACCAGGCCGGCGTGCCCGCCGTCCCCGAAGGTGCAGTCGACCGCGGTCTGGCCCGGGGCCGGCCCGAGGAGCTCGAGCAACTCGCCGGCGAGCACAGGGGTGTGGGAGCCCGGGGCGATCGAGGGCGCGCCGGCGGCCGGGGGCCGTCCGCCGCGTCTGCCGGAGGATGAGCGGCGGCGCCGCGACATCTCCGGCGGGCAGCCCTCGCGCGCGTCGCGAATCTCAAGCAGCTTGATCGGCACGGGCCGTGACCTCCGCGACGCCGCTGAGCAGCGCCGATTGATGTTCGTTCCAGCACGTGCGGTCCCAGATCTCGAGGTGGTCGCCGGCGCCGACCACGACGACATCCTTCGAAAGCCCCGTTCTCTCGGCCAGCACAGACGGAATCATCACGCGTCCGGCGGCGTCAAGCTCCGTTTCCGCCGAGTGGCCGTAGAAGAAGCGCTCGAGTTCGCTCAGGCGCGGGGACAGCGGAGGGACGCCCTCCAGGGCCCTCTGCGTGTACGTCTCATACGGCTCGGGCCGCCAGACGCTCACGCAGGGCTTCTGGTCAAGAGGGGTGGCGAGCACAACACCCTCCGAGAGCGCCGCGCGGTAGCGGCTGGGCACCGTCAGACGGTTCTTCGCGTCGAGCGTATGGTCGAAGGTGCCTCGAAACGGAACCACGTGATTACTCCAAAGTTGTTTACCGAGCCGAGGTGGAGGAGTGGGAGGAGCCCCTCCACCTCGGCCCGCTGCGCGCGAACATAACCCACTTTCTCCCACAATGCAACCCCTGCACGACATTTTCTCCCACCACGCCATCCCGGCACCCTCGCAGCGCCCACCGTGGGCTCTTGCGCAAGACCTGGCGCTGCACGTACCATCGGCTCCCCCGGCTGCCCGGCGCGGGGCCCCGAGAAAGGACCACGCCTTGCCCTCAGCACCGAGCCCAGCCTCCCGCCCCCGCCCCACCCGGCGACCCGCCAGGCGGATCGCTGGCGCCGTGGCAGCCCTCGCGCTGACCGCACTCCTCGCCGGGTGCGGCTCGAGCTCCTCCGGAGGGACGGCGGCCGACCCGGCCGCGGCGGTTCCGGCGTCCTCGATCCTCTACGTCGGCGCCGTCGTCAGGCCCGAAGGCGGCCTGAAGACGGCGACGCTCGCAGCCGGCCACTCCCTCACGCAGAAGAGCGACCCCTACTCGCGGCTGCTGCTGGCCCTGCAGACACCGGGATCCCCCACCCTGAACTTCGGAAGCGAAGTAGCGCCGTGGCTGGGCCCGAACGCCGGCATCTTCATCTCCTCGCTCTCCTCGGCGGGCCCCGTGCTCTCACTCGTCGAGCAGGGACTGCTCGGCACCTCACAGCAGGCGTCCGCCTATCCGTTCGGCAAGGGCGGAGCACAGGGCGCGATCGTGATGGACACGACCGACTCCTCCAAGGCGCTCGCGTTCCTGAACGCGCAGGCACAGCACGCCGGCGCGCATGCGGCCACCTATCGAGGGGTCACCTACCAGCTCAACGGCGAAGGACTGGCGCTCGGCATGGTCGACCACCTCGCCGTGATCGGCAGCGAATCCGGCTTTCACGGCGTCGTCGACACCACGCTCGGCGGGCCGGCTCTGGTGAGGGCGGCCGGCTACTCCAAGCTCGTCGCCGAGGCGCCGTCCGGAACGCTGGCCCACCTCTATGTCGGGCCCACGGCCGAGGCGGCCGGCACGGAAGCCTCCGGGCTCGTCGGGGTGCTCTCGGGCGGGCGCGAGGCGAACATCTCGCTCGTCCCCTCGACGACGTCGCTCGCCCTCGACGCGGACTCGCTCACGGGCGGCTCGCCGAGTACCTCGGGCGCCGGCCTGCTCGCCTATGACCCCGAAGGTGCACGGGCGCTCAGCGACCTGCCGGGCGAATCGTGGCTGGCGGTCGGGCTCGGCAGCGTCGGCGGCTCTGACGTCGCGGGCCTTGACGCCGTCACCTCGCTGCTGGGCTCCCTGGGAGGCCAGGAAGGCGAACAGGCCGGAACCCTCAGCCTCAAGTCGCTGCTGGAAGGGCTGCTGCTGCCGCTGCAGGTGCTCGGCGCCGACACACCGCAGGCCAAGCGGGACTTCGCGAGCTGGACGGGCTCGGCCGGGGTCTTCGCGAGCGGCTCGAGCCTGCTTGAAACTGAAGGCCGGGATCTCGATCGACTCCAAGGACCCGAGCGCCTCCAAGGCGGCCGTTCCGGAGCTCGCGGCGGCGCTGCACGCGCGCGGCGCGCAGCTGACGCCCGCCACCGTCCCGGGCGCCGAAGCGGCCCAGGGCGCCCGGATCAGCGGTCTCCCGCTCGAGCTGGTGATAGCCGCCGGCCGCGACTCCAGCGGGCAGGCCAAACTGGTGATCGGCCTCGGGGAAGCGTCGGCGGCGCAGGCGCTGAACCCGCCGAGCACGCTCGGCAACTCCCCCTCCCACCAAGCTGCGGAGGCCACGCTCGGCAACAGCATCCAGCCGAACGTGATGCTCGACTTCCCGACGCTGCTGAGCCTGCTCGAAGGGATCGGCCTGACCCAGGACCCGACGCTGGCGCCGGTGCTGCCGTATCTGCGCTCGGCGACGACGCTCGATGGCGGCGGCTACGAACTCTCGAGCGAAATCGACCGCTACCGGCTGGTGCTCGGGCTGAGCCAGAGCGCCGGCTGACGCGGGCGGCGGCTCTCAGCCGCCCGCGGGCGCCGCTGGCGCACGGGGAGCGTTGAGGGCGCGGTAGAAGACGAGCTGCCCGCCGCTCACCCGGTCCACGCCGTAGACAGTGGAGCTGGTTTCCCCGTTCGGCTTCATCGAGAACGGGCCGATCACGGCATGCGGTGCGCGCGTCGCGAAGAAGCGCTTGATCACCGCGGCGCGATCGTTACCGGCGGACCCGGCGCTCCTGATCGACTCCAGCACGGTCCGCATCGCCTCGAACCCATAGAGGGCCCACGGTCCCGCTTCGGTGCCGAAGCGCCTGCGGAAGTCGCGCATGACCCGCTGTCCCGTGGGTGGATACAGCGCCGGCGCGAGCAGCGGCGTCGTCAGGTAGGTCTCCGCGGCGGCCGTTCCTATCTGCGACGCAAAGGATTCCCTGGCCATGGAGCTGGATCCGAACAGCAGCAGCCCGGGGTCCGCGGCGTGGAGCGCCTGCCACAGCGCCACCGACGACGGGCCAGCTTCGCCGGCGAGGAACACGGCCTGGGCCTTGCTTTCGACGATCTTTTCCACCTCGCCGGCGAAGTTCGCGCCCGCCGGCATCGAGATGCTGTCGTGGGCGCGGACGGTGATGCCTTCTGCTTCAGCATCGCTGGCGACGATCGTGGCGAGCGGGACCTGGAAGGGATCCTGGTTGTCCAGGACGTAGAGGCTGCCGACGCCGAGCGAGCGCATCAGCTGTGCCTGGGCCGCGCCCTCGACGCCGTCACCGGGCTGCAGGCGGCCGAAGGTCCTCTTACCGCTCGGGTAGAACCGTTCGGGCTCATCCTGGCCGGCGTCGACGGCCGACGTCAGGCCGATATAGGGGCTGGCCGGGCTCACCTGCAGGATGCCCGCGGAGTTCATCAGCGGCAGCGACACCGCCGTGGCGCCGGAGTCGAGGTCCCCGATGTAGGCGATCGTGCTCGGGTCCTGTGCGGCGGTCTTCGCGTTGCCCGCCGTCACCTCTGGGCTCCAGAGGCCCGTGGAGGGGTTGGCGTCGTCGAGTGAGAAGTAAGCGATCCGGAACTTTCCCGCGCGGCCTCCGGATTCCTCGAACGCGAGCGTCTCGCCGTCGACGATCTGGGTCGAGTCAGCGGCGAGCGGGCCCTGAAGAGGAAGGCTCGAATAGACGGTGAGCGGGCTGCCTATAGCGTCGGAGGAGTCGCCCGAGACGCCACCGCAGCCGGCGAGAGCAAGGGCCGTGGCGGCGAGAGCGGCCAGGCCCAGCCAGCGCCCGAGCACCGCGCTCTAGCTGCGCCGGCCGGGGAGGTAGCCGGCGAGGATCCTGAAGGCCGCGCCGATCAGGATGATCACGGTCGCAAGCATGAAGGCATCGCTGCCCTTGGCGCCGAGCGCCCACAGCACGATCCACACGATCAGCCCCGCCGTGACGGTGAGTATTAGTCCCATTGGCGCGGAATCCTATCGGCCCGGGCCGAGGCCCGCAGCGAGTTCGCTCACGACCGCTCCGACGGAGGCCGCCGGATCGGCTCCCTCCCCGGCCGCGCGCACCAGCCGGGTGCCGACAATCACGCCGTCGGCACCGGCATCCGCGGCCTGCGAGGCCTGCTCGGGAGTCGATATGCCGAACCCGAGCGCGACCGGCACGCTGGTACTGGCCTTGGCCTGGGCGATCACCTGCGCGAAGCGGTCAGAGAGAGCCGCGCGCTCACCCGTCGTCCCCACCACCGACACGGTGTAGAGGAATCCCCTCGCCCTGGCCCCGATGGCGGCAAGGCGCTCCGGTGGCGTCGTGGGCGCCACCAGCGGCACCAGCGCGATGCCGGCGTCATCGCACGCCCGCAGCACCTGCGGCGCCTCCTGGTGGGGCAGGTCCGGGACGATTAGCCCGCAGGCACCGGTCTGGGCCAGGCGCTCCACGAAGGCCTGCGCCCCCGGCGCGAACACCATGTTCGCGTAACACATGAGCACCACCGGCACACTCGCGGAAAGGCCGCGTGCGACCTCCAGCACCCCCGCCATGCTGGCCCCGGCGGCGAGCGCCGCGGTCCCGGCCGCGTGGATCACCGGGCCGTCGGCGAGCGGGTCCGAGTAGGGGACGCCGAGCTCGATCACGTCCGCTCCCGCCTGCACGCAGGCGTCGCCGATCAGCAGAGAGTCGCGGAGGGTCGGAAACCCGCCCATCACATACGGCATCAGCGCCGCGCGCTTGCCGCTGTTTGCGAACGCGCCTGCGATGCGGTCGATGCCCGTGGCGAGGGGGACGCTCATGCGTCGCCCTCGGCGAGCACCTCGGCCAGATCCTTGTCGCCGCGGCCCGAAAGGCACACGAGGTCCACATCGCCCTCGCGCTGGGAGAGGACCCACGCGAGCGCGTGGGCTGTCTCCAGGGCGGGGATGATCCCCTCAAGGCGCGCCACCTCGCGGAAGGCGGCGAGCGCGTCGACGTCGTCCACCGCCACATAGCGGGCGCGGCCCGTATCGCGCAGATAGGCGTGCTCCGGCCCGGCGCCGGGGTAGTCGAGCCCGGCGGAGATCGAGTGCGCCTGCACGATCTGGCCCTCCTCGTCCTGCATGATCGCCGAGCGCGAGCCGTGCAGGATGCCCGGGCGGGCTCCGACCGTCAGCGGCGCCCCGTGCCGGCTGGTGTCGATCCCCTCCCCTCCCGCCTCGACGCCGACCAGCTCCACCTCGGCATCCGGGATGAATGCGGCGAATGTGCCCATCGCGTTGGATCCGCCTCCGACGCATGCGATGACCCTCGACGGCAGCCGGCCCTCCTGCTCGAGGATCTGCCTGCGCGCCTCATCCCCGATGACGCGCTGAAGGTCGCGCACGAGCGCCGGATATGGCGCCGGCCCGACGACCGAGCCGATCACGTAATGCGTGTCCTGAACGTTGCTCACCCAGTCGCGTATCGCCGCCGAGGTCGCCTCCTTCAGGGTCTGGGCGCCGGCGTCTACCGGCTGGACGCTCGCGCCGAGCAGCTGCATCCGCTGCACGTTGGGACGCTGGCGGATGGTGTCCTGGACACCCATGTAGACCATGCACTCCATCCCCAGCAGCGCGCAGACGGTCGCCGTCGCCACGCCGTGCTGGCCCGCGCCCGTCTCGGCGATGATCCGGCGCTTGCCCATGCGCTTGGCGAGCAGGACCTGGCCGAGGGCGTTGTTCAGCTTGTGCGAGCCGGTGTGGTTGAGGTCCTCGCGCTTGAGGTAGATCGTGCGGCCGGTGCGCTCAGAGAGCCTGCGGGCTCTGTACAGCGGCGTCGGGCGGCCGGCGAAGTCGCGCAGCAGGCCGTCGAGCTCGCTGCGATAGGCGGGGTCCTCGCGGGCGGCGAGCCACGCCTGCTCGAGCTCGGCCAGCGCCGGCATCAGCGTCTCGGGCACGAACTGGCCTCCGTACTCGCCGAAGCGATGCTCGATCGAGCTCTCGGGCGGCGCCTGGCTCATCCGAGCGCCCCGGCCGGGGTCCCGGCGCCGTCGGCCGCGCTCACGGCGCGGAACAGCTCTCGCAGCTTCTCGGGATCCTTATGCCCGGGTGCCGACTCGGTCCCGCTGGCGCTGTCGACGGCATACGGGTGGGTCACGGCGATCGCCCGCCCGACGTTCTCGGCGTTCAGCCCGCCGCTGAGGATCAGCGGCACCTTGGATCGGCGCCCCGCCACCAGCTCCCAGTCAAAGCTCTCCCCCGTGCCCCCGCGCAGACCCTGTCTGCCCGTCGCGCTGGAGCGCGCGTCGAGCAGGTGGAAGTCGACGTGGAAGCGCTCGAGGTCCTGGATGTCTTCCGGACCCGATACCTGGGCGGCCTTGATCACGCGTGCTCCGGTGCGACGCGCCAGCTCAGAGCAGAAGGCGGGGCCCTCGTCGCCGTGAAGCTGCACCATGCTGAGCCCGATGTCCTCGCACACCTGCACTATCTGCGGGAGCGGGGCGTTGACGAACACACCGCACAGCTCCACCTTGCGCCGCAGGGCGGCGCAGATGACACTCGCCTGCTCGAGCGAGCACGCTCGCGGGCTCGCGTCGTAGAAGATCATCCCGAGCGCCCAGGCGCCGAGCTCCAGGGAGAGCTCGGCGTCTGTGAGTCCGGTGATCCCGCAGATCTTCACCCTGGTCGCCGGCGGGGGCGCCTGGGTGCCGGCGGGATCGAGCCCGTCGGGCGTCGTTGACATGTCTGAACGGTAGCGGGCGCCGCCCGCCGCGCGGATCTAGCCTTCCGGCGTCGACGCGTTCGGAACCGAGTTGGGCCTGGTGCCGAGTGTGACCTTGACTTCCTTGTGTTCGTAGCCGCCGTGGCCGGTGCCGCGTTCCAGGCCCAGGGTGATCGTTTCACCCGGCTTGTGCGCCTCGATCGCGTTCGCGAGTTCTTCAGAGCTGGCGATGGCCTTGCCGTCCACCGACACGATGATGTCGCCGCCGACTGCCACCTGGCCGTTTTCGGTGTTGGTGCTGACGGCGCCGCCTTTGATGCCGGCTTTCGCCGCCGCGGTGCCCTTCTGGACGCTCTGGACGAGCGCGCCGCTCTTGACGGGCAGGTTCAGCGCCGAGAGGGAGCCGTCGACCGTCAGCGACGTGAGGCCGAGGTAGGCGCCGCGGATGGTGCCGCCCTTCTCGAGTGCCGCGATCTCGGCCTTGGCGGTGTTGATCGGGACCGCGAAGCCGATACCGACACTGCCGTCGCCGCTGCCGCCGGTCTCGATCTGGGAGTTGATCCCGATCACCTGGCCGTAGGCGTTGAGGAGCGGGCCGCCGGAGTTGCCGGGGTTGATCGCCGCGTCGGTCTGCAGCACGTTGTCGATCGTGAAGCCATTGGGGGCGGTGATGGTCCGCTGGAGCGCCGAGATCACACCCGTGGTCAGGGTGCGCTGAAGGTCGAACGGGTTGCCGATAGCGAACGCCGGGTCGCCGACCTGGACGACGCTGGAGTTTCCGAGCGTCAGCGGGTGCAGGGTGAGTCCGTCGGTCGGAATGCGCAGGACCGCGAGGTCGTTGGAGGGGTCCTTGCCCACAACTTTTGCTTCGACGGTCTTGCCTTTTTCAAAGCTCACGGTCACCTTGATCGCGTTCTCGACCACGTGGTAGTTGGTGAGGATCGTGCCGTTGGAGTCGATCACGATGCCCGACCCCGTCGCGATCCCCTGGCGCTGTGATTCGCCGCCGAAGAGGTTCAGGGAGGATTCGGATTTCTGCACGACGGTCGAGGTGACGAACGCCACGCCCGGGGCGTTGCGGGCGTAGATTTCGTGGGGGGTGAGGCCGGTGGTCACGTGCGCCGCATTGGTGGCGGCCGGGACGGCCGCGGTCTGGACGGTCGTGACGGTGCTCTGGTTGCTGCTGAGGCCGCCGAAGGCCGCGATAATCGCGGCTACGACAGCGCCGCCGACGAGGGCGGCGAGGAAGGGGATCGCGAAAGTTTTCTTCATGGACGAGAAGGATGAATGGTGCTGGTCAAGCTGAACTAAAGGCTGTCGCGGGCGCCCTCACGGCCCGCCGCGCGCAGTGCCTTCAGAGCGCCGGCCGGGTCGGCCGCCCGCATCAGGCGCTCGCCGACCAGCACGCCCGCCACGCCGCGCCCGCTCAGCCTCTGCAGCTGCTCCGGCGCGGAGATCCCTGACTCGGAGACGACGGTGACACCGTCCGGCACCTCTCCCATCAGGCGCTCTGTGCGTTCGATGTCGACGCTGAAGTCCCGCAGGTCGCGGTTGTTGACACCGATCAGCAGTGCCCCGGATGCGAGCGCCGCCTCGAGCTCCGCGCTGTCGTGGACCTCGACGAGGACCTCGAGCCCGAGGGCGCTCGCCGCCCGCTGCAGGGACCGCAGCTCATCCCCGTCCAGCGCGGCGACGATCAGAAGCACCGCGTCCGCGCCCGCCGCGCGAGCCTCGAGCAGCTGGTACTCATCGACCACGAAGTCCTTGCGCAGCAGCGGAAGGCCGCAGACCCGGCGCGCCGCCCTCAGATCATCCAGCGAGCCCCCGAAGTTCGGTCCCTCCGTCAGGATCGACGCCGCCACCGCGCCGCCGCGCTCATACGCGCCGAGCACCTCCTGCAGCTGTGGGTCCTCGGCAAGGGCGCCCGCTGAGGGCGAGCGGCGCTTGAACTCGGCGATCACGCCGATCTCGGGCCCGGACAGCGCCGCGATCAGCGAGCGCTCGCTGGCCGGTGCGCGCCGGGCGACCTGCTCCAGCTCCGACTCGGGCATCTGCTGCCGGCGCCGCTCCAGCTCCGAGCGTGTTTCCTGCAGGATGCGTCCGAGCACGGTCTCGGCGGCGCTCATGGGGCGGCCGGCTCGGGTGCCAGTTCGCCGCTCACCTGCACGTAGCGCTCCAGGGCGCCGGCGGCAGACCCGTCCGCGATCGCCGACCGCGCCGCCTCCACCCCGCCGGCGATGGTGTCGGCCCGGCCCGCCACGTAGATCGCGGCTCCGGCGTTGACGAGGGCGAGGTCCTCGCCGGCGGGGCGCACCCGTGCGTCCGGGTCCGCCGTGAGGATCGCGCGCGTCACCGCGGCGTTCTCCTGGGGGCTGCCGCCCGGCGCCGGCTCCGGCGTGCCGGGCGCGATACCCATCTCCTGCGGCTCCAGCACGTAGCTGGTGATCTGCTCGCCGTTGACCTCGAGCACCCGCGTCGGAGCGCTCGCGGAGACCTCATCCAGGCCGTCCTCGCCGGCGACCAGCAGCGCCCTGTCCACGCCGAGGCTCGCCAGCGCGCCGGCCATAGGCTCGAGGAAGCGCTGGTCGGAGACCCCGACGAGCTGCCGGCGGGCGCCTGCGGGGTTCGTCAGCGGCCCGAGGATGTTGAAGATCGTCCTGACGGCGAGGTCGCGCCGCACGGGCACCACGAAGCGGGTGGCCTGGTGGTGGGCCGGCGCGAACATGAATCCGAACCCGGTCTGTTCGATGCAGGCCGCCACCTGCTCCGGCGACAGCGCGATGCGGGCTCCGAGCGCCTCGAGCAGGTCGGCGGACCCCGAGCGGCTAGTCGCCGAGCGGTTGCCGTGCTTTGCGACGGCGCAGCCCGCGCCGGCGGCGATCAGGGCAGCCGTCGTTGAGACGTTGAAGGAGCTCCTGCCGCCGCCGGTGCCCGCCGTGTCGAGCAGGTCGTCCCTGTCGACCGGCACGTGCGCCGCCAGCGCGCGCATGGTGCGTGCGAGCCCGGCGATCTCCTGGACGGTCTCGCCCTTGGTGCGCAGCGCGATCAGGAACCCGGCGATCTGGGTCTCGGAGACCTCGCCGTGCATGATCTCGCCGAGCACCTCGGAGGCCTGCTCCGCTGTGAGGTCGCGACGGGAGGCGAGTGCGTCGATCGCCGCGGTGAGGGTTGGGTTGGCGATGTTCATCGGGCTTGCGGGGACGGCGAGGAGGCGTTCAGGCGCCGTCGGCGTCAAGGAAGTTTTGCAGGAGCTCGCGGCCGCTCTCGGTGAGGACCGACTCAGGGTGGAACTGCACGCCCTCGGCGGGCAGCTCGCGGTGGCGCACGCCCATCAGGACGCCGCCCCCGCGGGCGGTCTCCTGCAGGCAGTCCGGAAGCTCGTCGTCGACGATCAGGGAGTGGTAGCGGCCGACGGTCAGCGGCGATGGCAGGCCCGCGAAGATGGTGCGGCCGTCGTGCTCGATCACGGTCGCCTTGCCGTGCACGGGCGGGTTCAGCTTCACGCGGCCGCCGAAGGCCTGCGCGAGCGCCTGATGCCCGAGGCACACGCCCAGGGTCGGCACCCCCTCCTCCGGCATCCGGCGGATCAGCTCCAGCGTTATCCCGGCCTGATCGGGTGTGCACGGGCCCGGCGAGACCACGCAGCGCTCATATCCGCCGGCGAGCAGCTCCTCGACGGTCGCGCGGTCGTTTCGGACCACCTCGATATCGGCCCCGAGCTCCCCCAGGTACTGGACGAGGTTGTAGGTGAACGAGTCGTAGTTGTCGAGCACGAGCACCCTCATGGCCAGTCCCGCTGACCGCACGCGAGCGCGATGGCGCGCAGCGCCGCGCGTGACTTGTCGACCGACTCGCGGTACTCGTAGTCCGGTTTGGCGTCCGCCACCGTCCCGCCCCCGGCCTGGATGTGCGCGACGCCGTCCTTGACCACGACGGTGCGGATGTGGATCGCGGTGTCCAGGTCTCCGCTGTAGCTGAGGTAGCCGACCGCGCCGCCGTAGCCGCCGCGCTTGACGGGCTCGAGCTCGTCGATGATCTGCATCGCGCGGACCTTGGGCGCGCCCGAGAGCGTCCCCGCCGGCAGCACCGCCCGCAGGGCATCCATCGCGCCGACGTCGGGTCGCAGCGTGCCCGAGACGGAGGAGACGATGTGCATCACGTGGCTGTAGGACTCGATCTCCATCAGCTCGTCCACCTTCACGCTCCCGTACTCGCATACGCGGCCGAGGTCGTTGCGGCCGAGGTCGACGAGCATCACGTGCTCGGCGCGCTCCTTCTCGTCGGCGAGCAGCTCGCCGGCGATGCGCCGGTCCTCCTCCGGGCTCGCCCCCCGCGGGCGCGTCCCGGCGATCGGCTTGGTGCTGACGTGGCGGCCGCCCACCGTCAGCAGAGGCTCGGGGCTCGCGCCGACGACCTGGAAGTCGCCGAAGTCCAGGTAGTACATGTAGGGGCTCGGGTTGACCGCGCGCAGGCCGCGGTAGATCGAGAACGGCTCCACCGGCACCGGCGCCGACCAGCGCTGGGAGGGGACGACCTGGAACGCGTCGCCGGCGTAGATGTACCTGACGATCCGCGAGACCATCCCTTCGAACTGCTCCTGCTCCATGTTGGACTGGAACTCGGGCATCTCGCGGTCCTGTGCGGGCGGGCGTTCGGGGCGCGGCACTCCCCCGGCCAGGGCACCGCGCACCTGTGCGATTGTGCTCATCGGCGGCGGCGTACGCGCGGTCGATGTCCGGCTCCTCGTGCAGGTCGGCGTTCGCCAGGATCGTGACGGTGTGCTTGAGGTGGTCGAAGATCACGAGCGCGTCGGAGAGCATCAGCGCCATGTCGGGCAGGCCGAGTGGATCGGGCGGCGGCGGGCCCAGCGGCTCGACCGCGCGCACGAGGTCATACCCGAAGTAGCCGACCGCGCCGCCCACGAACGGCGGTCCGTCCTGCATCGGGGCCTGGCTCGAGCGCGCCACCCGCTCCGCTGCGATCGCATAGGGGTCTCCCCCGTCCGCGAGCGACCAACGCAGCACCGCCCTCGGGCGAAAGCCGATGAAGGACCAGCGCCCGACGCGCTGTCCCTGGTCGGCGGACTCAAGCAGGAAAGCGGCCTCGCCAGGCGCGAGCGCGCGCAGCTTCAGGAACGCCGACACGGGCGTCTCGCAGTCCTCGATGAAGGTGTGGGTGAGCGCGATCAGGTTGTGCTCGCTCGCGAGCTCGCGAGCCTTCTCCAACGAGGGCTCGACGCTCGCGGCAGCCAGATCGAAGGCCGGCTCGCCGGGGGTGCTAGGAGCGACGGCCATCGAGCACCCGCTCTGCGTCGGCGAGCGACCGGGACCGGCTGCAGAGCAGCACGAGCAGGTGGTACAGCACGTCGGCGGCCTCTTCGTCGACCCGCTCGTCGCTCTCCTCGCGCGCGGCCCGCGCGACCTCCTCGGCCTCCTCCATCACCTTCTCGCCGATCCTGGCCGGATTCTCGAGCAGCTCCACGGTGTAGGAGCCCTCGGGGCGCTCGCGAGCCCGCTCGCGCAGGGTCCGCTCCAGCGCGGGCAGGGTCTCCGACGGCGCCCACGGCTCGAGGTCGCCGCGGTGGAAGCATGTCCGCTCTCCTGTGTGGCAGGCGGGCCCGGCGGGCTCGACCAGCGCGAGCACGGTGTCACCGTCGCAGTCCAGGCGCAGTGCGCGCACGCTCTGGGTGTTCCCGCTCGTCGCGCCCTTGTGCCACGGCTCGGACCGCGATCGGCTCCACAGGTGAAGCTCGCCCGACTCGCGTGTGCGCGCCAGCGCCTGCTCGTTCATGTAGGCGAGCGTGAGGACCTCGCCGGTGCTCCAGTCCTGCACCACGCACGGCACCAGGCCGTCTCCGTCGAAGACGACCAGATCGCCGATGTCCTTCCCGAGCGCGCTCATCGCAACCGATTGTAGGTACCGCCGGTCGCGGGCGGATTGAGGCACACTGCCGCGAGGATGCAAACCCTGCTCGACCGCGAGCTCATCTTCATCACAGGCAAGGGGGGCGTCGGCAAGACGACGATGGCCGCCGCTATCGGGCTGGCGGCCGCTGCCTCCGGCCGCCGGGTGATCGTCGCCGAGGTCGGCGACCAGAGCCGGCTGCCCGCCATCTTCGGCAGGCCGCCCGCCCCGGGCGGAGCCGAGGTCGATGCTCGAGAACGGGCTGTCGAGCATCACGATCGACCCGGACCGCGCCCTGCTGGAGTGGCTGCAGTCGGTCGGAGGGCGGGTATCGGGCCGGATCCTCGCCTCCAGCGGGACCTTCCAGTACTTCGCGGCCGCGGCGCCCGGAGCGCAGGAGCTGGTGAGCATGGTGAAGATCTGGCAGCTCACGCGAGGCGCGCGCGACCGCCGCGCCCGCCACGACCTGGTGGTGGTCGATGCCCCCGCGACCGGCCATGCCCTCGGGATGCTGAGCTCGCCGCAGACATTCGGGGCGATCGCCCGCGTCGGCCCGATCGCAGGGCAGACAAAACAGGTCCGCGAAATGCTCGCCGACCCCGCCAGGACCGCCTACGTGGCGGTCGCGCTGGGCACCGAGATGGCGGTCACGGAGGCCCTCGAGGTGCAGGAGGGCCTCACGCGCCAGCTCGAGCGCTCGTTGACCGCGGTGATAGTCAACGGCCTGATGCCGCGGCGGTTCAGCTCGGCCGAGATGGCACAGATC
>CAWBBS010000019.1:0-710319 GCA_963787115.1 uncultured Solirubrobacteraceae bacterium
GCACGGGGCCGTCGCGATAGGCGCGAGCGGCACCCGCTACCTGGAGGAGGACCGCGTCGAGGGAGATGATCCGCTCGCGCCGTTCGGGCCGCGCGCCGCGAGGCACGTGCTGCGCACCCACGGCTTCGAGCACTGCCCGGACATCGTCGTGAACAGCACCTACTGGACCGTTCAGGATGAGGTCGCCGCGTTCGAGGAGCTGGTCGGCTCACACGGCGGCATGGGCGGGACCCAGTCCCACCCGTTCCTGCTCCACCCGCGCGAGCTCGAGCTGGAGGGCCAGGAGCTCGTCGGCGCCGAAGAGGTGCACCGGCATCTGCGCCGCTGGCTGATCTCCCTCGGCCACGAGGAATACGCCGACCCTGCCGCGGCGGCCGGGAACGGCGGAGGCGGGGATCCGCCTCCGCCTCCGTCCCCTGCCTAGTCCCGGCTCTCCGCGTCCAGATCTCCGTCGGCGAGGATCTTGTAGAGGTCCCTGCGCGTGGCGTTGAGCACCTCTCGCGCACTGGGCCATCTGGGCCTCACTGCCGGTCTTCATGATCTGGGCGAAGGCGAAGCCGACCTCGCGGATCAGCCTCCCGAGCTGCTGGGCCTCGCCGGCGGCGCCGTCGCCACCGAGCTGCTCCCACGGAGCGGGCCGGTCGGCGGGACGCTCATCGACGAGCCCCCGGCCGGAGTCGGTGAGCGCGTAGTGCTTGCGCCCGTCCTCCTCCTCGGAGCGGATCAGGCCCTCGTCCTCGAGCTGCGCCAGGGCCGGGTAGACCGAGCCGGGGCTCGGGCTCCAGAGCCCGCCGCTGCGCTCCTGGACCTCCTGCATGATCTGGTAGCCGTTGCGGGGCTCCTCCGCGAGCAGCAGCAGCGCTGCGGTGCGGATGTCGCCGCGCCTGTGCCTTGCGCCCCCGTCCGCGGGGTCCACCGTGTCCGTGCCCGCCGAAGGGGGGCCCTCCGAACTCGCCGCGCGGCCCGTAGGCGAAGCTGCGGCAGCGGTGGCTGTGTCGCCCGCCCCTTCCGGAGCGGGGCTCTGCTGTTGGATCGTTTGATTGCGAAAACATATCTTGTTCCTATCTTGAGCTATCGAAGTACGGTCACGATATATCGTTAACTCAGAAATGTCAAGTCCCCCCCGGTCGATGGGAAATGGTCCTTCGATGTCGGGGACGCTCGCCGCCCGCTAGTGGCGGAAGTGGCGGCGGTCGGTCGCGACCATCGCCGCACCGGCGCTGTCGGCTGCCGCGACGACCTCCTCGTCGCGCACCGACCCGCCCGGCTGGATGATCGCGCTCGTCCCCGCAGCAAGCGCGATCTCCGGCCCATCGGCGAACGGGAAGAACGCGTCGGAGGCCAGCGAGGAGCCCGGCGAGCAGATCCGGCTGGAAGGCCTGGGCCTTCTCGACGGCGATCCGCACCGCGTCGACCCTGCTCATCTGGCCGGCTCCGATCCCGATCGTGGCGCCGCCCGCCGCGAGCACGATCGCGTTGGAGCGAACGTGGCGGCAGATCCGCCACGCGAACAGCATGTCGCGCCACTCCTGCTCGCTGGGCTCGCGGGAGCTGAGCACGCGCATCTGCTCGCGCGTCTCGCTGACCACATCGCGGCTCTGGAGCAGCTGCCCTCCCATCACGGCCTTGGACTCGAGCTCGGGCGCCGCCTCGGGCCAGTCGCGCGAGCTCGAGCAGGCGCACGTTCTTCTTGGCCTGCAGCACCTCGAGCGCGCCGGCGTCGAAGCCGGGGGCGAGCAGGACCTCGATGAACTGGCCCGAGAGCTCGTGCGGCGAATGCGGTGTCGACGGGGCGGTTGACGGCGATGACGCCGCCGTATGCGCTCTGCGGGTCGCAGGCGAAGGCGCGCTCGTAGGCGAGCTGGCCGGTCTCCGCGACCGCGCAGCCGCACGGGTTGTTGTGCTTGACGATCGCGCACGCGGGCTCTGAGAACTCCTCGACGAGCTCGCGGGCGGCGCTGAGGTCGAGCAGGTTGTTGAACGACAGCTCCTTGCCGTGGAGCTGCTCGACGCCCTGGAGCAGATGCGCTCCGCGCCGATGCGCGCATAGTAGGCGGCGCTCTGATGGGGGTTCTCGCCGTAGCGCAGGTCGGACTGACTTCTCGTAGGCCTCGAAGCGCATCGGCGGGAAAGCCCTCGAACGTGCGTGCGCGAACCATCCAGCGATCGCGGCGTCATAGCGGGCGGTGCACGCGAACGCCTTCGCCGCGAGACGGTTGCGCGTCGCGAGCGACAGCCTGCCGCCGGAGGAGGAGAGCTCCTCCAGCACCGGCTGGTAGTCGGCGGGGTCCACGAGCACCGCTGCGAAGTCGCTGTTCTTGGCGGCGGCGCGGATCATCGTCGGGCCTCCGATGTCGATGTTCTCGATCACCTCGGCCTCGGTGGCGTCGCCGCGCGCGACGGTCTGCTCGAAGGGGTAGAGGTTCACGCACACCAGGTCGACCTGCTCGATGTCCAGGCCGGCGGCCGCGCTCAGGTGCTCCTGCTCGTCGCGCCGGGCGAGCAGCCCCGCATAGAGGCGGGGGTGCAGCGTCTTCACGCGCCCGTCCATGACCTCCGGGAAGCCGGTGAAGTCCTCGATCGCGCGCACCTGCACGCCCGCCTGCGACAGGGCCGCCGCGGTGCCGCCCGTCGAGATGATCTCGACCCCCTGCTCGCGCAGGCCCGTCGCGAACTCGACGATCCCCTGCTTGTCGGAGACCGAGAGCAGCGCGCGGATGACACGGACCTCGCCGGGCTCCGCGCCCTGCACGCCGCTGGAGCGCTCGCCCACGACCTCTCCCTGGCTGCTCATGTCAAGAGCCTATCCCTCGACGGGACCGATCGCGATGCGGCGCGGGTTCGGGGGTCCGGGTGCAGCCGCCCGCACGCCGCGAGCACCACGGCGCGCGGGAGGAGCGAGTGCTCCAGCGGCCGCAGCGCCGCCAGCACCTCACCCTCCTGCGCGGCGTCCGGAAGCTCGACGGCGCCCTGCAGGATCACCGGGCCGGTGTCCATGCCGCCGTCGACGTAGTGGACCGTCACGCCAAACACCTTCACCCCGTAGTCGAGCGCCTGCTGGATCGCGGCCAGGCCCGGGAACGCCGGCAGCAGGGACGGGTGGACGTTGATGACGCCCTCCGGGAAGGCTCGAGAAAATCGTCGCCGAGCAGCGCCATGTAGCCCGCCAGCACCACCAGGCGCGCCCCGCGCCCGGCCACCCACGCCGCGAGCGCCGCATCGCGCGCGTCGCGGTCCGGGTACTGCGAGCGCGCGAAGACCTCCGCCGGCACGCCGCTCGCCGCGCCCTCTCCAGGGCCCTCGCGCCCGCGCAGCTGGAGGCGACTGCCACGATCTCGCGCGTCGCGGCCGTGGACGTTGTCCAGCAGCGCCTGCAGGTTCGTGCCCTCTCCGGAGACCAGCACCGCGATGGGGAAGAGCTCGCTCACGCGGCCCGCACGATAGCTGTGACGAACGTCACAGAGGAGTGCGGCCCGCCTTCCTTGAATCAGGAATGAGGGCGGGGAGGGTGCGCAACACGACGACCCACCGAACGGAGTGCCCATGCTGTCGCGATATTCGTAACCGCCGTCATCCTCGGCGCCCTGGGCATGGCCCAGTCGGGGTCCAGCAAGGGGATGATCCGCCGCCACCCCTACAACAACCGCTACAGCGACGCCCCGGGCGCGCGGGAGGATCATCTCGGTTAGCTAGATTCCGCGGGTCCCCGCGCCCGGCCAGGCCGGCCCACCGCACCAGCCAAGGAGATCCGATGTCACTCTCGCCGCTCAAGCTGCTCGTGCTCGCACTCCCGGCATTCGCGATCGCGGGCGCGCCCGCGATCGCCGAGTCCGTTCGCCTCACGCCCGTCAAGGGCGCCACCTACAGCGGTGTCCTGCGCACCGAGACGATCAGGATCAAGGTCGCCTCCAACGGCAGGAGCGCGACGGTGAGCCTGCCGTACGCGCCCCTGTACTGCCAGGGCGGGAGCGGCCCGTCGCGCGCCAGCGTCAAGCCGGCAGCAATCTCGAAAACGGGCGCGCTGAAGGCGACGATCACCTTCTCCTCCACCACCACGCACAAGGCTTTCGCCTCGGCGACGATCAAAGGCAACTTCTACACGTTCGGCAGCTCGACACCCGTCTTCCAGGGCACCGTGAAGTCGGTGTGGACGGCATCCAAGGAATGCGACGGCCAGGAAAGCTTTGAGGCGATAAAGGGCTAGCAGGCCCGGCTATACGCGGAGCAGGGGCGCCGGTCCGTCCGGCTGCCCCTCCTCCAGCGAGTACTTTCCGGCCGCAGCGTCGCTGCCCGCCAGCGGGTACTCGCCGCTGAAGCAGGCGTCGCAGTGGGTCTCGCGCGTGGCGCCCACCGCCTCGTAGACCCCCTCGAGCGACAGGTAGTGCAGCGAGTCGCAGCCGAGCTCTTCGGCGACCTGCTCGGTGGTGCGGTCGTGGGCGATCATCTCCTCGCGCGTGGACATGTCGATCCCGTAGTGGCAGGGTGCTTGATCGGCGGGGCGGAGATGCGCATGTGGATCTCGGCGGCGCCGGCGTCGCGAAGCATCTGCACGATCTGCCGGTGGTGTTGCCCCGCACGATCGAGTCGTCCACGACGACCAGCCGCTTGCCGGCGATCACGTCCGGGAGCGGGTTGAACTTCAGGCGCAGCCCGTGCTTGCGCAGCTCCTGGCCGGGCTGGATGAAGGTCCGCGGCGACGTAGCGGTTCTTGACGAAGCCGTCGTCCTGGGGCAGGCCGGCGGCTCGCGCCAAACCCCGGGCCGCGGGGTTGCCGGAGTCGGGGACCGCGATCACCAGGTCGGCCTCGACGGCGCCTCGCGCCAGAGGATCTCGCCCATTCGGCCTCGCGCCACCTGCAGCACGCGGTCGTTCATGCGCGAGTCCGGGCGGGCGAAGTAGATGTACTCGAACACGCAGAATGCGCGCCTGCCGCCGGGGAGACCATCCGGCTCTGCAGGCCATCCTCGCCCAGCGTCACCATCTCGCCCGGCTCGACGTCGCGCACGAGCTTGGCTCCGATGATGTCGAACGCGCACGACTCGCTCGCCACGCAGCAGCGCTCCGGCCCGTCGCGGTCGCCGGGCCCCGCCGAGGGAGCCGAGCACCAGCGGGCGCAGGCCGTGCGGGTCGCGGAAGGCGACGACCCTGTCCTTGGTCATCACGACGATCGAGAAGGCGCCGCGGAGCCGTGGCAGCACGTCGGCGATCGCGTCCTCCACCCTGCTCCGCCGGGTGCGTCGCGATCAGCGCGGCGATGATCTCCGAGTCCGAGGTGGAGCTGAAGGTGACCCCCCGCGCGGCGAGCTCGTCGTGGAGCTCGACGGCGTTGATCAGGTTGCCGTTGTGGGCGAGCGCGACCTCGCGGCGCGATCCGTTCGTGCCCTCCGAGCGCTGGACCGGCTGGGAGTTCTCCCAGGCGTTGGAACCGGTCGTCGAGTAGCGCACATGGCCGATGGCGAGCTCGCCCGCGAGCGTGCGCAGGTCGTTCTCGGTGAAGACCTGGTTGACGAGCCCGAGCTCCCTGCGGGTGATGATGTGCCCGCCGCGGTCGGCCGCGGCGATCCCCGCGGACTCCTGGCCACGGTGCTGTAGCGCGTACAGCGCGAAGTAGGACAGACGCGACACCTCGTGACCTGGCGCGTACAGTCCGAAAACTCCGCACTCATCGCGCGGTCCGTCACGCATCACGATTTACAAGCTAGCAGGGCTGCGCCCGGCGACTTGACGGGTTTCATCCGAACAGCTCCGCCAGGCGCGCGTGGGCCGCGTCGAGGTCCCGGAGCGGGAGGTCGACGCCGGCGGCTGAGATCGTGAGGGACGCTCCCCCGACGGTCCCGATCATCCTCACCCCGACGAGGTCGCCGAGCGCGCCAGCGCATGGGCGGGCCGCTGATCACAAACCCGCCGGGGCCCTCGCCGAACAGCGTCGCTGTGGCCCGGCTCGCCGCCGAGCTCGAGGACGGCGCCGATACCCGCCGCCAGGCAGCACTCGGCGACCGCGACCGCGAGCCCGCCCTCGGCGATGTCGTGGGCGCTGGCGAGGTGCCCGGCGCGCACGGCGTCCCTCACCGCCGCCTGGGCGGCGCGGACCGCGTGCAGGTCGAACTCCGGCAGGCCGTCGGGCAGCGGCTGCCCGCGGAGCTTCGAGAGCTCGCTGGCCGCCATCGAGGGCGCAAACGGGCCGGCGAGGGCGATGGCGTCGCCCTCGCGCCGGAACGCGATTCGGCCGGCTGCGGCGGCGTCCGGCATACGGCCGACCATGCCGATCACGGGCGTCGGATAGATCGGCCCGGTGGCGCCCTCGTTGTAGAGGGACACGTTGCCGCCGACGATCGGCGCCTGCAGCGCGCGGCAGGCCTCGCCGACGCCCGCGCACCGCCTCGGTCAGCTGCCAGGCGATGTGGGGCTTCTCCGGGTTGCCGAAGTTCAGGTTGTTGGTGGTGCCGAGCGGCTCGGCGCCCACGCACGCGAGGTTGGCGGCGCACTCGAGCACCGCCTCCATAGCGCCGCGGTAGGGGTCGGCCGGCGACGCGCCTGCCGTTGCAGTCGATGCTCGACCGCCAGCGCGGCGCCTCCGGGGAGGGCGAGCACCGCGGCGTCCGCCTGCTCCGGGCGCCTGACCGTGCGGGACTGCACGATCGAGTCGTACTGCTCGAACAGGGGACGGCGCGAGGCGATGTTCGGGCTCGCGAGCAGCGCGAGCAGGCTCGCCGCGGCATCCGCGCCGCTGTCGAGCGTCGCGTGCGGCGGCGGGTAGATCGGGTCGGGGCGCTCGGGCGCTAGGTCATACAGCGGGCAGTCGTCCACCAGCGCCTGACGGGCATGTCGCCGAAGCAGCTCGGCGCCGCGCAGCACTCGCATCCTGCCGCTCGTCGGTGACCGTCCCGATCGCCGCGCCCGAGACCTCCCAGCGCTCGCACACGGCGATCACGGCATCGACGTTCGTGGGCTCGACGACGCACAGCATCCGCTCCTGCGACTCGCTCACCATCACCTCGAAGGGCTCCATCCCCTGCTCGCGCAGCGGGATGGCGGCGATGTCGATGTCGATGCCGACCTCGCCCTTGGATGCCATCTCTGAGGCCGAGGAGGTCAGGCCGGCCGCGCCGAGGTCCTGCAGCGAGACCAGCAGCCCGCGCTCGAGCAGCTCGAGCGAGCACTCCAGCAGCTTCTTCTCCTCGAACGGGTCGCCCACCTGCACCGTCGGGCGCTTGTCGTCGTCCTCGTGGCCGAGCTCGGCGGAGGCGAGCACCGAGGCCCCGCCGATGCCGTCACGCCCCGTGGAGGCGCCGAACAGCACCACCACGTTGCCCGGCCCGGCCGCCGCGCTGGTCACGAGGCGCTCGCGCGGGCGCGAGGCCGAGCGCCATCGCGTTGACCAGGCAGTTCTGCTCGTAGGGCGCCTCGAAGTAGACCTCGCCGCCGACCGTGGGCACGCCGATCGAGTTGCCGTAGTGCCCGATCCCCGCGACCGCCCCGTCGAGCAGGTAGCGCGAGCGCGTCCCGGACGGCTCGCCGAAGCGCAGCGAGTCAGCACCGCGATCGGCCGCGCGCCGATGGCGAAGATGTCGCGCAGGATCCCGCCGACTCCGGTCGCCGCGCCCTGAAAGGGCTCCACCGCGCTCGGGTGGTTGTGCGACTCGACCTTGAACGCGCACACCAGCCCGTCTCCGGCGTCGACCGCCCCCGCGTTCTCGCCGGGCCCCATCACGACGTGCTCGCCCTCGGTCGGGCAGCGTGCGCAGCAGCTTCTTGGAGTGCTTGTAGGCGCAGTGCTCGCTCCACAGCAGCGAGTACATGGCGAGCTCGACCTGGTTGGGCGGCGCGCCCTGCTTCTCGCACGACCAGCTCGTACTCCGCCCGGGTCAGGCCGAGGGCGAGCGCGTCCTGCGACGGTGCGGGATGCGTCGCCTCAGACACCGCGCGGCCTCCACGGTCATGCCGCATCGACTGGAAGATCTTCAGGCCGTCGGCGGAGCCGCCCACGAGCTCATCGACGGCATGCTCGGGGTGCGGCATCAGGCCGAACACGTTCCCGCGCTCGTTGCAGACACCGGCGATGTCGTGCACGCGAGCCGTTGAAGTTCTCCCCCGGCGCGTAGCGCAGCACGAACTGGCCCGAGCCGTCCATCGCCGCCAGCGTCTGCTCGGTCGCCCACCAGCGGCCCCAGGAGTGCTTGGCCGGGATGCTGAGCTCCTCGCCGAGGCCGCAGGCGCGCGTGAACGGCCTGCCGGCGTTGAGCGACCTCGAGCTCCACCTGGCGCGCAGGTGAAGCGCAGGTTCGCGTTGGGCAGCAGCGCCCCCGGCAGCAGCCGCGCCTCGCAGCGGCACCTGGAAGCCGTTGCAGATCCCGAGCACGAGGCCCGCCCTCGCGGGCGAACTCGATTACCGACTCCATCGCCGGCGAGAAGCGCGCGATCGCCCCGGCGCGCAGGTAGTCGCCGTAGGAGAAGCCGCCGGGCACGATGATCGCGTCGACGCGCTGCAGGTCCCGATCGCCATGCCAGATCAGGTGCGCGTCCCCGACGCGGCCGGCGGCTGCCAGCGCGTCGCGCTCGTCACAGGAGCCGGGAAACTGCAGTACGCCGAACCGCACCGGGGCGTCGCGCGCCGCACGTCCAGCGAGCTGGACCTCGTAGTCCTCCACCAGCGGGTTCGCGAGCAGCTTCTCGCACATCGCCCCGCAGCTGGTCGGGGTCCTCCAGGTCGAGCTCGATCAGCCGGCCGATGTGGACGTTCGCGACACCATCGAAGCCGAGCGCCGGAAGGGCCCGCTCGACGGCGACGCCCTGGGGGTCGAGGATCCCGGCCTTCGGCCGGATCAGCACGCGGGCCCTCACGCGGCACCGCAGCCGCCAGCCAGGCGCCGAACGGCTCACCGGTGATCCGCTCGTAGGCCTCGATGTAGCGCGGGCGCGTGCCGGCCACCACCTCGTCGGGGATCGCGGGCGCGGGCGGCTTGCGATCCCAGCCGCTGGCGGTCGCCCAGTCGCGCACGTACTGCTTGTCGAAGCTCGGCTGCCCGCGGCCTGGCTCATAGCCGTCGGCGGGCCAGTACCGCGAGGAGTCCGGCGTCAGCACCTCGTCGCCCACGACCAGGGTTCCGCCGGCGTCGAGCCCGAACTCGAACTTGGTGTCCGCGAGGATCACGCCGTTGGAGCGGGCGTGCTCGGCGGCGAAGGAGTAGAGCTCCACGGCGGTGTCCGCGACGCGGCGCATCAGCCCGGCGTCGCCGACGCAGCTCCGCCGGCCTGGTCGAAGTCGATCGCCTCGTCGTGCCCGACGTCGGCCTTGGTGGACGGGGTGAAGATCGGCTCGGGCAGCTGCTCGGACTCGCGCAGCCCCGCGGGCAGCTCGATCCCGACACGGCTCCCGTGGCCTGATAGTCCTTCCAGCCGGAGCCGGTGATGTAGCCGCGGACCACGCACTCCACCGGGAGCATGTCCAGGCGGCGCACGACCAGGGCCCGGCCGAGCTCGGACTCGGGCACGCCGTCGGTGGCCGAGATCAGGTGGTTGGCCACGATGTGGCCGGTCTTCGCGAACCAGAACGCCGACAGGCCGGTGAGGACCTTGCCCTTGTCGAGGATCAGGGTGGGATGAACGGCGTCGTAGGTGGAGATGCGGTCGCTGGCGACCATCAGCAGCCGGGGCTCGACGCCGTCTCCCTCCAGCGCATACATCTCACGAACCTTTCCGCTGGTGATCAGTGGCAGGTCGGAGAGAGCGCTCACGTGGGGCGATGCTACCAGCGGCGTCGGCCGCAGAACCAGCCCGCCCTCAGGCGATCTCGTCAAGGCGGCGAACGATCTCGTCGCCGTAGCGCACATAGTGCGAGTAGTCGAAGATCTCATCCAGGTCCAGGCCGGCCCCTCGCTCGTCCTCCGACAGCAGCCGGCGCAGCGGGATCCCCTCATCCCAGGCCCTCTGCGCGAGCTCCTGCACGACCCGGTAGGCGTCATCGCGCGACATCCCGCTCTCGACGAGGGCGAGCAGCACGCGCTGGGAGAAGAGCGCGCCGTGCGTGAGCTCGAGGTTGGCGAGCATCCGCCCGGCGTCGATCGTCATGTCGCGCGCGAGCGCGATCGTGCGGTGCTGCAGGTAGTCGATCAGGATCGTCGAGTCCGGCAGGATGACGCGCTCCACCGAGGAGTGGGAGATGTCCCGCTCGTGCCACAGCGCCACATCCTCCAAGCCCGCCTGCGCATTGCCGCGCAGCACGCGCGCCAGCCCTGAGATCTGCTCGCTCTTGATCGGGTTGCGCTTGTGCGGCATCGCCGAGGAGCCCTTCTGGCCGGCCCGGAACGGCTCCTGCGCCTCCCTCACCTCGGTGCGCTGCAGGTGGCGCACCTCCGTCGCGAAGCGCTCGAGGCCGGCCCCCGCGAGCGCGATGGTCTGCAGCACCTCGGCGTGGCGGTCGCGCGGCACCACCTGGGTGGAGACGTCCTCGCGAGCGAGCTCGAGGCGGGCGAGCACCCGCCGCTCGAACTCCGGGCTGGTGGCGGCATACGTGCCGACGGCGCCCGAGAGCGCACCGACGGCGACCTGGCTGAAGGCGCGCTCCAGGCGCAGCGCGTTGCGGTGTGCCTCGAAGGCATGCCCGGCGAGCTTGACCCCGAACGTCGTGGGCTCGGCGTGCACCCCGTGGGTGCGCCCGACACACAGCGTCCCGGATTGCTCGCGCGCCCGCGCGGCGAGGGTCTGCACGAGCTCGTAGGCGCCGGTCACGATCTCGTTCCCGGCCGAGCGCAGCTGCAGGGCCAGCGCCGTGTCGAGCACGTCGGAGGAGGTGAGTCCGAAGTGGATCCAGCGGCCCGCCGGCCCCGCGGACTGCGCGAGCACGTCCACGAAGGCGGCGACGTCGTGGTCGGTCACGCGCTCGCGCTCGTTGACCGCCTCGACCGTGAAGGAGGCGCCGCGGATCGCCTCGAGCTCCTCGGCCGTGGGACCGGCGTCCCCGAGCAGCAGGCCGAGCTCCTCGCATGCGGCTACCTCCACCCTGCGCCACGCCTCCATCCGGGCCTCGTCGGTCCAGAGAGCGGCGAGCTCCGGGCGGGAGTAGCGGGCGATCACGCGCTCAGGCCCCGAGTATCTGAGCGGCGAGGACCGCGGCGTTGCGAGGGTTGTCCAGGCCCACACATGCCACCGGCACGCCTGGCGGCATCTGCACGATCGAGAGGATCGCGTCGAGCCCGCCGGCGGCGGTCAGGCGGCCGGACAGCGGCACGCCGATCACCGGCAGGTCGGTGTGCGCCGCCACCGCCCCGGGGAGCGCGGCAGAGATGCCCGCGCCGGCGATGATCACCTTCAGCCCCCTCATGCGTGCGTTCTTGGCGTATTCGGCCACGAGATCGGGTTCCCGGTGGGCGGACATCACCCTGACCTCGTGCATGATCCCCCGCTCGGCGAGCTCCGCGGCGGCTTTCTCCATCGTCTCCATGTCGCTCTTGGAGCCCATCACGATGCCGACGAGCGGCGTGTCCACGTCGATCTCCGAGAGCTGCGTCTCGACCTCGGTTCCTCCTGTCGGCTCGGGCACGAGCGAGATCCCCCCGCCCGAGGCCGGCCTGCCCTCCTGGCCGGAGGGGCCCCGGCCGGGGTCGGGCGCCATCACAGCGATGCGATGAAGTCGTCGACCGGGATGGCCGAGAGAGTCTCGTAGCGAGCCGTGCCGCGCGAGCCCAGCTCGAGGGAGATCCTCGCCATCGCGCCCTCGTCGGGCGCCTCGACCACCGAGATGAAGTCGATGTGGCCGAGGGTCGCCCACTGCGCCTTGACCGTCGCGCCGAGCTGTTCGACCTCCCTGTTTACCTCGAGGATGCGCTCCGGGTTGTTCTTCACCGTCTGCACGCCCTCCGGCGTGAGCGTGGTGAGCATGATGTAAGTGGGCATTGGCGGTGACTCCTCCGGTGGTGGTGGGCAGCTCGCGCTCGCGCGCTCAGACTCGTTTCTACCGGATCCCGCCGGGGCAGGTCGCTCATCGCGCTCGACCTGCAGTTCTCGCTCCCGCCGTCCGCGGGAGCGAGAACCCATCCCGCCAGAAGGCCTAAGCCCGTGGGACGCTGAAGGCGGAACCCGCCACAGTGCAGTTTTCAGATCCGCCGGTGACTTCCATGAACGCGCTGACGAAGATGCGTCCTCCAGTTTGGTTTGGGAAGCCGCGGACTCCGCGACCCGGCTCCCTAGGTCGCGGCGCGCCGATCGGACCGGCCGCGCTTTGCCACGGTGGAAGCCAGCGCCATCGTGGCATGCGGCTCGGACCCCGCCGGGGCCTGCGAGTGCAGACGCGCCGCTCAGGCCGGCGCGTGCACTGGTGAGCTCTCGAACGTGAGCTCGCCGCCGGATGCGTCGACCGTCACCGAGTCGCCGGAGCGGATCTCTCCCTTGAGCAGCGCGAGCGCGAGGCGGTCGATCAGCTGCTTCTGGATCACCCTGCGCAGGGGCCGGGCGCCATAGGCGGGGTCGTAGCCGAGATTGCCCAGGAGCTGGCGGGCGTCGTCGGTGAGCGTGACCGCGACGCCGCGCTCGGCGACGCGCTCGATCACCCGCGCCACCTGGACGTCGACGATCTCGCTCAGCTGCTCTCGCGTCAGCGAGTGGAACGGGACGACGTCGTCGAGGCGGTTGATGAACTCGGGCTTGAAGTGCCCGACCAGCTCGGTGCGCAGCTGCGCATCGGAGAGGCCCGCCGGAACCGGGATGTTCGAGGTCATGATCAGCACCGTGTTCTTGAAGTCCACGGTGCGGCCCTGCCCGTCGGTCAGCCGCCCGTCGTCCATCACCTGCAGCAGGGTGTTGAAGACGTCCGGGTGGGCCTTCTCGATCTCGTCGAGCAGCACGACCGCGTAGGGGCGCCGCCGCACCGCCTCGGTGAGCTGGCCGCCCTCTTCGTAGCCGACGTAGCCGGGAGGGGCGCCGACCAGGCGCGAGACCGAGTGCTTCTCCATGTACTCGGACATGTCGATGCGGACCATCGCGTCCTGGGAGTCGAACATGAACTCCGCCAGGGCCCTGGCGAGCTCGGTCTTGCCCACGCCGGTGGGGCCGAGGAACAGGAACGAGCCGATCGGCCTGTCGGGATCCTGCAGGCCCGCGCGCGACCGGCGCAGCGCGGTGGCGACGGCGTCGATGGCCTCGTCCTGGCCGATGACGCGCTCGTGCAGGCGCTCCTCCATGTGCACGAGCTTCTCCGTTTCGCCCTCGAGCAGCCGGCTGACGGGGATGCCGGTCCAGCGGGCCACCACCTCGGCGACGTCGTCGGCGTCGACCTCCTCTTTCAGGAACACCGGCGCGGCCTCCTCGCCGTCGGCCTCCTCCTCGCGCTCGGCCGATTCGCGTGCCTGCAGCTGCTTTTCGAGCTCGGGGATGTCGCCGTAGCGGAGTTTCGCGGCGAGCTCGAGGTTCGCCTCGCGCTCGGCGCGTTCGGCGTCGGTGCGCAGCTGCTCGAGGCGCTCCTTGAGCTCTGAGATGCCCTGGATGGCGTCCTTCTCGCTCTGCCACTGCGCCTTCATCGAGGCGGACTCCTGCTTCAGCTCCGACAGCTCGGCCTCGATCGCCTCGCGGCGCTCCTTTGAGGCGGGGTCGGTCTCCTTGCGCAGGGAGGTGAGCTCGATCTCGAGCTGCATGATGCGGCGGTCGACCTCGTCGATCTCGGTGGGCAGCGAGTCGATCTCGATGCGGATCTTCGAGGCGGCCTCGTCAATCAGGTCGATCGCCTTGTCGGGCAGGAAGCGGTCGGCGATGTAGCGGTCCGAGAGCGTCGCGGCGGCGATCAGCGCGCTGTCCTGGATTCGCACCTTGTGATGGACCTCATAGCGCTCCTTCAGGCCTCTGAGGATCGCGATCGTGTCCTGCACGGACGGCTCGCCCACCAGCACCGGCTGGAAGCGGCGCTCGAGCGCCGCGTCCTTCTCGATGTGCGTGCGGTACTCGTCCAGCGTGGTGGCCCCAACGCAGCGCAGCTGGCCGCGGGCGAGCATCGGCTTGAGCAGGTTGGCGGCGTCGACCGCGCCCTGCGCGGCACCCGCGCCGACGATGGTGTGGAGCTCGTCCAGGAACAGGATGATCCGGCCCTCGGCGTCGGAGACTTCCTTCAGGACGCCCTTCAGGCGTTCCTCGAACTCGCCCCGGTAGGCGGCGCCGGCGATCAGGGCGCCCATGTCCAGGGCGATCACCCGGCGGTCGCGCAGAGACTCGGGAACGTCGCCGTCGACGATCCGCTGCGCCAGGCCCTCGACGATGGCCGTCTTGCCGACTCCGGGCTCGCCGATCAGGACCGGATTGTTCTTGGTGCGCCTGCTGAGCACCTGGATCACGCGGCGGATCTCGTCGTCGCGCCCGATCACCGGGTCGAGCTTGCCCTGCTCGGCCGTCTCGGTCAGGTCCCTGCCGAAGCGCTCCAGAGGTGTCTGCTCCTCCTCGTTCTGGGGCGGAGCCTGCGCGGCTGCGCTGTGCCCATCAGGCGGCGTCATCGGTCCTCCTCGGCGGTGGTATGCGGAATGGGGAGCGCGCGTCGGAGGCGCGGACGATCTCGCCGCCGCGGTAGGGGACGGCCAGCTCCGCCCTGAAGGAGCGCCTGACCGTCTCGATCTCCTCGGCGAGGCGCACCTGCGCCTGCAGCGCTTCGAGCTCGATCTCCTCGATGCGGTCCTGCATGCGCTCGATCTCCTGCTCGAGCTTCAGCACGCGCTCGACGCCCGCGAGGTTCAGGCCGAGGTCGGCGGTCATCTCCTGGATGCGCCTGAGCTTCTCGACGTCGTCCTGCGAGTACAGCCGTGTGCCCTTGGGTGAGCGCTTGGGTTCGATCAGGCCGCGCGCCTCGTACATGCGCAGCGTCTGTGGGTGCATCGAGGCGAGCTCGGCGGCGACGGAGATCATGAAGACGCCGCGGTCGGTCTCGACCTCCACGCGCGTGACGGTGCGGTGCGCGGCGGCGGCGCCGGCGGGCGCCCGCCCTGTTCGCCGGCGGCCATCAGCTCTCACCTCCGGTGGTGGAGCCTGCCGAGGCCGTGTCCTTGGCTGCGCGCCGTTGGGGAACAGGGAGCTGCGCGGGTCGGCCCCCATCGTCCTTGAGAGCTCGTCGACCGCCTTCTGCTGCTCCTCGCTCAGGTTCTGCGGGACGTCGATCACGAAGCGGTAGTGGATGTCGCCTTTCACCGGCGGTTTGCTGCCCAGCTTCGGCGGGCCCTCGCCGCGCAGGCGCTGGACCGTGCCGTGGGCCGTGCCGGGCCGCACGCGCAGCGTCTTGGTGCCGTTCAGCGTCGGGACCTTGACCTCGGCTCCCTGCAGCGCCTCGGGGATCGTCAGCGGGACCTCCACCTCGAGGTTCTCGCCCTTGCGGGTGAACACCGGCGAGGGCGAGACATGGGTGATGAGGTAGAGGTCGCCGGGCGGGCCGCCGCTGCGGCCCGGGCTCGCCCTTGCCTGCGAGCCGGATGCGGCTGCCGTCGCTGACGCCGGCGGGGATGTTGACCCGCAGGCGCTTGACGGTGCGCATCGCGCCGGTCCCCTGGCAGACGGGGCAGGGGTCCTCGATCACGGTTCCGGCTCCGCCGCAGCGCGAGCACGGCTGGGAGATCGAGAACATCCCCTGCCCCTGCGTCTCGATACCGCGGCCCTCGCAGCGCGGGCACACCGACGGCGTGGTGCCCGACTTGGCCCCGGTGCCGCGGCAGCTCGTGCAGGACGCGTGCATCGGCACCTGCAGCGGCACCTGCGCGCCGGCGATCGCCTGGTCGAAGGTGATCGAGACCTGCGCCTCGAGGTCGGTCCCCTTTTCCGGGCGGGGCTTGGTGCGCACGCGCCTGCCGCTCGCCGAGCCCCCGAAGAGGTTGGAGAGGATGTCGCCCATCGAGGCGGCGTCGAAGTCGAAGTTGCCGAAGCCGCCGAACCCGCCGCCCGGGCCCGCGCCGGCCGTGAACTGGCCGGTGCCGCTGTCGTACTGGCGCCGCTTCTCGGGATCGCCGAGCACGTCGTGCGCCTGGGAGATCTCCTTGAAGCGGGCCTCGGCGCTCTTGTCGTCCGGGTTGCGGTCCGGGTGGTACTGGCGCGCGAGTTTGCGGTAGGCCTTCTTGATCTCCTCGGCGCTCGCGTTCTTGTCGACGCCGAGCGTCTTGTAGTAGTCGGGCCGAGTTGCCATCGACGCCTCCCGCTAGGCCGCCACGACCACGCGTGCGGGCCTGATGACGGTGTCCCCGAGCCGGTAGCCGAGCTGGTAGACCTCGACGACGACGCCGCTCTCGATGCCGTCCGGCTCCTGGGGGGCGGTGGCCATCGCCTCGTGGACGGCGGGGTCGAAGACCTCGCCGATCGGCGAGAAGGACTCGATGCCGGCGCGGGCGAGGCCGGCGGCGAGCTCGGCCCGCACCAGCCTGACGCCATCGAGCAGGGGGTCGCCCTCGTCGGCGGCCTCCAGGGCACGGTCGAGGTTGTCCAGCGCCGGCAGCAGCTCGCGGGCGAGCGTCGCCGCTCCCCGGTCCTGCGCCGCCCGCGCCTCGCGTGCGACGCGCTTGCGGAAGTTCTCGAAGTCGGCCTGGGTGCGCTGGGCGAGCGCGAGGTAGTCGTCGCGCTGAGCGAGCGCGGCGACCAGCTCGTCGACGTCGCCGGCCAGCGCCTCCTCCACCACGTCCTCGCCCGCGAGGGCGGGATCCGTGGGCAGGGGACCCCCTGCCGGCGCCTTCGCGCCCGCAGGGGGTGTGGCCGCCGGGGAGCCCGGCGCGTGCTCGCCGGGCTCCTGCACCTGCTGTGGGGTGTCGGTCATCGCCTTACGCCTTCGGCTCGTCTACGACCTCTGCGTCCACCACGTCCTCCTCGTCGGAGGACGAGGCGTCGCCGTTCGGCGCAGCGCCGTCGCCTGATGCGGCGGCCTGCTCCTGGGCGCGCTGGTACATCGCCTCGGACACCGAGTGGAACGCGGTCTGCAGAGCGGACGCCTTCTCGTTGATGACAGCGGGGTCCTCGGTCTCGAGCACCTCGCGCACCTCCTTGATGGCCTCCTCGATGCGGCCCTTGGAGTCCGCGTCGACCTGGTCGCCGAGATCGGCGAGCTGGCGCTCGGCCTGGTAGGCGGCGTTCTCGGCGTTGTTGCGCGCCTCTGCGAGCTCACGCGCGCGCCTGTCCTCCTCGGCGTGGGACTCGGCGTCGGAGACCATGTTTTTGATCTCCTGGTCGGAGAGTCCGGAGCCGGCCTTGATCTCGATCTTCTGCTCCTTGCCGGTGCCGAGGTCCTTCGCCGAGACGTTCAGGATCCCGTTCGCGTCGATGTCGAAGGCGACCTCGATCTGCGGGATGCCGCGCGGCGCCGGTGGGATCCCGGTGAGCTGGAACTTGCCCAGTGACTTGTTGTACTGGGCCATCTCGCGCTCGCCCTGCAGGACGTGGATCTCAACCGACGGCTGGTTGTCCTCGGCCGTCGAGAAGACCTCGCCCTTGCGGGTCGGGATCGTGGTGTTGCGCTCGATGAGCCTGCGTCATGACGCCGCCCTTGGTCTCGATGCCGAGCGTCAGCGGGGTGACGTCTAGCAGCAGCACGTCCTTGACGTCGCCGGCGAGCACGCCGGCCTGGATCGCGGCACCGACCGCGACGACCTCGTCGGGGTTCACGCCGCGGTGGGGCTCCTTGCCCGTGAGGTCCTTGACCTTCTCCTGGACCGCCGGCATCCGCGTCATGCCTCCGACCATCACGACGTGGTCGATCTCCTTGACGCCCTTCGCTTTGGCGTCATCGAGCGCCTGGCGGACCGGGCTGACGACACGGTCGAGCAGATCGGAGGTGAGCTCCGAGAGCTTGGCGCGCGTCAGGCGGGTGTCCAGGTGCTTGGGCCCGGAGGCGTCGGCCGTGATGAACGGCAGGTTGATCTGCGTCTCCTGGGTGGTGGAGAGCTCGATCTTCGCCTTCTCGGCCGCCTCGTAGAGACGCTGCAGCGCCATCGGGTCCGCGCTGAGGTCGATGCCCTGGGACTTCTTGAACTCGGACACGAGCCAGTCGACGATCGCCTTGTCGAAGTTGTCACCGCCGAGGTGGTTGTCGCCGGCGGTCGACTTGACCTCGAACACGCCGTCGCCTATCTCGAGCACGGACACGTCGAACGTGCCGCCGCCGAGGTCGAAGACGAGGATGGTCTGGTCGGACTCCTTGTCGAGCCCGTATGCGAGCGATGCCGCGGTGGGCTCGTTGATGATCCGCTTGACCTCAAGGCCGGCGATCTTGCCGGCGTCCTTGGTCGCCTGGCGCTGGTCGTCGTTGAAGTACGCCGGGACCGTGATCACCGCGGAATCGACGCTCTCGCCGAGGTACGCTTCCGCGTCCGACTTGAGCTTCTGCAGGATCATCGCTGAGATCTCGGGCGGCGAGTGCTGGCCGTCGGAGACCTCGACCCTCGCGTCTCCGTTGGGCCCGGAGACGACCTTGTACGGGACGATCGACTCCTCCTCATGCACTTCGGCCTCCTTGCGGCCCATGAAGCGCTTAATCGAAAAGATGGTGTTCTGCGGGTTGGTGACCGCCTGGCGCTTGGCCACGGTCCCAACGAGGCGCTCACCGGAGGCTGCGATAGCGACCACCGACGGGGTCGTGCGACCGCCCTCGGAGTTCTCGATGACGGTCGGCTCGCCACCCTCCAGCACGGCCATGCACGAGTTCGTCGTGCCGAGGTCGATGCCTATGGTCTTGGCCATATGAAATTGCTCCTTCTAATACGCTTTATAAATCTAAGCGTGAGTATGGCAGATTTCCTCTGGCAATACAAGTGCGCATTTACCCGGACTCCCCGGAATCCCCGGGCGATCTTTTGCACGCATGGCGTCCCGGCGCGCTAACGTCTGGGCATGAACCTGGTTCCCGCGGGCCCGGTGAAGCCCAAGCTCCGCGGCGTCTCTCACGAGTACGCCTTCTTCGTGTCGCTCGCCTGCGGCGTCGCTCTGATCCTCGCCGCGTCCGATGCCAGGACACGGGTGGCGGCATCCATCTACGCGTTCGCGGTGTCCGCGCTGCTCGGCACTAGCGCCCTCTACCACCGCGTCACCTGGAGGCCGGCGGCGCGCCGCTGGATGAGGCGCCTGGACCACTCCATGATCTTCGTGCTGATCGCCGGCACCTACACGCCCGTCGCGCTGCTAGCCCTGCACGGGACGCTCGCCACGACGATCCTGATCGTCGTGTGGGCCGGCGCCATCGGCGGCGTGATCTTCAAGCTCTGCTGGATCGACGCGCCGAAGTGGCTGTTCGCCGCCGTCTATGTCGCGCTCGGCTGGGTCTCACTCGCGGTCTTCGGCCAGCTGCCCGAGGCGATCGGCTGGCTCGGCGTGGCCGGGCTTGCGCTCGGCGGGCTGCTCTACACGATCGGCGCCGTCGTCTACGCCAGCGGCCGGCCGAACCCCTCCCCGAAGGTCTTCGGCTACCACGAGGTGTTCCACGCCCTCGTGATCGCCGCCGCAGCTCTGCACTACGCGGTCATCGCTTTCGCGGTGCTGCCGCGCGGCTGAGCTCCGGGTAGCTCGGGCACATCCGCGCCAGCGCGCAGCCGCCGCAGTCCGGCGTGCGGGCGTGGCAGGTGCGACGGCCGTGGCGCAGGAGGTTGACGTGCAGCTCGAGCTCCTGCCCGGGCGGCGTGAGCGCGAGCATCTCGTCGTGGAGCTCCTCGAACGGCGCTCCGGGCCGCAGCAGCCGCAACCTCGAGCCCACGCGCGAGACGTGGGTGTCGACCGGCACGTCGCGCAGCCCGAAGGAGAACAGCAGCACGCAGGCTGCGGTCTTGCGGCCCACTCCGGGAAGCGCGAGGAGGTAGTCGCGTGACTCCTCGATCGGCGCCTGCGCCATCCAGTCGAGCGAGAGCTCATCCGACGGATCCCGGGGAGCCGCGGAGATGGCCCGCAGGATCGCCTGGATGCGGACCGACTTGACCTTCGAGATCCCGCCGGGGCGGATCGCCTCCTCGACCTCGAGCACGGGTGCGTCGCGCACCTGCTCCCAGCTCGGTAGGCGCTCGCGCAGGCGAAGGTAGGCGACGTCGCGGTTGCGGTCGTTGGTCGACTGCGAGAGCACCGTGAGGATCAGCTCGGCGATCGGGTCGTGGTGCGGGCCCATCAGCGGTATCCCGTAGACCTCCCGCAGGCGTTCTCGCACGCGCAGCACCCGGGCGCGGCCCGGGGCGCTCCAGTGCGACTTCTGCACGCGGGCTGCTCTGCTCCGTGCGGTCTGGGCCACGGCCCCACCGTATCCGGCGCGCCGCGCCGCTATATCCTCGCCCGATGCCCGAGGTGGCCGAACACAACGGCGAGATCGACGGGCTCCCCGTGTTCTGGCGCACCGCCGACGCGCCCGAGCCCGGCCCGGCGGCGCCCCCGCTGTACGTGCACGGGGTGCCCAACAACTCCGACATGTGGGTCGATTTCCTGAGCCTCACGGGAGGGGTCGCGCCTGATCTGCCCGGCTTCGGCCGCTCCGGCAAGCCCGGCTCGCTGGCCTACACGATCGGCGAGTACGACCTCTGGCTCGAGAGCTTCATGGCGGAGGCGGGCCTGGAGCGCGTGAGCCTGGTGGTGCACGACTGGGGCGCGGTCGGGCTGGCGCTCGCCCAGCGCCGGCCGGAGCTGATCGAGCGGCTGGTGATCATCAACGCCGTGCCGCTGCTCCCCGGCTACCGCTGGCATCGCACCGCCCGCATTTGGCGCGCCCCGGGCCTTGGGGAGCTGGCTATGGGGGCCACCAACCACTTCACCGCGCGCCATCTCAGCCGCGAGGCGAACGTCACCCCCGGGCCGATGCCCGAGAGCTGGGTGGACAGCGTGATCGCGCACTTCGACCAGGGCACCCAGCGGGCGATCCTGCGCCTGTACAGGAGCTCCTCGCCGCAGGTGCTCGCCGCCGCCGGCGCGAACCTGTCTGAGATCGACGCTCCGGCGCTCGTCGTGTGGGGGATGCAGGACCCGTACATACCGGCCGCCTTCGGCGCCGCCTACGCGAGCGTCCTGCCGCACGCGGAGCTGCTCGAGCTTCCCGATGCGGGCCACTGGCCGTGGGTGCTCGACCGGCCGGATCTGATCGAGCGGGTCGCGGCGTTCCTGAGCGAGCGGTGAGCACCCTCGCCCGGCGGACACCGGCGTGGGCGATCACGGCGGTGCTCGGCGTCGCCTATCTGATCATCGCGCCGTCGAGCCCGGACCTGGCGGCGGCCTCATATCGCAGCAGCCTGTTCGCCAGCGCCGGATTCTCGCTGTGGGACAACTCCTGGTACGGCGGGCATCACCTGCTCGCCTACTCGATCCTCGCGCCGCCGCTCGGAGCGCTGCTCGGGCCGCGTCTGCTCGTCGCCCTGTCGATGACCGCCGCGGCGGCGCTCTTCGCCCTCCTCATCGACGGGGTGTTCCCGTCCAGGGCCACTCGCGTGGCCGCGCTGTGGCTCGCGGTCGGGCTGGGCATCCAGATGCTCTCCTCGAGGGTGGCGTTCGACCTCGGGCTCGCGATCGGGCTCGGCTCGCTGCTGGCGGCGCGGCGCGGGCGGTACTGGGCGGCCCTCGCGCTGGCGGTGCTGTGCTCGCTCGCGAGCCCCGTCGCGGGCGCCTTCCTCGCGCTCTGCTTCGTTGCCTGGGGCCTGGGAGGCAGCTCGCGGGCGTGGCCGGCGGCGCTCACCGCCGGGGCGGTGATCCCGGTCGGGCTGATCGAGATCGCCTTCCCGGAAGGCGGGACCCAGCCGTTCGTCCCGTCCGCGTTCTGGCCCGCGCTGGTGGGGGTGCTGATCATCGGGGCGCTCGTGCCCCCCGAGCAGCGGACGATCAGGGCCGGTGTGGCCCTGTACGCGGCGACGCTGATCGCCGCGTACGTGCTGCCGACGGCCTTCGGGGCCAACTCCGACCGCCTGGGCGCGATCTTCGCGGGCCCTCTCGCTGCGTGCCTGCTGATAGACGCGCCGCCGGAGCGCCGCCACCGCATCATGCTGCTGGTGCTGGCGCCGTTCCTCTTCTACTGGCAGGTAAACGAGCCGATCGCCGACTACCAGGCGGCCTCATCGGACCCCGGCGTGAAGGAGGCCTACTACGCACCGCTGCTCGGAGAGCTCCACGATCTCGGCGTCGGATATGGCGCGAGCCCGGCCCGCATCGAGGTGGTCCCCCTGGCCACGCACTGGGAGGCTCGCTGGGTCGCCCCCCATGTGATGCTCGCCCGCGGATGGGAGCGCCAGCTCGATGACCTGCGCAACCCGATCTTCTACGACGAATCGAAGGCGCTGACGGCGCAGAGCTACCGGGAATGGCTGTCCTCGAAGTCCGTCTCCTACGTGGCGCTCCCGGACGCGAAGGTCGACTACTCCGCCGAATCGGAGGCGGCCCTGCTCAGGGGCACGCCGCCGTCCTACCTGCGCGAAATCTGGCACTCCGATCACTGGCGGCTCTTCAGGGTGCTCGGAGCGAGCCCGCTCGCGAGCCCGCCCGCAGTCGTCACGTCGGTGGGCACCGAGTCGGTGACTCTGCTCGTCCCGGCGGCGGGCTCCTACACGGTGCGCGTGCAGTTCACGCCCTACTGGAAGCTCTCGCCCTCCGGCTGCGTGAGCGAAGCGCCCGGTGGATGGACGCGCGTACAGGCCACGCATGCGGGGATCGTGCGACTGCTGATCAGCTTCTCCCTCGAGCGCGTGCTCGATCATTCCGCGCGGTGCAGCTGAGCAATCGACTAGGCTAGACGCCGATGGTCGCCCGCGCTCGTGTCCTTCAGGCGCGCGTCCTGCCGCACGGCTGGCTGGATGCGCTGCGGCAGATCTCGCTCTTCGCCGCCGCCTACCTGGCCTACAGGATCGTACGCGGCATGGTTGAGCAGCACTACGGGGGCGTGGCGTTCGCGCACGCCCGTGACCTGATCGCGATCGAGCGGGGCCTGCACGTATTCGTCGAGCCCTCCATCCAGGCGTGGGCCTCGGGCAGCCACATCGTGATGGTGCTCGCGAGCTGGCTGTACGTGAACGCCCAGACCACGATCACGTTCAGCGCGCTGCTGTACCTCTACCTGCGCCACAACCGCAACTTCTACTTCGTGCGCAACATGTTCATGATCGCGATGGCGATCGCCCTGGCCGCGTACACGATCTTCCCGACCGCCCCGCCGCGCTTCATGCCCGAGTGGGGCTTCATCGACACCGTCTCGAACGTCACGGGCGTGCACATCTCACACGCCAGCGCATCCTCGATGTCGCTGTTCAACCCGTATGCGGCGGTGCCGTCGATGCACGTCGCGTTCGCTCTCATGGTCGGCTGGCCGCTCGCCTACCTGAGCCGCAACCGCATCGTTCGCGCGCTGTGGCTGATGTACCCGTTCCTGATGACCTTCGTGATCGTCGTGACTGCGAACCACTTCATCGTCGACGCGTTCCTGGGAGCAGTCACCGCCGGCGTCTCGGCGATCGGAGCCAAGCAGCTGGCCCGCATGCGCCCCAACGCCTGGCGCTTCTCCGCCGTTCCGTCCCGCGCCACCGCGAACGGCTAGGCCACCGGCATGGCTCCCCGACAGCACGCACCCTCGCGGCGCGCGCGCCGCTCCACACAGCGCGCTGGCGGCCGGCGCGCACGGGCGCCGATCGGATCCGGCGAACGCCGGGAGCTCGTACGCAACCGGCTCATCGAGTCCCGCCTGACGCCCAACGCGATCTCGCTGACCGGGCTGGTCCTGAACCTGCTCGCCGCCGTGCTCGTGTGGGAACAGCTCTTCTTCCTCGGCGGCCTGGCCTTCATCGTCGGGTCGATCATGGACACGCTGGACGGCCGCTACTCGCGAATGTCCGGCAAGGGCACGCCGTTCGGCGCCTTCCTGGACTCCTCGCTCGACCGCATCGAGGAGGGCATCGTGCTCGCCGCGGTCGCCGGCTACTTCGCCCTCGAGGGCAACCGCGTGGCGACCGCCGCCGTCGTCGTCGCCGTGCTCGCGTCGCTGATGGTCAGCTACACCAGGGCGCGAGCCGAGGCACTGGGCGTCGAGTGCAAGGTCGGGATCGCGACGCGGCCCGTCCGCGTGGTGATCCTGTCGATCGGGCTGGTGTTCGCCAAGGGCGCCGGGCTGGGCTCCTTCTCACTGCTCGAGCCCGCCGTATACGTGCTCGCCGCGCTCAGCGTGATCACCGTCGCCCAGCGCGTCGCACACGTGCGCCGTGCGCTTACGGTGTGACCTTCGCGCCGCTGCGGAGTAGTCTCTCCCGGCGACCCGATCCCCCTTGCGGTCGTCACATCTGACAAGGCAGGGAGCCCGGCCGGGCTCTCCTCGACCGGGCCCCAGCGCCCCACAAAGGAAATCGCACTCGTGACCAAGGAGCACTCAAACAGCGGCGCCCGGAGCAACGGCGCGGCCTCAACAAACGGCGCAGCGCGCTACCAGGGCGAGAAGGTCAGGGTCGCCATCGTCGGAGTCGGCAACTGCGCATCGGCTTTCGTGCAGGGCATCGAGTACTACCGCAACGCCGATCCCGACCAGAGGGTCCCGGGCCTCATGCACGTCGACCTCGGCGGCTACCACGTGCGCGACATCGAATTCACGGCTGCCTTCGACATCGACGCCAAGAAGGTCGGCAAGGACCTCGGCGAAGCGATCTGGGCCGGTCAGAACAACACGATCAAGTTCGCGAAGGTACCCAAGAAGCTCGGCGTGCCCGTCTACCGCGGCATGACGCACGACGGCCTGGGCAAGTACCTGAAAGAGAAGATCACGAAGGCGCCCGGCGAGACGGCGGACATCGTGAAGATCCTCAAGGACACCCACACCGACGTCGTCGTCTCCTACCTGCCGGTCGGCTCCGAGCAGGCGACCAAGTGGTACGTGGAGCAGGTCCTCGAGGCCGGCTGCGGCTTCGTGAACTGCATCCCGGTCTTCATCGCCCGCGAGGACTACTGGGACAAGCGATTCAAAGCGGCCCGCCTGCCGATCGTCGGCGACGACATCAAGTCGCAGGTCGGCGCCACCATCGTCCACCGCACGCTCGCCCGCCTGTTCGCCGAGCGCGGCGTGGAGATCGAGCGCACCTCCCAGCTGAACGTGGGAGGCAACATGGACTTCTACAACATGCTCGAGCGCGAGCGCCTGGAGTCCAAGAAGATCTCCAAGACCAACGCGGTCACCTCGATCATGGACCACGAGCTTCCCGCGAGCGACATCCACGTCGGCCCGTCGGACTACGTGCCGTGGCTCACGGACCGCAAGTGGGCGCACATCCGGGTCGAGGGCCAGGCCTTCGGCGACGTGCCGCTGAACGTCGAGCTCAAGCTCGAGGTGTGGGATTCGCCGAACTCCGCGGGCATCGTGATCGACGCGGTGCGCTGCTGCAAGCTCGCGCTCAACCACGGCATCGGCGGTCAGCTCGACGGGCCCTCCTCCTACCTCATGAAGTCCCCGCACAACCAGAGGCCGGACGACATCGCTCGGCGCGACACCGAGAAGTTCATCGCCACCTATGGCGGCAGGCCGGGGACCAAGCCCAAGAAAGCGCCGGCCAAAAGGCGCGCCAAAGCCAGGGCGAAAGCACCGGCCGCGAAATAGGCCTCGCGCCGGAACCGGCCAGGCTGGATAATCGGCGTCGATGAGCCAGCGCTTCTCGATCGCCCATGTGACCCCGTATCCATGGGAGGCGGAGAACGAGGTCAACGACCACGTTCGGGCCGTCGCCGGCGAGCTCTCGCGGCGCGGCCACAGCGTCCTGATCATCGCGCCCTCCCGCTCGCAGGAGCGCGTGCGCGACTCGCGCCGGGCGCTGCGCGCGAGTCGCGGCAACCCCCTGGCACTGCTGGAGGGCACCGACACGGGCGCTCCCGGGGTGTTGGCGGTGGGCGAGGTGCTCGACGTGGTCGGCTCGGCGCGCAAACGGCCGTCGGCCCTGCCGATCGACGTCGCGCGAACGGTCGAGGAGCTGCTCGGGACCGTAGACCTCGACTTCGTCCACGTCCATGAGCCGTTCGCCCCGAGCACGTCGAACGCGGCGCTGCGCCATTCGCGCTCGCTGAACGTCGGCTCCTTCCACTCCTCCTCAGAACGGCTCCTCTCGACGCTGCTCGCCAGGCGATTCGTGGAGAGCTTCTTCGGGCGCCTGGACGCGCGGACCGCGAGCCTCCCGGAGACCGCGGAGCTGATGGACCGCCACTTCCCGGGCGACTACCTCCTGATCCCGGACGGCGTGGGCTCGGTTGACGCGCTCGAGGAGATCTACAGCTCGCTGGCGGCGCGGCGCCACGAACGCGAGCTCGATCCCGCGACCTCCGAGCGCCTGGCCGGGCGGCCGCTGATCGACGTGGACCTGCACATGCACACCGACCACTCGGGCGACTGCGCGACCCCGGTCGAGGTGCTGCTGGCCACCGCCCGCGAACAGGGCCTCGGGGCGATCGCCGTCACCGACCACAACGAGATCTCCGGCGCGCTGGCGGCGCAGGAGCTGGCCGCCGAGGCGGGCGTGAAGGTGATCGTCGGCGAGGAGGTCAAGACGGCGGGGCAGGGCGAGGTGATCGGCCTGTTCATCAAGGAGAAGATCCCCCGCGGGCTGACCCTGCAGGAGACGATCGCCGAGATCCGCAGCCAGGGCGGCGTCGTATACGTGCCCCACCCGTTCGACCGTATGCACTCGGTGCCGGACTACGAGCACCTGCTCGCGGTGCTGGACGATGTCGACGCGATCGAGATCTTCAACCCGCGCGTCGCCATCGGCGCGTTCAACGACGAGGCGGTCCGCTTCGCCTCCAAGTACAGGATCATCGCCGGCGCCGGATCGGACTCGCATGTCCCGCAGGGGCTCGGCTCGGTGCGGATCCGGATGCGCGACTTCGACGGCCCGCAAGAGTTCCTGCAGTCGCTGCAGGAGGCCGACATCATGACCCGCCCGTCCTCCCTTCTGTACGTGCAGGCACTGAAGTTTCTGCAGACGCGAGCCCGCCCCGCCTCGGCGCAGAGGGCCAGCAAGGCCAGGCGCCTGAAGCGCCTGGGGAGAGCCCAGGGGGGAGGCGGGCGCAGGTAGCGGCTCGCAACTACTGATGCACCGGCAAGGACAAGACGCCGCCCCGTCAAATCCCTCGGAGTCGATGCCCGTGACCGATGATGAGATCCGAGAGAAGTACCTTGAGCGTGCCATCCGCGAGCTGAACACGCTGACGCGCGAGCTGCAGGCGTGTCCCCACTGCCCGCGGGGCAACCTCATGCCCGTCCTCGGCTCCGGCCACCCGCAGGCCGACATCATGCTCCTGAAGCACTCCGCGCGGCCATCGGAGGTGGAGGAGGGGGTCGCCTTCTACGGCCGCGCCGGCAGCGCGCTGATGAAGTCGCTGAAGCGGCTTTCGATCGATCCGCTCGCCGTCTACGGCACTCTGTGCGTCAAGTGCCCGCTGAGCGACCCCTCGCTCGCGGACCCCGCGTGCGTCTGCCGCGTGGTCGAGGAGATCGCGATCGTCTCGCCGAAGCTGATCGTGGTCATGGGCCCGGAGGCGCTGGCGGCCCTCACCGACATGGACATCCCGCTGGCGCGGGATCTCGAGCCGGCCCTCGGCGAGATCCAGCAGTTCACGCCGACGATCGACGCCCTGTATGTGCCGAACATCGACGAGTCGCTCGACGAGCAGGACGCAAAGCGCGACTTCTGGGCTGCGTTCAGGGCTCTCGGCGACTGGTATGAGGCCCAGCCTCCCTACTGACGCCGCCAGCGGCGCCGGCGCTACATCTCCAGGATGATCTTGCCGAGCTTGCCGCCGGCAGCGAAGCGCTCGTAGGCGTCGGCGGCCCGCTCCAGAGCGAAGGTCTCGGCCAGCGGGACCGTGAGCGAGCCGTCCTGCAGTCCGGGCAGCACCTCGCGCTCCAGCGCCCGGGCCGCGAGCGCCTTCTCCTCGAGCGGCCGCGCGCGCAGGGTCGAGCCGTGGATGCGGGCCCGCTTGCCCATCAGCGCGAGCAGGTTCAGCTCGGACTTGGCCCCCGCGGATACGCCGATCACCGCGATGCGCCCGCCCACCGCGAGGGCATTCAGGTCATCGGGGATGTTGGGGGCGCCGACCAGCTCGAGGATCACGTCAAACGGTCCTTGCTCGGCAAAGCCCTCGGGCGCGATCACGCTCGCGCCGAGCGCCGCGACCTGCTCGCGAAGCGCCTCGTTGCGCACGGTGGCGGTCACGCCCGCGCCGGCGCGCCTTCCCAGCTGCACGGCCGCCGTTCCGACGCCGCCGGCGCCGCCGTGCACCAGCAGCCGCTCGCCGGGCCGCAGCTGCGCCTGGGTGAAAACGGCGTCGTGTGCGGTCGTGAAGACCTCGGGCACGCCGCCCGCGGCCACCGATCCGAGCGCGTCCGGGACGGGCATCAGCTGACGCTCGTGCACCACCGCGAGCTCGGCCTGGCCGCCGCCCCCGACGATCGCCATCACGCGGTCGCCGGGCTCAAAGCGCGAGGCGCCCTCTCCGAGGGCCTGCACCTCGCCGGCGAGCTCCAGGCCCGGGATGTCGGCCGGGGAGCCCAGAGGGGCCGGGTAGAGGCCCCGCAGCTGCATCATGTCCGCGCCGTTCAGGCCGGCGGCGTGCACCCGCACCAGCACCTCGCCCGCGCCGGGCACGGGGTCGGGATGCTCCTCGATGGTGAGGCGCTTCTCGCGGATGGTCACGGCGCGCATCGGCCAAGCCTATCCGTCGCCGCCGGTGCTCAGGAGCGCTCGAGCAGCGAGACGCACTCGATGTGGTGCGTCTGGGGGAACATGTCGACCGGCCGCACCTTCTTCAGCACCCACCCGGCCTCGACGAGTTCGGCGGCGTTCGGCGCGAGCGTCGTCGGGTTGCACGAGACGTAGACGATGCGCTTGGGCGAGGCGTCGATGATCCGGTGCACGACCTTCTTGGAGAGGCCCGCGCGGGGAGGGTCGACCACGATCACGTCGGGGCGCCCAGCGCGCTCGAGCAGCTCCGGCAGCGCAAGGCGCGTGTCGCCCGCGTAGAAGTGCGCCTTCGTGACCGCGTTGCGGCGCGCTCCGGCGATCGCGTCCGCGACAGCCGGTTCGAGGAGCTCGATGCCCCACAGCTCGCCGGCCTGCGGGGCGAGCGTGAGGGCGATGGTCCCGATGCCCGAGTAGAGGTCATACACGCGCTCCCAGCCCTCGAGCGCGGCGTACTCCTGCACCACCCCGTAGAGCAGCTCCGCCATCTCGGTGTTGGTCTGGAAGAAGGCCTCCGCCGATATCCGCAGGTCGAGCTCACCGAGGCGCTCGGGCAGCTCCGCGTCGCCCCAGACCAGCTCGGTCTCGCCGCCGGCGGTCGTCTCGGCAAGGCTGCGGCTGCGGGTCCACAGCACGCCGGAGAGGGTGTCGCCGAGGGCCCGGCTGAGCGCCCCGGCGAGCTCGCCGGCCTCGAGCTCGCCGTGCGAGGTGACGATGCGCACCTGCAGCTTGCCGGTCCGCCTTCCCTCGCGGACGACGAGATTGCGCAGGCGCACGCGCCCGTCTGGGGCGGGACCGGACTGGCCCTCACGATCGCTGCGGGGGCCGCCGCCGCGGCCGCGATCCCAGGAGCTCAGGCCCTGCTCCCGGCACCAGGCCAGCGCGATCTTGCGCGCCCGGTTGCCGGCCTCCGAGGCGAGCATGCAGTCATCGATCGGCGTCACGCTCCGTCCGCCCGCGGGGGCATGGAAGCCGCACACAAGCTCCTCGCCCTCCTCGGCGCCGCCGAAGGAGTACTCGAGCTTGTTGCGGTAGCGCCACTGCTCCACCGCGGGGACTATCTCCTGCAGCTCGAAGCCGTCGAGGTGTCCGATGCGCCGCAGCGCCTCGTCGACCTGCCCGCTCTTGATCTGCAGCTGGCGCTCATACGGGAGCACCTGCCAGGGCACTCCGGGGTGGTCGGCGACAGGAGCGATCCGCTCGGGGCTGGGCTCCAGGATCTCCACGGTGCGGGCGTGGGCATAGCTGCGCTTGCGCTTGTGGACTACCGCCCTGACCCTGTCTCCGGGGATCGCGCCGGCGACGAAGACGACGTAGCCGCTGTCTCCGAGCCGCGCCACACCCTCGCCGCCGAATGCCAGCGAGTCGATGCTCAGCTCGAGCTCATCGCCCCGCTGCGGGCGCGGGGACTGCTCGCCCTCGCCGCTCACGAGGGGCTCACAAGCAGCTCGAGCAGCGCCTTCTGGGCGTGGCGGCGGTTCTCCGCCTGGTCCCAGATCCGCTGGCGCTGCCCGTAGAGGACCTCCGCGGTGATCTCCTCGCCGGGGTGGGCAGGCAGGTCATGCAGAGCGAATGCGCCGGGTGCGCCCGCGTCGAGGAGCGCGTCATCGACGCGGTAGGCCGCCAGGTCCGAGCGCCGCTGCTCGGCGGTGTCCTCATCGCCCATGCTGACCCAGACGTCGGTGTATACGGCGCCGGCTCCGCGCACGGCCTCCAGCGGGTCCTCGTGGAGTGAGATCTCGCCGCGAGCGCCGGCGGGCGGCTCGAGGTCCTGAAGCTTGTAGCCGGCGGGGGAGGCGACGGCGACGTGCATCCCTGCGAGTGAGCCCAGGAGCGCGAGCGAGCGCGCGACGTTGTTGCCGTCCCCGACGTAGGCGACGCGCCGACCCTGCAGATCTCCCCACGCCTCACGCAGCGTCAGCAGGTCCGCAAGGGCCTGGCAGGGATGGTGACCGGCGGTGAGCATGTTCACGACCGGGACGCTGCTGTAGCGCGCGAGCTCCTGCAGGACCTCGTCCGGGCCTGTTCGCATCGCGATCACGGACACGTGCCGGCTCAGCACGAGCGCGGTGTCGCGCAGCGCCTCCCCGCGCGAGAGCTGCATCTCGTCCCCGCGAAGGACCACAGCGTGACCGGAGAGCTCGTGCACGCCGACCTCGAAGGAGACCCGCGTGCGGGTCGAGGGCTTCTGGAAGATGAGCGCGACGCTCCTGCCTGCGAGCGCCTGGCTGGAGAGCGGCGCCCGCTTGAGCTCGAGCGCGCGGTCGAGAAGCGCGTCGAGTTCGGCTGCGCTGAGCTCGGTGCCTGTGAGGAAATGTGACGGTGTCATCGGAGCGGTGAGTCTAGGAGGTCCCACGCGACGGGCCGCCCCATTGTCCGCCTTCGATCAACGAAACTGTGCGATCTTGGGTTTCGTCCAGCCACCCAGAGAGGATCGCAGCCCGTGCGACGCCGACCCGCACTCCTACTTGCCCCGCTAGCCCTCGCCGCCGCCCTCGCGGGCTGCGGATCCTCGAGCTCGTCCCCCGCGACGACCGCGACCGCCGCCGGCACCACGACCGGCGCTGGGCCCTCGCTGAAGGTCGACACCGCCCCGAAATACACCGCGCCCTCCCAGAGCTCGCCCGTTCTCAGCGGTCACGTCCGCATCGCCTACCGCGACATCTCGATCCATCCGGACCTGATCAGGGTCCGCGTCGGCTCGACGATCACCTGGACGAACTACGACCAGGTGATTCACAACGTCACGGGAGTCAGCGGCTCTCCCCACCTGGCCTCGGGCAGCCTCAGCGAAGGACAGAGCTACACGGTCACGGCCAGCCGGCCGGGGACGATCCACTATCTGTGCACGATCCACCCCACCTCGATGAACGGCACGATCGAAGTGGTGCCGTGAGCCGGGGCACAACCGGCCGTGCCAGACTCAGCCCGATGGCAGCGCAGAAAAGCGGCAGGCGCCCCTCCGGCGAGCGTGAAGAGGAGCTTCGCGCGGCCCTCAGCCCGCTGGGCGAGGACGAGCGGCCCCTGGCGCTGACGATCGCGACGATCCTCAGCGCGCTCCTGGCGCTCAGCGTGATCGTCGGGGCGCTCAGCGTGTCCAACCTCGCCGCGCGCGGCGGATCGCTGCCGGCGGCCATCTTCATAGCGGGCGTGCTCGCGGCGCTGGCCCGGGGCATGTACATCCAGCGCTACTGGGCGGTCCTCGGCTTCGAGGCGCTGCTGGCCTTTCAGATCATCGTCACCTCGCTCGCGCTCGTCGTCGCCTCCACGCTTCTGGCGGCGGCCATCTGCGCGGCGACGATCGGGCTGGGCGGATGGCTGTTCTGGAAGCTGATCCGGGTCATGGGCCGGATCCAGGCCCGTGACATCGCGGGCCGCGACGGCGGCCAGGCGCCCTGAGCCGGTACGGGGCGGCCACGCCGCCGGGGCTTCGATAGGCTCCGGCCCGATGGCTGAATCCTCCTATGACTGCATCGTCATCGGCTCCGGGCCCGGAGGCTACGTCGCAGCGATACGCGCGGCGCAGCTCGGCAAACGGACCGCGGTGGTCGAGCGCGACAAGGTCGGAGGCCGCTGCCTGAACTACGCCTGCATCCCCGCCAAGGCGGTTCTGCGCTCCGCCGACATGCTCACCGAGATCCGCGAGGCCGGCGACTTCGGCCTGAATGTCTCCGCGGTGGAGGTCGACTACCCCGCCGTGCAGGCCCGGCGCGAGAAGGTCGTCACGACGCTCACCTCGGGCGTCAGCTCGCTGATGAAGAAAAACAACATCGACGTGATCGAGGGCGACGCCTCGCTGAGCGCCGACGGGTCCGTGCGGGTCGGCGATCAGTCCCTCTCCGCAGCGACCGTGATCCTCGCCACCGGCTCCGTCGGCAGGCCGATCCCGGGCGTGGAGTTCGGCGGCCGCGTGATCGGAACCGAGCTGGCCTGGGCGCTGGCGGAGATCCCGGCGAGGCTCGCGGTCATCGGCGCGGGCGCATCCGGAGCCGAGATCGCCTCCGGCTTCGCACGCCTCGGCAGCGACGTTCTGCTCCTGGAGGCCCTGGACCGCGTGCTCCCGGCGGAGGACTCGGACATCTCGCGGCTCGTGGAGCGCGGCCTCAAGCGCCAGGGCATCGCCGTCCACACAGGCACCCCCGTCGCGGACGTCGTCTCCGGCGGGGACAGCGTGAGCTTCTCCTACGGCAGCGAGAGCGCCGAGGTCGACTATCTGGTCATCGCCGCCGGCCGCGGTGCGGACGTCGACGCGCTCGGCCTCGCCGAGGCGGGCATCGAGCTCGACGAGCGAGGCCTGGTGAAGGTGGACGGTGCCCTTCGCACGAGCCGCCCCGGCGTGTACGCGATCGGGGACCTCGTCCCCGGCCCCGCGCTCGCCCACAAGGCCTCCGACGAGGGCATCATCGCCGCCGAGGACAGCGCCGGCATGCAGACGCACCCCATTTCCTACGTCGACATTCCGCGGGCCACCTTCTGCACCCCGAACGTCGGCTCCTTCGGACTGACCGAGGCGCAGGCGCGCGAGCAGGGCTACGACGTCATCGTCGGGAAGGTCCCCTACGGCGCCGTCGGCGGCGGCACGGTCTACGGCGACCGCACCGGACTGGTCAAGGTGGTCGGCGAGAGCAAGTACGGCGAGCTGCTCGGCGGGCACATCGTCGGCTCCAGGGCAACCGAGATGATCCAGGAGCTCGCGAACATCCGCGCGCTCGAGGGCGGCTACCCGGAGCTCGCGCGCATCATCCACGGCCACCCGACGCTCTCGGAGGCCGTGATGGAAGCCGGCCGGGCAGCCGACGGCTGGCTCATCCACGGCTAGGAGGCGGGCCCGAGGAGGTGCCCTCCCCCGCCGCCGCGTTCTACTTCGATCTGGCCAGCCCCCTGGCCTACCTGGCGGCCGAGCGGATCCTGCATCTGCTTCCGGCCCCGGCCGAGTGGCGGCCGGTCCTGGAGGGAGGCCTCGGGGGCGCGCGCCCGCCGCAGCCCCGGCGCGAGGAGCTCCAGGCCCTGCTGTCAGCGCGGGCGCTCGAGATGGGCCTGCAGCCGCTTCGGCTGCCCGACCCGTTCCCGTTCGACAGCACGCTCGCGATGCTCGCCGCCACGTACGCGAAGTCGATCGGCCGGACGGTGCCCTTCGCCCAGGCCGCGTTCCGCCAGGCGTTCGCGGGCGGCCACTCGCTGGAGCGGGAGGACTACGTGGTGATCGCGGGCGCCGCATGCGAGATGCACCCCGCGGCGCTCCTGAAGGGCGCCGGGATGCGCAGCGTCCGCGAGCGGCTCGAGCTCACGGGCCGCGAGGCCACGGACGCGGGGGTGCGGATGGTCCCCGCCGTCACGGTCGGCGCCGTCGTCTTCCAGGGCGAGGACGCGCCGGAGCGCGCACGTGCTCACATGCTCGCCGAGGCTCAGCCGAACGGGGCATCGAGATGATCGCCGGGCGCGCCTACAGCCTCATCGTCACGCGCGGCGGGCTCGCGCCCGCGGTGCTCGCCGACCCCGAGCGGGTAGATCACCTTGAGGTGATCGAGATCGACAGCGGAGAAGTCGTCCTGTTCTGGGACAGGACCCCCAGGGACGCCTCGCGCCTGGCCCGAGAGCTGCGTGCGGACCTGGACCGGCTCGATGCCACGGAGTTCATCGCGCGCTGGAGTACCGTGGAGGACTGATGGGTCAGCTTCCGGCACCGGACATCGCGCTCGAGTGGCTCAGCAGCATGTCTCTCATCAGGCGCTTTGAGGAGCGCGCGGGTGAGATGTATGCGCGCGCCAAGATCGGCGGCTTCCTGCACCTGTCGATCGGCGAGGAGGCCACGATCGTCGGTGCGGCCAGGGCCCTGCGCGACAGCGACTACCTGATATCGACCTACCGCTCCCACGGATACGCGCTCGCACGCGGCACCTCACCGGAGCAGGTGATGGCGGAGCTGTTCGGCCGCACCGGCGGCTGCTCGGGAGGCCGTGGCGGGTCGATGCACATGTTCGACATCGCCAATCGCTTCATGGGCGGCTACGGCATCGTCGGCGGCAACCTGCCGATCGCCGCAGGCATCGGGCTTGCCAGCGACTACACGGGCAAGGACGAGGTCACGCTCTGCACCTTCGGCGACGGCGCGTCCAACCAGGGGACCTTCGGCGAGACGCTCAACCTCGCGGCGCTGTGGAGGCTTCCCGTCGTCTTCATGGTCACCAACAACCAGTTCGGGATGGGAACCTCCCTGAGCCGGCACTCGGCGGTGACCGACCTGCAGCGCAAGGGCGAGAGCCTGGGCGTCCCCGGCATGCGCTGCGACGGCATGGACGTCCTCGACACCCACACCGTGATCTCCGCCGCCGTCGAGCGGGTGCGCGAGGAGCGCCGCCCGATCCTGGTGGAGGCGGTGACCTACCGCTTCCGCGGGCACTCGATGGCCGACCCGGAGGACTACAGGACCAAGGAGGAGGTCGAGCGCTGGCGCGAGCGCGACCCGATCGCCGCCTTCGCCGGCCGGCTCACCTCCGAGGGCGTCATCGACGCTGAGGCAGTGCAACGGATCGACGATGAGGCGATGGCGCGCGTCGACGCCGCCGTGGAGTTCGCCGATGCCTCCCCGTTCCCCGCGCCGGAGTCGCTCTATGACGACGTCTATGTGCTCGCGAGCGGATCCCACGGCTGGTATTCCGCCGAGAGCGCCGACGAACGGGCGAGCAGGGCCAGCTCGGAGCCCGGCCCGGAGAGCGGCAACGGCGAGGTGCCGGCCCAGCTCACGCGGGCCCTGGAGGCGCGGGACGTCGGCCCCGAGTCCCAGGGGGCCGCCTGATGGCTGAGATGCGATACCGCGAAGCGCTCGGAGCTGCATTGGCCGAGGAGATGCGCCGCGACGAGAGCGTCATGCTCATGGGCGAGGACATCGGCGTCTTCGGCGGCGCTTTCAAGGTCACGGACGGCCTGCTTGCGGAGTTCGGCGAGCAGCGCGTCCGCGACACGCCGATCTCCGAGAACACGATCGTCGGGGTCGGTGTCGGCGCGGCGATGACCGGCCTTAGGCCGGTCGTGGAGCTGATGACGATCAACTTCTCGCTCCTCGCCTTCGACCAGATCGTCAACCACGCCGCTCACATCCACTACATGTTCGCCGGCCAGGTCAACGTGCCGCTGGTGGTGCGCATGCCCCAGGGCGCCGGGCACCAGCTCGGCCCCACCCACTCCCACTGCCTGGAGGCGATGTTCCTGCACGTCCCCGGGCTGCTCGTCGCGGTGCCCGCCACAGCCGCCGACGCCAAGGGCCTGCTCAAGAGCGCGATACGCGATGAGAACCCGGTCATCTTCATCGAGCACGAGTCTCTGTACGGCGTCCGGGGACAGGTCCCGGACGGGGAGGATGAGCTCGTGCCGTTCGGGCGCGCCCGGATCGCCCGCGAGGGGAGCGACGTGACGATCGTCGGCATCTCACGCATGGCCGTGACCGCAGAGCGGGCCGCCGCGAAGCTCGCCGGCGAGCACGGCGTCGAGGCCGAGGTGATCGACCCGCGCACGCTCAGGCCCCTGGACCTGGACAGCATCCTGGCGTCGGTGCGAAAGACGAACCGGTGCGTGATCGTCGAGGAGGGCTGGCCGCACGGCGGCGTCGGCGCCAACCTCGCAGCTCTGATCGGCGAACAGGCCTTTGACGATCTCGACGCACCGATCCAGAGGGTGTCCGGCGCGGACGTCCCGATGCCCTACTCAAAGCCGCTGGAGGACATCGCCTACCCCCACGAGCCGCAGATCGTCGCGGCGGCGCTCAGCGTCCTCAACCTCGCGCCGGCGGCGGAGCGCTCCTGATGGCCGACATCGTCATGCCAAGGCTCTCGGACACGATGGAGGAGGGCACGATCCTGCGCTGGCTGAAGGCCGACGGCGAGGAGGTCGCGCGCGGCGAGGAGCTCGCAGAGATCGAGACCGACAAGGCGGCGATGGTCTACGAGTCCGACCTGCAGGGGACCCTGGAGATCCTGACCCCGGAGGGCAGCACCGTGCCGGTCGGCGCGGTGATCGCGCGCGTCCTCGGCGAGGGCGAGGCCGCCGAGCAACCGTCCGCGGCGGCCGCTCCCGTCCAGAGCACCCCGGCGGCCGCGGCTGCGGGACCCGCCCCTGAGCCCGTGCCCGCCCAGGCCTCCGTCGCGGCCGACGGAGAGCGGGTGCGCGCGTCCCCGCTCGCAAGGCGCGTGGCACGGGAGGGCGGAATCGACCTGAGCAGCGTCCACGGCAGCGGGCCCGGCGGGCGGATCGTCAAGGCCGACGTGCTTGCTGCCCCCGCCCCGGAGGCCGCAGCGACGGCGCCCGCGGCCCCCGCCGCCGGCGACGCGATCGCCACCGCCAAGGGGCAGAGCCGCAGCGTGGAGCTGACGCGCACCCAGCAGACGGTGGCGCGCCGCATGGCCGAGTCGCGGGCGACGATCCCCGAGTTCACGCTGCAGATCGATGTCGACATGGAGGACTGTGTTCGGCTCAGGGCGGAGCTGAAGCGGATCTCCCAGGGCGACGGCGCAGGCGAGGCGGGCGCAACGCCCACCTACAACGACATGGTCGTCAAGGCCGCGGCGCTGGCGCTGCGCGTCCACCCTCGTGCCAACGGCAGCTACCGCGACGGGCGACTGACGCTGTATTCCAGGATCAACGTCGGCGTGGCGGTGGCAGCCGACGAAGCGCTCGTCGTCCCCACCGTGTTCGACGCCGACGAGAAGTCGCTCGGGGAGATCGCACGCGAGACGCGTGCCCTGGCCGAGCGCGTGCGCGCCGGGACGATCACTCCACCGGAGCTCGGCGGCGGGACTTTCACCGTCTCCAACCTCGGGATGTACGGCATCAGGAGCTTCACGGCGATCATCAACCCGCCGCAGGCGGCGATCCTGTCTGTCGGCGCGCTGGAGCAGCGCCCGGTCGCCGTCGACGGAGCCGTCGCGGTCCGCCACATGCTGACGCTGACGCTCGCATGCGACCATCGCATCCTCTATGGCGCCGAGGCCGCGCTGCTGCTGGCGCGCGTGCGCGAGCTCCTGCAGTCCCCCGCCTCGCTGAGCCTGTGAGCGGGCGGTCCGGCCGCCGGCGCTAGGCTGGAGCCGCGAGAAAGATGAGCAAGACGCTCGAGCCAGAGAGCAAGCAGCGCCGAGATCTGGGTATGCCACCTGGGCGTCGTGCCCTACTCGCAGGCGCTCTGGATGCAGGAGCACGTTCGCTCGCTGCGCCAGGCGGGAGAGATCCCGGACACGCTGCTGCTGCTCGAGCATCCCGCGGTCTACACGAGGGGACGGCGCTCGGCCCCGTCGGATCTACCGCGCGGCGAGGACTTCTACCGCGAGCACGGCATCGACGTCGTGGACGTCGACCGCGGCGGCCGCGTGACCTACCACGCCCCCGGGCAGCTCGTGGGCTACCCGATCATGGCCGTCCCCGACGTCGTCGCCCATGTGCGCGGGCTCGAGGACGCGATCATCGATGCGCTCTCTGAGGAGGGGATCGTGGCGCGCGCCCGCGCGCAGGAGGGCCCTGACTACACCGGCGTCTGGGTGCAGGAGCGCAAGATCGCGAGCATCGGCGTGCACGTCCAGCGCGGGGTCAGCACCCACGGCTTCGCGGTCAACGTCAGCAATGAGCTCGAGCCGTTCTCCTGGGTGCTGGCATGCGGGCTCCCGGACGTGAGCATGACCTCGATATCGCGCGAGCACGAGATCGCCGGCGAGGGCGCCGGGTGCGCCGAGCTGAGCTGCTTCCGGCGGCGTATGGCATACGCGTTCGCTCGCGGCCACGAACGCCGCCAGCGTCTGGTCCCGGCCCGCGCGCTCGGCATCGACCGAGTCCCAGCGCCGGTCGCGGCCGAGCCGCGTGCCCTCGAGCCGGTGCCGGCATGAGCTCCACGCGCTCGCGCTCGAATCCCGGCGGCATGGACGTGCTGAGCGTGCTCGGGCCCGATGTGCGCCCTCTGCGCGAGCGCAAGCCGCCCTGGTTCAAGGTGCCCGCGCCCGGCGGGGAGCGCTACAGGGGCCTCAGCGACATGATCCGCTCGGAGAACCTGCACACGGTGTGCGCCGAGGCGGCATGCCCGAACATCGGGGAGTGCTGGGAGCGCGGGACCGCGACCTTCATGATCCTCGGCGACACCTGCACCCGGCGCTGCGGCTTCTGCAACGTCAAATCCGGCAAGCCGACCTGGAACGACCCGCTCGAGCCCGCGCGAGTGGCGCGGACGATCGCGAGGATGGGGCTGCGCCACGCCGTCATCACCTCGGTCGACCGCGACGACCTGCCCGACAAGGGCGCGTCGGCGTTCGTCGGGGTCATCCGCCAGGTGCGCCGCCAGGCACCGGACTGCCAGGTCGAGGTGCTGACACCGGACTTCCAGGGCCAGGAGATGCCCCTGGCGCGTGTGATCGCAGAGCGCCCCGACGTCTTCAACCACAACGTCGAGACGGTGCCGCGCCTGTACAGCGTCGCCCGCAGGGGCTCGGAATTCACGCGTTCATGCCGCGTCCTGCGCCTCGCCGGCGAACTCGGGGAGGGCGAGGTCATCACGAAGTCCGGTCTGATGGTCGGCCTCGGCGAGACCCATGAGGAGATGGTCGACACCTTCGGAGCGCTGCGCGAGAGCGGCGTTCAGGTGCTGACCGTCGGGCAGTATCTGCGCCCGTCCGAGCGCCACCTGCCGGTGGTGCGCTACTGGCACCCGGACGAGTTCGCGGAGCTGGAGCGTGCCGCGTACGACCTCGGGTTCGAGCACGTGGCCTCCGGCCCGCTTGTGCGCTCCTCCTACCACGCCGACCAGCACGTGCCGCAGCCGATCGCCGGCGAGGGACCGCTGGCGGCGCGCTCGTAGCCGAGAGGCGAAATGACACGCCTGTTGGTGCTGGCGACAGCGCTCGTGTTCATAGCCGGTTTCGCGTTCCTCACCGTGGTGTCCGTCGCTGAACAGGGATTCTCGGTGGCGAGCCTGCTATCGGTGTTCATTCTCGTGCTGCTCGCGATCGGGATCGTCGGTGCCCTGCGCGAACCCCCGCGGTGAGAACCTGCGAGGACACCGGCCCGCGGGGACGAACATGACGGGAGCGCGGGCACAGCCGCCCGCACCAAGACCATGAGCATCTCGCCCTTCATGACCCCAGGCCAGAGCCGCGAGCGGCGCGAGCGCGCCGCCAGGCGAAGGCACAGGCGAAGGCTCCTCGGTGCCGTGGTCATCTGCGCCCTGATCACGGCGGCCGTGATCCTCATCAGCGGCATCCTCGGAGGATCGAGCGCCGGCGGTGGGCCCTCCACCGCCGCGAGCACGGTCCGCAAGGCCGCGCCCGCCGCGCCCCGGCTCTCGGCCTACGGCCTGCCGCTGGCCGCGCCCGCCCTGGCGCTCGGCGGGCTCGCCTCGCCCTCGCAGGACCCCCTTCACGTCGCCTTCCACCACCCTCCGCGCGCGGGGCTGCTCATCAACCTGGACACGGGCGAGGTGCTCTGGCAGCGCAATCCGTTGCTGCGAATGCCGGTCGCGAGCCTGACCAAGATGATGACCGCGCTGCTGACCGTGAAGGCCACGACCCCGCGCCAGCCGGTCCTGATCACCAAGGCGGCGATCGAAACGAGCGGCTCGAAGGTCGGGGTCCTGCCCCTGCACAGGCACGTGCCCGTGGAGAGCCTGCTCTACGGGCTGCTGCTCCCATCCGGCAACGACGCGGCGGTGGCGCTCGCCATCCACGTCGCCGGGAGCGTCGGAGCCTTCGTGCGTGAGATGAACGCGCAGGCGGCGCAGCTCGGGATGGGATGCACCCGCTACTCCTCGCCGTCCGGCTTCTACAACGACGGCAACTTCTCCTGTGCCGCGGACCTCGCGCTGCTCGCGCACGTCGATCTCGCTCAGCCGCGGATCGCGCGCGTCACGCACACGCTCTCGGCCGTGATCCCGTTCCCGATCAAGGGCGGCAAGCTCTATCTCTACAACAACAACCCGCTCCTGATCTACCACTACAACGGCACCACCGGCATGAAGACGGGCTACACGCTCGCCGCCGGCCGCTGCCTGGTCGCCACCGCCGAACGCGACGGCGTGCACCTCGCGGCTGTGGTCCTGAACTCGACCGAACCGGGCAGACAGGCCGCGCACCTGCTCGATGGCGGCTTCCAGGATGTCTACCACCTGCATCCCGTGCCGGACCCGGAAATGCCCCCGGGCGCCTGAGCGCCCCCGCTTGCTGACGCGACGTGAGCCGCCCTCGTGGAGTACCGTTCCACGACAGCGATTGACTGGTCAGTCAACTTAAGGAGAAGCAGTGGATCTCGACGACACACCAGAGCAGTCCGCCTACCGCACCCAGGTACGCACCTGGCTCGAGCAGAACAAGTCCGCGGCACCCGTGCTCGAGGGACCCGGAGCGCTCGAGGACGAGGCGGAGATACTTGCGGCGCGCCGCGCCTGGCAGGGCAAACTCGCCGAGGGCGGGCTCGCCGGCGTGACGTGGCCGAAGGAGTACGGCGGACAGGGTCTCGGACCCATCGAGCAGGTCATCTGTAATCAGGAGATCGCGCAGGCTCACGTTCCCGGCATCCTTGACGCGATCGGCGTCGGAATGCTCGGGCCCACGCTGATCGCCCACGGCAACGACGAGCAGAAGTCTCGCTACCTCGGGCCGATGCTCCACGGTGATGAGGTGTGGTGCCAGCTCTTCTCCGAGCCGGCGGCGGGGTCGGACCTCGCGGCCGTCCAGGCGCGCGCCCGCCTCCAGGACGACGGCAGCTGGCGGCTGAGCGGGCAGAAGGTGTGGACGACGAACGCCCAGTTCGCCTCCTATGGCCTGCTGCTGGCGCGCACCGACCTGGATGTGCCCAAGCACAAGGGCCTGACGATGTTCGTGGTCCCGATGGACGCCGAGGGCGTGACCGTTCGCGGCCTGCGCCAGATATCGGGCGAGGCCGAGTTCAACGAGGTCTTCTTCGACGACGTCGAGCTGGACGCCGGCGCGGTGGTCGGCGGTGTCGGCAACGGCTGGGGCACGGCCCTGACCACGCTGATGTTCGAGCGCGTGACGATCGGCCTCGGCGGCGAGGGCATGGGCTTCAACTCGACGCGCTTCGCCTCGGCGATAGCCACCGACGAGCACGCCCGCCGCGACCCGGAGGTGCGCCACAGGCTCGGTGAGATCGCGAGCGAGCTGCTCGCGGTCAGGTTCACCGGCTACAGGACGCTCACCGCCCTGTCCAAAGGCCAGATCCCCGGCCCGGAGGCCGGCCTTGCGAAGGTCACGATCGTGAGCGGCGCCATCAAGGCGGGCGACCTGATCGCGGACGTCGTCGGCCCGGATGCTCTCTCGCCCGACAGCGCCTTTGCCTACATGATCTCCTTCCTGCCCGGCCTGAAGTCCGCGGGCGGAACCGAAGAGATCCTTCGAAACACGATCGGCGAGCGCGTGCTCGGCCTGCCCCCCGAGCCGCGGCTCGACAAGGGCATCCCGTTCTCTGAGCTGCGCTCGCGGGAAGGAGCTGCGGCATGAATCTCGCACTCTCAGACGAGCAGGTATTCCTGCGCGAGGCAGCTCGCGGCGCACTGTCGCGCTTCAAGACGCTGGAGGCGGCCCGCGAGGCGCTCGAGGGCGACCGCAGCGTGCTGCCCGACCTGTGGCCGACGGCCTGTGAAGCGGGCTGGCCGGGACTCCTGATCGACGATGAGGCCGGCGGCGCCGGGCTCGACGCCTTCGACGCGATGCTCGTCCTCGGCGAGTGTGGTCGGGTGCTGGCGGGCGTCGCGCTGCTCGGACACCTGCCGGCGACGGCGATCCTGAACGACTCGCCGGCGGCGGCCTCGATGCTCGAGGCTCTCGCCAGCGGCGAGCGCCGGGCCGCCTACCTGCCGGCCTGCCCTCCCAGCGACACGGGCGCCGGCTGGACGGTCGACCCGTCATACGGCGCCAGCAGGCCCGCGGCGCCGACCGCGATGCGAACCGGATCTGGCGTGAGCGTCAGCGGCGAGATCGCCTTCGTCCCGGACGCGCCGGGAGCCGACGTCCTCGTCGGCGTGGCGATCCTCGACGGCGCACCCGTCGGGGTCGCTATCGAGGCGAGCGCAACGGGCGTCTCGGTGCAGGATGTGGAGCGCTATGACGCGACCCGCTCGCTCGGGCACGTCTCGCTGAAGGACGCACCGGCCACCGTGCTGGACGCGCCCGAGGAGTCCCTCGCGGGTGCCTGGTATCTCGCGCAGTCGCTGATCGCCGCCGAGTCGCTCGGCAGCGTCGAGGTGGCCCTCGACGTGTCGGTGCAGTACGCCAAGGAGCGTCACACGTTCGGCAGGGCCATCGGCTCCTACCAGGCGATCAAGCACGCCCTCACCGAGGTGCTGCGCCAGCTCGAGAACGGGCGCTCGCTCCTGTACTACGCCGGCTGGGCCCGCAACGGCGCGCCGGATGAGTTCGCGCTCGCGGCCAGCGCCGCCCGCTCGGTCGCGGGTCGCGCCCTGGATGAGGCGGCCAGGACGATGATCTCCGTCCACGGAGGCATCGGCGCCACATGGGAGCACGACGCACCGCTGTACTTCCGCCGCGCACAGCTCTCCCGGCGCCTGATCGGCGGCACGGGGCAGGCGACCGACAGGGTCGCCGGCGAGCTGCTCCTGCAGGCCGACGCGGCCTAGCCCCTGCTGCGGCTCCTCGTCCCCCTGCGGCTCGCGCCGCCGGGGGACGAGCGCGCCGTGAGCGCCGCCAGCACCGGCGCGCCATACGCTTCGTGCACGGCCTGAACCAGTGTGGCCGAGGTCGAGCAGCTGATGCAGAAGCCGTGCTGGGACCAGCCGATCGCACGGGCGAGCACCTGGTCGGCGTAGATGACGCCGGTTTCGTCGTGGCCGTAGTAGTCGTAGGCGGCAACCCAGGCGGTGTCGCCCAGCGCATGGCCTGCGCCGTCGGCCGACAGCAGGTGCGCCGCGGCCATGATCGCGTCGAAGTCGTCGTAGATCGATGGATGCGTCGCTGTCATGTGGTGGTAGGAGGCGGGACGCGGGCCGTCGAGGTATGAGTTGCTGACCAGGTCCCATGTCGTCAGCGGCCCGTTGGTGACGTTGAACTGCATGGGACCGCCGCAGCAGTGGGCGAAGTTCAGGCCGTGGTAGGTGCCCGCGGCGGTCGAGAACGCGCTCTCCTGCATGTGTATCGAGGCCAGCAGCAGCCAGTTGACCGCGAACGTCCGCTGGGCTGTTTCGTAGACCGGATAGAACCCGGCCATCCACGCCCTGTCGATCTGCACCTGCGAGCGCCGGCTGAAGCGCTCCGCATCGGCGAGCTGCTCGCCGGCGGTGGGACGGGCGAGGATGGCGGCGCTGCGGGCCGCGGCGAGCTCCCCGGAGCCGGTCGCCGCGGTCGGCGCCGGCGTCGGCGCATAGATGACCGCCGGCGCCGGTGCCGCTTCGCTCTGTCCCGCGGCGCCCGTCAACACGGCCACCAGCACCGCGAGGCCCACGATCGCGATCGCGATCGCGATCATCCACGACCCGTGTTCTGAGGGCGGCGCGGGCGCGGGCGCGAACGCGGGCGCGCTCCGGGCCGGCGGCGGGGCCGGGGACGACCCGGCGGCGGTGTCGGCGGGGCTCATCTCGCTCATCGAAGCTACACAAGCTAGCCGCGCCGCCCACCCGCCGCGCCGGCAAGCCGTCCAGAACCGGCGGCGCGAGCCGGCGCTCTGCGTAAGCTCGGTGCAGGCGCCCCGGCGCCCGCGAACCGTTCCCATGGGCAGAGTCACAGCATTAGCAGCGGCGATCGCCGCCCTCGTATTCGCGCCCGCCGCGGCGGCCGCGCCGGCACCGACAGCGCTCAGCGCATCCCAGCTCGGGTACCTTGCCGTCGCCCGCGCCGGAGCCGTGAAGGCTCAGAGCCGCTGGGCAGACAGGCGCCGCGGCTGGTATGACGCCCGCCTTGGCGACGGCGAACGCTACCCCCTGGCCACGATCTGGGATTCGGTCCCGCTGTTCGAGACGCTCGACGCGATCGCGATCGCCCAGCCCACGCCCTCTGCGCTGCTGGCCGTCCGCCGCTTCGCGGACGGAGCCGAGCGCTACCTGAACAGGGGCCTTCGGCCTGTGCCCGGCTACTCGCCCTATCCGGGCGACCGCGAAGGCGACACGGAGACCTGGTTCGACGACAACGGCTGGTGGGGGATCGCATTCATGGAGGCCTACCGTGCCACCGGCGCGCGCAGGTACCTGACCGACGCCGAGCGGGCGCTGCGCTACATCTCGGCCGCCGGCTGGGATCCCGGCTCGGGCGGGATCTGGTGGAACACCACCCACCCCTACAAGGCAGGGGAGGCGATCGCGTCGGCGACGCTGCTCGCGACGCTGATCTACTCGCAGACCGGCTCGCCCGCGGTGCTGGCGAGCGCGCACAGGTTCCTGGCGTGGGCCGACACGGCAGGCTTCAGCGCCGCGGAAGGGCTCTACGCCGCCAGCAACCTCAGCCCGACGCCGATCGACTACATAGAGGGTCCGCTGATCTACGCCCAGGAGGAGCTGTGCGTGCTCGGGGCACAGCCGGGGGGTTGCGCCCGTGCGGAGAGCCTGAAGAAAACGGCGCTCGCCCGCTTCGGGTCGGTGCTCGACTTCTCCCCGCAGTACGACGCGATCTACCTGCAGTGGATGCTCGCGCTGTACTCACTCGACCATGACCCGGCGCTCTATGACCTCGCCGCCGCGAACGCCCGCGACGCCTACCTGCGGTCCGTGAACTCCCAGGGCCTGTATCTGCGCTCCTGGGGAGGCGAAGTGCTGCCGGCGCAGTATGCGGCTCCCGGCATGCTCCAGACCCAGGCCGCCACGACCAGCGTGTTCGCCTGGCTGGCGGTGTACCCGCCGCCCTCCTAGCTCCGCTCAGGCCCCCATCGCGCGCCGGGCGAGCCTGTCGAAGAGGTGAGCGGGCAGCAGGCGCTTGCCGATCAGCATCGCCGCCGCATCCCGGCCGATCAGATAGCGGGCCTTCATGCGCCTTGAGCTCAGCGCCCTCTCGATGGTCGCCGCGACCTGCTCGGGCGGCACGCCGCGCTCGCCGGTTTTGCCGATCGCAGCCGCCAGCGCCGCGGGCACCTTGCCGTACTGCGCCTGCAGGTCGGCGGGGATGCTCATGCGTTCTGCGTCCTCTTTGTTCTTGCCCCAGATCGGGGTGGCCACCGAGCCGGGCTCGACCAGCGCAACCTGGACGTGAGAGCTCGCGAGCTCGACGCGCAGGGCGTCGCCGATCGCCTCGAGCGCGTGCTTGGACGCCGCGTAGGGCGCTGTGTAGGGCATCGCGACCAGCCCTCCGACCGAGGACATGATCACGATCCGCCCGCGCGCGATCCGCAGCGCGGGGAGCATCGCCTGCGTGACCGCCATCTGGGCGAACACGTTCACCTCGAACTGCCTGCGCAGGTCCTCGATCGACACGAGCTCCAGCGGCCCGGAGACGCCGATGCCGGCGTTGTTGATGAGCGCGTCGAGCCCGCCGGGGACCGAGGAGCTGCGACTCTCGGCGACGGTCTCGGCGGCGGCCGCGACCTGCGCCGGATCGGTTACGTCAAGCTCGAGCGCATGCACCCGGCCGGAGGGCGCCTCGCCCGCGAGAGCCTCGCCGGCGGCGCTGCTCCGTACCCCCGCCAGCACGGTCCACCCGCCGGCCGCGAGCCGCAGAGCGGTGGCGCGCCCGATACCCGTGGAGGCGCCTGTGATCAGGGCGAGAGGCATGCCCGGACCCTAGCGCAGCCCCGCAGGACGGCCTCGCAGGCCGGACCGCAGCTCAGACGGCTGCCAGCGACTCGCGCTTCTCGCGCAGCGAGGAGAGCAGCTCGTCGAAGGAGCCCGAGAATTTTCGACGCCCTCGCGCTCGAGTGTCTCGGTGAGGTCGTCGTAGTCGACGCCGGCGTCAGCGAGTTCGCCGAGCAGCCTGTGCGCCGCCTGCAGCTCGCTCTGGATGCGCGGCTCCGGCGAGCCGTGGTCCTGGAAGGCCTCGATCGTGTCCTCGGGCATCGTGTTCACGGTGTCCGGGCCGACGAGCTCGGAGACGTAGAGGATGTCCGGGTAGTCGGGGTTCTTCGTCGACGTGGAAGCCCACAGCACACGCTGGGGCGCCGCGCCCTTGCCGGCGAGGTACTCCCAGCGGGGACCGGAGAACGCCTGCAGGTAATGCTCGTAGGCGAGGCGGGCGTTGGCTATCGCGAGCCTGCCCTTGAGCTCGTCGCCGGCGCCGAGCTCCTCAAGGCGGCGGTCGCCCTCGGTGTCTATGCGCGAGACGAAGAAGCTCGCGACCGACGCGACGCTGCTCGGGTCGCCGCCGGCAGCGACGAGGCGCTCGAGGCCGCGGATGTATGACTCGGCGACCTGTGCGTAGCGCGAGAGCGAGAAGATCAGCGTCACGTTGATCGAGTGCCCCTTTGCGATCACGTCCTCGACCGCGGCGAGGCCAGGCATCGTCGCCGGGATCTTCACCATCAGGTTGGGGCGCTCGAGCTCGGTGTGCAGCCGGATCGCCTCGCGGTAGGTGGAGAGCGTGTCGTAGGCCAGGCGCGGGTCCACCTCCAGCGAGACATACCCGTCGCGCCCGCCTGTGCTCTCCCAGACCCCGCGGAAGAGGTCGCACGCCTCGCGGATGTCCTGCTCGGCGAGCGCCCAGAAGGTGGCGGCGTCATCGGCGCCCTGCGCGGCGAGCTCGTGGAGCTGCTCGTCGTAGGCCGTGCCCGCGCTCATCGCCTTCTCGAAGATCGTCGGATTGGATGTGGCGCCGACCACGGATGAGTGGTCGATCAGCTCCTGCAGGTGGCCCCCGCGGATCGAGTCGCGGGAGAGGTAGTCGACCCAGACGCTCTGCCCGAGGGCGGAGAGACGCTCCAGGGGCGTGGACGCATCAGAGGGCATCGTGTCTCCTTAAGGTCTTGAGGCGAGCAGTGCGCGCGCTCGCGCGGCGATGTTCTCGGCTGAGAAGCCGAACTCTCTCAGCACAGTAGCGCCGGGAGCGGAGGCGCCGAAGTGGTCGAGGCCGAGAACGTCGCCGTCGGTGCCCACCCACTTCCACCAGCTCATGCTCGCTCCGGGCTCGACCGCCAGGCGCGAGCGCACGGCGGGCGGAAGCACGTCCGCGCGGTAGTCCTCGCTCTGGGCTTCGAACAGCTCCATGCAGGGCATCGAGACGACCCTCACGGCGGCGCCCTCGCCCGCGAGCTGCCGCGCTGCCTCGAGCGTGATCGAGACCTCGGCGCCGGTGGCTATGAGGATCACGTCCGCCTGGCCCTCGCCGGAGTCCCACAGCACGTAGCCACCGCGCTCCAGGCCATCCGCGCCGGCCAGGTCTGAGCGGTCGAGCACCTCGATGTTCTGACGCGAGAGCAGCAGCGCGACGGGGCCGTCCAGACGCTCGAGCGCCACCCGCCATGCGGCGACGACCTCGTTGCCGTCGCCGGGGCGCATGACCCAGAGCCCGGGGATCGCCCTGAGCGACGCATAGTGCTCGACCGGCTCGTGGGTGGGGCCGTCCTCGCCGACGGCGACCGAGTCGTGCGTCCACACCCACAGCACCGGCAGACCCATCAGCGCGGACAGCCTCACGGCGCCTCGCATGTAGTCCGAGAAGATCAGGAACGTCGAACCGTAGGGCTTGACGATGCCGCCGTGGGCGGCCGCCCCGTTGACGATCGCGCCCATCGCGTGCTCGCGTATCCCGAACGGGACGTTGCGGCCGGCATGCACGCGCGAGAACTCGCCGCCTCCCTCGAAGAGCGTCTTTGTCGACTCGACCAGGTCCGCGGAGCCGCCGATCATCGTGGGCGCGAACTGGGCGAATGCGGCCATGGCCTTCTGCCCGGCGGAGCGCCCGGCCAGCTGCTCGCCGGCGGCGAACTGCGGGAGCGCCTCGCGCCAGCCCTCGCGCAGCCTGCCCGACCAGGCGCGGTCCCAGTCCTGGGCCAGATCGGGGTGGGCGGCGCGCCACTGCTCCATGCGGCCCTGCCACTCGCTCTGGGCCGCCTCGCCCGCCGCGCGCATCGACATGTGCTCGAGCACGCTGTCGTCGACCCAGAAGTGGCGGTCCGGGTCGAAGCCCATCACCTGCTTGGTGGCCCTGACCTCATCCTCGCCGAGCGGAGCCCCGTGAGAGCCCGAGGTGTCCGTGGCGTTCGGTGCCGGGTATGCGATGTGGGAGCGGATGGCGATGAAGGAGGGCCGCTCGGTTTCCGCCCGTGCGGCGGCGATCGCGGCCTCCAGGGCCTGCACGTCCTCGGAGTCCTCGACCCGCTGAACGTGCCAGCCGTTCGCGAGCATGCGGGCGACGTGGTCCTCGCCGTCGAAGGAGATCGCCGTGCTGCCGTCGATCGTGATGTGGTTGTCGTCGTAGCAGACCGTCAGCTTCCCGAGCCCGAAGTGACCCGCGACGGAAGCGGCTTCCTGGCTGATGCCCTCCATCATGTCGCCGTCGGAGCAGATCGCGTAGGTGTGATGGTCGACGACCGTGTAGCCGGGGCGATTGAAGTGCTCGGCGAGGAAGCGCTCGGCGATCGCCATCCCCACGGCGTTGGCGATGCCCTGGCCGAGCGGACCGGTGGTGACCTCGATCCCGGCGGTGTGGCCGCGCTCGGGATGGCCGGGGGTGCGCGAGCCCCACTGGCGGAACTGCTGCAGGTCCTCCAGGCTCAGCTCGTGCCCGGTCAGGTGAAGGAGGGAGTACTGCAGGATGCAGGCGTGGCCTGCGCTGAGGACGAAGCGGTCGCGATCGGGCCAGGCCGTATCCGCCGGGTTCAGCCGCAGGACGCGCTTGTAGAGCACGTATGCGAGCGGCGCCAGCGCCATCGCGGTGCCTGGGTGACCGGCGTTGGCCTTCTGCACCGCGTCCATCGCCAGGCCGCGGACGGTGTCGATCGAGAGCCTGCGTATCTCCTGCTCAGCCGGGCCCGAAGCCATTGCCGGCGTGCCGCCCGATCGCTCTGTGGAGGCCATCGGTTCCGATCCTACCGTCGCAGGGGCGATAGAGTCGCCCCACCATGCCCGAGCAGTTCTGCGAAGCCGGGAGGGGGATAACCCTCTGTTACGAGACCTTCGGCGATCCCGCCGACCCGACGGTGCTGCTGATCATGGGCCTGGCGACGCAGATGATCGCCTGGCATGAGGACTTCTGCCGGGAGCTCGCCGGCCGGGGCTTCCAGGTCATCAGATTCGACAATCGGGACATCGGGCGCTCAACCCACATGAAGGGCCGCCCCCCGACCGTCCCGCAGCTGCTGATCCGCTCCAAGAAGGCCGCCGGCTACACGCTCGCGCAGATGGCGGCGGACACGGCCGGTCTGCTGCGCACGCTCGACGTCAGCCCGGCGCACATCGTCGGGGCTTCGATGGGCGGCATGATCGCCCAGACGCTCGCGGCCTACCACCCTGAGCACGTGAGCTCGCTCGTCTCGATCATGTCCAACACCGGCAGCCGGCGCAACGGACAGCCCTCGCCGCGTCTGATTCCCGCGCTCGTGAGGCGACCGCCCCACGACCGCGATGAGTACGTCGAGCACGTGGCGAGCATGTTCGAAGCGATCGGCTCCTCGGGTCTGCCGCGCGACCCCCAGGACATTCGCGCGCTCGCCGCGGCGAGCTTCGACCGCAACCACGACCCCGAGGGCCCCGGGCGTCAGCTCGCCGCCATCATCGCCTCGGGCGACCGCACCACCGACCTGCACTCCATCAACGTCCCGACGCTGGTCATCCACGGGACCGCCGACCACCTCGTCTCGCCCTCGGGCGGCCGCGCGACCGCGCGAGCCATACCGGGCGCGCGTCTGATGATGATCGAGGGCATGGGCCACGACCTGCCGCGGGTGATCTGGCCGCAGGTCATCGACGGGATCGCCGAGACGGCGGCTCTCGCGGAAAGCTCACGCCCAACCCTGCAGTCCCACCCGTCCGCGCCGGCGGGCCTGCAGGGCTAGGCGCCCCCTCTCCCTCCTTTATCCCTCTCCCGGCCTGCGGGTGACCCTTCGCAGGCCAAGCCTGGCGTGGCAGCGAGCCGACGGGCACCCGCGCGGCCCTGGGCGCGCCCCCCCGAGCGCACCCAGGCCGCGACAGAGCGCGCGCCGATACGACGGTCCAGCGTTCCCCTCACGCTGAGTCCGCCGTCCGTGGCAGACGAGCTCCCTCATGCTCGTCCATCCCCCGCCTGCGGCACCCCCGCGCCGCGGGCATCCCGCCTGCACTTCCCCCTTGAACTGAAGCCCATTTGTTTCTAGGCCTGTTGCCTTTCCCGTGTTCATCCCTGAGGCAAGTCCGCAGGTACCGGGAGTCATTCCCGATCACACATATAAACCAGAATAAAGGCCGGTTGTCAACGCCCGGGCGTTCGAGCGGCAACTCTGGGCTGGGGAGTCCCCGGGGACGCTCGGGGGTGAACTTCGATTCCGTGCTCGGTGAGCCCGCTCACTGAGCGTGTGTGCTGAAAGTGCGCCCGGAGGGAATCGAACCCTCGGCCTGCGGCTTGAAAGACCGCTGCTCTTTGGCTCCCCGAAGAGAACCGTTGACCACTGAGCTACGGGCGCGCGCTATGTGTTTTGTGCTTCTGAGCTCTCCGAAGCAAGCCTATTCTAAGCAGGCCGGGCAAGGTGGTGCTGCAAGCGCCTTGCCGACCCCGCGCGAGCACTGGCGGCGGCGCTCTGAAGGATGGCGTCGTCGGGCACCTCGCTGCGCGGGATGCCGATGCCCATGCAGTCGCGCAGGCACTGCTGATAGATCAGCCGGAACCCTAGGAGTTCGGGGATCGTCACGATCCGGTAGCCGCGAGCGCGCAGCGCGCGGATGATCCCGGGATAGGCCGCAAGCGTCTCTCCGCGCGGGCCCCCTCCGTCGTGGGAGATGATGATCGAGCCGGGCCTGACCTGGGCGAGCACCCGCTGCTGGATGGCCGCGGTCCCCGGCAGAGCCCAGTCGGTCGGGTCGACGTTCCACATGATCGTCGCGAGCCCGAGCGAGCTGGCGGTGTTCACGACGGAGCTGTTGAAGGCGCCGTAGGGCGGGCGGAACACGCACGGTGTGTAGCCGCTCTGGGCGCGGATGGCCCAGATCGTCCTCTGCAGCTGTGAGCGGACATCGCCGCTGCGGGTGAGTTCCGGGTGGGTGAACGTGTGGTCGCCCAGCACATCTCCGTCGCGGAGCTCGCGAAGCAGCACGCTCCTGTAGGTGGAGGTGACCTGCTCGCCGATCATGAAGAAGGTCGCGCGCACATGGTTCTGCTCGAGCATCGAGAGGAACTGCGGGGTGTCGGGCCATGGGCCGTCGTCGAAGCCGATCGCCACCTCGCGCTCGTCGGGGCCCGAGAAGTAGGCACCGGTCCCGTGGCTTTCGCATCCGGCGAGCCGGTAGAGAGCCTGCGGCGGGCGCGGCGCGGGCCGGGGGAGCGGCCGACGCGACACCGTCGCTGGAGCCTCCTCCCGCGGCGCCGGGCGCCAGCGCCAGGACAGCGGACGCGAGCAGCGTCGTGAGGATGAGAGCCGTTCTCCGGGGCAAGGTGGTTCACCATACACCCGGCTGCGTGGCCCGGGTCTAGGATGCCCCGATGCCCAGCTACGTGGCGGCGATCGACCAGGGGACGACGAGCACGCGCCTGATCCTCTTCGACGACTCAGGCTCCGTCGCGGCGGTCGAGCAGCGCGAGCACTCCCAGCTGCACCCGCATGCAGGCTGGGTCGAGCACGACCCGGCTCAGGTGTGGCAGCGCACGCGGGAGGTGATCGACGGCGCTCTCGCGGCGGCGGCCGCCACAGCCGGGGACGTGGCCGCGATCGGCATCACCAACCAGCGCGAGACGACGGTCGTCTGGGACAGGCGCAGCGGCGAGCCGGTGCACAACGCGATCGTGTGGCAGGACACGCGAACCGCCGCCCTCGTCCACGAACTGGCGGGAGACGAGGGCACAGACCGGCTGCGTGAGAGCGTCGGCCTTCCGCTCTCCACCTACTTCTCGGGGCCGAAGATCACCTGGATCCTCGAGCACGTCGACGGCGCACGAGAGCGTGCGGAGAGGGGCGAGCTGGCGTTCGGGACCATGGACAGCTGGATCCTGTGGAACCTCACCGGTGGACCGGACGGAGGGATTCACGCGACCGACGTCACCAACGCCAGCCGCACCCTGCTGATGGACCTCCGGACCCTGCGATGGCATCAGCCGAGCCTCGATCTGATGGGCATCCCGGCTGCGATGCTCCCGGAGATCCGCTCCTCGAGCGAGCTCTACGGTCAGGCCCGCACGACGGCGCTGGCGGGCAGCGCGGTGATGGGCATCGTCGGCGACCAGCAGGCCGCCCTGCTCGGCCAGGCCTGCTTCTCGCCGGGGGATGCGAAGTGCACCTACGGCACCGGCTCCTTCCTGCTGGTGAACACCGGCCGGGAGATCGTGCGATCGGGCGAGCTGCTCACCAGCGTCGCGGCGCGGATCGGCCAGGAGCCCCCGACGTATGTGCTCGAGGGGTCGATCGCCGTCAGCGGCGCGGCCGTCCAGTGGCTGCGCGACCAGCTCGGCCTGATCGACACGGCCTCGGAGGTCGAGGACCTGGCCAGGAGCGTTCCCGACAACGGCGGGGTCTACTTCGTGCCGGCGTTCTCGGGGCTGTTCGCGCCGCACTGGCGCGATGACGCGCGCGGCGTGATCGTGGGGCTGACCGCGCATTCGCGGGCCGGGCACATCGCGCGCGCCGTGCTGGAGGCCGCGGCATGGCAGACCCGGGATGTCGTGGACGCGGCGAGGGGCGTCACCGCAGCTCCCCTGGCGGAGCTGCGCGTCGACGGCGGGATGAGCGCCGACGAGCTGCTGATGCAGATTCAGGCCGACGTGCTCGGGCTGCCGGTCGTGCGCCCCGCGATGATCGAGACGACCGCGCTCGGAGCGGCCTTCGCCGCCGGCCTTGCGGCGGGGTTCTGGCGGGATGAGGAGCAGCTGAGGGGACTCGTGCGCGCCGGCCGCCGGTGGGAGCCCTCGATGGATGAGGCCGTGCGCGAGCGTGAGCACGCACAGTGGCGCAAGGCGCTCGCGCGGTCGCTCGACTGGGTGGACTAGAGGACCCCGCTCAGGGGGTCAGGACGATCTTCAGCGCCTCGCGGCGGTCGTAGACCGCGTAGGCCTCGGGAGCTTCGTCGAGCTTCATGTGGCGCGTCACCAGGGCGGACGGGTCGAGCACGCCCGCGGCCATCATCGCGAGCACGCGGTCGATGTGGCCGAGCACGTTCGCGTGGCCGCCCCGCAGCGTCAGCGCCTTCAGCCAGAGCAGGCCCATGTGGACCTCGGCCCGCTCGGCATAGACGCCGATGCACTGGATGGCGCCGCAGGAGCGCGTGAGCCTGATCGCGCTCTCCAGGACCCTCGGGTCGCCGACCGCGTCGATGCTGACATCGACGCCGCGTCCTTCCGTTCCGGCCCGCACGATGGCCCGGGCGTCCTGCTCTCCGAGATGCACCGGCTCAGCCCCGAAGGACTCGGCGACCGCCAGGCGCTCGGGTACGGAGTCGATCGCGTAGACGTGGGCGGCGCCCACAGCGCGGGCTGCCTGCACCGCGCACAGCCCCACCGGGCCGAGGCCCAGCACCGCGGCTACGTCGCCGGGGCGCAGCCCGCTCGCATCGACGGCGTGAAAGCCGGTGCCCATCACGTCGCCCGCGAACAGCGCGACGTCGTCGCTCATGCCCTCGGGCACTCGCCGCAGCACGAGGTCGGCGTTCGGGATCAGCGCCATGTCGGCCTGCGTGCCCTGCAGCGATCCGAGCGTCGAGCCGTGGCCGAACGTGCGAGAGCTCAGGCAGCGGTGGTAGAGGCCGCGGCGGCAGAAGAAGCACTTCCCGCACGCGGTCTGAAAGCAGCCGAGGACCCGGTCGCCGACGGCGAAGTCCTCGACGCCGTCGCCCACGGCGAGCACCGTCCCGACGTACTCGTGGCCGATCGTGAAGCCCTCCTCGATCTGCACGCGCCCGTGGTAGATGTGCAGGTCGGACCCGCAGACGCCGGTGGCCTGCACGCGGACGATCGCGTCCGTGGGGTCGATCAGCTCTGGGTCCGGGCGCTCCTCGACCGCGACGACGCCGGGGGCCTGGAAGGTGACGGCTCTCATCGACCGGCAGCCTACCGGTCGGGCGCGGGCTGCACCTCGCGAAGGCGGCCCGTCTCGGGGTCGAACACGAAGCCCCTGATGTGGTCGTGCACGATCAGCTCGCGGCTCGAGCGCAGCCGCGCGAGGCTGTGGCTGAGCGTCGCCTCGACGTCCACGAAGGCGCCGAGCCGCCAGTGCGGGTGGGCCCCGTCGGCCGCGAGCGCCTGCGCGTACTCGTCCTCTGACGCTCCGCACAGGCCGCAGCCGTCGTGCATCACGACCACGATCTCCTCGGTTCCGAGCAGCCGCTGCGAGGCGCTCAGGGAGCGCAGCGCGTCATCGGTCACCAGTCCCCCCGCGTTACGGATGATGTGCGCGTCCCCGCGCTGCAGGCCGAGCATCGGGAACAGGTCGATGCGCGTGTCCATGCACGAGAGCACGGCCACCCTGCGCTGGGGTCGCGGGCTCAGGCCCGGCGCCGCGAGCTCGGCGGCGTGGGCTGCGGCGACCTGGATCATGTCGTCGGCGTGCGGCATGCGGCCATGATCGTAGGACAGTCGGCAGACCGGGCGGCGCGTGCCATAGAGTGCAGCCGTGGAGCTGAGCGGGAAGCACGTGGTGGTCACCGGGGGCGCGGGCGGCATCGGCCGCGCGCTGGTGCGCCGTTTCGCGCAGGAGGGAACAAGCGGCCTGGTGGTCGCCGACCGCGACCTCGGCGGCGCCAGCGCCGTCGCCGATGAGGTCGGCGGACTGGCGGTCGAGCTCGACGCGGGCCGCGAGGAGAGCGTGAAGGCGCTCATCGCCACCGCCACCGAGGCGTACGGCCCGATAGACGTCTTCGTCTCCAACGCGGGGGTGCCCGGAGGGATGGGCGGCGGCCCGGAGGCTGAGGACGAGTACTGGGATGAGGCCTGGCGCGTCAACGTCATGGCGCATGTCTGGGCCTCGAGGGCCCTTCTGCCGGAGATGCTCGAGCGCGGTGACGGCTACCTGATCAACACGGCGTCGGCAGCGGGGCTGCTGACACAGGTCTCCTCACTCGTCTACAGCGTCACGAAGCATGCGGCCGTCGCGCTCGCCGAGTGGATGTCGATCGAATATGCGGAACAGGGCGTGAGGATCTCGTGCATCTGCCCTCAGGGCGTGCGCACGCCGATGCTGGACCTGGCGATGGAGGACCCCGCCGGAGCCGCGGCCCTCAGCTCGGGCGGCTTCATCGAACCGGAGGATGTCGCGGACGCTGTCGTCGCCGGCATCGCCGACGAGCGTTTCCTGATCCTCCCGCACGAGAACGTCGCGGGCTTCCTGGCGTTCAAGGGCGCGGATCCCGAACGCTGGATGCGCGGCATGCGCCGGCTCGTGCGCGAAGCGCGCGAGCAGTCTGCTCCAGAGTCCTGAATCTCCCTTGGGGAAGGCCGTCACCGCCGCACCCCGCAGACCTCCCCGAGGCCGGCAAGGCGCAGGGGTTCGCAGGATCGCGCTCGTGGGTGGCCCGCTCAGAAGCCGGGCACCGCTCAGCAGGTCCCGGAGGGTTCGGAGGTCCCCGGTCCTGACGCCGGCGCATCGATGGCGCCGGCATCTTCCTTTCGCAGCACCGAGCCCAGGTGGACCACGTACCAGACGCCGCGCCAGGAGATCATCGACGCGATCCCGAATGAGCGCACCCTGCCGTCCTCGCGGTAGACGACGCGCGCGTTCGGCACCTCCCAATAGCCGATGCTGTTGTAACAGACGCCCGGAGGGACCCAGTGAGCGTAGGTGGAGGGCACCTGCACCGACATCAGGCGCGCCCTCGGGGCGTCGCCGGCGAGCAGCGCGTGAGCTGCCCCGATGTCGAGCCGGTAGCCGCCGACGAGGCGGTACTCCCAGTCCGAGCCGGCACCGTAGATCGCCTTCAGCCGGGTATACGCGTCCCTCGGGAAGAACGCCGGCAGCGCCCTGCTCACCGAGTCGTGTGCGACACCGGACCAGAACGCCCTCATCAGCGCGGCGAAGTGGGCCGTGTGAGTGCTCGGGCGGGCGTCCGTCTGCGGAAGCCTGCCCTCGCTGCTCGTCAGGCGCGCGAGCGGGGCCGGGCCGTGCGCCGCGGCCGGGACACGCCGCACCCTTGGGACGGCCGGGGCGACGGAGGACGGCGGTGCGACCTTGGCCTGGGGCGCGTCGCCCGTGGCCACACGTGCGGTGCGCGTGCCGCCGCGAGCGAGCAGTAGCGCTGCGCCCGCCGCCACCAGGACGGCCAGGAGCAGTGCGAGGCCTCGCCACCCGGTGATGCTCGGCCGTGAGCCGTCTTGGCGGATCCTCATCCGCAGAACAAGTTAGCCGGGCGAGGCGGGGCAGGTGACCGATGAGATGCCTCTCACGGCTGAGAGGCATCTGACTCCTAGCATCGTGGCATGTCAAGGCAACGGCCAGCCGGACCGGCGCACCGCGCGCCCGCTCCCGGTTCGCTGCGCCGCGCTCACCCACGACGCAGGCGCGCGCTCCCGGCCTCGCTGGCGGTGCTAGTGGGACTCCTCGCATATGCCCTCTCGGGATGCGGTGGCTCGGGCGCGCGGACGGCGCAGGCATCCCATGTCTCCTCCCGCACATCCGGACCCGCGAGAACCACCGTCGCAGCGGCCGCTCCCGCCGTTGCCCGGCCTCAGGCACCTCCTGCGCTGCTCGTGCGCGCCCCGCGCTCCACATCCGCGGCCTGGAAGGTCGCCGCGCTCGTCCGTGGGCAGCCCGCGGTCTGGGTCGCCGAACGCGGCGGGGTGACGCTGATGCGGATCGATCAGTCGCTGGTCCACCTGACCCTGCACGCCGGCTCTGCCGACGGCGGGGAATCCGGCTGGACCTACGGAGATCAGGTGACGCCGTCTGAGATCCACCACCTCGTCGCCGCGTTCAACGGAGGCTTCAAGCTGACCTACCCCCGCACCGGCTTCCTCTCGGGCTCCCATGTCGCCGCGCCGATCAGGCCGGGGCTCGCGTCGATCGTGACCTATACCAACGGCAGCACCAACATCGGCACCTGGGACGCAGGCGTGCCGAGCGGCACCAGTCGCGTGTTCTCGGTTCTGCAGAACCAGAGCCTGCTTGTCGACCGCGGCATACCCGCCGCGACGACCACCGGCTGCGTCCTTGCATGCTGGGGAGCGACCGTCAGCGGACAGACGTCCGTCGCACGTTCTGCCATCGGGATCACCCCATCCGGCCAGCTGGTCTGGGCGGCGGGCGAGAACCTCGAGCCGTCCGAACTAGCCGGCGCGCTGATCGGCGCGGGCGCCGTGCGGGCGATCGAGCTCGACATCAACCCGGACTGGGTGTCGGGCTACCTCTACGAACACCACCCCGAAGGACCGGTGGGCGTTCCGCTCATCCCGGGGCAACTCGGGATCGCCGGCAGGTTCCTGCAGCCCTACAGCCGCGACTTCTTCGCGGTCGTCGCGAACCGCTAGGGCCGGGCTCGGCGTTGAGCGCCGCTGCGCCGAGGCCGACCGCGGTGAGTGCGGTGCCTGTGACGAGAGCACTCGTGAACTTGGGCAGGTAGCCGCGGGCTCCGCCGGCGACGCCGGCGAGCGCGTCGGCGCCGTCGCAGGCGAGCCCCGCGACGAGCCACTGCCTGCGGGCGTCTCCTGTGCTCGTGAGCGCACCGACCCCGAGCGCGATGTCGCGGACGCCGAACAGCCGCGCCAGATAGGGCGACTGCGGATTGGCCTTGGCGTCGAGCCCGAAGAGCCTGCCCGCCACTCGTGGCGTGAGCCAGGAGGAGACCCCGATCAGGACCCTCACGGCGGCAAGCGCCTTGACTGCGTCGTCCTCGCTCATGGCCGCGACTCTACATGAGCTCCGGCATGGTGCGCGGCCTGCTTGATGGCAGAATGGGCCGGTGAGCGAGTCCGTCTGGGACTACCCCCGTCCTCCGCGTCTTGAGCGTTCCGAAAGGCACATCCGGGTCCTGCTCGGCGGAGCGCCGATCGCCGACACGGACTCCGCTCTGCGCGTGCTCGAGACGAGCCATCCGCCCGTCTACTACCTGCCTATGGACAGCGTCGCTCCCGGCGTGCTCTCCCCCTCCCGCGCCCAGCGCACCTTCTGTGAGTGGAAGGGGATGGCCAGCTACCTGGACGTCCGCGCACCCGACGGGCGCGTCCTCCCGGCTGCGGCATGGACCTATCCGGATCCCTCGGCGCCGTTCCGGGAGCTGCTGGGGACCGTCGCCTTCTATCCCGCGCTGATGGACGAATGCACGGTCGACGGCGAGCGTGTCCAGGCCCAGCCCGGCGACTTCTACGGCGGCTGGATCACCAGCGAGATAACCGGCCCGTTCAAGGGGGCGCCGGGAACCCGCGGCTGGTAGGCCTCAGCGGATCTGCACGCCGCTGGGACGAGGTTCCTCCTCGTCGGCGGCCTCGTGCATCGGCGGCCGGGCGTTGCGCGCAGCGACGATCGGACCGTCCTGCGGCGCCACCGGCGCAGGGGGCTCCGGAGCCGGGACCTCCGCGTGGCCCTCGCCTGCGACGACGGTCGCCGGGTCGCCGACGACGGCGCGGTCGCGGCCCGCCTGCTTGGCGGCATAGAGGCCGGAGTCGGCGATGTTCAGCAGCTCCTCCAGGGTGTCGGCCTGGGTCGAGTCCGTCACGCCGAAGCTCGCCGTGAAGCGCGCCGTTTCGCCGGGGTGGGCGACCGCGAGGTCGTGCCGGACCCTGTCGAGCACGTTGATCGCCTGCAGCCGGTCGAGCTCGGGCAGCACGATGACGAACTCCTCGCCGCCCCAGCGTGCGACCAGGTCGTGGTCTCGCAGCGTCTGTTTCGCGGTCTGGGCGAAGAGCCGCAGCGCACGATCTCCAGCCTCGTGGCCGTGGGTGTCGTTGAGCTGCTTGAACTTGTCGAGGTCTGCGATCACGAGGGTGAAGAGGTGGCGCGCCTTGATCAGGTCGCGCAGCTCCTTCTCGGCCGTGCGACGGTTCACGAGTCCCGTGAGTCCGTCGGTCGACGCCTGCAGCTGGGTCTTCTCGAATGCGCGCACGGTGCCGATGCGTGCGCCCGTCTGGCTCGCGAGCACGGTGAGCTGGTTCACGGGCTCCCCCGTGAGCGGCTCCCCCTCGGGTCCGGTCGTGTGCAGCACGCCGAGCGCGCGGCCCATGAAGCTGACGGGAACACAGACGGCCGAACACGGCCCCGACGCGCGGCCGCGCAGCTGCGGGCACGCGTTCAGCGACTCACTGGAGTCGAACACAACGGCGGTCCCGCGCCTGACCGCAACACACGAGAACGGGGATTTGACCGGGCAGCCCGGCACCTCCACCAGCGGGTTGCTGGCGGCGCGCGAGAGGTTGGCTCGGCTGGAGTCGGAGAGCAGGAGCTCCATCGGGGTCGCCTGCGCGATCTCGGCCGTGGCCCGCTCGATGACATCGAGGACTTCGCGCTCCTCATCGGCCATCTCGAGTGCTTCGGATAGGTGGCTGGCGAAGCCGTCGCGGTCGAGCTGCGCCGTGAGTTCGCTCTCGAGCTGCACGCGGTCGGTGGTGTCGCGGGCGTGCAGGACGACACCGCGCAGGTTGCGGTCGCCGCGCAGATCCGTCACCCCGGCCTCCAGGTGGCGCCACTCGCCTGCGCCGTTGCGCATGCGGAAGCTGAACTCCGACGGCCTTCCCGTCGTCGCGACGGACTCAAGGACAGGGCGGTCCTCCTCATGAATGAACGCTGCGAGATGGTTGCCGTAGAGCTCGCTCTCGGACCTGCCCACCATCGCCGCCACCGAGCGGCTGACGTAGCGGCAGCCATCGGCTCCGAGCACGACGACCAGGTCGCTGGAGGAGAGCGCGAGGCTGCGGAAGTGGGCGCTCTGGCGCCTGGTCGCGGCAAGCAGCATCGACGCGAGCAGGAGCGTGAGCAGGAGGCCGCCGACCCCCAGCGCGACCTGGGTGTGCAGCACGTTGGCGATGTTGGCTTCGTCCGAGCGCGTCATCGAGCGCGCAGCGACGAGCGAGACGTTGGATGCCAGCCCCGCGAGCACGCGAAGGCGCTGGATCGAATCCTCGCCGGCGAGATGCTCGTGGGCGGTCTGGGGCAGGTCGGCGGTGGGCCGGTTCTGGAGGACCGCTTCGCCCGTCATCGTCAGGTCGCTGACCAGCCTCCCCTCCTGCGCGAACTCGTTGCGCAGCGCTGTTCCCTGCGCCGGGCTGAGCGTGGTTCCGTCGTCATCGCCGTTCACGGCGGGTGCGGCGCCGCCTTCGAGCAGGGCGTTCGCGCTCGAGGCCATCACCGTCGCCGTGTATGCCGGGTCGACCTGCCGGCCTTCGCGCGCCAGCAGGATTTCCTTGACATACCGTTCCGCAAGGGTCCTCTGTCGCCCGGCGATCTCGATCGCGGTGGCGCGGTGCTCCGAGCCGCCGGTGACCGAGACCGAAAGCCACAGGCAGGCCGCCGAGACGAGCGCGAAGGTCAGGAAGATCGCGATGATGGCGCCGTTGCCCGAGGCCGCGGAGGCGAAGGGCCGGCGGCCTCGGCCGAACAGGCTCATGCCGACACCACCAGTTCGGCGTGCATGCCCGCCATGTAGTGGCCCTCCATGTTGCAGAACAGGACGTAGCGGCCGGGAGCGAGGTGCACCTTCAGATCCCGCACGGCGCCCGGGCGGCCGGGCTCGAGCGCGCCGACCTCGCGGCTCTGGAGCGCTTCCTCGCTGACGGTCAGGCCGTCCGAGCGCAGCGGCAGCGCGTGGCCGCCGGAGCGCGCGACGATCAGCTCGTGTTCGGTCGGGCCTTCGTTGTGGACGCGCAGGGTGTATTCGCCGGCCGTCAGATGTGTCGGGCCGGCGATCTGGAAGTCGGCCTCGGACACCGGGACCACGCTGCCCGCCGCGGGCCCCGTTCCTCCGCAGCCGGCCAGAAGCACACCGGCGAGCGCGGCTGCCCATAGAGCGATGAGTAAGCGCAACCCATTGGCGGTGAACAGTCGCATGCGGCCCAATCGACCGCTCCGGGCGAAAGCTTTACGCGCGAAACGTGACCCTGCACAAGCGCCGGCCCACTCTCTCGCCGCGGCGGGGCCGCCGGCACGCGGGGCTATAGTCGCGCGATGGACCGGCCGGAGCCGACGACCCGCGAATGGTCCGACGTGCTGCTCAGGGCGCTGGCCGAGAGCGGCGGCATGGCCGCGGCGCACTTCAACCAGGTGGCCCAGCTCGCCCGGGTCACCTGCGAACGCCTCGCACTCCCGCCGCAGGATGTGCCGCGCATCGCGCTGGCGGCGCGGCTGCACGACATCGGGCAGGTGGCGGTGCCGACGGCGATCCTTCAGAAGCCCGGACCACTCGACGAGCGGGAGTGGGAGGTCATGAGGACCCACGCCGAGGTGGGCGAGAGGATCCTCGCCGCGGGCGCCTCGCTCGCGGACGTGGCCGTGATGGTCCGCCACCACCATGAGCGCTATGACGGCGGCGGCTACCCCGACCGGCTTGACGGCGAGCGCATACCCATGGGCTCCTCGGTGATCGCGGTATGCGCGGCTTTCACGGCGATGATGAAGCAGCGGCCCTACAGCGACGCGATCACGGTGGCCGAGGCGATCGCCGAGATCCGGCGCTGCTCCGGCTCGCAGTTTCACCCCGCGGTCGTCGCGGAGTTCTGTCCCCAGTTCGAATAGGGCCGCGGGCGGCTCAGCCCTGCGCGGCGGCGGCGAAGTCGCCGAGGCGGTAGCCGAAACCCCTCACCGTGCGCACGTAGCGCGGCTCACGCGGGTCATCGCCGAGCTTGCGGCGCAGGTTCGACATGTGCACGTCCACGACGTGGTCGTCGCCGAACCATGATTCCCCCCACACGCTGTCCAGCAGCTGGCGCCGGCTGAGGGTGAGTCGCGGGTTCTCGCAGAGGGCCGCCAGCAGCTCGTACTCGATGCGCGTCAGCTCGAGCTCAGCTCCCGACATCGAGGCGATGTGGGCCTCCGTGTCGATCGTCAGGTCGCCGAAGCGGCGAATGCCGGGCGCCTGCCCGGCAAGCGCGTCCGCCGCCCTCGGGCGGCGCATCAGCGCCTGAACCCGCGCGAGCACCTCCCGCGGGAAGAAGGGCTTGGTGACGTAGTCGTCGGCGCCGATGGAGAGCCCTACCAGACGGTCGACCTCCTCGGCTCGCGCGGTGAGCATGATCACGTAGACGTCGCTGAACGTGCGGATCACCCGGCACACCTCGAGGCCGTCGATGCCGCGAAGCCCCACATCCAGGAGCACCACGTCCGGGGTCTGCGAGCGCACGAGCTCGACGGCGCTCTCCCCGTCCTCGGCGGTCAGGACATCAAAGCCGCTGCTCTGAAACAGCCCGCTCAGGAGCTCCCGGTACTCCGCCGCATCGTCGACGATCAGGACGCTCGTCATCGAAGAACAGCCTAGAGCGAGTGCGGACGACCGGGGTGCGGAGCGCCGTCTCAGTGCACGAGGGCGACCCTGGCGATGACGAGCAGAAGGATCACGACGAGCACCATAAGCTCCTTCCAGGGGAGCCTGCGCTCGGTGGCGCGGTCTTCGGCCAGGGCCCTCTCGGCGTCCCACTCGCAGTGCTGCAGCGGCCCGTGGGTCAGTGGAGCCGCGAATGCGGGCGCGATCGCCATGGCGGCCCTCGGCCCGGCCGGGGGCGCCGGGCGCTCGCGGAGGGCAACTCTCGGCTGGCTCATGCGACGAGCACCTTGCCCGTCTTCTCGGTCTTCTCCCACAGCTGCTCGGCGCCTCGGGCCTCGGCGAGGTAGGCGGCGACGGTGATCGCGCACAGCAGCGGCCCGTAGCCTGAGATGTAGATCAGGGCGGGGCTGAGAAAGCGCAGACGGGCGTGCTGCTCGGCGAGCTTGGCGGCCCACGCGCACAGCATGCTTCCCGCGAGCCAGACGTAGACGAACAGGATCGTGATGTGCACGAGCAGCGCTCCCGGCGCCAGACCGAGCGACCTCATGCCCCCGTCGACGTAGACCGTGAACAGAGGCGGGAAGCAGGTGTAGATGATGATCAGCAGCGAGATGATCCCCGGGAACAGGATCCCCTGCACCCACGTTCGCCGCGCGGTCTGCGGGTCGATCGCGAACGAGAACAGCGTCACGAACAGGTACACGACCGCGTTGGTGATCCAGAGCACGTGGAACAGCGCCCACGAGAGCGGGAAGTTCGCGAAATACAGGATCACGAGGCTCCCCGACGCGCAGATCATGAAGAGCGGCATCAGGAAGATCGTGAACCAGAGCATCCCGAAGCCGAATCCGCCGAGGCGCCTGTCGCGGTCGCGCCGGAACCAGACCCACCGGTAGCGGCTCGTGACCTGCACGTTGCCCCTGGCCCAGCGCAGGCGCTGCTTCCACAGCCCCCGTATGTCGTCGGGCTCCTCGGCCCACACGATCGCGTTGGGCTCGAAGATGGCGTCGCGGCCCTCCCGCTGGGTCATGAAGGTGGTGAAGGTGTCCTCCGCCAGCGAGGAGGTGTCGATGCGGCCGCCGATCGCCTCCAGCGAGGCGCGGCTGTGCAACTGGGCACCTCCCGCCAGGCACGCCATCGCGCCCATCACGTTCTGTGCCCGCCGGGCGGCCGCCTGGGCGGTGATGTACTCGAAGCCGATGAAGCGGTTCATCCAGTTCGCAGGCCGGCTGCCCTCCTTGATGTAGGCGGTGACGGCGCCGACCGCGGGGTCGGCGAGATGGCGCGCCATCCTGCGCAGGGCGTCGCGCTCGAAGATCACGTCGGCGTCGATGATCAGGACCGCCTCGGCGAAATCCTCGGCGAGGATCCTGTCCAGCCCGGCGTTGAGGGTGTGCGCCTTGCCCTGACCGCCCTGCTCCCGTCTGACGTGGATGACCGAGCCCGGGTAGGCAAGCATCTTCGAGCGCACCACCCGCGGCGTGTCATCGGTGCTCGCGTCGTCGACCACGTAGACCCGCAGCGCGCCGGCCGGGTAGTTGAGCGACACGAGACGGTCGATCGTCGCTCCTATGACCGCGCCCTCGTTCCAGGCGGGGACGACGATCGCGCACCGCGGCGCGTGGTCGCCGGCGAGGTCGTAGTGGTTCTTGCGGGCGTGCCTGCCGATGATCGCGAACTGGTAGAAGGCCGCCAGCAACGGCAGAGCCCCGGCGAGAACGAGCGCCGTGAGCACGCCATACAGGCCGTCCAGCAGGATGGACATCTACGCGGGCGACGCCTTCAGCACTTCGCCCAGCGGGTCCCTCAGACCCGCCAGCACCTCGCGGCAGTACTCATAGCGGCCGATCGTCTCAGCTCGGTGGCTGTCGGTGGACACGAGCACGGGGACTCCGGCGAGGATGAACTCCTTCACGACCCACGGCTCCGGGCAGCGCCAGCGCTCGCTTATCTCGATGCTCGCGCCGCTCTCGCGGGACACGAGCGCAAGTTTCGCCACTCCCTCCCGGCGCAGGTGCCTCGGCGCCAGGCCCATCTTCGGCAGCAGGCTGAACGGGTGAGCGAGTATCGCGCCCTCGTGGCGCTCCAGCGCCCGCTCGTAGGACAGCAGCAGCCATTCGACGACCTGATCGCCGCTCAGCTCGCCGGCGGCGATCAGATCCCTCACGTCCGTCGGGTCCATGGGGCCGCGGGCCGCGGGGAGCTGGTGGTCGGCGATCAGCAGCTGATCGGCGAGTGCGTGGTTCGCGGGAAGGTCAAGGGTGCCGCGGGTATCGAGCATCTTCGCCTCGAGCCCGCAGAGGACCCTGATCTCGGTCCCGAGAGCGACGCTGCGCGCCTCGGCGACGAACTCGGGGACCCAGGGCGTGTCGGCGCGGACGTGGTCGACCAGGCACAGGGTGCTCAGGCCGGCGGCCTCGGCGGCGAGGACGTTCTCCTGCATCGAGCTGACACCGTCGGAGAATGTCGAGTGGACGTGCCAGTCCTCGGCCAGGTTGACGGCGGCGAGCGCGGCGGATGGCGTGCGTGAACGGTTCACGTCGACCACGATGCAGGGCGGCGGTTGGCGTCTGCTCTCGGCCGCCTCAAGATCTCCTCAAGCCGTGCAGAAACCGCCGCCCGCCGCGCGTTCCCACCACCGGGCCGGAGCTTCTTGATCGTTTCTTGAGCGACGTGTGAGGAGCGCCAGACCGGCGCTGCCTACCTTCGCTGCATGCAATCAAACGAGCAGCCCCACGCTCCCGTCGCCCTCGTGATCGAGGACGACGCGGCGGCAGCCGAGTTCGCGCGTGCGGCACTTGAACACTCCTGTGGGTGTGAGGTCGTACTCGCCGCCGACGGGGCCGCGGCGTCCGAGCAGCTCGCAAACCGCTCCTTCGACGTGGTGCTGGCCGACATCGAGCTTCCCGACGCGAGCGGCCTCGAGCTCGCGCGCCGCTCGAAGAGCCTTGACCCCGAGGTCCCGCTCGTGGTCCTCACCGGCCACCAGCGCTTTGACTACGCGGTCGACGCGCTGCGCAGCGGCGCCGACGCATTCCTGACCAAGCCTGTCTGCGCGACCGAACTGGTTGAGACCGTCTGCGCCCTGCTCGCCGGCTCCGGCCGCGGCATGCAGGAGAGGCCCGTCGTGCTCGCCATCGGCGCGCATCCCGACGACGTGGAGATCGGATGCGGCGGCCTTCTGGTGCGCCACGCCGAAGCCGGGCACCAGGTCTGGCTCCTCACGCTCACGCAGGGCGAGCGGGGAGGGCACCGCCCTGAACGGGTCCTGGAGTCCCGGGCGGCGGCCGACATCATCGGCGCGCGCCTGATCCTCGACGAACTCCCCGACACCGACATACCGGCGTCCGGGGAGACCATCGAGGCGATCTCTCGCGTGATCGAGCAGGTCAAACCGACCCACGTCTACACCCACTCGCTCAACGACAACCACCAGGACCACCGCGCGGTCCATCGCGCGACGCTCGTCGCCGCCCGCGGCGTCGCCGAGGTCTGCTGTTACGAGGCGCCGTCCACGAACATCAGCTTCAGGCCCTCGCGCTTCGTGGACGTGACCGGCACGATCGACCGCAAGCTTCAGGCGATCCGGGCCTTTCACTCGCAGTGGTCCACGCGGGGCTATCTCGACGACGAGCTGATCCGCTCGACCGCCCGCTACTGGAGCCGCTTCGGCAGCGGCCGCTACGCGGAGGCGCTGGAGATCGTGCGCTCAGGAGACCCGCTTTCCGCCTTTACGGAATCCACCCCGGCAATGACCGCAGCGTGAAAGGAACAAGGATGAGCACCAAGCCCAGCCCCATACGTGCCCGAGTACTCGTGAGCGGAGCAGGAGGCGCCGCCGGCATCGCGGTGATCCGTGCGCTCGGCCCGGCCGGCCACCGGATCCACGCGGGCGACTGCGACGCTCTGGCCACCGGCCTGCACCTCGTGGCGCCGGATCACCGCGCGGTGCTTCCGCGCGGGGATGACCCGGGCTTCTCCAGCGCGGTGCTGCAGCTCTGCCTCGAGCGTGAGATCAACGTCGTCATCCCCACTGTGGATGAGGAGCTGATCGCGCTGGCGCGGTCACGTCCCCTTTTCGCCGAGCACGGGATCATCGTGCTGTGCCCGAGCGCGGATGCACTCGAGCGATGCCTGGACAAGCACGCGCTCGTCGAGGCGGTGCGCGAGGTCGTGGCGTGCCCCCGCACCGAGCTGCTCGATGAGCGCTTCGACAGCGAGACCTGGGCGCTCCCGATGATCGTCAAGCCGCGCACCGGCCGCGGCGGTGAGGGCTTTCAGGTGATCGAGGACGCTCACAGCCTCGCCCTTCTCCCGCGCGACGGTAACCTGATCGCGCAGGAGCTCCTGCCCGGCGAGGAGTACTCGGTGGACGTTCTGATCGACCGCGAGGGACACGTCGTCGCAGCCGTGCCGCGGGTCCGTCTGCGCGTCGACTCCGGCGTCGCGGTCGTATCGCGCACCCTGCACGATCCCGAGCTCGAGCATGCGGCCGGCCGCTGCGCCCGCGCGGCCGGAATACACGGTGCGGCCAACGTGCAGTTCCGCCGCGATGAGCAGGGCACGCCGCGCCTGCTGGAGATCAACCCCCGCTTCCCGGGCACTCTCGCCGTCACGATCGCCAGCGGAGTGAACCTGCCCGCACTCGCGCTCGCGGACGCGCTCGGCGCCGGCGTGCCCGAGGATGCCGGCAGCTTCACGCCCGTGGGGATGGTCAGGATGCTCAGCGACACGGTCGTCGACGCGCACGAGCTCGAGCTGCTCGCGGGCGATCGGACCACGGCCGAGCCCACGCTGGCGCTGGCCTAGATGTACGGGCTGATCAACGACTCGATCCGGCGCCTGGTGCTCGAGGAGGCCGGCGAGGACAGCTGGGATCGGATCGTCGAGGATGCGGGCGCGGGCATGCACACCTTCGCCGCGATGGCCTACTACGACGACGATCTGACCTACGACCTGGTCGCCGCGGCCTCAAGGGAGCTGCGGGCGCCCCCGGATGTTCTGCTGCGCAGGTTCGGCAGATACTGGAGCATGGTGATCGCACCGGAGAGCTACGGCGACTACCTCGCGGCCGCCGGGCGCGACCTGTGGGAGGTGCTCGCAGGGCTCGACGGCATGCACGCCCGGCTGCAGGCGCTGTTCCCGCAGCTGCGCCCCCCCTCGATCGACGTCGAGCCGCGCCAGGAACACCTGATCACCGTCAACTACCGCTCAGAGAGGGAAGGGCTGGCCCCGTTCATGGTCGGGATGCTCGAAGGCCTGGCCGAGCACCTTGAGGTGACGGCGAGCGTGACCCACCTGCGCTCCCGGGGAGGTGACCTCGATCACGACGTGTTCGAGGTCGAGATCTAGGCGGGCGATGGAGCTCACTTTCGACAGCGACCAGTTCGACGCGATCGCCCCGTTTTCGATCGTCTGCAACGACGACCTGGAGATCGAGCACATCGGTCCCTCGCTGCGCAAGGCGCTGGGCCGGGACCTGGCCGGCTCGCGGCTGCTCGAGGACTTCGCCATCGACCGGCCGCACGGCATCGCGACCGCCGAGGACGTGAGGGCGCGCCCCGGCTCGGCGTTCCTGCTGCGCTTCCGTGAACACGACCTCACGCTGCGCTGCCAGGTGATCTGCCCCACCGGTGGCGGGAGGATCATCTTCCTGGGCTCCCTCGCGCTCGCCAGCGAGCTCGACATCTCGCGCCTCGGGCTCGGCTTCGGCGATTTCGCCGCCAGCGACCCGACGCCCGACCTGCTGATACTCAAGCGATCGCAGGAGCGCAGTCTCCACGACCTCGCGATCCTGAACGCCGAGCTGTCGCGATCCTCGGCGAACCTGCGAACGGCGAACACCGCTCTGACCGAGGCCGAGCGCCGCTACAGGACGCTCGTCGAGCAGCAGCCGCTGATCACCTATATCGACAGCGTCGGCGCGGACCTGACGACCGAGTTCGTGAGCGACAACGTCCTTGAGCTCTCGGGCTACCCGCCCGAGAGATGGGGCTCGGAACCGAACTTCTTCTTCTCGATAGTGCACCCCGATGACGTGCCGGCGGTTCGCAGGGAGCACCTGAACGCGGCCAGGAGCGGCGCCCCCTACAGGGGCGAGTTCCGGCTGGTCCGCCCCGACGGGGCGACGGTGTGGGTCCAGGCCGAGGATCAGCTCGTCCTCGACGACGACGGCAACGCCCTCTACCGGCTGGGCTACATGCTGGACATCACCGAGCGGCGCACCATCGAGCAGCGGCTGCGCGAAACCGGCTCGCGACTGGCGACGCTGGTCTCGAGCCTGCAGACGGGTGTGCTGCTGGAGGACGAGAACCGCCGCGTGGCGCTGACCAACCACGCCTTCTGCTCGATCTTCTCGATCCCCGCCGAGCCCGATCAGCTGATCGGCCAGGACTGCGCGGGCGCGGCGGAGGCGTCGAAAGAGCTCGCCGCGGACCCCGAGCAGTTCCTCTCGCGCATCAACGAGATCCTCGAGCGCCACGAACGGGTCCTGGGCGAGGAGGTGGAGTTCGCGGACGGGCGCACCTTCGAACGCGACTACGTTCCGATGCTCATCGGCGGAGAGCAGCGCGGGCACATGTGGGGCTACCGCGACGTGACCCCCCGCATAGAGGCGCAGCGTGCCATCGAGGAGGCGCACGACCAGGCCGTCGCGGCGTCGCGGTCGAAGACTGAGTTCCTGGCAACGGTCAGCCACGAGATCCGCACCCCCCTGCACGGGGTGCTCGGGACGCTGGACCTGCTGCAGGACACGAGCCTGAACCGCGAGCAGAGCGAGCTGCTGGCGATCATCGAGAACTCCGCGGGCGCGCTGCTGGCGGTGATCAACGACATGCTCGATCTGCAGAAGACCGAGGCGGGGCGGATGGAGCTCAGCGAGGAGCCGATCGACCTCGCGTCGGTCCTCGGCGCGGTGCTCGACACCGTCAGGGCCCCAGCCGATGCGAAGGGCCTGACGCTCGAGGCCGAGGTGAGCGCGGACATTCCCGGCGACCTGCTCGGCGACCCCGCCCGGCTCCGGCAGATACTTCTGAACCTGGTCGCGAACGCCGTCAAGTTCACCGACCGCGGCGGGGTCTCGGTGACCGTGCGCCTCGAGGGCGTCAGCAGGCGATCGGCGACGATCCGCTTCCTCGTAGCGGACACAGGGATCGGGATCCCCGCACAGGACCAGGACCGCATCTTCGAGCCCTTCTCGCAGGCGGACTCCTCGACCACCCGCCGTCACGAGGGCACCGGCCTCGGCCTCGCCATTACCCGGCGTCTGGTGGAGCTGATGGACGGCGAGATCTCAGTCGCGAGCACACTCGGCGAGGGCACGACCATCGCCGCGTCGGTGCGACTGGCCCGCGGGAGCGACACCTCGCCCGCTCCGAGAGAGCGCTCTCGAGAGCGGATCGGGATCAGCGGGAGCGTGCTCGTCGCCGAGGACAGCCCCGTCAACCGTGAGCTCGCCCTCAGGCAGCTGAGCCGCCTCGGCGTCAGCGCTCTCGCGGTCGGGTCGGGCGCGGAGGCCGTGAGGGCTCTCGAGCAGGACAACTTCGACGCCGTCCTCATGGACATGCGCATGCCCGAGATGGACGGGCTCGAGGCCACCCGGGCGATCCGCCTGCGCGAGAAGGAGACGGGCCGCGGGCACACCCCGATCATCGCCGTGACGGCGAACGCGATGCGGGGCGACAGGACGATGTGCATCGACGCGGGCATGGACGACTTCGCGACGAAGCCGCTGGTGCTCGACGACCTCGCAGAGGCTCTCGGGCGATGGCTCCCGGCGGCCGGGACGCCGCGGCCGGAGCCCTCGCCGGCGCCGCCTCGACCGCCGCTGATCGAGGAGGACGAGGACGCGAACCGCATACGCGGTCAGCTCACCCGTCTCTCGGATGACCTCGGATCCCTTGAGGGGGCCCGGCGCGTCGTGCAGGCCTGGCTCGAGGAGCTCCCCGGCCGCCTGCAGGAGACGCGCGCGTCCGTGGCGGACGCCGACAGCGATCGCCTGCGCGAGGTCACGCACACGCTGAAGTCGACGTGCGCGCTGGTGGACGCGGCGTCGGCCGCACGGATGGCCGCCGGCGTCGAAGGCGTCGCGGCGGACGGAGAGATCGCCGGCGCGCAGGACATCGATCGGCTCGTGGTCGCCTGCGAGCGTGCCGCGACGGTCGTGCGCGCCTGGCTGCAGGAGAGCGAATCGCGCGAGCAGGGTGGCTGAGGCCGCGAAGTAACGCGCTGTACCACGCCGGCGCGTGCGGCCCTCCAGCGACGCACTCAGTCCGGATGCCGCCGAGCACCGGAGCGGTAGCGAACCGGGGCTCGGCGGCTGGGCGGTAGACCGCGATCGTGTTCGACAGGTCCAAGCGTTTGGGTTACCTTTGTGGAGCTATGACTCAGGGGGTTCACGTCGGTGGTGAATCTGCTGTTGCCCTTCAGGGCGAGATCGATGTGCCGCGTGGGGATGCGAAGGTTCGCGACCGCACGGCGAGCGGCGCGCGTTCGCGCTTTGGGTCGCGGCCGGCGCGCGTGGGCGCCCTGACATGCCTCATCGGCGTCGTCCTTACCGGCGTCCTGGTTCTGACATGCCTTGGCCTGTATCGCGCCAATGAGCAGCGGCTGCTGAATCTGAGAGCGCGCGAGCTCGGGCTTGTGCTCTCAGCCGCCGTCCCGCCGATTCAGACGCCTCTGGTGTCAGCGTCAGAGCTCGCGCAGGCCACGAGCGGAGCCGCCGGTCACTTCACGGCGTTCTTATCCCCCGAGGTTGGGTTGGGGCGCCCGTTTGCTTCGGTGTCGCTCTGGTCGCTGGGCGCTGGGCGAAGCGTGCCGCTCGCTCGTGTTGGTCGGGCACCCCAGCTGAGCTCTGCGCAGGCGCAGAGCCTGTTCGCGAAGGCCGCTCATGGCGGGGCGCTCGTCGTGGTCGGCCTGGTGCACGCGCCGCGCCCGAGCATCGGGTATGAGATCAGCGCGCCGGGCCCCAGCCCGCGCTTCGGGGTCTACGGCGAAAGCGAACTCCCGGCGAACCGACGCTCCAAACTGGAGAGTAACTCCGCGTTTTCCGACCTTGACTATGCCGTCTACCTGGGCCGCCGCGCGAATACGGGGCAGCTGCTCGTCACGAGCCTGAAGCGACTGCCGCCCACTGGACGCACGGCGACGACCGTAGTCCCGTTCGGCGACACGGCGCTGACCCTGACGGTAAGCGCCAAAGAAGCGCTCGGCGGCACGTTCTTCCGCGACCTCGCCTGGATCGTCGGGATCCTGGGCCTGATGATCACCTTTGCCGCGACGCTCCTGACCCGCAGGCTCGCTGACGGCAGACTGCAGGCTGAAGGACTGGCCGCGGACCTAGACCGCGTGGCAGCCGAGAACGAGCAGATGTATCACGAGCAGCGAAGCATCGCGGAGACGTTGCAGCATGCGCTGCTTCCAGACTCACTTCCCAATATCGATGGACTGACACTGAGCGCGCGATACGTCGCGGCGGCAGCAGAATCCGAGGTGGGAGGCGACTGGTATGACGTCGTGGACGTTGGACCGGGCAAGGTGTTCCTCGTGGTGGGGGATGTCTCAGGCCACGGCATCCGCGCGGCGACGACGATGGCGTCCCTGCGACACGCCACGCTCGCCTACGCAACGCACGACCCTCGGCCGGGAGAGGTGCTGCGCCGGCTTTCAGACTTCGTGCAGCGCGAACCGCACGCATACTTCGCAACGGTGCTCTGCGGGCTCATCGACGTGGACGCTCACAGGCTGAGCCTTTCGAGCGCGGGCCATCTCCCACCGCTGCTGATCACTGACGGCGAGGCCAGCTTCATCAAGGCTCCGGTCAACCCGCCCGTAGGTGTGGCGCCAGGAAGTGCTTCGTATTCAGAAGCCACCGTTCAGGTGCCGCCCAAGTCAATCGTCCTCGCGTTCACCGACGGCCTCGTCGAGCGCCGCGGAGAGGTGATCGACACCGGACTCGACCGCCTCAAGGACGCGGCCGCAGGCCACCCGCGGGCGCTCGAGGACCTGGTCGCGCGCCTACCGGGCGAACTCACACCCACGCCCAGCCCCGATGACACCGCGATCGTGGCGGTCCAGTGGCGCGACTAGAGAAAGGAGATGCCGCCATGTTCTCGGTCAGCACACGCGCTGGAACCGACGGCTCACCCGTGGTCAGCCTCGCGGGAGACCTCGACATCACAACCGCCGAATCGCTGGATGAAACGCTCTCGTCAGTTCTCTCCTCACACCCCACGTCAGTCGTCTTTGACCTGAGCGAGCTGCGATTCATGGACAGCGCCGGCATCGCGATCCTCGTACGCGCCGCTCGGGCGACGAGCGTCTACGTGAGGAGCCCTTCTCGTGCGACGAGACGGATAATCGAACTCAGTGGCCTTCGCGACGTCCTGCAGATAGAGCCGTGAGAAGCAATCGTCAGTTCCCCGGTCGCCCAGAGTCCGTCCCAGCGGCCCGCAGGTATGTGCGGGAGCTCCTCCGAGGCCACCCCAGCGACACCGTGGAGACCGTGGAGCTCATGGTGAGCGAGCTGGCTACCAACGCCGTGCAACACGCACGATCCGACTTCGAGGTCACCATCACCAGCGCGCGCGGCGGCATATGCGCCGAGGTGTCGGACACCGGCGGCGGACACCCAGCCGCGCGGCACGCAACCCCGGCCCAAGAGACGGGCCGGGGACTGAAAATCGTTGCCGCCCTCGCCGACAGCTGGGGCGTCTCCCCACGAGCCACAGGCAAGGCCGTCTGGTTCGCGATCAACCTGCAGACGGCCTCCGCCTCCTCGCCCGCCCTTGGAACCCCCTCGCAAACTCCATGACGGCGCCCGCAGCTCACCTGGAAGCACCTACCCGTCAGCCGCATCTCCTCGGCAGTCGAGAGATGCCAGCCGAGGCTCACGCCGACCGCCCGCTTGCGAGTACTCGAGGAGCGTGAGGGCTCGCCGCAGATCTACGGGAGAGCGCCATACGTCCCGCGTGGTCTGGCGCATGCCCGCGTCCTGGGCGCGCCTGGCCTCGCTGCAACTCAACAAGCAGGTACCCGAGATGCGGAAAGCCCCGCGGTTGCAGGGCCTTCCTTAGGTGGAGCTAGGGGGACTCGAACCCCCGACCTCCTGGGTGCGATCCAGGCGCTCTCCCAACTGAGCTATAGCCCCGCACGCGCGGCCCGCGACTCGCGGAGCCGGCTGCAGAAGTGTAGACGGATAACGCAGCGCAGCGAGCGCAGTATGGTTTCAGGGCGACATGGGATTGCTAGACGACGCCATACGCGAACATCTCGAGCTCAAGCGCCGCCGCGGCGCGGACCCCGGCGAGGTTGCACGGCAGGAGCGGGAGGCGCTGACCCCTGAGTTCCAGCCGAGCGACGAGGCGCACGAGGACGCCGAGGACTTCGGCCAAGACGAGCACCTCGAAGCTCCCTCCCACGAACTCGACCACCACGAGCACGAGGAACCCAGGCATCAGGCCCAGCCGGTCGACCTTTCGCCGGCGGGCCAGGAGACTGCCGAGATCGACATGCGCAGCGTCCTTGAGGCGGCCGACGAGCCCGCACCCGCTTCGCATGCACCTGCCCCCGCGGCGCCCCGCGAGGAGCCCGCATTCGACTGGGAGACCCCGGCGCCGCAGAGCGCCGAGGAGCCCCCCGCCGAAATACCCGGGCAGGAACGCCTCACCTTCGAGTAAGCGCCGAACCGCTAGCCGGCGTCGGCGGCCCCGACATCACGGCGGTGGTGCCTGCGCCGCACGAGGCTCGCGAGTATCAGCAGGACGAGGGCGCACCCGGCGCCGAACGCCACCTTCTTCATCATCTCAGCGGACTCTTCCGCTGTCTGCTGGGCACGATCCGCCGCCTGCAGAACGCGCTGAGCCTCATCCAGCGCATCCTGCATTTCGGTGACCCTGGCCTCTGCGTTCTTGATCGAGTCTTTGTCCATGACGCTCTCTCTCAAATAGGCGGCCGAACGCTAGCGGGTGCGTGCACCGGACAGGGGCCGGGGTGCCGAGATCGTGCGCGTTCGCTCAAGCACCGGCCCGGACACGCCGATACCGGGATCACCCAGCCCTGCGCTGGGATGAACCGCGACTTCGAGCAGCCAATGAGCACCATCGATCAGACAACCGAACCGGCGGGACCGGAGAGCACTCCGTCAGCGCCGGAGAACGATCATGAGCCCGCCCTCGCGCTCGAGATGTCCCTCAGCGAGGCTGAGGCTCTGCGCTCGTGGCTGCTGAAGCCCGCCCATGACGGGACCACCTCGCTCGATGACCCGCTTGTGAGCCGCGCGCTCAGCAGGCTGGGCCTGGCCGTCGACACCCTGCTCGCGACCGTCAACGTCCGCCGCGAGCTAGAGCTCGCCGGGCTCGAGGTCGACCAGCTTTCCGACGAGCAGGTCTGCGACCTCGGGCGCCGCGTGGCAGAAGCCGCCACGCCCGGCATTCGCCACTAGACGCACAGTCCTTCTGACACCCGACCGGCAGGCACTGCCGATCCGCCGGGTGGACCCAGGCTCGCGCGAGAGGACGCTTCCGAACGGTTCGGGCCCCCGGTGTGTGCCGGGGGCCCGAGCGCTCTGGTGTGCGTGTGTTGTTGTTGTGGGTTAGTGGATGGTGATGGTGGTGGTGTGGGTGGTGCCGTCGCTGAGGTTCACGCGCAGGCTCCATGTGCCCTTGGCCAGTCCGCTGGTGGACAGGCTGTAGGTGTACTTGCCGCGCGCGCCGGCCGTGAACGCGTCATGGGCGCCGGCGGGTTTGTAGCTGCCCACGACCCCGCCGGTGACGGGAGCGATTTCCAGCGTCGCTGACCCGTCGGTGACGTAGCCGAGGGCGTCCCTGAGACGGAACTGCACGACGGTGGAGTTACCGGCCTTGATCTTTTTGCCGGACGCCGGCTTCAGAGCCGAGAAGGCGTACACCACGTCCGTGGTACACGACTTGCTCGTTTCGTTGCCGACGTTGTCCACGGCCGTCTCGCTGACCGTCTGGGCGCCGAGGCTCCCGGTCGCGATGCTCACCGACCCGGACGGGTCGACCGCCAGACCCGACTGCCCATCGGACGCCGCGACCGTCGCAGACACCCCGGAAGCATCCAGCTGCGCCGTCGCCGGGCACGACACCGACACACTCGGCGCGGTCGCGTCCACCTGGACCGTCACACAACCCGGCGCAGAGACATTGCCCAGCACATCAGCAACCGTCCCACACACTTCATGAGAACCGGAGCCTTCGACCGTCTGGATACCAGTCAGCGTCGAGGGGTCCAGCGCGGCACCTTCGCTGCCGTCCGGCAGCGTTGCCGTGCCGTTGGATGCGAAGGACACCATCACGCTGTCCTTGTACCAGCCACCCGCGCCTGCAAAATCCGGGGCGCGTGAGACGAGCGCCGTCGGAGACGGGGGAGCGGTTGTGTCGACCGTCACCGCGGAGGATTCCGCGGAGTCTTCGCTTTCCGCGCCTTCACCGGACGCCGACACCCTGTAGGTCCAGGTGCCCTGCGCCTCGGAGGAGAACGCGTACGACGGGCTCGTCAGACCGCTGGCAACCGTTTCCCAGCTGCCATTCGCTGGCTTGTGCTGCAGCGTGTAGGTCACACCAGAGACCTTCGCCGCTTCACGGCTCGGCGACCATTCCAGCGTGAACGCACCCTTGCTCGGGCTGCTGCTGCCCGCCGCCAGCTGCGGCGTCCCAGGGTTCGCCGCCGAGCACCCGGTGGATTCGAACGACGCCTTTTCGGCCTCGTAATTCCAGGTGGGCAGGTATTCGCCCATCACTTCCCGCTCGGTGCCGGGTTTCGTCGTGTACTGGATCGCGTTTGTGAACGTCGGGTTCGGCAACAGCATCCTGATCGTGATGTACCCGAAGTCCGTGTTCTGTTCGGGGCCGGGATTGGCGTCACCTTCGGGGTTCCATTCCAGCCAGGTGTTGCCGCAGAAGCGCACCGCGTTCCGCGGTTTGTCTTCGGGCCGGCTGTAGACCATCGTGTAGTTCCGGCTTGCGTCGACGGCGGTTTCTTCGTCGTCCCTGCAGCTGAGCACCTGGGACACCGTCATCCCGGAGATCGAGCAGGTGTCATAGAAGCGCAGCTGATAGTTGTGCATGTCCGGCATCACAGCCGCGTGGTTGAAGCTCGTTTCGGGCGTGGTCGGGAGTTTGCCCTTCAGGACTACGAGCTTGCCGAACTTGCGGTTGAAGACCTGCCGTACATAGTTGTTGTCGGGGTTGGGAAAGAATCCCCCACCATCATTGCCGCGGGTCGGGCTCGGTTCGGCCCCTGGCGCGCCTTCGCCGGTCCACAGCTGCAGCAGGTACCTGCGGTTGTACTGGACCCGCCAGTTTTCGAAGGGTGTGGCCGGAAACTCTTCTGGATATTCCACGGTTCTGGGCACCTGGATGAGTTCGTTCTTGGCACCTTCTTTGACCGGTTTGCCGTTCCACAGCGGGCAGTTGAGGGTTCCCTGCAGCGCGTAGACGTTGCAGCCCGGTGACGGCGTTTCTTCCGGGTGGTTCATGTAGTGCCAGGTTTCCTGGCTGGTGAAAACGGGAGGCGTTCCAAACCGCACCTGGCCGCCTTCTTCGACGAGCGTCTTTGATTCGGTGTCCATCTGGTTGCACGCCGCCTGCCCTGAGAATTTTTCGCCGTTTGCGAGCGTGAGTTCGGGTTCGGGCACGGGCACGCCTCCATCGATGCCCTGTCCCCGGTCAGGAAGGTAGATCCGCTCCATGATGAGCTCGTTGACGAACTTCTTGTGAGCCGGCGATTCTTCTTCGATGGCGGGGCTGCTCGCCGCGTAGATGTAGTTGCGGGGAGCTTCGAAGGAGAAGTGCGTCGCGGTCCTCGGCGAGGACGCCGTCGGGTTGACGGACGCAAGCACTTCGACGCTGAAGTTCCGGTTCGTCGCGTTGCGGTTTTCGCCGGCCCGGAACGGGTTGATCGACCCTTCGTCCGGGTTGATCTGTTCGTCGTAGATCCCGTCGAGGATGACGGAGTTCGGCGTGTAGGTCACGAAGTTGAAGTTCCGCGAATGCGGATACTGGCCCCGGAGCACCAGTTTCGAGCCCGCGGGACGCCGAAAGTAGGCCCCGAAGTAGATTGCGTGGCCGTTCGGATAGGCGAGGTTGTACGTGGGCTCTTCCGATTCCGGTCCGCCAAACGGCCCGTAGTGCCAGAAGCACGTGCTCCCGTATCCCCCGAGAAAGGGAGCGGTCTGGTTGATCGCTCCCGCGGGCGCGGCCGGAAGCGAGGCCAGGGCGATCACGGCGACCACGGCGAGCAGCACCGCGAGGCGTCCGGAGTGTCTCCTTGAGCCATCGCGTCTACGCGATCTGTCGTGCGGCTTGAACATCGTCTCTCCTCCTTAAGACGGCGTTTGATCTGCGACCGCGGCGACCGAATCGCATGTGCGGACGGGTGCAACATAGACGCCTGTTTACGTTCTGTCAACTTGACGGCTTGACAATTACGGCTTTTCCTCGGCTATCCTTGCGGCATGACCCGCATCGCGAGCGCCACGGGCGGCACGGCACAGCGCTCGCCTCGACGGCTGTCGAGAGCGGCACGCGCCTCCCAGCTCGTCGAGAGCGCGATGCCGGTGATCGCCGAGCAGGGGTTCTCGGATTTCTCGCTCGACGAGGTCGCCGAACGTGCTGACGTGACGAGGAATCTGCTCTACCACTACTTCCCGCAGGGACGCTCGGACCTGGCGATCGCAGTCGCCGAGCGCGCGGGGAAAGAACTGACCGACGGCTGGGTCACCGACGAGAGCATCCCGATTGCGCAGCGGCAGACCGAGAACAACGCCCGTATCGTCGCCCAGGCGCTGCAGCCCACGGACGCATGGAGGATCTACCGGCTCGTTCGAGGCACGACCGCGCCGGAGCTGCGCGAGATCCACGAGCGCTACGTGGACGTCGTCGTCTCCAACATGTCCCACAACCAGCTCGGCACGCCCGATCCGCCGGCGCTTGCGCGCATGGCCCTTCGCGGCTATCTGGCGTTCACCGAGACGGTCCTCGACGACATGCGTGCCAGCGCCGTCCCTGCCGAACAGATCGTGCAGATGCTCAACGACACCCTCGCCGGCGCTATCCATGCCGCGAGCGTCGCCCGCGACGTGCCCGCCGCGGGCAGTCGCTGACGCGGGATAACCCGGCCGGAGCTGCGCGCTCCAGGAACCCGCTCAGCGCGGATCGAAGATGCTCGGCTCAAGGCGTTCGCCGCCGAGCATCCTGGCCAGGCGCTCTGCACCAAAGATCGAGGGCAGGAACCCGACGCCGTTGCAGCCGAGGTTGTAGAGGAGCCGCGCGTGGCGAGGGTGGGCACCGACGACCCGGATCCCGCTCTCGTTGTACCCCATCAGACCGTGCCAGTGGAAGTCGTAGGGCTGTCCCGGCAGGCGGCGGGGCTGCGCGTACGGGCGCACCTCCCGGTCGAGCAGTTCCAGCATCGCACCCGGGAACGCCGCCTCGCGATCGTAGTGCGGCTCCTGAAGGTCGTACTCCGGTCCACCCATGCAGGTCAGGGTCACCGTCTCGGCCAGCCTGTCGTAGGTGCGGCGCGTCACGTACACGTATGGCACCTCACCGCCGATGACCGTGTTGCGAACGTAGCTGAGCGCTGTGGGTGACCGGGGCGATTCCTCAACAAAGGCTGCCATGTGGGCGATGCGGCCGACGATCCGCTGATCGTGGGCGAGAGCGACCGGAGCGCCGTTCACGTCCTGCACGACATGGTCGACGAAGCCGTTCGTGCATAGGACTACCTGCTCCGCGGTGACCGAGCGCCCGCCGGCACAGACCACCGCGCGGTCGTCCGCCACGATGATCTGCTCCACGTTGGTGCAGTCCGCGTAGCGAAAGCGCCCGCCATGGCGGCTTTCCAGGTGGGCGAGCACCTGCTGGGCGAGCGCACCGCTGTTGGCGCATCCCTTCGGCTCGGGCAGAACCGCGCAGTACTCATCATGCTCGACCTCGAGCAGATTCCTCACCTGCTCGCGCCCGACCAGGGCATAGAGCTCCGTGAACCTGGGCTGTATCTCGGGAAGGAAGTCGGCATCGCGAGCGACCAGGCAGGTTCGCGCCGGCAGCCCGCCCTGTCTGCGGACCATCTCGCTGGCGAGGTGCGTTTCCAGCTGATGCAGGTTGAAGAGCCCGAGATGGCCGGTGAACCTCTCAACGCGCACGCTGCAGCCCGCCTCCTCAGCCATCAGCTCAAGCAGCCGCGGGGCGTCCTCGACGCCCCGCTGTGCCTCTCCCGCCTGTGCTGTCCCGAAGTGCGCCGCGATGTCGCTGAGCGGCCGCTCGAAATACGAGGTCATCTGGCCCGCGTTCCGGCCGGTCGCACCGCGTGCGACGCGGTCGCGCTCCACGAGCAGCACCGTCTTGCTCGTCTCACGCAGCAGGAAGAAGGCTGTCGCCACACCTGCGATCCCGGCGCCGACGACGACGACGTCGGCCCGCGCGTCCGAGGCGAGCGGCTGAGGCGCCCCGTCGGGTTCCAGCTGCGCGATCCAGGGAGAGCGGCTCGGCTGATCGGCGTAGATGCGGGAGGACCCCGGTGGGCGCGAGTATGTGCTCATGGACCTCGTCGCCTCGCCGCACGTGGGTCGGCGGTGCCTGCGCGCGGACAGGCGCCCTGGTCGCACCCCACCCGCGGCGGGGTGCGACCGGCTGTCCTAGAGGCGGATCTCCATTTCCTGCGCGGCGGTGGTGCTGTCCTGCTCGCTCAGCGTGGTCTTGAGGGCTTCGCCTTTCACGGTCGTCACCAGCCCCTGTTCGCCGACAGACCCACCGTAGGTGGTCGTCGTCAGCGCGCTCATCAGACCGGTGGCGCCGGTGGTTTCCCCAGCCGCCCAGCCGGCGGTCGTGCCTTCCAGGGTCCCGCATTTGAACGCCATGACGGGGCTCTGGCTGAATCCGCTGAAGACCTTCGTGCCCGGTTCTTCTTCTTCTTCATAGAAGAATTCGAGCGAGCCCGTCTTGATCGTCCCGGCGGTCTGCCCGCTGCTCGAGCAGGTTTCGGTGCCGAGTTTGCACCCTGTGTAGGTGATCGTCTCGCTGCCCGTCTGACCCCCGGTGAGTTCGCCCGCAGAGCTGCTCGATTCACAGGTGATCGTGCCGCGCTTTTCGATCACAAACGCCACACCCGTGCCAGCCGCGGTGAACTTCGAGTTGCCCAGTTCGTATTTCCCCTTCGCCAGACCCTTCTTTTCATCGCGTGTCTGGCAGTGTTCATCGAGGTAGAAGCCCTTGGCGCCTTTCTTCACAGGGAAGCACCCGACGGGGTCCGAATACCATTCGTACTTCCCCTTCAGTTCCGTGCCTTTGTTCTTGCCGTCTTCTTTCAAGCACACGGAATCTTCGTAGCGTCCGTGTTTCTTGGGCTCGCACTTGCCGACCAGGGCGGTCTGTTCGGTGCCGTGGCGCGTTCCGTGGCGGGTACCGTGACGGGTCCCGATGAGGGTTCCCGTCAGCTGCGACAGGCTCGGCGACGACGATTCGGTGATAGTGATCGTGATGCACGCCGGCGGGCCTTCGGTGAACACGGCTGACGCGCGTTCGACCGGCTCCCAGCCGATGCCCGGGTCATACCACCACAGTGAGTGGCCGCCCTCGAGTTCGCAGTCCTTCAGCTGGACGGCCGAGAAGCTGCTCGATTCGCCGCGATAGGCATCCAGGTACTTCCCGGTGCTTTTCGACAGCGGCGGCGCTGCGATTTCTTCGCCGTACTGCCCGACCGAGACTGACCCCGTGCCGCCGGTGCCCGTGACGGTCAGTTCGGCGACTTTGGCCTGAGCCGGTTTCTGGGCTTCGCTCGTGCTTCCCGATTCGACGCTCACCAGGGTGGCGAACGTGCCGTCGGCGCCGACGGTCGTCCCGCCCGCGCTGCTCGCGCTGACCCGGAAATGGTAGGTCGTGCCTTCTGCGAGCCCGGTGGCCACTCCCGACACCGCCACAGGGCTGTTCCCCGTCGGCGTCGCGGAGCACGGAACCGAACTGCCGTAGGCCGTGGTCGTCCCGTATTCCAGAACGCATGCGGTCACTTCTTCGCCAAGAGGGTTCACGGTGCCGTTCAGCGCGACCGAGGTGCGCGTCACTTCCGTGGCGCTGCCCGTCGTGACGGCCGGTGGAGAGGACACCACCACTTCTCCGATCACCGCGGTGCTACCCCCTGGCCAGAACTGGCCGCATTCGTAGACCTCTTCGTAGACACCGATGATCTTGTAGGTGCCGGGTTTGGTGGGTGCCGGCCCGAGGTCCACCGCCCCGGACCCGTTGGTCCCTGAGTATCCGGAGTTCTCGATGCACCCGGCGGTCGCTGGGCTTCCTTCGTAGGCCGTCGCCAGGAAGTCCACGCAGCCCGGGCAGAATCCTGGGTGGGAGTCCGACCAGTTGGCGCTGATGGTGACCGGCTGCCCGGGGCTAACGGCAATGTGCGTGGCCGAAGCGCCGTTGAGCTCGATGCTGCTGAGGGTCACCGCTTCGCCGATGGTGTTGGGGTCTGGCGGATACGCCTGCGCGGCGCTCGGCAGAGCCATGAGCAGAACGGCCAGCATCGCGACCGCAGTTGAGATGAACACCTTCACCTGCTTGCGCGTCGCGCGTGCGATTGGCATGCGGCCGTCTCCCCCGTCGAGTGCTGGTATTGCGAACTGAACTGATCCTTCGCGCGGCGCAATTATGTCACGCCCGCAGGGGCTGGGTTGCAGATACTCCAAGATTGGACCCGCCCGGCGCTCTGCCGCGGGCCTGTGAAGCTGGGACAAGCGGCTGTTTCGCCCAGCAGCTCCGGCTACCCTTAGCTTCTATCCAGCGTGAGGAGCACAGGTGGTCTGCCCGTCGTGTGAGAGCGAGGTCCTAGAGGGGGCGAAGTTCTGCACAGAGTGCGGTTCGCCGCTCGCGGCTGCCTGCCCTTCGTGCGGCGCGCCGCATCAGCCGGGGCAGAAGTTCTGCGCCGAGTGCGGGACGCCGCTCGCCGCGGTCGCGGCGCCGGCCACGCCCCGCACGCCGCCCCCCGCTGCAAATGAGGGGACGGTGCTGGTCCCCGAGCTGAGGCTGGTGTCGGTCCTGTTCGTCGACCTGGTCGGGTTCACGTCACTGTCGGAGGAGCGGGATGCCGAGGAGGTTCGGGAACTGCTCGCGCGCTACTTCGAGACCTCGCGAACGATCATCGGCCGCTATGCCGGCGTGGTGGAGAAGTTCATCGGCGACGCCGTGATGGCCGTCTGGGGGGCGCCGGTCGCGCGTGAGGACGACGCCGAGCGAGCGGTGCGGGCGGGCCTTGAGATGGTCGACGCGGTCGCGGCCTTCGGCGTCGAGGTGGGCGCACCTGAACTGCGAGCGCGCGCCGGCGTCGCGACCGGCCAGGTCGCCTCGCTGCCCAACCCCGGTGAAGGGCTCGTCGTCGGTGACCGTGTCAACACCGCCGCCCGTACACAGTCCTGCGCCCAGCCGGGCACCGTGTATGTCGATCGAGTGACGCAGGAGGTCACCTCGGCGGCGATTGAATACGAGGACACCGGCGAGCACGCCGCGAAAGGCAAGGCCGAGCCGCTTCATCTCTGGCACGCCGTTCGGGTGGTGGCCGGAGTCGGGGGCTCCGAGCGTGAGAGCGGATTCGAGGCGCCGCTCGTCGGCCGCGACACCGACCTGCGACTGCTCAAGGAGCTCTTCCACGGCGTGCTCGAGAGGCGGTCGGCGCGGCTTGTGGCGGTGTCGGGCACAGCGGGCGTCGGAAAGACGCGGCTTCGAGCGGAGTTCGACAGATACGCCGACGGGCTCGCGGGCTCGGTCCTCTGGCATTCGGGGCGCTGCCTGTCATACGGGGAGGGGGTCGCATACTGGGCGCTGTCGGAGATGGTCCGCCAACGGCTCGGGATCGCTGCGGAGTCCTCACCGCAGGACACCACAGCCAAGCTCACGACAGGCCTGGAGCGCTGGGTCTCCGATGAGCGCGACCGCGACTTCCTCGCACCCCGACTCGGAGCGCTGCTGGGCGTGGCCGACCCCGGGCTCGGTCGCTCGGAGCTCTTCGCCGGCTGGCGCATGTTCATCGAGCGGCTCGCCGAGCATGCTCCCGTCGTGCTCGTTTTCGAGGACCTGCAGTGGGCCGACGACGGGCTGCTCGACTTCATCGAGCACGTCCTGGACTGGTCCGCAGGCAGCCCGATCTTCATGCTCACGCTCGCGCGGCCGGATTTCGCCGCCGGCCGCGAGGGATGGCCGGGCGCCCGTCGCGGCGCGACGCTGCTCGATCTGGAGCCCCTGAACGACGAGGTGATGGGCGAGCTGCTCGACGGGCTCGTGGACAGCCTCCCCGGGCCGGCGCGCGAGCAGATCATCGGGCGGGCAGAGGGGGTTCCGCTCTTCGCCGTGGAGACGATCCGCGCGCTCGCGAACCGCGGCGTGCTCGGCGAGCGCGAAGGACGTCTCGCACTGGTCGGCGACCTCGGAGATCTGGATGTGCCCGCAAGCCTCGGCTCGCTCCTCGCGGCGCGGCTCGATGCGCTGGAGCCCGAGGAGCGCGGACTCGTCAAGGCCATGTCGGTGCTCGGCGGGGCGTTCCCGATCGCCGCGGCGGCCGCGCTGGGAGACGTTCCCGCCGACAGGCTCGATGAGGTGCTGGGCGCGCTGGTGCGCAAGCAGGTGCTGATGATCCGCGCCGATCCGCTCTCTCCCGACAGCGGGCAGTACGCGTTCGTGCAGGGTCTCCTGCGCACCGTCGCCTACGGGATGCTCTCGCGCCGCGAGCGAAAGCCGCGCCATCGCGCTGCGGCCGAGCATCTGCGCCGCGTGTTCCCCAACGACGGCGAGGAGGTCGCCGAGGTGATCGCCGCGCACTACCTCGACGCCTACCGGGCCGCCCTCAGGGACCCCGACGCACCCGAGCTTCGCATCGAGACACTCACGGCCCTGCGCCGCGCGGCCCAGCGGGCGGCGGCGGTCGGCGCTCCCGAGTCCGCCGAGCGCTCCTACAGGACCGCATCGGAGCTGGCCGAGGATGAGCTCGAGAGCACCGAGCTGACCAGGGCAGCAGGCGAGATGGCTCTTCAGGCCGGGCGCCTTGAGGCGGCCCTGGAGCTCTTCGAGCAGGTGGCCGACGCACATATCGCCGCGGGGCGCGAGCGCGAGGCCGCACATGTGGCCGGCCGGATCGGCCGGGCCCTCAACCGTCTCGGGCGCAACGAAGAGGCGATCGAGCGGCTGATACCCGCGCTGGAGGTTCTCGGCCCCGACAGGGCGGATCCCGACGTGGCCGCGCTGCACGCGATGCTCGGGCACACGCTGCTTTTCGCGGGCCACGACGAGCGCGCCGGGCCGCCGCTTGAGTCGGCGTTGCGAATCGCAGAGGAGCTCGACCTTCCGGCGGTGCGCAGCGGAGCCCTCATCGACAAGGGCCTCATCTGCCTGCAGGCCAGCCGCCCCGAGGAGGCGGGCGCGCTGTTCGACCAGGCACTGGAGATCGCCGAACAGCACGAGCTGGCAGCCGAGCTCGCCCTCGCGCACGGCAACAGCGGGAACCTCGGCGTTCAGTGGGACCTTCCGGAGGGCGCGGAGCACTACGCCGCGACGCTCGCCCTGGCCCGACGCCAGGGTGACCGCTTCCGTGAGAGCGTGGCCGCGGGCAACCTCATCTACCTCTATGTCTACGCCGGCCGGTGGGATGAGGCCGAAGCCCTCGCTGCTGAGCTGCGCGGGAACGAGGATCGCGCCGGAGGCGAGTTCCTGCACTTCCCGATGGCGATCCTTCACACCTTCCGGGGAGACCTCGAGGCGGCCGTGGACAGCTTTGCCCGCATTGCCTCCTGGGAGCAGGGCGACGACGACGAGCTGCGCGCAATCCACACCTCGGTCGCGATCCGGCTGCACCTGGCCGCAGGCCGCCCCGCTGACGCCCTGCAGCTCGGGAGCGGCCTTCTCGGCCCCGCGATCGACTCGCTGGGCACGTCCCACGATGCTGTGCGCAACGCCTGGCCGGACACGCTGGATGCAGCCCTGCAGCTGGGCCGCGCAGAGGCTGCAGGAGAGCTGCTTTCCCTCCTCTCCAACCAGCCGCCGAGCCACCTGCCGCCCTACCTCGGCGCACAGCTTCTCCGCTTCACGGCACTGGTGGCCGCCGAGGAGGGGCGGCACGAGGAGGTGGAGGCGGGGCTCAGGGGGGCCATCGAGGGCCTGCGCTCGCTGAGCTATCCGTACTGGCTGGCGCGCGCGCAGAACGACCTCGCGGCATGGCTGATCGACAGGGGCAGGGCCGGCGATGCGACGGCGCTGCTCGTCGAGGCGGGCGGCGCTCTCGAGTCGCTGCGCGCCGCTCCCGCCCTCGCCGGCATCCAGGCCCTTGAGCAATCGGCAAGCCCGCCCCGCCCTCCGCAGAGCGGTGACCATGCCACTGTCTGAGCCCACTGTGGACTGGTACATTCACACTCAGAAAGGACCGGCGGGGGCAGCTTCCGCCGTTCAGGGTTAACGCCCTGATTCCAACAGGGGCAGGGGGGGAAGGAACGGATGACTTTCGGGTCTGCTCGTACGCGCATCGCAATGGTGGCGCTGCTCGCCGCCGTCGCAATGCTCTGCCTGAGCGCCGGCGCCTCTGCACAGCCCAGCCCAGCGACGAAGACCACGCGCCCGGCCTGTGCTCCTGCGCAGCCGGGAGGGGCGACCTGCGCGGCCGTGGAAACGGTGTCGCCCGGAGCAAGGGCGCATGTTCCCCTCGCCGGGCCGCCGGCGAGATCTAGGCCGACTGCCCGGTCAGGCCATGAAAACTGTCAGCCGGAACTGCCCATCAACGGATGTCTCGGCCTGCGTCCCCAGGACCTGCACAGCGCGTATGCGCTGCCGACCGGTGCTCCAACGACACAGACGATCGCGCTCGTCGACGCATATGACGATCCCACCGCCGAAAAGGACCTGAAGCACTACGACGAAGAATTCGGCCTGCCGGCCTGCACGACGGCGAACCACTGCTTCAGGAAGATCAACGCGGAAGGCGCAAAGAAGCCCCTCCCTGCCGCGAACGGCGGCTGGGCGCTTGAGATCTCCCTCGACATCGAGGTGGCCCGCGCCGTATGCCAGGCCAATTGCCGGATCCTGCTCGTGGAGGCGCAGTCAGCCTGCTACCCCGAGCTCGAAGCAGCTGAGAACCGCGCGGTGACCGAAGGAGCTAACGAGATCTCGGACTCCTGGTACGGGCGCGAGCCGCTGACGGACAGCGCCGCGTACGACCATCCGGGCACCGTCATCACCGCAGCCGCCGGTGACGAAGGCTTCCTCAACTGGGCGGGCAAGGAAGGAACGGGATGCAGCGAACCCGGTGTCGGGCTGGTGAACTACCCGGCCTCTTCGCCTCACGTGATCGCGGTCGGCGGCACGCGCCTGACGCTGAACAGCCCGTCTGAGACGTGGCAGTCCGAGACGGTCTGGAACCGGTTCCGAGGAGCCGGCGGCAGCGGATGCAGCACCGAGTTCGCCGCACCCCCCTGGCAGCTGGAACTCCCCAACTGGTCAGCGGTGGGCTGTGGACCGGAGCGCGCCGTGGCGGACGTCGCGGCCGACGCCGACCCAAACACCGGGATAGCCGTGTACGACAGCACCCCCAACAGCAGGGGCGCGACCGGTTGGGTGGAAACCGGCGGCACGAGCGCCTCCTCGCCGCTCATCGCCGCCGCCTTCGCCCTCGCGGGCGGCTCCGGCGGCGTCGAATATCCCGCCAAGACGCTTTACGAGAACGCGGCCCTGAACCCCTCGACACTCCACGACGTGCAGTCCGGCTCCAACGCCGAATGCCCGCTCGCCGGAGAAGAACTCTGCAGCCCGGCGGAAGAGGCCGCGGCCTGCTCAGACCATGCCATCTGCCTCGCGGGCACCGGCTACGACGGCCCGACGGGCGTGGGCACGCCGAACGGTCTCGGGGCGTTCGAGCCCGTTGAAGAACCTGGCAAGAAAGCGCAGACCATCGGCTTCTCCTCAACTCCGCCGCGACACGCCGTCGCCGGTGCAGGCAGCTATACGGTCACCGCGAGCGCATCATCGGCCCTTTCCGTCTCCTTCTACTCCGGCGCTCCCTCGGTGTGCACCCTCACCGGCTCGACGGTCCGATTCGTCGGAGTCGGGACGTGCACGATCGACGCCGACCAGGAAGGGAGCGCCGAATACGCCCAGGCACCGCAGAGTCGGCAGGCCTTCGAGGTGGCCAAGGGCAGCCAGGTTGTTAGCTTCGAAACCCCCGCCCCCACCGAAGCGCGCGTCGGAGGTCCGGATTACGCAGCCAGCGCAGCGGCCTCCTCGGGCCTGCCGGTGACCTACTCCACGGCCACGCCATCGATCTGTGCGCTCTCCGGCTCCACGGTCAGCTTCCTGCAGCCGGGTACGTGCACGATCGACGCAGGCCAGCCCGGCAGCGCCAGCTTCAAGCCGGCGGCGACGGCGGCGCAGAGCTTCACCGTCGGCAAGGGCACCCAGACGATCGAGTTCACCTCCTCCCCACCCACCTCGGCGGTCGTTGCAGGCCCCCTCTACACCGTGACGGCGAGCGCCAGCTCGGGCCTGCCGGTGACCTACTCCAGCGCCACACCCGCGGTCTGCACCATCTCCGAAGCTGCGGTGAGCTTCGTGGGAGCGGGCACCTGCACGATCGACGCCGCGCAGTCGGGGAACTCCGAATACCTGCCCGCACCGCAGGCACACCTGTCCCTTGCGGTATCAGGGGAGTCCCAGACGATCGCGTTCACCTCCTCGCCCCCGAGCTCCGCGACCGTGGGCGGCCCGACCTACACCGTGACCGCGACCGCCACCTCGGCCCTGCCGGTCCTCTACTCGTCCGCCACTCCCGCGGTCTGCACCATCTCCGAAGCTGCCGTGAGCTTCGTCGGAGCTGGAACCTGCACGATCGACGCGCGACAGCCCGGCAGCAACAGGTACGAACCAGCACCCCCGGTGGAACAGTCGTTCTCCGTCCATCCCGCCGCCATGCTGCCCGCCGGCGTTTCAGGGGTCCTCCCCTTCACCACGGCGCTCGCGCCGGCGCCGTACAGCAGCTTCACCGCGGTCGGGGGCCTCGTGATCAACCCCAGCACAGGGGCCATCAGGCTGAAGGTGACCACCCTGCAGGCGGGCACGCTCAGTTGGCGGGCGACATTCCGCGCCGCGAGCGCGGGCGCCCTGCACTCCGGCGCGCCCCGATGCGGCACGGGCCTGGTCGCGATCGCCGGCCACTGCGACCCGGCAAGAGGGACCTTCGGGCACGGGAGCGTGCACGTGGCCTCCACCTCGCCCGTCACGGTCACGATCCCGCCGAGCTCACCGGCCGCAAAGTCGCTCAGAGCCGCAAGCCGGGCACGGCGCGGGATCACGGTCACCGCCACGCTCACGTTCCGGTCGGCGCTCGGCGGCAGCCCAACGACGCACGCCTGGACAGTTACGGACAGGCTTGGCACGACCAAACGAGGCTAGCCTGACGCGGTTCCGCGTATATTGGGACCCCCAGGGGCCATAGCTCAGCTGGGAGAGCGCCTGCTTTGCAAGCAGGAGGTCACCGGTTCGATCCCGGTTGGCTCCACTCACGAAGTGCCTGCTATCCGGCGGGTTTCGGGGCTAGGGTCGACGGACGTACAGCCCGCGGCGCGGGGCTGTAACACCAGCCGTGTACACCAAACTGGCCCGCGAGGACGCGTACAGGGGCCTCTGCGTGATCGACCGAACCCACACCTCCAGCTCGGCCCGGTCGTACCCGACCAGCCGCCCGAACCTCACGAACGGGACTGGCCCGCGTCGCCGCTGGTCACTGAGGGTGCTCGCCTTCATGCGCCGCAGCGGTGCCGCCTCAGGGGTCGTCAGGAGGTCGACCGGCCACTGGATACAACGCTGGCCCGTGCCTCGCGCCGCCAGGCGACGATTAGTGCTTCGGCGTCACGCCGGTTGAGGTGACGCGGGGCCTGGCGGCCCAGCTTACGGGAGAGATCGTGGAGCTGCAGGTGCTGCGTGTTGCTCGCCGATTTCGGGTGCGTCGCTGACTAGGCGGCCACCGTGGAATCCGCCGAGCGCCACGACCCGCGTCGGGTGCATCTTGGCGATGAGCAGCCCGACGCGGGCTCCCATGCAGTAGCCGGTGATCGCGATCGGACCGTCGCTCTCCGCCTCGGGGCGACGCAGGTATGCATCGGAGTCGCTCTCCACCGGCCCAGTACCCGCCGGCCGGCTTCGGCAACCCGTGGATCGTCCGCAGGCGGCAGCCCGGCCCCGTTGCCCCGGGCCACGAATGAAGGCGGCTCAGGACTTGTTGTCCGCGAACGTGAAGCAGATCGAGGAGGGCGTCGCGGCAAGACCCTTTTCGGTGCAGTAAGGAAGCGCCTTGGGAATGTTGCCTGAGGTCTGGGCTCCGTTCGCGAATTCCAGGGCGTTTGGCCTTATCACCTTCAGTGCTCGATCCAGAGCTGCCTCGGCGCCCGTGGTACCGGGGATGTCGTAATCCTTAGGGTCGGTGCTGTTGACTTCCGGCAGGTGGGCCGCGTCGCCGCCGCTTACGACCCCCACTTTCGTGCTGAGGTCCGTTGCAGTCGGGACGGCCGCCCCGTACCGGGTCAGGTACAGCCTGTATTGCGGGAATCTGTCGCTGGACGCATCGATCGCGAGCCGCGTGTCGTCGCAGTAGAGCGAGTAGGTCGTGCCGGGGCACGAGACCGATTCGAACTTGCCCCTCACGACCACGTCCATGGTTTCATAGCCGAACTTCGGGCCGGCGTAGGCGTCGATGGCGTCCGCGAGAATCTGCGCAGTATTGGCCTTCGTCTCGAGCTCGGTGAGCTCCTCAAGCATCGCGACGGCACCGGCCGCAGCGGCTTCGACCGCCTTGTGCGAGGCGAAGTGGAAGCCTGCATGCACCAGCCCCTCCGTCATCACGTACACGGACGCCGTCTTCACGAGGGGCGAGTCTCCGTTGCTGATGTGGTGCTCGACGAACTTCTCATACGCAGCCTCAGCGGCCTTCTCGACAAGCCCGTCTATGAGCGGGATGCGCGGCGTCTCTCCACCGGATGCGCTGGTCGGACCAAACGGGAACGCCCACGAGATCATCGTTTCGAACGTCGACTTGACCCTGTCGACACGGGTGAACACGCTCGGAACAACTCCACGGCGATTCACGCAGCGCCCCTTGTGCCCGTGCTCCTCGTAATCGAAGACACGCGTCAGTGTGCCGGCCCGCTCGATCCCTTTTTCCAGTTTGACGTTGTGGCGGTCCCAGGAGAGGTTCACGGTCGCGGAACCGAGCCCGTTCGTTCCGTTCCCGTTGTAGAAGGTGAGCCACTTCAGCGGCCGGAACTTCTCCTCCGTGCCGTGGCTTTCGAACGACGGGCAGGCGGGCATCTGCTCGTACCAGTTCGAGCTGGGGGCGTGGTTGTTGGCGCGGTAGCCCTCGCCGTTCGAGAACACGGCGTACGGGGCCCGCGAGGACGGATCAACGAATCGGCTGATGGGGATCCCTCCGTACACCGTGAACGAGTAGTTCGCAGCGCAGGCGGTCCCTGAGGCGAGTCGCGCAACCGGGTAGCGAAGGTCGCCCGACCGCACGCCCACCGTCAGCGCGTCGAGCTGGCTTTCCATGCTAGGTGCGCCGCTTCCTTCAGCGTCCGTGCTGATAACGCAAACCTGGAAGTTCCGGCCTTCCTCGACCTTGCTGCTGGTCACCGTCGCGGACGCCTGTTCCGGCGTGAACCCTTCTCCGGTGATCGTCGCGCCGTCGTTCGACGGGCCGACGGTGTAGACGCCTGCGGGCACTCCTGCTCCCCACTTGCCGTCGGCGCCGCTCGTCGCGAGCTTTGAGATCGCCGTCCCGTCGCTTGCTCGTCCCGTCACGAGGATCGTCTGGTTCGCGAGCCCGGACACCCGGCAGATGGCGCCGCATTCCTGCCCGTACACCGCACCCGACACGCCTGAGCCAAGCGCCGTCGTCACCATGCCCGTAACGGGCCCTCTGGGTCCTGTGGACGGCAGGGTCCAGGTGACCGAGTCGCTGATGGTGGCCTGGCCGGGTTCGGAGATCTGGTACGGCTCGGTGAACGAAACCGACGCGCCGGGGGCCAGCGTCCACCCGCCGGCGGGTGGGGCCGGCGTGGGCGGCCCGGTTGACGTGAGCGCACCGGGGGCCGAAACCGCGATGGCGGAAGGGGTCACGCCGGTGACCCCTTCGGATGCGCTCGCCGGATTCTGGATCGTCACCTTCACGGTGAGCGGGTTCCTGACTCCCTCAGCCTGGGTGGACCATGGGTCTCCCTTGCTCAGCGCCGTCACAGTCACCGCCAACGGCGGATGCGCCGGCGTGACGGCCACGCCGTTGATGAAGTGATCTTCGGGCGCGACCGCGTTGGGGATGAATGCTTCTTCGACTTCGCCGCCTTCGAGGTTCGCACGGCCGATGACCGTTTCCGCCGCCCAGAAGAGGTGCTGTTCGTCGAGCGCGAGACCGCCGTCCAACTTGGAGCCGGCCAGTTTGATGAAGCTGTTGTTCACTTCGCCGCCGTTGATGTTGGCGCGGCCGAGCTCGTCCATTTCGAGCGTGTTCCAGTAGATGTGCCGGGCGTTGACCGCCAGGCCGCTGATGTCCCCCGTCACACCCTTCGCGTATTCGAGTTCGACCCCCGTGCCGTTCAGGTTCGCTCGGGCGATGCTGCCGCCGACCCGAGACCAGTAGAGGTGCTTTTCATCGGCGGCGACGGCGTGGATGCAGTTGTCGTCCAGACCCGAGTCATCGCGGATGAAGTTGGGAGTGATTTCAGTGCCGTTGAGCTTCGCTCGGCCGATCTCCCCTTCTTCCGCGAAGGTCCCTTCCAGGGGGCCGCTCGTGACGATGTGGCAGCTCGCCCAGTAGATGTATTCGCCCTCGACGGCGAGTTTTGAGAACGTGGATTCACCGCGGTATTCCCCCTGTGCGTCTTTGACCTCGCCGGGCAGCACGATGAACTCCGGTTCGATGCCGGTGCCGTTGATCTTCTCGCGGGCAATGGAGGGGCCGAGCGTGCCATAGAGATATTCGCCGGCAACCACAAGGCCATGCGGCGCCCCCGGGGCGAACTGCGAATTGACGCCGGTGCCGTCCTGGCTGGCGTGACCGATGTACGTTTCCTGATTGGTGAAGTTAACCCCGAAGCCCGTCAGGGACGCCCAGTAGATGTCCGCGTCCGCGGGCCCCGCGGAGAAGCCCAGCAGCACGAACGCAGCGAAGAGGCCCAGGGCAACACACGCGCTCCGGCGCCCAGGTCGCAGGACGGGCGCAGCATCGTCGCCGTCTCCGGCCTCAGCCACCGCAGTTGCCAGCTCCCCACCCATCGCAGTACCTCGCTCCGCGCCGTGATCGTTGTCGCAGTCGATCGAGGAGCCGGTATGGCAACCTCCGCCCGGACCCTATATGCCGATGAGTGGGCGAATCACGAAGTCCCGCGATGGTGTCCGACGCAGACAGGGCCTGGGCAAGTTCAGAGGCAGAATGCCCGATGTCTACGGGCGACCGGTCTGCCGTAGCGGCCGCGCCGGCTACGCATTTAAGACGTAGCGCGGCGACGATCTTCGGCCGTTCGACTAGCGTGGCGGGCCATGGGGGCCGCCAACCAGCGAAGAGCGCTCGCTCTTGTGGGAGAGGTCATGGGCCTGCTCGACGTTGGAGAATTGTGCGAGGGCCTGATCGTCGCCCTTCGCCGTGCGGTGCCCGCAGACATGTCCGCACTCAGCGAGGTGCCCGCAAATCCGCCGTGGACGATCTCGATCAGCCATCCGGAGGTTCCTCGCGAGTTCCATGCAGCGTTCGCACGGTACGCCCATGAAAACCCACTCGTGCGACACCACATCCAGACATTGGACGGCCGTGCCATCAGGTTCTCGGACCTCATAACTCGGCGCGAGCTGCACCGTCTGGACCTCTACCGGAGCGTCTACCGCCCGCTCGGGGTCGAGTACCAGATCGCGTTCACGCTGCCGTCCCCCGCTGAGCGCGTGATGGGGGTGGTACTCAGCCGGTCGGCGCGCGACTTCACCGCCAGCGAGCGGGACTTTCTCAATCTCGTGCGTCCTTACCTGATCCAGGCTTACCGGAACGCGGTCGATCACACGCGCCTCTCGAGATCGGCGGGCGGGATCGGCCTTGACGCGGTGATGGGCCTCGGCTTGACCAGGCGCCAGGCGCAGGTGCTCCGGCTCGTGGCGATGGGCCGCTCGGACCGAGATGCTGCCGAGGAGCTGGGCATCGCCCAACGCACCGCCCAGAAGCACATCCAGCTCGCCTATCGATCGCTCGGCATCACCGAGCGCTCTCAGGCGGCCAGACTCGTATGGGACGCGGCAGCGAGCGGCCCCCAGGCCGCTCACCGCTCCGAGGCCGAGGGCCGACATCGCAGTGTTTGAAGGGCGCGCGTGACGAGTGGCTTGCCGAGCGAGCCACACGGATCGGATAGGTGGTCGCGCATTGCATTGACTGCGGCGACAGCATGGCCTCGCACGACGCCACGACGCCCGAGCGTTCTCGTCCGATGCGAGCGTGGTAGCTCGGCGTCATTGAAGCTCGTTCAGGAGGCATCTGCTCGCGTCGCGGTGACGGTGACAGTGATGTAGGTCATCGTGAAGCTGCCTCCCGCGGCGTCGATGGCAGCGCCGATGCTCGAGCGGCCCGCATCCCACTTCTCGGCGAAGGAACCGCCATGATCTGCGCCTATCTCGCGGCCGAGCGGGACCTGGGACGCCTTGCGGACGACACCGACGCCCGCACCATCGCCCCCACGCTGATCGGTGCCGTCCACCTGCTCTGCACCGAACAGGAGAGCGCGCCGCCCGAACCCGCAGAAGTCCGCAAGATCGTCACCACCGTCATCGACGGCAGGTAACGGCTGCCCCGCCACATCCCGTCCGTATTACGCGGGGTTCATCACGCTACCGCTGCGACCTCCTGCGCCCGCCTGGCCGGATCGTCACCGCTCTCTCTACGAGCACCCGCCGGATCGTCTGATCTGCCACGCCCAAGTGCTGGCCGGCGTTGTGCAGCGTCCAGCCGTCGCCGCACAGACGGACCGCCTCGTCAATCTGCGCCCCGGTCATGACCGGCCGAGTCTTCCCCGCGCGAGCAACGTGCCTGGCGACCGTCGTGCGATGAAGCTCGTAATCCTTCGCCAGCTCGCAGACACGGGCACCGATCAACGCCGCCAGCTCGGCCGAGGAGAGTCGCCGCTGAGCCTGCCGCAGCACCCGCACGTTCGGACCCCGCGCATCCTCAAACACTGTCACCGGCGCCTCCTGAGCCACCTTGCCGCCCTTCCCGGCGCCCATCAGTGCGACAGCCACGGCTGCCCCGATCCCCGCATCGCCCCAGGCAAAGCGGTCGGAGGTCGATCACGGCGGCTTCGCCGCTGATGCTGCGCCGACGCTGACGGACCGTAGGGGGCGGCGAGCCAACCGCCCGAGGCTTGCGGGGGCATACCGACGGAATTGGAACACGATCAGGACTTGGCGACGAAGGTGACCTTGGCAGGGGTGGGGTCCGCCACCGGCCGACTGTCCACCGCCGCGACCGAGAAGCGATGCTTGCCCGGCGCGAGGTGCTTGTAGACGAGTGGCGAGATGCACTTCGCCGCGTTTTTAGCGGCGCCCAGCCTGCAACGGAAGGTGAGTTTTCCGAAGCCCCCGCTGCCCTTGAAAGTGATCGTGGTCTTCTTGCCCGAGTGCTTGACGGAGATGATCTTCGTGTTGGGCGGTGGGACGCTTGCGAAGCTCGCCGTCACGGCGGCGGAGCCCGACATCGTCACATTGCACGCACCCGCGCCAACGCACGAGCCCGCCCACCCGGTGAACGTGGATCCCGGGCTCGGGTGGGCGGTAAGAGTCACGGTCGTGCCCGCCGGGTAGCTCGCCGAGCACGTTCCCGGACAACTGATCCCGCTGGCGGTGATCGCTCCCTTGCCGGCGCCGGCGATGGAGACCGTGAGCGTGTATTCGGTGGCTTTGCCGCCCGGCGTCCCCCCGCCTCCTTTGACCGCTTCTTTTTCCTGTTCGCCGGCTTTCAAATTCGCCTGTCAGAAAGCCCGCCATCGCGGCGCCGAGAGAACTCCCCAGTTCCTTTGCGATACCGGTGCTCGGGGTGAGGCGTTCACCGGTGGCGAACGAGTCGCCGTTTTCGCTCTGGTTCGCCACATAGATCTCCGAACCCAGGGGAAGGAGCGCAATCGGGACGTGCTCAACCCCGGGCAGACCGAAGAATCCCTCGGGCGCTCCTTCGGGGGCGAATTCCTCTATCCAGGAGTGGCCGTATTCGCTCGTCTGAAATTCGCCGTCTTCGATTTCGAACGGGGAGTTCGAGAGATGCTCGCTGCCGAAGTATCTGTTCCCGATGGCGCTCAGCGCCAGTGGGCCGGGACGGTGAGTGAGATAGGAGGCGATCGGGGACCAGCTGCCACCGACCTCGTATGAGGAGACTCCTGGAGCGTAGGTTTCGGGAACCCTGGCGTTGACGTCGAGGACGCTGTTCGTGTTGAGCATCTCTGCTTCGTTGAGCATGAATACCGCGCCCTCGTCACATGCAAGTTCGGGACATGGCGAGTCGGCCACCGGTTCGAACACGGGAACGCCTGTGCTCTGATCCAGGGTGGCGCTCTCAAAGACCTCGTGACCGGAGAAGTCGCCGCCCTTTACCACCAGCGTCTTCCCGCTGTAGGCGAGCCCGGCGGCGACTCTCGTGTCGGGGACAACGATGCCTGCGGCTTCCACCTGGGTCAACGCACCGGTGTTCGCATCGATGTCGAACATATAGAGCCTTGGGTGTTCGCTTGCTCCCGCAAGGACATACAGGGTGTTCTGGCCCGCCGCCCCCGTCGCCGCCGGGTTGAGAACCGCCATGAAATGCGGGCTTTCAGCGCCCGGGAAGGGGATCGACCCGACGGTTTCGGGGCTCATCGCCGTCAGCACACCTGTTGAGGAGTCGACCGTGTATTGGTGGATCGTCTGTGTGGAGCCCGTCTTGGAGAGCTCGTAGAGGTTCTCGCCGTCAGCGGTCTTTGCCATGACGAGCGATCCCGGAGTCGAGGGAGTGACCGCGCCGCCAGCCACCGATCCTGCGGCCGTCAGTTCCGCGTCTTCGCCGACTTCGAAGCGCTCGACGTTTGCTCCGAGCGCCGTGTAGAGGTAGCCGACCGTCTCGCCAGCCGCACCTACCGCCATCGGCCCGAGCGCGAGCATCACCACGATCGCCGCCCCCGCGAAAGCTCGTCGCCCGTTCCAGCCGACCCCGCCCCCCGAAGCGAGCAGTTTCCACATTCCCGAATCCTACTCGCGCGCTCATGTTCTTGACTTATCGTTGCGCCCCTCTCGTGTCCGAAGCGTGCGGGGCTGACAGAGACCTCGGGGATACGGATCAAGAATCGCCCAAATACCCTCCCCGGCTTACTTCCGGCGGCTTAGACTCAGCCGTAGAAGGAGCGGCGCAGGGCGTGATTGCGCCGCCGGACGCCAATCTGGGGAGGCACTCGTGCGAAGGCACCTTCTTACGCGAACGTCGTGGCGACGCTTGCACTGTTGATGGCGACGTCGGGAACCGCCGTTGCCGCGGGGCATTACCTGATCACATCCACGAAGCAGATCAAGCCGAGCGTGCTGGCCAAGCTGCGCGGCGCTCACGGCGCGAAGGGCGAACGCGGGGAACGCGGGGAAAAGGGACAACAGGGATCTCCCGGGACGAGCGGCGGGTCCACGCCGGTCACCCCCGACCTGCACGGAAGGCGCCCCTTTCCCCGGTAGCCGGACGGCTCAGTTGTATCCCTAGTACCGGCTGGGCAGCACCCAAATTCTCGCTGCCCAAAGGGCCCTAAATCGGCCCCAATCCCGCACTGTCAGCCCGACGCACCTGGCGCCGAAAGGCCCGCAAAATTGGGGTTTCTCGTCGGATTTCGTCGCGTTTGGCAAGCAGGAGGTCACCAGTTCGATCCCGGTTGGCTCCATCACCCGCCCTCATTGGGCCCCGGCGGCCGAGAAGCCCCGTAAACACTGGGCGAAACGCTGCTGCGGAGGCAGGAGGTCAAATGCGGTGGCCTCCTGCAGTCAACAGCAGGAGGCCAGAAACAGCCGAAGCCTGGTAGGCGCGCTGAGAGCGGGCTCGACAGCCCACGCCCACCGCGCTTCGCGCCGGCGGTTGCCTCAGCCGATCGCCACCGGCAGCGGCAGGCTGTAGGTGGCGAAGCCCTGCCGGGCTGAGTGCCCGCTCGCGGCAACCTTCGTTTTCAGGGTGTAGATGCCGGCGCGGGCACTCGCGGGGACGGTGAGCTTGACCTCGAAGCGTCCATTCTTCGACGGCGTGAACGTCTTGGCGATCGTCGTCTTGCCGCATTCGAGGTCCTGTTCGACAATCACCGGAGTCACCGGGCTGGTCAGCGGCAGTTCGATGTGTCCGCGTTGAGCGTGACAGGTCGCCCACGGCGGTGGGCGGTTCGAGCTGCAGGCGCCGGGTCAGCTTCAGATGCAGCGAGCGGGTCCTGCCGAAGGCGGCGCTGTAGCGGGTGGTGACTGCGCCCGGATCTTCGCCGGCGGCAGCGGCGCCGTCGTCGTGAAGGAGCCGTCGGCGGCGACCTTGGCGTGAGCCACGACCGTCCGTTCGTTGAAGAGGATCTCGATCGTCCTGCCGATGAGGGTCGCCGCCGCGCTCCCCGGAGCAGGACCCGTCCTCCGTGGATGTAGGCGTCGTTGAGGACAAGTGGGCTACGGCTGCAGCCGCGGAGCAGTTCGTCGATCGCCGCCTGCGTCGAAGCCACTCCTGCGGTCAAGGTGGTGATGGGCGTGGTGGTCGGCGTGGAGGAGACCGGTTCTTTTGCGGGCGCTGGCACGTTGGTCGCCTTCAGCGTCAGCCCATCGGTTTCATAAAGCGGTGTGTAGATGGCCCCGGCCGGGCCGCCTAGAGATGCGAACGCACCGGAGGTTTCTTCGGCGCCGGCGACGACCTTGAAGGCTGCGCCCGCGACCGGCACGAAGCCACCTTCGTCGACCGCTTCCAGGGTCCCGGCGAAGGTGGCGGCGTCGTCGGCGGTGAAGAGCAGTCGGTCGAAGCCCGAGCCCGGGCGTGGTGCCGCCGATCCCGAATGCGAGCGTGCCGCCCTCCTGAAGTTAGTCGCTCACGAGCGAGAGCGTTCCGTGCGGGCCGGGCGCGACCGTCCCGCCTTTGACGATCAGTTCGCCTTCGACAGTGCCCGTGCCGCCGAGGCGCCCGCCTGTGACAGTGATGGGGCTCTTCTGCCGAGCTTCGTCGAAGGTCGCGCCGATCGTCCCTTCGTCCTGGAGGGCGCCGCCCTCGAGGGTCGGGCCCGCATTCGAGTTTCGTGCCGGCCGCGACCGTGGTGGTCCCGCCCGTGAGGACCAGCGTATCGCCGCCGAATCCGTAGGCGGGACCGCTGTTTGGTTCGATGCCGGCGGCCGTGAAGGTCGCGAAGTCGGACGCGCTGTGGTCGATCGACACGCCGGGGCCGAAGGCGATCGTGCTGGTCGTGGTCACCGGACCGGAGATGTCGGCTTCGGGGTTCTCGATGGTGATCGGGCTTTCGGTCGTGATCGAGCTGTCGTGGCTCACTTCATCCTGGCTGCTCCCGCCGAATGTGAAGCTCGCGCCAGAGCCCTGGACCAGATGCACGCCGACACCGGCGGTTCCTTCGAGTTTCCCGGGCGAGTCGACGATGTCCCCGTCCACGCGAATCGTCCGCGACCCTTCGAAGGCCTTCACGTCTGCCTGTTCTTCGAGCGTCAGCGAACCGCTGAGCGTGGATTCCGAGGCGCCGAAGAGAAACAGGCCGTTGCGCTTGGCGATGTTTAAGGCTCCCGCCCTGCATCGACCCGACTTCGCCCCCGCCGATGCTTTCGGGTTCGGTCATGAGGATGGTCACGCCTGCGGGCCAGCAGGCCACGTCCAGCGGCCCCGGCTTTTTGCCCGTGGACCAGTGCGCGGCGACGTCCCACTGCGCGCCGCTGGCCCCGGTGTAGTTGTCGGTGCACGTGGCAGCCCCGGCGGACGTTGCACACAGCAGCCCGAGAGCCGCTGTGATGATCCCGATCGTGGCGGAGCGCATCCGGCGACCCTAACCGGATGTGCGGTCGTAGCCCAACCTGCGATCCACACAGGTGGGCCGCAGACCCTCAGACTCGCGCGCGGGACCCACAGCTCGGGAAGGGGGAGCGTGAGCACCGTCGAGAACGACCTGAAGCCGCTCCAGGACCGTAAGACGGGGGCTCGTTCCGGCAGCTGTGAACTCCCCATCCGTGCTCGGGCGGATGACGCGCAGCTCGCATTCGGCACCGCGGCGGTGCGAGCGCACGCTCCAAGACGTGATCGCCCCGCTGGCTGGCACCGCCAGTTGCCCGCCGGGCGCTGCTTCCTTTAAGCCGTGATATCGGAGGCACCCCGTATGTCGCTCCATCCGAGCCGGCTAGGGGCCTGCCCCGAGCGTGGCTGCCGCTCGGGTTCGTCATCGCGCCGGTTCCGAGAGAAGTGCCCCAACCGGACGCGGGCGTTCCTAGGCGGCAGCCTCCGGCGACCCTCGCCTAGGTGCCGGACCTCCCGCCCTGGGTCCTCACTCAACTGGTATAAAGCCGCAATGGGGATGCTGCGATGCAGCGTAGTCCTTGCACTCCTGTCGCTCGCTTTGCTAGTGGCGCCCTCAAGCGATGCGCGGGTGGTCACGCTGGGACTCCGCGAACTTCCGAAGGCGAAAACGTTCGTGGCGTGTCGGCTTGATTGTCCGTTTGGGTTCACGGTCGCGCAGGCTTATCCGGCGGAACTCAATTCCGCGCCGGCGGCTGGCATCATCACCAGTTGGAGGGTGGTGGGAGAAGGCGGTGAAATTTCGCTGCAGGTCCTCGAACGCGCTGCTCCCGGCGGGTGGCGTGGCGCCGGCGTCACCTCGCCCGCCGCCGACTCGGAAGGGGGATCCAACCCCACCTACCTGCCAATCGGGCCCGGAGATCTGATCGGTACCGATCTGATCCCAAACGAAGGGGATGTCGGTCTCGTCACGCCCAGCACCGCCGAATACTTTGAGTGGGATGAACCGCCCCTCGGAGAAACAGCGGGCCGTACTCCGAACTACCAGACTCAGGGAGCGCTGGAGCTCAGCGCCGAAGTTGAACCAGCCCGGTCATCACCTCGGTTTCGCCAGCCTCGGGGAGCGCGGGCGGGGGCAACACGGTCACCATCACCGGGAAATACCTTGACTCCGTCGTGAACGTAGTGTTTGGCTCCACGCCCGCGATCAGCTTGAAGGTTGATCAATCCGGCGAACACATCACGGCAGTCGCTCCCCCCTCGACCGCAGGTACCGTCGCAGTGCGGGTTAGCGCCCTGCACTCCACGAGCGAACCCGTCGCTGGAGACAGCTACACGTTCGTGGCGCCTGTGACGACAACCACTCCGTCGCCCACGCAGTCCGGCAACGGAGCGCCTCAGGGCAGAGCCTCACCCGTCGTCGTGAGCGGCTTCAGCGAGTCAGCCGGCCGGTGGCGACTGGGAGGCTCGCTACCGCACATCAGCAGTGTGCCGGTCGGCACCACGTTCGCGTTTCACCTTTAACGCGCCAGCAAACGTTGCCCTGACGTTCACTCAGCTCGTGCCCGGCCGGCGCGTCGGCGGTAGGTGCGTCGCGGCGACCGACAGGAACCGGAGCGGACCAAAGTGCAAACGTGCCGTGATCGCCGGAAGCCTGCCGGTCGCGGCCCACTCCGGCCCCGACAAGGTGAACTTCCAAGGCCGCCTCTCGCACAGCAAAAAGCTGAGACCCGGCAACTACACGGCCACCATCAGCACGCGTGATGGCTCCGGCCTCACAACGTTGGCACGCCCACTGACCTTCACGATCGTTCCGTAGGCGGTCCTGCAGCCACGACGACGAAACGTCCCACCGCAGGCATGTGCGACCCTCTCGTCGCCAAGAGTCCCCACCGCAGTGCGATGCCCTCGATGTTCGTCCTTTTCGTCGTTCAGAGGGCCGGGATGACTTCGTTGGCCAGACGCTCCAGCTGTCGCTGATCGTCCATCAACGGATTGAGCAACACCAGCTCCGCGCCGGCGTCCGCAACCTCGCGAAGCCCTGCGACGCACTGCTCCGCGTTCCCCGCAACCATCTGCTCTGACCAGTCACCGCCACCGTAGTGACGTTTGAGGGCGTCCTCGAGCCGCGTTTGCGCGACGGCGGGTTCGTCCTCAACGTGCACGTAGACCCGCTTGCCGAACCGGAACTTCTCCGGGTCGCGGTCCTGCGCGGCCAACTCGTCCTTGACCATCGCGACCTGTTCGGCATACCGAGCTGTGGTCTGGGATCCCGCGCCCATGAACCCGTCGCCATGCCGCGCGGCGCGGCGCATCCCGGCGGGTGCGTTGCCGCCGAACCACACAGGCGGGTAGGGCTTCTGCACCGGCTTGGGCTCCATAGTCGCTCCGTGGAGCGTCCAGAAGCGCCCCTCGAAGTCGACCTGCGCATCGGTCCAGCAGCTCTTCATCAGCGCGAGGGCCTCGTTGAAGCGCGCCACGGGCTTGTCCGGGTCGACGCCGAAGGCGGCGAACGGTCGCTCCTTGCCGCCCGTCGCGACGCCCACCTCCACGCGCCCGTGGCTCAGACAGTCCAGCGAGCTGATCGCCTTGGCAAGGTGCAGCGGATTGTGCAACGGCAGGATGAACACCGCGCAGCCCAGCCGCAACCGTTGGGTACATGCCGCGGCATAGGTGAGGGTTTGGAGTGACGCCAGGACGCCAGCCGCGCCGATCACCTGCTCCTGCACCCAACCGCTCTCGAACACCGCGAGCTCCTCGACACGGGCTAGGTGGGAGCGGAAGGCCGCCTCGTCGAAGCGGCTGCCGCGAGCGTACTGGGGTATCGAGATCGCGAAACGCACCTACTCAAGAGTATTACCGCTCACCGGCAGCTCAAGAGATACGCGCAGATCAGCATTTCCTAGTTCGGCGCGCCAGCAGATCGCGCAGCGTGGATATGTCAATGGTCAGTCCCCTGGCGAACGGCACAGGAGAGGCGGGCGCATCCCTTGGAACGCGCCCGCGCTTCATCTGCTGTGCGTCAACCGATGCCGACCGTGACGCGGACCGTCTGTGGCCGCTGATGTGCGGCGGCCAGGACGAGCGTCACGATTACCGATCCCCGTGAGATCCGTCGTCGCGTCTGCATCGTCACGACCGCACTGCCATTACGAAGGGCGCCTGCGCCGAGTGCCTCGAGGTGACCGCCGCGCCTCAGGCTCAGGCGCACCGTCCCCTTGACGGTCTTGCTCGACGGGAAGCTGACCCTGCACGTGATCTCTCTGTGATGCTCACCCCGCAACTTGCACGTGATCTTCGGCGTTCGGCCGGCAGGACCCTGTTCACCTTTGGGACCCTGCTTGCCTTCCGGACCCGGTTTGCCTTCCGGACCCTGCACGCCCTGGAGGGCGGCCTGCTCGATAAAGCGTGTCGTGAACGTGCGGGTGTCGCCGTTGGGATTGCTCACCGTCCAGGTCGCCCTGTAGGTCCCCGGGGCGAGCGCGCCCACCGAGGCACCTCCGCTGGTATCGACATTGGTGGCGGTGAACACTGGGGCGCCGCCGCCCGCAGGAGCCACGCTCACGGCAATCGGCGCGACGCCGTCGCTGGCTTCCGCCAACGCGGTGAACGCGCCGTAGGTCGTCTCGCCTTCCATCGGCGAGGTGTTGGCGAGAGTGGCGACTTCGGTCACCGTCGTGCCGCCGCTGAGTTCGTCCGTCTCGGCGATTTCGCCTGTCGGGAGCCCTGTCGCTTCGCCGCTGGCCGGGCAGATCCGGCCAGTCAGGTCTGAGCCGCCAGCGATCTGCGTGGGCATGCCGGCCTCCAGGCTCGTCGGCGCAATCGGCAGCGGTCGACCCCAGTACTCTTCGGGCGAGCAGGTGCCGCTCGCGACCTTGGCGGAGTAGCCGTTGATGTTTACCCGCAGGTCGGCCACGTGGAGCGTCGTCAGCGTCCGTGCTCCGTTGGAGAGAGAAATCGCGTCGCCGCCCCTGATCGTGAGGCCGTGACTTGCCACGCCTTCTTCGTTCGCGATCGCCGTGACGCTCTGGGCGCCATCGGCGATCGTGTAGCTCTCGCCTTCCGCGAGGCCGGAGCAGGCGACCGATTGCTGGTCGAGGTTTGCGGTGCACGTTGGGAACCCGCTCGGGCGGAAGCCCGGGAGTTCGCTCTCGAACCCGGCGACAGCCCCCGGCTCGCCGACCGGGACGGTGAGCCGGACGAGCCCGCCTTCGGGATTCGGGGCTGCGCTCAGTTCCGCTTCTTCGGGCCCGAAGGCCCGGTTGTCGTTGGAACTGACCGTAAGCGAGTCACCAGCCCCGATCGGTTTCGGCAGTTCGACCGTCGCCGCGTCCGTCGAGGTCGAGCAGAATTCGGCGGGCGACTGAGGTCCTTCCGTTGCGTCGACCGTGTAGGACAGGACGCCGGTCTGGAAGCACGGGCCTACCTCAAGTCGCTTCGAGTTCGTTGCTGAGTGCGCTCCCCTCGTCGAGCGCGCTCCACCCCGTCCAGCCGGACTCCGTGAAGGGGTTGCCTCCGTTGCCCGTCATGACGACCTGCCTGGCGACTTTCGGCGCACCGGAATCCGCGTAGTCGACTTCGATCTGGTCGCGGTCGTCGCCGACGGCCCGCTGCAGCGTCAGCGACCAGCTCCCGTCTGCCGCAGTTTTCGCCGATTCGCTCGCGACGACGATTGGTTCTTCGGTGCCGTCGCTGCGCAGCAGCGAGACGGTGACCTCGACGTTCGCGGTTTTGGAGCCTATGTTCCCCGTGACGGTCGGGCTGAACTGGGTCAGATCGACCTGCGGGAAGGGGAGCGTGTTGGAGGTCTTTTCGGTGCCCTGCACGCAGCCGTGGTCATCGCCGGACCAGATCTCCTGAAGCAGGTATTCGTGTTTGTTGATGAGCTGGTCGAACGGCGAACCGTTCGGAGCGAAGCCGAGCGGCGTGCCGTGCTGCGGCCCGAACTCGCACTTGTCGCCCACCTCGTAGCCATTCGGGTCCATCAGACCGGTCCCCTCCGGATCGGTCATCGCCTTGATCGTCTCGTCGCCGGCGATGTCGATCGCGACTTCGGCGTCGAGGTTGCCCGAGGGTCAGCGCCTGCGGCGATGGCCCCCACCTCGATGATCGGATCTATCGCCACCGCGTAGATGGTCATTTCTTCGGGTTCGAGACTCGAGAGCGAGTGGTAGCCGCCAAACGCATTCGTGCCGCACACGTCAATCGAGATGCACTCGTCGACGTTTGGTGGCAGGAACACGAACCAGAGATTGTGGAGCCCACGTTCGCCGCCATGGGATTCGATCACTTTCTGGACCTCCGCCTGGAGCTGTTCGTCGGTGATGCAGGCCTTCGTGTCCTGTGGGAGGTGCACCCGCTCGGGTACGGGTCCATGTCGTTGATCGAGTCGTTCGCATTGGAGGATTCGTTCAAGATCTTGTACTGCCCGGCGGTGATCGCGCCCGGCGAGATTCCTTCGGCGTACTCGGTGAGCGTCGAGAAGATGTTGCACTCTTCCGTTGTTTTTTCGCATTTGCCACTCGTCCCAGAGATTCGCCGCGGTGTCGGTGAAGAGTTTGCTGGATCAGGCCCTTGTACGTGGGGATACCCGCTCCTGGAGAGCCCTGGAAGGCATATCCTGACGGCGCCCAGAAGATCGTGTGGACAGTCACTCCACCGGCCATCACCGAGCCGCCGTGGTACGCGACTGGGAAGAACACGTCGACCTCGCTCGGCTCGTGTTCGAACTCGCCCTGACTGTGCAGCGGCGGTATCAAGCCAAGGGCATGGCCCTCCCTGGAGACGAATACTTCGGCCACTACCGGCGGCATTGGCCGTCCCGGTCGCAGAGCGCCGCCACGATGAACGCCGCCATTGTCAACACCGCGAACCTGCCAGTAGCCGGCCCCTCTGTGCCTCCTTGTCGTCGAAGCCCGGAGTCCCGCAGCGCCGCTCGGTGCGGTCAACCGCACCCGAGGCCGGATGTCCGCCCGTGACGCAACGGCGAAATGAGGCGCGCCTCCACCCGCGACTGCGCCAACATATCCGCGAGCACTCATCGCGGTCAAGGGGCGTGCGGCTCTCCTGGGCGGATTGGGGAAGCGCTCGGACCGGTTGCGGCGCGAGCGATGACCGATCGGCTTCCAGACCACGGCATCTGCGGTAGCCGCCGTTGCGGGGCCGTCGCCGCGCGCCCGAGTTCGGGCTAGACGCGAAGGAATCATCCAGCTCTCGGACACGGCGGTCGCGACGCGGCGATCGCGTCGTCAGATCCGCCGAGGACCCCGGACGAGTCGACCCCCGACACCTTGCTTCACACGGCGGCGAATCCTGTTGTGCACGAAGGCCAGATGCAGGTCGGCTTGGATGCTGGCCACACCGCGGTGAGGGCTGTCGAGCACGTCGCTCGCAGGTCAACCGCCGTGGAAAGCCGCCGAGCGCCACGACGTCGCGAGGCCGCTTACCGCCCCGAGGCCGAGGTGTCTCGAAATAGCTGCAAAGCCCGGCGAAACCGCGACCCAGCCGTGCCGTCTTGCAAGCAGCGGGTCACCCGTTCGATACCGGTAGGCTCCGTCAAGCGAACCCGTTCGAGCCCACGGGACAGCGCGTTGCCTCGCGATCGTCTGGAGGACCAGCAGAGCCGTCGGCACTAATGCTGCCCGGCCTCTGTGCCGATGCTACTCATAGGAACCGGAAACGATGCGCCAAAGCCTTCGGGCTTCGCACACCGCCCTCCCCTTCCCTCGAAACGAGCGTCGTTCGGCACACGAAGTGACCGGCTCTTCTGATCCACATGCTCCCGCGTAACCGCGGAGACGGGATTCATCATGAAGAGCAAGACGACACGCGCGGCGCTCCTGGCTGCCACAAGTGGGCTGCTCGCACTCTGCCTCGCAGGTCTAGCCTTGGCAGCGGAAACGTCCGCGACGGTGACGGTGACCGGCGGAGCGCTGTCGATCAGCGTGCCGGTTACGGCAGGAAATCTCGGAACACGAGAAAACACCGTTCTTGGGGGGACCATCAGCGGGCCGCTGGGCGTCGTGCAGGTGAGCGACGCGCGCGCAGCCGCGGCAGGCTCTGGCTGGGGTAGCGACCGTCATCTCGACCGCCTTCACGCCCCCTTCAGGGCCGACGATAGGCGCGGCCGCAGTTGGCTACACCGCCGGGGCGATCGAAAAGATCGGGACTGCGACGTTCACTGCGAACAACCCCGCCAACCTCACCGGCGTCGTGCCAGCCGTCACCGCGACCGGAATCACGGGAGACGACTCCGCCACCTGGAACCCTACGATCAATGTCTTCGTCGCGGGCGGGATGGCCGCCGGCGTCTACTCCGGAACGATCACGCAATCGGTCTCATAGTGCGGGGCAAGCCACTCGGCCCGCGGGACGGACACGGGCGGGCGGCCGGCCGCGTCACACAGGCCATCCCCGTCGCCCTGGCCGCGGTGGCCTTGATCGGCGCGGCCGTCGCACCTGTGAGCGGCGCGTCCGCAGCGCAGGTCGAGCGGGCAAGGGCAACGACGGTCGACAGCATGGGCGTGCCAAGCTGCTCGACGTTCCGCTCGCTGCGTCCGTCAACCCCAGGTCACGCCTCTACATCATGGCCCACCTGCATCCCGGGGCCGTCATACGCCGCAGGATCGAGATCTCGAACACAACGGCCTCGACTCTGCACATCCTCGCCTACCCCGCTGCTGCCACGATCAGCAACGGAGCGTTCGTGGGCGCAGCCGCACATACACCCAACGAACTGTCGACCTGGACATCGGTAGCGCCAGCAGCTTCCGACGTCCCCTCCGGTGGACATTCCGTTGCCACCGTGACGATCGCCGTTCCGCGCGACGCACCACCCGGTGAACAGTTGGCCGTGGTTTGGGCGGAGACCCGCTCTGCGAGCGCCGCCGGCGGCGGAATCATCCAGGTGAGCCGCGTCGGGATCCGCATCTACCTCTCAGTGGGCGCTGGAGGCCAGCCGGCAGCCGGGTTCTCGATCGGCTCGTTGACGGGCGAGCGTTCAGCCGATGGCCAGCCCATGGTCGTCGCGAGCGTTCTCAACACGGGCGGGCGAGTGCTGGAAATGAACGGCACCCTCGGCCTATCGGCAGGCCCCGCAGGGCAGAGCGCCGGCCCGTTCCCCGCCAACCTCGGCACCAGCCTGGCAATCGGGGGCACGGAGCCGGTCACGATCATGCTGAACCGGCGGCTCCCCGATGGTCCATGGCGGGCGCTCGTCGCCCTGCGCAGCGGCTTACTCTCGCACAGCGCGAGTGGCGTCATCGATTTCCCGGCCGTTGGGAAACAGGCGTCCGCCCTACATCATAATCGCCGTGCTCACGCTACTGATTCTGCTCTCTGGGTGGCTCGCGTACAGAAGGCGCCGCTCGTCGGCCGCTGCATAGCCACCACCGCCTCATCGACCGAGACACGTAGGCCATCCCGAGAAGCCGGACGGCCTGCGCCCACACCGGTTCGGCACAGGCGCGGGTGCTTGCCCAATAGCGCCGACAGACGCGCCCACATGGCCGATCGCGCCACCCCCGGGCGCCGGCATCTCCAATACTGACCCGAGACTTGGGCACCTCAGCGCCGTGGCCGGGCTTCGGCCGCTTCGCGCTCAACAGCGACCAGGCGGGGGTGTGAATCCCGATGATCGGCACTACCCTGACCTTGCTGCGTGAGTCGCTGCTCGGACCAGATCTGGACCGGTGCCCACGCCTCCCTGGCACTGAGACGCGATCACGTGCACAGCCCGAGCCTCTGCGGTGAGGCGCCGCGTGGGGTCAATTCATAAGGGAGGTCCGCATGAGCAAGCCCGACCAGGAACTGGTCCTGACCCACTTCATCGTCTCCGACGACGTTGAGCGTTCGCGCCGCTTTTACACGGACGTACTCGGCGGCACGGTGGCCCGCTCGGGAGAGCCGACCAACGTCGCCCTCGCCAACAGCTGGATCGTCATCAACCGGGGCGGCGGCCCGACCGACGACAAGCCCACGGTCACCCTGGAGACGCCGCGCGACCTCGACCGCGTCAGCAGCTTCCTCAACATCAGGGTCAAGGACATCGAGGCCGTATACGCCGAGTGGAGCGCGCGTGGCGCTGAGTTCCTGACGCCGCCGAAGCAGCACCAGTACGAGATCCGCTGCTACATCCGCGACCCCGACGGATATCTGATCGAGGTGCGGACAGACCACAGACCCAAAGGGAGACTGGACACCCCCTCAATGGCTATCGGATACGACCGCCAAGGCCTGAGCGGAGCCGCGCGTCGTCGGTGTGGTCACTACTGCTCGCGCGCGCCGCGCCCCTCGATCTCCGAGATCGTGGCCCGCGCCTCCTCAATCCCCGTCAGATCTCCGATCGTTGAGTAGAGCGACAACAGGCGCTCCGCGCCTTCACGGGCAGCCTTCGCGTTCCCTACCGCGCCCATGACCCGAACCGACGCGGTCTCCGCGTAGCGCTGTGCGAGCGGCGAATCGGTCCCGTCGGCAGCTTCCACCGCGAGGCGCGAATACCGCTCGGCTTGCGCGAGGTCTCCGTAGCGGAGCGCCAGCCTCGCCAGAACGCTGTCGAGCATGATGCTGTTGATCAAATCGCCCGGCGTCCCCAGTTCGCGACTGAGCGCGATCGCAGCACGGGCCGAGTCCAAGTCGCCCTGCTGCTCGTGGAGGCTGGCTATTTCTGCCTGCACAGTCGAGCGGAAGCCCCGCTCGCCGAGTGGCAAGAGGATGGCATCACTCTCCCCGCGCCAACTCCAGCGCGCGCTCCAGGTCGCCGCGCGCCACCTCGATGCGTGACAGCCAGAGCCGGCATGCCGCCACGATCAAGCGCTGTCCGAGAGCCTCGAAACGGTCCGTGGCGCGGTCGAGCTCCACCCGCGCGTCGTCGTAGCGTTGTTCGCGACGCGCGATCTCCCCCCGGACGAATCCCAGCGGCGCCAGGTCGGCGCCCTGCTCGCGCTCGGCGTCGTCCGCGGCCGCAGCGATGACCGCGATCGGGAAGGACCCTTCGGCAAGCGCCGCCAGATGCCACAACAGCGCCCACTGGCGCAGGTGCTCGCTGTGCGCCCGGCCGGCATGCTCGGCGGCGAGGCTGCCTGCCCGGCGGCGCGTGAGTCGAGTGCATCCCAATACATCCAGAAGGCCAGCATGTGGGTCTTTGCGAGAGCCAGGTCGTCTCCGCTCTTTGTGTACTCGTCCAGCAGCTCCGGCAGCGCGTCGCGCACCACCGCCTGCCATTCGCCATATGGCCGTGTGCTCTGGAGGAATTCGAGGCTCGAGAGACGGGCTCTGGCGGCGACGTCGGGGGTTCGCTTGGCCAGCTCGAGCAGGTCCTCGGCCCGCCGGAAGTCGCCCACTCGCATCAGCTGGTCCGCGAGCTCCACCGCGACGAGGCCATGTAGCGAAGACTCGTGCTCGCACAGGCTTAGAGCCCGCTCCAGCAGTGCGCGCGAAGCAACGACGTCCCATCGATCGCCGGCGCGGATGCCTGCAGAGAGCAGTCGTTCGGCCGCCTCGTGCGCGAGGCGCTCGTCGCGGGGAGCACCGAGCTTGCAGGCGAACTCCACCGACCGTTCGAGATGCCAACCGGCTATCTCGTCGCGTTCGGTCGGCTCGGGTGCCGTCGCGGCAAGCCACCGTCCGTACCTTTCGTGGAGATCGGCCTTGGTGGCCATCGGGATCGCTTCGTAGGCGACGTCACGCAGCAGCAGGTGGCTGAATCGGAACGCGCCCTCACCGGCAACTCCATCCGCGCCGCGGATCACCCCCTTGCGCAAGAGCGCCGCCAGACTGGCCGAGAGATCACCGGCGTCCACCGGCTCGCACAGGGCCTCCAGCCCGTTGCGGTGAAACACCTCTCCGTCGATTGCAGCCCGCTCCAGCACATCCCGCTCGGCCTGCTCAAGGTTCTCGATGCGGCTGGAGAGGAGCGCTTCAATCGTCGGCGGGACACCCGTTTGGCGGCCCTCGTCGGCCAGCGCGGCCATCTCCTGCAGGAAGAGCGGGTTGCCCTGCGCCGTCGCGAGTATCTGACGGCGTGTCTCCGTGTCCAGTCCCGGGTGCTGATCGAGCAGGGCCTCGGCCTCCTCGCGACGCAGTGGCTCCAACAGACAGGCCGCCGCAGGCGAGCCTGCGATGTCCCACGTCGAATGCTGCTCGAGAAACTCCAGCCGCGCCGAGCAGAGCAGCATCAGCGCGGCCCGGTGCGGGGCGGCGCGCACGTAATCGAGGAGATCGAGCAGCATCGGCTCGGCCCATTGGAGGTCGTCGATGTGCAGCAGCACAGGCCGCTCGAGCGCGAGCTCGTCGAGCAACCCGCGGACCTCGGAGAAGAGCACCGCGGGCGTCCCGACGCTCCCGCCGTCGAGCATTCCGATGAGCTTCTCGGCCCGGGCGCGAACCGGTGCCAATGCCTCCATCAGAGGCCAGAAGGTGATCGCATCCCCATAGGGAAGGCAGCGACCGCTCAGGAAGAGTGCGCCGTCGCCGAGACCGCCGGCCAACTCGGCGACGAGGCGCGACTTGCCAACTCCCGCGGCGCCGAGCACCGTGAACAGATGGCACTCGCCCGTCTCGACGGTCCGCTCCCATGCGGTGCACAACATGGCCAGCTCGCGCCCCCGCCCAACCATGGGCGCGTCCAGCCGACGGGCCCGCCCTGGAGCAACCGGGTCCACCGCCAGCAGACGGAAGGCGGACACGCCCTCGCTCTTGCCCTTCAGCGCGAGGGGCTCGAGCGGCTCAACCTCAACGGCATCGCGCACCAGAAGCAGCGTCTGCTCGCCGATGATGATCTCTCCCGGCCGCGCCGCCTGCTCGAGCCGAGCCGCGACGTTCAGTGCGTCGCCGATCGCGGGGGTCCCGCTGTGGCCGGCGAGCACCAGCCCGGTGTTGACACCCGTGCGGACCTGCAGTGGGATCCCGGTCTCCTCCGCCACGCCGGGCAGTGCCTGCACAATCTCGACAGCTGAGCGAACCGCGCGCAGCGCATCGTCCTCGTGCACTCGGGGCACCCCGAAGAAAGCAACCACGGCGTCGCCGATGAACTTCTCAACCGTTCCCCCGTGGCGCTCGACGATCTCGCGCGCCAACGAGAAGTAGCGCTCGAGGACCCCACTCAGGACCTCCGGGTCGAGGCGCTCACCGAGCGCGGTCGACTCAACCACGTCGCAGAACAGTGCTGTCACTACCTTGCGGGTCGGCCGCCCTGCCGGCTCGGACGCGGGGGCGCCGCAGTGCGGGCAGGAGCGGCTTCGTGCGGCGTAGACCGAACCACACTGCGCACAAACCTCCATCTCGCAAGGGTAATCGGGACGTCCAGCCCCCTGCGGCCGGAGATGCCCGGCAGGACCTGCGAGGTCTGTCAGGCGCTTGCCGCCGGCACCCGCAGCCACCCCGCGACCGAGTGCCGGGTACCCGCCCGGATCCTCAGAACCTCGTGCACCAGATCGGCTCTGAACACGATGAGCATTCCTGCTTTGCAGGGGAGCTTCAGCCGTCGGCCCGGAGAGGGATGCAGGACGAACTCGCCTCCCTCGTAGCCGCCGAGGTCGACGTCGTCGCCTCCGTTTACGAACAGGCTGAACAGCGCCACACGCTCACGAATGCGATCTGGCACCTCCTCTCCCTCCAGGGTGTCGACGTGCGGGAGAATGAAGTCGCCCTCCTCGTACAGCAGGAAGTGGAGCTCGGGACTGAGCTCCAGCGGCTGGCCGAAGAAAGCCTCGATCGAGCGCCCTTGGCGCGCCAGCGCATTCGCGACGAGCGCATGAGCGGCTGATGAGACCTCGATGGTCTTGGAGCGCGCGAAGTCCGGGTAGACCCGCCGCTCGCTCCCGTCCTCTGACGTCATCATCGACGCCGCACGCGGGCCCTCGCGCATCTCGCGGATCAGCTCGCGGGAGCCGGCCGCGTTGAGCGCCCCAGAGATCGCCAGCACCCCGACCTCGGCCAACACTTCGGCGTCAGATCGAAGCCGGGGCACAGGCTCTCCGGATGCCGCCTCAGACGGGTCGCTTGAAGCTTTTTACCGTCCCGCTTCCCCCTGAGGCGTCGCCCGGCAGGACGAATTCGATCGTGATGCGCAGGACCGCGCCACCGCCCAGGTTGATCTCGGTGGTCTCGTCGACGCTCGAGTCCTCCAGGCCGAAGTTCTCAGGCGAGTCGTTGGAGCCGGACTCACCCCGACCTTTCTCTTGCTTATCAGCCAATTTTCCTCCCTCGGGTTGGCATTCTCCCGCGTGCTGTGAGGCGTCTGAGATCGTATACCGGGACGCCACACCGGTTCAACGCTGCTATCAGCTCTCTTCAGGTGGGGTCAACCGCGTCGACCGACCTCTGACAGCGGGCAGCGCAGGCTCGATTTGACTACCCGTGCAGGCAAGCCGCTGCGTGTCCGATAGTCACCAGCCCGCCGGCTCGTAGGTTCCATTGCGAATGAGGACCCGGTGGGCTCCCCCAGTATGTGCTCCAGGTGGAGATCGGCAGCGGCCACTTAGGGTGCCTGGCAGCTTCGGGTGTGCCCCGCCCGCGCCCTCGGATCCGGCTGGCGCGCCTTACGGAGGGTGCGATCGGCGGGATTCGGCCTCCCGATTCCTTGCACGCGGGAGGCCACCGGTTCGATCCCGGCTGGCTCCATGATCGAGTCGCTCCGCAACCTCGGCGCAGAGCCCTCCGGCCGGGTGCGCGGACTCCGCCACAACGCTTGACAGTGCGTATATCGTCCGCACAAATGCGGCGGGAGCGAAGGGCAGCGGTGTTGGCTGCGCTTGCAGCAACTGCGGGACCCGATCGGGTGTCGACATGTTGGATTCCAGCGGCGAAGGGCGCGAGAGGGAGAGCTGTGACGCGCTCGTTGAGCTTCAGGGTCCTCGCACGAGCATGCGCTGGGGTCACTTCAACCAGGAGCCAGGACGCTGGCGAGAGCGGAGGGTGAGATGAAGCGGATCGCAAGACACCTGTCGTACGCCAACGTTGCCGCGACGCTCGCGGTCGTGCTCGCGTTGAGCGGGGCCGCCGTGGCGGCGACCGGAGGGTTCGTGAGCGGTGGCAGGCTTCAGGCATGCGTCACTCCGGAAGGCCAGCTGAAGCTGCTGAAGTCCGGCAAGAAATGCAAGAAGGGCCAGTCATCGATCAGCTGGAACCAGAGCGGCCCCAAGGGCTCGGCGGGCGCTCAGGGACCGGCCGGAGCGACCGGCGCCCCCGGAGCTCCCGGCATCTCGCCCGCGCCCAACGTCACCCTGTGGGCGGAAGTGAACGCCTCGGGTCACCTCGTTGCGTCCAGCGGCGTCACGGACGTCAAAGGGAACGCGGAAGGACGGGTCTTCACGTTCAACCGCGACATCAGCAAGTGCGGCGTATCGGCGACGCTGAACGAAGGTCCGGCATCGGTCGTCTATGTCGAACGCAACGAATTCCCGAACCAGCTCATCACGAAGACCGACGTCGAAGGCGAAAAGGTGGCGGCCGGCGGCGTGGACCTGGTGGTCAGCTGCTGAACGATAGACGGGGCGGCTACGTGTAGTACTGGGAGCCCCGCCCTCACCCGTCGGCGACGGCGTAACACCTCGTCGCTCGCCCGAGCCTAGGGGCCCGAGCGAGCTACGGCGTGGACGCATCCTTGATGAATTCGGGACCGGGAGAGCCGACCCCCGTCATCGAGTCATACCCCGGGCCAGCGTTGATCTTGATCTTGTGTTCGGTGCATTCGCCGCCTTCGCCACAGAAGGACTCCTTGCCTTCGTAGCCCAGCGTGCGAATGGTGGTGAAGAGGCCTTCTTCTTCGTTGTCGTTGTTGACGTAGTTGACGCTCGCATCAGCCTGCAGGGTCTTTGGCTGCAGCACGTCGTAGATGGCGCCCGGCGCCGCGCCCGACGCGTCAAGGCGATAGAGCAGCGGGTTGATGAAGCCGAGCGAGCCGCCTGCCGCCTGGTCGGCGTCCGCGAGCTCGCCGGCGAGCAGGGGTGACGCGAGGCTCGTTCCGCCGATTGGGAATTCCTCATACCTTTCGCCGCCGGGCTCAGCGAGCGTCTCGCCCTCTTTCAGGCCCGTGAACGGGTCGGCATCGTAGGAGATGTCAGGGACCACGCGGTTCGGGACGCCCGTCACGGCCCTGTTGCGGTCGGCGATGGAGTGCGGCACGACGCCCTGCTGGTAGTAGGGCTCGGGGTATTCGAAGCTGGTGTCTCCTCCTCCACCGGCCCAGTATCCGCCGGGCGGCTTCGGCAGCCAGCGGCCGAACAGCTTGCTGGTGCATTCCACCGGGTGTTCCACGAACGCTTCGACCACTTCGTCGTGTGCGGCCACGACTTCGTTGCAGAGCGCTGCGATCGAGTTGGACCAGCCGAGCTCTTCAGTGCGCTGGTTCTGCGCATTGATCTCGACGCTCGTGCCCCCGACGCCGGTCGCGTACGGACTCTCCGGCGGGTACTGCGGGGCATAGTTGCCCTGCACGCTGAAGTCGTCTCCTTCGTCGCCTGAGGAGAACTGCACGCCGACGCCGGTCCCGGCGGCCATCAGCAGCACGTTGTCGAAGGCGGCGTTTTCGGCGGCCGGCGTCGTCTGTTCGTAGCCGTAGCCCGTCCAGGAGTTGGTGATCACGTCGGCGAGATGTTTGTCGACGACGGTCTGGATCGCCTTGTAGAGCGACGCTTCACAGTTCTTCGTGCCGACGAAGAGGATGTTCGCGCCGGGCGCGGTCGAATGGACCGACTCGACGTCCAGCGTCTGCTCGATCGACCAGCCGCTCGCCCCGCAGGCCGCGATTTCGTTGAAGCGCGACGCGACATCCTCCTTGAAGTTGCTCGAGTTGAGAGTCTGGCTCGGGTCGTTGCGCTCACTCCACTCGTGCACGTCGCTGAACAGCGTGGGCGAGGCGTAGGCATCGACTACGGCGACGGTCACGCCGGAGCCGTCAACTCCTTTGGCGATCGGTTCGCTCAGGCCGTAGGCGCCCTGCAGCTGAGAGGGCACGTAACCGCATACGCCATAGGGAGGCGGGCTCACGTAGCCGTGGCCGAAGGCGGGGTCGAGCGTGTCGAGCTTTTCGCCCCAGTAGCCCGAGCACGGCTCGGGTGTCAGCGGCCATTCGGGTGCTTCGATGACCTGCTTCGCGGGACGCGCACGCGGTTCGGAGGCGCTCCTGGAAGCGGCCTCGCTCCCGGGCTTGCCGAAGCCGGCGGGCCTGAAGACCTTCTGGTCGATACCGGAGATCGCGAGGATCGTGCCGGCGAGGTTCGCGGGCACCGAGAGCGGCCCAGAGGCCAAGCGGAGCGTGCGGCCTTCGACCGAGTACTCCGCCAGGCTCGTCTGAAGGACGCGCTCGAGCAATGATGCCGGCGCGCTCGCTTCGACGGTCATGCGGTCGGAGGAGACGCCGTCGACGCTGACGCCCTGTGAGCGCAGCCAGCTTGTGACCCGTTCCACGGATGTCTGCGTCGGGCCGAACCGCTGCTCCCACTGTGCCGGGCTGACGTATCGGCGGTAGCTCGCGCTCCCCGGGTCGGTGACGGCGCGCTCCAGGGCGGCTGCGCCCGCCGGATCCCTCAGGGCAAGAGCCACGTCGAATTCGATTGGGGTGGAGGCCGCAGTGGCGCCCGCGGCGCGGCGCGGCAGGACGCGCGGTGCGCTGCTCGGGAGCGCGACGCTCGTCTGCGCTTCGCCGGCGAGTGCGGTCGCGGCCATCGTGAGCGAGAGCAGGACAAAGGCGAGCGACGCGAGCACTGCGGTCGCTGAACGGTTGGCTGGGCCGGTGTTCATCGAACCTCCTTGTTGTTCCGCGGGCGGGACTCTGTGCGCGCCTGCTTGCCCCTCGTGGACGAGCCGATTGATGATCTCACATCCGATACGGCGATCAGCAGCCTGCCGGTTGAGTCCCCGGTGTTCCTCCTCAGCGGTCAGGAAGGGCGAGAGGACTCCCTGCCAACCCCCGGGACCTACCCTCGCGCACCCCCCGAAACGGAATGCCGAGACGACGCCCCGCCCTCCGCCATGGCACCGGCTCCCCTCGCACCTCACACGCGGCCGAAAAAGCTCGCAAATTACAAGACTTTGTGGGCCATCGCGAACACCCGCGCGAGCGGCTCGTGTATACCAGCGCTTGTCGGGCGACCGCGCTGGGGCGGTCGACACGGAAGTCAAATCCGCCGCCGCAAACCGGCCGAATCCGTACCTACCAACTGGGGGTGGGCCGTGATGGCTGGATCTTGCGACGGTGTGCAGGCAGCTTCGAGTGCGTGGTGCAACGAAGCGCGGCTTCGTAGGCGGTTCATCCTCGCCGTGCTGCTGGCGAGCATCGCGGTGGCGCTGGTGGCGGCCGCCAGTGCTTCTGCGGCCAGCAGTCAGGCCGTCCGGCTGTGGAGCCAGTCGATCAAGCACACGCCGGTCCCGAAGGCCGGCTGCTTCCATGCCTCCTATCCCGCGGTGACGTGGCAGAAAGTCCATTGCGCGCGGCTGCTGCATCCGCGTGAGCACGAGAACCCTCCCCATGGCTCCCGGACTCGGGGTCCCTTCGGACCACTTCCGCAGGTGAGCGCCGAAGGCGAGGTCGGGGGCGGGCACGGTGGCGTCTACTCCGCCGAGGTTCCCAGCGGCACGATCACCAGTGCGATCGGATCGTTTCCGAGCGTGAGCGCCGGAGCAACCGAGGAAGACGGGGGCACCGCCGAAAAGTTCGGGCTCCAGATCAACTCCAACACGTTCTCGGGACCGCCCGAATGCGGCACGATCGCCGGGTGCGAAGGCTGGGAGCAGTTCGTGTACTCGTCCTCCTGGAACCAGGTCTTCATCGAATTCTGGCTGCTGAATCACCAGAAGCCCAAAGAAGGCAACAAGTGCCCGTCGGGCTGGAGCTGGCTTGGCCCGGCGAAAAAATCGGAAGAAGAATACCTCGAAGCAGACTGCAACCTGAAGTCTGAACTCACCACATTGACCGGCGGTCCGCTGAAGGTGTCGGGGTTGGCCGGCTCCACGCTCGAAGGCCGAGCGAACAGCGGCGGGCTCGATTCCGTCGTCCTGATCACGGGCAGCGGCAGCGCGGTTGCGTCCGGTGCCGCGAGCGAGCTCGATCTCGACAACGGATGGAAAATCGCTGAATTCGCGGTGCTCGGCGATTTCAATGGCACGAAAGCGGACTTCAGCTCGAACACGACGCTAACGGTCAACACCGGGATCAGGCCCAGCACGCTGAGTGATGCGCAACCCTTGTGCGTGAACACCTCGTTCACGGCCGAGTCGAACAACCTGACTGCCGAGGGCACGCCGGCGCTCTCAACGCAGCCCCTGCCGACGATCTCCTCGCAGCAGACCAACGGCACGGCCACTGCCGCGTCATGCGCCACCTACGGCATCAGTCCGCCAATTGTCACCATCACAACTCCGCCCAACGGCGCGGTCTACAGCTACGGACAGGTCGTCGACGCGGAATACCTCTGCGCGGCTGCCATCGGTGCGACGCTCAAGTCGTGCATCGGCACCGTTCCCAACGGGGCGCCCATCAGCACGACCTCGGCGACAAGCAACACGTTCTCGGTGACCGCGGAAGACACCGACGGGCAGACAGAAACCGTCACCGACCACTACACGGTCACCGCGGCGCCGCCCAAAGCAACCATCTCCGCCCCCGCCGAAGGGGGAATTTACAAATTGGGTGAAGTAGTCCCGACGGCCTTCTCATGTGCCGACGGGACCTTCGGACCCGGACTGGAATCGTGCGACGACAACAACGGCACCAACACGGCGTCGGGCGGCTCAGGCACGCTTGAAACCTCGACGCTCGGGCCACACACCTACACGGTCACCGCAAAGAGCAAAGATGGGCAGAGCCACACGACGTCGATCGGCTACACGGTCGCTGCCCCGCCGACGGCGAGCATCGAATCTCCGGCCGGCGGCGGCACCTACAAGGAGGGAGAAGTCATCCCGACGGCGTTCTCGTGCAAAGAGGGCGCGTTCGGTCCCGGTCTGGAATCCTGCCTGGACTCAAATGGCGCCAGCGGCGGTGTCGGCGCGCTGAATACGCTCGCGCTCGGGCCCGCCACCTATTCCGTGACGGCGAAGAGCAAAGACGGGCAGAGCGGCACGGCCACCATCGGATACAACCTCATCACCGCGTGCAACACCGCGCGCGGCTGGGGACGCCTTGGCAGCGCGGGTCCCGAAGGGCTCGACTTCTTTGACGAGTTCTCGAAAACCCCCGGAGCCAAACAGGCCTTCCACACCGATATTCAGCTACCGGTGAACAAGCGGTCGTACCTCGCGATGACCAGCTTCACCAGTCCTGTGTGTCTGGTGATACCCGGCGGACTCGAATACCGCGCCCAGGGGGCCGCCACCGTCGGGCAGGCGAGCGGCTACAGCGCCGCGGTCGCCGTCACGCTCGCCGGCGGGCACATCACTCTCAGCGTCGAAGTCCACAAGGGCGCGGCGCTTGAATACAAAGAGACGAAGGTTGCCGCGGTCCACGGCTCGTTCCAGGAAATGACCTGACCCAGGCGGGCGCCCTCGACGGCCTGCGCCGTCGGGTCGGACGCGCGCGCCTGCCTGCTTGGGCGCGCGCGAGTTCTAGCCCGCCGCGCATGAGCCTGCGCCTGCCGAGCTTCAGGATCGCCATGCAGCCGGCGCTCAGGCCGAGGCCGCATTCTCGGTGAAGCCGGCTGCCCATCACCGCGCGCGGGCTGAGAAGAAGCATCAACCAGAGCCGCTAGGCTTCCGGCGCCGCTGAAGTGAACAACGCCGAGGAGCTCGATGGACGACAGCCGGCTGATCAGAACCAGGACGCCGGAGTTCCGTGAGTTTCATGAGCGGGTCAAGGTGGCCACCAGGCTCTCCTCCCGGCTCAGCGCGCACTGCATGGACGAAGCGGAGGCGGTCCAGCAGGCCTTCGAGGAGTTGATCGGCAAGCCCGTCGGCGACTCCTTCACGCTCATCCCTCCCTTCTATGCGGACCACGGGCTGAACATCACGGTCGGCCGGGCCGTGTTCATCGGCTACTACTGCGCGTTCACGGGTCACGGAGCCATCGACATCGCAGACGAGGTCATGATCGCCCATAAGGTCAACCTGATCACGGCCGGTCATCCGGTAGAGCCGGACAGACGGCGGGAATACATCACCGCCGAGCCGATCACCATCGGGGCGAACGTCTGGATCGGAGCTGCCGCCACGATCCTGCCCGGCGTGAGCATAGGAGCCGGCGCCGTGGTCGCCGCCGGATCAGTTGTAACGCACGATCTTCCTGCGGCAACACTCGCTGCGGGTGTGCCGGCGAGGGTCATCCGGCAGCTCTAGCCGCACCCTGCGCGGGCGTTCCCCGTTCGCGATCTCGAACAGCGGGGCGCTCTGCTCGATCCGGTTAGCCCCGCGCTCACCCCCACAGGCCGATGTCCGCCGGCGCCGACTCAAGGGCTTGCAGGGCCGCGCGGCGGCCCGCGTCGCGCATCACGTCGATCGCATGGAACTCGAGGCGGCCAACCGATTCACCTGCCGGCGTGATCACGACGTCCGCTGCAGCGCGGCCTCGCTCCAGGGCGTCCGCGGACGCGAGCTGAACGGTGCGCGCGAGCGTCTCGACGATGCTCGGCATGCGCTCCTCGCCGCCCCCCTCCTGTCTGGTGGCGGCGCCGCTGACATCGCACGCGATCACGGGTCCCTCCCCCTCCACCGCCATGGGAGCGACGGGGAGCCCGTCGAGGACGCTGCCGTCCACATGCAGACCGCCGGAGATCTTCACTGGCGGGACCACGCCGGGCAGGCACATGCTCGCGGTGACGGCGTCGGCCAGGAGACCGCGCCGGTGCACCGCCAGGCGGCCGCCGGCGAGCTCCGTCGTGACGCAGTAGAAGCTGCGGGGCAGTTCCTCGATGCGCCCGGGGAGACTTCTCTGCGCCATGGCCCTCATCCGCCCGCCGCGCAGGATCGACACCCGGGGGAACGTGTAGTCACCGAGCGGGTTGCGCCGGACCCACTCCTCGTAGCAGCGAGCGTCGATCGCGTCGGGGTCCAGGCCGAGCGCGAGCAGCGCTCCCACATACGCGCCGGTGCTCGCGCCGCCGATTCGGTCGATCGCGACGCCCGAGGCGGCGAGCTCCTCGATCACGCCGATGTGGGCGAACGCGCGCGCGCCGCCACCCGAGAGCACAAGCCCGACCGCACGGCCGCTGAGCCGGCGCGCGAGACGGGCGACATCGCCCGAACGCTCGCCGCCTGCGCGGATGCGCTGCACCGACCGCGGGTTCAGATGCTCGAGCAACTCCTGCACCCCGGGCGCATCGGCATCGGTGAGCAGCGCCGCGTCGCACGCCGTCGCCAACGCCGGCGGCGCGTCGGCGTACGGGTGCGTTCCCACCAGTGCGAGAACCCGGTCTGCCTGCTGAAGGCAGGCAGCAGCCCAATCGGCCGATCTCGAGTCGGCGACGAGCGCCACCACGGCGTGCTCGGACTCGAGGCGGTCGAGCATCTCGGCGAGAGCGGGGCCGACGTCGACGCCCGGGCGAAGCTCGCTGAATCGCTCCGCGTCGAGCCAGCTCGCGCCGGCGAGCGACCGCAGACACTCGACCAGCTCGCGGGCAGCGTCCTCGGTGGCGCTCCCGAGCAGCAGCACCGCGACGGTCCTGCCGCGCGAGCCGGATCCCGAATCGAGGCGCCTGCTGCGCTGGAGTTCGCGCCCGAGCGTCCGCGTGAGCGAGCGTGCGAACGCGACGTCGCCGAGCAGGCGCTCGAGATCCTCGTGCCGCAGGCGCAGCAGCGAGGCGTCGCGCCGCACCCGCACAGACCCCGAGCGCGGATTACCGGCCAGGGCCGCGAGCTCGCCGACGACCGCCCCGGGCCCCACTGTGCGCAGAACCTCATGTGGCCGGCCGAGCACATCGGCCATCACGTCCAGCCTTCCGGCGCGGACCACGTACAGGTCCTGCGCGTCGTCGCCCGCGTGGAACAGCCACCCGCCTGCGCGGACGTGACACAGATCGGCGTCTGCTGCGAGCTTCGCGATGCTGTCCGCGCTGAGGCCGGCGAACAGCGGTACGCCTGCCAGCAGAGCTGCGGGATCGGTGGGCATCGGCTCGGGCGCCGGCCCTCCCGCGCCGGCTGGGCGCGCGGCGCGAGGACCGGAGCCGGAGCTCACCCGCTCGGGCTCGGCGTCGGTGTCGTAGGTCGGGACGCTGAACGGCCGCATCCACAGAGTCCCGACAGCGACGAGGCCGTAGCAGCAGGCGGCGAAGATCCAGCCCGTGTGGAACGGCGAGGAGTCGCCGGTGTGGACCGCTGAGCCGAGCACGGCGGCGAGGATCGCCACGCCGATCGTCGCCCCGAACTGCCTGATCGTCCCGTTCAGGGCGCTCGCTTCGGCGAAGCGCCCGCGCGGCGCTGAGGAGACGGCGGCGTCGCTGATCAGGGGAAAGGCGATGCCGATCCCGACGCCGAGCACGAGCGCCGCCGGCAGGTAGGCGCCGAGATAGTCGGGCGTGCTGCCCATCCGTGTGATGAGCAGGACCGAGCCGACCAGGCCGATGAGCGATCCCGCCATCACCATGCGGCGAGGATCGAGCCGTCCGGCGAGCTGACCGGCCAGCACCGCCGCCGCGGCCGCGACGAACGGCGAGGGGGTCATCGCGAGTCCTGCCTTCAGCGGCGAGTAGCGCCACACGATCATCAGGTAGAGCATGTTCGCGAGACCCAGGGCGAAGAACCCCGCCGAGCCGACGGCGGTTATGGCTCCCGTCAAACCCAGACCGGGCATGCGCAGCAGGGCGCCGTCGATGAGGGCCGACGGGTGGGTGCGCATACGCCGCACCAGAAGCGCGCCGGCGAGCACCGCGACGACCGCAGAGCCGAGCACCAGCGCGCTGCCCGCGCCCGATTCCGGTGCCTGCACGATCGCCATGGCTGCCGCCGCGAGCGCGAGCGCGCCGAGGGCGAAGCCGAGCGCATCGGGGAGCTCGCGCCGGCCGGGGGCGCGGCTCTCGACGATGCTGCGTGCGCAGAGCCAGTAGGCGACGACGCCGATCGGCAGGTTCACCAGGAACACGAGCCGCCAGTTGCGGGCCTCGACCAGCAGCCCGCCGATCGAAGGGCCCAGGCCGGCAGCCAGAGCGGCCGTGGCTCCCCACACGCCGATGGCCTTCGCGCGCTGCTCAGCCGGGAAGGCGTGGAGCACGAGCGCAAGCGAGGCCGGCACCATGATCGCCGCGCCCGCGCCCTGGACCACGCGGGCCGCGATCAGCAGCCCGACCGTCGGCGCCGCGGCGCACGCCGCCGAGGCGAGCGAGAACAGCACCAGCCCGAACGAGAACACCCGCCTGCGTCCGGCCAGGTCCGCGATTCTCCCTCCCGCTATCAGCAGCGCTGCGAAGCTGACGTAGTAGGCGTTCAGGACCCACGAGAGGTTGGCGAACGTCGTGCCGGGAAATGAGCGGACGAGGTTTGGAAACGCGATGCCGACGACGGTGTCGTCCATGAAAGCCATGAACACCCCGAGCGAGGCGACGGCGAGCACGGTCTGAGCTCTGACCGCGCGGCGGCGGCTCAGGCGATCTGGTTCCGCCAGGGCGTGGTCAGCCGCGCCCATTGCCCGTGGGCCTGTGATCCTCGGGGCGTGCCGCGAGGCGCTCGGCGAGCGTCTCGCACAGATTCCACAGCAGTCGCGCCGCTGCGCGGGCGTCCGAGTCGATGATCTGCTGCAGCGTCGGCTCGTGCAGCCCGAGCACCACCGCCTGCTCGGAGGTGACCACCACGTCGAGTGTGCGCGCGGCGTTCAGGACGAATGCGACCTCGCCGATGATCTCTCCGCGGCCGATCCGCCGACCGCTGCGCGCGCCCGTGAGGGCCTCGAGCTCGCCGTCCATTACGACGTACACGGTGCGCGTCACGTGACCCGCCGATATCAGCCGTGCACCGTGCTCGAGTCGCATCAGGTACGCGTGCTCCAGCACGCTTCCCACCTCGTCGGGAGCAAGGTCGCGAAACAGCCGCGGCGGCTCCCCGTCCGCGATCATCGCCTCCGCGTCGGCGGGCTCGGTCGGGCGCACGGGCGGCTCGCTCGGCAGCAGAGCGAGGGCCCTCTCGGTCGCTTCGGAGCGGAAGGAGAGATCGAGGCCGAACTGGAGCAGGGGGGAATTGACCTGCTCGACGTACTCGCGATCGACCAGGATGAGCGGCGTCATGATCGCCCACGTAGGGTCGCTCGTCACCCTTCCGTAGGAGCGGAAGCCGAGGGCGCTGTAGAGGCGGATCAGATGGGGCTGGCAGTCGCAGAAGACCATCTCGACCTGCGCGGCCGTGGCCTCGCGTCCGGCGCCGCCGACGAGCTCAAGCGCAACGAGACCTCCCCTGTGCTCAGGCTTCACCGCGAAACGGTCGCACGACATCATGCGCTCCCGGGGGATCTCCGCGAGGAAGCGGTCGAGCTGCAGATAGCCGCGGAGCTCCTCGCCGAAAGGCGCGTCCCCGCCAAGCGTTAGACGGAGTGTGCCGGCGACCTCTCCGTCGACGATCGCGACCAGCAGCCTGCCGGTGTCATCGCCCTCGTCGTACATGAGGCCGTCGCCGCTCGCGAGGCTGCTAAGGCCAAGCTCCTCGACGTAGACCTGATGGCGAAGGCGGAAGAGCTCCTCGCGCTCGCCGCCCCGAGCCGTCCGGACCTCGATCCCGGTGCCTGAAGTGCTCATCTCGCCGACGCCCCGGCGGCGAACTCCAGAGCAGAGTCTGCGGCCGGGCCCATCGGCGCAGAGCCTGCCAGGCGAGCGGCGAGCTCCGGCTGTGCCTCCAGCGCGGCGCGGGCGGCGCGCCTGCCGAGCTCGACGGCCGCCGGCAGACGCTTCCAGTCGGTGGGCCCGATGGCCTGGACCGACGGCCTTATCACGAGGTCGGCGTGCAGACTGGCGGCGCCCACGTTGTCGGTTCTACCGGCCGTGACGGCGCGGACGATCGTCGCGCCGAGATGCGGCGCCGGCTGCTCGCTGCCGGTGAGCGCTCGCCGCAGATGGCGCGCAAGTCCACCGGGGCGGCGGCCGCCGCCGGCGCCCAGGCCACCGATGCCGGATGTCACGTCCACCGCCACGATCGGCCCTTCCCCTTTGCGGGCCATCGCGGCGACGGGAAGGTTGTCGATCACGCCGCCATCGACGAGCAGGCGGCCATCCGGCGTGGGGACCGGTGGGAACACGCCGGGGATCGCCAGGCTCGGGTAGATCGCGTCGGCCAGCGACCCCCACCGGTGCATGACGGCCTCGTGGCGGACGAGATCGCAGCTGACGCAGAAGAAGCGGCGAGGGAGCTCCTCGATCCGCCGCCCGGCTGCGGCTTCGCGAATCAGACGCCGCGTCTTGGCTCCGCGAAGGAGCGCATAGGCGGGCACGGTCAGGTCGCTCGTGGGGTTCCCGCGAACGAACGCCCGCTCGAACGTCTCGTAGGTCTCCCGCGGCGTAAGCCCGCTGGCGAGCGCAGCACCCACCAGCGCACCCAGGCTGACGCCGGCCACGCGGTCGAACTCGAAGCCTGCCTCGGTGAGCACCTCGATCACGCCGATCTCCGCAAAGGCCGCCGCCCCGCCGCCCGACAGCACGACCCCGAGGGATCGCCCGGCGAGGCGGCGCGCCAGGCGCCGGACCGCCTCCTCGAGTGCGGAGCCCGCCACCACCTGGCCCTCCCGCGGTTCGACGACGCCATGGAGATCAGGCTCGGCCGCCGCGCCTACGACGAGCAGCTCGCAGCCTCTGAGCGCCGTCGGGTCACGCCGCCAGCGCGACTCCAGTCCTCCGCTCCCGATCGCGAGGACGAGATGGGACTCGGTCAGTACGAGGTCCCTCCAGGCCGGTCCGGCCTCCTCCCCGCAGCTCAGCACGGTTCGGTCGGCGTCGCGCTCGGCCTGATCGATCGAGGCGAGGTCTCCGGCAGCGAGGCGAGCAACCGAACCAAAGCGCTCCAGCTCGTTGGCCAGCATCTCGGCCACCGGGCTCGCATGGCCGCTGCCGTCGATGTCGAGCACTGCGATCGTGGTGGGTGCCTGCGCCGCGGTGACGGGGCTGCGAGATGCGGCGAGCTGCGCTCCGAGTGATCGCGTCAGCGCAAGTGCGAAGGTGGGAGATCGCTGAATCAGGTCCTCGAACGCGGCGCGCTCCAGCACCAGCAGGTCGAGGTCACACCGTGCCCGCACCGACGCGGAGCGCGTCGCTCTGCTGAGCAGCGCCAGCTCGCCCACGACGTCGCCGCGGCGAAGCACGCGGACGAGCACCTCCGGGGGCCCCTCGTCGACCACCTCGACCTGTCCGCTGCGCAGTATGAAGAGGGTCTCTGCCGCTTCGCCCGCCCTCATGATCCAGGCGCCGGCCTGCACGCGCACCTGGCCGACCGTGCCGGCGAGAGTTCTCAGCTCCTCAACCTCGAGTCCCGCGAGCACCGGCACCCTGCGCAGGAACTCGACGGCTTCACCGCCATCGACCGCCTCGAGAACTCGCGTACTTGCCACCCGTGTCGCTCCCGTCATCGCCGCCGACACCGGGGCTCTACCGGCGAGGGCATGGCAGGTGCTCTCGTCATGCGACCGACGGCTCCGGCTGGGAGGCTATCGCCGTATCGTCGTGGAAGACGTCGACGATCTGCTCGAGCAGGTCGACGAACGGGCTCGCCCGCAGCAGCTGAGCCGCCCGTCGCTCGGCGCCGCGGAACCTCTCGTGCAGCAGGTTGTGCAGGGCGTCCGCCGCGAGCGGCGTCTCGCGGGGTCCCTCGCGCACGACCGCCGCCGGCGGCACTTCGAGCGCACCGAGCCTCACGAGGTACAGGCTCGCGACCAGCAACGAGCAGGCGAACTTGCCCGAAGAGCGCGCGTAGCGGAGGTGACCCCGCTGCTCTCGCGGGGTGAGGCTCCCGATGAACTCTTCGGCCGCAGGCACCAGGCCCGACTCCGAGAGGACCCAGTCCGCACCGCCCCCATTCTCCTCCAGCGCGGTCAGAAACGAGTCGATGTCGAGTACCTCCCGCTCTGGGTTGTAGTCGTCGACCAGGATCACGCTGCTGACACGCCGTCCACGACTCGCAAGCGAGTTCCTCGTCTCAGCCATCAGGACCGCGCTCGTGCGGTGCTCGGGCTGAACCTGTTCGTCGACGTAGACGTGCGCGAATTCGATACTCACGTCCGATCTCACATCCGCTCCCCCCTGTCGCTGGACATGCGTCCCGAACGTATCCGAAGTCCGGAAAAGTTCGCAAGGTCCAATTCTTGGTGGCGGTAGATACCCGCTGGCTGTACGGCGTCTCGCCGCGCCCTGTCGGCTCCCTCCGCGAGGGCCACGGGTACGCTGGGCCGCGTGACTGTGCTCCTCGCCCTTCTGGGGGCGCTGTTCATCGGCGTCTCGGACTTCCTGGGCGGAATGGCGAGCCGCAAGAGGAACGCGCTCACCGTGAGCGTCGTCATTCAGCTCGTCGGGCTGCTCACGCTCGCGCCGATCGCCGCCGTCATCGGCGCCTCGGGGCTGACCGGCGGAGACCTCGCTCTCGGCGGGGTCAGCGGACTGGCGACGAGTGTCGCCTTCATCGGCTTCTTCACCGCGATGGCCCGCGGGCGCATCGGACTGGTGCTGCCGGTGTCGGCCGCCGTGGCCGCACTCCTGCCGGCGATCGTCGGGGTCGCGGGGGGAAATGAGCTCTCGGCCATCGCGCTCGCAGGCGTCGTGTGCGTGCTCGTGGCAATCCCGCTCGTCGCATACGAGTCCGAGGAGGATGAAGAGGACCTGCGCGAGGGTGCCACGGAGCGCTGGCCGGCGGCGAAGCAGATATACGTCTCGGCGGCGTGCGGCGCGGGCTTCGGCGTCTACTTCATCTGCGTCGGGCACACGAGCATCGATTCAGGCCTGTGGCCGACGGTGGCAAACCTCGTGGTCGCGGTCGCCGTAACGGTTCCGGTTGCGGCGCGTGCCGGGCTGATGCCTGGGCCGAGGGCGGCACCACGGCTCGCGGTTTTCGGCGGCGTCGCGCTCGGCCTCGCGGACGTGACCGTCACCACGGCGCTCCAGGAAGGCCCGCTGACCGTCGCCTCGGTGCTGACGAACCTCTACCCCCTCGTGACGATCGCGCTCGGCGTCGCCGTTCTGGGAGAGCGGCTTCATCCGTGGCATGCGGTCGGCGTCGTGTTCGCTATCGCGGGTGTCTCGATGATCGCGGCAGGCTAGTCGGCTCCGGGTACCTACTGGCTCACACTCCCGGGAACTACGGCTGGCTGGCCGGAGAGGCCGGGGTACGCTGGCTGTGTGCCTGTCGAGAAGCGAGGCGCAGGCGGCTGGGAGGAGCTCCTCGCCACGGACGGCTCGCCAACCCCAGGCGCCGAGTGGCGCTCCACCCTTTACGAGATAGCGCTCGCGCAGTTCGAGCATGCCGCGGATCTGCTCGAGCTCGACACGGAGGTGCGCACCCGGCTCCGCGAGCCACGGCGCTCGCTGATCGTGAACTTCCCGGTTCGCATGGACGGCGGCGACGTGCGCCAGATGACTGGCTACCGCGTCCAGCACACCCTCACGATGGGCCCGACGAAGGGAGGCATCCGCTACGCCCCCGGCGTCTCGCTCGGCGAGTGCGCCGCACTGGCGATGTGGATGAGCTTCAAGTGCGCGCTGCTGGACCTTCCCTTTGGAGGCGCGAAGGGCGGTGTCCGCTGTGACCCGAACCGGCTCTCGCGAGGGGAGATGGAACGGGTGACACGCCGATTCGCCTCCGAGCTCTCCCCGATCATCGGGCCGGACCGTGACATCCCGGCGCCCGACATGGCGACGGGGGAACGCGAGATGGCGTGGTTCATGGATACGTACTCTCAGCAGATCGGCCACGCCGTTCCGGAGATCGTGACCGGCAAGCCCGTCGTGCTCGGCGGAACCCACGGGCGGCGAACGGCGACCGGGCTCGGCTTCGTGTTCTGCCTCGAGGCGTTGCTCCAGAGCATGCAGTGGCCGGTCGAGGACCAGAGCGTCGCGATCCAGGGTTTCGGGAATGTGGGCGCGGTCATCGCGAGCGAGCTCGCCGGCCGGGGCGCGAGGATCGTTGCCGTCAGCGATGTGAGCGCGACCGTCTCGGATCCCGCCGGCCTGGACATCGCCGAGATGCTCGAGTGGGCGAGCGATGGCGCGGAGCCGCGGTTCCTGCGCGACTGGCCCGGCAACGATCACGGCGCGCGAGCAGACGTGCTGCTGTCCCCATGCGACATTCTCATTCCCGCGGCGCTGGAGCGCCAGATCGGCGGCGCCGTCGCCGAGCGCCTGCACTGCAGGCTGCTCGCTGAGGCGGCGAACGGGCCGACGACCCCGGACGGAGACGTGGTGCTCGCGCGCCGCGGCATTCCGGTGCTCCCGGACGTGCTCGCCAATGCCGGCGGCGTGGCCGTCAGCTACTACGAGTGGGTCCAGGACCAGCAGAAGGTCTCATGGGGAGCCGCCGAGATCACGAGCCGGCTGCGCGCTCAGCTGATGGCCGCGCTCGAACGCATCACCGCGAGCGCCGAGGACATGAACATTCCATGGCGCGCGGCCGCGATCACGTCCGCGCTCGAGCGGCTCGCGCTCGCCTCGCAGGCCCGCTCGATATACCCGTGATCCGGAACCTGGCGACCGTGCCCGGGCGGACCGCCTCAGCGCCGGATGCCGGCCACGAGCGCATCCCAGTTGCCGGCGGCGACCCGCTCCTGGTCAGCCGGGGCGAGCCCCGCGCTCGCGAGGAACTGCTCGACGCCACCATCAGGTCCGGGACGGTACGGGTAGTCGGTCGCAAACAGGATCCGCTCAACGCCGACGACCTCGACGGCCCACTGCAGATAGCGGCGGCTGTAAACACCGCCGGCTGTGATGTAGGCGTTGCGGCGGACGTACTCTGAGAACGTGTGTGGCAGTTGGGCCTGCATGGCCAGCCCGTCAGCCCGCTCGAGGTAGAACAGGACGACCTCGCCCCAGTGGCCAAGGAGAACCTGAAGATCGGGGAAGCGGTCGAAGACCCCGGCGAGCGCGAGCCGCAGGAACTGCACGCCGGACTCGTAATGCCAGCCGATGCCATAGGTGGCGAATGCGTTGTCGATGGCGTCATCGAATCCCGAGTACAGCGCAGCCCGCACCCGCGGCTGCGGGATCTGCGGGTGGATGTAGAGGGGGGCGCGAAGTGCGGCGGCGGCCTCGAAGATCGGCCAGTTGGCGGGATGGTCGAGGTTGCGCTCGCCGGTGCGCCCGAAGAGAAGGGCTCCGTTCAGGCCGAGCTGCGTGACCGCACGCTCGAGCTCCTGCGCGGCCACCACGGGCGCCGGGGTGGCGAGCGTGGCAAAGCCCTGGAACCGGTCCGGCCGGGCGTTCACGAGCTCGGCGATGCGGTCGTTCGTCGTGACCTGCAGGCTCACGGCCTCGTCGGGCGGGAGGCTGTGAAGTCCGGGTGAGGTCAGCGAGATGACCTGGACGTCCAGCCCCGCCTCATCCATCGCCGCGATCCGTCGCTCGCCGACCTCGCGCAGCCGCTCCCCGAGATCCCCGGGAGGGGCGCCGGCCCGCGAGTCCTCGCGAGCCGGGGGCTCGAGCCGGCTCCATGCTGCGAGAACCTCGTCGGTGACGAAGTGCTCCTCGGTGCCGATCGTCCTCATCGCGGTTCCCGCCTTCCCGTCGCAGCCAGAACGTCTGACGATAACGACCGTCGTGTGCGGGCGGCCGACACCCCTGCCGCAAGGGCCGGGGTACCCTTTGCCGATGCTGGCCGCCGCTCTGAGCACTCGAACCTCGAGGCTGGCTGCGGCCACGCGAGCTCGCGCCCAGCCGCTGTCACTGACGCTGGCGCTCTCGGCTGTATTCGCTCTCATCGGGCCCGCCGGTATCGGCGCGAGGATCGCTGTCGCGCAGGCCAGCGGCGCGCCGCTTGAGTTGATCCCGGCGTACTTCGCGCCGGAAGGCTCACCCGATCCCTGGACCACGATGTGTGAATCCGCCCCCGCCGGCTCCACGGTGATCCTCAATCCGGACAATGGCCCCGTGAAAAGGCAGGCGGCAATCTATGCAGAGCCGATCCGGTTCTGCGAGGAACACGGCCAGCGGGTGATCGGCTACGTGTACACCAAGTACGGCAAGCGCTCGCTCACGGCGGTGGAGAAGGCGATCGCCCGCTACTACGGCTGGTACCCGGCGGTCCAGGGGATCTTCCTCGACGAGATGGCTGCGGTTCCATCAGCGAAGCTCGAAACGTATTACCGGCAGCTCTCCGCCTACGTGCACGAAAAAGGCGGCTACGTGGTCGGCAACCCTGGCGACACCGCCACGACCGCCTGGCAGCTGGGCGCCGTTGATCAGGTCGTCACGTTCGAGGGTTCAGAGGCCTCCTACGCCGTCTACTCTCCCGCTCCCTGGGTGCTGGCGGCGCGGGCGCAGCAGATCGCCAACATCATCTTCGCCGCGTCGGGAACCTCCCAGATGGAAGCCGACTGCGCGAGGGCAGGCGAGGAGAACGCGGGCTCGGTATACGTCACTGACCTCGCCGAAAGGCCGGACCCGTACGCGGCGTTGCCGTCGTACTGGGCGGCCGAGACCGCCGCCTGCTGAAGGACGCCGCGGCTAGAGCCAGTCGCGGCGGCGAAAGCCCCAGTACAGAGAGCCCGATGCCACCAGAATCAGGGCCGTGGAGAACCAGAAGCCCCAATGCGTCGCGAACCCGGGGAACGGGATGTTCTGCCCGTAGAAGCCGGTGATCGCCGTCGGGACCGCGATGATCGCCGCCCAGCTCGTGACCTTCTTCATGACGAGGTTCATGCGGTTGCCCTGGATCGTGAGATTCGTCTCCAGGATCGTGGTCACGAGATCGCGCAGAGACTCCGTCCACTCGGTCGCACGTAGCACGTGGTCATACACGTCCTGGTAGTAGGGGGTCATTCCGGCGTCGAGGACATGCAGGTCGCGTCGCATCAGCGCGTTGACCACCTCGCGCATCGGGAGCACCACCCGTCGGAGCAGGACCAGGCTCTTGCGCAGCTCGAAGGACCGGCGCTGAACCTCTGATTCGCGCGGCGCGTCGTCGAATAGAAGGTCCTCGAGCGACTCGATCTCGCTGTCGAGAGATTGCACGGCCTCAAAGTGTCCGTCGACGATTTCGTCGAGCAGACCCCACAGCAGGAACGACACTCCGTGTTTGGCGAGCTCACTGGACCCGTCCCAGCGAGCGATGAGAGAGTCCATGCTCGCGCCCTGCTCCATGTGGACGGTGACGAGCGCCCGCGGCGTGATGAAGGCGCCGATTTCGTCCGTCTGCAGCTCCCCGGACGCGGTGTCGAGCCTGACGGCGTAGGCACTCAGGAAGAGATGCGTGTCATAGCGGTCGAGCTTCGGGCGCTGATGCGCACTCACCGCGTCCTCGACCGCCAAGGGGTGCAGCTGCAACTCCCGGGCGATCGTTGCGAGCTCCGCCTCGCTTGGGTCGCAGTAGTCCAGCCACACGCATGCGTCCTCTTCCCTGAGGTACTCCGAGATGTCCTGCACTGGAAAGTCCTCAAGCACGAGCTCTCCGTCGCGGTACAGCCTGGTGCGGGCCACGAGCGCACCATACGGCCAGCGCCGGACCAAGCCCGGCCACTGCAGCCGTCGACCGCGACGCCACCGACCTCGGCCGGCGCGCCTCGCCCAGGCGCATAGATCGTGTTTTTTCGGCCCCCGTTTGGTACGTTCGGCCGCACAGGCGCCGATCGGCGCGGGGGGAGCGCTTGCGGCGCCATCCAATCCATGTTGATCAAGACTCGAGGAGGACGGAGCATGATCAGGGCAAGGATTCTGTTGGGTCTGTGCGCGGTGATCGCGGTTGCGGTCATGGCGCCCACCGCGTCGGCCGATCCGTTCGAAGGACCGCCGATCTGCACGAGCGCGGGGACAGCCATCTCGGGCAGCTATGGCAATCTCACCATCACGGGCAACGCCTACGTGAAGAGCGGGACGACGCTCAGCGTGGCGGGCAACCTGACCCTCGCCAAAGGGTCGTGCCTCGACGCGTTCACGCTGGGGACGGTCAACGTCGCCGGAAACGTGGTGGTGGGCAAAGGCGCGATCCTCGCCCTCGGGTGCAGCCCCGGCGCGCAGGGGCCGGTCCCGCCGTGCGGCATAGAAACGACAGATGACACAGTCGGGGGGAGCATCCTTGCCAGCCAGCCGCTGACGATGTATCTCACCGCGACGACGATCGACGGAAGCGTCGTCTCCTGGGGCGGAGGCCCCGGGCCGGTCTTTCACCCGTACGTCAACTATCCGATCAAGGAAAACCTCATCTACGGCAACCTGCTGGTCTCGGGCTGGCAGGGCGCGTGGTTCGGTGTCCTGCGGAACATCATCTACGGGAACGCGACCCTGCTCAACAACGTCGGGGTGACGATCAGCGAAGAAACGGGGCTTCCCGACTCGACCGAGATCGTGAGCAACACGATCGGGGGCAACCTCGTGTGCATCGGCAACAGGCCGGCCGCCCAGGTCGGCGACTCGGAAGGGTCTCCGAACCTGGTCTACGGCCGCAAGATCATGCAGTGCAAAGCGCTCTGAGGCGTCTGGACTCAGGACGGTAGCCCAAGTTGTGGTGGGCAGCGGCCGGGTCGCGCTGCCCACCGCCTGATCGCGCGCGCCGGCCGCCTCGCGCCCACCCCGGACACCGGACAGCTCGCTCAGGAATCCCGGCTAGCCTTGTCAGGTGGGCGACGTCGAGCAAGCTCGTAGGCGGCTGCGCACCAGCGCTGGGCTGGCCCTCGCGGGCGCCATCGCGGTCATCGTCGTTGCCCTAGCTGCGCTCTCTGGATTCGGCGGCTATGCATCAGCGCAACCATCCGGTGCGCTCGTGGTCGCGCACCCGGTGACGCTGGAGTGGGTCGGGGATATGGCACTCAGCTCCGAGGAGGGCCTTCCGCCCGGCGGCGTGGCCCGCGCGCTCTCGCCCGTCCGCGGCCTGCTTCATGGCGCGGACGTCACTCTGGGCAACCTCGAGGGCACGCTGTCACAGGGCGGCGCCTCAAAGTGCGGTGAGCGCCGGAGCAACGAGTGCTTCGCCTTTCAGGCGCCCCCCTACGTCGCTGGAGAACTGCGCTCACTCGGTTTCGATCTCGTCAACCAGGCCAACAACCACTCGATGGACTACGGGCCGTCGGGCCGGAGGCAGACGCTCGCCGCGCTCGGGCGCGCCGGGATCGCCCACACGGGGCTGCCCGGCGAGATCACGATCCTCGACGTCAACGGCACGAAGGTCGCGTTTCTCGGCTTCGCTCCCTACCCGTATGACTCGAACCTGCTCGATATCCAGGGTGCCCGGGCGATGGTGCATCGCGCGAAGGCAAAAGCCGCGCTCGTGGTCGTGATCATCCACGCGGGCGCCGAGGGCGCCGATCAGCTGCACACCCCATATGGGACGCAGTACTACCTGGGCGAGGACCGCGGCGACGCGCGAGCGTTCGCCCACGCGGTCATCGAAGCGGGCGCCTCCGTGGTCGTCGGGTCCGGCCCGCACGTGATCCGCGGCGTCGAGGACTACAAGCGCCGTCTGGTCGCCTACTCGCTGGGCAACTTCGTTGGCTACCAGACACTCGGCGGCGGCGGCGTGCTGAATGACAGCGCCATCATGCGCGTGACGCTCGCGCCGGGGGGCAAGGTGCTGGCTGCGCGCTGGATCCCCATAGAGCTCGCGAACGGGCTTCCCCGCCCCGACCGCACCGACGCGAGCGCGGACCTCGTCTCCTCCCTATCGCGCACGGACTTTCCCAACGACCATTTCGTGATCGGCCCCAGCGGCCTGTTCCACCTGGCGGCATCCGTGACGCGCGCCGGGTGACATCCCGCCACCCCCGCGTGCGAGTCCAGGCTGAGCCGGGTCCTGCCCCGGTACTAGGCTCTCGCTGTGCTCCCCGTCCTGGCAATCACATGGCTCTTCAACACGGTCGCGCTGTACGTGGCGACCTGGCTGCTGCCCGGCCTCGGCTACGGCGAGGACTGGTGGGTGCCGCTTCTCGCCGGACTCGTGTTCACGGTGGCCAACTCGTTCCTGAAGCCGGTGCTGGCGATCCTCTCGATCCCGTTCATCATCATCACCCTCGGCATCTTCTACTTCCTCATCAACGTGTTCATCCTCTATCTGACGCATTGGATCGTTCCGCAGTTCACGATCGACAGCTTCTGGTGGGCGGCGCTCGCAGCCGTGATCATCAGCATCGTCAACGGGATTCTGCACGCAGCCTTCGGGCGCCCCGAGGAGCTGGCGGCGCGCTGAACTCCCGGCTCCGCCGGTGTTGGCAGGCCATGAAGAGGAAGGGGCGGCCGCGAGGCCGCCCCCTTCGCGTGAATCAGCCCGTGATTTCCACGGGGAACACGGCTGATGCCTGCTGTCCGTTCACCACGGCGGTCACCTCAACCTGTGCATCCGGGTTGTCGGCCAGAGCCTTGAAGCTGAAGCTGTCGCTCTTGTACTGGTGCGACAGATCCGAGTAGGTGCAGCTCAAACCGTTTCCGGTCGAGGCGGTCGTGCAGTTCGCCGATCCGTCGCTGCCGCTCGTCGGGCCGGCGAAGTCGGACGGGTTCCACGTCAGCGTGATCGAGCCGTTGGAGGACGCTTCGCCATCCTGCACGACCGTGACCGTCAACGGCGCGGTCTGGCCCACGGTCAGGTCGGTGACGGCCGAGTTCGTGGCTTCATCCCAGCCCCAGCCGCCCGAGCCGCCCGAATTGGGGTCGGCGTCGATGCAGAGGCTCGGGGTGCAGAAGCGCGTGCTCTCGAGCTCGGCGGGCCCGCGAGGACCGGTCGCGCCCTGCGGACCCGCTGGACCGGTTGCCCCCGTGGCCCCAGTGGCTCCCGTGGCGCCCGTGGGTCCAGCCTGGTTCCAGGTGACCTCTTTTTCTGTCGACTTGCACGCGGACGCAGATGGGTCGATGAGGCGAACCTGTCCCTTCGGCTTCACGCACGCCGTGTAGACACCGGTGCCGCTCGGGATGGTCGCGAGCGCGACTCCCCCGACAGCGAGCGCCCCGATGATGACGCCGAGCGCAACGAGCAGCGGCTTCTTGAGAAATGCTGACTTCATCATTCCCTCCGTGGTGGATGCTGAATTGAAGAGTTGACCCCCGACGACGGGCCGCGCCCCCGCAGGCCGGGGGCATTGTCTTCGAGTGCGAGAGGTGAAGTCAACCTGTCCTCTTGTGCCATCACTCGGACCTGCTGAGCCATAGCTAGACGGGATGGGATCCCGTCTAACGCCCATCCGCGGCTGCGCCGAAGCCTTCTCGCTAGGCTCGGTGGATGGGTGCTGATGCTGAGGACCCGCCCGAGGCGGGAAAGCTTCCGACCGGTCGTCTGGCGCGAACCGCTCGCGTCGGAGGGCTCGTTACGAGCCAGGGTCTGCGGTGGGCTGGGATGCGCACCGCCAACCGCGTTCGGACACCCGAGCGTGCTGCGTCGGCCGAAAGCGAGCGCACGGCCGCGCTTGTCGAGCAGATCGTGGACCAGCTCGGGCAGATGCGCGGTGCCGCCATGAAGGTGGGGCAGATGCTCTCGATGGTCGAGTTCGAGGGCCTGCCCGAGGACGAGCGGGACGAGCTGCAGCGACGCCTGGCGGCGCTCCGCGACGACGTCCCGCCGGTGCGGTTCTCGGAGCTCGAGAAGCTGATGCGCAAGGAGTTCGGCGGGCCGATCGGGCGCATCTTCCAAGACTTCGATGAGCAGGCGTTTGCCGCCGCCTCGATCGGTCAGGTTCACCGCGCCACCACGGTCGACGGCGATGACGTGGCGGTGAAGATCCAATACCCAGGGGTTGCGGAGGCCGTCGAGACCGACCTGCGCAACGCGACGCTGCTGCTACCCCTGGTGAAACGGCTCGCGCCGGGGCTGGACGCGAAGGCGCTCGCCTCCGAGATGCGCGAGCGGATCGCGGAGGAGCTGGACTACGAGCTCGAGGCCCAGAATCAGCGCCGTATCGGGCGCCTCATGCGCGGGCACCCCTTCGTTCTGGTGCCCCGGGTGCACACGGACCTCTCTACGCGCCGGGTGCTCGTCTCCGACTACGTCGAAGGGGAGGGCTTCGAGGCGGTGCGCCGAGCCGATGAGGCACAGCGCGACCGTTACGGCGAGATCGTCTTCCGGCTCCATTTCGGGCTGCTCTACCGCGACCGGATCGGCCTCGGCGATCCCCACCCCGGCAACTACCTGCTGTGCCCGGACGGCCGGGTCTGCTTCCTGGACTTCGGACTGGTCCGATATGTGGCTTCCGCGCGCATCGATGTGGAGCGGGAGATCGCCGTCGCCGTCCGCGAAAAGGACGCAGCGGCACTGAAGGGCGCCCTGGTCGATGGGGGCTACCTCCCCGCCGACCGAGCCGACGCGGTAGACGCGGACTTCGCTCTGGGACTGATGCGGATGGCGACCAAGTGGTATGCGGTTCCCGGACAGAGGCGCTTCTCGACCGACAGCGACCATCGAAGCCGGGATCGAGAGCCCCCCGACAGTGAGGAACGGGCGGCGATGAAGGTGCAGGTGAACCAGTTCACCCTGCCACCTGAAGCGATCCTGATACGGCGGATGCACAGCATCGTCGCGGTCGTTCTGCGACAGCTCCGGGCAGGAGCCGACTGGGGCGCGATCGCCGCGGAGTATCTGCACGGGGATCCGCCGTCCACACCTCTCGGGCAGGCCGAGGCCGACTTCTTCTCGCGGGCCGGCCCGCGCGCGACGCTGGAGCATGCCGACTAGCCCAGCGGTGATGGCCAGGCGCTCTCGCGCGCCTTTCCGCGGTTCGCCGTGGGCAGACGTTCGGCCAACGTGCGCTCCGTGCGCAAGACGACTCTGCTCTCCGCCCTCTCCGCGGCCGCCGCCGGCGCGCTGGCGATGAGCGTGCCGGCGTCAGCGGCTAAGTACACCGAGTGCCAGCACCCCGTCGTCACCGGCGTCGAGGTCTCACGCCTCCGTGACGTGAGCACCGCGACCGCGTGCTCGGCCGCCCTGTCGCTGTATCGATGGGATAACGAGGACGGCCACATCCGCAGGCTGTACACATGCACGGGCGGGCCCGCGAGCTCACGTGCTCACGCTGCGCACCCTCCATGGCTGGGAGCTGCACGTCACGAAGGCCGGCGACTTTGAGATGTCGCGCGGAAGACGTTCCTTCTACGTGTCCGGCACCAACCTTCCCCTGGCCTGTAACCAGCCGGCCACCCGCCGGCGCTCGGCCTGGCCTGATGATCGCTAGCCGGGCCGGCCCGCAGCGAGCTGGCGAGCGTCAGCCAAGGACAGCCATCACGCTATTCGCCGCCAGGCGGAGTCTTGCCCGCCCGTGGCTCACCGGGACCGTCGCGGTCTGAAGACCCGTTCGCGTGGCGCTCAGCACCGCGACCACCACCGGGTGCGTGGCAGGGAGCTCAACGGTCTGTGCGCGGGTCTGCTCGTTGTCATAGATGACCTTGGGTCCGCCCGGGTCGCCGCTCACGGCGGTGGCGATGAGCCCTCGCTGCGAGCTGGCCGTCCTCAGCGAGGAGCCGACGGGCAGCCATTTGTTCAGAGCCACCAGTGCGCTCTCGAGGGGCTGATAGACGATCTGTTCGCCCCGGATGAAGAACGGGTCATACGTTCCACCGCTGAGGTGGAAGCGCACCTCCCGAAAGCCTGTCTTCAGGGCGCTGAGTACGAACCGCACCGCCCAGACCGCGGACGCGGGGGTGTCTGACACACCGGCCATGCCGCCGCAGGAGACGGAGTTCGCCTCCGAGAGGATCGCGGGCCGTCCGGCCGCGCTCGCGTCCGCCACGACCCACGCCAGACGGCGAGGTGCTTCGCCGGCCCCGGCGGACAGCAGCCCTGAGAGCGTCGCCGCGCGCGGGTCTTTGCAGGCGCTGAACGGATACAGGTGAACGCCCACCGTCCCCTCGTGAAGCTGCTCGATGACCCGTGAGAGTTGGCCGCGCCAATGCTGGGCGGTGGCCAGTTCCGGCCCGAGCAGAGGAAAGCTTCCGGTCGCCTGCTGCAGGTAGGTGGCCAGCTGCAGGTACACGGCGACCGCGACCGAGGTCTGTTCCTGCGCGCTCACCTCCTTGCCGAGCGACTGGTAGTTCGGCACGTTGTAGAGGTCCGGCTCGTTGCCGAGCGAGAACGCAAGGCCGTTGGTGGCCGCGGCCTGTGCTTCGGCCACCATCTTGGCCGCCCAGGAGAGTTCGCCTTTCTTCGCGTTGATACCGACCGTGAGCGGATCCTTCGCGGCGCTCAGCATGCAGTGCAGCTGGGTCCAGAAGCCGGCTGGCAGGGTGAACAGGGTCGCGGCTTCCCATGACGACGGCGGGGCGGTGAGCACTCCGCCCGGCACGACCAGGTCCTGGCTGTTGCCGCCCAGCGCCAGCGGCGGCGATCCGAGCCTGAGCAGCTCGGCCGTGAGGGCAGGCGGAGGGCAGGCGCCCGTGCCCAGGTCCTGTGCCAGCACCGTGTACTCGATCGACAGTCCGACCGGCGGCATCGTGACTTCGACGCTCGAGCCGCTCGCGGCCAATGCCGGACCGGAGCTCTGGCCGGCGGCAGCCAGGAATGCGACGAGCACCAGCAGCAGCGGCGGAATCAGCCTGAGCCCCTTGCGCAGCACGACGGGAACCTACCACGGGGCCCGCCGACCCTCGCCGGGTGCACGGGTATGCCCACCCTCTCCAGCCAGATCCGCAACCCAAGGTTGCTATTCTGCCTATACTCGCAACCAGCGGTTGCACCTCAACGGAGGAGGCCACGTGGCAGCTGACAGCGTCGAACGAGAGGTCCTGATCGCGGCGACCCCCGAGGTCGTCTGGAGCGTCATCACCGAACCGGAGCACATCAGCCGCTGGTTCAGCGACGACGCGGACGTCGACGGGCATGTGGGTTCGGATGGCACACTCACCTGGAAGCCCGGGGGGCGCGGAGGCAGGAAGGACGTGGACCTGATCGTCCCGATCCGGGTTGTGGAGGCCGAGCCGTTTCGCCGCTTCTGCTTCCGCTGGAACCACTCGCAGGACGCGGCGCCCGACGAGAGCAACTCGGCGCTGGTCGAGTTCAGCCTCAGCGAGGAGTCCGGGGGAACACGACTCACGGTCGTGGAGAGCGGCATCGGTGCTGTGACACGCGACGAGCACGACAGGGCCCGCTACGTCGAACAGCACGAACACGGCTGGGCCAAGCATCTCGGTGAAATGGCCGAGTACGTGCTCCACAGCTCGCGGGGGGCGACGCGCTGATGGCGCCCGCGGTCGCCGAGGACGACGCCCTGTGGGCGGCGGTCGCCGACCCGACCCGCCGGCGCGTGCTCGACGCCCTCCTCGACCAGGGCGAGGCGACCACCACATCGCTGGCCGAGAGTCTGCCGGTCACCCGGCAGGCTGTCGCCAAGCACCTCGCCGTGCTGGACCGTGTGGGCTTGGTGAGCGGACGGCGGCACGGGCGGGAGGTCCGCTACGAGATCAGGCCCGAACGGCTGGACGACGCCGCGGAGGCGATGGCACGAGTGGTCGCGCACTGGGACCGGCGCCTGGCACGGATCAAGCGGCTCGCCGAGTCGGTGCAGGCCGAAGCGGGAAAAGACACCTAACACGGGAGAGGAGAGCGCGATGACCAACCACAGGACCGGCACTCACGAGGAGTGGCTCTCGGCGCGTCTGGAGCTTCTCGACGCCGAGAAGGAACTGACCCGTCGCGGGGACGAGCTCGCCCGGATGCGACGGGAGCTGCCATGGGTTCCGGTCGAGAAGGAGTACCTCTTCGAGACGGATGAGGGGCCCGCGTCGCTGGCAGACCTGTTCAGAGGCCGCTCGCAGCTGCTCGTCTACCACTTCATGTTCGGGCCCGACTTCACGGCCGGGTGCCCCTCATGCTCAGCGATCGCGGACGGCTTCTCCGGGTCGGTGGTGCACCTGGAGAACCACGACGTCGCCTTCACGGCGGTCTCGAGGGCGCCGCTCGCGAAGCTGCAGGACTACAAGCGGCGCATGGGCTGGAGCTTCCCATGGGCCTCGTCCTTTGAGAGCGACTTCAATAACGACTTTCATGTGACGCACACCGAACAGGAATGGCAGTCAGGCGCTGTCGACTACAACTTCCGCACCGCCGACTTCCGGCCATCGGAGGAGAGCCCCGGCCTCATCGCGATCGCCTCTGGCGCCGGCACCGATCCGATCACCTTCAGGAAAGAGGGGCCGGGTATGAGCGCGTTTGCTCTCGAGGACGGCGTGGTGTACCGCACCTACTCGGCCTACGGACGAGGCCTCGACGGCCTCTGGGGCATGTACTCGTGGCTCGACCGCGCCCCGCTCGGCCGCAACGAGGCCGGCATGTGGTGGCGGCGGCACGACGAATACGAAGGGGGTTGAGCGATGGCCGTGTCAGTGAGCCGGGCGGCCGTGGCGGGCGGCGGCGCCCGCCGCTCGCCGCTGAGCGCGATGCGAATGGAGCTCGGCGTCGTCGCGGCGTTCCTCGCCGCGGCGGGTCTGGCGTGGTGGTCCACGGCGGACCGGATGGCCGGGATGAACGGCGCGCCGGGAACCGCACTCGGCTCGGTGGGCTGGTTCACGGGTGTGTGGACGACGATGATGGCGGCGATGATGTTGCCGGCGCTCGCTCCGGCGGCAGCCGACTTTTCCAGGCTGGTGCGACGGGAGCTCAGCCGGGTGCTGCTGTTCGCCGGCGGCTATCTGCTGGTCTGGACCGTCGTGGGCATCGTGGCCTACGGACTGCTCGAGCTCGGGCGGAGCCTGTCTGCCGGATCCCTGGGATGGCACAGCGGTGGCCGCTGGCTCGCGGCGGGCGTCCTGACGCTCGCCGCCCTCTACCAGCTGACCCCGCTCAAGCGCACCTTCCTGTCCCGGTGCCGCGGTCCGGTGCAGCCGCCCGACGCCTCCCGGAACACGCGGGCGGGAGCATTCGCGACGGGCCTGAGCATCGGGGGCTGGTGTGTCGGCTGCTCGTGGGCTCTGATGGCAGCCCTTTTCGCACTCGGCGTGATGAGCCTCACCTGGATGGCGGTGATCGCCGCGCTGGTCGCGCTCGAGAAGATCGGGCCCTGGGGACGCGGCGCAAGGCTCGCGACCGCCGCTCTCCTGGTGGTGCTCGCGGCGGCGGTTCTCGCCGCGCCGCAGGAAATACCGGGCTTCGTCGTTCCGGGCTCGCCGGCCGCGCCGCAGATGATGAAGGCGATGGGCTAGCGGACGGCGGCGACTTCGAGCGCTACGGCCAGCGCATCAGCCCAGCGGCCGCGCTGTCAGCGGAGCGGCACCGGCGCCGTCGCCGTGCTGAGCGGGTCGATCAGGATCTTCGCGTGGATCTCGGGATCGCCGAGCGCGTCGAACGCGGCACCCACGCCGTCCAGTCCGACCGTTCCCGTGAGCAGCGGGCTCGGGTCGACCTCGCCCTCGGCGATCTTGTGAAGCGTGTCGCGGTACTCCAGCGGGCTGTAGGCGAGCACGAAGCGCAGATCGATCTCCTTGTTGATCGCCATCGACGGGCGCAGCCGGTCGGCTCCCATGCACACCCCCACGACCACCACGCGGGAGAGCAGCGGGGCGGAACTGATGATCTGCTCGATCATCCCGGGGACCCCGACGCACTCGAAAATCACGGGTGCCTTCGGCTTGATGCCAAGTCTCTCGATCCCGCGCCAGAGGGTGTGCCATGGCAGCGGCACGCGCTGGAGCTTCTCCACGGTGCCGACCGTGAGCTCAAGGGCCGCGGGCATCGTCTCGAGGTGGCCACGGTCGCCGGCGGCCCGATACGGCGAGCCATCCTGCGGGTCCACCACCACGTCGGCGCCGCATGCGCGTGCGAGCTCGCGGCGTCCCGGCGAGAGGTCGCTCGCTATCACGGTTCGCACACCGGCCGCCTTCAGCATGCAGATGACCGCGAGCCCGATCGGGCCGCACCCGATCACCACGGCGGTCTGGCGCTTGCCGACCTCACCGCGGCGAACGGCGTGCCAGGCGACCGCCATCGGCTCGGTCAGCGCGGCGAGCTCGGGGGAGAGACCGTTGGGTACCGGGAACATCAGCGACTCCTGGACGAGCGTCTGCTCCGCATATGCGCCGGGGGCGGCGACCGAGAGGCCGCTGGCGAGCACCTCGCCGCCGGCGCGCAGCACCGGCAGTGCCACCACCGGAGCGCCCGCGGGCACCCGCCGGCGACACCCGGGGCCGTATTCCCTGACGGCGCCGCAGAACTCGTGGCCGAAGACCACCTGTTGGTTCGAGCGCATGAACGCGTGGTATCCGCTCTCGGCCATGACGTCGGCGAGCTCGTCGCAGTGATGGCGGGCGTGCAGGTCCGAGCCGCAGATGCCGCAGCGCAGGACGTCGATGAGCACCTGGCCACGGCCGGGACGCAGGTCGGCCAGGTCCACCACCTCAAGACGCCCCTCGGTGCAGCCGACAGCCTTCATCGCTCCTCCTCCGCGCTTCGCATCCGGAGTGACAGCTTACGCCAGCGGACTGCGCCGCCACCGGCAGATCGCCTCACCCGATACCCCTGTCAGACGCCACGCGACGACCGTACACTCAGAGGGTCTCTGAGCCCTAACGAACGACCGGGGGTGAGCATGATCGTTGTTGTTGGCAGGGTCGCAAGCGACACGGAGCGGCGGGGAGATCTGATTCGCGTCGCACAGGCTGTCGCGAGAGCATCGCGGCAGGAGGAGGGATGCATCAGCTACCGCATCTACGAGGACACGGAGACCGAGAACAGCTTCGTCTTCGTGGAGGAATGGAGGGACGAGGAGGCGCTGCAGCGCCACTTCCGCACCGATCACATAGCGGAGTTCATGCGCTCGCTCCCGGCGACCCTCGCCGGCACGCCGGAGGTGAAGTTCCACACCGTCGCGAGCACGAAGGATCTCTCCGAGGTCAGTGCGGGATGAGATCGGCGAACGTCTCCGCCGCCCTGTGAGCATCGTGCCGGCACCGGGTGCGTGCCTGGCGTGCGACCTGTCCGGGGGCCGTCTTCCTCTACCCGGTGCGGTGATTCACATGACCGGGCACTGGCGCGTGGAGCACTGCGTGGGTCCGCTCGGGGTCGGCACGCTCATCGCCAAGCCCGCGCGGCATGTGCTGCGGGTCAGCGACCTCGAGCCGCAGGAGACCCTGGAGATGGGACCCGTGCTCCACGACGCGGCGAGCGCGGTGCAGGAGCTCACAGACGCTCTCCAGGTCTACGTATGTCTGTGGTCACACGGCCCTGTGCACATCCACTACGTGATCCAGCCGGTCTTCAGCGACGCGATCGCGGAGCTCGACGCGCACGGCCCGGCCCTGCAGGCGGCGATGTTCGCACTGGCCGAGCCGCTCGACGCCGCCGCCGTCGAGCGGTTTGCCGACAGGGCGCGGCGGTGGTACGGCGGTAGAGCCTCCTGACAGCGCTCTGCGGTGCGCGGGCCCAGCCGCGAAGGGAACCGGCGCTTTGCCGCTTGCGGTCCTATTGTGGGTCTACGCGTCGAGGCAGCCGGCGCCGGCAGGTTTGCCGGCTGCTCGCGAGCGGGGATAGGGCCTGCCCGTCAATGGGGCACCGGCCTCATTGCGGGCCAGGATCGGTGGAGCGCGAGCGCCGCCTGGACTCGCGCCCGGATGTGGGAGGTTCTCATGAGACGTACGGGTGTTGCGGGCGCTGCTCTGATTGCGGCGTTCATCTCGATGACGTGCACAGCGACAGCGTCGACCGTCAAGGTCTGTGTCCCGAAGAGGCAGGGCGCTGCGATCGTCACTCCCAGTCGCGGCAGGTGCAGAAGGGGTTATGCGCTGGCCGGGCTGGGTCCCGAAGGCAAGGCGGGCAAGAGCGGCGCCGAAGGCAGGGCGGGGGCCGAAGGAAAACCTGGTCCCGAAGGCAAGGTCGGCACGACCGGGTTCACCGCGAGCGAACTGGAGACGCTCAAAGCGCTCCTGCCCCACATCAGGTTCTCCTCGGCTGGGGTCGACGGCAAGCCGACCGTCCAGTTCACGGGCGTGAACGTGCAGGTGGTAAACGGCGCGGGAAAGACCGCGACGGCCAACGGCGAGGGCAACCTGATCATCGGCTACGACGAGAACGAAGCGAAACACGAACAGAGTGGCTCGCACGATCTGGTGCTCGGTGAAGAGCAGACATTCACCAGTTTCGGCGGACTCGTCGCAGGCTGGGGAAGTAGCGTCACGGGTAGCTTCGCGTCCGTGACCGGCGGCGAAGACAACAGCGCGAGCGGAGACCGCTCATCTGTCAGCGGCGGAAGTGCGGGCACCGCGAGCGGGGCGTGGGCATCGGTGAGCGGCGGCTACTTCAACCACGCCACCGCCAGCCAGAGCTCGGTCAGCGGCGGGGCCGCCAACACGGCCAGCGAAATCAACGCGTCGGTGAGCGGCGGCGAATCGAACACCGCGAGCAACAACAGCTCCTCCGTCAGCGGAGGCGAAGCCAACCGGGCCTCGGGCAACCTGACCTGGGTCGGTGGCGGGCGATCCAACCACGCCGAAGGAGCGTTCTCCTCGATCTTCGGAGGCAAATCGCTGACGACCACCGCCGAATTCGAAGCCGTTCCGTAGCGGCTCAGCCGGGTCTCGGCCGCTTCGAGCCGAGGCCCGGCACGCTCGCCCGCTGCCCGCTCGCGGTCCGTGCCTGTAACCCAGCGCCTGGGTTGACGGGATGAGCGCACTGCCCATAGATTTCGCGAACAAGCACTCTTAACAGGAGGCGTGTCGTGAAGCCCGGTGTGACCCTGGTACCGACGGACGCAGAGAATGTCTAATTCGATTGTGGTTGGGACGGATGGCTCCGACACCGCCACCAGGGCTGTGCGTGAGGCTGTTCGCATGGCCCGAGCCCTTGATGCGCCGCTGAACATCGTGACCGCGTACTCCCCTGTTCCGGCGGCGGTTCAGCGCCGCGCGGCCGCTCACGCTCGCACCGGGCGAATCGCGGAGGAGGAAGTCCAGTGGGCGCTCAACCCCGAGGAGGATGTCGAGGCTCTCCTCGCCCTCGCGGCGGACATTGCCCGGGAGGCCGGCGTGACGGTCAGCACCTATGCACGAGAGGGCGACCCCGCCGACGCGATCCTCGACGTGGCCCAGGAGCTCGACGCCGACCTGGTGGTCGTGGGGAACCAGGGGATGACTGGCGCCAAGCGATTCCTGCTGGGCTCGGTGCCCAACAATGTCGCCCACCATGCCCCCTGCTCGGTGCTGATCGTCAGGACGAGCTGAGAGACCTCGCGACTGGGGTCTCACCCCGGAGCGCGAACTGCGCCGCCGCGGCCCCGGCCAGGGAGGCACGACGGCCTCTACAGTGTGCGCGTGCCGCGCACGCCGACCCATGACCTGCCCGCCGCGGGGGCGGGCCGCGAGAGCTAGCGGTGGCTCACTCGCGTCACGCGACCCTGCAGTCCGGCGAGTCTGCCGAGCGTGGCCGATACGCACGCGGCAGCACGCCCCGCTCGGCTCACGCGGACTGGGCACCGGCACCGGACCGGCCGGACCCGGTCTCCGTGCTCAGGACCCAGGCCGAAACACGTGTGCAGGAGCTCGTACCGATTCGCTACGGGCGGATGCTCGTCTCGCCTTTCACCTTCTACCGCGGGGCGGCGGCCGTGATGGCGCACGACCTCGCGTCGACGCCGAACTCGGGGATCGTCGCGCAGATCTGCGGGGATGCCCACATCTCGAACTTTGGAGGCTTCGCGGCTCCCGACCGCAGGCTCATCTTTGGCCCGAACGACTTCGACGAGACGCTCCCCGGTCCGTGGGAGTGGGACGTAAAGCGCATGGCCGCCAGCGTGGAGATCGCGGGCCGCGACGTCGGGCTGGCAGCGGACCGGCGGGAGTGGATAGTGAGCGACTGTGTCCGCGAGTACCGCGAGGCCATGCGCGGCTTTGCCCGCATGAGCCATCTCGACGTCTGGTATGAGCGTCTGAATGCCAGCGAACTCGCGCATCGCTTCGGCGGAAGGCTCACCCCGAAGGGACAGATTCAGTTCTCCAAGCCGTTCGCCAAGGCAAGGCGCAAGACAAGCCAGCGGGCGGTCAAGAAGCTGACAGAGACGGTCGACGGCAGAACGCGCTTTCGCAGCGTCCCTCCGCTCCTCGTCCCGTTCCGCGAGCTGTTCGGAGCCGCCGACGCCCGCGATGAGAGTGAGTACATCCGCGAGCTGCTGCACGAGTACGCCTCGAGCCTTGACGAGGACCGGCGCTACCTCTTTGAGACCTACCAGTTCGTCGACATGGCACGCAAGGTCGTGGGCGTCGGCAGTGTCGGCACGCGCGCGTGGGTGTTCCTCCTCGCCGGTCGCGCAGGACAGGACCCGCTGGTGCTGCAGTCCAAGGAGGCGCAGGCCTCGGTTCTCGAGGCGCACATCGGTGCGAGCGAGTTCGCCAACCACGGCGAGCGCGTCGTTCGTGGGCAGCGGATTTCCCAGGCCGCGAGCGACATCTTCCTCAGCTGGCAGCGCAGCGAAGGCCTGGACGGCAAGGAGCATGACTTCTATGTCCGCCAGCTATGGGACTGGAAGGCATCCGCGGACCTCTCGAGGCTCAGCGAGCACGGGCTGCACGCATACACGCGTGCGTGCGGGTGGTCCCTCGCCCGAGCACATGCCCGCTCCGGCGACAGGCTGGCGATCGCCGCCTACCTCGGCGCCGGCTCGGTCTTCGACAGGTCGATCGCTCGTTTCTCGGCCGCGTATGCAGACCAGAACGAGCTTGACCACAGGCGCCTGGCCGACGCCGTCGCCGCCGGAGAGGTGCCCGCCGAGCACGGGATCTGAGCTCCGCGCCAGCTCCGGGCCACGCGAGTCAAGCAACGCGCGACGCCGGATCCCCCTCAGGCTCCCCCTCGATCTGCTGGTGCACATGCCAGTGCCATTCCTCGCGCAGCCTCACGATCTCGACGGGCTGGCTTGCCCCCCAGCCCCGGTACAGGACGACGGCCGCGAACAGCGTTTCCGCGAACAGGTCCGGCCGTTCCCTGGCGGCCAGGTTGATGGCGGTCAGAAGCTCGGCCGGATTGGTCACCTGACGAAGCCGGTCAAGTCCGCCGTGGCCTGAGTCCAGGACCTCCATGAGATCGACGCCGGCAGTCGCAGCGCGGGCGGCCTCGAGCGCGATCAGAGCACTGCGATCGCTCTCGGGGAGAGCTTCCACCGCCGCATCGCGCTCGCGCTCGGACATCTCGGCGAACGCGCGCAGGAACGTGAGCAGTCTGTCCTCTTCAGCGGCTGTCACAGTGCGCCAAATCCTACGCGGGGGGTCGGCCGCCGACCCGGGCAATCCGTCGCCGCAGCTCAGTGCCCGGCGAGGGCGCCCGCGTAGACCTGCCAGGCGAGGGCGCTCTTTGCGAGGAGGCTGAGGATCAGGTAGACCCGCTCCGCGAAAACCGGGTCGGCCCAGCGGCCGCGGCCGCGGTAGGCCAGCCACATGTTGACCGCGAAGGTGTTGAACAGCAGGAACAGCGTCAGGAAGATCGCGAACACGAACCCTGGCACTCCTTTGCTGTTCGCCTGCGAGACGCCGAGCTGAAGGGCGATCGCAATCCACGGAACGGCGCCGGCGATGCACCCGTAGATGAAGGGGCGCCAGTCGACGTCGCCCCCCGGCGTGTTCGCCCTCTCCATCGCCAGCCCGAACAGGACCATCGCTGCGTTCACGCCGAATAGCGCGATCAGGGCCACCGCGTCGGTGACGCCGGCGAGCATCGCTATCAGGACGACCATGATCGAGGCGCTGACCGAATACTCCCACCACCGGGCGGGATTGACACCCCGGGCCACGTTCGCCAGATACCACGGCCGCACCCGCGGCGAGATCACCGTCAGGTGATCTGCGGCGGCGAGCAGCAGGAATGCGGCGACCGCGATGTCGATCCTGAGGTTGAAGAGCTGTGCCGGCCCCCCGTAGCTGCCCGCTCCCGGCGGGCCCGTCATGTAGCGGAGGTTCACCGGCAGCGAGGCGGCCTTTGCGAGAACCAGGATCAGAACCGCCTGGGCCAGGTGAGCCACGCCGACGATGACGTTCAGGCGCACCAGCCGTGTCGCCTCCTCAGCATTCACGGTCGCAGGTGCGGCGGCACGCACAGGGATACTCACCGCCTGAGCATAGGCTGGTCGGGGCGGCGCTCCCTGCCGGCCCCAGACTCCGGCGGTTATGATCGGCGCCGTGGCCGAGCGAAGCCAGCACCAGGCGTGGACGATGCGGCTCGGCCTCGCGGTCCTGGCCGCCGTGTCGTCGGCTGCGATTGCCTTCACACCGTCCGCCTCCGCCAATGGCAACATCACCTTCAGCGACAGCCCTGGCATGGCTGCGCCGCCCGCGACGCTGGGGCCATACGCAATGACCGCCTTCGGTGCCGATCCGACGGCGAACGGGGCCAGCTTGAGCAGCATCGGCGGTCCCGCCGGCCCGATTGGCCTGAGCACCGCGTTGACGAAGGCCACGACCCCGAGCGGCGGCTGGAACAACTGGAGCAACGGCTACACCGGCGCCGTCTACTTCAGCCCCACCGCAGAGTCGGTGACGCTGACGCTGCCCGCAGGTACGGCGGCGCTGTACCTGTATCTGGAGGGGGACACCTTCGGCTCCAACCCCTTCACCGTCACGGCTCAGGACGGCGCGCCCGGTGACACCACCTCCTCGGGGGCGGTGAGCGCGACCTCGCCCGGCGGCGCGAGCTACTTCGGCTTCTACGCCACAGGCGGGCAGACGATCTGGACCGTGAAGATCAGCGCCGCGGAAAACGTCGGCCTGGGCATCGGCGAGTTCGGCATCGCACAACTGCCGGCGGGGCCGGTGGCCTCCAGCGGATCAGCGACCGGTATCACGAGCACCTCAGCGCAGCTCGCGGGGACCGTCAACCCGGGCGCCGTCGCGACTAGCAGCTACTTCGAGTTCGGCGCCAGCAGCAACTATGGCCAGGTGGCTCCGTCCCCCGCCTCTGCGGACGGAAACGGCAGCGAACCCGTCGCGACCAGCACCGGCATCGCAGGCCTGCAGCCCGCCACGACCTACCACTATCGCCTCGTGGCGGTGAACGCCTACGGCGAGACCGCGTACGGCGCCGACGAGACATTCACGACCCTCGCTGCGGCGCCGCCAACCCCCGTTCAGATGGCGGCTCCCGTGACTGCCGTCGAGACCTGCTCGGTACCGAGACTGTCACACGTATCGCTGTCGGCCGCGAAGGCGGCACTCACAAGTGCGGGCTGCAGGGTTGGCAAAATCAAGTACGAGAAACGCCCCAAGACCACGAAGGGGCTCGCCTACGGCGTGATCCTGCAGTCGCCGGGTTCCGGCACGAAGGTCCCGCTCGAGAGCAAGGTCAGCGTCACCGTGGGCTGGTTCAGGAAGCCCGCGTCGCACAAACATCCGTAAGAGCGCAGGGCGGGCCGCGCCGGCGAGGCGGCTCCGTGGCGCAGGGTGAATACGATGCCGCCCGTGGCTGAATCCCGAGAGCGCCGGCGACGGGTGATGTCGGCGCTGCTGTCAGGCGGCGCACTGGCAGCGGGAGTGCTGATGGCGGGTTGCGGGTCGATCGCGAACCCGGCCTATCAGGAGCTGCAGGAAGCAATGAAGGAACACATCACCAACGTCGACCACCGTCCCGTCGACTCGGTTGCCTGCCTGCCACACGTCATGGACACGGTGAGGGAGGAAACCGTCCGGCTGCGATGCGTTGTCCGCTTCCGCGACGGCTCCTCCTACGACGCCAACGCCACTATCCAGGACGAAAACTTCGGCGGGGCGCACAACCTCCCGGATTCCTTCTCGTGGGAACCGCCTCCGGGCCAGTCCTCCTCCCAGTAGCGAGGTGCCGCCCGCGCGGAGGAGCGCCCGAGCCGCCTCAGGCGTCTCCGGGCCCGGGCGCGGACCCGTCTGCGATGTTCACCACCAGGTCATCTTCGGTCAGCGACAGGCCCGAGCCCATCGTCTCCCCGCGAAAGTAGGGCCGGTTGGTGATGAGCTCGCAGTAGAGCATCCACAGCAAGCCCACGACCGCGGTGACGATGACAATCAGCAGAACCCCGCCCATCTTCACGCCGATGACGGGGAGCGTCACTTCGAATTCGCTTTCCGACGGGTCCAGATAGACCTTGAAGCTCCAGGCGAGAAGCGCGAAGAGCATGACCGCCGAGAGCACGGGCGTCACTATCTGGCTGACGGTCTTGCGGGCGCCGAGATAGATGACCTCGCGGTAGTGCCAGGCACACGCGACCCCGGTGATCCCGAGGTACAGGGCGGCGAAGAAGCTGGTGGCCGTCACGGCGTCGGCGATCACGCTCCCGCCCGAGATGAAGTTGATCGCGGCGTAGTAGATGATCGAGACGACTCCGAATGCGATCGTGGAGAACGTTGGCGTCATGTAGCGCGGATGCGTCTTGCCGAACACCGCCGGGATCGCCTTGTGGAATGCCATCGAGAGCGTGGTGCGCGCGTTCGGCAGGATCGTTGTCTGGGTCGTCGCCGCGGCTGAGCTGAGCACCATCAGGATCAGCAGGTGGCTGAGCACCGAGCCGAGGGCGGAACCGCCGAACACCGCGCCGCCGAGCACGGAGAGGACGTCGCCCTGATGTTCTGTGTTGCCGAGGCCGATGCCGCTCGTGCCCACGCCGGCGAAGGCCTGGACCGAGATCACGACCAGCAGGTAGGTCGCGAGCAGAAGGAAGGTGGAGATGACGCCGGCGTTGCCCGGGATGCGGCTGGGCTCCTCGGACTCCTCGTTGATGGATGTCGTCGTGTCCCAGCCCCAGTAGATGAAGACCATCAACAGCATCCCGACCATGAACGTGTTGAACGAGGCGAGCTGTGAGGGATCGAACCAGCTCCACGACGGCGTGAGGTGACCGTGCGGCGCCGAGCCGTTGCCGACCTTCACCAGAGCGACCACCGAGAGCAGCAGGAGCAGCACCACCTCGAGGATCGCGAGCACGAGCTGAAGGCGCGCTGAGACCTGGATGCCGCGGAAGCAGATGTAGGTGAGTCCTGCGATCCACCCGATCCCCACGAGCAGCACCCACGGGCTCGTGGGGTCGGTTCCGATGCTGTTCGCGCCGACCAGGAGGAACACGTACTGGCCTGCCACCTGTGCGTAGCTTGCCATCGCGAGGAAGTCTGCGGCGATCGTCCCCCAGCCGCCCGCGAACCAGCCGGTCCGCGGCCCGAGGGCGCGCGCCGCCCAGGTGAAGCTCGTGCCGCAGTCCGGGTCGGCGCGGTTCATCTCCTTGGTCGCCCAGGCCGAGAAGAACATGGGGATGAAGGCCAGCAGCACCAGCAGTGGCGTCTGCACCCCGACCAGAGCGATCACGAAGCCGAGGGTCGCGGCAAGGCTGTATGCCGGCGCCGTGGAGGCGATGCCGACTGCGGTGCTGGTGACAAGCCCGACCGCGTTGCTCTTCAACCCCTTCGGGTCGACGATGCCCTCCTGCTCGGCCGTGAGCGCGGCCTGCAGGTGGCTCGCGGAGGTCTCCTCGCGCTCGTGCACGGCGCGACTTTATTGCACCCCGACGCTTCGCGGCAGCGCAGCTTGTCGCCTGCGTTCGGCCGGCTCAGGAGTCGAAGCCCAGGCCCGCGGTATCCAGCGCCCGCAGCCACAACCCTCGCCTGCCGCCATTGCGGTCGGCGGCGGCAAGACGGTTGCGTGTCAGCTGGATCCCGGCGCTGCGCAGCGGCTCGGGCGGGAAGGGCAGCGGCCTGCGCCGAATCATCCTCAGAGAGGTCGCGTCGGTGGCGCGGCCGTCGAGCAGGTCGAGTGCGACCTCGGCGCCGAAGCGGCTCGCGCACACCCCGAGGCCGGTGTAGCCGAGCGCGTAGGCGACGCGTCCCCGGTGGGCGGTTCCTGCGAAGAGCGAGAACCTGCTGCAGGTGTCGATCGCCCCGCCCCAGCGGTGGGTGAAGCGCAGCCCCTCCAGCTGAGGGAATGCGGTGAAGAAGTGCTGCGAGAGCCTGGCGAACGTCGCGGGGTGCTCGTCGCGGTGGGGACCCACGTCGCCGCCGTAGTGATAGACGGCGTCGTAGCCGCCCCACAGGATCCGGCCATCCCTGCTCTGCCGGTAGTAGTGGAACTGGTTTGACATGTCCCCCACCCCCTGGCGCGCATCCCATCCGATCGAGCGCCGCTGGGAATCGGTGAGCGGCTCCGTCATCAGCGCGTAGTCGTAGACGGGCGCGACGTATCTGCGCAGGCTCCTGAGTACCGGAGGGTATGCACCCGTGGCCACCAGCACGCGGCGGGCGTCGACGAGCCCGCCCTCGGTCCGGACGGACATCCCCGCCGCGGTGCTCGCCAGATCCCGCACCGGGCTGAGCTCGAAGACGCGCACACCGGCCCGGGCGGCGGCCGCGCGCAGCCCGTCCCCCAGGCGACCGGGATCCACCAGTCCTGAGCCTGTGTGGTCCCAGAAGCCGCCGAGGTAGAGCGGGCTGTTCAGCTGCTCTCTGGTCTCCTGCGCGCTGAACACGTCCACCTCGTGCCCGTATCGCCGCAGCAGCTCGGCGTGGGGCTCCAGCTCCTGCACCTCGTGCCGGGACACCGCGACGGCCATCTCGCCGGTCGCCTCGAAGTCACAGTCGATCCCGAACCGCCTCAGGTCCTCCTGCAGTCCGTTGAAGTTGTCCATCCCGAGGGCCTCCAGGCGCTCGATCTCGTCCGGAAAGCGGGTGAGACCGTTGATCAGCCCGTGTGTGAGCGAAGCGTCGACGAACCCGCCGTTGCGTCCACTCGGCCCCTCGCCGCAGCGGGTGGCCTCCAGCAGGACGACGTCGCGAGCCGGGTCCGCGGACTTGGCCCTCAGCGCGGCCCAGAGGCCCGTGTAGCCGCCGCCCACGATGCACAGGTCGGCCTCGGTCGCCTCGCTCAGGGGCTCGTGCGGCGGCCGCTCGGGAAGGGCGTCGAGCCAGAACGAGCGCGGCGCCGCATCGGCGAAGGCGGCGAGGTGCTCGCGATTGGGGGATGTCTGTGGCCAGGGAGAGGACAGGCCGGCAACGCTAGCGCCCCGGGCGCTCGGGGCGTTCGGTCACGAGCCGCCCCGGCGGGGCGCCGCTCAGGCGGGCCGAGGGGAGCGCTGCCTGCGCCGCTCCCGGCGCGGCGTGGGCACGAGGCCGAGCAGGTCCTCCATGGACCGTTCCACGCCACCGGTCAGGACGTCTATGTCGCTGGAGCTGTCCTGGTCCGCGGTGACGCCGAAGTAGAGCGCCCCGTCGTAGGAGAAGATCCCAACGGAGACGCGAACCTGCCCGATCACGGGCACGAACGGAAATGATGCGAGAAGCGTGCGGCCGAGTGTGTGCAGAGCCTGCTGCGGCCCGGGAACGTTGGTGACACCTGTCTGGACGCCGAGCGAGGGCGAGCGCGCGGCGATGCGAGTGCCCAGAGCGAGCAGCATCGGGGGCGCGAATCCGGAGAGGGAGGTGAGCACGTCGCCCGCGACGGCCTGCTTGGAGCTCTTCAGCCCGTCCATCTGCACGCGCACCGCGTTCAGCCTCTCGGCGGGATCGGGCACGCCGACCGGAAGCTCGGCGAACATCGCCGAAACCCGGTTGTTGTAGACGCCGCGCTCGCCGGGGCGCCGGACCGACACCGGCACCAGGGCACGGATCGTGCGGCCCTCGACGCTCTCCCCACGCGACTGGAGCAGGTCGCGCAGCCCGCCGGAGACGACGGTGAGCACCACGTCGTTGACGGTGCCACCAAGGGCCTTGCGTACCGCTCCGACGTCGCTCAGCCTGAGCTGGGCGACGCTCCAGGCCCGATGGGGTCCGACGGGGCCTGTCAGCGACGAGCGGCCGGTGGGGCGAATCACCCGGGCAGCGGATGTCAGGCCCCCTAGCAGCTCACCTGCCTGGGCGAGCGTCGAGCGGGGTGCACGGACCGCCGCTCGCAGGCTCCGCAGCTGCTCGGCCGGGTCGAAGGTCCTGCGCGTGAGGGTGCGCACGATGAGCTCCGCGTCGCCCGGTTCAGGTGCGGGCGTCCAGGGGTCGCGCTCCAGCGTCGCTGATCCTTCGTCGAACATCACCGACATCAGGTCGGTGGCGGCGACGCCGTCGACCATGCAGTGATGAACCTTTGAGAGCAGCGCCCAGCGACCACCGCTGAGGCCCTCGATCATCCAGATCTCCCACAGCGGCTTGTGGCGGTCGAGGTGCTGCGCGAACACCCGCGCCGCCGTGTTGCGCAGCTGCTCGTCATTGCCCGGCGAGGGCAGCGCGCTGTGGCGCAGGTGGTAGGACAGGTTGAAGTGCGGGTCGTCCACCCACACGGGCCGGCCGAGCCCGAGCGGAACGAAGCGAACCTTCTGCCGGTAGCGCGGAACGAGGCCGAGCTTGCCGTCGACCATCGCCTCCAGGCGCTCGAACGGCGGAGCGGGTCCCTCGAAGATGCTGAGCCCGCCGACGTGCATCGGGTGGGCCGGCCCTTCCAGATGGAGGAACGACGCATCCATCGGGCTCATCCACTCCATCAGGAGACCGCGCTGTCGAGAATCCCTGCAAGCACGCGATAGACCTCGGGGTGCACCGACATCCCTCCGTGGCTGGCGTGGACCTCCACGTGCTCGGCGGAGGGGTCCAGGCACGCCTGCCAGGAGACGATGCCGTCGCTGCGGGAGTAGACCGAGACCGCGCGCACCCCCTCCGGGAGCTCGGCGCGCAGATCATCGCGGAAGGCCTCGCAGCAGTCGCCGTCGCGGCATTGCGTCGAGAGCATCCCCGGCACGCCGAGGTCGCCGAGCTTCGCGACCATCCTCACGGCTCCGAGCACCGCCGGCCCCACATCGAGCGGCGCGACGACAGGCGAGCCGAGCATCACCACCGTGCTCACCAGATCGGGGTTTCGGGCCGCAACCACACGCGCGAGCGCTCCACCGCGGCTCTGCCCGACGAGCACGACCCGGCCGCCGTCCCGCTCCGCCAGTCTGCGAAGGCGGGACTGGACACCTTCGATGGTCTGCTCGGCGCAGTCGCTGTTCAGCAGGATCCCTGATCCGGACGTGCGCGAGCCGCGCCTGCGCAGCCACCGGGCGAGCACCCCGAGCGAGCCATCGCCCGCCATGAACCCGGGCACGAGCAGCACCGCCGGCGCACCGCGTTTCCTGGACGGCCGCAGGAACTCTCGCTCAGCCATCAGCCGCATCAGCTCCGTTCCGTATCGCAGCTCCCCCAGGAGCGGCGCGACCGGAACCCCACCCGGCGCCAGCGAAGGAGTGGCCATTCGCTCAGCCTAACGCCGGCGGCAGAGCCTGTGGAACAACCTGCCCTGCGGGCGCGCGTGCGTGCGGCCTATTCCGGGCCCGTGAACCAGCCCCCGGACGCCGTTTCAGCCGGTTCGGGGCCAACGCAGCCACCGCCGGGTTCTGTTGCGGTCGGTTCAGGGCTCGGTTTGGTCTTGCCGGCGGTCGCCGCGAGATCGTACGTCGGCTCGAGCGTCCTCGTGTCGGCGAGAATCTCGGTCAGATTGGTTTCCGGGCTCTTGCCGATGTAGGCCTGGTTGAAGGCCGCGACGACCCCGGCCGTGAAGGGCGAGATGCCCGTTTCGCTGTCACTGAAGACGACCGAGAGCGGCTCTCCGTTCGGTGAGGTCAGCGTGGGCTTGGCCGGCGGGACCAGTCCAGGTTCGCTCGGTGCGGGCGTTATCTTCAGGCCGCGGCCGCCGGTTTCGGTGGAGCTGGAGTCGGTCACGATCATCTGTGGCCCAACGCTCGATTCGCCCGAACTCGCGGACGTCATCACGACCCCCACGTTGCCCTCCCGCTTGAGGGGATCGACGAAGCGACCCGAGAAGCATGAGTCGATGATGAAGTTGAACTGGATGTCCGGGTGCGCCTGGACGATCGCCGTCAGGTCGGCGGAGGTGACGGTCCCTTTGGAGGAGGTCAGGACACCGTTCTCGAGCTCGGACAGCCCGCCGAGGCTGACGGTCGGCAGGGTGGTGACGCTGGCCGGGGCCCCATGGCCATCGAGGAAGATGGTCACGTTCGTCTTGCCGGACGCCGCCGCATCCTCAACGGCGCCGGACAGGGCCGCGGCGTCCGTGGTGGCCTGTGTCGCGATGCCGTGTTTGGCGAACGTGCTCGTGATCGCCGCCTCCTCGTTGTCGAACGTGTCGCCGACTTTGGTGCTCGTGCGATCCACGATCGTTATCAGCGCGCTGTGGGCCGTGTCCGCCTTGTGCGCCGGCCTGCCGGCGCGGACCGCGGCCGCACCCTCCTTCGCTGCGAGCAGCAGGGCGGCCTCCTCGGCCTTGGTCAGATGACGGGGGTGGCGCAGACCCGGGTTTCGGCCGTAGACGAGGAGATGGCCGGGGCGCCTGGTGATGAACACGGGTGGCTTCCCGTTGACCTCCGGATAGGTCGCGAACGGCGCGCGGGCGAGCAGTCGCCCTCCCCGTGCGGATATGAGCAGCACGACGCTCGCATGCTCAAGGCGCGCCTGGGGATTGAGGTCCTCCCAGTAGATCCACGCCCGTTCCCTGAGCTTCACCGGCAGGACGATCTCCTTCGAAAGACCCAGGGTCGCCTCGGTGACGACGCTGCCGGCGGCGAGGGGGGCGGCGAGTCCGTATAGGCGCACGCCGGTTTCGAGCGACGCCCTCGATGGTTTGAGCAGGGCGACGGCTCGCGCGTTGGCCGCCTTGCGGCTGAGCGCGCGAAGCTTGCGCACGCGCTTGGGGTTGCCGACCAGGATGATCCTCGCGGGCGCCGCCGCAGCGGTGCGCCCTATGGCGAAGGGCGAGGAGAGCTCAAGGACGCGGGCCCTGGCCGCCTGGCCGGTGGGGCACGTCTGAGTCACGCAGGCCGAGTGCGCGACTGCGAGCGATGAGGCGACGTTGCGGACGCTGGCCGACTGGCCCGCGCATGCCTGGGTGTTGGTCGTGCCGGCCGGTTCTTCGTGCACGGCCGCCGACTGCGCGCTGCTCGCGCTGGCCCGGAAGACCGCGCTTCCCAGGTAAGAGGCGGTGAGCGGCGCAGGCGCGCCGACAGGCACTTCCTGCGCGGGGACGAACAGGACCGTGCAGTAGGCGGTCGGTCCGGACTGCGACGGTTTCAGCGCGCATTCGTGGCCGCCCACGAAACCGCCGCTGAAGCCGCTGTTGACCGAGAACCCAACGGTTCCGGTCGGCGTCCCCTGGGGCTGTGAGCCGCTCGCGTCCGCGACCGTCGCGGTGCATTCCCAGGCCGCGTACGCCGTGAGGAGCGGCACGTAGCAACTGACCGTTGTCGCACTTGCCCGCTTGCTCTTTTCCTTGGATTCCTTTTCCTTGGTTTCAAGGTTTTCCTTGGCCTGCTTTTCCTTGGCTTCGAGGCCTTCCCTGACCTTCACCCCTTCTGCGGGAAGTTCGCCCACGAGTACGCCGGTGTCGGTCCCGCTGGTTCCGTTGCTGTCAGAGAGAGGGCCGGTCCACGACTTGCCGTCCGCGGAGAAGATCCGCAGCTCGGAGAATTCGTATCCGCCCGGAGCGGAGTGGTAGGCCAGTTCGAGCCCGTTGAGCGTCCCGATGAGTTCGCCTTCGCCGTTGTAGACCTCGTTGGAGCCCTGTGGCTGCACGAGGACCACACCGGGCGCCGGGAATTCCTCGCCGGCGCACCAGCCGTGTTCGCAGTGGTAGTCGGCGTTCCATGTGCCGCTGACGTTGAGTGCGGATGCGGATGCGGCCGCGGCGAGACTGCACAGGAATGCCGCGCACACGGCGAGGAGCGCCGCAGCGCTCAGACGGCGCGGCGCAGACCCGGTCGAGCTACGGCGGAACCTGCCCGAAATCGCAAACATCGACGCCCCCAGTTCTCGTCTTCTCGGCCTGGGCTGTCGCAGCCGTCGGCACGAATGGCGGCGTCGATACCCGGACGCTCGCGCGGAACCTAACATCGAGGCGGGGAGGCACGCCGGCGCGGAACTGCGTATATCTGCGTACCTACGCCGAATCGGTTGCTCGCGCATAATGGACCGCGCATGGCCTCGGAGGCGATCCCCCACGCCGGCAGGCTCCTTGACCTCGTCGGCGAGGTGCAGGGCGCGTCGAGTCTCGGCGAGTTCCGGACCACCCTGATGGACGCCCTCGCCAGGGCAATCCCATGTGACTGGGTCGCCTACAACGAGGTCAGCGACAGACCCGAGGAGACTTTTGTGATCTCCAGCCCGCCGGTGGACCCGGCACTCGTGCCGAGGTTCGCCGAACTGGCCGATGAAAACCCCCTCATCAGGTCGATACGCCTGAACCGTGATGGAAGGCCGCGCCGAATCTCGGACATGGTCGACCAGGCGACCTACCACTCGACCGCCATCTACCGGGAGGTGTACGCGCTCATGCGGGTCGAGGCGCAGGTGGCGTTCACGCTGCCGGCCAGCCCACCGCTGATTCTCGGGATCGCCCTGAGCCGCGGCGACGGCGACTTCACCGACGAGGAGGTTCAGCTGCTCGCGGTCGCGCGCCCGCATCTGATCCAGGCGTATCGCAACGCCGAGCTGGCGAGCGCCCGCGAGGCCACCCTCGAGGCGCTCGAGCACGGGCTGGGCGCGATCGGGCGCCACGTGGTCGTGCTCGACGCGCGCGGGAGCGTGCAGTTCGCAACCGACGGCGCAGCGCGGCTCCTCGGAGCGCGGCCGCGCGCGCAGCTGAACCTGCCCGCGCCGGTTCGCGAGTGGGTGGCGGGCCCCCGCCGTGAGCTCGGCGCCTCGCAGCCGCTCGTGCTGCAGGTCGGCGACTCACGCGTGTTCATCCGGATGCTGCCCGCGGGCGCCGGGGACCGCAGGACGGTCCTGCTGGTCGAAGGCGACCGCGGCGGCCTGGCGGTCTCCGCGCTCGAGTCCCTCGGCCTGACCGCGCGCGAGGCACAGGTACTGCAGCGGATCGCGCTCGGCGACACGGCTGCGCAGGCGGCGGCCGCGATGTCCATCGCCGTGCGCACTGCCGAGAAGCACCTGCAGTCCGTCTACGACAAGCTCGGAGTGCACACTCGTGCCGAGGCGTCGGCGACGGCATGGGCCGCCGTCGGGGTCGAGTCCCCGAGCCCGGCAGTCCCGCGGAGCGAGCCCTAGAGACCCGCGCTCCCGGGTGTGGCGAGACGGCCGGGGCGAGACCGGGGTACGGCTCCGCGAGGTGCGCTCCGCCAGCGAGCCGGTTCTGAAGGACTATCCTCGGTCGCTGGGAGGGGACGAAGCTGCACAACGCAGGGAGTCCCCATGCCCCGATCCATCCGCACCGGCCTCGACCGTGGTGTTCGTTCCAGGGCCAGTCGATGGCCGCTCGCCGTCACCGTCCTCGCGCTTCTCGGCGGCGCAGCGATCATGCCGGCGTCCTCGAACGCAGCGCAGCTCACGCTGCGCATGGTGCGCGTCGGCGCCCCCAACAACCCGTCCGTGTCGGTCGTGCCCTTCACCGACGCCATCTACCCGTCCTGCTCTGCTGCGCCGCAGACGAGCGCTGGCTGCGTGACCGTCGGGTCGGTGAGCCAGCCGTATGACATAGGTGAACTCGAGGTGACGGTCAGCCAGTGGGTGGCGTTCCTCAACACCGCCGACCCGAAGGGAAAGGATCCGCACGACCTCTATGACTCCTCCGAGAGCGGCACATCCTGGCCGCGCTATGGCCAGATCGACTTTGCCTCGGGCGCCCGTCCCGGACGTCACTACACCGTCGCCTATCCCGAGTGGGCGGACAAGCCCTACGGGTTCGCGACGTTCCTGCGCGCAGCCCGGTTTGACAACTCGCTGTTCAACGGCAGGGTGCTCTCTCGACGGCTGACCAGTTCCGGCGGGGTCACCTACGTCACGCTGACGGTGCGGCTCTCCGCCCAGACCGAGCGCGGCATGTATGACCTTGCGCGCGAAAAGCGCACGGGGGCTACGAGAGCGCGCTCAAGGGGCTTCGTGATCCCGAGCCAGAACGAATGGATGAAGGCCGCCTACTACGACCCGACCGGTGGGGGGACGCTCTCCTACTGGAAGTACCCCACCAACCCCGGGGTGTTCGGGGACGGGACCGCGGACGCCCCGGCCCCGACGGTTCTGGAAGCCGGCACCGGCAACGTGCTGAACGCCTCAACGCAGCCGCTGGCGGACTACAAGCCCTCGACCGGATCAGCCCCGACGTGGTGCCCGCTGCAGGCCTCGCTGTCCGAATGCCAGAGCGTCAACCCGTTCGGCCTGGATGAGACCTCCTACGACCTCGCCTTCACGGGAAGCCTTGAGACGGTCGGACAGGCTCGCACGCGATCCCCGTGGGGCACGCTCGACCAGGGCGGGAACGCCGTCGAGTGGACCGACACGATCACGCCACCGCCGCTTGGCATCCGCGGCGGCCCGCGCGTCTGGCGGCGGCTGCATGGAGGGGTGGCGAACTCGACGGCCTACCAGATGTGGCTCTCCGCGGTGGGGCTGCAGCCGCAGGACAACGTGTTCTACGCGCACACCTACCCGTGGCTCGGATTCAGGGTGGGATACATCGGCTGAGCTCGCGCAGGCATCGCCCCGCGTTCGCGCGGGGCGATGCCTTTCAGCTGGATGCGAGCTGCAGCACGAGCACGGCGCCGACGCAGGCGAAGCAGATCAGATGCTGGCGCAGGATCGACCTCGCGAGCGCACCCCGGGTGCCGGCGTCGTCGCGGCCCGCGCCCAGACGCACCGCGCTCGGGACGGTTCGCAGACCGGCGAGCAGGATCGCTCCACCGGCCAGCAGGAGCGAAGCCCACGCCACCCAGCTCGCGACGTCGCCGTTGACGATCTCAGCGACGATGAAGCCGAGTGTCGCGAGCATCACCGCCGCGATCAGCCGGTTCATCGGCCGGGCCGCGGTTGTGACCCTGGCGTAGTAGCGCGAGATCGACTCGACGGCAGGCTCGGGCACTTCGGTCCCGCGCCGGACGGGCACCTGCACATCGAACATGAGGTCGAACCACAGCACGGCGAGCAGGAACCCGGCCCCGGCGCTCACGAAGGCGTTCACCGGCCGAGTATCTCAGCAGCGGCGCCGGCACCACGGAGTGAACCCGAGGGTCAGCGACCGGCGAGCGCGTGCGTGAAGGCGGGTGCGTCCACGGTGCCCAGGCCGGTCGCCATGTTGTAGCCCGGGTGGGCGTTGTAGCCGGGGATCGTGAACAGCAGCTTGCCTTTTTCGTTGAAGTCGCTGAAGGTGTTGTTCCCCTTGGTGATGTCGACCAGGCCACTGTGCGGAGTGTGCTCGAGGGAGTACATGCGCGGGTTGATCAGCCCGAGCGAGTGCCCCGCGATCTGGTCGGCGATCGCCACGACCCCGGCGAACAGCGGGGTGGCCACGCTGGTGCCGCCCCAGAAGCTGAAGCTGTTCGGAGCGGGTTCACCCGGCACGGTCGTCGGGTAGGACGTGTAGATGAGCACCCCTCCGTTGACGGCGGCGCTCATGCTGATGTCGGGTGTCGCGCGGCTGAGGCCGGATCCCGTCGGCACCAGGTACTGGTAGGCGGGACGCTGGAACACGTGGGAGGGGCCTCCTCCGCTGGCGGCGGTGCTTTCTCCGAGAACTTCGTCCCAGACGCTGTCGGGTGCCGTGCGATCGCCGGCGGCGTTCAGGTGCAGCTGGGTCCCGCCGACCGACGTCACCAGCGGTTCCGAGGACGGCCAGGAGTTCGCCTGGTGGTGCAGGAATTCGTCGGCCAGGTTGACGCCGGCCACGCCTTCGTCGCCGGAGGCCCCGAGCACCGTGACGCCTCGAGCCGCCGCATTTTCAAAGGCCGAGCGCAGCCCGAGGAGCGCGTGCACGGGGAACGTTTCCTCCGTGGCGCCGAAGCTCTGTGAGATGACCTGGCCGAGCCCATGGTCGATCACATAGTTCTCAGCCTCGATGATCGGCGGCATGCCCTGTACGCCCTCGGTCTCTGCTTCGGGCGTCTCGACGAGCAGGATGCTCGCCTTGGGAGCGACCGCGTGCGACCACTCGACGTCGATGCTCGTCTCGCCGGCCCAGCCCGACATTTCCTCGTTCGCCGGTTCGAACGGCGGCACGGGACCGGCGGGCTGGATCACCTTCAGCGAGGGCGGATCGGCGAGGCCGAAGGCCGCGTCGAAGCGCCTAAGATCGCGCTGGATCGTCGGCGAGCCGAAGGAGTCCACGATCACGATCGTCTGCCCCTGCCCTTCATCGCCCTGGGCCCACAGGCGGGGGAGGTCATAGGCCTGCTCGAGCTGGCTTGGGCGATAGCAGGCGAATCCGTATTCGGCTTCGCATTCCGCGGTCGTCGGAGGGTTCGGGGTCCTCAGGGAGACATGCGGCTCGTGGCGCGTCAGCGGGAAGGCAGGCGCCGCCGAGCAGGCGCCGAGCATCAGGGCGGAGACCATCGCGGCCGTCGCGGCAACCTTGCAGAACATCCTCACGCCACACCCTCCTCATCCATGATTGGACCGCGCGCCGCGCAGCCGGTATGCCCGACTGAGTACCCGGCCCGGCGTCAGGCGAATCGTCACTCGAGCGCGGGGTGCCTACGCCGGCTCTGGGACAGGGACCGGCGACGCGTCCGAGGCGGCGGCCGCGGCGCCGTCCCCGGCGTACGGGTCTCTGCGGCCGAGCACCCACCAGGAGAGGACGCCCGCCAGGAGCATGAGCGCGCCGGTCGCGCACATCGTGGCGACGAAGGCGTGGCTGTAGGACGTCGCCGCGGCGGCCATGGTCCGCTGCCCGAGCGCAGTGGAGGGGTTCTTTCCAGCCTGGACGTAGAGGCTGAGCTGATCGAGGCCCTGGCCCGTCTGGCTCGGCGGCACGCCCGCGCTTTCGAGCCTGTGCACGACCCCTCCATCGGTGAGGCGATCGACCATCACCGTTGAGAACGCCAGGCCGAGCGCGTAGGCGAACTGACCGATCGTGGTGCGCGACGAGGTGACGGGGCCGAAGAAGCGCCGGAACCGGGTGCCGATCGACTCGATCACCAGTGAGCCGTAGGGGACGCTCGCTGCCGTTACCCCTGCGCCGACGAGGATCAGGGCGGGGACGTAGCTCAGGTAGGAGGAGTGCTCGTCGTGACCGAGGAGCGAGAAGAAGCCGGCGGCCGCCACGAGCGAGGCGACGAGGATGACCGTGCGGGCCCGCAGCCCTGCGCTCATCCGGTGCCCGACGAACACCGCCGAGCCGATGCCCGCGAAGAAGAACGGGAACTGGCCCAGAGAGACCGCCGAGTCCTTCGAACCGGTCTGCGTACTGCCAGACATCGGCCATCTGGAGCACCGTGACGCTCATCCCGAAGTTGTAGATGAAGCCCGCTCCCATGGCCGCGAGGAACAAGGGCGAGCGGAATATCCCCAGGGGGAAGAAAGCGTTCGCGCGCCTCTGCTCGACGAGCGCAAAGGCGGCGAGCAGCACGACTCCACCCGAAAGCCCGATCAGCGTCTCGGGCCGCGTGAAGCCCTTGACGGCGTGACTCGCACCCACGAGAAAGAAGATCACGCCGAGCGCGAGCAGAATCTGCCCGGCCAGGTCCCTCCCCGGCAGCTTGATCGGGTCCTCCACAGGAAGGATCCTCAGAGTCGCGGGGAACCCCACCGCGGCGACCACGGGCACCAGCAGAAATGCCACCCGCCAGTTCCCGGTCGCGAGGATCCCGCCGAGGTAGCTGAGGACGATCATCGTCACGCTGCCGACGGCCGAGAAGATCCCCACCGCTCGGGCCAGCGTCGGCGGTGTCGTCACGACGCGCAGATAGGCGAAGGCGGCCGCAAAGACCGCTCCGAGCCCGATGCCCGAGACCGCGCGGCCCAGCAGGAAGACGCCTGAGCTCGGGGCCAGGGCGACCAGGACATCGCCGGCGATCGCGACGAGCAGCGCACCGGTGAGCACCCGGCGCCGGCCGAGGCGGTCAGCCAGCAGACCGGTGCTCATCACGGTTGCCGCCAGTGCGAGCGTGGAGATGCTCGCCGCGAGCGTCTCGACCCCTGCGCTCATGCCGAGCGCCCGTGCGGCCTTGACCAGGGCGTTGGTGTTGATGATCGGGTCGGCCGCTTGGATGCCGGCGAAGAGCCCGAGCAGCGGCACTGCGAGGGCGCTCACCCTCGCGGCCGGTCGCTCGCTCGAGCCGGCCGTCACCGCGCTCGCCCGGACCTAGGCGGCGGGTAGGAGCTCGGGGATGTCATCCATCGACGGGAGCGCAATGAAGACGACGCCGTTCGCCGCGGCCGCCGCCTTCCTCACATCCACCTTGAAGAGGTTCGGGTGGTCGTAGGTGCTCGCGTACATGACCGCGTTGTGCTGGTCGATCACGGTCATCCACTGCGTTATCTCGGCGCCCGCGACCCCGCCGCCCTCACCCGTTCCCCCTGCCTCCGTCATGACGGTCCCGGGGGGGATGTCGAACTGGTTGAGGATGTGACGGGCTATCTGCACGCCGTCCGCGGGCGAGGTGAAGGCGAGGGCGAACTGGCGAAACCAGAACGCCCGCACGAACCGGCTCGTCGCGATGAAACCCGCGGGCAGCCCGTTCACCCCGTCCCCCGAGCTGGGCGCCGCAAGCGTCAGGCCGTTCACCTGGATCGGCGCCGGCGCACGGTTGGTGACGTACTGGTACTGGGCGAGGTTCTGAAGGTGATTGGGGAATGGCGGCTCGTTCGTCATGACGGTGGTCGGGTTCTCGTAGATGTCGAGTTTCCCGCCGGTGTACTCGATGACGATGCTCCCGCCCGCCGCGTCGTGGACCGTGTAATGAAGGGGCGGGACGTTGCCGCCGTAGACCGCGAGCTCGACACCCTGGACCGGCACGTCGCGCAGCGCCTGCCTGACCTCCTGCACCGTCGCGCACATCGTCAGCAGATAGGTCCCCACCTCGAAGGAAGCGATCGACTTCTCCTGTTCGCCGGCGGAGACCTCGAGGTACTCGGCGGACGCGGGAAAGTTCAGGGCGCCGAACACCAGGCCCCGCTCGTTGACGCCGTCGAGGGCCATCACAAGGCCCAGGGCGTTCGCGGCGGCGACGGAGTACTTCGCCTTCCACCTCAGGCCGCCCTCGCCCACCACCCCGCCGCGATCGGTGCCGGTGAACTCCGTTCCCGCCGGGATGATCATGATCTGCGAGCGCAGGTCAAGGGTGAACTCCATCGTGCGCCCGTACACCAGCCCGGTGTCCTTGTCGCCGATCGTGAATGAGGTGCACACGCCCGTGGTTCTCCTTCGGGAGCTGGTGGCAGGCCGACGGGCGTCGCACTGGCGCGAGGCCCCCGGTAAATGTCCTCCCGCCGGCGCGGCCGGGCGTCCGCCAATCCCCGCACCGAGCTCGGCGAAACTACCGACGGCCCGACACGTGGGATGCGGGAAGGTATGGCGACGAGTGGCGTCTTGATGTCTTGAGGCCCGCATTTCCGGGGTCGCCATCGCCGATCGTGAAGGAGCAACCATGAAGCGAACCAACATCCTCCTGGCGGGCGTCATAGCCGCGCTGGGGATTCCGGCGCCCGCGGGCGCAATCGGCGCACCGGCCGCGCACTCGAGCCGGGCCGCACGGGTGCAGCTGCGGAGCACGGGCAGCGGCAGGATCCTCGTCGATTCCTCCGGCTTCACCGTGTACAGGTTCACCCGCGACCCGCGCAACCGGGACACATGCGTGGGTATCACCGAATGCGCTTCGCTCTGGCCGCCGCTCAGAACCAGTGGGAGGCCGACGGCCGGGCCGGGTGTGAGGGCGTCGCTGCTCTCGAGCATCGCGATCGGGGGAGGCGCGCGGCAGGTCACCTATGCAGGCCACCCGCTGTATCTGTACGCGCCCTCCGGCGAACGTGCCGAAACCGCCTACATCGGGGCGATGAGCTTCGGCGGCACCTGGCTCGCCGTCAACGCCGCCGGCGGGCTTGTGAGGTAGGAGCTGCCCCTGCGGCTCAGGCGCGCAATGCGCCTGAGCCGAACGGGCGGACGGCGGCACGCTCGCGGCGGGTCCCCCCGCCGCTGCTAATAGCTGTACTTGCCGGCGCCCGAGGAGGGAGCCGCCTTGGTTTCGCCCGGTGCGGCGCTCGAAGCGCCTGAGCCGACCGTGACGGCGCTCCAGGTGCCGACGTCCTTCAGGCCCTGTCCTCTGGCTTCGCCCGGCGTCCGGTCGGCGGTGAACGTGTAGAGCGGCATCCCCCTGTAGGTGACCTGCTCGGTGCCGTCGGGGCGCTCGACGGTGCCGAGGGAGGCAACGGCCGCGCTCGGTGTCCCCCCGGGCGCCGTCAGCGGATGCCACACCGCCAGGCACGCGGCGCTGATGCAGATGAAGTGGCCGCCCTGCTCGCCGCTGAGGCTGTAGAGGGTCATGCCGTGCGAGTCGACAAGAACGGTGGCGCCCAGGGCGGCGTTGGAGGCGCTCTTCACGAGCGCGCCGCTCCGGCCGGACGCGCCGCCGGTGCTGGTCTGCGCCGCAGCGGCGGCCTGCACGTTCGAGCCTGAGCTGCTCGAGCTGCCGCCGCACGCTGCCAGCGTCGCGGACAGGGCGAGCGCGGCGAGCGGGAACTTCAGGGACGAGGTCATCACCGTTACTCCTTGGTCAGCGGGTGAACGTCATGGGCGATGCAGCGATCTGCATGCCATTCATGACTCCGCCGCCGTGGCTTTCTTCCGCGCCCCGGGACGAATCGCCTCAGGCTGCGCTCGCGCGGTCGCCCCACGCTGCCAGCCGCAGCAGCGTTGCTGCGCTGACGCCGCGGCCGGAGAGAACGCAGAGATGACCGTCCCTGAGCCAGACGACCGCGTGGTTTCCCTGCTCGGTCAGCAGGTGGTAGGAGGTGTCCCCGCTGCGCAGCACCGCGCCGCCGCTCACGTTTGGCGCGGGAGTGCCCGCGACGATCGCGTAGCCGATCCGCTGACCTGCGGCGTTGGCGTAGAACACGGTCGTAACCGTGCGCCCGCCGATGCGATCGGTTCGCGCTCCGGCCGAATGCCAGCCGAGCCTGCCGTCCCAGTAGGGGAACGCGACGCCGTCGACCGCGAGGGCCAGCTGCCCCGGCTTGCCGGCGCTCTCGGCGGGAGCACCCGCCGTCGGCGCCAGCCGCGTCAGCGCGGCCGTCTGACTCACGTCCGGCCCCGTCGAGGATGATCCGGGCAGCAGCAGGATCAGCGCCGCCGCAACGACGGCCATCAGCGCTGCCGCGCCGGCGAGCACTGCCGCCGGCCGCCGGCGCGGCCCCGTGGAGCGCTCGGCCACCATCGCCTCGACGCGGCGGTGCAGCTCCCGCGGCGCGCGCACGTCGCTCGAGTGGAGCATCTCCACCAGCTCGGGCTCTGTCTCTGGAAGTCGTTCGCTCATCGCGGCTCTCCACCGAGAAAGACCCCGCCCGGCCTGACTTCTTCCCGCTGTGTGCGGCCGGCGTGCTCGCGGGCTTCACTGCCACCGGTCGACGGCTGCGAGGAGGCGCGTCTGCTCACCTGGCTGCGAGCGCGATGCAGCCGCGAGGTCAGCGTGGCCTCGCGGATGCGGAGCGCCCTCGCGGCCTCCCTGTAGGAGAGCCCGAGCACGTCGACCGCGACCAGGGCGAAGCGGAAGTTCTCCGGGAGCTCCGCGATCCACTCGTAGATCTCGCGTATCTCCAGAGCCTGGTCCGGGCGTGCCATCGGGTCCGTCTCGGTCGCGACCACGTGGTCGAGGTCCGCAACGGTCACCGGCCGCCTGGAGGCGGTGCGCCTGCTCGTGAGAAACGTGTTGCGCAGCACACGCATCAGGTAGTAGAGCTCATCGTCGCCTCGCAGAAGGCGGGGGCGGGCCAGCACACGTGCGAACGTTTCCTGCACCAGGTCCTCCGCGTCCTCGCGGGATCCGCAGAGAGCCCAGGCCGCTCGATAGAGGCGGTCCACATGCTGCGGGAGGGACTGCGGATCGAGGTTGCGCATGGCGCGCCAGGGAGCCCTTCTCCTGATGTCGCTGCCGGCCGGTCCGGAGGGTCGACTGTAGCGCGGGCCGGGCTCCCGAAGTGCAGCGTTCTACCGATACCCTTCGACCATGGCACCCCCCGTGAGCGCGGTCCTGTCGGCTTCCCAGCTGCAGACGCTCCGCGAACATGGCCAGGAGCGCACCGCCGAGGTGGGTGAGGTCCTGTTCAAGGTGGGCGACGCGCGCGTTCCGTTCATTGCGATCATCGAGGGCGAGGCGGCGATCCTCGATGAGGCCGGCGGTGAGATCGTGCGCCACAGGGCGTCGGGGTTCCTCGGGGAGCTGAACCTCCTCTCCGGTCAGGCGGCCTACCTGACGGCGATCGCGACGGAGCCGATGCGCTACATCGCGGTCGCGCGCGAGGACCTGCGGCCGCTGCTCTTCGAGGACGCCCCTCTCGGTGACGTCCTGCTGTCGAGCTTCATGGCCCGCAGGGAGGCGCTTCAGCAGCAGGGCGTGGGCCTGGAGATCATCGGGCCCCGCTCATCGGAGTCGACGAGGCGCCTGGTCGACTACGCGCGGCGCAGCCACCTTCCGCACATCTGGCGCGAGGGCGAGCACGGCTCCGACGCGGAGGCGGCCGCCCTCATCGCCTCCGTTGATGCGCAGGAGCTGCCCGTGGTGCGACTGCCCGGCGGAGAGGAGCTGCGCAACCCGACCAGCGGCGAGGTGTCGCGCCGGCTCGGCATAGGGCTTGAGCTTGCGCCGCGCGAGGAGGTCGATCTCCTCGTCGTCGGCGCGGGTCCCGCCGGGCTGGGCGCCGCGGTCTACGGGGCCTCCGAGGGCCTGAGCACTCTTGTGGTCGAGGGCACGGCGCTCGGCGGGCAGGCGGGCACGTCGCGGCGGATCGAGAACTACCTCGGCTTCCCGGCCGGAATCAGCGGCTCGGAGCTCACCAGCCGGGCGGTCACGCAGGCGCGCAAGTTCAGCGCGCGCACGGCCACCCCGTATCGAGCGGTGGTCCTGGAGCCCGGGAACGGCCGGCACATCGTGCGGCTGGAGGAGGGGCACGAGGTGTCGGCGCGGGCGGTCGTGCTGGCGACCGGGGCGGAATACCGCCGACTCCCCATCGACGATCTCGCCGACTACGAGGGGATCAGCGTGTTCTATGCGGCGGGCCCGGCGGAGGCGCAGAGCTGCGGCGCCAGGCGAGTGGGGGTTGTCGGCGGCGGCAACTCCGCGGCCCAGGCGGCTGTGTGGCTCGCGCGCGGCGGAGCTCTGGTGACGCTGCTGCACAGGCGCGCCGATCTACGCGAGACGATGTCCGACTACCTGATTCTCGAGCTCGAGCGCTATGGGGTGGCGGTGCGCGATCGCAGCGAAGTGTCCTCGCTGCACGGAGCCAACGGCGAACTCGAGGCGGTCACGCTCACCGACGGGACGCGGCTTGCGCTCTCGTTCCTGTTCCTCTTCCTGGGGGCCTCGCCGTGCACCGACTGGCTCGGGGACGTGGTCGCCAGGGACGAGCGGGGCTTTCTGCTGACGGGCGCGCAGGCCGGGGCCGCGAGTCTGCTCGAGACGAGCGTGCCGGGGATCTATGCCGCCGGCGACGTGCGCTCGGGCTCGGTCAAGCGATGCGCCACCGCCGTGGGAGAGGGCGCAATGGTCGTGCGCCTGGTTCACGAACGGCTGTCCGGAGCACGCGCCTAGCCCAGGGTCCATCATGAGAGCCGGCGACCCTCGCATGTTCGCCATGAAGAGCGCGCTGCGGGCGGCGATCGTGCAGCCGCTCGCGTTCGCACTCTCCCTGGTGGTCGTCGGCAACAAGCAGATGGCCCTGTTCGCGGCATTCGGCTCGATGGCCCTGCTGGTGTTCGTCGACTTCGGCGGCCCGGTGCGCGTGCGGCTTCGCGCATACCTGCTGTTGGTGGCGTTCGGCGTGCCGATGATCGTCGTGGGGACGCTGTGCTCCCAGACGACGTGGCTGGCCGCGGCCGCGATGGCGCTCGTCGGCTTCTGCATCCTCTTCTCCGGGGTGCTCAATGACTACGTGGCAGCGGCCTATGCGGCGGCGATGCTGACATTCGTGCTGCCCGTGATGGTGCCCGCGGCGGCGGGGGAGATCCCGTGGCGCCTGGCCGGATGGGGTCTTGCGGGCGTCCTCTCCGTGTCGGCCACGCTGCTGCTGTGGCCCGCCCGCCCGCGCAGCGCCGTGCGCCGCGACGCCGCTCGCGCAGCACGCAACCTCGCGGAGCTGGTCGATCGCCGCTCCCAGCGCGACCTCGTCCGCGGGGACGCCGTGACGCGGAGCACGCTCGCGAGCATCTCCGCGGTTCGCGAGCGCTTCGTGTCGATCGCCCAGCGCCCGAGCGGGACCACCGGTCCGACGGCGGCGCTCGCGCGCCTTGTCGAGGACCTCGGCTGGCTCTACCGGATAGCCGACCGTGTTCCTGCCCTGGCCGCCGCGAGCACCCCGTGCCCCGCAGAGTGTCTGGCGATCGAGGCGGCGGCTCCCGCCACCCTGCGCAGCGTCGCAGCGCTGCTCGAAGGCACCCCGTCGGATCCGGAGCTCGACCTGGCCCGGCTCAGGCACGCCTATGACCGCTTCACCAGGGCGCAGCTGGCCCATTTCGCCGGCATGAGGCCCGACCGCGACGAGGCCGAGGTGACCGTGGAGCTCGACGAAGCCTACCGCCTGCGCCAGCTCGCCTTCGGGGCCATCCAGGCGGCCCAGGATGCCCTGCGGGCATGCCGGAGAGGGCCCCGCACGCCGCCGCCCGGAGCAGCCGGTCCGGGCGCGAGCCGCCGGGTGCTGAGGGCCCACGCGAGCCTGGGCTCGGTGTGGATGCGCAACAGCCTGCGCGGCGCGGCGGGGCTCGCGCTGGCGGTCCTCGTCGGCAAGCTGACCGCCGCGCAGGACGCGTTCTGGATCGTCCTGGGCACGCTCTCGGTGCTGCGCTCGAGCGCCCTCGCCACGAGCACGACGGTCGCGAGCGCCCTGCTGGGGACCCTCGCGGGGATCATCATCGGCGGACTGATCCTGGTGGCCGTCGGCACCGACGAAGCTGTCCTGTGGGCGATCCTCCCCGTCGTCGTGCTCGTGGCCGCGTATGCCCCGCAGGCGATCTCCTTCGCGGCGGGACAGGCTGCTTTCACGCTGGTGGTTCTGGTCGTCTTCAACCTGATCGAACCCGCCGGCTGGAAGGTGGGCATCGTGCGCCTGGAGGACGTCGCGGCGGGCGGCGCGATCAGCCTGATCGCGGGTGTTCTGCTGTGGCCGCGAGGGACCACGGCGGTGCTGCGGCGCGCGGTCGGGGCAGCCTATGCGAGCGCTGCGAGGTCGCTGGACGCGACGATCTCGGCCCTTCTCGGCGACGGTGCGCCCGAGCTGGCCGTCGTTGCGACCGGGGAGGCGTTCACGTCGGCGCAGCTGCTGGACACGGCGGTTCGTGACTATCTCGCCAACCGCGGGGTGCCGCCGGGCCGCCTGCACGACCTCACGCTGCTGAGCGCCGGCGCGGCCCGGGTGCGCCGTGTGGCGAGGCTGCTCGGTGACTCACGGGAACTCTGGCGACTGGCGCCGCTCGGCGAGGTGGCGCCCAGGCTCCAGATAGCGCGGGAGCTGTTCGACGCCGAACGTCACGCTCGCTGCGACTGGTACAGGGAGCTCGGGCGCTCGGTGTCCGACACCGAGCCGCCCCCGGAACCCCAGGGCTCCGGCTCGCGGCCCGACGGAGTTGACCTCGACAGGTCGGTTGTGCTGAGCCCCACCGGTGCGGGGATGATGCAGCCGGGACTCGCGATCGCGTGGGGCCAGCGGCATCTCGACGTGCTCGCGGAGTTCGAGCCCACGCTCGTGGCGGCATGCCGGCAACTCAACGAGCGGTCGCCTACCGCGGCGGGCACCGGTTCGCTCTGACGGCGAGGAGCCGTCCCGCGGCCGATGTGGCACCCTTCCGGAGCACTCACTGGCGCTCGCCCGCGCGCCTGAGGCCTCCCATTCGCATGCGCCAGAAGCTACTCATCATCCTCGGAGGCGCGGTGCTCGTATGGGCGGTGCTCGCGCTCGCGCTGGGGTCTCCGTCGCTGCGGCTCTCGGGCTCGAGCTCCGGCACGGAGGACTCGCCCGCGTGCCTGCCCGCGACGCTGTCGCACTCGGCGGCCCTCGCCGGCACGAGCGTCGACGTGTCGCCGGCGCCGGGGACGCTCACCGCCAACCCCCACAGCCAGATCAGCTTCCTCGGCGCGCCCGCCGCGCAGATACGCGACGTCTCCGTCGAAGGACAGCACAGCGGCCGCCACGCCGGGAGCCTGCGCGGCTATTCACAGGGCGATGGCGCGAGCTTCGTTCCCGACGCCCCGTTCCAGAGCGGCGAGCGCGTGAGCGTGAAGGCCGTCATCGGGACAGGAGCCGGGAGACAGGTCGCATTCCAGTTCTCGGTCGACACGCCGTACCCGACGGCTGACGCCTCCCTGTTCGGGAACCCCCAGGCGGCCCCCGCCGACTATCAGAGCTTCTACACCGCGCCCGGCGTCCAGGCGCCCGTGCTGAGCGTGAGCACGCCGGACGGCGATCCCGGCGCGGGCGACATCCTGACGACGAACGGCCCGGGGCCGGGTCAATACGGCCCGCTCATCTACACGCCGCAGGGCCGGCTGGTGTGGTTCGACCATCTCACCGGCGGCGAAACGGCCGAGAACCTGAGCGAGCAGAGCTTCCAGGGCCGGCGCGTGCTGACATGGTGGAAGGGCCGCGTGCTCGCGCTCGGCTTCGGCCAGGGCGAAGACGTCGTCATGAACAGCGGATATCAGACGATCGCGAGGGTCGCCGGGGGGAACGGCCTGAAGGCAGACCTTCACGACTTCCAGATCGCCGCCGGCAACGTGGCCTACATCACGGCCTACAACCCGATCCGCTGCAACCTGTCCGTCGTGAAGGGCTCGGCGGCCGGCTCGATCGTCGACGCCGCGGTGCAGGAGATCGACATGCGCACCGGGCTCGTGCGCTGGGAATGGCACAGCCTGGACCACGTCGGTGTCTCGGAGTCCGAGACCGAAACCCCCACGGCCGCCACGCCGTGGGACTGGTTCCACCTGAACTCGATCGACCCGGAGCCGGACGGCAACATCCTGATCTCGGCCCGGAGCACCTGGGCCGGCTACCAGCTTCAGCAGGGCACCGGCCTGATCCTGTGGCGCCTTGGCGGACTCAAGAGTTCCTTCAAGATGGGGCCCGGAACCGAAATGGCGTGGCAGCATGACGGGCGCGTGCTCGGCGACGGAGAGCTCACCTTCTTCGACGACGGCTCGAACCCGCCCATCCACCACCAGTCGCGCGGGCTGCGCATCTCGCTCAACGTGGCGACCCATGAAGCTCACCTGGACTTCGCATACACGCATCAGAGCCCGCAGCTGCTCGCGGCGAGCCAGGGCAACATGCAGACGCTGGCGGGCGGCAACGTCCTGGTCGGCTACGGCGGGGTTCCCGCGATCACCGAGTTCGGCGCGGGCGGCTCGGTGCTCCTCGACGCCCACATGCCCTACGACATGTCCTTCTACAGGGCCTTCCGCTTTCCGTGGGAGGGCAGGCCCGTCACTCCGCCCGCTGTGCTCGCGAGCCTGAACAACACGGCAGAAGAGACGATCGTGCACGCGAGCTGGAACGGGGCCGGCGAAGTGTCCGCCTGGCGGGTGCTCGCCGGCGCGAGCGCGGGGTCGCTTGCCCCGATCGCGACGATCCCGGACACCGGCTTTGAGAGCTCAACCACGCTCCCGAAGAAGTACGCCGAGGTACAGGTGCAGGCACTGGGCTCGGCCGGACAGGTCCTCGGAACCTCAGAGCCGGCCGCCGTGGTGAGCTACGCCGCCTCGCTCCCGGCCGCAGGTGGTGGTCAGTAAGCCGGTTTTGTGGAGTGCTTGTGGGTCGTGGTCGTGGTCGTCCCGGCGGGGGAGGACTTCGTGGAGGAGGATCCTCCTTCGCTGCCGCAGCCCGCCAGCGCGACGGTGGCTGCCAGCGCTGCCATGGTCGTTAGCATGGCGGTCAGTGGCGTTTTTCTCATGGGCCGGTCTCCAGATCTCGCGCGGGCAGTGGGTCGATCACCTTAACAGGCGCCCTGAGGACCGGCGGCAGTCGGGAGCGCGCTCGTGAGCGTCGAGACGACGGCCGGCTCCGGGCCCGCACCCTCCCCCCCGGTGGAGCGCGAGGAGGGCGCACACACGGGGTGGCTGCTGGTCGTCTGCTGCGTGGCGCAGTTCATGGTCATCCTCGACCTGAGCATCGTCAACGTCGCGCTCCCGTCGATCCAGTCGAGCCTCGGCTTCTCCTCTCCGGATCTGCAGTGGGTGGTCGACGCGTACGCGATCACCTTCGCCGGCTTCCTGATGCTCGGCGGCCGTGCCGCCGACTACTTCGGCCAGCGCCGGACCTTCGTCGCAGCTCTGATCCTGTTCTCGATCGCGTCCCTCGCCGGCGGACTCGCCCCCACCCAGGACGTGCTCATCGCAGCCCGTGCGCTCCAGGGCCTCGCCGGCGCACTGATGGCGGCGTCCTCGCTGGCGATCATCACAGCGTCCTTCCCCCCCGGCCCCAAGCTGCACCGGGCGATCGGCGCCTGGGCGGCGATGAACGGCCTCGGCGGTGCCGCCGGTGTGCTGCTCGGAGGGATCATCACCGAACTGCTCAGCTGGCGGTGGGTGCTGCTGATCAACCCCCCGATCGGGGTCGCGGTCGCCCTCGTCGCCTACGCGGTGGTCAAGGAGCGGCGCCGAGTTCGCGAGAACTTCAGCTTCGACCTCGCCGGTGCGCTGACGCTGACGATCGGGCAGATGGTGCTCGTCTACGGCGTCGTCCAGGCCGGCCTCGTCGGCTGGAGCGCCTTCGCCGCGATCGGCCCGATCATCCTCGGAGTGGCGCTGCTGATGGCATTCGGGGTGATCGAGTCCCGTGTGGCTTCCGCCCCCCTGGTGCCCTTCGGCGAGCTGACGAGACCACTGAAGGTGGCCAACTCGATCGTGCTGCTGTTCAGCGCGGCCCTGTTCCCGATGTGGTTCGTCAGCTCCCTGTACATGCAGCAGGTTCTCGGCCTCTCCCCTCTGCATGCGGGCCTCACGTTCCTGCCGATGACGCTCACGATCATGCTCGTCGCCTCGCGCGCCGGCAGGCTCGTGGGAGCGTTCGGTGTTCGCACCGTGCTCGGCGGCGGGCTGATGATGCTCACGGCGGGGCTGCTGCTGTTCACCCGGATCGGGCCCAGCGGCAGCGCGATCATCTACGTGATGATCCCCGGCCTGTTGACGGCGGCGGGAATCGCGATGTCGATCGTCCCGTCGACGATCATCGCCACCCAGGGCGCGAAGGAGGGGCAGGCAGGGCTCGCTTCGGGCCTGGTCAACACCTCGCGGCAGGTGGGCGGCGGACTCGGCCTCGCGCTGCTGATCACGCTCGCGACGCAGCGGACCACGCATCTGATCGGCGGGGGCGAGCAGGTGCCGCAGGCGCTGACCGAGGGCTTCCGCCTCGCCTACCTCCTCGGTGCGGGGCTGGCCGCGGCCGCCGCCGTCATCACCTTCACCTCCCTCCCGCGCACCGAAGGTGCGCTCGCGGGAGCGGGTCGCCGCTTCGCCACGGTGATCGGGCTCGTCATCGCGGGCTTCCTCGTGGCCACCGTCGCGTTCGCGGGCTCCCACGGCCCGCCCATCGGCGCCTATACGACCACGGGCGCGTACAGCTATGTGACCGAGCCCTCGCTCCACCCTCCCAAGATCCGCGCCACGCGGCATGCCGCCGAAGCGGAGCTCGCGCCGGGCTACATCTTCACCGCGAACTTCTTCAACGTGAACGAACCTCCGATCATGGGCCAGAGCGGGCCGCTGATCCTCGACCACAGGCTGCAGCCCGTCTGGTTCCAGCCGGTGCCCGAAACGGTGGTCGCGTCGAATCTGAGCCTGCAGAGCTACCAGGGCAAGCCCGCGCTCGCGTGGTGGCAGGGCCGCGTCACCAACACCGGCGCGATCGAAACCGGCGAAGACGTGGTGGTCAACCAGCACTACCAGGTGGTGGCCAGGCTCAGGGCGACGGACGGTTGGGTGATCACGCTGCACGAGTTCACGATCAGCGGCGAAGACGCCTGGGTCACGGCGAACAAGAACATCGCGATGGACCTCTCGAGGTACGGCGGCGCCTACAACGGAGCGCTCGTCGACTCGGCGGTGCAGGAGTACAACCTCAGAACCGGCAGGCTGCTGCGCACCTGGGACGCCCTGGACCACATCCCCCTGAGCGAGTCCCAGGCCTCTCTGCCGACCAACGGCTTCCCCTGGGACGCCTATCACGTCAACGCGATCGACCTGCAGAGCAACGGCACCTTCCTGGTCTCGATGCGCAACACCTGGGCGGCCTATCTGGTGAACATCAGGACAGGCGCGATCGTGTGGACGCTGGGCGGCCGGCACTCGAGCTTCTCATTCGGCCCCGGCGCCGCGTTCCAGTGGCAGCACGACGTCCAGATCCAGCCGGGCTCGCGCGTGAGCCTCTTCGACGACCACTGCTGCCAGCTGACCGGCGGAGGCACCTACGTGCCCGCGAGCGGGCCCTCCCGCGGACTGGTGCTGAAGCTCGACGAACAGGCGCACACCGCGAAGCTCGCGGCCCAGGTCACCCTCGGAGGAGAAGTCGACGCCGACTACATGGGCAACGTCCAGCCACTGCCGAACGGGAACATCTTCATCGGCTGGGGCTCGGAACCGTACTTCTCCGAGTACAACAGCTCCGGCAAGCTCCTGTTCGAAGGGGAACTCCCCGGCCCGGACCTCACATACAGGGCGACGCTCGAGCAGTGGGAAGGTCTTCCGCTCTCCCGGCCCGCCGGCGCCGCCAGGCCGGCGGCAGGGGCCACCACCGTCTACGCGAGCTGGAACGGAGCAACGCGCGTCGCGTCCTGGAGGGTCCTGGCGGGACCCGGCAGCGGAGCACTCACGACCGTCGCCACTGCACCGAGGTCAGGGTTTGAGACCGCGATACCCGTGGCCCAGGGCCACGAACGGTTCGAGCTCCAGGCGCTGAGCAGCGACGGGCACGTCATCGGAACCTCCCAGCCCTTCACGGGCTAGGAGCAGCCGCTGCGAGAGCGCCGGCGCGCGATGCTCAGCCGCTCTGGGATGCACCCACGGGCTCGGCGTCCGCGAGCGTGATCTGCTGATAGGTGGTTCCGTCGGCGAGCGAGGTCATGGCGTAGAGGTCGGCGGCCGACGGGCCGGCGGAGCGCCGAGAGGACGGGCCGGCGGACCGGTGGGGCCTCAGCAGGCTCGTGCTCGACAGCACCGCGGTCAGGGCGATCAGGACCATCAGGTCGAGGGCCACGTTGAGGGCGATTGCGATTGAGAGCAAGAGGATCTGCCTTTCAGGTCAGGGCCGCCGGCGGCGGCCTGAGTGCAAGCTACGGGCGGCGTCTCAGCGTCCCGTTCGCTAATCCCCAAGAATTGGTCAAGGCCGTCCTGCCGAGGGTCTCGCGGCCCATTGGAGCCGGGGCGTAAGACGAACGTTGAGGATCGGGCGCCCAGGGTTAAAGCATTCCTCGCCGCTGCCGAGGTGCCCTGCATGGGGACGCCTGGAGCTCTTGAGACCTCGACGGCGGCGACTCGATGAGCGCAGGCTCGGGGGGAAGCTGGGGCCGCAGCAAGCCGGCCGGCAAGACCGGTGCGGGCCGCGGCAAGAAGCCGGCGGTCCACGGCAAGAAGCCGGCGGTCCACCACGGCAAGCCGAGCAAGCACCACAGGCGCCGCAAGCACCGCCATAAGAAGAAGGCACCGGTCAGGCCGATCACGGGGACTCCCGTGTCCGGGCTGCCTGGGGCTCCTGCCCCGCCGGCGATTCCGGTGAGCCCACCGCCGCCGTCGACCGCGCCGCCACCGGCGCAGGGCGCGGCGATCACGCTCGCCCAGGCACGCCGGCTTCTGTGGCGTGCGGGATTCGGCCCGACCGCCGGACAGGCCGAGGCTCTCGCAGGCCAGCCGATCGAACAGGTGATCCGCGGTCTCACGCGCCCCTCGGGCCCCGCCGTGCTGAGCGGCCCCGAACCCACCGACGACGAAGGCAACGCGCTCACGCCCGCCGACTCATGGGGTGAGGACCACTGCTGGTGGCTGGACCGCATGGTTCGCTCCGACCAGCAGCTCGTGGAGCGGATGACGTTCATCTGGCACGACTGGTTCGCCAACTCGAACGAGAAGGTCAACGACCAGCAGAAGATGCTCGACCAGAACCAGCTCTTCCGCGAAAACGCCCTCGGGAGCTTTCACGACCTGTTCCTGTCGGTGACGGTGAACCCGGCGATGCTGGTGTTCCTGGACGGCATCTACAACGACAGGCGCGAACCGAACGAGAACTTCGCGCGGGAGATGATGGAGCTCTTCTCCCTCGGCGCCGACCGCGGGGCGTACACCGAGGACGACGTGCGCGAAATGGCTCGCGCTCTGACGGGATGGACGGCTGACTGGACCGAAAGCAGCGGCCTGCAGAACTTCCGCTTCGAAGCCTCCAGGCACGACAACGGCAACAAGACCGTGTTCGGGCAGACCGGCAACTGGAACTACGTCGACGCCGTGCGGCTCTGCGTGACGCACCCGCTTCACTCCTCGTTCTTCGTGAGCAAGCTGTGGAGCTACTTCGTCCCGGCGCCGCCCGATCAGGCGACGCTCGCCTCGCTGGAGTCCGTCTACCTCGAAACGGGCTACAGCATCCGCGCGGTGGTCGAGGCGATCCTGGCGCACCCCGACTTCCTGGAAGGCCCCGACCTCGTCACTCCTCCCGTCGTGTACAACGCGGGACTGCTGCGCGCGGTGGGCCGGCCGATCGACACGACCGCCTGGGCGTGGTTGTCCTCGGGCGCCGGGCAGCAGCTGTTCTACCCGCCGAACGTCTCCGGGCTGGGACTTCACGCGCTGGCTCGACACGTCCACGATCAAGGCGCGCTGGGAACTCGCGAGCTACGTGACGGGAAAGACCTACTGCAACCCCTGGCCGGGCGCCGGACAGCCGAGATACAGCGAAACGGAGGCACCGGCCGAAGCCATGGCGGCAGCGCTGGCCTACTGGTCCGAGCCCGCCCTCTCACCCGAATCGGAGCAGTGCATTGCGTCCTTCGCCGGGTCCTGCCTGACGGGCGTGGCGACGGCGCAATGGGAGCAGAGCCCCTACAGGGCGATCCGCCAGAACGCGCTCCGGATGTTGATAGCGACCTCCCCCGACATGCAGGTGAGCTGACCCATGGCAAAGAGCTGTTCGTGCAACGACTTCACCCGCTCGCAGTTCCTGCGGGCCGGGATAGCGCAGGCGGGCCGCGGCCTGCCGTCGATCGAGCCCGGGATGCCCGTGCCTGCCGGCACGGGCCTGAGCAGGCGCTCGTTCCTGCTCCGCTCCGCCGGAGCGGTGCTGTCGGTCTATGGAGCCTCGGCGCTCGCGCCACGCCAGTTCGAAGAGGGCATCGCGCAGGCCGCGGCCGCCGCACCGAAGCAGCCGGTCCTGGTGTCGATCTTCATGGAAGGCGGGTGGGACGCGCTGTCGGTGCTCGCACCCGTCAAGGAAGCCAGGTACCACGAACTGCGCCCGACGCTCGGCCGCGTCGAAGGCGAAGGCGTCGCCTTCTCCGAGGACGAAACCCTGATGTGGCATCCCGAGGCCGGCGGGCTCGCCCAGCTGCACACGGAAGGAAAGGTGACCGTCTTCCCGGCCATCGGATACACGCCTCAGGACGAGAGCCATTTCACCAGCCGCCACTACTGGGAGGTCGGCGAACTCAACACCGAGACGCGCTCGGGATGGATGGGCCGATACCTGGACGTCGCGGGCGACCCCGCCAACCCGCTCCAGGGCCTGTCGCTGGACTACTCGCTCGCTCCCGCCCTCGCCACCCAGCGCGTGCCGGTCGCCACCGTGGCGAACCCGGGCAACTACGACTTCTGGGCCTACGGGCTCGACGAACCGCTGCTCACCCCGACCCTTGACACGTTCTCCCAGCTCGGGGCCTTCGCCGCCTCGAGCCCGGCGCTGGCCCAGGCGCGGGGCGCGGCAGTGGACACCGGCGTGATCCGCGAGCAGCTCGCCCCATTCGAAGAACAGGAAGGCAAGCCCGGCTTCACCTCGCCTGTGAAATATCCGACCGCGGGGGGCGACTTCCCGCAGCGGCTGGCGGCACTCGCGGCCATGATCGGAGACGAATCGCTGCCGATCAAATGCGTGTCGCTGAACGCCGTCGGCTCCTACGACACGCACTCGGACGAGGTCGAAACGCTCAGCACCAACCTCGGCCAGACGGTTGAATCGGTGCTCGCATTCCAGCGCGACCTCGAAGCCCGCAAACTCGACGACCGCGTGATCATCCAGCTGTGGTCGGAGTTCGGGCGCCGGCCTCGCGAAAACGGCTCCGGCACGGACCACGGAGCGGGCGGTGTCGCGTTCCTCATCGGCAGCCGCGTCAAGGGCAAGATGGTCGGGGAGTTCCCGGGCCTGAGCAAACTCGACGAAAACGAAAACCTCGTCAGCACCTGCGACTTCCGCGCGATGTATGCGGGGCTCCTGGGACAGTGGTTCCAGACCGAAGCCGGCCTGGTGATCCCCGGAGCGGGCAGCGGCCTTGAAGGCCCGAGCCCCTACGGCCCCATACCCCAGCTCATAGCCTGATGAGGCGATCAGCGCACCGGCTATGGGCGCTCGTTGCCTGCGGCCTTTGCGTGCTCGGCGCGCTGGCGGCGATCGCGGCGGCCTCGCCCGTCCACGCTGTCGCCCATCACCCCAAGACGAGCGCCCGGCGCTGCAGGACCCGCTCGCGTGCTCACCACGGCAGGACGCGCCGCGCCGTGCGCTGCGCCGGCAGGCACAGCACCAAGAAGGCGCACCCCCCCGCCGCGTCCACTCCGAGAGCACGACTCCCGCGAGCACGCCCGTGAGCGCACCCACCACCTCAACCGGGCCGGCGCCCGCCGGCGTCCGCCATCCGGACCGGCCGAAACGCCGGGGTCCAAAGCGCCGCCGTCGGTCCCGCACGTGCAGGTGACATCGGTCGAGTACCACTACACGCTCTCGCGCACGAGCGTCCCCGCGGGGAAGGTGATCCTGCAGTTCGTCAATGACGGCGAAGACGAACACAACCTCAACGTGCTTCCGGGCGAAGGCGCCCCGGCGGGCACGTTTGCGAACCTCGCGTCCAAGGCCATGAGCAGCCAGGAGATCGAACTGCGCCCGGGCAGCTACACGCTCTTCTGCTCGTTGCCCGAACACGAGAAGAAAGGCATGAAAGCCACGCTCACGGTCGAATGAGCTGAGCGCTTCGCGCGCATCCGCAACGGGTAAAGAACGGTCGTTGTGACCCTGACGACCGGCCTGTCGGCTCTGCTCTCCCTGGTCTTCGCGGCGTCGTTCGCCTGCGCCATCGGCTGTGTTCTGCTGGCCGGGGTGCACGCCGCCGTACGCGCCCGGCATCAGAGCACCGGCAGGCGCGAGCTTCGCCGGGCGCTGTCCGGAGACTGGTGGCCGGAGTTCGAACGCCAGTTCCGCGCCTACGCGAGCACGCCGCGGCATCGCGCGCGGTAGCTGGGTCCTCGATCAGCCGCGGCTGGACTTCGCCCAGATGTCGATCCCGCTCTCGGCGGCGTGCCGGTCGATCTCGGCGAGTTCGCCCTCGGTGAACTGGAGGTTCTCCAGGGCGGCGACGTTCTGCTCGAGCTGGGTCACGCTGCTCGCGCCGATGAGCGCCGAGCTCACACGCCGGTCCCGGAGCGCCCAGGCGATCGCCAGCTGCGCGAGCGTCTGCCCTCGCCCGGTGGCGATCTCGTTGAGAGCACGGACGCGCGCGAGGTTCTCCTCGCTGAGGAGGTTCTCGCTGAAGGCCTCGCCTATCCGCACCCGCGAGTCCTCGGGCACCCCGTGCAGATAGCGATCCGTGAGCAGTCCCTGGCCCAGCGGTGAGAACACGATCGCCCCGACTCCTCTGCTGTCGAGGATATCCAGAAGCTCCGGCTCGATCCAGCGGTTCAGCAGCGAGTAGGACGGCTGGTGGATCAGCAGCGGCGTCCCCAGCGCCGAGAGGATCTCGATCGCTTCGAATCGTGCGCTGGGGCCCATATGAGCTGATGCCCACGTACAGCGCCTTGCCCTGCCTGACCGCGGTGTCGAGGGCACCCATCGTTTCCTCGAGCGGGGTGTTGGGGTCAAACCGGTGCGAGTAGAAGATGTCGACGTGGTCAAGGCCCATTCGCGACAGGCTCTGGTCGAGGCTCGCGAGCAGGTACTTGCGCGAGCCCCACTCTCCGTAGGGGCCGGGCCACTGGTCATACCCGGCCTTGGTGGAGATGACGAGCTCGTCGCGGTAGGGGCGCAGATCCTCGGAGAAGATCCGGCCGAAGTTGATCTCGGCCGACCCGTACGGCGGGCCGTAGTTGTTTGCGAGGTCCATATGGGTGATCCCCAGGTCGAACGCCCTTCGCAGGATCGCGCGGCTCCTCGCCAGCGGGCGATCATCGCCGAAGTTCTGCCACAGCCCGAGCGAAACAGCGGGAAGCTTGAGGCCGGAGCCTCCGACGCGGCGGTAGGGCATCCGCTCATATCGCGCCTCGGCGGCGAGGTAGCGCCCATCCGAGCGCGAGGGATCAAAGGGCATGGCGCGAGTATCGCACGGGTGTCGCCGCGGCTGATCCCCTCAGGCGGGTCGGCCGGGAAGATCCTCGCCGAGCACGTGCGCTCCCGGTCCCGGGCGCACCTCGCGCGCGCCCGCCGGAGGCTCGACGGCGGGCGCGAACAGCCCCAGCACGCTGCCTCCGAACCCGCCTCCCATCATGCGGGCTCCCGCCGCGCCGGCGGCGCGCATCCTCTCCACAGCTTCATCGAGGGCCGGCGTGGACACACCGAACAGGTCGCGCAGGCTGGCGTGCGAGGAGTTGATCAGGTCCCCCAGCGCCGGCAGATCCCTCGCGCGGAGCGCCGAGACCGCGCGGCGAACCCGCTCGTTCTCTCCCGCGACGTGCCTGGCGCGCAGCCGCAGCGGATCGGGCAGCCGCTCGATGGCAGGCAGGCTGGCCTGCGAGATCGATTCGACACCGAGCAGCTCGCATGCGCTCGCACACTCCAGACGCCGCTCGTTGTAGCCCGAGCTCGCGTTCGTGTGGCGTTCGCCGGAGTCGAGCAGGAACAGCCTCCAGCCTTCGAGCTCCAGGGTCACCGGTTCTATCTGCATCGTCCGAAAGTCGATGCAGAGCGCGCACCGTGCCACACCGAAGATCGACGCGAGCTGGTCCAGCAGGCCCGTCTGGGCACCGACCCAGTCGTTCTCAACCCGCGAGCACAGCCGTGCGATCTCAAGGCGGTCGAAGTCTCCCCGCGCCCAGCTGCGATCGCTCGAGCCCAGCTCGAGCAGCGCCACGCACAGCGCGACCTCCAGCGCGGCGGAGGAGGACAGGCCGGCGCCGCGCGGCAGCTCGCCGGTGATCCGCAGGCTGGCGCCGGTCAACGGGTACCCCGCCAGGGAGAGCTCGGCGACGACGCCGCGCACGAACGCACGCCAGCCACCCGCCCGGGCCGGTTCGGCCAGGGGAAACTCGTCGCTCTCGCCGAGGTCTTCGGCGTTCGCCCTCACCATCACGACGCCCGCGGGACCGGGCGGCAGGGTCTCGGCGGTGACGGTGACGCCCTCGTCGATCGCGAACGGCAGAGCCAGGCCCTGGTTGTAGTCGGTGTGCTCGCCGATGAGGTTCACGCGCCCAGGACCGAAGGCGGCGAGGACCTCATGCACGGGCGACCGCCTCGCGCAGCTCGGCGGCTGTCTTCTCCGGGAGGATGTCGGTGACGAACGTCCCCGCTCCCTGCTCGGAGCCGGCCGTGAACTTGAGCTTGTCCGCTGACCTGAGCGGCGGGTAGAACTCGACATGAAGGTGTCCGCTGCGAACCTCGCCCGTTGGCGCCTGGTGCACCGCCATCACGTACGGGAACGGCCGGTCGAAGAGCGCGTCGTAGCCGCGTGCGACCGCCTGCAGCGCTCCCGCGAGAGCGTTCAGCTCGTCGGCTCCGCACTCGATGAGGCTCGGCAGGTGCTCGCGCATCACGACGTGGACTTCGTAGGGCCAGCGAGCCGCATACGGAACGTAGGCCACCGCGGCGGCGTTCTCGTGGACCACACGGCGGCCGTCGTCGAGCTCTCCCCGGAGCAGCGCGCATGGTGCGCACCCGCCCAGGCGGGCGTCGGCTGCGATCTCCAGCCCGGGCACGGGCGGCAGGAACGGATACCCGTAGATCTGCCCGTGCGGATGGTGGAGGGTCACCCCCACCTCCACGCCGCGGTTCTCGAAGATGAACACGTAGTCGATGTCCTCTCTCGCGCCGAGCTCGGCGTAGCGGTGGCGCCACACCCACATCAGTGCCTGCGCCCGCTCGGGTGCGAGCGTTCCGAACGACGCATCGTGGTCGTCGGTGTAGACGACGACCTCGGCGGCCCCGTGAGGGGCCTCAAAGGCCGGGAAGCGATTGTCGAAGACCGCGATCTCGTACGCCGGCACAGGTATCTCGGTCTCCGGGCCACCCGGAAGCGTGGGGCACAGCGGGCACTTCGCGCGGGAGGGCAGAAACGTCCGCTCCTGCCTGTCGACCGCGTACGCGACCGGCTCGCCGCGAAGCTCGTTGAAGCGCAGTTCGCTCACGGCGCTCCCGGGTCCGTGTGGTAGAGCAGCAGCGCCCTCCCATCCTCTTTCCTTCGCCGTTCGACCACGACGGGGCCGGCCCGCTCGACCGCCTCTGCCCCACCGTCTGGCTCGCCGGCTGCGGCGCCCCGCAACTCCCCGTTCCTCGGGGGCTCAGTGGGTTTCCCGGGCACCCCACGAGGGTACACAACGGGCACATGGCGCCTTCCTGGACCTCGACACCGCCGAGCGAGCGTGGTACGTGGTTTGCTGCAGATGACATGCGGGGTTACCGCGACCCAGGGGTATTGACTAATCCCCCGAATACGGAGAAGGTAGGAACAGAAGCTGCGCTCGGCAGCAGCACATTCAATCGAGGAGGCTCCCGTGTCAGACAGAGAACTTGAAGGGGCGGCAGAGTCGGAGAGCCCTGATCAGAACGGCCGCTCCGGTTTCGACCGCCGCGCATTCCTACAGCGCACAGCGGTCACCGGAATGGGCGTCGCCGGGGTGAGCAGCCTGCTCGCCGCATGCGGCTCGAGCGCATCGAGCAGCAGCAGCGGCGCGTCGGCCGTCTTCGGCTCCGCACCGACATACAAATTCGTCGTCATCAACCACGTGACGACCAACCCGTTCTTCGTCCCCACCCAGTACGGCATCCAGGACGCCTGCAAACTCCTCGGCTGCTCCTACCAGTGGACGGGCTCGGAATCCAGCAACGTCAACCAGATGGTCGACGCCATGAACAGCGCGGTCGCATCCGGCGCCGACGGAATCGCCGTCGCGCTGATCGACGAAACCGCGTTCAACGTGCCGACCGAAAACGCCCTCAAGGCCGGTATTCCCGTCATCGCCTACAACGCTGACTCGAAAACCAACAAGCGCCTCTCCTACGTCGGCCAGGACCTGTTCCTCGCAGGCGAGAAGATGGGCGAACGGATCGTCTCGGACGTGGGCTCGGGCGAAGTGGCGATCTTCATCGCGACGCCGGGCTCCGCGAACCTGCAGCCCCGTATCGAAGGCGCGATCGCCGCGGTCAAGGCATCGGGCAAGCCGATCACGATCCACACGGTCGCGACCGGAGCTGCGGTCCCGGGAGAGCTCTCGGCGATCGAAGCGTATTGGACCGGTCACACCTCCACCAAGGGCATGTACGCCGTGGACGGAGGCGACACCGAAAGCCTCGCCAAAGTCATGCAGAAGTTCGGCCTGCCCGCGAAAGGCGTCAAGGCTGGAGGCTTCGACCTCACCGAAAACACCCAGAAACTGCTGCACGAAGGGTTCATCGAATTCACAATCGACCAGCAGCCCTACCTCCAGGGCTTCCTGCCGATCCTGCAGCTGTTCCAGTGGCACGACTCCGGGTCGCTGACCGGCCCCGCGGAAACCGACACGGGCCTGAAGTTCATCACCAAGGAAACGGTCACCCCGTACGTCAACTCGAAGAGCCGTTACGAGGGCACTTCCTCTGAAGTCAAGGTGATCCCGATATCGGCCGGTACGCCGGCCTAGGCCATGGCAGAGGTGACGGACGAGAAGACGTCGCCTGAGAGATCCCCCAGTGGATCAGGAGGACCGTCGCAGGAGCGGCGGTCCTCCTTCTCGAGCCAGGTGCTCGAGAAGGCACTCGGCCTTCGCGAGGGCAGCATCATCGTCGTCACGCTGCTGACGGCGATCTACTTCTCGGTCAACACGAGCAGCTTCCTCACGACGGCGAACTTCAAGACGCTGCTGCCGTACTTCGCGCCGTTCGCGATCCTCGCCACGGGGGTCGTGTTCGTGATGATCCTCGGGGAGATCGACCTCTCCATCGGCGCCGTGTACCTGTTCGCGCCGTTCCTGTTCTACAAGCTCAACAAGGCGGGGATTCCGCTGGTCCCGAGCGTGTTCCTCGCGTTGGTCGCCTGCATGCTGGTGGGCGCCGTCAATGGCTTCTTCACCGCCGTCGTCGGCATCTCCTCCTTCGTTGCGACGCTCGGCATGTTATTCACGCTCGAGGGCTTCACGCTGATCATCTCCCACGCCGAGCCCGTGGCGACGCCTGGAGCGGAAGTGACCAGCAAGACCGTCCATGTGCCCCACACGATCCACGGCGTGACGGTGGTGCTCACCGAAACGGTCAATCAGGTTTCCACGTTTGCGAAAATCTTCGGCGCGGGCGTCTACTCCGAGCTCATCTGGGCGCTCGTGATCGTGATCGTGATGCAGCTGGTCCTCACGTTCACGCGCTGGGGGCTCTACACCGTGTCGGTCGGCTCGAACAAGCTCGGAGCCGCCGAGGCCGGCGTCTGGGTGCGCGCGATCATGATCCGCAACTTCGTCCTCTGCAGCACGCTCGCCGGGCTGGTCGGGATCCTCGAGGCGGTGCGTGCCTCCTCGGTGCAGCCCGACACCGCGGGAGCCGGCGAAATCCTGTTCCAGGGGATCTCAGCCGCGGTCATCGGCGGAACCCTGATGGCAGGCGGCTCGGGGACCGTCGTGGGCGCCCTGATAGGCGCGCTGTTCCTGGGCATCCTCCACGACGGCCTTATCCTGCAGGGCGTCAATGCCGACTATCTGGACTTCTACCTCGGTCTTGCCATCATCCTCGCCATGTGCGTGAACGTCTATGTCCAGCGCGCCCGCCGAGGCTACGCCCGTGGCTGACGATCCACTCATCGCCGCGGCCGTCGTTCCGCCGAGCTCGGCGCCCGACGACGTGCTCCGGGTCGAACACATCTCCAAGCGCTTCGGCCCTGTCACGGCGCTCCGCGACGTCAACCTGCACCTGAAAAAGGGCGAGGTGCTGGGGCTGCTCGGCGACAATGGTGCCGGCAAGTCGACGCTGATCAAGATCATCTGCGGCCTTCAGAAGCAGGACGGCGGCAAGATGTTCCTGCACGGCGAGCCATACGAACCAAAAAGCGTCGACGACGCACGGTCCAAGGGCATAGACACCGTCTACCAGGACCTCGCCCTGATCGACGAACTGTCGGTGTTCCACAACCTCGCCCTGCGACGCGAGAAGGTTCACCGCCCGATCCCGTTCCTGGCGAACAAGCAGATGAAGCGCGAAGCCCGCGCGGCCCTCGATGAGATCGGCATAAACATCCCCCGGATCGACGTGGCCGTTGCACGGCTCTCGGGCGGGCAGCGCCAGGCGATCGCCGTGGCGCGCACCGTGAACTCCGACGCCGACATCCTCCTGCTCGACGAGCCGCTCGCTGCAATGGGCGCCAAGGAGGGCGCGATGATCCTCGACCTGGTCGCACGCCTGAAGGAGGAGGGCAGGGTCTCGATCATCATGATCCTGCACAACTACGTCCACGTGCTCGAGGCCTGCGACCGCGTCAGCATGATCCAGGACGGAGTCATCGCACTGGACAAGCCGACGGGCGAGACCTCTGTCGAGGAGCTCACCGACATCGTCGTGAACGAGTACCGGCGCGCACGCGAAGCCGCGCACGCCGAGCAGGCACAGTCCTGAAGCCGCGCGTCTAGACGCACCGCGCCCCCAGCATCACCACGCTCGAATCCCCCAGGTTTGGCGAAGCCGCTCGCGGGGAATGATCGCCATGGGTCTCCTCGGCGAGAGGAGTTATCGGGATGGGGGACTCAGCCCACGCAGCGAGCAATCCGAGGCGGTCAGGCCGATGAGCCGGTGGCCTGCGAGCTCGATGACGGAGATCCTCCTCGCCTTCCTCGTGGCGGCGCTCCTGTTTGGCGCCGTGATCGAGATCGTCAAGCTGCTCGGGCGCACGACGACGCGGGCAATCGCCCGCAGACGAGCGCGGAGCGCACTCGCCGGCGACTGGTGGGCGCGCTTCGAGGATGAATTCCGGCTGTTCGCCGGGGGCCTGTCCAACGGGACCGGTGCTCCGGAGCGTCGCGAGGAGCGCGGACGCGGACAGGGGGGCCAGAGCGGCTGAGCAGCGGCGCTCAGCCCGCGACGTCGTCCCCGGCGACCGCGGCCACCGCATGCATCAGCGCCGCGCGCCCTTCTCTCAGCACCGGCTCCCCGTGTGAGACGAGCACCCGCTCGATCGGCAGCGCGAGCAGGGGACGCAGCAGCTCGGCGAGTTCCAGGCGGTTCACCCGCACGTCATCGAGCCAGCTCTCCGGGCAGACGCTGAGCCCTCCGTCGGCTCCGAGAACGGTGTCGCCGCTCACGAGCGTCCGAACATCAGGCAGCCAGTAGAGGGTCTCGCCCGCGCCGATGAGCGGCCGCGGCTCCACGCCCTTGGGAATCACGTTCCAGGCTTTGGTGGTGTTGCCCTCGTAGCGCTCGGCCAGCTGCTCCCGGTCGCGGCGGTGCCAGCGGATCGTCGTCAGGATGGTCACCGGGCGGGAGGCGACGAGCTCATCGAGCCATTTCGTGAACTCCTCGCGGCCGTCGGCCGGCACCAGCGGGTCGATGAGGGCCACGATCTCCTTCAGGTCGTAGAGAACCGATCCGACCATCCGATCCCAGTCGCTCGGGCCACCCGGCTGCGAGGCGTCCTTCCAATCCGGGTGCGCTGCGGTCCAGCGGTACAGGCCGGGTGCAATCTCCTGAGGGACCACAGGGGCAGGCTACCGCAGCCTCGCCGACGGATCTACGGCTGCCCCGCGAGCTCGCGGGCGTGACCCGCGCAGTCCACGAGATACACGCCGTTGCTCGCGCGGGCACCGGCTCCGCGCCAGCTCGTCAGAGGCACCTCCGGGCAGACACGCGCCGCCGCGCGGCTCGCGGCGTTGCCACCGAGATAGGAGTAGCCGTCGCCGATGAAGACATAGCGCGCCTGTCCAGATGCGACCAGGCGAGCGAGGCCAGGGCCGTTCAGGGCCGGGTCCACCCCGCCGTAGCCGCCGAGCGCCGACGCCCGGAGCCCCAGCAGGATCGGCGTGTCCGCTGTCAGCGACGCCTCCGTCAGCAGCTGGTAGCGGCCCGTCCCTCCGTGTGAGACCACGTAGCGCATGAGCGCATAGGTGGTCGCGAGCTGCGCCCGGCTGAGACCGGCGCCGCCGTTTCCTTCGACCGCGCGCGGGCCGGCCGCGGGGAAGGTGCCCTGCACAGGATGGCGCCACGTGGTCGCCGCGTAGGCGGTCGGCGCCACGAGCAGGACGGCGAGCACTCCTGCGAGCGCCGCACGCGAGTGCCTTGCCCTCAGTGCGGCAGCGGTCGCGAGCAGCGCGAGGGGAATCAGCAGGTACTGCCAGAAACGCATGTAGTGCGCGTGATGGAGCAGCGCGATCTGCACCGCCGCCGTGAGCACGACGGCGGAGCCGAGGATCAGCGCATATCGCCTGCCTCGCAGGCGCCTCATCGAGGCGGCACCCGCGCCGACCATCACCGCGGCGCCCGGGGCCAGAGCAGAGATGTAGTAGGGATGAACGATGCCCTTGGAGAAACTGAGGAATGCGGCCTCCACGAGGAAGAAGCCACCGAAGATGATCAGCCCTGCCAGCCGCGGGTCCCGTCGCGCCGGGCGCGTGAGGGCGATCGCGACCATGCCCAGGAGAGCGAAGATCAGCATCCAGGCTCCCTGGTCCCCGAAGCCCGTTCGGAACAGCCGCAGCAGACCGGGGGAGGTGCCGAAGGAGACGGGGTACCGGCGGACCGTCGCGATGACCTTGGGCGCGACGCCGGGTGAGGGCTCGGGCAGCGCCACGGCAGGCGTGTGCACGTGGCTGCGGCGCCCTTCGATCTGGGGAAGGACTTCGAGGTTCGCCTGTTCTCCCGGCCCGTATGCCTGACCACCCACGCGACCGAAGCCGTTGTAGCGGAACGTCAGAGCCAGCTCTGAGTTATCCGTGGTGCTCCCCACATACGGTCGCTGCGAGGCCGGGACGAGATCCACCGCGACCATCCAGGAAAGGGAGAGCACGCCGCACACGACTCCCGCCATGAGGACCTGGCCCGCGCGCCGGCGCAGCGACCCGGGCGCGCACCACACGTAGCCCCCCGCGATCGCGGGCACGACTATCGCGGCCGCGAGCCCCTTGGTGTTGAACGCGAGCGCCACGAGCACAGCCGAGAGCACCAGCGTGCGAAGCCTGCCGGATTCACTGGCGCGCCATGCCGCTCCGCACGCGAGCGTCATCAGCAGGATCAGGAGCGTGTCGACGTTGTTGTCCCGCGACACCGCCACGAAGGAGGGGAACACCGCGAGCGTCACCGCGCTGATGCTCGCCGCCAGGATCCCAAAGCGCTTCAGGACGATCACGTAGAGCGCCGCGACGGCGGCGACGGCCAGGAGCGCCTCGGGCAGGAGCAGGCTCAGAGGCGAGAACCCGAACACCTCGGCGCTCGCCGCCTGCACCCACAGCCCGAGCGGCGGCTTGTCGATCGAGATCAGGCCGGCGGGGTCCGCCGAGAGGAAGAAGAAGCTGTGCCAGGACTGCAGCATCGACTTCACGCCGGCCGAGTAGTAGATGTTGGCGTAGCCGTTCTGGGCGAGGGCCCACACGGTCAGTACGGCGGAGAGCGCCATCGCGCCCGCCATCGGCGCGTAGCGGCGCCAGTCCCTGTCCGGTCGTGTGGACAGCTGGTCCGGCTCGGAGCTCGGAACAGGCTGATGCGGACGGGTCGGGATGGTCTGGGGCATGACGGTAGGCACGGCTGCCGCGGCGTTGACGAGCGCCCGTGCGGTCACCGTCACCTCCCTCGGCTCTCTGCCACCCGGCCGGAAAAACCCGGCAGGACGGCCTGTGCGGACGGTAGCAAGTGATCACAATCGCGGCGTAAGAAAGCCGGTGGTGGTGACCCTGTCCCTGGAGCGCCGCGACCCCGCCAGGGAGGCCCGCTTCTGTGGTGATGCGGTCTCGTCGGGGAGATGCCGTTAACCGGCGTGCGCCTCTCTGCAGTGACCTTGGTGGCACACGTCGTCGCCTGCCGTACAGCCGGAATATAGAGCCGAGCTCGCGGCCGAACCCAGGCCGAGCGTCGTCACAGAGTTCTCCACCGGCATAACCGCAAACAGCGGCCCCGAAAGGATCGCCGTGGGACCCGACGGGAAAGTCTGGTTCACCGAGAACACCGGCAACCGGATCGGGCGCCTGGCAATAGGCGGGCCGGACAACACAGTTCTCCCTGTCGTCTCCGGCACCGCCACGCTGGGCAGACGCTCTCCGTGAACGACGGCAGCTGGACAGGCACGCCCGCGCCCACCTACACCTGCGAGTGGCAGGACTGCAACAGCCTTTCGGAACCGTGCGTCGCGATCCCCGGCGCGACGAGCCCCAGCTACTCGATCGCCGAAAGCGATAGCGGCCATCAGATCCGGGGCGTTGTGAGCGCGATGAACAGCCGCCGCTCGGCCGCAGCCGTGAGCCTGCCCACCTCCGCCGTGCCCTACGCGCCGCCCGTGAACACGGCGCCGCCGGTGATCACCGGGGCCGCGCAGCAGAACAAGGTGCTGACCACCACCAACGGCGGATGGGCCGGGGAAGGCCTCTCCTACACCTACCAGTGGGAGGACTGCAACAGCCTCGGGGAAGCATGCGCCGTGATCAAAACCGCCACCAAAGCCACCTACACCCCGGTGGCCGCGGACGTTGGGAAAACGCTCCGGGTGATCGTGAACGCCACAAACAGCGGCGGCTCTGAAACGGCCACCAGCGAAAGGACGGCGAGCATCCTGGTGACAGAAGCACCCGCCAACACGCTGCTGCCGGTGATCTCGGGCACCGCGAAACAGGGCGAAACGCTCACCGCCACGAAAGGCAGCTGGAGCAACGCCCCGACCAGCTACGCCTACCAGTGGGAGGACTGCAACAGCCTCGGGGAAGCATGCGCCGCGATCAAAACCGCCACCAAAATCACCTACATCCTGGTGGCCACGGATCTGGGGAAGACGCTGCGGATCCTCGTGACGGCGAAAAACGAAGGCGGGACAGGACCGGCTGCCGAAAGCCTCGCAACGGGCCTGGTGGGGCCGTGAGACTCTAGGGCCGCCGCCGCCGATATGATCGGCGCCCGGGAACGCGTCATCCCGCGCTCCGCGGCCTGAGGATGAAGTTCAAGATCACCATCCACGCACGCTCCGGCGCGCCCGCCGACGCGCTCGAGCTCCTCTACGAGCGGCTCGGACCCCGCCGCGACGAGGTCCGCTTCGCAAAACCGGGGGCGACCATCATCGCCACCTGGGGGGCGGACGCCCCCGCGGCGATGGAGCGCGATGAACGCAGCGAGGTTGGCCGGCGCGTGATCTGGGACATCGTGCAGGACGTCTGCGAGGGGGCACCGAACCTCCGGGCCGCCTGGTACGCGGTCAGTCCGCAGTTCTAGCTGGAACTCTCGCAATGGGCGCCGCGACCTCCTTCACGCTGGAAGCCGAGCGCCTGCTTCGTGCCCCCGGGCACCTGGAGTGGTCGACCGTCACGCTCCTCTCGCTCGTCGTCTACGTCTACGCCGTCGAGATCGAGCGCCGCAACTGGAGCGCGGTGCTCGCGGGGGTCACCTTCTGGCTGATGGACTGGGCGAACGAGATCATCAACGCGCTCTTCCTGCACTTCGACGGGCATGCGGCGCTGTGGACGGTCACCGGCTCGAGCAGCTTCGTGATCCTGATCGGGCTGAACATCGAGATCACGCTCTTCTTCGCCATCAACGGCATCATCTTCGTCAAGCTGCTGCTCCCCGACCGGCGGGAAAAGCTGCTCGGGATCCCGAACCGCTGGGCGATCGCGATCGGGCTCTCCACCTTTTCGGTCATCGTCGAGCTTCTGCTCCACGCGGACGGGACCTTCCACTGGTACTACTGGTGGTGGAACGTCGCAAGCTTCCCGGTGATCATCGTGTTCGGCTACCTGACGTTCTACATCGCGACCTTCTGGGTCTACGACATGACTAGCCGTGCCCGGCAGCTGAAGGTGGTTGGTGGCCTCGCGTCGACCGTGCTCGCCGCCGGCCTCCTCTTCGGGCCGATCCTGGGCTGGATCTGACGGCTCGGCGCGCAGGATGCTGCGCGTGCGTCCCGCGGCGCTGCCATCATGGTCGGCAGCTGTGGTGAGCAATGTCTGAGCCGAGCGGACGCGACCTTCTCGAGGAGTGGCGGAAGGTCATGGAATCCGTGGTCTCCTCCGCGTCCTCCGCCGCCGGCAGGCCGGACCTGCCGCGCGACGTGCTGGCCCTCACCCAGCGCCAGATCGACATGATCGGCGAGGTGCTTCAGCGCGAGCGCAAACTTCAGAGCAACGTCGCCGGGCGGATGCTGGCGCCGGTGGATGCGCTGTTCGATCTGCTGGAGGAAACCGGCGCGACGCTGCGCCGTCAGGCCGCCGCACTCGAGGAGGCGGGGCGGGCGCTCGAGGAGACCGCGGAACTGATGGGTTCTCAGGCTGAAATGTTCGAGCGTACGATCAGCACCATGCGCATGCCGGCGGACCTCGCAAAAGCGGCGGCCGGCTCCGGCCGGACCCCCAAGAAACCGCCGCGCAAGAAACCGGCCCGCTGAGTCCCGCTCAGACCGGGATCTCCCGGTGCAGCCAGCCCCTGTAGAAGCCCTCGACGTCGGGGAGGAACTCGTGCACTACCGGGTAGCCCGGCTGCATCGCTTCGACCTCCAGCTGGCGCGCGCAGGAGGGGCAGTAGTACTCGCGGATCTGCTGCAGGAGCGGGTCCGGACCGCCCATCACTGGATAGACCTCTCTCACCGACTCCTCGGTCTCGCGCACGTAGATCAGAGCGTCCATCTTCCAGTTGCGGTTGTGCGCGCAGAAGTCATGCCCGCAGTCGCACCGGTAGACGAGCTCCCCGTCCGAGCGCCTGCGCACGATGTTCAGGCCCTCGCCCGCCGGCAGCACGATCGGATCCTCGTAGGGAACGCGCCGCTGCAGAACGTACACCCACTTCTCAAAGCGGTCGGCGTCCTTGTAGCCGGACTGGATGTCCTTGACCTCACGCCGGGAGAGCCTCTCGTCCAGGAGGGCGTCGAGGGTGTCCTCGTCGAGCGTCCCGCCTGCGACCGCCGGAACGCCGTCCTGGCCGGCGTGCGGCCGCGATGAGGCAAGGAACGCGTCGGCGGACTCCTCGGGCGTCACCCGCCCCGGCTCCGCGCGGGCGACCGTGACCGTCGGCGTCGCGACGTCGTAGTCGAAGTCGTCGGGCAGGTCCCAGAAGCCTCGGTACTCGGCCGCCCATTTCGGCGAGAGCCTCATCGATTCCGCATACATCGCCCTGACCTGCTCCGCGTAGTCCTGGGCGAGCACCCGCTCGCGTTCTGAGGCGTACCACTCGCGGACCGGCACGCCCCGCTCCAGCCGCCGCCGGCGGAACGCGTCTCGATCGGACACGCCGTAGACGGACTCCGCGAAGCGCGGCAGCAGGTGGCCCTCCTGTACATCTCGAGCGACGGCTGCCTCATCGCGCAGGAGTGGGTCTCCGAGGCCCGCGCCGCCCTTCATCACGGACAGGTACAGGTCGCCGTTGGCGATCGGCGACAGCAGCGTCATGCCGTCGTTCTTGTATTCGCGCTCACCCTGTATCTCCATCAGCGCGGGGTGCTCGAAGTCACCGTCCGCTACGGGATACGCCTCGCCGCGCAGCGCCCGCTCGGTCAGGTCGGCGCCGCGGATGTTGTGGATGTAGGCGGTCGAGCCCGGGTAGCCGCCGAACAGCCCCGGCGAGGACAGCACGCGCCCTGTGCCGATGTTCTGAAGCTCCCAGAAGGCTGTCTTGTTGACCATGAAGAGCGACTCGAAGCTCGAGCCGCCGCGGTGGCGCCCGGAGCCTCCCGACGACGCCTTCACGCGCCGGGAGAGATAGACGAAGGGCGAGATCAGCTCCCACATCTCGACGTCCCCCATGTCGCCCTCGGGGTTGAACATCGCGGCGCAGTAGTCGGTCCCGTCGAGCACATACTTTGCGCCCATCCCCTGCGCGGAAACCTCGAAGTTCATGATCGCGGAGGAGTTGCCGTACTGGTCGAGCCCTCCCCCCTGCTGCACGTTCCCGGAGACCGAGTAGGCCGCTAGGATCTCCTCGATGAACCCGCGTGACTGCAGCGCCCTTGAGATGGTGCGGGGAAAGCCGGTGAACGACGGCTGCAGGAACGCCCATGCGATCGCGGTCGAACCCTCGGCGTCCCCGAGGTTGGCGATCGTGCCCTCCGGGAAGTTCGTCTCGATCGCGAAGTACGCGCCGTCGTTGACCTTGTCGTTGCAGATCAGCGTCTGCGTGAACATCACCCAGATCGCGCCCTGCATACCCGAGGGCGTGCAGTTCATCGAGTGCCAGCCCCACGCCGAGCAGCCGTCGTAGTCCAGCTCATAGGTGCCGTCGCCGCCGATCCTGACCTCGAACGGCGAGTGCATGATGATGTCCCGGCGCGCACGAGCGGGGAGCTGCTCCTTGTCGGCGAACTCGGCGTCGAACCCGGCGGGGGAGCGGTAGCGGCCCGGCACAGTCATCTCCCGGATGCGCGCCTTGAAGGATCGGCGGCCCTCCTCGATGACCTCCCGGCTGAAGCGCTTGAAGCGGTCCACGCCCTCCTCCGCGAGGATCCGCTCGACCGCGTCGCGGATCATGTGGCATCCGGCCAGCCGGGTGCGCTCGTCAAGCAGGTAGTAGAGCGAGGCGCGTGTCCGCTTCGAGCAGCGCTCGAGGTGCCAGCGGGCCAGTTCGTCGTGCTCACCGATCTTCATGCACGGCAGGTCGATGCCGTCCTCGTATCGCATCGTCGGGCCCACCGGCACGCCGCCCGGCGTGCTGGCGCCGATGTCCAGAACGTGGGTCACCCCTCCCGCCCACGCGATCATCTCGCCCTCCCAGAAGATCGGCACGAACGTCTGGACGTCCGCGTTGTGGACGTCGCCGATGGTGGGGTCGTTGTTGGCGAAGATGTCGCCGGGCCTGATGCCGGGGTTGTCCTCGTAGCCGTTGCGGACCATCCACTTGATCGCGTCGGACATCGTGTGGACGTGGACGATGATTCCGGTCGAGAGGGCGAGCGAGTCGCCCTCCGGGGTGTAGAGCGCGAAGCAGAGCTCGCCGAGCTCGCGGACGATCGGCGACGCCGAGATGTTCAGCGCCGTCTCGCGCGCGGACACCAGCCCGCCGCGTATCCGCGAGAACAGCTTCTCGTAGCCGATCGGGTCGCTTGCCATCATCTCCAGCTCGCTGAGACCCGCATACCGCCCGCTCTCGGCGAACAGGCGCTCGCCCTCGGCGAGCATCTCGTCCAGCCGCCGGCCGTCCCAGCCGATGCCGGGCGCGTCCTCGGTCAGCTTCCCCGCGACTTCAGCGGTCGCCATCTGCGTCTCCCTCCGTGCTCGTGAGATGGAAGATGTGGTGCCCGTCCAGGCGCGCGCGCCGGCCCGGCGGAATCGCGAACGTTGTGGCCGAGTGCTCCACTATCGCCGGGCCCTCGATCGTGTTGCCGGCACGAACGGACTCGAGCTGGAAGATCTCGCTCTCCACGAAGGCACCGCCACTGGCCCGCCCCCAGTGGACGGGACGAACGGCCTTCGGCTCGGGTGTGCCCGGCTCTTCCGGCAGTTCCGGCAGGTGAGGCTTCTCGACCTCGACCGTGCCGTGGACGATCACGTGGGTGACGAGGTAGCCGAACTCGGGCGAGCGTGCCGAGGACGCGTACACACGCGCGTAGGCGTCCTCGAAGCTCGCGATCAGCTCATCCACATGCGAGGCGTTCTCGAGCAGCGGCTGCGGGGAGACGAACTCGATGTCGTTGAGCTGGCCGTAGTACTGCATGCGAACGGCGTGCGTGAAGCGGACACTCTCGCGCGAGATGCCGGACTTCCCGAACTCCGATGCCACGCGGTCCTCAAGGCCGAGCCAGGCCTGGGTGACCATCGCCCCGATGCCGGCGCGTTCGGGCTCGCCGAAGCTGGGCAGCAGCGGTAGATCGACGGTCTGGTCGAAGCGGTAGTCGAAGTCCGCGCAGGCACAGCCGAAAGCGGAGAAGCCCGCAGCCCAGGCGGGGACGAGCACCTCCGAGTAGCTGATCCCCTCGGTGTAGCCGGCCACGTGCAGCGGGCCGCCGCCGCCGTAGCAGAGCAACGTGTAGTCCGCCGGCGAGTAGCCCTTCCCGAGAATCCGCCCGACGGCCTCGTTCTTCAGCGTGTGCTCGAACAGCTCGATCACACCCGCTGCCGCCGTGTCGAGATCGAGGCCGAGAGGACGAGCGATCTGCTCTTCGACAGCGGCCCTGGCGAGCTCCATGTCGAGCTCGACCTCGCCGCCGAGGAAGTAGTCGGGGTTCAGCCGCCCGAGCACGAGGTTCAGGTCGGTGACCGAGACCGTCTGAAGGCCTCCCTCGGGCCAGCACACGCCTATCCGCGAGCCCGCCGAGTCCGGGCCGAGCTCCGGCCGGTTGGAGTTCGGGTTCACGCGCACGAACGAGCCGGTCCCGGCGCCGATCGAGTCGATGCGGACCAGCGGTATGTTCAGCACGAAGCGCGCGATGTCCGGCGTCTGGGTGATCTCAAAGCGCTCGTCGGTGATGAGCGCGATGTCGAAGGAGGTTCCTCCGATGTCGGTGCACAGGACGTTGCGCACATCCATCCTCTGGGCGAGCGCCTGGCCGCCGACCACGCCCCCGATCGGGCCCGAGACCAGCGTTCGCCCGAGCTGCTTGGCCTCGATCGAGATGGTTCCCCCGTGCGCGGCCATCACCCGCAGCTCGAACGGCGCTCCGCTCTCCTTGGTGGCCGTCCTGACGGCGTTCAGCGTGGAGCGTGAGGGCTCGGCGGCATATGCCTCGAGCACCGTCGAGTTCAGTCGCGGGAGGTCGCGGCGCATGGGATAGAGCTCGCTGGAGAGGAAGAGCGGGACGGCTCCGTTGATCCCGCGCCTTGCCTTCTCCGCCTCGATGATCTCCGCGATCCGCTGCTCGTGTGCGGGGTTGCGGTAGGAGAAGAGCAGCGAGACGACGATGCCCTGGACGTCCTCGTCGAGCAGTTCTGCCGCAGCCTGCACCGCATCCTGCTCGCGCAGCGGCAGCACCTCATCCCCGAACACGTCGATGCGCCCGCGCACCCCCTTCATGCGATCTCGCGGGACGAGCGGCTCGTTATGGAAGTGCGTGGCGACGTGCAGGCGGTCGCTGTAGGAGGAGCCGAGGTAGGTCTGGATGCCGCGCTCGAGGCGCAGATAGTCCTCGTGGCCCGCGTTGACGATGCAGCCGACTCGAAGGCCCTGGCGCTGCAGCAGCCGGTTGAGCATCGCGGTGCCGGAGTAGATCCCGGAGACGATCGGCGGGAAGCCCTGCTCGGGGGTTGAGTCCCACTGCGCGAGCGCGTCACGGGCCGACGCCATGAAGCCGACGGACTCATCCTCGGGCGTCGTCTGCGCCTTGCCGACGACGAAGGAGCCGCTGCCGTCGACGATGAACGTGTCGGTCATCGTCCCGCCCGCGTCGATTGCCAGGACGCGTGGCACCCGTGCACCGCTCTCGGACATCCCGAACTCCTCACCTCGGCCGATCTGGCCCACCGCTGTGGGTGGGCCTCGATTCTCTCTCCCCAGCCGGGGTTCCGATCCGCGAACCCTACGCGTTGGCGATCAGCGGAAAACCGCATCCACTCCGTCTCCTGCCGTATCGTGCCCCGCATGTCCCAGCGCGTGCTCCGGGTGAACGGGATCGAGCTCAACGTCATCGAGGACGGCGACGGCCCGCTCGTCGTCCTGTGCCACGGCTTTCCCGAGCTCGCCTACTCCTGGCGGCTGCAGATCCCAGCGCTCGCGGCGGCCGGCTACAAGGTCGCGGCCCCTGACATGCGCGGCTTCGGCGACAGCTCCGCTCCGGCGGAGGTGGAGGCATACGACGTGGTGGCGCTCTGCGGCGACATCTCCGGCCTGCTGGACGAGCTCGGTGAGAGCTCCGCGATCTTCGTCGGCCATGACTGGGGCGCCAACGTCGCATGGCACATGGCGATCCTGCACCCTGAGCGCACGCGCGCGGTCGCCGGGATGAGCGTCCCGTTCCTCCCGCGCTCGCCCGTGCTCCCGATGCCGGTCATGCGCAGGCGCTTCGGCGAGGACTTCTACATCTGCTACTTCCAGACGCCCGGTGAGGCCGACCAGGCTCTGGCTCGCGATGTGCGCCGCACGCTGACGACCTCGCGTGCGTGGACGCGCGAGTGGGCGAGCGAGGGATCCTCCGAGCCGAAACTGCCGCACTGGCTGACCGAGGAGGAGCTCGCCGTCTACGTGCGCGCATTCGAGCGCACCGGCTTCACCGGAGGCCTGAACTGGTACCGCAACATCGATCGCAACTGGGAGCTCACCGCGCCGTTCGCCGACCGCCGCATCGAACAGCCCGCAATGTTCCTGACGGGCGAGCTCGACCTGGTGCGCCGGTTCATGCCGGCAGAGGCGATGGACGGCTGGGTCACGGACCTCAGGGCCAGCGTCATCGTCCCGGGTGCGGGACACTGGGTGCAGCAGGAGGCTCCCGACGCGGTCAACGAGGCGCTGCTCGCCTTCCTCGCCGAAGTGGAGAACGGAGCGGGCTAGACGAGCAGGGGGATCGAGCCCTGGACCGCCGACCCGCCGCCGGGACGGCTGACGATCTTCATCGTGCCCCCGAGCTCCCCGACCCGCTCGCGGATGTTTCTCAGACCGGAGCCGCCGGCAACCGTGTCCGGGTCAAAGCCGAGGCCCTCGTCGGATACGGCGAAGCTGAGCTCTCCCCCCTTCTCCCACAGCACAACCTCCGCCGACGCATCTGCGCCGACGTGCTTTTCCACGTTCTGCAGCGCCTCCAGGCAGCAGAAGTAGACGGCGGTTTCGATGGAGGGCGGATACCGGGCGATCGCCTCGGTGCGCAGCCTCACACGCAGGCCGCTGCGCCCCGCGACGGCGGCGAGGGCATCAGGGAGCCCTCTCTCCGCGAGCACCGGCGGGGCGATGCCGTGCGAGACGGCGCGCACCTCCTGCAGCGCCGCGTCGATGTCACCTCCGATTTCGTCGAGCACGCCCCTGGCCCTGCCGGCGTCGTCACCGAGGATCCGCTCAGCGACGCTCAGCTTCATGCGCAGAGCGATGAGTCGCTGCTGTGTTCCGTCGTGCAGGTCGCGCTCGATTCGCCTGCGCTCCGCATCGACCGCCGTGATCGTGCCCACGCGGGCGGCCGCGACCGCCGCCTCGAGCCGGTTGCTCTCGAACGCGAGCGCCGCTGTGGATGCGAGCGCATCGAGCAGCTCTGGGTGGTCGAGCAGGGCGGGATCGTGCGTCAGCGCCGCGACGGGAGCCCCGTCCTGACCTGCCACACGCGTGATCGCCCTGCGCGAATCAGCCTCGGGGAGCGAAACGGGGAGCCCGTCGGCGCCGGCGTAGGAGCCGGCCTCCTGAAGCCAGTAGGTGATCTGCAGCGTGGGGTCCTGTAGCGCCTGCGCCATGACCTCGCGCAGCTGAGCTGGCCCCGGTCGTGCACGCAGACCGCGGACCAGGCGCTCGAGGGCCACGGCATCGTACGCGCGGCCTCGCAGGAGGCCGATGATGATTCCGGCCGGAACACCGAGATAGGAGATGACCAGCAGCGCTCGGGACGCCGGTACCGAGCCGAGCGCGAGGTAGGCCGCGACCGCCGCGGTGCGCAGGATCGAGGCGATCAGCACGGGGGCGAGCACGCGGCGCATGACCCGGCTGGCACGGCTGAGGCGGACCGCCAACACGGCTGCCGTTGCGACGAGGACCGCAGCGGCAACTCCGCGGAAGAGGGCTTCGAACACTTCCCCTGTGGCGGGCTGGTGCGCGACGAGCAGACTGTTCGTCGGGCAATCGCTTCCACACGGGACGAACAGGCTCCCCGCCGGGATCTGGGGCGAGTAGGCAATGGTCGGCCACCACAGCAGCACGAGGCTGAGCGCGCCCGCGATCACGATCGCTCTGCCCCATGGCCGTGGCAGGCGGCCGGACGGGAATGCGAGCATCAGCCATACGAGCAGCACCTCGCTGAACTGTCCGATCGCTCGCGCGGGCGCGTACGTGACCGAGCTGTCGATCGCCGCCAGCGAGCGAACGAAGTAGGCGATCCCGATCGCGATCAGCAGGGAGGCGAGGACCCGGCCGGGGTAGCGGGCGCGCAGCTCCGCGGCCACCGCGAACGGGAGGAACACCGACACGACGACGACCGCGACCGTGACTCCACTGTGGACGAACGGGCTCGCGGCGGTGACCCACGCCGCGACGCCGGCGAGCGCCACGCCGAGGGCCAGCACCCACGCCGACGCGCGGACCCGCCCGCTCATCAGCCTGTCTCCGCCAGATACACGAGCACGGCCTTCACTCGCCGGTTCGCGTCCCCGTCGCCGGTCAGGCCGAGCTTCTGGAAGATCGAGCTGGCGTGCTTCTCGACGGCCCTGCGAGTCAGCACGCGCTTGTCGGCGATCGCCTGGTTGTTCGCGCCCTCGGCGATGTCGGAGAGGATCTCCCGCTCCCGCGGTGTCAGCTGGTCCAGGGGTGAGCCGCTGCGCGCCCGCTCGCTCGTCAGCGCCTCGATGACGAGCGGATCGATGCTGCAGCCCCCCGAGGCGACCTCGGTCAGCGCATGCACGAGCGTCTGGAGCTCGTGCAGGCGGTCCTTCAGGAGGTAGCCGCGCCCTGCGGAGCCGGCGTCGAGAAGGCCTATCGCGTACTCGGGAGAGATGTGCTGGCTCAGCACCACCACGCCGAGATCCGGATGCACCCTGCGCAGCTCGCGGGCGAGGGCGATTCCCTCGCTGGTGTGGGTGGGTGGCATCCTGATGTCCGTCAGCACCACGTCTGCGCGCTCGGACTGCAGCGTGCGCATCGCCTCCGGCGGACTCGCGCAGGTTGCGACGACCTCGATGCTCTCGTCGAACTCGAGCAGCCTCACGACGCCTTCGCGAACAAGAAGGTTGTCATCCACGACGACTGTGCGAACCGGCACCCAACATCTCCTCCTCCCAGGGCTCCAGAGCATAAGGCGCCAGAGAGCATCCGGGAAAAGACGCCAGAAAACCGAACCACAGGACGCCAGCGGCTGCCCTTGCCCGGCTGCACCCGCCGCGAGGACCCTTTGTGGTCAACCCCGCCGCAAAGGTGGGGCGCACTCTCTCTAGGAGGAGACGACATGCGAAGCAACTGGCTAAGGACGGCCGCCGTAGCGCTGGCGGCTGTCGCGACAATGGGCCTGGCGGCCCTTCCGGCCGCCCAGGCCGCCGAACCCGCACCCGGTGAACCGGGCGCGCTGGTCGGCGGGACCGACAGCACCTGCTTCTTCTACTACGGCGGCGTCGGACAGGACCAGAACGCCGCCGGCGAAAAGGCGTACAACATCGCCTACCCGGACGCGCACGCCGTGTACTGGACGGCCTACTTCCGCCGCCCCACCGGCTCGACGCTGAAGCTCCACGGCGAATACGCGCACGCGCGCTACACCTCGCTCGTGGCCTACAACGCGGCCGGCGCGATTCTCGATGGCGTCAACGACGAAATGATCAACCCGGACGAAGGGTCGGTCAACCCGTTCCGCCCCGGCGAATCGCGTGAAGCGCCTAACCGCTCCTACACCGTCACGGTGCTGCCGGAAAAACGGCCCGCGACACTTCCGGTCAATCACTTCGCCGAAGAACCTCACCGCAACACGCTCTATGCGTACGCGCCGGCGAATGAAGAAACGGCACCGAGCGGCAAATACCAGACGGAGCTCATCGTTCTGCGCGTGTACGTGCCGAACAAGGGCCAGAACGTCCTCGGCGGCGTGCCGATGCCCGAACCGGAACTGACGCTCTCCAATGGAGAAACCCTCAAAGGGCAGTCCCTCTGCGACGCGACCGACTCGCAGTCGCACACGCGCATCAACGAAGGCCTGCCGATCCGACTCGGTGAACCGACCGCGCTGCTGCTGAACAAAGAAATCTGGCACGCGCTGAGCAAACCGTGGGAACTGAAAGAAGCCTGCAACGTGGCCGCCCAGGCGGTCTCCAACTGCCCGCTTCCGAAAAACCCGTTCGTCGCAACCGAATTGATCCAGACGCCCAAAGAAGTCGAAAACCGGGCCGCCTTCCCCGCGAAAGAAACCGAAGAATGGCGGGGCCAGTTCTCCCGAAAGTTCCTGCTGCAGACCTGGACAGGGGAAGGCGCGCAGGGCGCTGAAACCAGTCCGACCAAGGAAGGCGGCGGTGGCTTCTTCCCGAACATCGACAACAACTACGAGCGCGACGTTCTGAGCCGCACCTTCGGCAAGGTCGTCGTGGCGAAGGGCAAACTGCCCACCTCGCCGGAAACCTACGAAGGCAACGCGACCTGGCCCAACACGGGCGAATTCCAGGACCGCTACACCTCGTACTGCATGAACGAGTCGCCTCGATCCACACGGGTCATGGCGTGCAAATACGACCAGGAAATCCCGGTCAACGCGAGCCGCGAATACACGATCGCGGTGAGCCGCGCGGAAGACAGGCCAAAGAACGCAACCCGGTTCTGCGGCGTCGCGTGGATCGAATGGAGCAAGCGCGGTGACGGTGAAGAACAGCCATACACCAACGAAGAATGGGGCGTGCTGCAGATGCGCACCATGCTCCCGAGCAAATCGTTCGGCCACGCTGCCCAGAACGTCACGAAACCCGGCACCGACCGGGAAGTCATGGGCGAATACCTGCCCACCGTGCACTACGAAAAAGAAGCATCATCGTTCGAAAGCACGCAGGGCTGTTCGTGGGCGACCCCGGGCACGCCTGAGCTGAAGTCGGGCAGCAGCACCCCGAACACCGGTGGGTTCACGCTCGAATGGACCCCGAGCCGCGAAGCGGCGAACGTGTCCGGCGTGACCTACACGCTGCAGCACAAGTCCACCGGCGGCGCCTGGGAAACAGTCGCCACCGGTCTGAGCAACCCCGAATACACCTTCCCCTCAGAGGCTGAAGGCACGTGGACCTACCGTGTGCTCGCCTCCGGCGAAGGCTCGGAAAGCTCTCCGTCGGGCGAATCCGCCGCGGTGAAGGTTGACCGCAGCGCACCGAACGCGCCCACGGCGGCGGCCACGACGGCCCCGACGTACGGCGTTTGGTTCAAGGACAGCGTCGAAGTCGCCTTCACGGCGAACGGCGACGTTGCCCTTCCGGACGGCAGCGAAGGCTCCGGCGTGAATCTCGCGTCGCTGTCATCGCCGCAGACGTTCAGCACCAGCGGTTCTCATGAAGTGTGTGGGACGGTTGCTGATGTGCTGGGCAATGTCTCTGCGCCGGGTTGTGTGACGGTGCAGGTGGACGCGACCGCGCCGAGTGTGTCGGTGTCGTGCCCGGCGACGGCCCAGCTGGATGCCTCCGGGGTGTCTGCGACGGTCGCGGCGTCCGATGGGCAGTCGGGTCTGGCGGTCAACCCGTCCGGGTCGGTGAGCATCCCGACCGGGAGCCTCGGCGCCCAGACGGTCAGCGAGACGGCCGTGGACAACGTCGGCAACGAAACGAGCAAGTCGTGCACCACGGACGTGGTGTACGCCTTCTCGGCTCTGAAGCCGGCGGCCGGCAAAAAGATCAAGTCCGGTAACTCCACCGTCGTGCAGTTCCGTCTCAGGGACGCCCTCGGCTACGTCACCGACGGGTCAGCGACGCTGGAAATCGCTCCCGTCACCGGCGGGGTCGTGGGCAGCTACAAACCCGCCGGCGCCCACGACGCGTTCACGGCCGGCGCGCGCGGCAAGTACACCTACAGCCTGTCCACCAGCGGACTGGCCAAGGGCACATGGAGCCTGCGCGTGAACCTCAGCGACGGCACCACCCACACCACCACCATCACCATCCACTAACCCACAACAACAACACACGCACACCAGAGCGCTCGGGCCCCCGGCACACACCGGGGGCCCGAACCGCCTAAACCCGACGAAAGGCCCAACCGCATGCTCTCCCGCTGGGGCATCCGCCTCGCAAGCTCACTGATCGGCATCGCCGCGGGACTGCTCCTCTCCGCCGCAATCATCACCAACGTCTCCATCAGCACCAGCGCGCTGATCGCGGCGACACTCATCTTCTGGGGCGTGCACTTCTTCGTCCAGATCATCGCCCTGCGGGTCCTGATCCGCCAGCCCTCGATAGCCCTCGCAGGACTGCTCGCGCTGCTGTCCACCATCATCTCCCTGATCATCGTCACAGCCATCGTCGGCGGCCTGCACATCCACGGCCCCAAGGCCTACATCCCCGCCGCCCTCATCATCTGGCTCACAACCGCCACCGCCGACACCATCGGCAACCACAAGATCAAAGAAGAGCGCCGAAACTAGGCACGGGGCGAGCCGGCGGCCCGATCCTCGCCCGGGCCAGACGTGTGTAGACTCGCGGCAGGGGCGCACGGCACCCCAGCTTCGGGGTGCCCGCCGCCCGTTTCGGAGCGCATCACATGGCCCAATTCCAACCTTAGGAGGACTCTTGAGCGACCAGGAGATGCAACTCGGCCCCGTCGACATCGTGGTCATCGGCTATCCCGCCGACGCGCCGCGGACAGGCGAGGCGATCCCGCTGTTCATCGACCTCGTCGACCGGGGCATCATCACCGTCCTCGACGTGCTGATGGTCCAGAAGGACACCGACGGGAACTTCTCAGCTGTGGCCATCACCGACATCGACGGTGACGGCGAGAACGACCTGGTCGTCTTCCAGGGCGCACAGACCGGGATGCTCACGGACGACGACGCAGCTGTCGCCGCCGAGGAGCTCGAGCCCGGCGAGTCGGCCGTGCTCATCTGCTTTGAGAACACCTGGGCCGCGCCGTTCGCGACCGCGGTGCGCCGCAACGGCGGCCAGCTGCTCGCCTTCCAGCGCGTTGAGGCGCAGGACCTCATCGATTCGATCCAAGCCCTAGACGCCGCCGACGCGGCGTCCTGAACGACAGGAGAGCCGATATGCCACTTCTTCGCACCGTCGCCCGCACCACCGTCATCGCAGGCACCGCCTCCGCGGTCTCCGGGAGGGTCCAGCACCGCCAGCAGGGCAAATGGTCCGCGCAGGAAGAACAGCAGTACGCCCAGCAGCAGGCCGCTGCCGCCCCCGCCCCTGCCCCTGCCGCGCCCGCCGAGACCGGCGACCCGATGCAGCGCCTGGCCGAGCTCGGCGAACTGCACAAATCGGGCGTCCTCACCGACGAGGAGTTCGCCGTCGCAAAGGCGAAGATCCTGAACGCATGAGGATGCTGCCCTCGGGCGACGCCTCGGCGTCCCCGTGGGACGCCTGACGGACCTCGGCCGCGACGCCACCGCGCGCGGCCGAGCGTTCGCCGTCGAAGTAACGACACGCCTTGAGGAGCTGCGCCCGCGCCTTCCGGCGCTGGACGCGGCGTTCAACATCCGGGACCGCGACAAACGGGTCGCGGGGAGCGTGCTGGCGGGCGCGCTCGCCTTCCGCCTGTTCACGCCGCTTCTGCCGCTGGTCCTGCTCGGGATGGTGGTCCTCGGCTACAGCAGCAGCAAGGACCCGAGCTCCACGGGCGAAGTCGCACACAACCTCGGCATCAAGGATTCGGCGCTGAACACGATCGCGCACTCCTCGCAGCTCTCGGGGGGAAGCCGCCTGGGCGTGGCCGCCTTCGCAATCTTCACCCTCTTCACCGCCTCCGTGTCGGCCACGCGCGCAATACGGGCGGTGCACTCGCTGGCCTGGGGCCTGCCGCTGGGGCGCTTCTCCAGGACGCTCGGCGCGTCGCTCGCGTTCATCGGATGGATGATCGTCATGGCCGGCCTCTGGGCCGCCGGGGCATGGGCGCGCCAGGACCTGGGCCTACTCGGCCTGATCGCCACGATCGCGCTGATCGCGGCCTTCTTCGGAGCGTGGCTGGTCATCTCGATGACGCTCCCGCACCCGCCTGGCCTGCCCTGGCGCGCATTCGTACCCGGTGCGATCGTCGTCGCCCTCGGGCTCGAGGTGATCCACCTGGTGACCGTGCTGTACCTCGCCCACAAGGCCAGTCAGTTCTCGGCCGCCTACGGCGCTCTCGGCACCGCACTGATCCTGCTGCTGTGGCTCTACCTGCTGAGCCGCCTCATCGTCGCCTCCGCGTTCATGAACGCCACGCTGTGGGAGCGCAGCATCGCTTCAGAGCAGGCCTGAAGTGTCCTCTAGGAAGAGGTCGCCGCCTCATAGGCCGAGCGGGCGAAGCTGAGCGCGAGCGCGTGCGGGTCGTCTCCCGCCCGAGCGTCCTGCCAGTCGAGCAGATGCTCGCCGAGCTTCCCATCCCAGCGCGCGGCGGCGGGCGCGAGTTCGGCCTCTGCGAAGCCGTCCGGTACGGGCTTCGCGTAGGCGTAGAACGCCGCGGCCTCATGCCGCGGATCTCCCGGCCACCAGCCGACCGCGACCTCCACCTCGCCGCCGCCGGGGGCGGGGGCGAACAGGTCGACCGCGAGGTCGAATGAGCCCCACCATGCGTTCACCGGTGTGCGGCGGCCGGTGTGGGGTGCGCTGAAGTCCTCAAGGACGAGCGCGGCTGAGCTGGCGGCCTGCATGTATCTCTCAACCGCCGCGATGTCATAGCGGGCGTGCTGCTCGTCCTCGTCCAGCGGCGCCGTCCACGGCACCTCCTGCGGCGCCGGATTGATCTCGACCGGGCCGACGAGCTCCCCGAGCCCCGCGAGCAGCTCCCTGGTGACGGCGCCCACCGACCTGTCGGGGGCGAGCGCGGCGCGGACGACGCGGCCGTCGCTGTGCTCGACCCGGGACTCGTGGGAGTGCAGGTCCAGCGCGGCGACCAGGGCGCCCGACCCGTCGGGTGCCGGTAGCGGCCTGGTCTCCCATCCTCTCGCCGTCAGCCTCAGCGCGGTGTGAGCGAACGCCGGCTCCGGCGGGGCCAGGACGACCGCGAGCTTGCCAAGGAGCTGGGTGTGGGCGTGCAGCGTGTCGCACGTCTCGCGCCACTCGGTGAAGGGGAGCTCGGGCCAGGCGGCCGGCATGCGCCAACCATAGCGCCGCCCGCACCGCCGCCGCCAGTGCTTGCCCTACACTCCGCCGCCATGAGCCAAGCGGCAGCGGAGCGCCGGATCCTCGTTCTGCAGCACATCGCATGTGAGCCGCCCGCGGCCTACGGCGAGGAGCTGCTCGCCCGCGGGATCGGCACGGACGTGGTGGAAGTCGCCGCCGGCGAGCCCCTCCCGGACTGGCGGGCATACGGGGCCATCATCGCGATGGGCGGACCGATGGGGACCTATGAAGAGGACCGGCATCCATGGCTGGCCTCCGAGAAGCGGATGATCGCCGAGGCCGTGCACGCCGGCGCCCCGTTCTGGGGCGTGTGCCTGGGAGCCCAGCTGCTAGCGGCGAGCCTGGGCGGCGAGGTCGCTCCGGGGCACGGGCCCGAGGTCGGGGTCCTGCCGGTGCACCTCACCGGCGAGGCGGCCTCGGACGAGGTGTTCGCCGCGGCGCCTGAGAGCTTCCAGGCCTTCCAGTGGCACGGTGACACCTACGGGCTCCCGCCGGGCGCGACGCGGCTCGCCTACTCCGAGCTCTATGAGCAGCAGGCGTTCGTCTTTCGCCGCGCCTATGCGCTGCAGTTCCACATCGAGGTGGGCCCTGACCTGGTCGCCGAGTGGGGCGCCGTTCCAGCCTATGCCTCGAGTCTCGCCGCGCTGGGCGGCGAGGATGCACTCGGCGAACTGGTCAGGTCTGTCGCACGCGCGCACGAACCCTCCAGGGTGCTGGCGCGCTCGCTCTTCAGTCGCTGGCTCGAGCGCGTCGCCGGCTTTCCGCCGGCCTCATAGTCTCGCCGGCTCGATCACGACGCGGACGGTGTGGAGCAGGCGGTCGCTCGCGCCGCGCACGCTGCCGCCGAGCTCGAGCGTGCGCTGGATGTAGGTGAGGGTCTCGGCGGTCAGGCGCTCGCCGGGAAGGACGTTCGGGATGCCGGGCGGATAGGTGGCCAGGGACTCCGCGGCTATGCGGCCCACCGCCTCCGCGGCGGGAACCACTTCCTGGGCTCCGAGGTAGGCCTCGCGCGGCGTCATCGCCAGTTCACCCCACGGCGGCGGCGTGGCGAAGCTCGCCTCGGTGCCCTCGGGTTCCAGGCCGATGCGGTCAACGGCGACGCGCAGGGCCGCGACCAGCCTGTCGGCCTCGGGCAGTCGCCGCTCCCCCATCCCGAACACGGCGACGAGCACGTTCTGGCCGTACAGCTCGAGGTTGATGTCGTCGATCTCGCGCAGCATCGGCGCGATCTCATATCCGCTCGCGGCGACCCCTCGCACGTCGACCGCGAGGCGCAGCGGGTCGTAGGCGAAGACTCCGGGCCGGCCGGCGAGGCGGTCGTCGAGCACGTCCAGGCCCTCGATGTCCGCTATTTCGCGCCGGGCAACGGCCAGCGCCGCCATCGTGTGCTGGAGCAGGTCCCGCCCGTGCACGGCCGCCTGGCGCCGCGCGGCGTCGAGCGAGGCGAGCAGCAGCGAGTTCGGGCTCGTGGACTCGATCAGCGTGACCGCCCGGTCGACGGTGTCCTCCCCGATGAGATCGCCGGCGCCGTGCCCGAGGTGCAGGATCGCCGACTGCGTAAGGCTCCCGACGATCTTGTGGGTGCTCGAGATCACCAGGTCGCCGCCCGCCGAGAGCGCATGCTCGGGCAGGGACTCGTGGAAGGCCATGTGCGCGCCCCACGCCTCGTCGACGATGAGGGGGACGCCGCGGGCGTGTGCGACCTGCGCCAGGGAGCGGATGTCGGCGACGGCCCCGAAGTACGTCGGGGAGATCACCCATGCCCCCACGGCGTTCGGCGTTCGCTCCAGCGCCTCATCCAGGCTCTCGGGCGTGAGGCAGTGTGCGACGCCCAGCTCGGCGTCGATCTCAGGTTCGACGAACGTGGGCCGCAGCCCCGAGAGGACCAGCGAGTCGATGGTGCTCGAGTGAGCGTTGCGCTGGACGACGACGTCGGTGCCGCGGTGCGCCAGCGCGAGACCCGCCGCGAGGTTCCCCTGCGAGGCGCCGTTGATCAGGAACCACGCGCGCCGGGCCCCCCAGGCCTCCGCCGCGAGCTGCTGGGCCTGTTCGAAGGGCGTCGGGTCCGGCCCCACGTCGACCCCGTATGTGAGCGCCGGGACGTCCATCCTCAGCGCCTGCTCGCTGATGGCTTCTATGAGCCCGGGGTCGGCGCCCTGGCCACCCTTGTGCCCCGGCACGTGGAGCCTGGCCGGCCCACGGCGCGCATACTCCGAGAGCGCGTCGACGTACGGAGTCCAGTTCTGGTCCTGCATGGCTATGCCTCCTCTCCGAGCAGGCCCTGCGCCCGCAGCCACGCCTCGCTGCGGCGCATGCCCTCCTCGAGGGAGACGCGGGGCTCGTAGCCGAGCAGCCGTGCGGCCTTCGCGATCGAGTACGTGCCGGTGCGTGTCAGGTAGCGGACGGCGTTGGGGTTGATCTCGCTGGCGCGCGAGAGCGCGCGCTCCCCGGCCGCCTGGGCGCCGGTGAGCGCGAGCAGGACGCTGGTGGGCGCGGTGCGCACCTTCGGCCTACCGGCCATCCGGGCGATCATCCCGAAATACTCGCCGGTACTGACGCCGCCGTCACCGGCGAGCGTGATCACCTGTCCGGAGGCGTCGTGCTCCCGGGCCGAAGCGATGATCCCGTCGACGAGGTCGTCCACGTAGACGGGGCTGTGGATCCCCCGGCCGCGGGCCGGCAGGACGAGGCGGCCGCGCCTGATCTCCTGCAGGGGGGTGAGGATCCAGGGGCGCGAGCCTGGGCCGTAGACGTCGCCGGGACGGATCACCGTGACGTCGATCTCCTGCGCGGCGTGCGCCTGCAGCACCACCTGCTCGCTCGCGATCTTGGTGTCGACGTACGGGACTCCGAGCAGCCTTACGGGGTGCTTCTCGGTGACGCCCTGCGGAAAGTCGTTGCCGAAAACGACCACCGAGGAGATCTGGATGAAGCGGCCGGCGCCCCCCGCACAGGCGGCATCCAGGGTGTTGCGCGTTCCGACGACGTTGACGCGGTGGAAGTCCTCGAGCCCCGAGCGCAGGGAGACGATCGCGGCGGTGTGGATCACGGTGTCGCAGCCTTCCGCGTGCTCCTGCCACGGACCGGGCACGGACACGTCTCCCGCGACCACGTCGAGGTCCGGCTCGGCGCGCGCATCGACGCCGCGGACCTGAACCCCCTCGCTGCGAAGGCGCTCGCAGATCACGCCTCCGATGAAGCCGAGCGCGCCTGTGACGAGAACCCGCTCGAGGGCGCGCTCAGGCATCTGCACCGGCGTAGGCGGCGGCGTTGCCGGGAACGCGGGTGCCGCGCAGCACGCCCGTGTCCCGCGTCAGGCGTTGTGCGAGGGCCACCGGGACAAGGGTAACCGCAATCACCATCAGCACGACGACGTTGACCTGCGGCAGCTGCTGACCGAGCCGGATGTTCCCGAAGATCCAGATCGGGAGGGTGTTCTGGGCGCCGGCCGTGAACGTCGTCACCACGATCTCGTCGAACGACAGCGCGAAGGCGAGCAGCCCCCCGGCGACGAGGGCGGTCGCGATCGTCGGCAGCGTGACCAGGCGGAAGGTCGTCGGCCCATCGGCACCGAGGTCCATCGACGCCTCCACGAGCGAGGTCTGTGTTCGCCGCAGCCGGGCGAGCACGTTGTTGTAGACGACGACGATGCAGAAGGTCGCATGGCCGATCACGATCGTGAGCAGCGAGAAGCTGACCCCGTTGAAGGCGATGAACGAGTTCAGCGCCATCCCGGTGATGATCCCGGGCAGGGCGATCGGGAGCACGAAGATGAACGAGATCGTCTCGCGCCCGAAGAACCTGAAGCGGTGCACCGCGAACGCGGCGAGCGAGCCGAGCAGCAGCGCGATGGTCGTCGCGAGCAGTCCGGCCCGGATCGAGAGCCACAGCGCATGGCGCATTTCTTCGTTGTGCCACGTGATCGGAAACCACTTCGTCGAGAGCCCTTCCAGCGGCCAGCTCTGCACGTTCGACGGGTTGAACGCGTACAGGATGATGATCGCCAGCGGTATGAACAGGAACAGCAGCACCGCCACCGCGAAGACGGTGAACGCGATACGGCTCCATCGGCCCGTTCCGATCACAGCGCCTCGAATGCCCCAAGGCGCCGTGCGACGAGCAGGTAGATGCCCATGACGATCAGCGGCACGGTCGCGAACGCCGCGGCGAACGGGACGTTGTTGGCGACGCCGACGCTGTCGTAGACCACGTTGCCGATGAAGTCCGAGCCGGCTCCGCCCACGAGCGTCGGCGTGATGAAGTCGCCGAGCGTCAGGGCGAACGTGAAGATCGAGCCTGCCACGATCCCCGGGAAGATCAGCGGCATCAGCACCGTGCGGAAGGTGCGCCAGCCGCGGGCTCCCAGGTCAGCGGACGCCTCGATGTAGGAGTCCGGTACCCGCTCGATCGCGGCCCAGATCGGGAGGATCATGAACGGCAGCCAGATGTAGCTGAACACGATCCAGACCGCCCAGTTCGTGTAGCCGATGTTGACGGCGTGGAAGCCGATCTTCTCGAGCGTCCAGTTCAGCACGCCGTCTTTGGCGAGGATGAGACGCCAGACGTACACCCTGACCAGGTAGCTCGACCACAGCGGTATCAGCACGGCCACGAACAGCATCCCGCGCAGCCGCTGCGGGGCGATGCGGACGGCGAAGAAGGCGAACGGCAGCGCCAGCAGCGCGTCCGTCACGGTCACCGCCGCCGCGATCCCGATCGTCCGCAGCGCGATCGTGCGGTAGACCGGGACTTTCACGAGGGTTTCGAAGTTCTGGAGCGTCCAGGTGTGCTCCAGCTTGCCGCTGAACGGTTCCACGGTCCAGAAGGCCGAGAGGAACAGCACGGCGAGCGCGGCGAGGTAGATCAGAACGAACCACGCGCCGGGAGCGGACAGCATCAGCACGGCCCGCAGCCACGGCCGGCGAAAGAGACTCGCCGACACGCTGCTGCGGGCCGCGCTGGTGACTGCCGGACTGCTGGCCAACTCGCTGCCCCTCTCCGGTTACCCGGTTATTTCGGTCCACTTCTGTTGCCAGGCGCTGTAGTCCATGCAGTTGTTCTGGCCGTTGCCGCATTCGGCGACGGGCGTGCGCCAGAACTTGATGCTGTTGAAGTAAGCCGCCGAGGCGTTGGCGTGGTACTGGGCGCACGAGCCCTTTTTGATTTCTTCCATGTAGGCGCATGCCTTCGTGTTGGCCGGCGTCTCCCCGAACGACAGGGCCTGCTCGGCCTGCACTTTCGGCGAGGACACCCAGTTCACCCATTTGTAGGCGCAGTTCGGGTGTTTCGCGCCCGCGGCGAGCATCCAGGTGTCCGCCCAGCCGGTGGCCCCCTCGGACGGGATCTCGTCCTTCACCGCGACGTTGTCGGCCTGCAGCGTGTTCGTCTGGTAGGGCCAGGCCGCACCGACGACCACGTCGCCGTTCTTGAACAGTTCGATCTCATCCGACGCGAGCGCCCAGTACTTCTTGATCAGCGGGCGCTGTTCTTTGAGCAGCTTGACCGCCGCGTTGAGCTGGGCTTCGGTGAGCTCGTACGGGTCGGTGATGCCGAGCGACGGCTGGGTCTTGGACAGATACAGCGCCGCGTCGGCGATCTGGATCGGGTTGTTCGGGACGGTGATCTCGCCCTTGTACTTCGGGCTGTAGATCGCCGACCAGCTCGTGGGCGCCGGCTGCACGGACTTCGTGCTGTACAGGAGCGTGTTCGGCCCCCACTGCAGCGAGATCCCATAGTGGACGCCGTTGACGGTGTTGTGCGGAGGCGACTTCAGCTGCGGGATGAAGTTGTTCCATTCCGGCACCAGCGCGACGTTCATCGCCTGGACGTTGCCGCCGCGGATCAGGCGCAGGCTCGCGTCGCCCGAGGCGGAGACCATGTCGTACTGGCCGCCGGACTGGCGCATGAGGGCGACCATTTCGTCCGATGAGCCGGCGTACTTGGCGTGCACGACGCACCCCGTCGACTTTTCAAAGGGCTTCACCCATTCGGGCTGCGCGTAGCCTTCCCAGGCCACGAGGTTCAGTTCGCCCTCTCCGGGCCCGATGCTCGTCGGAAGTTTCGAGGACGCGCTGGTGCTCGACGAGCTGCCGCACGCGCTCACCCCCACCGCCATGACCGCCAGCACGACTCCAAGTGCCAGGTCGACCTTCGCCAGTCTCATGAGGTTTCTGCCTCCTGTTGTGTTGTCTCGAGTGCCGAAGCGTCCTGCGGCCGCCATGCGAGCTGCACGCGGGTCCCCCTCTGGGCGGCCACCTCGGCCGCCGACGTTTCGAAGTTCTGCCTGATCACGACCATGCTCTCCCCGCCCTCGTCGAGAGCCACGTCATAACGGGTCACCGACCCGAGGTAGGCGACGTCCCTGATCGTTCCGGCTCGCGCCGATGTCTCCTGCTCCCCGCCGGAGAGGATCCTGATCTTCTCCGGGCGGATGATGAACCGGCGGCCGCCCTGGGTCACGATGTTCGAGGTGCCCACGAAGCCGGCGACGAACTCGTTGACGGGCCGCTCGTACACTTCGCCCGGAGTGCCGACCTGCTCCACGCGCCCGGCGGAGAAGACGGCGATCCGGTCGCTCATCGTCAGGGCCTCATCCTGGTCGTGGGTGACGTAGATGAAGGTGATGCGCTCACTCAGCTCGCGCTGGATGGCCTTCAGCTCGACCTGCATCTCCTCCCGCAGCTTGAGGTCCAGGGCCCCGAGCGGCTCGTCCAGGAGCAGCACCCGGGGCCGGTTCACCAGCGCGCGGGCGAGGGCCACCCGCTGGCGCTGGCCGCCGGAGAGCTGGATCGGCCGCCTGCCGCCGACGCCGGGCAGGCGGACCATCTGCAGCGCCTCTTCTGCGCTCGCGGTGCGCTCGCGCCTTCCGATCCCCTTGACGCGGAGCCCGTAGGCGACGTTGTCGAGCACGCTCATGTGGGGGAAGAGCGCGTAGTCCTGGAAGACGGTGTTGACCGGCCGCTCATACGGGGGGCTGCGCGTCACGTCGACCCCGTGCAGCTCGACGGTTCCGGTGTCCGCCAGCTCGAAGCCGGCTATGACCCGCAGTGTCGTCGTCTTGCCCGAGCCCGACGGGCCGAGCATGGTGAAGAACTCCCCCGGCTTGATCTCCAGGGAGATGCCCTCGACCGCGACGACCTCGCCGTAGGTCTTTCGCACGGCTGTGAGGCGCACCGCCGCCTGCGCCTCGGGCGGGGCGACGGATGACTGCTGGGCGCTCTGCGTCCTGGTGCCTCCGTCAGCGTCCATCGAGGCGAGTCTATGCCCAGCGCCAGACACGGACAAGACGCAGCTTTGGACAATCCGCGCGGCCTCGGTGCGCCTTCGCGGCTATGAGCCGGCGCGGCGCCAGGCGGGCGGATAGGGCAGCGGCCTGAGCGTCTGCTCCAATTTGGAGCGCAGCGGCTCGAACGCCGGCGGGAGCGAGAGGCCCTCGCCAAGATGCTCTGGATCCTCGTCCACCGCGAAGCCCGGGCCGATGGTCGCGAGCTCGAACAGGACCCCGCTCGGCTCCAGGAAATACACGGACTGAAAGTAGAAGCGGTCGATCACCTGAGTGGGATGTGCGCCGGCAGCCGCGACGCGCTCGCGCCACGCGCCCAGGTCCTGCGGCTCGCAGGCGAAGGCGACATGGTGAACGCTCCCCGCCCCCTGCCTGCGGTTGATCTCCGGCGGTGCGGGGTCGTAGGCGTAGAACCCTCCGCGCCGCGCGCCGCGCGCCTCCCAGCGCTCTCCCTGCAGACGCTCGAAGCCCATGCCCTGCGAGAGCAGGCGCTCGCTTCCGGCGGGGCGGCTGCTGTATGCCCTGACTCCCTCGAAGCCGGCGAGCGCATGGGCTGCGGGGATGTCGGGTGAGTGGGCCTTGAGGGGCTCGTCAGCGGCGCTGGAGAGGAGGAGCTCGTGTTCCAGGCCCTCGGGGTCGGCGAAGATCAGGCTCTGCCCGCTCAGCTCGCCCGCGGTCCCCGCATCCTGAAGCCGCTCGCGCCAGAACTCGAGTGCCTCGACCGAGGAGACGCGCCAGAGGATGCGGTGCACCATTCCGGCGCCCGCGCGACCGCGCGCCGCGCCGGGATACTCGAAGAAGGTCAGGTCCATCCCCGGCGAGCCGTTCTCGTCGCCGTAGAACAGGTGGTAGACGGTGGGATCGTCCTGGTTGACGGTCCGCTTGACCATCCGGAGCCCGAGGACGCCGGTGTAGAACTCGACGTTGCCGACTGCGTCGCCGGTTATCGCACTGATGTGGTGGATGCCCTCGAGCTTCATGTTCGGTCCCTGTCTCGCGCCGGCGCCGCTGAAAGCCCACACTACCGGTGAGTGGCGGGGCCATGCCATGATCGGCGCGTGCAGGACGGCGCCCTGATCCCTCTCTTCGGCCGCGCGCGGCGCGACCCGGCGGTCGCGGTGCTCGAGGGCCTTCATCCCCTCAAGCACGCCCTGCGCTTCGGCGCGACGATCCTCGAGGTCGTGACCGATGACCTCGAGCGGCTGGCTGCGCTCGCCGCGCGACTCGCGCCCGACGTCAGCGAGCGAATGCTGCAGCTGGCCAGGCCCGTGGGCAGCGCGGTGTTCGAGCAGCTCGCGCCGATGGCGCCCAACACGGGTGTGATGTCGCTGGCGCAGAGGCCCACGGTGGACACGGCTGCGATGCTCGGCGACGCTCGCCCCGCGCCCGTCGTGCTGCTGGAGAACCCGCGCGATCTGGGCAACATGGGCGCCAGCGTCAGGGTCGCCGCAGCAGCCGACGCCGCCGGCGTGCTGAGCACCGGTGGCCATGACCCCTGGCACCCGGATGCGCTCCGCGGCGCCGCGGGCCTGCACTTCGCCCTTCCGGTGGCGAGGATCGAGGGCCTGCACGAGCTGCGGGCGGGCGGACGGCCTCTCCTGGCGCTCGACCCGGAGGGCGAGCCGATCAGGCTCGGAGCCATCGACCCGAGATCCGTGCTCGCGTTCGGCACCGAGCGCGACGGGGTCAGCGACGAGCTGCTCGAGCGAGCGGACGGCCGTGTGAGCATCCCGATGCGGCCCGGGGTGTCGAGCCTGAATCTCGCGACGTCGGTCGCGGCGGTGCTCTTCTCGCGGCGGCTGCTGGACTCCTAGGCTGCCCGGGCGGGCGCCGGGTTCTCCTGGGCCCAGCGCACGATCTCGTGGGAGCCGTCGATCACGGTCCCGTCGTCGAGCACCAACGTCGGGACCCAGCGGTTGCCGGTCAGCTCCTGGACCTCCTGGCGCCCGCGTGTCCTGTTCATGAACTCCGGGAGCGGCGCGAAGCCGTAGGAGAGCACCACCTCAGGCTCGTAGCCCGCGTCCTTGACCGCGTGAAAGGCGTTGGCACACGGATGACCGCCGGGTCGCGGAGTCGGGAAGGTGCCCCAGCAGACGTACAGCTTCAAATTGACGGTCAGCGTGCCTTCCATACCGCCCTGGCGGTGGCCCGGCACGGAGCAGTAGAAGGTGTAGGTCCCTGCCTTCAGCACCAGTGAGAGCACCTTCGAACCGCCGGCGAAAGTCGGCGTCGCCCCGAGCACGTTGCTGCCGCTGGCAATCGTCAGGTTGTGTTCGAGCGGGGACATGTTCGCCATCGTGATGGTGACCCTGCCCGCCTTCGCGCTCAGCGTCTTCTTGTTGTAGGCGAGCGCCCCGGAGGGTTCCGCCGCGATCGAGAGCGCCGTTCCCGCGGCGGGCGCGGCGGGCGCGGGCGCTGATGGAGTCGGCGAGGAGCTGGTCGTCGTGGCCGGTGCGGCCGGTGCCGGCGCCGAGGGCGTCTGGGTCGATGCGGCGGTGGTCGTGCTCGCGGCCGTCGCCTTCGCAGGCGGGCCGGCGGTGATCACCGCGGTCGACGCCGCTGCAAGGACCAGGACGGCGGTGATCGCGATCACTCCGCGCTGCCCCTGGATCGTGCTCGGGAAGTCGCCCCGGCGGCCGAGCACGAGGGATGCGATGAGCGCCCAGGCCACGAGCAGCCCACCCGCGATGTAGAACGGGACCTTGCTCTTCTCGGCAGCCAGTACCGGCGCCAGCTGTACGGCGAATGTGTGCATCGGGCGCGAGCCTAGCCTATGAGGTCCCGGGCATGTAGCGCGGCGGCGTGCGGGCGGCGATCACCGTGGGCTCTCCGGCGCCTGCCTCAGGCGCCGTCGGGGGTGTCCTGGCCCGTCTCCTCAGGCTCCGGGGCAGACGCGACGGGCGCGAGCGGCGGCTCTGGCGGGCTCTCAATCTGGGGCTGCGCGGGGGCGGGTTCGAGGCCCGGCTTCGAACGCGAGGCCCGCAGCTCATACTCGCGGCGGGTGTCCAGGTCGGCGCCCGCCAGCACGCGGTCGGCCTTCATCGCTTTGGTGAGGCCTTCCGACAGGCGCCTGGGCAGCAGCACCGAGAGGGCGATCGTTCCCCTGGATGACTTGGGGACGAACACCTCGACGCTGCCGAGCTGAAGGGCCTCTAGGACCGCGTCGGCCACTTCGGAGGGCTCGAGTTTGTGGATCCCGCGAGCTTCGCCGAGGCCGGAGCCGAGCTCGGTGTTGACGACGTTGGGCATCACGTAGCTGAAGTCCACGTTCGAGTCCATCAGGCGCATCTCGCCGCGAACCGCCTCGGTGAGCCCGATGACAGCATGCTTGGTCCCGGAGTAGGTCGCCCCTCCCGGCGCGCCGAACTTGCCCGCGAGCGAGGCGATGTTGACGATGTGGCCGCTGTCGCGCGGGATCATCCGCTCGAGCGCGATCTTCATGCCGAGGATGACGCCGTGGATGTTGATGTCCACCATCCGCTGGGCCGTCAGGTCGTCCTCGTCGATGAAGCGCCCGATCTGCATGATCCCCGCGTTGTTCACGAGCACGTCCAGAGGTCCGAGCTCCGCTTCGGCGCCGTCGATGAAGGCGGTGAATGACTCTCTGCTGGTCACGTCGAGGGGGAACGCGACAACGCTGGGCCCGAGCTCCCGGGCGGTCTCGCGAGCGGCCTCTACGTCGATGTCGCCGATCGCGACCCTCATGCCGTGGCGCAGGAGCGCTTCGGTCGTCGCCCGGCCGATGCCGCGCGCGCCGCCCGTGATCGCGGCGGTCTCTCCTGCGAGGATCTTGGGCTGCTTGGCCATGGCTGAGCTCCTGACGTGTCCTGTGGATTGGATGCCCGAGGAAAGCTAGCGCGCACCGGCCGGAGGCGCTGCGCGGGTAGTAGGGTGGATTTATGCCCTTCTTCACTTTTGAGGGACATCGCATCGCCTACACCGAATTCGGTGGGGGCCCCGCTGCCGTCACACCCGCCGGCGCGCGCGGGAGGACCGCGCCTCGCTCACCCGCTGCGAGCCGTCCCCTGATCCTCGTGCACGGGCTGATGCTCTCCCAGGAGATGAATCGGCCGCTGGCCGAACACCTCGCCGCCCTGGGCAACCGCGTGATCACGGTGGACCTCCTCGGGCACGGCAAGTCCGATCGGCCGAGGGACATGTGGAAGTACTCGATGGCCATCTACTCCGAGGAGATCGTCGCGCTGATGGACCACCTCGAGCTCGAGGAAGCCGCCGTGATGGGGACATCGCTCGGGGCGAACAGCGCACTGGAGGTGGCGGCTCGCCACCCTGAGCGCCTGCGGGCGATGGTGATCGAGATGCCCGTGCTGGACAACGGGCTGCTCGGGAGCGCGCTGACGTTCACCCCCCTGCTGGTCGCCCTCACCTTCGGTGAGCCCGTCATGAAGCTCGTCGCCCGCACCACGCGTGCGGTGCCGAGGCGGATCCTGCCCCACTTCGGAAACGTGATGCTCGACGTGTTCCGCCAGGAACCGGGCCCCGGGGGGGCGCTGCTGCAGGGCCTGTTCTTCGGCCGGATCGCCCCGCCCCGCAGCGAGCGCCGCACGTTCAAGACGAGAACGCTCGTGCTCGGCCATCAGCGCGACCCGGTTCACCCCTTCTCAGACGCGGGCATGCTGGCCCAGGAGATGCCCAACGCACGCCTCATCGAAGCAGAGTCGCTGATCGAGCTGCGCACCAAGCCCGACCGCCTTGTCGGCGAGATCGCCGCGTTCCTGGATGAGGCCTGGTCGGCGCCGGCGCGCCGGCGCCGTCCCGCGGCGCGGGCGCGAAGCGCTTCGCGCTAGGAGGCGGGGAACAGTTCGATTTCGTTGACCGCGACGTGCCCGGGCGCCTGTTCGGTGCCGACGGCGCTCTTGGGCGCGGCGCTGATCCAGAGCACCACGAGGCGGAACGCCTTCGTCGTGTTCAGCAGCTTGATCTTCGTGTTCTTCTTGGAGGTCACGAGCGAGTGGCTGAGCGGCACCCATGCGGGGTCGGTGATCGAGTTCGGCGGCGTCTTGGCCGTCGTGCCGTACAACTGCACCCTCATGCCGAGCGTCTTTGAGACGAGCGCGGCTTCGGCGAGCTTCTGGCTCTGTCCCAGATCCAGCACCACGCCGACGGCCATCTTGGGGGCCTTGTCGGGTTCGACCTCGGCGGTCCAGGCGGTGGACGTGTCGCCGTCGATCGTCAGGGACGGGTCTCCGAAGTTGCTCGCGGAATAGTTGTAGGGGTTGTAGGTCGTCGCCGCGTTGGTGTCCAGGAGGATCGCCGAGGTCTGTGATTCGGAGCCTTCGCCGCCGGTGGTCGTTTCGGTTTCCTTCGCCGTCGTGGTCGTCGTGGTCGACGGTGTGGTGGCCGTCGTGGTCGCGGCTTTCGGCACGGTCGGCGTCACCGGGACCGGCGCCGGGACGGTGGTTTTGGGTGCCGGCGTGCTCGTGAGGGCAGGGGTGGTCGGCGTCGTTGCGGCCGGGGTGACGGGCGTGGTCGGCGCCGGGATCCGCGCCACGGCTGCGACGGTGGTCGTGTGGGTCGTGCCTTTGCTGAGCGCTGCCACCGCTGCTCCGGCGGCGATGAGGGCAAGAAGCAGGGCACCCACGAGGATCGCGGCTCCGGAGCGCCACCCGCCCGAGGAGAGGCTGCCGGGAGCGCCCGCGCCGCACTGCAGGCACCAGTCCTGCCCGGGGGCCATCGGCGCGCCGCACTTGGAGCACGCGCGCGCCGCCTCGGAGGGAGCCTGGCCGGCGGCAGGGCCGGGTGCGGCGGACCCCGCGTCCGTCTCGGCGGCTCCCGCGGCGGGAGCAGAATCGACCAGCAGTGCAGACACTGCCGATGATTCTAGCCTCACACCGGCGCACCGGTGTTAGGTTGCGGCGCCCCTCAGCGCGGCTCGGGGGGCCCACCCGGCACGATGTCCCTGCCCGTCGGCTGCATGTCGGAGCTCAGCTCGAGCTGCCAGTAGTAGCGGGTGAACGTCGTGCCGTCGCGGAACTCGCCGACGTGGGGCGCCACCGTTTCCCCGGCGGCCATGGCGAGGATCAGCTCGGGGTAGGTGCGGCCGGGCAGCGCCGCCAGCGCCGGAGCGGGGAAGGCGCCGCCGAAACGGGTGTTCACATCGGTGATGCCGATCCCGATGTCAGGGTCGCGAAAGACCTGGATCGTCGCGGGGCCGCGGACGGCGAGCGTCTCCATGACCCGCCTTCCGAGCTCGATCAGCTCCTCGTCGCGAATGACCGAGCCCTTGATGGACTCCCCCCCGCGCGACTCGAGCATCGTGCGCGGTATCGCGTTCAGGCAGCGGCCGTCCTGGTCGCCGAGACAGTCGATCGAGAGCTCCGGCCCCGACATCGCCCGCTGGACCATCGTGGGCTCCTCCACGTAGTCGATGAAGAAGCGGGCCTGCGCCTCGTCGCGGGCGAGATGGATCGAGCGGGCGCCGGATCCCTGCCGCGGCTTGATCATGACGGGGTATTCGATGTCGCTCAGCTCGTCCGCCGGGAGCACCGTGGGAGGTGACGGCAGCCCGTGGCTCTGAAGGAGCTGATGAGCCAGGTACTTGTCGTAGGTCGCTGCGGCGACGGCCGCTGACGCGACGAGCGCCGGAAGTCGCCCCTCTTCGCGGGCGCGGGCGAGCACCTCGATGTCGAGGTCGGTCAGGGGCAGCACTGCGCCCACGTCGTGCTGCGCGCACAGGCGCTCGAGCGCCGGCACATAGCCCGGGTCGTTGATCAGAGGGACGGCGGCCCGCACCTGGGCGGCGTACTGCGCGGGGGCGAGCGGCGCCGGGTCGGCGACGACCGTCGTGGTGAGCCGCGCGAAGCAGGAGACGATGTCATAGCGCTTGCCCGCGCCGGTGAGGAGGATCGCCGGTGGGCTCACCGCCCGCCCTCCCATCCGCCGGAGGTGCCCTTGTAGACACCGGAGCCTCCGAGGACGGCCCCGGCGGTGCGCCTGAGGATCTCCAGGTCCATCGCGAGCGAGCGGTGCTCGATGTAGTAGAGGTCGAGCTCGATGCGCTCCGGCCACGGCAGGCTCGCGCGGCCGTTGACCTGCGCCCAACCGGTGATGCCGGGCCGGATGGCAAGGCGCCCGCGCTGGCGCTCGGTGTACTCGTCGACCTGGAACTGGAGCGTGGGCCGCGGGCCGATCAGGGACATCTCTCCGCGGAGCACGTTGACGAGGTTCGGCAGCTCATCCAGCGAGGTCCTGCGCAGCAGCTCACCGACCCTCGTGATGCGCGCGTCGTTCTCGTTGACGGCCAGGCCCGCGCCGATGTGTTCGGCTCCGTCGACCATCGTGCGCAGCTTCAGCACGTCGAAGGGCCGGCCGTTCAGGCCGACCCGCCGCTGGCGATAGATGACGGGGCCGGGGCTCTCGAGGCGGATCGCGATCATCGCCGCCGCGATCAGGGGCGAGGTGGCCACGAGGACCGCGGCGGACACGCAGATGTCGACGGCTCGGCGGATCATCACGCGGACAATACGGCCCGCGGGCCGGTCAGCGTGTCCCCTCCGCGACCTCCCACGACGCGGCTGTGCCGTGCCGCAGCCAGTCCCACAGCCCGGCGGCCGGCGAGGCGGTGGTGAGGACGTAGTAGCGGGCGATCAGCAGAGGCCGCGCTCGCAGGACGCCCGCGAGCCCCGCGGCGGCGAGCAGGGCGAGCTGCAGCGCGAGCGTTATCTCGTACACGACCCCGGCGCCGGCCGCGAGCAGCACGAGGTTCGCCGCGAAGGCGATCAGGTGCAGCCCCGGCGTGCAGTAGCGCAGGATCCGATGGGAGAAGATCATCACCGCGTAGCCCGGCGTGTAGCCGCGCGGGGAGAGCATCCCGCCGCGGAGCAGGATCGGCCATGTGTGGCTCATCATCCGCCGCTTGCGGGCGAACTCGCCCGCGAGCGAGGGCACCATCTTCTCGCTGGCGCGGGCCCCTGGGACATAGACGGCCCGCCAGCCGCGCTTGACCATGTTGAAGGGAAGCGACAGGTCGTGGCCCATGATCGGGTCCACCACGATGTAGCTGTCGCGGCGGGTGGCATAGATCGCGCCGTTGCCGGCCGTGATCGAGCCAAGCGAGGACTCAAGGCCCCGCACCGCCAGCTCGTAGCGCCAGTAGAGGCCCTCCTGGTTGCCAGCGTCCGGGCCGCTGGCCGCCTGCACGAAGCGCACCTGCCCGCACGCGTAGCCGACGCGGGGATCGGCGAACGCACCGACGAGCACCTGCGCGGCATCGGGCTCCCACAGGGCGTTGGCATCAGAGAACGCGACGAGCTCGCCCTGCGCGCGGGACACGGCCGCGTCCTGCGCCCTGATCTTGCCCCCGCGGGGCAGCTCGAGCACGACGTCCGCTCCCGCGCGGCGGGCGGCGGCGGCGGTGCTGTCGGTGCAGCCGTCGCAGGCGACGATCACCTCGAGGAGCTCCCGGGGGTAGTCAAGGCTCAGGGCGTTGGCAACCTTGGCCTCGATCACCGACTCCTCGTCATGAGCGGCGACGATCAGCGTCAGGCGCGGCAAAGGCCCGGCGGCGGGCCTCGCTCCTGGGCCGGGGCGCACCAGTCGCGCGATGAGCGCGAGCGCGAGCGCATAGCCGGCCTGTGTCCACACGATCAGAGCGCACGAGAGCCAGAAGAGGATTTCCAGCGCGATCATCCGCGGGCACCCTCGCGCACGAGCGTCTCATAGAGGGCCAGCGTTCGCCCTGCCGCCTCGCGCCAGGAGTAGGGGCCGGCAGCGGCCTCGCGCGCCCTCTGGGCCATCTCGCGCAGAGCCGCGCGGTCGCTCAGCAGCTCCGCGAGCGCGTCGTGCAGCGCTCGCGCGTCTCCCGCCGGAAAGGTTCGCGCGGCACCGGTGGCGGCGACCTCCGGGAAGCCGCCGACGTCGCTTAGGAGCAGCGGCTTGCCGAAGGCCAGCGCCGTGAACAGCACGCCCGACTGGTCGATCTCGCGATAGGGGAGCACCACCAGGTCAGCGCGGCGAAACTGCTCGGCGAGCTCGGCGTCGGAGAAGAAGCGTGTCTGGAGACTGGCCCCGGGCGGCAGGGACGCCCGCAGGGGCGAGATGTCCATGCGGGGCATGCCGGCCACCACCAGACGCGCGTCGTCGATGCCGCGCCACGCGTCGAGCAGCAGGTCGATCCCCTTGTAGGGCCGCATCAGGCCGAAGCACAGGACGACCGGCGGCCCCGGCGCGGCGCCATCCTCCTCCCCGCCCCCCGGCGCGAGGTGCTCGAAGGCTCCATGCGGGATCACGTGCACGCGCTGCGGGTCCACGCCGAGCTCGGAGACGAGGCGTGCCCGGCCGCTCTCGGAGTGGACGATGACGGCGTCGAAGTGCCCGTACAGGCGCCGCTGTGCGGCTCGCTGGCCCGCTCTCGGCTCGCGCGGCAGGATGTCGTGCGCCGTCAGCACCAGCGGCCTGCCGGAGGGCAGCAGGAGGCCGTCGAGGTGCTGGACTGTGAGCCACTGGAAGTGCACCACGTCGGCGCCGGCGGCGGCACGGCGGTAGCGCAGCATGTCCGGGACATGCTCGGCGAGCTTGACCGCGCGCCGGGCGCGGGGGGAGCGTACGCGGCCCGCGAGGCGATAGAAGCTCTCGCGGCGGCGGTAGCCGTCGGGGGGCGTCACCTCGCCGTGCGCGAAGCGGCTCGTGTAGAGCTCGACGTCGGCCCCGGCGGCGGCGAGGGCCGAGCAGAGAGCATGGTCATATGGCGGCGTGTAGGCCGACGGATCAACAACGTGGACGCGCACGGCACTGACAATAGGCGCGCTTGGGGCGACAATGCCGGGATGAGCGCCATGCCTGCACCCGGCGACGCCAGCTCCGCGGCGAACGAGATCGAGCTCACCTACTGCGTCGTGAACACCTCCCAGAGGGAGCTTCTTGTGCTCGGGCTCGATGCGATCCTCGCCGAGCGCGAGGCGCTGCCGTTCGCGACGGAGGTGCTCGTGCTCGACAACGGATCCCGGGACGGCTCGGCGGGAGCGGCACGCGCCCATGCCGCCGTGGACGAGACGATCGCGCTCGATCACAGGCGCGGCAAGGGCGAGAACGACTCCGAACTGCTCCGCCGCGCGCGGGGACGCTATGCGCTTCTGCTGAACGAGGACTCCGAGCTGCGCCCCGGCGCGACCCTCGCCCTCTGGCGGGCGCTGCAGGCCCACCCCGACGCGGCGTGTGCAGGCGCGAAGCTGCTGCGCCCCGACGGTTCGGAGCAGGCCTGCGCGTGGCGCTTTCCGACGGTCCTGACCGCCGCGGCCGGCGCGCTGATGCTTCACGGCGTGTACACGGTGCAGAGCACCGGCTCGCACACGCGCGAGGTGGACTGGTGCCAGTCGGCCGCGCTGCTCGTCCGCCGCGAGGCCGCCGTGCAGGTCGGCTTCCTTGACCCCGCCTTCTTCGTGTATTCGGATGAGGTCGACTTCGCCAGGCGCCTGCGGGACGCCGGATGGCGGAGCCTCTACGTGCCGCAGGCGGTGGCGGTCCACCACGAGCAGCTCTCGACGGGCGCGGTCCCGGAGCGCCGGATCGTGGAAATGGCCCGCGGCAGGGACCTGTATATGCGCAAGCACCACTCCGCGGCCGAGGCTCGCGCCGTGCGCTGGCTCAGCGCCTGGGCCTATGCGCTTCGCGCCGTCGCCGCGCTCGCGCTGCCGGGCCACAGTGCCGCGCGCTACGCCCATCACGTGCGGGCGGCGCTGCATCCTGAGCGCGGGGAGGGCCTGCGCGAGGGAGCCGACCTCTACAACAGCCAGGCGGAGGCGGAACCTCAGATGTCGCGCAGGGGATCCTCCGCGTAGGCCTCCACTTCGCCGTGGCCGGCGCGGAACGCGCTGACGCGCCGGCGGCCGTCCCTGATGACGGCCCGGACGCCGTCGATCTCATGCGGGTGCGGGAAGCGGGTCAGCAGAAGCAGCGCCGGCACCATCGCCAGCCACAGGCACCTCAGCGCGAGCCCGCCGATGCCGCTGTCGGGGAGCAGCAGCTCGCCGGAGACCGCGACCAGCAGGAACACCGCTGCGAGCTGGGCCAGCCGGCGCCATTCGAATCCCACGCGAAACAGCCCCCGCGTCAGCACGTACATGACCGCGAGCATCGCCGCGTATGCGCCGCACAGCGAGAGCCCCGCGCCGGCGATCCCGAGCCCCGCGCCGGAGTCCGGGACGAGGATCAGGATCAGGGCGAAGTTGACCGCCAGGCCGACGGCCGCGGCGGGGAAGTTGCGGGAGGTGATCTTGGCGCGCCCGGTGATCGCGACGAACACCAGATAAAGGCCGTACAGCGCCCAGCCCAGGGCGAGCCACGGCAGGGCGCGGTACGCATCGAAGTACTGCGGGGCGGCGAGGATTTTCACCATCCAGCGGCTCAGCAGCGCGACCGCGCAGACGACGACACCGGTTGCGAGCACGTAATAGGTGGTGACGAGCGCATACAGGCTCCCCGCCTCCTCGTCGCTCTCGATCGAGTAGGCCAGCGGAGGCCACGCGTACTGGAATCCGCGCACCGCGACGAACACGACCGTGGCGAGCTTCACGGCGATCGCATACTGGCCTGCGGCGGCCTGTGAGAAGAACCTGAACAGGTAGAGCTTGTCGACGACCTGCAGCGCGTAGACGCTGGCGTCAGCCGGAACGGTCGGCAGGCCGAATTTGAGCATCGCGCGCAGGTCCGCGGGAATGATCCTCAGCGAGAAGCGACGGCGCAGCACCCACCACAGGCCGAGCACCACGAGCGCCGAGGCTCCGAAGTTCCCGAGCAGCAGCCCGCGGGCGCCCTGGTTGGCGAACACCACGAGGAAGATCGTGAATGTCACCGTCATCGCGACGTTGGCACCGGAGGCGAAGACGTAGGCGCGCGAGCGCTCGTCCACGCGCAGCTGGCCATAGGCCATCTCCAGGTTGGTGAACGCCCACAGCCCGAGTGCTGCGCAGTAGATCAGGTCGGGGTCCTTGAAGTTGAGGACAAGCTGCGAGATGGGGGTCGCGAAGATCGCGACGGCGATCGCGGCGAACGTCGTGGTCCAGGCGACTGTCGCGGTCGCGGTGCGCGCTATGCGATCCCTGCGCGCGGTGTCCGTGTCGTCGAAGTAGAAGCGGATGAACGCCTCCCCGATCCCCACGCGGAGCAGGATGCTCGACAGGATCACTGCCGTGAGGAGCGTTTCGGCAGCGCCGTAGGCTTCGGGGCTCAGGTGGTGCGTGTACAGCGGCAGCGTGATCAGCGCCAGGCCCTTGGCGACGATGTCCCCGAACTGGTAGGCCGCGCCGGTCGTGATCAGGCGCTTGAGGTAGCCGAGCACCGCTCAGAAGCTACTGGCCCGCTCGGCCTGCGCGCCCCTTGCAAGCGCGACGCCGATCGCCAGCAGAGCCCATGTGAACGGGTCCTCCAGGAAGTCGGCGTATGTCCACGTGTGCAGCAGGAGCGCGGCGAAGCACGCCGCGATCGCGATGCGCGGGGGCGATCGCCCGGCGCCACGGAACAGCACGAGCAGTGAGCACACGAGCAGCGCTACGTACACGGCCAGCCCGACTATCCCCTGCTCAGCCGCGACGGTGACCGGGATCGTGTGTGAGGCGGACGTCGCATCCTGGGCGCTGGAGCCCTGGTGGCGTTTGTACTCCTTTTCGAACGAGCCGGACCCGTAACCGCCCAGCGGGCGCTCGGCGAACAGTTCCAGGCCGCCCGAGATCAGCTTGGTGCGGCCGCTGGTGGCGTTGCTCGTCGATCCGGAGGACCCCTTCAGGCCGAAGTGCAGGCTGGCCGGGGACAGCAGGACCCCGGCGAGGGCGAGAGCGCCCAGGGCGACCGCCACCAACACGGTGCGCCGCACATCCCACCGCCACGCCGCGAGGATTGCCAGGCCGAGCAGGAGCGCCGCGATGCTCGACTGGGAGAAGCTCGTGATCAGACCCCCGAGCAGCCAGGCCAGCACCGCGCCGCAGAGCAGGATGTCGCGACGGCGCACGCTCCAGAGCACGATCGTCATCACGGCGATCATCACCAGCGCGAGGAAGCGCCCGTAGATGTTGGGGTCGAAGAAGAGGGAGTTGACCCGGAAGTAGTTGTCGTACTGGTTCGCCGCAACGACCTTCGGGTTCAGGAACAGCGACTTGCGCGAGTACTCGATGAATCCGATACCGGCGAAGAGCACCGCGAGCGCCACCGCCACGCCGAGGCATCGGAGCAGGAGCACTTTGGTCCAGCTGACATCCCGCAGCAGGAGGAACAGCAGCGCGAATGGCACATAGAACGCGAGGATGTTCTCGGCGGCCTTCGCGTGGTCGACCGAGTAGCTGGCCTGCAGCACGTACAGGCCCACCGCACCGAACAGCAGCGCCTGCACGCCGCTTGTGGATGTCCACCAGGCGAGCTGGCGCGGCGTCGGGCCCGTCGAGCGGGTCTGGCTCCCCTCCTGGCCCCTGGCCGCCAGCGCTGCCGCCAGGCGCGGGAGCAGGAAGGTGATGGTGCCCGCCGCCACAACAAGGTAGAGGGGTATCAGCAGGTTCACGGTCCGCCCTCCGGCGGATATGGGCAGGCGGAAGGGGAGCGCGGCCACGGCCAGGAGCGGGAGAGCTTCCGCGTAGCGGCGCATCAGCAGGACGAGCGCGGCGATCACGACGAGTGCGGCAAGGAGCAGCGCCGCCAGCGCGCCGGCGCTCGGAAGGGTAGTGGCGGTCATCATCGGCTCGGCCCGATCACCGGCGCACCAGCGTGAAGCTCCGCGGAAGCAGCACTTCACGACCCTGGTGGCGGAGCACGACCCGCACGCGGTATTCCCCTGCCGATGCGAGCGGGCCGGTGTTCTGGGGAAGCAGGATCGCGCGGCCCGTCGGGCTGAGCAGCGTCCTGATGCCGCGCGGGTAGCCTCTTCGGCCGTTCCAGCGCAGCGAGAGCTGTTTGTAGCGTTCGACCGGCCGGTCATGGATGAGGGTCGCCGCGGTCGCTCCGGAGGAGTCGATGATCGTGACCGTCACCTCATCGGCCTTGGCGAGCTTGAAGGAGATCCCCTCGAGCCCTTCCGGAGCGGGACCGGGCGGCGAGAAGGTGCTCGTCATTTTCACGTCCTGGATCACCGTCGGCGTGTGCTTCAGGCGCTGGGTGATGAAGAACGCGGCGAAACATGCGATGACCAGCAGCGCAAAGACGATCTGCGCCAGCGGGTCGGTGCGGGGGGCCGACACCCGGGCGGCGCCGCGCGGGGAGGCGCCGGCGTCTGCTGCGCTCAAGCTCCGCCGTCCAGCGCGAACCGGTCGACCGTGTCCGAGCGCAGCCCCAGCCGCAGCGTCTCGAGCGAGATCACTTCGTCCGGGGCGATGTTGCCGAGGTTGCACTCGGACCCCAATCGCCGAAGCAGCCAGACCTGCTGCTCGCGCTTGGGTGCCTCGAAGATCAGCTGACCCGGGTCTATCGCGTGGACGATCTCGTCGATAAGGCCCGTGCGCACCTCGCCGGTGGCGCGGTAGATGCCCGCGGTGCCGGACTCGCGGGCCTCGGCGATCACCTTCCACGCACCCGCCTGCAGGTCCCGTTCGATCTGCTCCACCCAGACGTAGGGAGCCATGATGAAGTCGGCGTCCTTGCTGCCCACCTCGGCCAGGACGGTGAACTCGCGGGCGAGGCGTTCGATGAGCTCGCGCTTGACCTGCGCGTCCAGGGCGATGGTCCCGTCGGAGACCTCGACGTGGCGCAGCCCGAGCTCACGCAGCCAGGCGATCAGTCCCTCCACGCGCCCCTGGCGGATGGCGAGCTCGGTGAGGGTCCCTCCAAGCACCACAGGGATGCCCGCGGCTGCGAAGCGGTCGAGCTTGGGGCGCAGGTTCGCGGTGACCAGCGCCGTGCCCCAGCCGAGCTTGACGATGTCGATCAGCTCTCCCGCCACCTCGAGCAGCCCGTCGACGTCGGCGACCGACATACCGCGGTCGATCACGTGGGTGACTCCGCGCTCACGCGGCTTGCGCGAGCGCTCAGGTATATCCAGGAACGAGGCTATGGGCTCGCCGTCGCCTTGTCCGCACCGACGATCACCACCACCTTCGCCGAGTTGGCGAGGTTGGAGACGGCGACTTCCATCGGCTGCACCTGTGTGACCGACAGGGAGTGCGCGACCGCTTCGGCCTCGGGCCTCGAGCCTTCGGCGTACTCCACGACGGTCACCTGGCCGTTGCCCGGGGGCTGGCCGCTCTGAGCCGATGCCTGCGAGTAGCCGCTCTGCTGGAGAGTCACGGCGACGCGGTGGGCGAGCCCGGTGGTTTCGGTGCCGTTCAGGACTGTCACGGGTAGTTCGGCGGCGTTCGGGAGACTTGTCGTGGTCGTGGTCGTGGTCGTCGATTTGGCGGTCGTCTTGGCTGCCGATGTGGATGTCGTCGAGGCGTTCGATGATGTTCCGCCTCCGCTGGATCCGCCCGAGAGCACGACCGCGAGGATTGCCACCACCACGGCCGCCAGCAGCCCGCCGGCGATGAGGACCGTTTTTCTCGATGTGTGTGACGGAGGGTTCGTGCCCGCGCCATTCGGTCGTCCTTCGGGCCTGTCTCGCGCGGCCTGTGTGGCCGCAGCGGTTCGCTCTCGCCCTGCGGGCGCGGCGGCTGCCCTGGCCGGGGCACGCGGCGGCGGTGGAGGCGGACGGCGCGGAGGAGCCGGGGTGGCCGGCGGCTCCGGGGCACGCGGCGTGCCGGCCGCAGCCGCGCCTGCTACGGCGGTCGCGCCTGCGGCTGCGCCTGCAGCTGCCGTCGCGGGGGGCGGAGTGCGCGCGGTGGGCGCGGCGGGAGTGGGCGCCGCGGCCGAGGTGGGCGCCGGACCGCTCGTCGGGGCGGGGGGAGGCACCGAAGCGGCGGAGGGCGCCACCCTGGAGCTCTGGGCCACGGCGGCCGCCGATGCTGCGGGAGCGGGCGCGGGAGCCCTGGGGGATGTCACCGGGGCGGCCGGAGTGCCTGGCGTGGGCGGCTGTCCCTGAATCGGGGGGCGGGCCGCCGGGGCGGGTATCGGCGGGGCTGGTGCGGTCGCTCCCGCCGGCGGCGTGGCGGCCGCGGAAGCGGTGACCGGCGCGTTCGCGGGAACTGGCGGTGGTACGGGGGCGCCGGCAGCCGGCGCAGGTTTCGCCTGAGCGGCCGCGGCTGCCGCAGCGGCGGAGGCGACGGGAGCGCCGGCGACCGCCGTGCGGGGCGCCGCGGGCGGCGCCTGGGCTACCTGCCGCGCGCGCATCGTCGCGGCGGCGGTCACCCTCTGTTCGAGCTCGGCGGCCCGCTCGGGGGCTCGGCCGGCCCACTCGCGCAGGCGCTTGAGCTCCCTGGCCTGCGAGAAGACGAGGAGCGCGAGCACGGCGATGCCCACCAGGGAGGCGATCGCAGCGATGGCGCCTACCTTGGTGAACGAGTTCGAAATCGAGAGCGCGAGAGGCAACGACGTCATGAACCCGGGGAGTGTACGAGGGGCGCAGGCGCATCGCGTCGCTCATCCGGCGGCTGATCCCCCTCGGGAGGTGCGCCGGCGGCCGCTGCCGGGGCCGCCTCTGCCGGCTGGGCGCCGCCCTCCGGCGCGTCCTCCCGGTCCCGCCGGCGCTCGGCCGACAGCTCGGAGACCCTCGCGGCGAGGCCGGCCGCGTCTCCCTCGAGAACGAGCAGCTCGATCTCGGCGAACATCGATTCGACGGCCGCGGGAGGCATCGGCTCGCGGCCGGCGAGGAGGATCTTCTCGGCCTCGGTGGGCTGTGCGCGCTCGTAGCTGTTGAAGAGATCCTCGTTGAGCTTCTCTCCCGGCCGCCGGCCCACGATCTCGATCTCGATGTCGCGGTCCGGGTCCAGTCCGGAGAGGTCGATCATCGCGCGGGCCAGGTCGACGATGGGTACGGGATCGCCCATGTCCAGGACGAAGATCTCGGCGCCGCGGCCGTCTCCGGCTGTTCCGGACGAGGCCAGCGACCCCGAGCGGATGATCAGCTGGACGGCCTCGGGGATCGTCATGAAGTAGCGGGTCATGCGCTCGTCTGTGACCGTGACCGGTCCCCCCCGCTCGATCTGGCGCCGGAAGATCGGGACCACGCTGCCCGATGACCCGAGCACGTTCCCGAACCGGACCGCGGCATAGCGCGTGGAGGGGAAGCGGGCGGTGGCCGCCTCCAGGGCGAACTCGGACAGCGCCTTGGATGCACCCATGACGGTGGCCGGGTCGACGGCCTTGTCCGTCGAGACCAGCACGAAGCGCTCGACGCCGCTCTCCCCGGCGACCTGTGCGACCAGGCGGGTCGCGATCGCGTTGTTGCGGACCGCCTCGACCGGGTTCGCCTCCATCAGGCCGACGTGCTTGTAGGCCGCCGCGTGAAAGACGACCGTCGGGCGGTGCTCGGCGAAGACCTCGCGCATGCGCTCGCCCTCCTTGCAGTCGGCGAGCACCGCGGCGAGCATCGACGGAGGCACGTGGCGCTCATCCTCGAGCTCGCGCTGAATCGAGAACAGGTTGTCCTCGGCGTGGTCCATGAGGATGATCTTGTGGGGCTCGACGCGGGCGATCTGCCTGCACAGCTCAGATCCGATCGAGCCGCCCGCACCCGTCACCATCACCCTCGCCCCGGTCAGGTAGGCGCCCACACGGTCTAGCTCCATGAGCACGGGCTCGCGCCCCAGGACATCCTCGACGCGCACCTCGCGCATCTGGCGGGCCAGGGTGCCGCGGCTCTGCAGGAGCTCGAAGACCGTCGGCAGCGTGCGGACCGGGATGCCTCGGGCCCTGCACTCGCGAACGATGCGGGCCCGTGTCGAGCCCGGAGCGGACGGTATGGCGATGATCAGTTCGTCTGGGTCGGCCTCGTCGAGGATGCGCGGGAGCTCGGATTCGGTGTTGCCGCGAACCCTCACGCCCTCGATCCGCAAACGCCGCTTGCGCGGGTCGTCATCCAGGAAGCCGACCGGCACCAGGCCGAGCTCGCGGTTGCGCATGATCTCGCGAACGACCATCCGGCCTCCCTCCCCCGCCCCGGCGATCAGCACCGAACGCTGGCCCTTGCCGCTGCCCCGGAACGCGGCCAGCGGGCGGCGCTCATACACGCTGCGCGAGAGCGCGCGGACCCCCACCAGGAAAACGAGCGCCAGCAGCGCGAACAGGATGATCACCCCGTTCGGCAGGACGACGGCGACCGGATGCCCGTCGGGATAGCGATGGATGGGCCGCAGGACCTCGACGCCGACCACGGTGCACAGAACGATCACCAGGACCGCTCGCACCACCGCCTCATAGTCGCTCTGTCCCGAGTAGCGCCAGCGACGCTGGTAGACCCGGCACAGGACCAGAACCGGAAGGCTCCCGAACGCCACCCACCAGATGGTCGCGTCGCGCAGGTCGGCGTAGCGCGGAGGCGGGCCGCTGTCGAAGCGGAGCTGGAAGGCGAGGTAGTACGCGAGCGCGACCAGCGCACCATCAACCGCGAGCTGCGGCAGGGAATGACGATGCAGCGGTAGGGCCGCCGAGCGGATCCGTCGGCGCATTGTCAAGATTGTAGGCGGCTGTCCAGATCCGAGCGTCAACGAGCGCGGCCGCTGCGGCGCTAGCCCAGCGGCGAGAGCAACAGCCCGACGAGCACGGCGGGGTCGCGTCTGGTGCGCCCGCCCTCCCGATCGCTGTCGCGGCGCGTCAGATCGAGGTCCTGAGAGCGCTCGAGCCGGCGCATGCGACCTTCGGCGATGAGGCGTTCATCGACGGCGCCGGGGCGTCCCTGGAAGGTCGTGTAGACGGGTGTGCCGAGGGCGACGGCCTCGCGGTTCATGGTGCCGCCGGCCGAGATCACCAGGTCCGATAGTGCGATCAGCGACTGAGCGTCGATGGCGTGCTCGGGCACCACGAAGCCAGGGATTTCCCGAAGGGCATCGCGCTGCTCGGGAACGCGGGGCAGCACGACCGACTGCACCCCCGAGGAGACGGCCTCCTCTCGCAGGCGCTCGAGGACGGCCGCGAAAACGTCGTTCTCAAAGCGGTGGTAGAGCGAGACCTCCGGGGGCGTGCGGACCACCACGATCGGGCGCTCCCGGTCGAGTCCGAGCTCGTCGATGATGTGGGCGTCGGGCTCGAAGTCCGACAGGTAGTACTCCTCCTTCAGGCCCTCGTAGGCGCGGATCTTTCCGCGGGCGCCGTAGCGATCGAGACGCTGCGGGGGGATCGCGTCGGGCACCACGACCGCCCGTGCGAGCCGGCAGTTGACGTTGTGCTGGACGGTGGCCCACTCGTAGTCGAACATCGTCGAGCTCGGGACCCTCAGCAGCGCGGCCGCGACGCTGATGTCGTTGGAGCCGTGCCCCAGCGCTATGTCGAAGGGGGCACCTGCGGCACGCGAGTCCGCGCGGGCCCAGCGCAGCAGCTCCGCCGATCGGGACGCCAGGCCCGCGGCCTTGGCCGCCAGGCGTTCGCCGCGGTGGTGGCCGATTGCGGTGTGCTCGACCCCCAGGCGGTCGCAGAGCTCGAGCGTCTGGGCGAAATCACGGGCTGTCACCCGCACCTCGTGCCCTTCGGCTGCGAGCCGCTCGGCGACGGGACGCATGACGAGCACATGCGGGCTGTTGGTGAGGTCGATCCATACGCGCATGAGGGCACGGACGGTAACGCTCACGGCCGCCGGAGCCCGGAGGGGGTGGCCGTGGATCCCGGTATCGTTGGCCGGCCAATGCTCGTTCTCGCATCGATCTCGGAATCGCTCGTCAATGAAACCGTGCACCTGGTCCGCGAAGGCGGCCTGCCGGTCATCTTCGCCCTGATGGCGATCTCCAGCGCTTGTATCCCGATTCCCTCAGAGGTCGTGATGCTGTTCGCGGGCTTTGCGGTCGCTGATCCCACGCAGAGCAATGCCTCCCACGAACTGACGATGGTGGGGATCATCCTCGCCGGGCTCGCCGGCACGATGGTGGGTTCCTGGACCGCATATGGGGTGGGGCGCGGCGGGCGCCTGGAGCTGCTGGAACGCCATGGCGGCAAGGTCCATATGGGACCGGCGCAGATCGAGAAGGCGGACGTCTGGTTCAAGCGCCATGGCGAGGCGGCGGTCTGCTTCGGCCGCGTGATCCCCGTCGTCAGGGCCTTCATCTCGCTGCCGGCCGGAATCGCCCGGATGCCGTTCGGGCGATTCACGGTGTTCTCGCTGATCGGAGCGGTCCCGTGGGTGGCAGGCCTCGCGCTCGCCGGACATGCGCTCGGGGGAGACTGGAAAACCGTGCGCAAGGGCTTTGAGTACGTCGACTACGTCGTCGTGGTGCTGATCGTGATCGGCGTGGTCTATGCGCTCGTCCGCCGGCGGCGGACGAGGGGCGAGCCGGCGACCGATGCGCCCGCCTGAGGGGGCGCTTCCTCTTCGCCACGCGGTGGCCCTCGGCCTCGTCCAGGGCCCGACCGAGCTTCTACCGGTCTCCTCCTCCGGGCACACCACCCTGATCCCGTGGCTCGCGGGCTGGCCCTACGTCGACCTCGACGGCGACTTCCGCAAGGCCTTCGAGGTGGCGTTGCACGCCGGAGCCGGGCTGGCCCTCGCGATCGACATGCGCCGCGAGCTCCTGGACAGGGCCCGGCGGGCGGACGCCCGGCAGGGCGCGGCGCTGGCACTCTCGCTGCTTCCGGCTGCCGTGGCGGGCCTCACGCTCCGGCGGCCGATCGAGGCGCGCCTCGGCGGCCCGCGGTCGATCGCGGCGGGGCTCATCGCCGGCGCGATCGCGATGGCCGTCGCCGACCGGGCGCCGGCGCAGGGAGGACGCAGGCTGGAGCAGGTCGGGCTCGCGGACGGGCTCGCCGTGGGAGCCGCGCAGGCAGCGGCCCTGATCCCGGGGGTGTCCCGGAACGGCGCGACGCTCACCGCCGCACGCGCGCGGGGCTTTGGCCGCACCGCCTCCCAGGAGCTCTCCTGGACAGCCGCCTTTCCGGTCATCCTCGGAGCAACCGCGCTGAAGGGGAGCCGCCTGGCCGGCCGAGGCCTTGAGCCAAGAGCCCGGGCCGCGATCGCCGCCGGCGGCATCAGCTCGTTCCTGTCGACGCTGCTGAGCGCAAGGGTGATGCGCCGGCTGCGCTGCCAGGACCGGGCTCTGCTCCCGTTCGCGGTGTACAGGATCCTGCTCGCGGCCCTGGTGATAGCGCGACTGCGGCGGCGGACTGGAACATGACGACGCTGGGGACGCTCATCGGCGGTCGCTACCGGCTCGAGCAGGAGATCGGCCGCGGGGGGATGTCGACCGTCTACCGGGCCTTCGACACCGTTCTGGAGCGCCCGGTCGCGATCAAGCTGATGCACCGTGAGATCGCGAGCGACTCCGATCAGCTCGAGCGCTTTCGCCGCGAGGCGCGGTCTGTGGCGCAGCTCAACCATCCACATGTGGTGACGGTCATCGACGCCGGGGAGGAGCCGGCGCCCGGCGACGGCAGCGTCGGCAGCCCCTACATCGTCCTTGAGTACGTCGACGGCGAGACCCTCAAGGACATCATCCGCCGCGACGGGCCGATGGAGATCCCGCGTGCGATCGCCTACGCGATCGAGATGGCCCGCGCGCTGAGCGCGGCCCACGAGCGCCAGATCGTCCACCGTGACGTCAAGCCCCACAACATCCTCATCAGCGAGGAAGGCGGCGCGAAGATCACCGACTTCGGGATCGCGCGCAGCCTCAGCGAGGAGGGGCTCACGATGGCCGGGCGCGTCCTGGGCACGACGGACTACGTCTCGCCGGAGCAGGCGCTCGGCAATCCCGTGACCGGCCAGTCCGACGTGTATTCCCTGGGGATCGTGCTGTACGAGATGCTGACGGGGGACGTGCCGTTTCACGCGGAGTCCCCCGTCGCGGTTGCGATGAAGCACGTGCGCGAGGACGTCCCCGACGTTCAGCTGCTCAGGCCCGAGGTGTCGGCCGCCACCGCCTCCGTGGTCGACCGGGCTGTCGCCAAGGACCTCAGCCGCCGCTATGAGAACGCCGCCGCGATGGCGGCTGACCTCGAGGACGTGCTCGCGATCGAGGCCTCCCGAGCGGGCCAGGCGACCGGCGAGGTGACGACGGTGCTGCGGACGCTGCCGGGGAGTGCGAGCAGACGGCTGCCGTGGCGGATGCGCCACCCGGCTCGCTGGATCGCGTCCCTGGCTCTGATCGCGCTGCTCATCGCCGGGGGCCTGATCCTCGCGGCCCGAGGCGCCCACAAAGGGACCGGTCTCGTCGCGAGCGGCTCGGCTCCCGCGGGACTGCAGCAGGTGCAGCTGGGCGAGTCCGCGGCAACGGACTACAACCCCTTCGGGACGGGCCCCGAAAACCGCGACCTCGTCCAGAACGTCATCGACAACGATCCGAACACGACGTGGAGCACCGAGCAGTACTACTCCGGGACCCTGAAGAAGGCGGGAGGCACGGGGCTCGGCGTCTATCTCGACGCGGCACCCGGGGTCTCGGCGAAGGCTGTGGAAATCGTCACCCCCACGCCGGGCTTCGCGGTTCAGGTGTACGTCGCTGACAACATCGACCTGAACCTGTCCTATGGCGACTCGACACCCCTGACCTCCCGTGGCTGGACGGGACCCGTGGGCGCCGACTCGCACGTTCAGAGCGGAGCGCGGGTGCGCCTCCACCTCGAAGGGCGCCGCTACCGCTACTACCTGATCTGGATGACCACGCTGCCCCCAGGGATGCAGTCGGCGAGCATCGCCGAGCTCACGCTCTACCGCTAGCTCAGTGGCGCAGCAGGCGGCGGCGCTCGTGGCGCTCACGGGCGAGCCTGCAGAGCGTGTCCACGACCTGCGGATAAGGGATGCCCGATGCCTGCATGAGCTTCGCGTAGACGCTGGTCGGGGTGAATCCCGGCATCGTGTTCATCTCGTTGAGCAGGACGTCCTCGCCGTCGACGAAGAAGTCCGCGCGCGCAAGGCCCTCGCAGCCGGCGAATCGGAACGCATCCCTGGCGAGCGCCATAACCCGCTCGCGTGCGGCCGGCGATATCCGCGCGGGAATCTTCAGCTCCATGCCGCCCGGCGTGTACTTGGCCTCGTAGTCGTAGAACTCCGACGCGAACACGATCTCCCCGGGCTCTGAGACGGTCCCGGGTCCCATCACGGCGCACTCGACCTCGATGCCGCTCGCCATCGCCTCGACTATGACCAGCTCATCGTGGGCAAAGGCCGCGCGCAGTGCGCCCGCGAGCTCGCCGGCGCTCGCCACCTTCGCGATCCCGACCGACGAGCCGAGGTGCGCCGGCTTGACGAACACCGGCAGGCCGAGAGCGCCGGCGGCGGCGAGCACCTTCTCCGGGTCGCTCGCGAAGCGCTCGGCGTCCACTCCGAGGTAATCGACCTGCGGGATCCCCGCCGTGCCTATCAGCCTCTTGAAGAGGACCTTGTCGATGCACACCGCGGACGCGGCCACACCCGAGCCGACATATGCGACGTCGAGCACCTCGAGCGCGCCCTGAACGACCCCGTCCTCGCCGAACGGGCCGTGCAGGGCGGGAAACACCACGTCCGCGCCGAGCAGCCCCTCTCCCGGCGAGAGGCTGAGCGGCGCCCCGTCCGCCCTCCAGACTCCGTCCCGGCCGATCTCCACGACACGTGCTCTGTGGCCCGCGGCGAGAAGCCCGTCCCTGACGGCTGCTCCGGATGAGAGCGAGACCTCATGCTCGGATGAGCGTCCGCCCGCGAGCACGACGACATCGAGCGCGGCGGCGGCCGGCCCCTCTGCAGCGTCTCCCACCGGCTCAGCCCGCCCCTGCCGGGGCCGGCGTCGTCGGCGTGGTCGAGGTCGTCGGCGTGGTGGGGGTGGTGGGCGTCCCGAGCACGCCGACGGCGATGGTCACCGTCGACCCCTTCGCGACTTTCGTGCCCGCCGCGGGACTCTGGCGCAGGACGACCCCGACCTGCGACTGTTCGGTCGTCGTCTGCGAGACGGTCTGTGGCTTCAGGGACGCTTCTCCGAGGGCTGCCCCGGCCAGGGCTTCGCTCTTGCCGATGATGTTCGGCACCGCCACTTCCTTGGAGGCCTGGGCGACCGTCAGGTTGATCGTGTCGCCGGCGTGCACGGAGCTGCCGGTCGCGGGGGACTGCGACAGGACGGTGCCGGCCGGTTCTGTCGAGGTCTTCTGGGTGATCGTCCCGATCGTCAGGCCCGCGTTGGTTAGGGTCGCTTCGGCGGCCGCGAGGAGCTGGCCGGTCACGTCCGGCACCTTCACGGGCGCCGGCCCGCTGGAGACGAGCACGGTGACTGGGCTGCCCACCTGCGTGAGGGTGCCCGCGGGCGGGTTGGTGCCTATGACCACGCCGCTCGCCACGCTCGAGCTGGGCTCCGTGCGGGTGGTGGGCTTGAAGCCGGCCTGCGTCAGCTTGGAGGTCGCTTCCCCGGCCTTCAGGCCCGAGACGTCGGCTATGGCGACGTTGCCCGGCCCGCCCGAGACGACGATGCCCACATGCGAGCCCTTGCTCACGGAGGACCCGGCCGAGGGCGACTGGCTGATCACCAGGCCGTCGGCGACCGTGGTGCTCGACTGCTGCGAGGCGACGGGGTCGAGCCCGACGGCGCGCAGCGTCGCCGAGGCCGCCTGTTCGCTCTCGCCCGTGACGGCGGGGACATTCACCGATTTGTTGGAGCTGATCAGCAGGATCGCGAGCACCACGACGCCGATCGCGATCAGGGCGCCGATCGACCACAGCAGGATCTTCCGGCGGCGGTCGCGTTCTTCCTCCGGCGTGCGGGCCGGGGGCTCGTCGATCGAGGCCGCCGGCGCCATCAGCAGCGCGCCGCCGGCGCCGTTGGTTCCGTCGGTGCCCATCACGCTCGTCATCGCCGCGTGCGCGGGCAGGACTTCGCGCTCGAGCTGCAGGGCGGCGATCAACTCGTCCGCGTCGGCGTAGCGCGCCGCGGGATCCTTCGCCAGCGCACGCAGCACCACCGCGTCAAGCGACAGCGGGATCGCGGGGTTCAGCTCGCTCGGCGGACGTGGCTCCGCGGACACCTGCTTGAAGGCGACGGCGACCGCAGTCTCCCCTTCGAAGGGAACCACTCCGGTGAGCAGCTCATAGAGGATGACCCCGACCGAGTAGAGGTCCGAGGCGGCGCTGACCGAATAGCCCTGCGCCTGCTCCGGGGACAGGTACTGCGCCGTTCCCATGATCGACCCGGTCAGCGTCATGTCGGACGCCCCGGCCCGCGCTATGCCGAAGTCCGTCACGCGGGCGCGGCCCTCCTCGTCCAGGATGACGTTGTGCGGCTTCAGGTCGCGGTGGATGACCCCGCGCTTGTGCGCCACCCGCGCCGCCTGCAGGATCTGCAGCACGATGTCGATGGCGGCCGTCGGCTCCAGGGCTCCCTGCTCGCGGACGAGGTCCTTCAGCGGCTTGCCCGCCACGTACTCCATCGCGATGTAATAGGTCCCGTTCCACTCGCCGCGGTCGAAGATGCCGACGATGTTCGGGTGCGAGAGGGCGGCGGCGCTCGATGCCTCACGCCGGAACCGCTCGACGAACTCCTGGTCTTCGGCGAAGTGATGGTGCAGCACCTTGACCGCGACCTCACGCCCCAGAAGCTGGTCCTGGGCGAGGTACACGTCGGCCATGCCCCCCGAACCCAGGCGTGAGATCACGCGGTAGCGGCCGTCGATGATGGTCTCGGGGTCAATCATTCAGAAGCCTTTCCATTACCTCTCGGGCCACGGGCGCCGCGAATGCCGCACCGTAGCCGGGCACCGCCTGCAGTGTCACGGCGATCGCAACCCGGGGGTTGCGAGCCGGCGCGAAGGCGATGAACCAGACGTTGTTGATCGCCGTGCCGATCTGCGTCTCCGCAGTTCCTGTCTTGCCCGCCACCTGCACGCCCGGAATCTGCGCGGTGGTGCCGGTCCCTTCATTCACGACCGCTTCCATCATCGTCGTGACGTCGCTCGCGGTCGACGGTTTCATCACGACCGACTGCACGCGCGGACCGATGGTCTGGACAATGCGCCCTTCGTGGTCCACGATGCGCGAGGTCATGTGGGGAACCATCAGCGTTCCGTGGTTAGCCACCGCCGCGGCCACCTCGGCCATCTGCAGAGAGGTGGCCTCGAGTTTGTCCTGGCCGATGCCCATCCGGCCGACGTCCACGAGCGGGCTCAGGGGACTGATCAGGCGTTCGCCTTCGTACTCGCCGTTGGCGGACATCTCTTCCGCCGGATAGTCGAGCTGGGGCTTGCGGTTGAAGCCGAAGCGGTTCATGTACTTGCCCATCGTCCGCTTGCCGAGCTTTTCGGCCACCTGCGCCCAGGCTGTGTTCACCGACTGCGCGAGCGCCTGCGTGAGGGTGATCTGCCCGAAGCTCTCGTTGTTGTCGTTCTGGAGCGGAACGCCCGAGATCGGGACGCGGTTGCGGCCGCTGACCGTGCTTTCGGGCGTGAACTGGCCGCTGTCGATCGCTGCCGTGGCGGTCACGACCTTGAATGTCGAGCCCGGCGCGTAGCCGAACTGGGTTGCGCGGTTGATCAGTGGCCTGCCCTTCGTGTCGGCGGTCAGCCTTTCGTAGGCGGCGGACGAGCGCAGCAGGTTGGGGTTGAAGCCGGGCGAGGAGGCCATCACGGTCACGGCCCCGGTGCGGGGGTCCAGCGCGGTGACCGAGCCCTGGTACCCGGCGAGGGCGGAGTTGGCGACGCGCTGGGCCGAGGGGTCGAGCGTCGTCACGACCTTGTCGCCGGTTCTTTCCTTGCCCTGCAGCTGATCGAGGATCGACTGCAGGTTCGTCCCCGTCCGGCCGGTCAGATCGGCTTCCCGGTACTTCTCGAGGCCGCTGCTGCCGAGGTTCGTGAAGTAGTAGCCGACCGCGTGGGAGAACAGTTCTCCCGTCGGGTAGATGCGCGTGTAGGTGCCTTCCGAGGCGGGAATGCTGCGTGCGAGGACGGTTCCGTCGGCGGCGACGATGGGACCGCGCTGGATCCGCTCGGACTCGAGCAGCTGCCTCTTGTTCAGCGGGTTTTCGCGCAGCGCCGATGCCTGGAAGATCGTCCACCGGGACGTGAAGCCGACGAGCACCGCGAACATCAGCGCGATGAGCCCGAAGAGGCGCATGATCGGTGCGTTCACGAGCGTGCCCTCATTCGAGCTGCCCGAGTTCGAGGCTGCGCACCAGCGATGCCGCGTCCCCTTCCGAGCGCAGCGTGTGGTCCAGCAGCGTGTGGCGGCGTTCGGCGGTGAGTGTCGAGGCGCCCACGCCGGACACGTATTCGGTGCTGTAGAGCGCGAGGTTGCCGGGGAGCTGGTATGGCAGGCCTCGGAACATCGTGACGAGGCCGCGGTTGTTGGTGCCTATGAAGTAGACGGACTCGATTGCCGTGTACGCGCCGACAACGACCAGCCCCAGCACCACGAGCGTGACCGTGACCGGGACGGCGCGCAGGGCTCGCCGTCGCCTGCGGGCGGCGGGCGGCGCTGACGGTTCCCGGGGGACGCGCGCCTCGGCGGGCGCGGGGGGCTGCGATGGCAGGGGCTGCTCGACCCTCACGGCGGGGACGCCCGTCATGGTCACGTGTTCGTCGACGGGGGACTGCTCGCCGTCCCCGGCCTCCTCGACGCGCAGGAGCACGACGGTGATGTTGTCGCGCCCCCCCGCCTCGTTGGCGGCAGCGATCAGCGCCTCCCCGGCGTCCCGCAGCGAGCCGCCCTCGTTCAGGACGGCGGCGATCTGCTGCTCGGGGAGCATCGTCGTCAGGCCGTCGCTGCAGAGCAGGTAGACATCGCCGGCCTTCCCGCGGAAGGACCTGGTGTCGACCTCGACGGTTCCTTCGGGCCCGAGCGCGCGCGTGATCACCGACCGCTGGGGGTGCTCGACGGCCTCCTCCGGCGTCAGTCGCCCCTGGCGCATCAGCTCATCGACGAGCGAGTGGTCATCGGTCAGCCGCAGGAGCTCTCCGTCGCGCAGGCAGTATGCGCGGCTGTCGCCCACGTGGGCTATGGCCACGTCGCTCTCGCCGACATAGACGGCGGTGAGCGTCGTGCCCATCCCGGCCTGCTCGGCGTTGGTGTGCGAGAGCTCGTGGATGTGCGTGTTCGCCTGCAGCGCCAGCTCGGCGAGCTCACGCTCGGGTTCCGCGCCTCCGGGAAGCCCGGACTGGAAGGCCTCGACGGCGATCCTCGAGGCCACCTCGCCGGCCTGGGCGCCGCCCATCCCGTCCGCCACCACGAACAGCGGCGAGCGCGAGAGCAGGGAGTCCTCGTTGGCCCGGCGCTGGCGGCCCGTGTCGCTGCCGGCGTAGTGCTCGGCGACTATCAGCATCTCAGTCGGCCTCGAACTCGAACTCGCTGTCGCCGATGCGGACGCGGTCGCCTGGATGCAGCGGGCGCGGCGTCTGCAGCAGCTCCTCGTTGAGATACGTGCCGTTGGTGGAGTCGAGGTCTTCTATGACCACAATGTTGCCCTGCTCGTAGATGAGAGCGTGCCGCGAGGATGCGAAGGGGTCCTGCAGCCTGATCTCCGCGCGCTCTCCGCGGCCGAGCACGATCTCGCCGTCGAGATCGTAGATCATGCCCGGGGTGTGCCCGGGGGCGCGCTGCACCACCAGGCGGGGCGAGGTCGGGCGCGAGGCGGCGCTCCCGAGAGAGGACGCCGAGTAGAGGCCCGTTGCGTCGGATGGCGGCCGCGTTCGCTCTGCGCCGCGGTCCAGGATCGCGCTCCCGGCCCGCAGATCCCTGCGTGCGCTCCGCGCCACCCAGAACAGGAACAGGTACAGGATCGCCAGGAAGCCGAACTTGAGTGCCACCGATACCGGCTCGAGGCTGTTCATGAGAGTTCGAAGATGAGTTCAGTCGAGCCGATCTCGAGGCGGTCCCCGGCCGCCAGCTCGTGCTTGCCCTCGAGCAGCACCCCGTTCACGTGCATGCCGTTGGTGGAGCCGAGATCCCGCACGAACCAGCCGCCCGAGCTGGGCCTGATCTCGGCGTGCCTGCGCGAGACGCCGGCGTCCTCCAGCACGATGTCGCACTCGCGGCTGCGGCCGATCACGCCCCCCGACGGGGCCACCAGGACACGCCGGCCGCCCACGAGCAGCAGCGCCCGGGGATGCCGGGTGGAGCGCGCGGCGGCAGCGGGAGCTCCCACCCGCGCGGAGGTGCTGTAGATCATCGTGTGCCCGCGGTCCTCCTCGGGCTCCGGTTGCGCCGGCTCTCCGGCGGCGCCCTCCACCCGCACCAGACGCGCCTGGATACCGAATTCCCCGAGGCGCAGCCGATCGTCGGTTTCGAACGTGATGATCGGGTGGGAGGCCATGATCAGGTCCTCGCGGCGCGCATGCTCCAGCAGGTACGCGCTCAGCTCGTCGATGACCTCGTCCTCGACCCCGAGGTAGCGCTCGCGGTCCTCCGGCGACAGCCAGATCGAGTACTCGTTCGGCACATACACCCGCGATACCGACACCGTGCGGTTCTCGTCCATCTCGCGAACCAGCTTGCGAGCCAGTTCCATCGGCCGCACCTCCGAGCGGAACAGGCGTCCGAACGTACCCTCGACGAGGCTGGAGAGTGTGGTCTCGACGCTCTTGAGAAGGTTCATCTTCGGCGGCTGGCCCGTGGGCCCCGGATCGGCCGGCAGCCGTGAGCCATGCCCTGCAGCCTACGTCAGACGGGCCCCCGCAGGGCGCGGGCGGCGACGGCGATCATGCCTCCGAGGATCGCGCCGAGGACGAGCCCTCGGGGCGAGGGGTGCGCTGCGTGAGGCGACATCTCCTGCGCGAGCCTGAGCGTCGCGACGGCGATCGCCGCGGACCACCCGGCGGCGGCGAGCAGGTCGAGCACGACGCTGCGGCCCCTCACCAGCAACGGAAGCAGGACCGATCCCAGCGCCCACAGCACCGCGCCGAGCAGAACCCCGACCGTGAGGACGGGTGAGATCACGTGGGAGGCCGTCGTCGACAGCGAGGACTCCCAGGCGGCGCGGGTCCCCGTGGGCGGCGGCGAGCCGAGCCACAGGCGCCGGCCGAGCAGCGGCTCGGCGAGCACCAGCCACCAGAACCCGAGCGCGCCTCGCGCCGCCCGGTCGGCCCAGCGCGAGGATTGTCCGGCTATCGCGGGGAACGCCGCGGCGAGCCCGACCGCTCCGAGCGCGGGCGCCAGGACACAACCGACCCACCCCACTCCCACGCGCGCGGAGCCGCGTTCGCGCGGGAGCAGCATCACAGGAGCCAGAGCGGCCAGCAGCAGCAGCCCGAGGCCGGGGCGCCCGGCGGCGAGCTGCCAGACGATCAGCAGAGCGGCGCAGATGAGCCATGCCGAGCGAGGAAGCGAGAGCCGCCGGCCCGGCTGCTGCTGTATCGCGGTTGGCTCGGGGGCCGGGGCCGAGACGTCCCCGGTCACAGGGGCGGTAGCCGCACGCGGCGGGCGCGGGCGGCGGGCGGACCTGCCGGGGGGCCGGGCCGGAAGCTCCAGAGCCTGCTGCACCGCTGCTCGCAGGTCGGCGAGCTCGCCGCGCTCGGCCGGGTCGGGTTCGAGTGCGCGGTCGACCGCATCGCAGAGGAAGAGCGGGAGGTCTCTCCTGCTGCGCGCGAGCGGGGCCACCGGCCGTCCGATGGCACGCGCAGTGGCGGCCGGCGAGGGACCCCTCACCGGGTTGACGCCCGACAGCGCCTCGTAGATGACGAGGGCGAGCGAGTACAGGTCGGCCTCCTCCCCCGCCTCGCGACCCTCCGTCTGCTCAGGCGCCATGTAGGCGAGCGTCCCCAGGACGTCGCCGGTCCGGGTCAGCGCATCCTCCCCGACGAGGCTCGCGCCCCCGAAATCGGCGAGCTTGGCTGCGACGCGTCCCCGGCGTGCCCGCGAGGGGATCAGGACGTTGTGCGGCTTGATGTCCCGGTGGATGACTCCGCGCTCGTGGGCGTGCTCCAACGCCCCGGTCAGGGCGAGTGCGATCTCGAGCGTCTCCTCGTCTTCGAGCGAGCCGTCGGAGATATGGCGCGCGAGCGTGTCGCCGTCCACCAGCTCGGAGATCAGGTAGAACGCGTCGTCCACCGTGCACGCCTCGTAGAGAGCCACGATCGCGGGGTGCGAGAGGCGGGCACAGGCCATCGCCTCACGGTCGGCGCGCTCGCCGTCATCCTCGGCCACGAGCGGGATGCGCTTGACGGCGACCTCGCGATCAAGAACCTCGTCGTGTGCGCGCCACACCACCCCAAAGCCGCCCGCGCCGAGACGCTCGATCAGCCGGTAGCGCTCCAGGACGAGGTCGCCCTCTCCGGCCGGCGGGGCAGGGCGGGAGCGAACCCTCGAGATGCGCCTGCGAGTGCGCTCCTGCGGGTAGTACTCGCGCAGGGGAAGCTCGTCAACGGGTGCGCGATAAGGGTCCACCGGCTCCCGCGTTCGCCGCCGCAGGGCACCCTTCCTGCATGCCGCCGCGCCCTTCGCGCCCGTGACCGAGAACTTGCAGGCTAGTTAGGGTCCTGTCCTGCAGTCATACTTGGCCACTTCCTAAGTCCCTGCAAAGGAGACGTTGGCTCTTGTCGTTCTTTGACGATGGCGAAGAGACAGCACCTCGGCCGTCATCCCGTCCGCCCCAGCCGCGGACGCCAAGAAAAGCACCACCGAGGAGCCCCCGCCCGCGCGGTCGCGGTGGCGCGGGCGGATCCGGTGGCGACCAGCATGCGCTGATGGTCCGCCGGCGGGTCGCCGCCGGCGTCGCCGTCGTCGTCCTGATCATCGTCGTGCTGCTGATCAACGGCTGTGTCAAAAGCCACAAGCTCCAGTCTCTGAAGGACTACAACCACAGCGTCGCGCTACTCGGCGCCGAATCCGAAACGCAGGTCGCAAAACCGCTCTTCATCGCTCTCTCCGGCGCATCGGGCAAGTCGGCGATCGAAGTTGAGGTCCAGGTCAACCAGCTCCGCCTGCTGGCCCACGAAATCGCCTCCCGGACCAAGGGTCTCAGCGTGCCTGGTGAAATGGAAGGCGCGCAGCGGTCGCTGCTGACCGCGATGAACCTCCGCGACGAAGGGATGACGAAGATCGCTGCTCTCGTGCCCCAGGTCCTCGGCGGCAACGGCAAGGCGCCGAGCGTGCTGATCGCCGGCGACATGGAGATGTTCCTCGCCTCCGACGTCCTCTACTCCCAGCGCGTCGTGCCGCTGATCCAGGAAACGCTCAAAGCAAAAGGGATCCACAACGTCCCGACCCCGATGAGCAGGTTCCTGCCGAACCTGGGCTGGCTCGAAGGCACGACTGTGTTCCAGCGGATGACCGGCCAGCAGGCCTCCACGTCGAACGGCGTCTCCTCCGGCACGCACGGCAGCTCGCTGCTCGGCGTCAGCGTGGGCGCCAAGACCCTCGAAGGCGGCGAAACGCTCAACCACATCAGCGGAGGGGGAAACCCGACGTTCACCGTCGCGGTTGAAAATACGGGGAGCAACCCCGAGGTCAACGTCAAGGTGGACATCGTCGTGACCGCCGGGGGCAAGCAGTACAAGGCATCCCACGTGATCAACCAGACGACGCCGGGCAGCAAGGTGAATGTCGAAATCCCCGTCACCGGCATCCCGACTGGGGTCGCGTCGAAGATCGAAGCGAACGTGGAGCCGGTTCCGGGTGAGACCGAAACCGAAAACAACAAGATGACGTTCCTGGCGATCTTCGGCGAATAGCCGGCGTGACGGGCGCGGGCGGGGCGGTCCCTGTCACCGGCTAACTTGTGGCAATGCTCGCCTCGCTCACGAACACGCAGGGCATCATCGCGATCGCGGCCGCCGCCGCGGGTGCGATCGCGCTGATCGCATGCCTCGTGCTCAGCGTTTCTGTCAGGCGGCTGCGGCGCGCGCAGCGCGTCGTGCTCGGCGAACACGGGCAACGGGACCTCGTCGCCCAGGCGGCAGAGCTCGAGGGCGCCTTCAACGCCCTCGCGGACCACGTCGATGCCACGGCGTCGAGCCTGAACGCACGTATGGGGAGCGCCGAGGCGTCGCTCCGCGGAGCGATCTCCCACAGCGCGCTGGTCCGATACGACGCCTACAACGAGCTCTCCGGCCGGCAGTCGATGTCGATCGCGCTGCTCGACGACGAGCGCTCGGGGATCGTGCTGTCCTGCATCCACCATCGCGATCAGGCGCGCGTCTACGGCAAGCAGGTCCGCGGCGGGCACGGCGAACTGGAGCTCTCACCCGAGGAGGCGGAGGCCGTCCGCCTCGCCGTGGAAGGGGCCTCCGGTGCCCTCGCAGGAGATGAGCAAGGCGCCTGAGACGCCGGCCGTGCGCCCACGCGTCGGCTATCTCGGTCCCGAGGGCACCTTCAGCGAGGAGGCGCTGCTGTCGAGCGCTGCGCCCGGCGCGGTCGAGCCGGTTGCCCTGAACACCATCAGCGAAGCCGTGATGGCGCTCCCGAAAGGAGAGGTGGACTGGGCCATCGTGCCGATCGAGAACTCCATCGAGGGCTCGATCAGCGTCACGCTCGACCTGCTCGCGCGTGAGGCCGACAGCATCCAGATCGGCGGTGAGGCACTGCTCCGCATCCGGCACGCCCTGATCGCGGCCGGACCGATGGCGCTCGAGGAGATAGACACCGTGCTCACCCACCCGCAGGTGCCCGGACAGTGCTCGGAGTTCCTTCACTCAGAGCTCGCCGGCGCCCGGGTGCTTCCCTCGACGTCCACGGCGGAGGCCGTCCGGATCGTCTCCGAGGAGCAGCGTGCCGGGCAGGCGGCGCTCGGGACCGAGCTAGCAGCGCGCATCTACGGCGCGACGGTCCTGCGAGAGGGCGTGGAGGACCGGGAGGACAACGAAACACGCTTCGTCTGGCTGGCCCGCGCGGGCGAGAGCTCCGAGCCTCCCCTGCGAAACGGCGCCGGAGGATCCTGGAAGACCTCGCTGGTGTTCTGGGGCCAGGGCGCCGGCCGCCCGGGCTGGCTCGTGCACTGCCTGGACGAGTTCGCCCGCCGCGAGATAGACCTGACCAAGATCGAGTCGCGACCGAGGCCCGGGAGGATGGGGAGCTACATGTTCTTCGCCGACCTGGCCGGCAGCGCGAGCGAGCCACGGGTAGCCGAGGCCATCGCCGGAGTGGCGGACCTGTGCGAAAGGGCCTGCGTGCTCGGCTCCTACCGAACCGCGGCATAGGGGCGTCCGGGGAGCGCCCCCGCTACACTCGGCGCTGAACATGGAGAGCACTGTCCCACCCGAGCCGGTGGGGTCCGTGTCGCCTTCAGAGCACCAGCGGCACGGACCTGAGACATCGCCTTCGACGGCGATGAGCGGACGGGTGCTCGTACTGAACGCGACGTATGAGCCGATCAATGTCTGCACCGTGCGCCGCGCGGTCGTGCTGCTCCTGAAGGAGAAGGCGGAGCTGCTCGAGCGGGGCCGCTGGGCGCTGCACTCGGAGAACTCGACGCTCGCGCGGCCCGTCGTCATAAGGCTTGTCAGCTACGTCAACGTTCCGCGCGACGCCCACCGGCGCAAGATCACCCGCCGGGCCGTTTTCGCCCGCGACAGCTGGACGTGCCAGTACTGCGGCTCGCGATCGAACCTGACCGTCGACCACGTGATCCCCCGCTCCAAGGGCGGGTCCTCCAACTGGGAGAACATCGTCGCCTCGTGTGCGCCCTGCAACCGCCGCAAGGGCGACCGTCTTCCACGGCAGGCGGGGATGCACCCGCGTCGGGCACCGGGCACCCCGCGTGCCGAGATCTTCATCCACGTCGCCAGCCCGACCATCCCGGCGGCGTGGCTCGCATATCTGCCCCAGGCCGCCTGAGCTCGCTGCGACGCCGAGAACGACGAAGGGCGCCGCTCTCACGGCGCCCTTCGCTTGCGACTCTGACTGGAAAGACCGAGGACGGCGGTACGTCAGCCGGAGGGACCAGGACCGGCGGTCGTCACTCGGGGTGTCCCGGGTTGGATTCCGCTAAGCGGACCAGCCTCCCGACCTAGCGGCCGGTCACCTCCAGGGTCCCGTAAAGACTTTCAACTAACGTTTGGACCACCTCCTTTCTCTGGTCATCGCAGGGTAGCGAACCCGGATGACGCTCGCCGGCATCCCGGCGTCAGGGGATGATCGTCCCGAACTCCTGGGCGTATGTCGCGCCGGGGGCACCTTCACTCAGCGAGGAGGGCACAGCGGGGGCCACGCCGACACCGGTTTCGAGGTAGCGCCCTTCGAGGATGTTGGCGCGGTGCTCGGGTGACGCGAGCCAGGCGGCGACGATCGCCCGCGGTGTCGCGAGGCTGTAGCGTGCCCCATGCGAGGTTCTCGCCGATCAGATATCCGTCGGAGGCACTCGGAATGTAGCCCGTGCCTCGAATCCGGTCTGACGGCGTCTCCCCGGTCGGCGAGACGTGGGCGAAGTAGTCATCGGCGACGAGTTCCTGCGCGTGGGCTTCCGCCGCGGCCTCGAGCTGGGGGTTCGGAACGAGCGCCGACTTGCCGTCAGCCGCTCGTTCGCGGTTGATCAGGCACACGACCGCTTCGCTCACGAGAGCGAGATTCCCTGCTTCCGGCGTGAGTTCGGTGTTCTGGCAGTTCGCCGGGGCGGCGGGGGCCGGCGCCGGAGCTGCCGTCACAGGAACCGCGGCGCTCGGGGCTGCGTGTGTGCGGACCGGGCGGACCGCACGGGCCGGACGCGTCCTGAGCCTGCATGCCTTGCGGGCGTGAGGCGCGCGGGCGGCGCAGCGTGCCCTGGTGGCCACCCGTCGATGGTGAAGGCGCTGGGCCGAGCGAACAGCCTGCGTCCGCTGGGGAGAGCGCCGGGCGGCTGCAGGCCCGGCGGTTGCCAGGAGCAGCGCACAGAGCGCAAGCAGGAGGGCGGACGAGAGGGTTCTGATCGAGGGGGCCACACATGATCTGTCGGCCCACCCCGGGCGCTATCTGAGCGTCAGAGCCGAATGTGGACGGGTGTGAGAAGCGGCCCCTGCCGCGACCACGACGCCTCGGGTGTCAGGACTGCTCGGCGTCGGGCGCCGGGTCATCCATCGCTGGAGCGACGTCCGCGCCTGCCTCTGGAGTCGCCTCGACGTCGTCCTCGCCGGTGTCGATGACCAGGGCGACGGCGCTGACGGTGTCGTCGTCCTTAAGGTTCATCAGGCGAACTCCGGTGGCCGACCGTCCCTGCTGGGAGATGCCGGCGACCGCCGTGCGCTGCACCATGCCGCCGACGCTGATGAAGACGAGCTCCTGGTGCTCGCGGACGACGAGCGCGCCGGCGAGACCTCCCTTTTTCTCGGTGAGGCCGATCGTCTTGACGCCTTTGGCACCGCGGTTGGTCTTGCGGTACTGGCTGATCTGGGTGCGCTTGCCGTAGCCGTTCTCGGTGACGACGAGGAGGTCCATGTCATCCCTGGCTACGTCCATGGCGATCACGCGACCCTTCGCGCCGACGTCCATCCCCCGGACTCCCGTCGTGTCTCGGCCCATCGACCGCGCGTCGGACTCGGCGAAGCGCACGGTCAGTCCGGCGTGCGAGACCATGATGATCTCGTCGTCGGGATCGACCGCCCGCACGGCTAGCAGCTCGTCGTCGTCGCGGATGTTGATCGCGATGATCCCGTCCGCTTTGATCGGCGTGTTGTATGCCTGCAGCTCCGTCTTCTTGACCGTTCCGGAGCGCGTCGCAAAGACGAGGTACTTGGCCTCGGTGAAGTCTCTCGTCGAGACGACAGCATTGATCTGCTCGCCTTCCGCCAGGGGCAGGATGTTGACGAGCGCACGGCCCTTCGCGGTCCGCTGGGCCTCGGGCAGCTCGTAGACCTTCGAGCGATAGACCTTGCCGCGGTTGGAGAAGAACAGCAGGTAGTCGTGCGATGAGCACACGAAGAGGTGCTCGATGAAGTCGCCGTCCTTCATGTCCATGCCGGTCACTCCGCGGCCGCCACGCTGCTGCTGACGGTAGGTCGCGAGCGGCAGCGACTTGATGTAGCCGGTGTGGGTGATCGTGATGACCATCTGCTGGTCGGCGATCAGGTCCTCGATGTCGATCTCATCCTCGGAGTGGCTGATCTCCGTGCGGCGCTCGTCACCGAATCGCTCGGAGATCTCGGAGAGCTCCTCCTTGATGACGGCCAGGACGCGGGTCTCGTCACCGAGGATCGCGCGGAGCTCGGCGATCCGCTCGGTCACGTCTGCGTGCTCCTGTTTGATCGAGTCCGCCTCGAGGGCGGTCAGCTGGGACAGGCGCAGGTCGAGGATCGCCGTGGCCTGAATGGTGCTGAGGTCGAACTGGGCGACCAGCTGCTCTCGGGCGGCGTCGCGATCGCGAGACGCGCGAATCAGTTCGATGATCGCATCGAGGTGTTCGAGCGCGGTGAGCAGGCCCTCCAGGATGTGGGCGCGGGCCTCCTTCTCGGAGAGCTCGTGCTTGGTTCGCCTGACGATGACCTCGCGCTGGTGCGCGACGTAGTTGTGGATGACCGCCCGCAGGTTGAGCGTGCGCGGAACGTTGTCCACGAGGGCGACCATGTTCACGCCGAACGTCGTCTGCATGGAGGTGTGCTTGTAGAGCTTGTTGAGCACGACCTTCGGGATCGCATCCCGCTTCAGCTCGATCACGAGGCGCATCCCGCGCTTGTCGGACTGGTCGATGAGGTCCGAGATCTCGGGAATGCGCTTTTCGTTGACGAGTTCGGCGATCTTCGTCATCAGGTTGCCTTCCCCGCCCTTCTTGACCATGAAGGGGAGCTCGGTGACGACTATCGCCTCCTTGCCGTGGCTGAGCGGCTCGATGTGTGCCCTGGCCTGGACGCGGACCCGGCCCCTGCCCGTCTCGTAGGCGTCACGGATTCCCCCGTGGCCGAGGATGATCCCGCCGGTCGGGAAGTCAGGGCCCTTGATGTGCTTCATCAGGCCGTCGATCTCGATATCGGGATCATCGATGTAGGCGATCGTGGCTCCGATGACCTCGCGCAGGTTGTGCGGCGGGATGTTCGTGGCCATGCCCACGGCGATGCCGGAGGAGCCGTTCACGAGAAGGTTGGGGAAGCGCGCCGGCAGCACCAGCGGTTCGCGACGTGAGCCGTCGTAGTTGGGCACGAAGTCGACCGTGTCCATGTCGAGGTCGCGCAGCATCTCCGTGGCGATCCGGGCGAGGCGGGCCTCTGTGTAGCGCATGGCAGCCGCGGGGTCGTCGTCGACGGAGCCGAAGTTGCCCTGGCCGTCGACGAGCTCGTAGCGCATCGAGAACTCCTGGGCCATGCGCACGAGCGTGTCGTAGATCGCGGAATCGCCGTGCGGGTGATAGTTGCCCATCACCTCTCCGACGATCTTCGCGCACTTCGCGTAGGAGCGGGTCGGACCGAGGCCGAGCTCGTTCATCGCGTAGAGGACACGACGGTGGACGGGCTTCAGGCCATCACGCACATCCGGGAGCGCGCGGCCGACGATCACCGACATCGCGTAGTCCAGGTAAGCCGTGCGCATCTCGTCCTCGAGCGCGCGCGGTTCGACGTTACCTCCCCCGATCACGTCAGCGGACGCCACTGTGCCTCCTTAAGATCGACCGGGCCACGACTCAGACATCCAGGTTCGCGACGGCTCTTGCGTTGTCCTCGATGAAGGCACGCCTGGGCTCGACCTGGTCGCCCATGAGCATCGAGAAGATGCGGTCGGCGGCAAAAGCGTCCTCGAGGGTGACCTGGGCGAGGGTGCGGGTGGCCGGCGACATGGTCGTTTCCCCGAGCTGCTCGGCGTTCATCTCGCCGAGACCCTTGAAGCGCTGGAGTTTGATGCCCTTCTGAGCCACGACCATCACCGCAGGGTGCAGATCCTGGAAGGTCGGTGCGCTCTCGTGTGCGTCCCCGAGCTTGACCTCGAACGGGGGCGTGCCCGCCAGCTCGGTGAGCTGCGTGTGGATGCGGGCGAGCTGGATGTACTCCCTCGAGTCGAAGAGTGCGCGCTTGATCCGGTGCTGGCGCGCGAACCCCGTCTTGGCTTCGACCGCCTTGACGCGGATCTCCAGAGGGTCGGTTGCCACCAGCTCGGTCGTGTGGGTATCGCCGGCGACGTCCGCCCGGCCGAGAAGCTCGATCGCGGCGTCGGCATTCTCGATGCGCTCACCGAGGAGAGTCGACTCCTCGAGGAACTGCACCACGTCGTGGCCGTGTACAGCCCGCAGCGCGGAGGCCCAGCCCTCGTACTGTTTGAGCAGGCGGGTGAAGCGCTGCCAGCGCACATCGGTGAGCTTGAACTGCGAGGCATGACGATCGAAGACCTCGATCTTCTCCCACTTGTCCGCGAGCAGGATCTCCTCGAGTTCGGTGTCCTTCTCGATGTAGCGCTCGCGCGAGCCCTGCTTGAGCTTGTAGAGCGGCGGCTTGGCGATGTAGACGTAGCCCGCCTTGATCAGCTCTTCCATCTCTCGGAACAGGAGGGTGAGGACGAGCGTGCGTATGTGTGCACCGTCGACATCCGCGTCGGTCATGAGAACGACCTTGTGGTAGCGAGCGTTCTCGATGTTGAACTCGTCCCGGACACCCGTGCCGATTGCCGTTATCAGTGCCTGCACCTCTGTGTTCTGAAGAACCTTGTCGATGCGCGACTTCTCGACGTTGAGGATCTTGCCGCGAAGTGGGAGTACCGCCTGCGTGTTCCGGTCACGGCCCTGCTTGGCCGAGCCGCCGGCGGAGTCACCCTCGACCACGAACAGCTCGGCGAGCGCCGGGTCCTTGACGGAGCAGTCCGCGAGCTTGCCCGGCAGCGTCGAGTTCTCCAGCGCCGACTTGCGGCGGGTCAGATCCCTCGCCTTGCGGGCGGCCTCGCGGGCCCTCTGAGCCTGGACGGCCTTTGAGATGACCGCTTTCGCCTCGCTCGGGTTCTCCTCGAGGAACTCGCCCAGGCCGTTGTTGACGATCGACTCGACGAAGCCCGACATTCCGGGGTTTCCCAGCTTCGTCTTGGTCTGACCCTCGAACTGCGGATCGCGGAGCTTGACGGAGACGACGGCCGTGAGGCCCTCTCGGACGTCCTCGCCGGTGAGGTTGTCCTCTTTGTCCTTGAGCAGACTGTGGTCGCGTGCGTACTTGTTGAGCGTGCGCGTGAGGGCGGAGCGGAATCCGCTGAGGTGGGAGCCGCCCTCGGGCGTGTTGATGTTGTTTGCGAACGAGTGCACTGATTCCTGGTAGGAGGAGTTCCACTGCAGCGCGATCTCGGCCGCACCCTCGTCTGACTCTCCCGCAAAGAAGATGACCTTGCGGTGCACCGTGTCCTTGTTCTCGTTCAGGTAGGAGACGAAGTCCTCGATACCGCCGTCGTACTGGAACTCCGCCGAGTGGCCCTCGCCGCGCTCGTCGACGATGGAGATCTTCAGGCCCCTGGTCAGGAAGGCGGTCTCGCGGAGGCGCTCCTCGAGCGTGAGGAAGTCGAAGTCGAGCGTCTCGAAGATGTCAGCGTCGGGGAGGAACGTGATGGACGTGCCGGTGGGAGCGTCCTCGGCGATCTCTTCGCCCTCGACGAGCGGCATCTGCGGCGCCCCGCGCGAGTACTCCTGCGAGTAGACGTGGCCGTCGCGCCTGATCTGGAATTCGAGGCGTTCCGAGAGGGCGTTGACGACCGACACGCCGACGCCGTGCAGGCCGCCGGAAACCTTGTACCCCTCGCCGCCGAACTTCCCGCCGGAGTGCAGCACGGTCAGCACGACCTCGACCGCCGGCTTGCCCTCCTTCTCCATCATCGCAACCGGGATACCGCGGCCGTTGTCGACCACGGTGACCGAGTTGTCGGGGTGGATTCGGACGCCGACTTCGGTGCAGAAGCCCGCCAGCGCCTCGTCGACCGAGTTGTCCACGACCTCATACACGAGGTGGTGCAGGCCCATGACACCGGTGGATCCGATGTACATGCCGGGCCGCTTGCGAACAGCTTCAAGGCCCTCGAGGACCGTGATGTCCTGCGCGTCGTATGTCGATGAGCCACCGGTCGTGGACAGGTCGCCCACGCCGTTGCTGCCTGAGCTCTCTTCAGAGCTGTTGCCGCCTGATGCCAATGGCCCTCCGATGACGTGAGAAAGCCCCGGATTCCGGGGCTCTAGGTCCGCGGCCGGGGCAAGTTCGCTATGTAGCTAAGGATAGCACGCCACGGGTGACGGAGCGGTTACGGCGATGCCATAAATCCCTGCAAAATCCAGAGAATTGGAAGCGTGCCATTTCGGGTGTAACGGGTTTTCGGTAATTCTTCCCGATTGAAGGACTGACATTGAGTCCTTATCGTGGGTTGCGGCCATCGGGGGTGGAGCACCCCCCGCTCCACAAGCAGGTCTTGCGTTCCCCGGTGGCCTATCTCCAGGGCGGGCCGGCGCAGAGCGAGCATCGGACGCTCACACCCGGGAGAGTCGAGCGGCGGAGCAGAGCGCGAGCTAGTCCCCCCCGCCCGTCATCTGCCGCTCGATGATCTTCTGGGCGGCCCGGAGCATCCCCACGGCGACCCAGGGCATCTGCCCGGCACGTACCCGGAGCCCCACCTCACCGTCGGGCCGTATGACCTCCGCGACGAGGATGACTCGGCCGATCTGGTAGTCGTCGCCGAAGTCGGCTTCGATCCCATCCATCTCCTCGGCGACTTCCTGCATGAGCTTGGCCCTGGGGTCGGGCTGGGCGCCCTGTCCCCCTACCGGCGTGCTTGACATCAGTTCCCCCATCGGTCGTGGGCGTGCATCGTGATCATGGCACTCCCGAGCTGCTGTCGCGAAAGCCCGTCAGGCATCGACCGTGCGTCACGCGGTGCGGCAGCGAACCTCGCGTATGACCTCGGCATCGAGTTCGGCGTTGAGCCTGCGCATGAGCTCCTCGGACATCATGTCCAGCTCCTGCGCCCAGACCGCGGCGGTACACGTGACCGTCAGCACTCCGTCACGCTCAGCCGTCGGGTGGGCGGCCGCCGACACCGCGCTGCCGGCCGCGCGAGGCCACACCTCCTGCACTCGGGCGAGCGTGGTGGCTGGCATGGTGGCCGTCGTGAGATCCGCCAGCGCGAGCGCGATCGATCTGGGAGCACGCCTACTCATGCAGCGACAGCCTCCTGCAGGATCGCTCCGGGCGAGATGCGCAGACGTGTGACGGAGCCGGCCGTTGCTCCAGGCACATGCGCAAGGTCGGTCGTGGCGATCACGCTCTGCCCGTCGGACGCGAGCTCGCTCGAGAGCAACTCACGCCGATCGGCGTCGAGCTCGCTCATCACGTCGTCGAGGAGCATCAGCGGGGTGCGACCCCGATACTGGCCGAGAACCGCGCGCTCACAGAGCAGGAGCGACAGCAACGCCAGACGCTGCTCACCCTGTGATCCATAGACCCGCAGCTCGCGTCCGTCGCGCAGGATCGCGAGCTCGTCCCGGTGTGGTCCGTGTCCTGTGAACCCGCGCTCCAGATCGCCGTTCAGGCGCTCCGCGAGCTCCGCCACGAACTGCTCCTCGTCCTGCGCCCGCGTGCGTGGCCGGTACTCGAGGGACCCCTCGCCCGCGAGGCCGAGCTCGCGAGCTCGGTCAGCGAAGGACGTGGCGAGCAGGGACACCGCCTCGGCACGATCGTCGCGGACCGCAAGAGCCTTGGACGCCAGCGCTCGATCCCAGGTCCCGATCGCTGCCTGGTTCGCGCGACCGGACCGAATCCTCGACAACAGCGCATTCCTCTGCGCAAGGACCTGTGAGTACTCTCGCCGCACCTGCGTCCGGCTGGGCCAAAGCGCCGCTATCACCTGGTCCAGGTGAGCTCGGCGGAGGGCAGGAGCACCCTTGAGGAGATCGAGCCGGTCGGGCATGAAGACCGAGATCAGCGGGCGGGCAGGCACGTCGAGCATCCGCTCGACGGCGGCCCCGTCGCACGCCATCCGCTTGACCGCTTGGCCGCCCTCACCACCGGCGCCGTATCCGACCGTCAACTCGTGATGCTGGTTTCCGTCGAGAAGCCGCACCGATACGCGGGCCGCGGGAGCACCGAAGCGAATCAACTCGCGCTCGTTGCGTGTCCGAGGAGATCCCCCGGTGCAGCCGAAATACAGTGCCTCGAGCAGGTTCGACTTGCCCGCTCCGTTCGGTCCGTGCACCACTGTCAGGCCAGGCCCGAGCATCGCCTCGGCTCGCGTATAGGTGCGGAAGTCGCGCAGCTCGAGGCTGAGCACCCGCACGGGGTAGCCCTAGACGTTCAACCTGATCGGCATGATCAGGTAGACGAAGTCCCCCGTGTCGGGAGATTCGATGAGGCCGGGCCGGAGGGGGCTTATGAGCTTCAGGACCAGCTCATCGGTGTCAATGCTCTCCAGGCCATCGCGGAGGAACTCCGGGTTGAAGCCAATATCGAACGGCTCTCCGGCGAAGGGAACGGGTATGGCCTCGCTTGCCTCTCCCACGTCGGGGGTCTGCGCCGAGATCGTAAGCGTCCCCTCTGTGAAGCTGAGCCGCAGCGGTGCGTTCTTCTGGGCAAGCAGGCTGATGCGCCGGACGACGTCGGTGACCTCGGCGCTCGCGAGCCTGAGGGTGTGCTCCACCGCCTCGGGAAGCAGCTGGCGGTAGTTGGGGAACTGTCCATCGATGAGCCGTGAGGAGAGGACGATGTCTCCCACCTCGAAGATGACCTGGTTCTGTCCGACGCTTACGGAGAGAGCCTCGCCGTCGGCCTGCTGGACGATCCTCGCAAGCTCGTTCAGGGCCCGGGCCGGCACGTTCGCCTCGAGGCTTCCGGACAGCGGGGTCTCAAGAGCGGTCTCCTTCACGGAAAGCCTGTAGGAGTCGGTTGCCACCATTCGCAGCTCCTGGCCGGAGGCAGACATGAGGACACCCGTCAGCACCGGCCGTGTCTCATCTCGCGAGGCGGACCTGACGACGCGGCTGATCGTCTCGACGAACGCCTGGGCCGGAACCGAAACGCGCGTGTCGGGTGATGGCGAGGGAAGTGTTGGGAAGTCCTCGGCCCGAAGGGTACGAAGATGGAAGGTCGTGGCGCCGCAGATCAACTCGACATCCTGCTCGGCGCTCCGGAACTCCATTGTGAGTTGCTCGCCGGGCAGTGCCCGAGCCACATCGAGGAGCAGGCGCGCCGGCAGTACGGCAACTCCCGGCCTGGCGACCTCCGCCGTGAGCGGGACCCTGAGGCCGATGTCCATGTCTGTCGCCAGGAGCTCAGGAGAGGAGTCAGCGGGCGCGGAGATCATGATTCCCGAGAGCGCCTGCACGGCGCTTCGGGTCGACGCGACACGCGCCGCTGTCTGAAGCTGGGTCAACAGATGCGATGAGGAAACAGAGAGCTTCATGAAAGTGGTGTCTTGTAGGAACAAGTCATATATAGGGCCTGTGGACTTGTGTATTTGTGGTGGATAGTGGTGTTTGAGGGCCTCGAGCGGTGGACGCGCCTGTTGATGGCCGTCGTGAACCCCGACGAGAGTCTCTCAGGAGCACCGGTCGTGGCGCGGAAGCTGCTCACGGATGGTCGCAGCCGAGCTCTTTGCACAGCTTCTCCACAGCTTCCCGGCTGCTCTCGTCGTCGGAGATCTTGAGGCTGGCGCGCCTGCATGCGTGCAGCACGGTGGTGTGGTCCCTCCCGCCGAACTCGCGTCCGATGGCAGGCAGCGACTCGTTCGTCAACTCGCGCGAGAGGTACATCGCTACCTGTCGCGGCCAGGCGATGCGGCTGGCTCGCGCTGAGGAGAGGAGTTCCTCGGGACTGAGGCCGAAGTGTTTGCAGGTGGCGGTCTGTATCTCGCTGATCGTCCGCTCCCTTCGACCTGCCTCCTTCGATCTTGGGTATAGCCCGTCGAGGACCTCGGTCGCGAGGTCAGCCGTCAGAGGCCGGCCGGTTAGGGAGCTGAAGGCGACTGTCCTGATGAGAGCACCCTCGAGTGCCCTGACGTTCGACTTGACACGTTCGGCGATGGCCGTCAGCGCTGCATCGTCGGTGAGATCAATTCCGTCGTTGTGGGCGCGCTTGCGGAGTATCGCCATGCGCGTGGAGAAGCCAGGAGGTTTGATGTCCGCCACGAGGCCGGCCTGGAAGCGCTCTCGCAGACGGTCCTCCAGCGCGCTGAGATCAGCCGGCGGCCTGTCGGAGGTCAGGACGATCTGCCTCCCGCCGTCGTGCAGGGCGTTGAACGTGTGGAAGAACTCCTCCTCTGTCTTCGTCTTGCGCTCCAGGAACTGGACGTCATCCATGAGCAGGACGTCAACGTGCCGGAAGCGGCGCTTGAATCGCTCGGCGCTGCCGTCTGCGAGCGCTGACACGAACTCGTTCGTGAAAGCCTCTCCGTTCGTGGAACGGACTGACAGGCCCGGGTTGTGCATGGCCAGAAGGTTTGCGATGGCGGACAAGAGGTGTGTCTTGCCGACACCCGGCGGGCCATAGATGAACAGGGGGTTGTATGCCTGAGCAGGGATCTCGGCGACGGTCAGCGCCGCCGCGTGCGCAAGGCGATTGCAGTCGCCTATGACGAACTGCTCAAAGGTCAGCTTTGGGTTGCTTAGCGGCTCGGAGAGGTGGCGTTCGAGCGATGCCGCTCCCCGTTCATCGGTGTGTCCTGAGGCAGCACCCGACGCGCCATGGGACCTGGAGCCGCGAGCGACGAGCTCAACACCGACCCCGTCACCAGCGACGAGCTCAACACTTGCCTGGATGACGCGCCCAAAGCGGTCTCGGATCCAGTTCAGGGATTGCTCGGGCGCCTCCACGACGACCCGATCGCCGGAGACGTCGACAACGCGAAGCGGGTCGAGCCACATGCGAAATGTCGGCTCCTCCACCACCAGCGCGAGCTGCGATCGCACCAGCGACCATATGTTCTCGAGCTCTGGGCCCGGGACAGCGTCCATCGGCTCCTTCCCTGCGGAAGAGATGACTTTGATCATTCGAAGGAGGGCCCCGGGGGCCCGGTCTGGCGACTATAACCAACGCCTCGAAGCGCTTGATGCGACTGCTCGCAAATGGCGAGAAAATTCCGAAGCGCGTCTCCCGCCCTATACTGGGACGAGAAGGCGGGCTCCAGCCCGATGCTCAGCGACGCGCTCGGGGCAGGATTCTGCCCGGGACCGGAGAACCTAAGACATGAAGCGGACATACCAGCCGAAGAAGCGAAAGAGGGCTCGTGCTCACGGGTTCCGGACGCGCATGAGCACGAAGGCGGGACGCCTGACGCTCAAGCGCCGGCGTGACAAGGGTCGCAAGCGCCTCTCAACCTGAGGGCTCGACGTGGAGGACCCCTTGGGCGACGGGCACGCGATCAGACCGCGCACTCAGGCCCGCGGAGGCAGGTTGTCGCGCAGCGCCGAGTTTGAGCGCGTATATCGGCACGGTCGCTCGACGGCCAACAGGCACCTGGTGCTCTACACGTTCCCGAACTCCGAAGAGGGCCCTCCGCGCCTCGGTCTTTCGGTGTCGCGCAAGGTGGGCGGGGCGATCGAGCGCAACCGCGTGAAGCGACTGCTCCGCGAGGCCTTCGCTCATATGGAAGGTGAGTTGACCGCGGGGCACGACGTGGTCGTCGTCGCCCGGCCACCCGCCAGGGAGCTGGCGGAACGCGACGGGCTTGCGGGTATCGACGGCGCATTGGGCGAGCTGCTTACAAAGGCCGGCATGCGAGCGAGCGACGCTCAGGCCGAGCCTCAGCCGGTGCAGGAAACGCTCCCCTCGTGACGACAGCGTCCGCGCCAGATTCGGCGACCTCAGACCCCGGGTCGTTCGGGCGGGTCCTAAGGGCGATAGTCACGGCGCCGATCGTCTTCTACCAGCGGTTCATCTCCCCTGGGATTCCGCGGCGCTGCAAGTACGAGCCGACGTGTTCTCGATATGCGGTCGACGCGATCAAGCAGTACGGCATACTTAGGGGCCCCGTCCTCGCAGGGTGGCGCCTGTTGAGGTGCAACCCGTGGAGCCACGGCGGATACGATCCCGTTGAGGCCCAGCGACTCTTCAGATCCAGCTCCGATGAGAGCGACTGAACGGGCGTTGGCGCTCAGCCGCAGACCCCCCCACCCAAGGCGAGGCGCCACAGACCTCGCCACCAGCCGAACAACCCCCGAGACCAACTAGCGCATGCCAATCCTCGCCAATGTAATTCAGGACGCTTTCTCGCCGCTGATCAGCGTCTTCGAATCGGTCATGGTCTACATGCACAACCATCTCCTGGGTGGGAGTTGGGGCTGGTCGATCGTCGGCTTGACGATCCTGATTCGGGCGATTCTCGTCCCGCTGACGTTCCGACAGCTGAAGTCGATGCAGGAGATGCAGCGGCTCGCCCCGGAGATCAATGCGCTGAAAGAGAAGTACAAGGAGGACAAACAGCGTCAGCAGCAGGAGCTGATGAAATTTTACCAAGAGCGGAAAATCAATCCGCTGGCCTCCTGCCTGCCGCTGCTGCTGCAGTTGCCCGTCTTCTTCTCGCTGTTCTACATGCTGCGGACCGACCTGAAGCAAGACATCTGCGGGGACCAGATGGTCGAACACTTCAGCAAGGAACTCCACAAGCCGACGCTCACGAAATTCAGCGAAATTCCGTCCGGCGCAACCAAAGTTCTGGGGCATACCGTCAAGGGGCTCACCGAAACCGGCTGCAACGTCGTAGCGCCTGGCTCGGCGAAATTCCTCTTCATTCCCGACATCACCGAAAAGGCGACAGGTATCGCCCTGATAGTCCTGATCCTCTGCTACGTCGGTTCGCAGATCGGGTCGACTCTGATCGCCACCGCCACCGCCGACCCGAACCAGCGCCGGCTGATGCTCCTGCTGCCGCTGGTGTTCGTTGTGATCCTCTATCGCTACCCGGCCGGTCTGCTCGTGTACTGGATCACGACAAACCTGTGGACGGTCGGACAGCAGTCTGTGATCAGGCGACGAATGCCCCCGCCGCCAAAACCGGTCTTGCCAGACGGTGCCGCCAACGGGAAACCTTCAAAGTCTCTGCGAGCACAACTCGCAGACGCGGTCGCGAGCTCCAAGAGCCCGGCCAAGAGCCCCGATCCGGCACCAGCGCCTGCGGGCGCCGCGCCACCCCCTCCACCACGCAAGAAGAAGAAGCGATCCGGGAGGCGTAGATGAGCGACGACGACAGAGGCACGGACGTGAGCGACGACGACCTGGAGCCGGCGGAGCTCTTGGAGGAGCTCCTCGAAGAGGTCGTGGACGGACTTGGCCTCGACTGCGACATCGAGGTGAAGGAAAGCGACGGTGTCCTCACCGGCACGATCGACGGCGAGGATGTTGGTCTCTTCATAGGCCGGCACGGTCAAACGATCGACGCGGTCCAGCACCTGGCACAGCGAATCGTGTTTCCGGAGGGGCCCTCGTCGATTCGCGTTGTGATCGACGCGAATGGCTACCGCGAGCGCAGGGCGGGGGCGCTTCGGGCAGAGGCCGACGAGGCCGCCGACGAGGTCGTGGAAACGGGTCGCGAGGTCGAGCTCTCGCCGATGCCGCCGTTCGAGCGGCGGATTGTCCACGAGTTCCTTCGCGAGCGTGGGGACGTGGAGACGCACAGCGTAGGCAACGAGCCCGAGCGCTACCTCGTGATCTCGCCGTCTAAGGGCGAGGACCGGCCGTAGCGTTTCACGTTTTTCTTGACGGTGAAACAGTCGCGGTATGAGCGAGGACACACTTCCCGAACTGACTGACGTCGAGCGGGGACTGCTCGCGGGGATCCTGATCGGTGAGGGCCACTTCGGCGGTGACGGAAAGCAGCCTCAGATCACCCTTCGTATGCATGTGCGCCACGAGGCTCTGTTCCGGTGGCTCGAGAGGTCCTTTCCGCGTTCTCGGCTGTATGGCCCGTATGAACACTCGGGCCGCCGCTATTACCAATGGATGGCGCGCGGTGCGGCTCTGGCGGAGGACGTGCTCCCGGTTGTCGAGTCTGTGCTGACCGACGACATTGATGCTCACGTCGCGGGGAGGGTCCGCGAGATGCGCAGCAGATACGCGGACTTCTTCGCGGCGCACGGCAAATGAGCGTCGATCTGCGGGCGGCGCTCGCGCCAGCCGGCCTGACCGACGGGCAACTCGACCGACTGTCGGCACTTCTGACAGCGCTCGAGGCGGACGAGCACGCGCCGACCGCCGCTCAGGAGCGTGACCTCGCCATCTACGTGCACCTAGCCGATTCCCTCACGGCGCTCGACGTGGGCGCCGTGCGTGAGGCCCAAACTCTTGCGGACCTGGGATCGGGAGCGGGGTTCCCGGGGCTCGCCCTGGCCATCGCGCTTCCCGCAGCGCGCGTGGTGCTAGTCGAGAGCCAGCGTCGCAAGTGCGAGTTCCTGGAGCGCGCGATCTCCGCCGCGGACATCGCGAACGCGACCGTGTTCTGCGGCCGGGCCGAGGAGTGGCCCGCCGGCCTTGCGGCCAACGATGTGGTCACGGCGAGAGCGCTCGCTCCTCAGCCGGTGGTCCTGGAGTATGCGGCGCCGCTGCTGAAGGTGGGGGGAACGTTCGTGGACTGGCGCGGGGCGCGCGATGAGGCGGAGGAGCTCGCCGCCTCGCGGGCGGCAGCTGAGCTGGGTATGGGACTCGAGGAGATCCGCTGGGTCGAGCCCTTTCCCGGTGCGCGGGACCGCCACCTGCACGTGTTCTCGAAGTCCGGGCCGACGCCGAGCAGGTATCCGCGTCGTCCCGGAGTCGCTCGCAAGCGGCCGCTCGGCACCTGAGGCGACGCCCGTGAGGAGAGTGATTCCGCCCAGTTTGCCGGAGAGCTCGACTCGCCCGTCGGGGATCGTCGCTAGCTTGCAGCCCATGGGAACGGTCTATGCGGTTGCGAATCAGAAGGGCGGCGTCGGGAAGACGACCACCGCCGTGAACGTTGCTGCCTGCATCGCAGAGGCCGGCTACAAGACGCTGCTCGTCGACGTGGACCCTCAGGCCAACGCCACGGTCGGCCTCGGGATACCGCGCACCGCCGCCCCCGGGCTATATGAGGTCCTCACGGGGGAGGCAACAGCCAAAGAGGCGCTCACCCAGTCCTCGGTCGAGGGTCTGCTTGCGATCCCGGCCGGCGCTGGGCTCGCCGGCGCCAACGTGGAGCTTCCCCGCATCGACGGCTTCGAGTTCCGTCTGAGGGAGTGCCTCGATCCCCTTCGCGAGAGTTTCGAGTACATCCTGCTGGACTGCCCACCTTCGCTGGGACCCCTTACGGTGTGCGCGCTGGTGGCGGCTGACCGCGTGATCGTGCCCGTGCAGACCGAGTACTTCGCCCTCGAGGGGCTGGCTGGTCTGCTCGAGACCCTCGAGATTGTCCGTGTCGAGCTCAACCCCGGGCTCACGGTGGCAGGAATGCTCCTGACGATGCACGACGGCCGTACGCGACTCGGCCAGGATGTTGAGCGCGAGGTTCGTGAGCACTTCCCGGATCTCGTATTCGACACGGTGATTCCGCGTAACGTGCGCGTCGGCGAGGCACCGAGCTACGGGCTCCCGGTAACCCACCACGACCCTCACAGCGCTGGAGCAGAGGCGTATTTCGAGCTCGCCAAGGAGGTTGCAGCGCGTGGCTAAGCCAAAACCCGGCATGGGCCGCGGTCTCAGCGCGATTCTTTCCGTCTCCGCCGAGGGCGCCGCCGTCGCGGAGCATCTACGCGAGCTGCCGCTCGAGGACATCTCGCCGAACCCGCACCAGCCGCGGCGGAGCTTCGACACGGAGGCTCTCGCATCGCTGGCCGGCTCTCTTGGTGAGCAGGGCGTCCTTCAGCCCGTGCTGGTCCGTCCACGCCCGGGCGGGCGCTACGAGCTGGTCGCCGGGGAGCGGCGCTGGCGCGCGGCGCAGCTGGCGGGACTCAAGACGATCCCCGCGCTCATTCGCGACCGCGAGGACGCTGCGTCGCTCGAAGTCGCACTGATCGAGAACATGGCCCGCGAGGACCTGAGCCCGGTCGAGGAGGCGCGAGCTTGTGCTGCGCTCGTCGAGGAGTTGGGCCTGACCCGCGAGGAGGTCGGTCTACGAGTGGGGCGCAGCCGGGTGGCAGTCAGCAACCTGATTCGCCTGCTCGATCTGCCCGACGAGGTGCTGGATCTGCTGCAGGCCGGCTCGCTGAGCGAGGGACACGGGCGCGCGCTACTGCTGGCGGAGGATCATGCACACCGGCGCAAGCTCGCGGCGTCGGCGGCGAAGGACGGCTGGTCGGTCAGGGTCACGGAAGACAGAGCGAGAGCCGCGAATGCGCGCGAAGGGGGGGCGGCCCCGCGAACCGCCGTTCGCTCGGGTCACCCCGACCAGGACCAGGCCGCTTCCGACATTGCAGACGCTCTGGGCTCGGCGATCGGAGCGGATGTCCGCGTGAAGCCGGTCCGCGAAGGCGGTTACCGCGCCGAGATCCGCTTCACGTCGCTCCAGGAGGCGCTCGACCTCGCTGGCCGCCTTCACACCGACGACTGACCGGCGCCTAGGCGCCCGCGGTGTGCATCGCGGGCCGTTGCCAGTAGCTCCTCCAGGGTCGCGCCCGGGCGGCCCACGAGCACCGGCAGGTCCAGAGCTTCCAGGCGCGCTGCCGCGCGGCGGGCTCGCCTGCGGCCCGAGGCCGAGGTCACGGTGACGACGACGAGGTCCACGGCCTCCGATTCGCAGAACGAGACGAGCTCATCGCCAGGGACGTCCGCGCCGAGGTGATGGACGTTCCAGTTGTCCTCGCGAAGGGCGATGGCCGCCATCAGCGTCGGGAGGGCGTGTCGGTCGCCTTCCACTCCCGCAACCGCGACCGTCCCGCGGCGCCTGCCGCGCGGGGTTGGATGGTGCTCTCCCAGGAGCCTCTCTGCGGTCGCGGACGCTCTGTGCTCGATTGAGACCGGAAGCCGACCAGCGCTCCACTCGTCGCCGATGCGCGTCAGCGCAGGTACGAGCAACTCCTCGGTCACGGTCGTCACGCTTACGCCGTCCTGAAGGAGCGATGAGGTCAGGCTGCGAGCGGCTCGCTCATTCCCTGTGACCAGGGCGTCGAACATGCGCTCGCGCAGGGCGTCGTATCCCTGACGCGGCTGCCTGACTCGGGGGCGCGCCGGCCGATCGCGCCGCCGTGCCAGCTCCGCCACATCCTCTGGGCTCAGGCGGTAGCGCCCGCGCACGAGCGAGCTCGGGAGCGCCCCCGATCGAACCCACTTATAGGCCGTCTGATAGTGGACCCCGAGCTGCTCGGCCGCGACGGCGAGGTCAATGGTCTCCTCTGACACAGCAGTAAGGCTACCGTCGCGGGCGGCAAACTCAACTAAGTTACGCTAAATGCCGCTAAATCGCGGTAGACTAGGGGTGTGATCTTCGACCGCCCGTCTTTCGAGCCGGAAGGCGCCGCTCTACACGCGGTGGAGGTGCAGCATCCGCTGGAGGGAGCCTCCGTCCTGTTATGCGGCGCAACTGGAGGCATAGGCACGGCGCTCGCTGTGGAGCTCGATAGGCGCGGCGCTCAGCTCACCCTTTGCGGCCGCGACGTGGCGCGCCTGGCGGAGCTGCCCGTACCCGGCGCCCGCATCGTCCGCGATCTGCGCACGGTCAGTGGTTGCCGGGACGCGGTCCGTGGTGCTGTCGAGCACGTGGGCGCGCTCGACGTGCTCCTGAACGCGGTCGGCGTCGTCGCCTTCGGTGCCGTCTCTGAAATGTCGGCGAGCGTCGTTGAACACCTCCTCCTCGCCAACGCGATGATTCCGATGATGCTCGCGAGCGAGGCGCTCGCGGTGATCCCCCAGGGCGGTGCGATCGTCAACATCTCCGGTGTCATCGCCGAGCGCAATCTGCCCGGCATGGCCGCTTACGGCGCCTCCAAGGCGGCTGTCCGCGCGTTCGACGAAGCTCTCTCTCGGGAGGCGCGCCATCGTGGAGTGCGTGTGATCGACGCTCGCCCGCCGCACACCGAGACGACCCTCGCGTCCCGTGCGCTCGAGGGCAGCGCGCCAAAGCTCCGCAGGGGCCTTGCGCCGTCACACGTGGCGAAGACGATCTGCGATGCACTGGAATCGGGCGCCGCGGATGTGCCCAGCGCAGCATTCGCCACGGCGTCGGCATGACCGACGTCGCGATAGTCGGGGCCGGGCTCGCCGGGCTGACCTGTGCTCAGGACCTCACCCGCGCGGGACTTCAGTGCACGGTGGTGGAGGCGACCGACGGCGTCGGCGGACGCGTCAGGACGGACGCGGTCGACGGCTTCCTTCTCGACCGCGGCTTTCAGATCCTCCTGAGTGCCTATCCCCAGGTGAAGCAGCGGCTCGACACCGCCGCGCTGGACATCGGCAACTTCGAGCCCGGCGCGCTCGTGCGCACCCCCGATGGCATCCAGAGGATCAGCGATCCGCTGCGCCGGCCCCTCAAACTCGCGTCCGCGCTGCGGTCATCCGTCGGCTCGCTTCCGGACAAGCTGCGTGCCGCCCGGCTCGTGCTCGACGTCAGAACGCACCCGGTCCGCGAGCTCCTGCGGCGCCCGGATATGAGCACCGCTGACCGCCTCTCGCAAGCAGGGCTATCAAACGAATACGTGAGCGAGTTCTGGGGACCGCTGTTTGCGGGCATACAGCTCGACCCCGACCTCGAGGTCTCATCCCGGCGCTTCGACACGGTCCTGCGAATGATCGCTTCGGGCTCGACGGGCCTGCCCCGCGAGGGGATGGGGGCGATCCCCGCGCAACTTGCGCGATCGCTTCCTGGCGACACGATCAGGCTGAACTCGCCGGCCGAGTCCGTCGAGCCCGGTGCGGTCGTGCTGCGAGGCGGCGAGCGCATCCGGGCTCGCGCTGTCATCGTGGCAACCGACGGACCCGCCGCAAAGCGGCTCCTCCCGAGGCTCGTTGAGGACCCGGGGTCGAGGGCTGCCGCGTGCTGCTGGTTCAGCACCTCGACGGCGCCGGTGGCGGGGCGCACGCTGATGCTTGAAGGGTCGGGGCTCGGACCCGCACTCAATGTGGTCGTGATGAGCGAGGTGCAGCCGTCTTATGCGCCAGCGGGCCGGAGTCTGGTTGCTGCTGCCGTGCCGGGATCGTCGGCGCTCGACCCCGACCTGGACGCCCAGGTGCGCCGACAGCTCGCGGGATGGTTCGGCTCCACCACCGCAGACTGGACGCATCTGCGAACCGACGTGATCCCCCATGGGCAGCCTCTGCAGCGGCCGCCCCTGAATCCGAGGCAGAGGGTCACCCTCGGCCAGGGTCTGTTCGTCTGCGGCGACCATCGGGACACGGCATCGATCCAGGGAGCGATGTTCAGCGGGGAGCGCACTGCGGCCGCCGTTCTTCGGCGCCTTCGCGGCGTCGGCTGAGCGGTGCCTGCCGGGTGCCGCTGCTCGCCAGGGCGGTAAGATTCGCCCTGCGCTCATGACCGCAACTCCATCGGAGATCTGGCCATCAGTGAGCAGCATCCCAGTACCAGGGCGATTAGCTCAGTCGGTTAGAGCGCTTCTCTGATAAGGAAGAGGTCCCAGGTTCGAATCCTGGATCGCCCATTAGACCTGCACCCCGGTCCTCTCGCGAAGCCCAGGTTCACCTGACCCGTTCGATGAGCAGCGACGCCACCGCGGGGTGGGTGCCTCCGGCATCCGGCGTGATCGTGAGGGCAGGGGTGTTTCCCGCCGGGTTGCGAACCTCGACGGCTGAGTTCGCGGAGATCGTTTCGATGATCGCCTCGCCAGATATCAGGCTGGTGCCGGTCGCTCTACCGTAGACCGTGTAGGGGATTTCAACCATTCCGCCTCCGGAGTCCACGGCGAGGACCAGTTGGCCCGGCTCGTTCGCCGACACGGAGAAGTCCACGCGGTAGGCCCCGACCGCAGGAAGCACGAATTCGCTCGCGCCGCGGCGGGCGATCACTTTGGAAGTCGGGCCGTCTCGGGGAAATTCCACGGGCATCCCCGCTCCGACAGTCGCAGCGTTGTCGCCTGGCATGAGGGCGTAGAACTCGGCGTACGACGAAGTTCCTGGTGGTCCTTCCGGGCCGACGGCGCCCTGCGCTCCTGTTGCTCCGGTTGCTCCCTTCGGTCCTTCCGGGCCCGCGATCCCCTGTGCGCCAACCGTGCCTTCCGGCCCCGCAGGGCCGGCCACCCCGGGGGTGCCTTCAGCACCGGGCACGCCTGCGGAGCCCGGCGATCCGGCCGGACCTTCGTCGCCGCGGGCTCCCGCCGCGCCTTCAGGGCCAGGCACACCCGCCAGGCCGGCGGCACCTGTGAGGCCGGCCGGTCCGATCAGACCCTGCAACCCCTGGGGACCCGTTAGACCCGGTAGCCCTTCGAAGCCCGTCGCTCCTCTTTCACCGAGGCGCCCGCGCGGCCCCTGCTGCCCGCGTGGTCCTGGCGTTCCCCGCAGCTGTGCCGGGCAGCCCGATGGCTGGGAAGGGTGGACGCGCCCTGTGAATGCGGCCCTATGGCAACTCTGAGCGGCAGGCGCTTGGGCCGCGCCAGCCGAAGCTAGAGCCGACCCCGCAGCGAGTGCCGCTGCGCAGGCAAGGAGCATCCGCCTGATGCGGGAGCCACTGGTGACCGAGTGACGGTGCGTGTCCGGGACGTTGACCATGTCCATGGGCTCGACCGCCCGCACTGCGGGGATAAGCCTTTCGACGCCGGGTAGCGGAAAAGCGCGCCGCGCTCGGGCAACCGGCAGCGGATCACGACGGGGCCTCCGGGGTGCACGCTCCGGCTGACCGGGTCACCCGGAGACCACAGCGGGGTTCCACGGTCCCGCGGACCCCGCGCGAGGACGACGTTTGATGTGGAGCCAGATGCACTTCTCTCTGGCCCGTGTCATCCAATGCGGTGCCCCGGCGCCGCGGTAAAGGAAGCGTCAATGTTCTCTTCCGTCACACATCTGAGACGAGCGCCTGTAGGCGCCCGTACCAACCTACGCCCGCGCCTATTCATCGCAGGGCTCGGGGGGCTTGCCCTGTCCATCCTGATTTCCGGTTCGCTGCTTGCCGGCAGCGCGATGGGCGCCGCCGCGACGGTTGGCCTCGGCACCGCCGAAAGCTACTCGGTGCTCGGAGGGTCGACGGTGACAAACACCGGCCCCACGACGATGTTCGGCGATCTGGGGCTCAGCCCCGGCTCGTCCGTGACCGGCGCTCCCGATGTCCTCGGCGCCACGCACGTGGATGACGCTGTAGCGATCGCCGCCAAGAACTCACTGACGACCGCGTTCAATGATGCGGCCTCACGTCCCAGCGATGGCTCGGCGGGAACCGATCTTGCCGGACAGGCCTTTCTTCCGGGAGTGCGAACAGCAAGCAGCTCGTTGCTTCTGTCCTCAGGACGCGTGACCCTCAACGCCGAGGGCAACCCGGCAGCGGTGTTCATTTTTCAGATCGGATCCACGCTGATCACCGGATCAAACACCGCCGTCGAATTGGTCAACGGAGCTCAGGCTTGTAACGTCTTCTGGGAGGTTGGCTCCTCCGCGACCCTCGGCACCGGAACTCGCTTCGTCGGCACCGTGATGGCGCTGGCGACGATCACCGCCAATACCGCCGCAACGATCCACGGCAGGCTTCTCGCGCAGACGGGAGCGGTCAACCTGGACACGAACACGATCACGAACTCCACCTGCGCCGTCGGCGCGAGCGGTGGCGGCGGAACGGAAACCACGACCGCCACCGAAGGCGAAACACTCACCAAGGCGGTCACGTCGCTGCCGCCGGTCGGTTCCCCGACAACGGTTGCGCAGAAGCGCATCGCCGAACAGCGCGCGGCCGCCAAGAAGCTCAAGGCCAAGAAGCTCAGGGCCAAACGCCGGCGCAGAGCGGCCAAGCCGCGCTCGCCGGCCAAGCCCGTGCTCCCGAGCAAGCGGGGCGCCTTCACCGGCTGAGCGGGTGAGGGCGGATCTGGGCTCACCCAGATCTGCCCCACCTGATCTCTTATGAACAGTGACATCTCCCCAAAACGCGCAACGTCCTCCTGGCACCTGCCGCTCGTGGTGCTCGTGTTGCTGGTGCTGGCAGGGTTCTGCGCGGCTGCTGTCCCCGCGCTGGCGGCTCGTAACACGATGCCTGGATGGAGTAGCCAGCAGCTCGCGATCCTGCTGAGCAGCCACACGGCGCGCCGAGCGCCACGGTCGGGATCTCCACAGGCGGCGAGCATCTCCGGCCGACGGCCCATCACCGGCGAGCGCACGACGCTCCCCGTCGTAGGCCGAGCAACAGGTCCTAGAGGGACCCGGTGGCTCCATGTCATGCTCCCGGGTCGCCCGAACGGATCGACCGGCTGGATCGAACAGGCGGGGACCATCGAAGCGAAGACGACTTGGCACATATTGGTCAGTCTCGCGACCCGGCGTGTGCGCGCGTACAGCCGCGGGCGCGTTGTCAAGACCTTCGCAGCGGTGGTGGGAAAGCCATCGACGCCCACCCCTTCGGGCCAATTCTTCGTCGAGGAGACTGTCCAGATGCCCGCCGGCGATGCAGGCGGGCCGTTCGCGCTCGCCCTCAGCGCGCGCTCCGACGTGTTGCAGGAATTCGAAGGCGGTCCGGGACAGATTGCGATCCACGGCCGCGACAACCTCGTCGGCGCGATTGGTACAGGCTCATCGCACGGGTGTGTAAGGCTCGAGACTGCCAGCATCAGCTGGCTCGCGGCCCGAATCGGTCCTGGGACACCAGTCACAATCGCAGCGGGCTAGCTTGCCGTCCGCGCCGTGGAAGGCGCCGGGCTTGACGCAGGTATGGAAGCCTGCTGGAAGCCTCAGCGGTCGCCAGCAGGCCCGCAGAGTTCGCCGCAGTCGGTCAGAACGTCAAGGAGCTACGGCTCTCGTCGTGATCGCACCGACAGAGACCGGCAGCCGCTCGCTCCTGGTAAGGAAGAGGTCCCAGGTTCGAATCCTGGATCGCCCATTTGAAGCCTCCCTGCAAAGGGCGGGCTTTCCGGCCTCAGGGTGGTAACGGGCTATCGACCTTGCCGCAACTATGGAAGCGGGCAGGTAACAGCACAACGGCTCGCTTGAGCTGGCCCTGACCGAACACGGGTCGCGCGAGAGGCATCATCGGCCGCCCTGGCGCGCGCGGGCCGGCGAGCGGCCGCATAGAGCACCTACGAATGATGGTGGCCTCACACGCTTGACCCGTTTGGGCAGCGCGGCCGTCTTCGGCCGGCCGAGTGGCCTGACGGCACGGTGGCGGCGCGCCCACGCCCGCAGCCCCTACGCTCCTAGCCCGGCTGGCCGCGCGCCCCGCAGCAACGGGAGGCGGGCGCTATTCGAACGCGAAGAGGTCGCCGGGGCGGTTTGGTTTGCTCTTCGCGCGCCCGACCGCAGCGGTGACGTCGACCGTGCCTGCCTTGCCGGCTGGAGACGGCACGGAGCACATGCTCGTCGAGGCGCATTCGGATGTGCCGGCGGGCTTCTTGCCGAACTTGAACGTCGTCGCGCCGCTGCCGACGGCGAAGCCGCTGCCGATGATCGTGACGCGGGTTTCGCCGGCGCTGGGCCCCGACCCGGGCGAGAGGGAGCTGACGACCGGGCCTTCGTAAATGAACCGGGTCTTTGACGACACGCCGCTCGTGCCGTTCGGCGAGATGACCGTGATCGGCGCCGTGCCCGCAGTGCCAGGTGGAGCGACGACGGTTATCGATTGGCTCGACCGGGCGAATTCCGTGATCGCGACGGTGCCGAACCGAACGACTGTCGCGCTCCCCAGGCCCGTTCCTGTGATCATCACTGAGGTGCCTCCCGCGGCGCTGCCCCGCGACGGCGAGACCTTCTTGATCACCGGCGGGATCGGCGGTACGTACCTGAACTCATCGCCCGACGTGACGGCGCTTTCGCCCCTGGGGGTGATCACAGTGATGTTGACCGTTCCGCTCCCCGGCGGGGATACTGCTGCGATCGTGCCTGAGGCGCTGACCGTGAAGCTCGCCGCGGCTGTTGCCCCGAAGCGCACGGCGCTCGCACCGCTGAAGTCGCTCCCGCTGATTGTCACACGCGTACCCCCGAGTTCGGAGCCGGTGTTGCCCGAGGTGGGCTTGGACGCCGAGCGCGCCATCGTGCGCGCCGCTGCTTCTGCTTCGGTCCCCGTGACGCCGGTGACCGTTGGTTCGAGGGGGCCGTAGGCGATGCTGTCATCCGCACCCGCGTTGACCGCGACGGCCTTCACTCCGGTGAGGCCTGCGACCATCACCGGGTTCTTGCTGCAGCGCGGGGCTTCTTCGGGCGGTTCACAGCTTTCCGGCCCGGGCTCGCCGGTGCCGAGGGCGCCGTATTCGTTGTAACCCCACGCCATCACGCTCCCGTTGCTAAGAAGCGCCAGGCTGTGCTGGAAGCCCGCGGCGACGTCCGTCACTCCGCTCAGCCCCTTGACGGCAACAGGGGTCGTGCTGCACGGGAACTCGCCTTCTTCGCAGCGTTCCGGACCCGTGCTGGTGCCAATTCCCAGATTGCCGTACGCGTTTGAGCCCCAATCCATGACAGTGCCGTCGCCGAGCAAAGCGATGCTGTCGTCTGTTCCAGCGCCGATCGACACGACACCGGACAGCCCGCTCACCGCAACGGGCGAGTATCGATTCTCCCGGCTGCCGTCTCCGACCGCGCCGATTTTGTTGAAACCCCACCCCATCACGGTCCCATCCGAGAGCAGGGCAAGGGCGTGCCCCTCGCCGGCTGCGATCGCGGTGGCGCCGCTGAGTCCCTGAACGGCCGTCGGCGAGCGCTCGCAGCGAGCCTCGGAGCCTTCGCATTCGGCCGCGCCAGTCGACCCCGTGCCGAGTTCGCCCCATTCGTTCCTGCCCCATGCCATGACGGTTCCGTCTTCGAGTAGCGCGTAGCTCGAGAAGCCCCCGGCGGCGATCGCCCTGACCCCATGCAGGCCGGGGACCAGAACCGGCACCGAGCTGCACGCCTGGCTCGACGGGAGGTATCCGGGCTGCTGACAGGTTTCGGGCCCCGGGCTCGTCCCGGTGCCCAGCTGTCCGTCTCCATTGGCACCCCATGCCATCACGGTGCCGTCAGCCAGAAGGGCAAGGCTGTGGGTCTCGCCGGCTGCGACCGCGGTGACGCCCGTCAGGCCTTCGACGGGCACCGGTGCGTCCACGCACGGGCGCACGCGGCTGAAGAGGTTTTCGCATGCTTCCGGCCCCGTCGCCGACCCTGTTCCCAGCTGGCCGTCTTCGTTCAGGCCCCACGCCTCGACGGTGCTGTCTTCTAGAACGGCGAGGGTGTGTCCGGCGCCGGCCGCGACCGAGCGCACGTCGCCGAGGCCGGAGACCGCCGTCGGCGAGAACAAAGGCGGCAGGAACGTGGGACAAGTGGTTTCGCCGCAGAACTCGATCTTTTCCCGTTCCGAGTTCGTGCCGAGCTGTCCGTAGGTGTCAAGGCCCCACGCCATGGCCCCATTGCCTGCCGCCGCCGCACCTTCGGGGCACGTGAGCGGGATCAGAGCCACGCTCGCGAGGAGAGCGAGCGACAGCCGTGCGGCGGGCCCGCGGGCAAGGTGCCGAAGCGGTCGCGTTGCAGCGCCCGACCCAGCGCTCCCGCTGCGGTGTCGCCCCATGTGGCCAGTGTAGGGCCAGCTTGTGTGACCGTGCGAGGAAATCGCGGGGCCGAGCGCCGGGGCGGGTCTTCCAGCTGCCACGTGCTTGTAAAGCCACGCAGAGCTTTCCCGTATCCGGCGAGCGCTGCGGCCTCGACCCCCGCGATCAGGTAGCCAAATACGTTGAGCCGGACCCCCCCGAAACAAGCGTGTTTAGAGGGGACCTCATTCGGGTAGCGTGGCGCCGACAGGGGTTCGGACTTTTACGGAGGGGGAGACATGCAGGAGAGAAAGCTGGTGCTCGCCGAGAAGCCGGCGGTTCGCGGTGTCCGCACCGCGAGACGGGTGGTGCTGACGTTCCTTGGCATCGCTGCGCTCGCGGCATTCGGGTTCGCGCAGTCGGCCCTGGCGGAGAGCAAAGCGAACATCGTCAAGGAATTCGCGCCATTCTCCGACTGCCCGCTTACGGAAGCGCAGGAATGCCTCTACTCCACAACGACGGGCGGCGAATTCAAGATCGGCAACAAGGCCGTCCCGATCAACAAGACGCTCGTGCTGCAGGGTGGCCGGCCGACGAAGCTGGCCTTCCCCGACGGTGAAGTGCCCCTTCTCGCAGCGGCCGATGGAAACACGCTCGCGAACACTCCGCTCACCGTGCCGGGCGGCCTCACGGGGATCAAAGGCCTCGAAGGCGGCGAAGTGACGGCGACCGCGGAAATCGCTGGGCCCGTCAGCTCCGTGAAAATCGACGGATCGAACCTCGTGCTCGGCACGGGCACGGCGCTGACGTTGCCCCTGAAGGTGAAACTGAGCAATCCGGTACTCGGCGAAGAATGCTACGTCGGGACCGACTCTGAACCGATCGTCCTGCATCTGACCACCGGCACGACGAGTCCCCCGGCGCCGAACAAACCGATCAGCGGAACGCCCGGAGAGGAGATCCTGAACAAAGCGGAAGGCAAAGTCCGCGAAATCAAGGACACCTCGCTGGTCGACAACAGCTACTCGGTGCCGGGAGCGACGGGATGCGGCGGCGTCCTCTCGCTTCTGATCGATCCCGTCATCGACCTGGACATCGGGATTCCCGCTGCATCCGGATCCAACACCGCGATCATGGACGGCTCACTCGAGCTCGCTGCCACGGAATTCGTCAAGCAGTACTGGCCCAAGCCATCCATCGCGACCATCAGCCCCGGAAACGGACCGAAGGCGGGTGGCACCCCGGTGACGATCACGGGCACCGGGTTTGCTCCGGGCACGGCCGTGACCGCCTTCGAGTTCGGCAAAGCCAACGCGACCTCGGTGGACTGCACCTCGACAAGCAGCTGCACGGCGGTGACTCCGGCGGACCTCGCATCTAAGGCTGGAGCTGTGACAGTGCGGGCGCTGGTCAACGGCCAGAAGAGCAAGAAGCTGCCCGAAAACAGGTTCGTCTACGAATGATGCTCGCCTGAAGGGCCTCACCCGTCCGGAAGCGCGGTCGGCCCCCGGCCGCGTCGCCGGACGGGTGGTGGCGCATGGCCGCTACGGATCGTCGTAGGGGTCAACTACTGCGGCGTGGCGCGCCGTTTGCGTCGAAGCAGAAGCATGGACTTCCTCTGCGTCCGTGGCAGCGCCGCGTTCGGCCCGCGTGCCACCCAAAGGTGTGGGGCCGTTGCCTGACCCCACCCCGCAAACGCTCGGAGCTGATCGCCTCAGCGACGAGCTCGTGCTTGTGCGCTCGCTCGCGTTCCTGCAGATCACCGCCGCCTGTATCGCCGCAGGAGGGGCACTGTTGATCAGTGCGCGGGGGGTAAACGCACAGGGCCTCATCATCACCGCTGTTGCAGCGGCTCTGTTCGGTGCCGGCCTTCTCAGAACACGGGCGACTCCGGATGCCAGGTGGGCTGCGGCCGCCGGGATCCTGAGCACGCTCTTCATCTCGCTCTACATCTACTTCGGTGGCGAGCCGGCCCTGCCGTTCGCTCTGTTCTACGCGGTCGCCGCCGGAGCGACCGTCTGGTGCGCCACGGTCCGGGCCACGATCGTGCAGGTCCTGGCAATGGTGCTCATGTGCTCGGTCGCCGTGTGGACGAGTCCCGAACCGGATCAGCGGCCGTGGCCCGCCCTGGCCGCCGCGGACCTCGGTGCGCTCATCATGCTCTGCATCGCTCTCTCGGCGCTGACTGTCCTGATCTGGCGCTTCAAGCGCCGCTACATCGAGGGCGACCGGCGCGCCGCGCTGCTGGTGGAGTTCTCGCGCGACGCGATCGTCGGAGTTGACAGCCAGGGCACGATCACGACCTGGAACCACGGGGCCGAAACCCTCTACGGATACAACCGCTCCGAGGTCGTGGGCCGCAACATCAGCCTCCTGTTCCCACACGTCAGAAGCGATGAGCAGGAGACCCTGCGGCGCGTCCTCGGAGGCGAGGTGATCGAAGGCAAGCGCGTTGAGCGAGTCACCTGCGACGGTTCGCCGAGGAAGATCTCGCTCTCGCTGTCCCCGATCGTGGATGCGCGAGGGGCCGTCACCGGAGCCGTCGGCATAACCGTGACGTCACCGAGGAGGTCCTGGCCGGCGAGCGGATGGCCCTGCAGGCGGCCATGATCAACGACGTTGACGCGGCCGTGATCACAACCGACGCCTGCGGCGTCATCGCCTTCTGGAGCGCGGGAGCCGAGCGGCTGTTCGGATACTCCGCAGCGGACGTGCTCGGCAGTTCGATCGAGAGCCTGGTGGGAGCGGACCAGACCTCCGCGCTCGCCCGTATCCAGGAAGCCCGAGACTCCGGTCATCCCCTCGAAGGTGAGCTCGACGCGGTGGGAAGCAGCGGTGAGCAGATACCCGTCTTCTTCCGCACCCGAAAGGTGCTCTCCGGGGAGCACGCCGGACGCCCGGCTGCAATCACCGTCGTCGTGGATATCACCGCCCGCCGTGAGGCGCTGGCCTCGGCGCGGCACAACACGGAGGCACAGCTGGAGATCGCGGACCTCGGGCGCCGCGCTCTGCGCGGCGAATCATGCGAGGAGCTGTTCGTGCGAGCGGTCGGGGTCGCGGTTCGCTTCCTCTCCGCCGGGGATGCGGTGCTGCTCGAACGTCGCGCAGCGGAGGGGACGCTTGTAGCGGTCGCCCGCAGCGGGGGCCGCTCGGGTCAGCGGAGTCATGGCGGGGTCACCGGCCAGGAGATCTGGCTGGCGGAGCACGTTCTGCGAACACGAAAGTCGACGGTGGTGGATGACTGGGAGCGGGAGCCGCGGCTGCGTGGCGCGCACCCGTCTCGTTCCGAGAACGCCCGCAGCAGCGTTGCGGTGGCGGTTGGCGACACGGACGCGCCGTTCGGCGTGCTGGTGGTCAACCACGGTCAGCCCGGAGGTGGGCTAGCAGACGCCGTCCCCTTTCTGCAGCTGATGGCGAACATCCTGGCGGACGCCCTCCTGAACCGCGAGGCGCACCGCGAGATACGGCGGCAGGGTCTGCACGACTCGCTCACCGGGTTGCCGAACAGGGGCCTGTTCCTCGACCGGGTCGAGCGCTCGCTCGAGGGCAGGGCGGCGGATGACCCGCCCCTCGCGGTGCTCATGTTCGATGTGGACAACTTCAAGCTCGTAAACGAGAGCCTCGGACATGCGATGGGCGACGAGATGCTCCGCGTGACCGCGTTGCGGCTGCAGGCAGCTATACGCCCCGGAGACACGCTCGCCCGGCTCGCGGGCGGGGAGTTCGCCGTGCTCTGCGAGCAACTGCCCTCAGTGGAGGCGGCGGGCTATGTCGCCGACCGGATGCTCGCGGCCGCGCACGAGCCGATCGCGACCTCCGACGGCGAGCGCTCGCTGGTGGCGAGCATGGGCATCGCCGCCGCGCAGCCCGATTGCACGGCCGGTGAGCTTCTGCGCGACGCCGACTCCGCGATGAGCCACGCCAAGAGCAGGGGAGGGGGTCGCTATGAGGTCTTCGAGTCCAGGATGCGCGAGCGCCTGCTCGACCGCGTGCGGATGGAGGCAGCGCTCGCAGAGGCGCTGAGCGCCGGCGATCAGATACGTGTCGAGTACCAGCCGCTCGTGTCGCTGCGCACCGGCGCGATCACGGGCGGCGAGGCACTGGCCCGATGGGCCCACCCGTCGCGGGGCCCGATTCCTCCCGGCGACTTCATTCCCGTCGCGGAGGAGAGCGGGTACATCCATGAGCTGGGGTCCCAGATCATGAGTCGGGCCCTTCGTGAGGCGGGAGCATGGCTCGGCCAGGGCGAGTTCGCTGGGATCGCGGTGAACGTCTCGCCGCTGCAGCTGGCGGATCCCGCGGAGGTACCAGCCCTGGCAGAGCATTCGCTCGCCGCCGCGGGTATGGAGCCCTCGTTCCTGACCATCGAGATCACCGAGGGCGTGCTCTTGGAGGAGCTCGACGTGGCCGGCGGCGTCCTGGGCGCCCTGGCGGACATGGGGCTCGGCCTGTCCCTCGACGACTTCGGCACCGGCTACAGCTCGCTCGGCTACCTCGGCGAGCTTCCGTTCGACAGCGTGAAGGTCGACAGGTCGCTGACCAGGGACATAGTGAATAACGCGAGGGCGGCGTCCCTCGCCTCGGCGATCGTGGAGATGGGCCACGCCCTCGGCAAGGTCGTCATCGCGGAGGGGATAGAGACGGCCGAGCAGGCAAATCTGCTGCAGTCGCTCGGCTGTGATGTGGGTCAGGGCTTCTTCTTCTCGCGTCCACTGTCGCCCGAGGCGTTCGGGCAACTACTGCGGGAGACCCCGCGCTTTCCCTTCGGTTCGCGGCCGGAGAGCCTTCCAAAGGGACGCAGGCGCTCCGGTTGGTCCGCTGGCGCGGGCAGGCCGGCGATCCCGGTCGCTGGCGCCGCGGCGGCGCGCTCGGCGAGTCTCAGCGGGTGAGGCGCTCCAGCAGCAGCACGAACGAGGAGTACGGCTGCCCGGTGATCTCCTGCAGGCCGATCTCACATGTGCGATTGCTGCACAGGTGCTCGGCGGCCGGATGCGCTGCGAGGTCCGCGGCCGCGTCGCGAAGCGCCGAGGCGGGGAGCTCCGGATGAAGGATCCCGCGGTCGCCGGCCATCCCGCAGCAGGTCGTTCCGGCCGGGACGCGCACGTCATCCGCAAGCTCACGCGCGATCGCGTCAAGCTTGCCTGTCAGGCCCATCCGCTGCACTGAGCATGTCGGGTGCAGGGCGGCGGAGGCCACGCGCCCGGAGATGTGAAGGTTCGCGAGGAGACGGTCGTGCACCCACGCGATCGAGTCGAGCACCTCGATGCGCTCAAAGCGCTCGCGCTCGGACTCAGGGAGCCTCGCCGCGAGATCCTCTCCGAGCCCCTGCGCACAGGAGCTGGCGTCGATCACGATTGGGAGTCGCCCGCCATCGCTCCAGCGCCACATCGCCTCCGCGGTGTGTGCGGCCATGTGATCCTGTCCTCGGCAGTAGCCCTTCGAGCTCCACGGGGTCGAGCAGCAGTGGCCGGCGACGTCGTCCGGTATCCACAGCGGCATTCCCGCGCGTGCCGAGACGGCCACCAGCGCCTCGGGCAGCGAGGGCCCGGGCGTTCCACCCGCGGGGTTGCCGAAGATGCGGTTGATGCACGCCGGCAGATACACGGCCACGGCGTCCTCGCGGCCGGTGACCGGGAGACTTGCGGGCGCCGCCGGCGGCAGGCTGCCCGGGAGCGAAGGCACAAGGTCGCTGCTGACACGGGCGCGGACAGCGTCGGTGGCCCGCGTGGCCACGTCGCCGGGAAGGGCCTGTGCGGCGCGCGCGCCGGTGAGCCCGGCTCGTGCCGCGCGCTCGACGAGCGCGTAGCGCTGGGCGAGCGCGAGGCCGACCGCCTCTTCGCGCCCGGTCCGCTCACGCCGGCGGAACTCCTTCATGAGAGCGCCCGTGTCGATCGCGACGGGGCAGGCATCCTGGCAGGTGCCGTCGGCCGCGCACGTCTGTATCGCCTCGTACTCGAAGTCCGCCATCAGAGCCTCGTAGACGGGTGAGCCCTCGCTCTGGCGCGCCATCTCCCGGCGTATCGCGATGCGCTGGCGCGGGGTCGTGGTGGTGTTGCGGGAGGGGCACACGGGCTCGCAGAAGCCGCACTCGACGCAGTGCCCGACCTCCGGCTCGATCTCGGGCTGGCTCTTGAGGTGCTTCAGGTGGACGCCCGGCTCCCGGTTCAGGACGGAATCCGGGTTCAGGATCCGGTGGCGATCCGCGAGGTCCTTGACGCGCCACATCATCTCGGTCGCCTTCGCGCCCCACTCGCGTTCGACGTAGGGCGCCATGTTCACGCCGGTGCCGTGCTCGGCCTTCAGGGATCCGTCGTACTTGTCGACGATCAGCTCCACGAGCTCGCCCATAAACGCCTCGTAGCGCTCGAGGTCGGCGGGATCGTCGAAGCCCGGAGTGAGCTGGAAGTGCAGGTTGCCGGCCGATGCGTGGCCCGCGACGCCGACGAGGAACTCGTGCTTGCCCAGCAGCGCCTGCAGGTCGCGGGCGCACTCGGCGATTCGCTCGGGCCTGACGCAGACATCCTCGATGATCAGCGCGCTCCCGAGTGGGCGCAGGCGCCCGACGAGTCCGAACAGCCCCTCGCGGACCCTCCAGGTCATCTCGATCTCATCGCGCTCACGGGTGAAGCGGGGTGCCGGCTCGATCAGCTCGTGGGCGGAGAGGGCATCGAGCGCGGCGCTCTCGCAGGCGTCGAGCTCAACCTCGTCCTCGCCCCCGAACTCGACGATCAGCGCAGCGGACTCGAAGGGCAGCTCACGCCAGTGCTCGGGAGTGCCGGGCATGTTCCACGCCGCTGCGATCAGCGCGGGCGCCACCATCAGCTCTGTTGCGCGCGCACCCGCCGCGACGAGCGCGGGCACCGCCGCCGCCGCGTCGTCGATGTTGGCGAAGTGAGCCCAGGCGAGCGTCGTGCGCGCGGGCTCGGGCCGGGTGCGCATGACGGCTTCGGCGATGAACGCGAGCGTCCCCTCGGAGCCGATCACCAGGCGCCTGAAGATCTCGAGAGGCGTCTCGGCGTCCAGGAAGGCACACAGCCGGTAGCCGGTCACATTCTTGATCTCGTACTTGCGCACGATGCGCTCGGACAGTTCCGTGTCCGCCAGGATCTCCGCGCGGATCTCGAGCAGGCCCTTCGCGAGCTCCGGCTCGGCCTGCGCAAAGCGCTCCTCAGCGTCAGCCTCGGCGGTGTCGATCACGGTGCCCGACGCCAGGACGAGGGTCATCGACTCCACCGTCGAGTAGGAGTCCCACGTAACGCCGCAGCGCATCCCGCCCGAGTTGTTGGCGAGGACCCCTCCGATGGTGGCGATGTCTTTGCTCGCGGGATCGGGCCCGAGCCTGTGACCGCTCGACTCCAGGAGGCGGTTCGCCATTCCGAGCAGGGTGCCGGGCTTGACGCGCGCCCGCGCTCCGCCGTCTTCGATGCGCACCCCCGAGAACCAGCGCCGGACGTCGACCATGATCCCGTCGGTCTGCGCCTGTCCGTTCAGGCTCGTCCCGCCGCCTCTGAAGTTGACCGGCATCCCGGTCTGGCGGGCGTATCGGAGCACGCTCGCCACGTCGTGCACGGTGCGTGCCATCACGACGATCGCCGGCAGCCTCCGATATGGGCTTGCGTCGGATGCGTAGCGGACGAGGTCGATCGGGCGCGCGAGAACACGGTCGGCTCCGAGCAGCGATTCGAGCTCCCCGCGCAGCGGCTCCGGTGAGCCGGCGGCGAGGCTGTCGGGGGCGCGATCCTCGGTCGGCCCGCCTGCGGGATGGCCGATCCTGCCCGTCTGCGGGCCCAGCAGCGCCGCCCGGCCGCTCATCACGCGAGCGCCATGCCGGGCTCGACCTCGACCTGAACCAGGCGCGGGCCGCTCTGCGCCAGCGCGTCGGTGAGGGCCGCGTGCAACTGTTCGGTGCCGGACACGGTGGTGCCCGGCACGCCGTAGCTTGCGGCGGTGGCCGCGACGTCCAGGCGCGGCAGGTCCAGGCCCGGGGCTCCGGTCACGTTCTCCATCGTTGCAAACCACTTCAGGATCGAGTACTCGTTGTTGCGCAGCACGAGGAACTTGACCGGGATCTCGTAGGCGGCCGCGGTCCAGAAGGCGGTGATCGCGTACTGGGCGGCGCCCTCGCCGAGTACGCAGATGACCTGCCGCTCGGGCTGGGCGAGCTGGACCCCCAGCGAGGCGGGAAGGCCGAAGCCGAGGCCGCCGCCGGCGGCGAAGAAGTAGGAGCCGGGCGTCGAGGGGCGCAGCTGATTTCGGAGCGCGCTGGTGGCGCTCGCGGACTCGAGCACGACTATGCCGTCCTGCGGGAACAGCTCGGTGAGGATCGCGCAGGCCGTCGACGGGGACATCGGGTCGCTGTCGGGCATCTGCTCCGCGGCGGCCCGCTCCGGCGGGGCGGGGCGGCCCGAGGGCTCGCTGAGGGCCGAGGCGAGCGCCCGGAGAGTGAGCGCGACGTCGGCGACGATCGCGTCTCCCATGGGGGCCCTGGCCGCCTCGTCGGGATCGCTGGTGATCATCACCAGCTCGGTCCCCTCGGCGAGGAGGTCGCCCGGGATGTTCGGGTAGTAGGGAAACACCGAGGACCCGGCGACGAGTACGAGGTCGTGCTCGGCGAGGGTGAAGCCGATCGGGCCGACAGCGGGAAGAAGAACGCCCTGGAAGGCGGGATGGCTCTCCGGGAACCCGATGCGGTTGCCTCCTGTCGCGGGGGAGGCCCACACCGGAAGATGCTGGCTCTCGACGAGCTCGATCGCCGCATCCCAGCCGCCGGACGCGTCTATGTTCGGGCCGGCGACGAAGACCGGGTTGCGCGCGTCCCGCACGCGTGCCGCCAGTGCCTGGATCTGCTCGCTGTCGGGCTCAGAGCGACCTGTCACGGTCCGGGATATCTGTCGCGTGTAGTCCCCGGGCTCGATGTCAACGAGCCAGTCGTCCATCGGGATCGACACGAAGGCGGGCCCGGAGGGCGCCAGGCTCGCATGGTGGATTGCCTGCGCGAGGGCGAGGGGAACGTCGGCGGCTCGCGGCGGCTCATGGCTCCACTTCACGAAGGGCTTGGGTACATCGACGGCGTCGCGGTTGGTGAGGTTCGCCTGCATGGTCACGAACGAGCGGATCTGCTGCCCCGCGGTGACCAGAAGGGGGGACTTGTTCGCCTTCGCGTTGAAGATCGCGCCAACACCGTTCCCGACCCCGGGGGCGGTGTGGAGATTCACATGTGTGACGCGGCCGCTGGCCTGGGCGAAGCCGTCCGCCATCCCCACCGCGACACCCTCATGGAGTCCGAGCACGTAGCGGAAGTCCTCCGGCAGCTCCGCGAGCATCGGCAGCTCGGTGGAACCCGGGTTGCCGAAGATCGTGTTCATCCCCCGCTCCCTGAACAGGTCGAAGGCTGCGTCGCGAACGCTCGTCATTTCCCGGGTCTCCCTTGGTCGTTTTCCGATCCCGCGCGCGGGCGGGCCCAGATTCGGCCCATATCTTCCTGCCTCCGGGGCCCGGGTGTCGCTACGGGGTGGTCCCTAGCGTGAGCGCTCTGCGATGGCGGCGTCGATCTGCTCGCCGATGCGGGGCATCCGTTCTCGAACGACGCGCATGTAGTGCGCTGTCAGGCTGAGGATTTTGACCGGCGAGGTCGCGACGATCGTCGCGTTTCGCTGGCCGCCGGCGGCCACGACGGCGAGCTCGCCGAAGAACTCGCCCGGGCCCATCGTGTCGACGAGCTCTCCGTCGCGGATCACATCGACGGTGCCCTCCTCGATCACCATGAACTCGTAGCCGTACTCGCCCTGGCTGACCAGCGTGGTGCCGGCCGGAGCGCTGAAGTCGTCGAGCACGCGGGCGAGCATCTCGCGCTCTGCGGGCGTGAGGTTGGCGAAGGGCGCGACGTTCTCGAGGCGAGAGGCTTCCATCGGCGCGCCTATGTTCTCACAAGCCGTCCCCGCAGCGCCACCGGATCTTGTGTCAGTGTGCGAGCACGGGCTGCGCCGCCGGGTCGAGGTTCTGCGCGCCTGATCTGAGCAGGACGCTGGTGAGCAGTGCACCCACCAGGAAGATCCCGGCAGAGCACCAGAACGCGGTCGTGTAGCCGTGCACGGCGGCCGCAGCGACATTCGCCGGCGTGGGCCCTCCGTGGGAGGTGAGGTAGGCGGTCGCGGCCGACGCGGAGAAGGTGCTGAGCAGCGCGGTCCCGGTGGACCCGCCCATCTGCTGAGCGGTGCTGACGGTCGCGGACGCGACGCCCGCGTCCCGCGTCTGCACCCCGCCGGTGGCGGTTGCCATCGCCGGCGCGAAAACGAGCCCCATCCCGGCACCCATGATCAGGAGCGCGGGCAGCACGTGCGAGGCGTAGGGCGTGCTCACGCCTATCCGGGTGAGCAGGACCATGGCGAGCGCCGCCAGCACCATGCCCGTTGGGATCAGCGGCCGCGGTCCCGTCCTCGGGAGCACGATCGCGTTCACCAGGGTCGCCGTGAGCATGATCGACGCCATCATGGGCAGGAACGCCAGGCCGGTGGTCAGCGGGCTGAAGCCGAGCGTGCGCTGCAGGTAGTAGGTGAGGAACAGGAACACGCCGAACATGCCCGCGCCGACGATCGCGATCGCGGCGAATGAGCCGCCGCGGTCGCGGTCGAGCACGACCCGGAGCGGAAGCAGCGGGTTCTCCGAGCGCGCCTGGATGGCGACGAACGCGATCAGCAGGGTGGTGCCGATCGCCAGCGCCGCGATCGTCACGGGCGAGCCCCAGCCCCCGGTCTCGGCGTGCGCGAGTCCGTAGACGACGGCGAAGAGGCCGCTGACGGCGGTAAGCGCACCGGGGACGTCCAGCTTCTGGCGGACCTCGGGGCGTTCATTGATGAGCAGCGCCGCTGCAGCGATCGCCGCGGGCACCGCGAAGGCGAGATTCACGAACAGCGTCGAGCGCCAGTTCAGGTACTCGGTGAGGATCCCGCCGAGCAGGAGCCCGAGGGCGCCGCCGCCACCGGCGATGGCGCCGTAGATACCGAACGCCTTGCCGCGCTCCTCCGGATCGGTGAAGGTCGTGGTGAGGATCGACAGCCCCGCGGGGGCCAGGAGCGCGCCGAACGCGCCCTGCATGCCGCGGGCCGCCACGAGCACGCCGTAGCTCGGGGCGGCGCCGGCGAGCGCGGACGCCGCGGCGAAGCCTGCGAGTCCGATGATCAGGGCGCGCTTGCGCCCGAACATGTCGCCCACACGGCCGCCGACCAGGAGAAGGCTCCCGAATGCGAGCGCGTAGGCGGTCACGACCCACTGACGCTGCGCGTCGCTGAACCCGAGCGACTGCTGCGCCGAGGGGAGCGCGATGTTCACGATCGTCGCGTCGAGCACGACCATCAGCTGGCTGACACCGAGCATCGCGAGGATGCGCCAGCGGCGCTCGTGCTGTCGGGAGGCGATCGTCTGCGTGGTCATCGGCGGCCCTTCCTGTCCGTGATGTGGAGAGTGCTTCTCAACTTCCGGCCACCGTAGCAGAAAAGCGGAGCATGACCCTCCACATGGAGGATGTCATTCCACTTCGTTACAATGCGCTCATGAGCACAACCGCCGAGCGACCGCTGCGAAGGGATGCCGAGCGCAACCGCCAGCGCATCCTGGACGCGGCACGCGAACTGTTCGCCGAGCGTGGCCTCAGCGTCTCGCTCGACGACATAGCCCACCGCGCGGGGGTGGGTGTCGGCACCGTCTACAGGCGTTTCCCGGACAAGGAGGTTCTGGTCGACGCGCTTTTCGAGGATCGTCTTGGAGAGATGCTCGCGGCCGCCGTCGACAGCACCCGCATGGAGGACCCGTGGCTGGCGTTCGAGAGCTTCCTGCGCCGCTCGCTCGAAATGCAGGTCGCCGACCGGGGGCTGAAGGAGCTTCTGCTCGGAGCGACCGACGACGGCCACGCTCGCATCGAGCGGGGCCGGGACAGGATCCAGCCTCTCGTCGAGGAGATCCTCGAGCGCGCCCAGCGCGCCGGGGTGGTGCGCCAGGACCTGAGCGCCCCCGACCTGTTCCTGCTGCAGCACGCCATCAGCGAAGCGGCGGACTTCACCCGCGAGGAGGCGCCGCAGGTCTGGACCCGCGTCCTCACCGTTGTGCTTGACGGGCTGCGCCCGGACAGGCGCCGCCCGTCGCCGATGCCGGCTCCCGCGCTCGAGCCGGAGCAGATGCTCGGCGCGTGCGCCGCCTGGGCTCCCCGCCGCCGGCGCTGAGAGCCGCTAGGCCCTGACCCTCTCTCCCTTGGGGTCAAGCAGCGGCTCCTTGGCGACCTCGCCGGGAACCCACTGCCCGAAGATGTCCACTTCGACCGCCGTGCCGATCTCCACATCGGCGGGGAGATAGGCGTAGGCGATCGAGCGCTGCACGCTGTAGCCGTAGCCGCCGCTCGTGACCCGGCCGATCACCTCGCCGCCGACCCTCACCGGCTCGTTGCCGAGCGCGACCGACCGCGGGTCCTGCAGGACCAGGCAGCGCAGCCGCTTCTCGGGCTTCACGGGCCCGTCGGGCGAGCCGATCCCGAGCGCGTCGCTGCCGACGAACGTCCCATCCTTCTTCACGCAGAAACCGAGGCCGCCCTCGAACGGGTTCTCATCCGGCGTGATGTCCGCCGCCCAGACCCTGTAGCCCTTCTCCAGGCGGAGCGAGTCGATTGCCTTGTAGCCGCAGGCCATCAGCCCGTGCTCGGCGCCGGACTCCCACAGCGCCCTCCAGAGCCCCGCGCCGTACTCGGTCGGGCAGTAGATCTCCCAGCCGAGCTCGCCGACGAACGTGACGCGCAGTGCGCGAACCGGAACATCGCCGACGGCGAGGTCCCGCATCGTCATATATGGGAACTCCAGCGGGTCCGCGGTCAGAGGGGAGAGGATGTCCCGCGCGCGCGGCCCCCACAGCGCGAAGCACGCCCAGCGGGCGGTCACGTCCGAGCACCGCACTGTGCCGTCGCGCGGTGCCTGCCTGCGGATCCAGCTCAGGTCGTGGTTGCCGAACGCGGTACCGGTGACGATGGAGAAGAGATCCTCCTCGACGCGTGTGACCGTGAAATCGCACTCGATGCCGCCGCGATGGTTGAGCATCTGGGTATAGGTGATCGCGCCGACCTCGCGAGCCACGCGGTTGTCACACACACTTTCCAGGAAGTCCGCGGCCCCGGGACCGGCGATCTCGAGCTTGGCGAACGAGGACTCGTCGAACAGGCCCGCGCGTTCGCGCGTGGCCAGGTGCTCGGCCCCGATCGCGGGCGACCAGTGCATGCCCGCCCAGCCGCGTGGGCGCAGGCTCTCGTCCCCGTCCGCGGCGTTGCTCTCATACCAGTTCACCCGCTCCCAGCCGGACTTCTCGCCGAAGGCCGCGCCGTGCTCCAGATGCCAGGGGTATGCGCTCGAAACCCTCAGCGGGCGCCCGGCGAGACGCTCGTGGCCGGGGTAGCGGATGTCGTAGTAGGTCTCGTAGACCTCCTTCGTGCGCTTGAGCGTGTAGCTCGGCGAGCGGAAGTGCGGCCCGAAGCGCCTTATGTCCATCTCCCAGACGTCCATCGCGGGCTCGCCGGCGAGGATCCACTCCGCCATCACCTTCCCGATGCCCCCGGCGCCGGCGAGGCCGTGCGCGCAGAAGCCCGCGGCGACGAAGAAGCCGGGGAGCTCGCTCTCGCCGAGGCAGAACTCGTTGTCGGGGGTGAAGGCCTCCGGTCCGTTGATCAGCTTGGTGACCGTGATCTGGTCCATGACGGGGACGCGGCGGGAGGAGTTCCGTGCGATCTCCTCAAAGCGCGGCCAGTCCTCTTCGAGCAGGCGCCCGTTGAAGTCCGCGGGAATCGCGTCCACAAGGTTCTGATCCAGGGCCCACGGCGCAGACTCGCGCTCGTATCCGCCCATCACGAGGCCGCCTCCCTCCTCGCGGAAGTAGATCAGCAGGTCGGGGTCGCGCAGAGTCGGCAGGTGCTCGCCGGGGGTGCGCTCGCGGAAGGGCTGGGTGACGAGGTACTCGTGTGCGAAAGGGACGATCGGAACACGCACCCCCGCCATGCGACCGATCTCCGCGGCGAACATGCCGCCCGCGTTAACCACCACCTCCGCCTCGATCGGGCCCCACTCGGTCTGCACGCCGCTGACGCGCCCGCCCTTGACGTCGATGGCCGTGACTCGGGTGTGTGTGAACACGCGGCAGCCGCCCTCTCGCGCCCCGTCCGCAAGGGCGGTGGTGAGCAGGGAGGGGTCGAGGTAGCCATCGCTCGGCAGGTAGGAGCCGCACCTGACGCCGTCGGTCTCCATCAGCGGGAACAGGTCCTTGGCCTGCTCGGCGGAGATCAGCTCCAGTGGCAGCCCGAACGTCTTCGCCCACGCCACCTGGCGGAGCACCTCCTGCTCGCGCTCGGGCGTACAGGCGAGGCGGATCCCGCCGCACTGCACCCAGCCGCAGTCCAGCGTCCTATACAGCTCGACAGAGTCCATCATCATTTTCGTCAGCGAGACGCTCGAGCGAAGCTGTCCGACCAGGCCCGCCGAGTGGAAGGTGGATCCGCTGGTCAGCTCGTTGCGGTCCAGCAGCACGACATCCCGCTCTCCCAGCTGCGCCAGGTGGTAGGCGATCGAGGCGCCGCCGACGCCGCCCCCGATGATGACCACGCGCGCGCGGTCGGGAAGTTCACGTGGTCTTGCCATCTCTTACCTCCGTAGCTGTAGAAATCCATTCCTCAAAGCGGTCGTCCTCCACCGCGGCCTGCAGGCGCTCGAAGTGCCGGCGCCCGTAATCCTCAAAGTCGAAGTCGAGCTCGGAGACGCTTCCCTGGACGACGGCCCACGCTCCCTCGCGGGCATCGGACAGCACGCGCATCAGCTTCAGCGTGGCGCGGCGCGTGTCATCCGGCGCAACGCCGTCGTGCGCCGTGAGCAGGCGCTCATCCTTCGGCTCGTCGAAGTCGTTGTTGACAGAGAGGTTGCCCAGGTCGAAGTAGGGGTGTCCCATCCCGGCGTACTCCCAGTCGACGATCATCAGCCTCCCGTCGCCCACCGACCGGATGATGTTGCCCGGCAGCAGATCGTCGTGGCAGGGGCGCGGCTCGCGCAGCGGCACCGCCTGCTCGATGCGCGCTGCGACTCGCGCCGCCTCCCGGTAGCCGGGCGGCAGCGTCCCGCCCCGGCTTCGGACGATCGCGGCGTAGTCGCCGAGCAGGTCGGGCACCCAGAAGCGGGTGGGAAGCTCGACACCGCAGTCGTGGAACGCGCGCAGTGCGCGGGCGAGCTCCTCGACGCCCTGCTCGAAGTCCTCGCGTTCGAGAGCGGCGCAGTCAAGGAAGCTGGTGATGAGACACTCATCGACGGTCGCGGCGACCGCCGGCGCGATCCCGAGCGCCGACGCCGCTTCCGTCGCCAGCCGCTCGGACAGGCGATCGATGCCGAGAAGGTCGGTGTCCTTCCCGGGACACCGGATCACATAGTCGCGGTCGGCAAGCGTGACGCGGAAGTTGCGGTTGGTGATGCCGCCGTCCAGCGGCTGCGGCACGCCGTTCAGAGGGCCGAGTTTTGACTGCAGGCCCGGCAGGATGTCGGCCAGATCCCCCATCTTCTCCCACACCGTTGCGCGATAAGGCGCGTAACCTATACCTTCAGTGCATGGAACGCGAGGACCGGCGCGAGCCCCCCTCGGCTGACGGCTACGCGGCGCTCGAGCTGATCGCGGACGCGGACGTTGCAGCGGCGGCTCTCGCGATCGCGGGCGTGGCGGTGAGGACCCCGACGCTGCTCAGCACGGACGTCTCAAACCGCGCTGGGACGGCGGTCGCGCTGAAGGCCGAGTGCCTGCAGGGGACGGGATCCTTCAAGCTGCGCGGCGCACTGAACAAGGTCGCCGCACTCGGCGAGGGGGCGGCCGCGGGACTGGTGACGGCGAGCGCCGGCAATCACGCCCGCGCGCTCGCACAGGCGGCAAGGGTGCGCGGCGTGAGGTGCGAGGTGTTCATGCCGCTGGATGCCCCCGTCTCCAAGGTCGCGGCGGTGGAGCGCCTCGGAGCACGCGTGCACCTGGAGGGCGCCTCGGTGGACGAGGCGCTCGCGCTCGCTCATGAGCGGAGCTTGGAGACCGGCGCGGGGCTCGTTCATCCGTTCGACGACATCGACGTCATCTCCGGGCAGGGCACGCTCGGCCTCGAGCTGATCGAGGACGTCCCCGATCTGGCCCGTGTGGTCGTGCCGGTGGGCGGCGGCGGCCTCGCGTCCGGGGTAAGCATCGCGCTGCGAGACGCTCGCGCCAACGTCGAGATCGTCGGTGTCCAGGCGAGCGCGTGCGCTCCGTATGTGGACGCTCTGCGCGAGGCGCCTCCCGGCGCCGCCCATGAGCCGAGCGCCGCGACGATCGCCGACGGCATCGCGATCAAGCGCCCGGGGGCTCTGACGCTGCCTCTGCTGCGCGAGCTCCTGGACGATCTGCACACGGTGGGCGAGGATGAGATCGCCGACGCGATGGTCTTCCTCGCAGAGCATTCCAAGCTCATAACCGAGGGAGCGGGCGCCGTCGCCGTCGCTCTGCTGCTCGCCGGCGGCCTGCCCGCGATAGCGGGGACGACCGTCGCGGTGCTCTCCGGCGGGAACGTCGACAGTGGCCTGCTCGCCGCCCTGCTGCGCCGCCGGGAAACCGAGGAGGGGCGACGGGTGCGTATCTTCACGCGTGTCCCCGATCAGCCCGGTGGGCTCGCGGAGCTGCTCGAGCCGGGTCGCGGGCGCACGCGCGAACCTGGTGTCGCTAGAGCACGTCCGGGAGGCCGTCTCGCTCCATGTGCGTGAAACAGGCGTCGAGCTCACTCTGGAGACTCGGGGCCCGGACCACACGCGCGAGGTCATCGCGGCTCTCGAGCGAGCCGGCTACCCGGTGAGCACCGAGTAGCCGCTCAAACGCCGCTGCCCGCCGGCGCTGTTCGCTCCGCGCCGCGAAGGCGGTGCTCGTGGGCGGGACCGGCCTCGATGGCGGACGCGCCTTCCCGGCTCAGGCGCTCGAACCAGCGGGCGTATCTCTTGACCAGCGGTACGGCGGAGTAGCCGTGCGCCATACCGACAGCCCGACGGTCAGGTAAGTCGCGGTGAGGATCACGCCCGTGTGCGGCCAGTGTGCGTCCTCGACGATCACGGCGAACACGATCGAGGCGAGCCCGCGCGGGCCGAACCACCCTATGAACGCGACGGTGGGAGCTCGCACGCCGCTGCCGAGCAGCGAGATCGCAACCGGCACCATCCGCACGACCGTGAGGCTGAGGATCGCGTAGAGCACGATCTGCCAGGTCAGGTGGTCGAGCTCGGGGCCGAGCAGGACGGCGCCGAACACCAGGAACGTGGCCGCCCCGAGGAGACCGCCTGTCTGGTGAACAGCATCTCCTCTCCAGGTCCGGGGTGCGCGATCGCGCCGAACAGCCGCCGCGACGAAGGCCGCGATGAAGCCCGAGCCTCCGAGTGCCACGGCGACGCCATAGGCGAACACGGCCGCCGCCACAGGGATGTCGGTGTCCACCACTCGGCTGAGATCAGGCTGCGCCGGTCGCCCTCCGTGAGCATCCAGCCCGAAACCGCGCCGGCGGCTGCCCCCGCGACCACGCCGAGCCCGATCTCTTCCACCAGGATGAGGGCGGGATGGTGGGCCCCTCGGCTGCGGCGAGCACCACCAGGAGCACCGGAACGCAGATCCCGTCGTTCAGGCCGCTCTCGACGTTCAGCGACTGGCGTATGCGCTGCGGAAGGCGCGGGTCGGTGACGACCGCGCTGCCGAGGCCGGCGTCCGTCGGCGCCAGGATGACCCCGAGGATCACCGCGCCCCCGAGCGACAGGGACGGGAACAGCAGCACCGCAAGGAGCGAGCCCGCGACGATGGTCAGCGGAAGGCCGATCCCCAGGAGCCGCTCGGGCAGGCCCCTCTCTCTCCGCAGGGCTGCCAGGTCGATCCGTGAGGCATCCGAGAACAGGACCACGGCGAGCGTCGCCTCCGCGAGTGAGCGGACGGTCTCGCTGCTGGGGCCGATCGTGAGGTCATCGAGCACCAGGGGCCCGACCAGGATCCCCGCCGCCACCACGAGCATCGCGGGCGTGACTGAAGTGCCGGTGAGGCGTCCCGATACGCCCGCCAGGAGCAGCAGCACCAGACCGAGAGTCGCAAGGCCCCAGCTCAAAGCGACTACATGTATACCGGCGAGCGGCCTGCGGCGCCGGATCTGGGAGAGTTCTCCCCGATGGCACGCTATGACCTGGCAGGAAGAGTCGCCCTCGTAACCGGTGGCGCCGGAGGAATCGGATTTGCGACCGCGCAGGCGCTGATCGCTCGGGGCGCGTCCGTTGCCATCACCGATCTGGAACAGGACGGGGTGACCCTCGCGGCCGGCCAGCTGCACGACCAGAGGGCGCTCGGGATCGGCGCCGACGTCACCGACCGGTCAGCCATGCAGCGTGCGGTGGCGCAGGTGGTCGAGCGCTTCGGTTCGCTGGACATCGCTATCGCGAACGCCGGGATCGCCCCACACGCCGCAACGTTCCGCGCCATGCCCTCTGAGACGTTCGAGCGTGTCCTTGACGTGAACCTGATGGGCGTCTACCGCACCGTCGACGCCGCCATGGGAGAGGTCATCCGCCGTCGCGGCCACATCGTGGTGATCTCCTCCGTGTACGCGTTCATGAACGGGGTCGGCGTCGCGCCGTATGCGATGAGCAAGGCGGCCGTTGAGCAGTTCGGCCGCGCGCTGAAGGTCGAGCTCGTCCAGCACGGCGTCGGCGTCACGGTTGCCTACTTCGGTTTCATAGACACCGAGATGGTCCGCGAGTCGATCGACCGCGACCCGCTGTCCGGTCGGATGTTCAGAACCTTCCCCTCGCCGCTGCGCAAGCGTCTGGCCCCCCCGGCCGCCGGGGAGGCGATCGCACGGGCGATAGAGCAGCGCAGCCCGCGCCTGATCCTCCCGCGCCGCTGGGCGGCGCTGTCGGCGCTGCGCGGTATCACCGAGCCACTGATTGACGCGCGCCTGCAGCGCGATGAGCTGACGCAGGAACTGATGTCCGAGCTCGACACCCGCGACCGGCCCGGGTCGGCCGGCTAGCGTCACGCGGGGCCGGGAGGCGCTCCCGCCCCATCGCGCTCTCGCATCCGCCCGCCGAGCGCGCTCCGGCGCTGGCGGCGCGGCGGCCCGTCTCCGAGTCCCGTCAGCACGCTGTGCCAGCCATCGCCGAGCGCTCGCACACCCTCTCCGCCCAGGCGATCGAGGAAGAGGGCGCGTACGTTCGCGCGGTGGGTTCTGCGCGCAGCGGTGAAGCGCCGTCTCCCGTCGGACGTGATGCTCGCAAGGAGCACACGGCCGTCATGCTCGTCGCGCTCCCGGCGAACCAGGCCCAGGGACTCGAGCTCGTCCACGACCCTGGTCAGGCCGCTTCTGCTCAGCAGTGCCACGTCCGCGAGCTCCGACATCCGCAGTCGGCCGTGCGCTATGGACAGCTTGAGCAGCACCTCGTACTCCACCAGGGCGATCCCGTGCGCCTCGATCAGCCTCGCGTCCAGCTCCCGTGTGATCAGCGAATGGACCGAGAGGAGCCCGAACCACGCAGCTGTCTCCTCGTCGCTGAAACCCGTTGCGCTGCGCGCTGCCATAGCCCGGCCACTCTATCTTTCGTTCACGCAGCAAATGAACGGTACTTCTCCACATCTGCGCCCGCGGGATGGCCAGGAGCAGCCGACCACGTCGGTCGAGCTGCTCTTCGACCTCGTGTATGTGTTCGCCGTGACGCAGCTCTCCCACCTGCTCATCGGGGATCTGACGCCGGCCGGTGCGGGGCGCGCGGCGTTCCTGCTGCTGGTGGTCTGGTGGGCGTGGATCTACACGACCTGGATGGTGAACTGGTTCGATCCGGGTTCGGCCAAGGTTCGCCTGGTCCTGATCGCTTGCACGCTCGCGAGCCTGCTGATGTCGGCGGCGATACCCACCGCCTTCGGCGAGAACGCACTCCTGTTCGCCGGCGCATATGTGGCGATGCAGGTCGGCCGCAACGTCGCGGCCGCCTCACTGCTTCCAGCCTCGCACAGCCTGCGCCTCACCTTTCAGAGGATCGTGGTCTGGAGCCTGGGCTCCGGCGTGCTCTGGATTGCGGGGGCGCTCGCTCCGTCCTCGCTGCGGCTCGCGTTCTGGGGCCCGGCGCTCGCACTGGACCTGATCGCGCCGGTCCTCGGCTACCGAACGCCGGGGCTGGGCAGTTCGAGGACCAGCGACTATCCCGTCGAGGGCGGCCATTTCGCTGAGCGCTTTCAGGCGTTCATCATCATCGCTCTCGGGGAGTCGATCGTCGTGACGGGCGCAACGGCCGCCGGACGCGGCCTGACGACGGTCGTGGTACTCGCCCTCGCGGTCGCCTTCGTCGGCACCGGCGCGCTGTGGTGGCTGTATTTCGGCGAGGTCGCCGAGCATTCGCGACGGGCCCTCGCCGCCGCACAGGACACCGGAAGCCTCGCCCGCGATGCCTACACGTATCTGCACCTGCCGATCGTCGCTGGAATCATCATGGTCGCGGTGGGGGACGACCTCCTTATCGCGGGGCCGCTCAAGTCCCCGAGCGCCGCCGCGGCTCTGATGATCGTCGGTGGACCGATTGTCTACCTGGCGGGTGAGACGCTGTTCCGCATCAGGATGATCCGGTCCGCGAGCGCGAAGAGGCTGGCGGCGATCCTGACGCTACTCGTGCTGGCACCTCTGGCGGCGGTTCTGTCATCGCTGGCGCTGAGCGTCACCGTGGCGGCGGTGCTGACCGCGCTCGCGCTGTGGGAGTACCAACCGCCCGGTCAGGAGGAAGTAGTTCGTTAGCGAACTACTCTCTGGTAGGGTGCCCGGCATGAGCCAGGAGGGGGAACCTCGAATCACGATCGCCGAGAACGGGCCCTACGTGGTGTCGGGAGGGCTGCCGCTCAGCGAGCAGGAGATCGGGATCGACGAGGGCGGGAACGCCTCCAGCCTGGGTCGACCGCGGCGAGCTCGAGGTCGGTCCCGGATATGCGCTGTGCCGCTGCGGCCGCTCGCAGAACAAGCCGTTCTGCGACGGAACACACTCGAGGATCGGCTTCGACGGGACCGAGACGGCCTCGCGTGCGCCGTTCGATCAGGATGCCGCCGTCCTGGATGGCCCCACGATGGAGCTGGCCGACGATCAGCCGCTGTGCGCGTTCGCTCGCTTCTGCGACGGACAGGGAGGGATCTGGAGCTCGATCTCCGCCACCGACTCCGACGCGACCCGGGATCTCGTGGCGCATCAGGCCTCGCACTGCCCGAGTGGGCGACTGGTCCTCCGGGACAAGCAGGCGGCGCTCGCGGAGGTCGAGCCCGAGCTTGAGCCGTCGGTGGTCCTCGTCGAGGACCCCCAGCAGAACGCCTCGGGGCCGATCTGGGTCAGGGGAGGCGTCACGATCGTCTCGGCCGACGGCTATGAGCACGAGCGCCGCAATCGCGTGACGCTCTGCCGCTGCGGGCAGTCGAAGAACAAGCCGTTCTGCGATGGCACCCACGCACACGTGGGCTTCCAGGCCCACGGCACCGACTAGGCGCCGCCGGCAGAGAAGCGAGGGCTGCACGGCGGGGAATAAGATCGCGCGGTGCGCATCAGTCCGTTCGAGATCGAGCGCTTCTACGAGCAGTGGGAGTTCCGCGCCGAGCTGATGCTCTCGAGCAGCGACTGCGAGACGATGGCGACAGCGGAGCTGCTGGCGCTCGAGGAGGGCGCCGCCGAGCGCCTGCTCGAGCAGAGGCTCGGGTACACCGAGGTGCCCGGGTCCGAGGAGCTGCGCGCGGCGATCGCGGCCCTGCACTCGACGGTGGGGAGCGAGGACGTGCTCACGCTGGCCGCGGCCGAGGAGGGGATCTTCCTCGCCTACCACGCGCTGGTGGGGGCCGATGACCACGTGATCGTGGAGACCCCCTGCTACGGCTCCGCGATCGAGGTGGCCCGCAGCACGGGCGCGCAGGTGAGCGCGTGGGAGCGCCGCTTTGAGGACGGGTGGGCGCACGACCTGGACGAGCTCCGCTCTCTGCTGCGACCGAACACGCGGATGATCTACCTCAACAGCCCCCACAACCCGACCGGCACCCAGATGCCGCTGCCGGTCCTTGAGAGCATCATCGAGCTCTGCGCCGAGCGGTCGATGGTGCTGCTCAGCGACGAGGTCTACAGGGGACTCGAGCACGACCCCGCGATCCGGCTGCCGCCGGCGTGCGACCTCTACGAGCACGCCCTCTCCCTGAACACCGTCTCGAAGTCCTACGGGCTGCCGGGACTGCGAATCGGCTGGCTCGCCTGCCGCGATGCCTCGCTGATCGCTGCGATCAGGGAACTGAAGCTCTACACCTCGATCTGCTCCAGCGCGCCGAGCGAAGTGCTGGTCGCCCTCGCGCTGCGCCACAGCGAGCAGCTCGTCGAGCGCAGCCGGCGCACCGTCCTGGCGAACCTCCCGCTCGTGGAAGGGCTGCTCGAGCGCCGCTCGGGCGAACTGGAGTGGGTGCGCCCTACCGCCGGCCCGATCGGCTTCCCGCGCGTCCACGGCGAGATCGATGTCCGCGCCTGGTGCGAGCAGGTCGCCCAGGAGGCCGGAGTGCTGCTGCTGCCCGGCGACGTGTATGAGCGGCCGCGACACATCCGCATCGGCTTCGGGCGGGCGAACCTGCCCCAGGCGATCGAGCGCCTGGACTCCTATCTCGGCTGAGCGCAGCGGCTCAGAGGACCTTAGACAGGAACGTCCTCGTGCGCTCGTGCTGCGGGTTGCCAAGCACCTGCTCCGGTGAGCCTGCCTCCACGACCACCCCGCCGTCCATGAAGACGACCGTGTCGGCGACGCCGCGCGCGAAGCCGATCTCGTGGGTGACGACGACCATGGTCATCCCTTCCTTCGCCAGCTGCTGCATGACCTCGAGCACGTCCCCTACGAGCTCCGGGTCGAGCGCCGACGTCGGCTCGTCGAAGAGCATCAGCTTCGGCTGCATCGCAAGCGCCCGCGCGATCGCCACGCGCTGCTGCTGTCCCCCCGAGAGCTGAACCGGGTAGGCGTCAACCTTGTCGGCAAGCCCCACGCGCGCCATCAGCTCATTCGCGCGCCGGCGCGCCTCATCGCGCGGCACCCCGGCCACGTGGATGGGCGCGCACGTGATGTTGTCCATCGCCGTCATGTGCGGGAACAGGTTGAAGTGCTGGAAGACCATGCCGATCTCCGCCCGCTTGCGCGCGACCTCGGACTCGCGCAGCTCGTGCAGCCTGTCGCCGACCTGGCGGTAGCCGACGAGCTCGCCGTCGACGGTCAGCCTGCCGGCGTTGATTTTCTCCAGATGGTTGATGCAGCGCAGGAACGTCGACTTGCCGGAGCCCGAGGGACCCAGCAGGCACATGACCTCTCCGGGCTGCACGGTGAGGGTTATCCCTTTGAGGACCTCAAGGCGTCCGAACCGCTTGTGAACACCCTCGGCGCTGACCATCGGAACGCTCATCACAGGCCGCCGTCGTGGGAGGCCGAGAGGTTCTCCATTTTCAGCCACTGGCGGGCCTTGGATTCACGCGTGGTGCCCCTCCCGTAGTGGCGCTCGAGGTAGTACTGCCCGACGTAGAGGACGCTGGTGCAGACGATGTACCAGATGCTCGCGACGATCAGGAGCGGGATCACTTTGTAGGTGCGCGAGTAGATCAGCTGCGCGGAGTAGAGCAGCTCGTAGACCGCGATCGTGCTCGCCAGAGAGGTGGTCTTGAGCATCGAGATCGTCTCGTTGCCCGTGGGGGGGATGATGACCCGCATCGCCTGCGGGAGCACGATCCGCTGCATCGTCTGCATGCGGCTCATGCCGAGTGACTGCGCGGCGTGCGTCTGGCCCTCGTCCACGGAGATCATCCCGGCCCTGACGATCTCCGCCATGTAGGCGGCCTCGTTGAGTCCGAGTGCCAGCACCGCCGCGCGGAATGCCGTGATCAGCGAGTTGACGTCAGGGTGGATGAACGCCGGCCCGAACGGGATCCCGATGCCCAGCTTCGGGTACAGGGCGGCGATGTTGTACCAGAACAGCAGCTGCACCAGGACGGGTGTGCCGCGGAAGAACCATATGTACAGCCAGCTCGCCCGCGAGACCAGCGGGTTCGGCGAACGCCGCATGATCGCCAGCACGACGCCGAACAGGATCCCGATGACCATCGCGATGACGGTCAGCTCAAGGGTCACGACCAGGCCTTCGAGGATCGGCGTCTTGAACAGGTATTCGCCGACGACGCTCCATTCGAAGTGCGGGTCGGTGATGACCGACCGCAGAATCGCGGCCGCGATCACGAGAACGATCGCGGCCGCAACCCAGCGGCCGGGGCGCCGGACCGGGACGGCCACTATCTCCTCTGGCCGCCCGGCCGGGGTGGTGACCTCGCTCGAGGACACCGGGTGCTTCTCCTAGCTCTTCGCTGCGTTGATTTCCGGGTTCGTGATGGCGCCTGCCTGGATCCCCCACTTGGTGAGGATTTTCATGTACGTGCCGTTGGCGATCAGCACCTTCATGGCCGCCTGGATCGGCGCTGCCATGCCGTCACCCTTCGGAAGCGCGATGCCATACGGCGCCGAGCCGTATGTCGGGCCGATCAGCTTCAGCTGTCCGTTGGACTGCTTGACCGCGTACGCGGCGACCGGCGAGTCGGCCATGCCGAGTTCCGCGCGGCCGCTGGTGATCGCCAGGTTGGCGCCGTTCTGGTCGGGGAACACGAGCACGGTGACCGACTTCTTGCCGGCCTTCGTGCACTTTTCGCTCTGTGCTTTCGCTTCTTCTTCCTCGGTCGTGCCCTTCTCCACCGAGACGGTCTTGCCGCAGAGTTCTTCGATGCTCTTGATTTCGGGCCCACCGGAGGCCTTGCCGTAGAAGGACACGCCGGCGGTGAAGTAGGTGACGAAGTCCACCGTCTTCTGCCGTTCCTTGGTGTCGGTGAACGAGGATGCGCCAACGTCATATTTGCCGGCTGCCAGTCCCGGGATGATCGTGTCGAAGGTGGCGTTGACGACGTTGACCTTCAGGCCCATGACTTCGCCGAGCGCCTTCATCAGGTCGGGGTCCATGCCGACGACCGTGTGGCCGTCTTCCGCGATGAACTCGTTCGGTGCGTACGTGGCGTCGGAGGCGACGATCAGGGTGCCTTTCGATTTGATCCCCGACGGGACCGTCGCGACAATCGCCGCATTCGCGCTGTTCGACGACGACGTGGTGGTGGTCGTCGCGGTCGAGCTTGAGCTGCTGCTGCTGCTGCCACAGCCGGCGAGGGCGAGGATGACGAGCGCAGGAACGCCGATCTTGGCGGCCAGCTTGCTCATGGAGTACCTCCTGGTGGGTGTCGATGGGCGCCCCGAAGACGGCTTGGGGACCGCGCAAGTATAAGGTCGCGCCGCCTGCGGCGGTTCTGGAAGGACACCCCGGCGCAGGGTCTGTCAGCTGGCCGGGGAGCCGACCGCGCGGCGCGTGGCGCGTGGCCCGAGCATGCCCTCGACGACCTCGGCGGCGCTGGGCATCCCGAGCAGGTAGCCCTGTGCGCGGTCGCAGCCCATCTCCTCGAGCACGGCGAGCTGGCTCTCCTCCTCGACGCCCTCCGCGACGACCGTCAGCGAGAGCGCCTGCCCGACGCCGAAGATCGCCTCGAGCAGCTCGCGGCTGTGACCGCCGTCCTCGAGGGCCGCGACGAAGCTGCGGTCGATCTTCAGGATGTCCACCGGCATGCGCCGCAGGTGCGAGAGCGAGGCGTAGCCGGTGCCGAAGTCGTCGATCGCCACCTGAACCCCGAGTGCCTTGATCGCGTCGAGGTGCTCGCAGGCGGCATCGACGTCGCGCATGAGGGTGGTCTCGGTGATCTCCAGTGTCAGCGAGGAGGGGTCGATGCCCGACTCCTCGAGCGCCTGGCGCACATCGTCAGCGAAGCCCTTACGGCCGAGCTGATGGGCCGAGACGTTGACCGAGATGCCGACGTGCAGTCCTTCGGCGGACCATGCCGCCGCCTGCCGGCAGGCCTCATCGAGGACCCACTTGCCGATCGTGACGATCAGCCCGTTCTCCTCGGCGAGCGGGATGAAGGTGTCTGGCGACACCACGCCGCGGACCGGGTGCTGCCAGCGCACGAGCGCCTCGACCGAGACCGCCTCCTGGCTGGGCAGCGCGAATATCGGCTGGTAGAGGAGGAAGAGCTGTTCGGCCTGGACGGCGGCGCTGAGGTCCGCCTCGAGCTCGAGCATGTCCCCTCCGGCGTGGAGCCGCTCGTCGAAGAGCGTGTAGCGGTCCTTGCCGGCCGCCTTCGCCGCATACAGGGCGAGGTCGGCGTCGCGGAGCAGGTCATCCGGCGTTGAGTACTGGCCCGCGGCAACCCCGATGCTCGCCGTGACCGAGAAGATCTTGCGCCCGTCGTCGAGCTCGATCGGATCGCGCAGGACGTCGGTGAGGCGGTCGGCGAGCAGGTCGAGGGTGGACTCCCCGGCCGTCGACTCGACGAGCACCACGAACTCGTCGCCGCCGAGCCGCCCGACGGTGTCCTGGTCGCGAACGGAGCTCTGGAGGCGCTCCCCGACCACCTTCAGCAGCTGGTCGCCGGCTGCGTGGCCGTGGCTGTCGTTTACGTGCTTGAAGCCGTCGATGTCGATGAACAGGGCTCCCGCGAGCAGGCTGGGTTCCCGTGCCGATCGCGCTAGCATGCGGTCGGCTCGGTCCAGGACCAGCGCCCGGTTCGGAAGACCGGTCAGGGCGTCGTGGAGGGCGAGGTGCGAAAGCTCACGCGTCTTCTCGCTGACCAGTTTCAGCGCGCGGGTACGGCCCGTGCCCAGCGTGAGCACCAGCAGCGCGAACATGATGCTCATCAGCACCCCGGCCGCCAGCAGCCACAGCGCCTGCGGGTTGTGCAGCACGCCCGTGGGGATCGGCGCGCCGTAGCTGCGGACCCACCATCCGTTGTGCAGGTTGATCGTCGTCGTCTCCCCCCTGGCGGGCGGGCGGCCGCTTGAGAAGGCCACGTGGGAGGCGCCGGAGGAGTACACGAACTGGACGGCGATCCCGGGGTGTCCGTCGAGGGCACGGCTGAGCACCGCTCCCGGGACCAGGAGCTCTCCGAGCCAGCCGACGAAGTCCCGTTCGCGGGCCCGGCGGGTCGCGGGGACGCCGCCGCCGCGGTAGACGGGGGTCTCGACTCCGAGGCTCGTGCCGGAGCCGGCGTTGAATGGCGCGTAGCTCGCCTGCCCGCTCTGGCGTGTCAGGGCGAGGGTGGGCGCGAACTGGCAGTAGTCGATGTCACCGGGCATCAGGCTCGACTCGTCCTTGACGAGCGCGTCGACGGCGAGGCAGTAGTAGGGCCGTGTCCCGAACGGGATCAGTTCGTGGCTCTGCACCGGGATCGGCGCGGCTGCGCCCAGCGGACGCAGGGGCTCGGCGACCATCCGCCGTTCGAAGGCGGTGAGCTGCTTTTCGGGAACCAGTGCGATCAGGCCGATATCACGGAGCTCCGGGTAGCGCTGCATCGCCCTCACGGCTTCCGCCCAGCGGTCGAACTCGGCCGGGCTGGCGTTCGGGTTGCCGGTGATGAAGGCGCTCGCGTTGATCACGAGGTCTTCCTCGTGCTGGATCGCGAGCTTGAGGGTCGCGGCGACCTCGGCGGAGTTCAGGTGGAAGGCGAGCCGGGCTTTGTCGGAGTTCGACTGTGCCATGCCCTGCGCACCCACCACCGAGGCGATGGTGCCGCCGAGAGCGACGAGTACCGCCGCGGCGATCCAGGCGGCGTTGCGGCCGTGTGCGAGCTCGATCAGGCGCCTGCGCAGTCGTGCGCGGCGGGACCCGCTTCCCTTCCCCGGCCTGGAGGCCCCTTGCTCTGTTGGCGTGTCGCTTGTGGACATTGGTTGATGCTCCCCCGTGGCGGGCCCGTTAGATGCGGACCGGCTTCTTGATCCCGGCGAGAATCGGTCAGCCGTACCGAACGCTCTCGCCGTTTGTGTAGAACTGGACGAATCAACAGGTCCCCGCCCGCCGGAGCTTGTCCGCGGCCTCCAGTTCACGGCCCCCGCGGACCCCCAGCTGTCGCGGCCGTCGCGTTCATCCGCTAGCCTTCGCGTCGCCTAATCGTGGGCAGGTGCCCACGAGCGGGGGAACCGAGTTGTTGGGGCGAGTTCCGCGGTAATCCGCGGGAGGCGCACGTTCGCTAGCCCGTCAGCTAACCCCGCCGGCCGACGATTGAGAGGCACAATTGCCACGCCGGTCCCCATTGCGCGCGCCACTGCTCGCGCTCACCGTATTCGCGTTCATAGCCGTGCTCGCCGGAGTCGCCTCCGGCGCCCAGACCGGCGGCACAACGGCCGCACCGCCTGCCGTCGCACCGGCCGCCGCGCCCACGCTGCCGGTGGGCTCCACCGGCGGAAGCACGATTCCGAGCACGGGGCCGAGCACGAGCGCAACCCCGGCGCCGCCCTTCGCCGGCAGCCCCTACCCGGTCGCTCCCTCCGGATGGGTGTTCCCCCTCTATCCCGTCACCAGCGTTGCCCCCACCAGCTGGTGGTCGCTCGATGAGGGCGTCGACCTGGGCGGAAACAGCAACCAGTGCGGCTCGAAGCTCGAGGAGCTCGCCGTCGCGAGCGGCACGATCGTTCACGAGGGCCTTGAAGGCTTCGGCCAGTGGGCCCCGGTGCTGCGGGTCGACAGCGGGCCCGACCGCGGCCGTTACATCTACTACGGGCACGCGAGTCCTGACCTGGTGCCCGTCGGCACCCACGTGAGCGCCGGGCAGCCGATCGCCGACGTCGGCTGCGGGGACGTCGGGATCTCCTTCGCACCGCATCTGGAGATCGGGATCGACCCGGCCGGGGTCAAGAACAGCGAGGAACTGCCCTACGTCGGGCAGACCTCCCACGAAACGCTCTCCAAACTCCGCTCCGCGTACAACACGGCGATGGCGGCGCACCTGGCCGCTGCGAGGGCCAAGGCGAAGGCCAGGTCAAAGGTCAACTCGAGGGCCAAATCGGGCACAACCCGCGCGAAATAGGGCCGGCGCGGGAGAAATCGTCCAAGGGGCTAAGGAAATGCGGGAGGCCTGCCGATGAGCTCCCGTGACCAATTTTCTTCGCTCGCTGCTCCCATCGACCGCACTGCGGTCCGCCTCTGCCCGCCTCGCGCTGTTCGGCGTCGCCCTGGCAGCCCTTCTCGCCTTCGCCGCTCCCGCCGGCGCGGTGATCACGGAATCGGGGTCCCTGAAGGTGGGACTCCAGCCGCGTGAAGAGGCCGGCGTATTCGACGGGCCGTTCTGGGCCAACCCCAGCGAACCCGAAACGTTCGAAGACGTCAAAGGTGCGGGACCGGTCATCGAAGGCAGCAACATCTACCTGATCTACTGGGACCCCGCCAACAAATACCACGGCGACTGGCAGCAGCTGATCAACGGCTTCGTCAAGGGTCTCGAAACCGAAAGCGGATCGCGTGAGCGGGTCTTCTCCGTCGATGCGCAGTACACGGACGCCGAAGGTGCCCAGGCCAAGTACAAGATCGCCTACCGCGGTTCCTTCACGGACCCGTACCCGTACCCCACCGTCGGCAACTGCACCGACCCGCGCAAGCTGACGCCGAACCCTGTCAGCGGTATCGCGCCGCTCACGTGCCTGACCGACGAACAGATCCAGAACGAGCTCAAACGCTTCATCGCCGAACACAAACTGCGCACCGGACTGCACACGGTCTTCTACATGCTGACCCCTCCCGGCGCCACCGTCTGCCTGAACTCCGAAACTCCCGGGCGCTGCTCCGACTTCAAAGCGACCTACAACGAAGAAAAAGCTGAGACGCCGCTGCTCGCGAACGAAAGCTACCTCGCGAGCTTCTGCAGCTACCACTCCTCCTACGAAGCAACCCCGAAGCCCTCCGAAAAGACGGTTCTCTACGGAGTCATTCCCTGGACCGCGGGTGGGATCGCCGACGGGCAGCTGTACCCCACAGATGAGAAAGTGAGCGGCATCTCCTGCCAGGACGGGGGCTTTGACCCGAGCAGCAACCCGATTGAGCAGAAGGAGAAAATGAAGGAAGAATCCGCTGCTGAAAAAGAAGTCTTCAACAAGGCGAGCGGCGAAGAAAAACAGAAAATCGAACGCGCCCACGAACTCGAAGGCCCCCACCAGGAGGAGCCCAACCAGCCCAAGTGCCCCAGCCCCGACGGTTTCTGCGACACGGGCCTGGCGGACCTGATCATCGGCCAGCTCGCCACCGAGCAGCAGAACATCATCACCGACCCGTTCCTGAACGGCTGGCATGACTCGGCCGGGAACGAGGCAACCGACGAGTGCCGCAACTTCTACGCTCCCGTGAACTTCGGCAGCGTCAGCACCAACGAAAACACCGGAGCCGGCACGCTCGGCAACCAGCAGTTCGGACTGGGCTACTACTACCTCAACGACGCCTTCAATCTGGCCGCGCTGAGACTGAACTACCCGGGTGTCCCGTGCATCAACGGTGTGAACCTGACCCCCAGCTTCACGTCCCCGAGCAGGGTGAACGCGAACGAAACCGTCGGGTTCGACGGGATGGAGTCTGAAATCACGCTGAACGGCGGCTACACCTTCCGCGAAAACCCGAAAGGCGAAGAGGTCCGTGCGGGCAAGTACGCGACCTTCACCTGGGACTTCAACGACGGCTCGGGCAAAGAAGCCGGCAACGAAGAACAGGTCAGCGGACAGGCCCCCGGCGCCCCGAAGTGCCTGAGTGAAGAAGGCAAGAACCAGGAAGAAGAAGAAAACAACCCCGAATGGGAAAGGCCGCCCCACACCCCGTGTGCAGCGAGCGTCTTCCACCACTTCAGGTACAACGGCACCTACAAGGTGACCCTGGTTGTCACCGACATCGCCGGCAACTCCGAAGAAACGTCGAACCTGGTGACGGTCACCGGCGGCGAAAACCCGCCGAGCACCGAAACGACCAAAACTGCTGAAACGACGACGGGTACCGGTGGCTCATCGGGCGCCGCCACCACCACGACGCCCGCGGTCACCACGACCCCGGTGACCCCCGCTGTGGTCGCAGTCCCCGCCCCGAGCGCGACCGCCACGGTCCTCTCGCGGACCCTTCGCCTGGTGGCCAGCAAGGGCCTGACGGTCCGCTACTGGGTGAACGAGCAGGTCGCCGGCCGCTTCGAAGTCCTGCTTGCGAGCACGGTCGCGCATCATCTCGGGATCTCCGGGCCTCTCGCCGCCGGCCTTCCTGCGGGCTCCGCGCCGCAGCGGGTCATCGGCCGCGCGGTCCTGGTCGCCACGCGCGGCGGCGCCAGCACCATCCACATCATCCTCTCTCGCACCACCGCCGCCCGCCTCGTGCGCGCCCACTCGGCCTCGCTCGAGCTGCGGATGGTCGTCCGCAACGCCTCAGCGGGCTCGGCCACAACGACGGTCATCACCCGCGCCGCGCTCAAGCACTAGGCGCGCACACCGCTCAGTCCGGGTTGCCCTTGCCGCGGCGTTTCTCGCGGGCCTTCTCGCGGAAGACGAAGTACCACAGCGCCGCGAGGAATATGTACCCGAAGGCGATCGAGACGACGGAGATGATCGCGAGTGCTTCGTTGCCTCCGGTCACGGATTCGCCGTCGAGCGCCAGCGGCAGGGAGACCAGTGCGCAGAGAGCTTGCACGAACGGACCCCGCGTTCGCTACAGGCCCGGGTAGTGGCGCACGACGTAGCCGGAGTTGTCGGTGGAGCCCACCTGCCAGCGCGAGGCATAGACGCCGCTGCGACCGGCCGTGTCATACAGGACTCCGTCTACGTACATGTAGGTGTGGCCGGCGTTGGCCAGGACCGTGATGTAGCGGCCGGGACCGGGCGCACCCCAGCTCTCGAGTTCACCCGAGGTCTCGGGTGAGCTCAGGAGCCCCCCTGCGGCCAGCGCGTAGCTGACCGAGCCCGAGCAGTCGTAGGCGTTGTCCACGAACGAGGCGTGGCCGCCGCCGAACACGTACGGGAAGTCGGCTATCTCGTTGGCGCCGGCGATCACCTTCTGGACGACTTCCGGCACCCCGGAGGGGATGGGCAGCGTTCCGTTGCCGCCGATCGACTCGCCTCCCGCGACCGGGGTGAGCCGCGCCTGCTGCGCCTTGCTCGTGCTCTTCTGCGCCGCTGCCATCTCGCCGAGCTCGCGCTTGACTTCCGCGTCGGACGGGGCGCCTGCCGCCAGGAACCTTCCGGCCTTTTCAGGGGTCGCGGCGGCCGCATGCTTGACGGTCGCGGGCGCGGGGAAGCTGGAGGCTTCCTGGGGGTCGGCGACCTCCTTGGACGCGGCGCCGGAGCTCGCCGGCGGGCTCGGCGAGCCGGCGACGAGGTTGCCGGCCGCGGTGGTGCTCGTGGAGGTCGTGCCGGTGGCAGCGGCAACCGTCCTGGGGCGGGGGGCGGAGCTCCCGCACGCAGCCAGCGCGCAGGTGAGCAAGAGGCACGCCGCCGACGCGGCTGCCCTGCGGGGATCACTCATGCCCACAAGGCTAGCGAGGGCGACCCGCTGTCACTGCCGCTACCCTTGCGAGATGCCTCAAGATGCGACGGCCGTACCTTCGCGGCCGCACATACGCCTGCTCCACGGCATGCGCAGGCCCGCGAACTGGCTCCAGCTTGTCCGGTTCGGCCTCGTCGGCGGCGTCGGCTTCATCGTCAACCTCGTCGTCTACACGCTGTGCGTGCACCCGGTCGGCATGGACTACCGCGTGGCCTCGGTTGCGGCCTGGCTCGTCGCCGTCTGCAACAACTTCATCCTCAACCGCCACTGGACCTTTGACGCGTCCGGCGAACGCGCGCACGCCCAGGCGGTCCGCTTTCTCGTCGTGAGCCTCATCGCCGAGGCATTCAGCCTGCTGATGCTGACATTCCTCGTCGAGGGCGCAGGCCTGGCGAAGGTGCCGGCCCAGGCGGTGGCCGTGGGTCTTTCGATGCCGCTCAACTTCCTAGGCAACAAGCTCTGGAGCTTTCGGTCGCGGGCTTGAGCGACCCGTCGTCCGGAGAGCCGCCGAGGCGGCCCGGATACGGCGGACGGCCCGGTGCGAACCTATACTCTGAATTCCCCCCACCCGGAGGCTCTTTGTGCAGGAGATGGTGATCTACGGCGTCAGCTTCGACATGGTGGGCAAGCAGCCGATCGTGCTCCTGAAGACCGTCGACGGCAACAAGTTCCTGCCGATATGGATCGGGCACCCTGAGGCCGCCTCGATTCTGATGAAGCTGCAGGGCGCGGGAACACCGCGACCGATGACCCACGACCTGATGTGCGACATCCTCGGGGAGCTCGACGTCAAGTGCACGCAGGTCGCGGTGACCGAGCTGCGGGAGAACACCTTCTTCGCCTCGATCACGCTCAGCGTCGGCGGCAGGCAGATCGAGATCGACTCGCGCCCGAGCGACGCGATCGCGCTGGCGGTCCGCTCCGGGGCGCCGATCTTCGCCGCCGAGGAGGTCATCTCGGAGTCCGCGATCGAGTTCGAGCACGACGTCGAGGAGTCCGAGGACGTCGTGGAGAAGTTCAAGGAGTTCCTCGACCAGGTCTCCCCGGAGGACTTCGCCGCAGGCGACTCCTAGCGTGTGAGCGCACCCGCGAGGATGCGCTCCACCAATTCGTCGAAGCCGATTCCCGCCGCGTCCGCCGCCTGGGGCAGAAGGCTCGTCTCGGTCATGCCGGGCACGACGTTGGTCTCGAGCACCCACAGCTCTCCGCTGGCGGAGTCGAGCATCAGGTCCACCCGCGCCACCCCGTGGCAGCCGAGCAGCTCATACACGGCTAGAGCGATCTCCTGCGCGCGCGAGGTGGTCTCCGGGGTCAGCTCGGCCGGGCACACGAAGGTGGTCATCCCGATCTCGTAGCGCGACTCGTAGTCGTAGAACTCCTCCTCGCGGGGGACGGCCTCGACCACGGGCAGGGCGGTGGCCGAGCCGGGGTCGCCGTCGTCGAGGACCGACACGGCCAGGTCCCTGCCCCTGATGTAGCGCTCGAGCACGATCGTGCTGTCGTAGGAGAAGGCGCCCACCAGGGCGCTCGGCAGCTCCTCCGCGGTGCGCGCGAACTTCACCCCGAAGGCGGAGCCGCCTTTGGCCGGCTTGACCACGAGCGGGAAGGAGAGGTCCTCTTCGATGCGGCCGAGCGCGGCGGCCGCCCCGAGCTCCCTGATCGATGTCTCCTTGAGCGTGTGAAAGGCGGGCGTGGGGATCCCCGCCTCCCGCATCAGCCGCTTGGCGAGGGCCTTGTCGGTGCAGCGGGCGCAGGCGGCGGGCCCGGAGCCCGTGTACGGCATCCCGATCGCCTCGAGCAGGCTCTGCACGGTGCCGTCCTCGCCGTCGCGCCCGTGCAGGGCGATGAAGGCCATCTCTGCGCCGCCTGAGAGCAGGTCGGTGACCATCTCGGGACCCGCGTCGACCGGCAGGACCTCATGGCCGAGCCGGGCGAGGGCGTCCTGGACCTGGGCGCCGGAGCGCAGCGAGACGGCGCGCTCCAGCGAGCGGCCTCCCTTCAGGACCGCGACCCGGCCTGGACTCATCGGTCCCGCAGCCGGCGCTCATCGGCCGCCGGCTCGCGGAGCGGCAGCGCGACGACGTCGGCGAGCTGCTCGCCCGTGTCCTTCGCCGGCACCTCGGGAGCCCTGCCCCCGGAGCGCCCGGCGGGCGTGAGCGAGCCGAGCAGCCCGAGCTGCTCGCGCACAGCCTTCCCGATCCGGCGCACGCCCTCGCGGATGTCCTGCTCGGGCACTCCCGCGAAGTTCAGCCGCATCGAGGAGGCGCCGCTGCGCCCGTCCATGTAGGCGGCGCGGCCGGGCACGAAGGCGACGCCCCCTTTGCGGGCGAGCGCGAGCAGGTCGGTGGTGTCGATTCGCTCGTCGAGCGTCGCCCAGATGAACAGGCCCCCCTGGGGTCGCGTCCACCGGGCTCCCTCGCCGAAGTGCTCCTGCAGCGATTCGAGCATCGTCTCGCGCCTGCGCCCGTACAGGACACGGAGCTTCTGGATGTACTCGATCCACGCGGCGCCGCCGTCGGCAGCGCGCTCGTTGAAGTAGGCGGCCACGAACGTCTGCGTCACCGACGAGGAGCAGAGGTCCGAGCCCTGTTTGCCGAGGTTCAGCTTCTCGAGCACCGGCCTCGGCGCGACCGCCCACCCGAGCCGCAGGCCGGGAGAGAGGATCTTGGAGAACGTGCCGAGGTAGATGACCAGGTCCGACGAGCCGCCCCGGCCGACCGCCTGGGCGTCGAGCGAGTAGAGCGTGGGCAGCTGCTCGCCCTCGTAGCGGAGCAGGCCGTAGGGGTTGTCCTCCAGCACCAGCAGCTCGCGCTCGCGCGCGACCTCGATCAGCCGCCGGCGCCGCGGTAGCGACATCGTGACGCCGCCCGGGTTCTGGAAGTTGGGGATCGTGTAGATGAACTTCGGCCGCCGGCCCTCGGCCGCGAGCCGGTCGAGCGTGCTCTCGAGCGCGTCGATCGGCATGCCGTCCGCGTCCATCTCGATCTGCTCGACGTCCGCCTGGTAGGCGCTGAACGTGGGGACGGCCCCCGGGTATGTGGGCGCCTCGGCGACGATCACGTCGCCCGGGTCGATCAGCGTCTTGCACACCAGGTCGATTACCTGCTGACCGCCGGTGGTCACAATGACCTCCGAGGGGTCGACGAGCGTTCCCTCGGCGGCCATCACCTCGACGATGCACTCGGCCGTGGCCGCCATGCCCTCGGTGGGTCCGTACTGGAGCGCGCGAGCGGTCGAGTCGGCAGCGACCTTAGCCATGAGGCTCGCGTACAGCTCCGGCGGGAACGTGCTGGTGTCCGGCAGGCCGCCCGCGAGTGAGATCACGTCGGTGCGCTGGGTCAGCGCCATCATCTCCCGCATCGCCGAGCTCTTCATCCCGCGCGTGCGGGATGCGAACAGGGCCTCATAGCGGGCGAGCTCGTGGGCCGCCGCCCGGGTTCTGCGCCCGTCTCCGCCTGAGCTGGTTGATCTCGCCATATTCCTCTGCCCTGTATTCGCCGCCGCGCTCGCGGAACCTCGCCGGGCGAAGCCCGTGCGCCGGCACCGGTCGTCTATCGTGCTGGCCCCGCACCCGCACGGTACAGCACCCAATGCGGCCAGCTGAATGCACGGCATCTTCTTCTACATAGGGCTTGGCGTCGGACTCGCGGCGGCCTGCGGCCTGCGGCCGTTCCTGCCCCTGCTGCTCGCCGGCGCACTGGCGTCCTCGAGCGCACTCGGGATCAGCTTCTCCGGCGAACCGTACGTCTTCCTGCAGGAAGGCTGGTGGCTGCTCGTCGTGGCGCTTGCGCTCGTCCTCTCCTACGCCCTGCAGCTGCTCATGCACCTCACGCCCACGATCGACCAGACGTCTGAGCGGACACGCCCGGAGCCGTTCGCCGCGGCGCTCGCGGGCATCGGCCTCGGCGCGGGCGCAGTCCTGTTCGCCGGCACGCTCGCGGCCCATCACGACGCGTGGTGGCCGGGCCTGATCGGCGGCCTTCTCGCCGCCGGCCTGGCGCAGCGCGGGGTCGGCCCCATCATCTCGCGGGCGCGCCTGCGCCTTCCCGATCGCGCGGCCCGTGAAGCTCTGACGATCTACCTGGACGCCGCCGCGCTCGTGATGGCGGCCCTCGCCTGTCTCATCTACCCGCTGGGATATGTGGCGGTCGGGCTGCTGCTGTGGCTCGTGATCGGAGCCCGTGCGCGCTCGGCGGAGAAGTTCGCCGGTCTCAGGATCCTTCGCCGTTGAGGGGCGCCGCGTGAGCTCGCAGCCGCCCAAGCTCGTCCTCTGCGTGATCGACGCGATGGCGCCGGAGATGCTCGAGCGCGCGGTCGCGGCCGGGACCGCCCCCGTACTCGAGAGGCTCATGCAGGGAGGCCTCTACGTGCCCGACTGCGTAGCGGCCTTTCCCTCCGTCACACCGGTGTGCGCCGCGTCGATCGTGACCGGCGTCGGCCAGGACGAGCACCACATACCGGCGATGAACTGGTTCGACCGCTCGGAGAACCGCTACGTCGAATACGGCTCGAGCTTCCGCTCGGCGCAGCGCTTCGGGATCACCAGGCAGCTGACGGACACGGTCTACAACATGAATCGCGCGCATCTCTCGGCCGACACGCCCACCGTGTTCGAGTCGCTCGACGACGCCGACGTGCGAACCGCGGGAACGACCTACCTGATGTACCGCGGCCGCTACCTGCATGAGCCCCAGCGCGACACGACGCTCTCACGTGTCGCGGCGACGATCATGCGCCACCCGGTGATGGGCCCCCGCGAGCTCTTCTACGCCGACCTGTTCGCGTCGCGCAAAACCGGCTGCCGCTCGGGGCTCGGCATGCCGGGTGTCCGCGACAGGCATTCGGGTTGCGTGTCGGCCTACCTCGTGGAGAACGACCTCTTCGACTTCCTGCTGCTCTCGCTCCCGGACAACGACTGGCTCTCGCACAAGAAGGGGCCGGAGGCGCAGCTGCAGTCCCTCGCCCAGGCGGACCTGCAGCTGGCCCGCGTCATGAACGCCGCCGGAGGCGTCGAGCAGTTCCTCGCCGAGCATGCGTTCATCGCGATGGCCGACCACTCGCAGGCGCCGGTGATGGCATCGATCGCGCTCCAGGATGAGCTCGCGCCGCTCGGCGTCCTCGGCCCGGTGCGCTCGTCGGAGGGGCCCCGCAGCGAGGAGCCCCGGATCGCCGTGTGCCCGTCCCAGCGCGCCGCGATGGTCTACGCCCTGAACGAGTCCGAGCGCGACGCGATGCGGGCATCGGTCGCGGGCCGCTCGCTGGCGATCGAAGGGATCGACCTCGTGATATGGCTCGAGCGCGACGCCCATGACAATCCCCGCGAAGCGGTGATAGCCGGCCGCCGCAGCGGTGAGCTGCGCTTCGCGCCGGGCGGTGAGGTCCGTGATCCCCGCGGGCAGCGGTGGAGCGTCGAGGGGTCGCTGCAGAGCATCGGTGGGGAGGTGCGCGACGGGACGCTCCTCACGCCTGACTACCCGGACGCGCTGGCGCGCGTGTGGTCGGCCCTGACGTGTGAGAACTCAGGGGAGGTCCTGTTGTCGGCGGCGCCGGGATACGAGTTCATCGACTGGGGACGCCAGGCCCATGTCGGCGGCGGGAGCCACGGCTCGCTGCACGCCTCCGATTCGCTTGGCGCGCTCGTGCTGAGCGGGGTGCAGGTCCCGGACCCAGCGCCGGAGCAGTGGGCCATCCGCGACGTCGCGTCCATCGTCAGAGGCCACTTCGGGCTCGGCCGGGACGTCGCGTGAGGCGATAGGGGGCGCGGTGCCCGGCGGCGCCCGGGCGCGAAGGCGGGAGCGTTACCCTCGCCTGATGCGCGCCCCAGCGGCCATCATCGCGTGCCTGCTCCTGTGCCTGCCGGCCTCGGCCGCCGCGGCGACCGTCCAGGGCGGATCGGCGACGAGGGCGGCGGGCGCTCACACCAGCGCGCTGGGACCGGAGGCAGGCACCCGCTCCACGGTCACGCAGTCGGAAAGCCCGATCCCGGTGCCGCCGTCGGACGTGCCGCCGAAAGGCAGAAGGCTCTCAGCGAACCAGGTTCTCGCCATCGCGGGCGCGCTGGCGAAGATGAAGGCCGTCCGGCGCGAAAACCCGGGCTCCTACGGGGGCGCGTATCTGAAAGGCCCCACGCGATGGCAGGTCAGCTACTTCTCGCGCTCCAAAAAGGAGATCGGCCAGGTCATCATCGAAGACCGCACGGGGTCGGTGCTCGAACAGTGGACCGGTTTTCAGGTCGCCTGGACCATGGCCCGCGGCTACAAGGGCGCGTTCGGCCGCCACGTGGGCGCCCTGTATGTGTGGCTCCCGCTGTGCGTGCTCTTCCTGCTGCCGTTCGCGAACCTGCGCCGGCCGCTGTCGATGCTGAACCTCGACCTTCTGGTGCTGCTCTCCTTCTCGGTGTCGCTGGCGTTCTTCGACCATGCCCACATCTACGCGTCGGTGCCGCTCTCCTATCCGCCGATGCTGTATCTGCTCGCCCGCATGCTCGCGCTGCTGCGACGCCGGCGCGAGGGAGCCCCGCCTCCCACGCTGCGGTTGCTGATCCCGATGCCATGGCTCGCCGTCGGGCTCGTCTTCCTGCTCTCCTTCAGGGTCGCGCTGAACGTCACCGACGGCAACGTCATCGATGTCGGCTACGCGGGCGTCATCGGCGCCAAGAGGGTGGCCGACGGGGGGAAGCTGTACGGCTCCTGGCCCTCGGACAACGAACACGGCGACACGTACGGCCCGTTCAACTACGAGGCATACGTCCCCTTCGATGAACTGTTCGGCTGGAGCGGCACCTGGGACGATCTGCCCGCCGCTCACGCTGCCGCCGTGTTCTTCGACCTGCTCGCGGCTGCGCTGCTGTTCCTGATCGGACGCCGGATGCGGGGGCCGACTCTCGGCGTGGCGCTGGCGTACGCGTGGGCTGCCTACCCCTTCACGCTCTACACCCTGGAGAGCGACTCCAACGACGCGCTGCCGGCGGTGCTCGTGCTGGCCGCGGTGCTGGCGGCGACCTACCGCACACGCATCGCGACCGGCGCCCGCGGGGTTCTCTCGGCGCTTGCCGGGCTCTCAAAGCTCGCCCCGCTCGCGCTCGCGCCGGTGATGGCCACGCACGGCCTGCGCGAGATGCCACGCAGGCGCAGGCCGATGGCGCTCGCGATCTTCGTTGCGGGGTTCGCCGTCGCGTTCGCGCTGGCGTCGATCCCGGCGCTCGCCCACTCCTCTCTGGACACCATCTATCAGCGCACCCTCGTCTACCAGTCCGAGCGCGGGTCGCCGTTCTCGCTCTGGGGCCTGTACGGGTGGCACGGCCTGCAGCAGGTCGCGGAGGCCGCGGCGGTTGCGCTGGCGCTGCTGCTGGCCTTCATCCCGCGCCGAGGCGACATCGTCGGCCTCGCCGCCGCCTGCGCGGCGATCCTGATCGCCGAGCAGCTGAGCCTCGAATACTGGTTCTACCTCTACATCACGTGGTTCTTCCCGCTCGTGATGATCGCTCTGCTCGGGCGCTTCAGCGACCCTGCCCGTCCTGCCCTGGCGGACGAGGCATCATCACCTGCTCTATCGAGTCTGCCCGCAGCGGTCGCGAGCAGCTGATCAGCACCCCCATCAGCCACGGATCCTCGGTGGAGGTCTGAAAGCGCACCGGCATCTGCGTGAGCAGCGACTCGATCGCCATCGCGCGGTCCACGCCTATGACGCCGCCCCGGGGGCCGGTCATGCCGACGTCGGTGATGTAGGCGGTCCCCGCCGGCAGCACGCGCGCGTCCGCTGTCGGGACATGCGTGTGCGTCCCGACCACCGCTGTCACGCGTCCGTCCAGATGCCAGCCGAGGGCGACCTTCTCGGAGGTCGCCTCCGCGTGCATGTCCACCAGTATCTGGTCCGCCCCGGAGAGTTCCCCGAGCGCCACCTCGATCTCCGTGAAGGCCGAGCGCCCGGCCCGCACGTACAGATTGCCGCTCAGGTTGACCACGCCGAGCTTGATGCCGTCCTTCTCGACCATGCAGGTGCCGCGGCCCGGCTGGCTGCGAAGGTAGTTCGCGGGCCTGATGATCCGATCATGGTTTTCGAGATAGGGGTAGATCTCACGGTGATGGTAGGCATGGTTGCCCAGCGTGATCACGTCAACGCCTGCGGCGAACATCTGGTCGGCGATCTTCGGCGTGATGCCGAGGCCGCCGGCGGAGTTCTCGCCGTTCACGACGATGAACGTGGGCTGCAGGCGCTCGACGAGGAGCGGGAGGCACTCGAGCAGCGTGCGGCGGCCGATGCCGCCGACGACGTCGCCGACGAAAAGGATGCGCGCCGCGCCGGGCGACGCCTCAGGCTCAGACATACTCTCCCCATGGCGGGCGGCAAGTGACAGGCGTCTCGGAGAAGCCCCTGCAGGCCTCCGCTCCGGGTCCGGACGGGCCCGGGGATGCCGCGCCTGCGCTCGCGCCGCAGGCGCCGCCCAGGGTGGTCGTCCCCCGCTGGATCCAGCTGGTCCTGCTTCCAATCTGCCTGCTCGCGCTGTACGTGGTCGCGAAAGCCGCGGGGAAAGTGCTCATGATCTTCGTGGTCGCCGCGATCATCGCGCTGATCCTCAATCCCGCCGTTGCCCTGGTCACCCGCCTGCGCCTGCCGCGGGGACTTGCGGTGCTGAGCGTATACCTCGCGTTCTTCCTTGCGCTGGTCGGCATCGGCTTCCTGCTCGCAAACCCGATCTCAAACCAGGTCGCCGCCTTCAGCGGGAACGTGCCGCACCTGGTGCGCCAGTCCAACTCAACGCTGGCCGAACTGCAGACGACGCTGAACAACCACGGCGTGCACGTCACGTTCATCAAACAGGGCGAGACTGCCCTGCAGACGCTCGGCGACAAGGTGGTCAAGGGCTCGAGCTCGATCGTCTCCTTCGGCGGCGGCCTGCTGACGGAAGTCGTCACGGGCGGCTTCGACGTGCTGCTGGTGTTCGTCCTGTCGATCTACATGCTCGTCTACGGGCCGCGGATCGGGCGCCTGGTCCGGAGGTACATGCCCGCCGGCGACGGCACGCCCGAGGATGACTACCCCACGCTCGTTCAGAACGCCGTCGCGCGCTACGTCGGAGGACAGGTCCTGTTCAGCCTGGTCATGGGGGCGACGGCAGGCGTGGCCCTCTACATCTTCGGCGTCCTGGGGATCTTCCCGCCAGGGGAGAAGTACGCCGTCGTGTTCGGGGTCTTCTTCGGGGTGATGGAGCTGGTGCCGTATCTCGGCCCGTTCATCGGCGCCCTGCCGGCGGTGCTCGTGGCGCTGTTCACGAACCCGATCTCGGCGGTGTGGGTGACGCTCCTGTTCGTCGGGCTGCAGCAGCTCGAGGGGCACTTCGTCGCTCCGCAGATCTTCGGCCACACCCTGCGCATCAACCCCCTGCTCGTCATCTTCGCCCTCCTGCTCGGACTTCAGGTGCAGGGACTGCTCGGAGCGCTGATCGCGCTGCCGATCCTCTCGATCCTGCGCGAGACAACGGTCTACCTCGGCCGGCACGTAGTCCTGGAATCCTGGGACAACCGGCCCGACGGCATGCTGTGAGCGCGGTCCTGCGCGTGCAGGACCTGAGCAAGCAGTACGGCGAGCTCAGGGCCCTGGCGGATGTCAGCTTCGAGACGGCGAGCGGCGAGGTCATCGCGATCGTCGGCCCCAACGGGGCGGGAAAGACGACTCTGCTCTCGATCATCGCCGGCATCCAGGAGCCGAGCTCGGGCTCGGTGAGCACCGGGCCCGGCGAGGTCGGCTTCGCGCCGCAGCAGGCCGCGCTGTACTCAAAGCTCTCGGTGCGCGAGAACCTCGAGCTGTTCGCCAAGCTCGAGCGCCTTCCCGACCCCGGCGCGGCCGTTGAGCGGATGCTCGATCAAACGGGTCTGCGCGAACGCGAGCATGAGCGCGTCGGCCGCCTGTCCGGAGGCAATCGCCAGCGGGTGAACGTCGCCCTCGCACTGATCGCGCGGCCCCCGCTCCTCGCGCTCGACGAGCCCTCGGCGGCGCTCGACCCGGGCCAGCGAGGCCGCCTGTGGGAGTTCATCGCGGGCCTGGCCGCGGAAGGCACGAGCGTCCTGTTCTCCACACACAACGTCGGGGAGGTGACGCGCCACGCCGACCGGATGCTGATCCTCGCGGATGGCCGGCTCCTGTTCGACGGCCCGCCCGAGACCCTTCCCGTGTCCGCTCCCGAGGGAGACCTCGAGCTAGCCGTGATCGCTTTCCTGCGCGCCGAAGGGGCCTCGCCCGAAGGGCAGCCGCGATGAGGTGGCTCCTGGGCAAGGACGTGCTGATCCTGCGCCGGTCGCGGCTGCTGCTGGGCCTGCTCGTCATCTATCCCATCGCGATCGCCCTGCTGATCGGGTTCGCGATCTCAAGGAGCCCCGCCAAGCCCAGGGTCGCGATCGTCGACGAAACGCCCGCAGGGGAGACGATTCGCGTGGGCAACAGGCACGTGAGCGTCAGCGAATACGCCAAACAGGTCTTCAGCCGCGTCGATGCCGTTCCGGCCGCCTCCCGCGAACAGGCGGTGGCGCAGATCAAATCCGGCCAGGTTCTGGCGGCGGTCGTGATCCCCTCCGACATCGCGGCCCGCATCTCCTCCGACGCGAGCCCGGGGACTCTGGAAGTGCTCTACAACGGCGACGCCCTCGAGCAGTCGCTCGTGCAGTCGACGCTCGAATCGGCTCTCGCGCAGGCGAACCTCGGCTTCTCCCAGCAGATCCAGCAGGCCGCCGCGTCAGCGATCGACTCGCTGATAACAGGCGGGAACCTCGGCAGCCTCGGCGCGCCCTCGAACCTGATCGGCCTGCGCGAAATCCCGTCTGCCCTGCAGGGTGTCATCGCCCGCCTGCCGCACGGCGCCGAGCGAACGCAGCTGGAACGCATCAACACCTTCGCCACGTTTGCGGCCGAGAACCTCTCCGCCTCGAGGACCGTGCTGTCGACGATCGGACAGCCGATACAGGTCGACTCACACCTGGTGCACGGGCGGCGAACACCCCTGGACACCTTTGCGGTCGTGGTGGCCGTGAGCATCTCGCTGATGTTCGTATGCGTGCTGCAGGCCGCGGGCGGCCTGGCTCTCGAGCGCGAAGAGAACACGCTCGCACGCCTTCTCCGCGGCCTGATCTCGCGCGAGAAGCTGCTCGCCGAGAAGGCGCTGCTGGCGGCGGCCTGCTCGTTCGTGCTCGCGTTCGCGATGCTCGCAGGCGTGGGGGCGTTCGTCACACTCGACTGGAGCCGGGTCGGCCTGTGGCTGATCGCCCTCGCCTTCGGTTCGGCGGCGTTCGGCGCCCTCGGCGTCGCGATCGGCGCCCTGGCTCGCGAGGTCCGCGCCGCCACCCTGCTCGCGTTCCTGCTCTCACTTCCGCTCGCGCTGCTCGCGCTGGTGCCTGCGGGCGCCGTCTCAGGCGCCTTCCTGGCGGTGATCAACGCGATCTCATTCGTGTTCCCGTTCAAGGCCTGTCTGCAGGCTCTGGATGCTGCCGTGAACTCCGCCTCCCCGCCGCTGGCGGGCTCGCTCCTGCACCTGGCGGGCCTGACGATCCTGTTCGGGGTGCTCGCCCGCGTGGGCCTTCGCCGCGTCGAGTGACCGCCGCGACGGTCTAACCTGAGGGGCGAAATGGCCTTTCCACAGACGCGCATGCGCAGGCTGCGGGCGACGAGGAGCCTGCGCGGCCTCATCCGCGAGACGGATCTGAGCGCCGACCGGCTGATCCTGCCGCTTTTCGTGACCGAGCAGGACGCGAGCGAGCCGGTGGAGACGATGCCTGGCGTGAAGCGCCTTTCGCTGGAGGACGCCGTGGCCGAGGCGGTCGAGGCGCAGAGCCTCGGCGTGGCGGGCGTGCTCCTGTTCGGCATACCCGCCGAGAAGGATGAGCAGGGCTCGGGCGCGTGGGATCGCGGCGGCGCCGTCCAGCTCGCCGCCGGCGCGATCAGGAGCGCCGCCCCGGAGCTCATCGTCGCCACCGATGTCTGTCTTTGCGAGTACACCGACCATGGGCACTGCGGCGTCCTGCGCGAGGACGGTGTGGTCGACAACGACGCCACCGTCGAGTTGATAGCGCGCACCGCAGTGAGCCACGCGAGGGCCGGCGCGGACCTCGTCGCGCCGTCGGACATGATGGATGGCCGCGTGGGCGCGATACGCGAGGCCCTGGACGAGGAGGGCTTCGCGGACACCCCGATCCTCGCCTACTCCGCGAAGTTCGCCTCGGCGTTCTACGGCCCGTTCCGCGACGCGGCCGGGTCGACACCCGCCTTCGGGGACAGGCGCGGCTACCAGATGGACCCGGCGAACGGCCGCGAGGCCGTTCGCGAGGCGATGCTCGACGTCCAGGAGGGCGCCGACATGGTGATGGTCAAGCCGGCGCTCGCCTACGGCGATCTGATCAGGGCGGTCGCAGAGGCCACTGGCCTGCCGGTCGCGGCGTACAACGTCAGCGGCGAGTATGCGATGGTCAAGGCCGCCGCGGCCGCCGGCAGCATCGACGAGCGCGCGGCGGTGCTCGAGATACTCACCTCCCTGCGCCGGGCGGGAGCCGACACGATCATCTCCTACCACGCAAAGGACGCGGCCCGATGGCTGGAGCAGCAGACATGAGGTCAGCGGTATGAGCGCGTCGCTGACCGACACCCGATCGGCGGAGCTGTACCGGCGCGCGCTCGAGGTGATGCCGGGCGGGGTCAACTCGCCCGTGCGCGCCATGCGCTCGATCGGGCGCGAGCCGATCTTCATCGCGCGCGGCGAGGGCGCAGAACTCATCGACGTCGACGGCAACCGGTTCGTCGACTACGTCTGCTCCTGGGGCCCGCTGATCCACGGCCACGCCCACCCTCATGTGCTCGAGGCGATCGCGGCCGCCGCCTCGAGGGGAACGACCTACGGGGCCCCCACCGCCGGCGAGGTGGAGCTCGCCATCGAGATCTCCCGCCGCATGGAGGCCGTGGAGATGCTCCGCATGACCTCCTCCGGGACCGAGGCGTCGATGACGGCCGTCCGTCTCGCCCGCGCCGCGACGGGCCGCGAGCGCGTGCTGAAGTTCGCCGGCGCCTACCACGGCCACTTCGACGACATGCTCGTGCAGGCGGGATCGGGTCTGGCCACGCAGGGCCTGCCGGCCAGCCCCGGTGTGCCCGCGAGCTCCGCCGCGGGGACGGTCGTCGTCCCCTGGAACGACCCGGAGGCCCTGACCGCCGCATGCGAGGCGAACGATCTGGCGGCCATCATCGCCGAGCCGCTGCCGGCCAACATGGGGCTCGTGCCACCGATCGAGGGCTTCCTGGAGTTCGTGCGCGACCGGGCGGATGAGTGCGGCGCGCTGCTGATCCTCGACGAGGTGATCAGCGGGCTGCGGGTGGCGCGCGGCGGCGCCCAGGAGCTGACTGGGGTCCGCGCTGACCTGACGGTGATGGGAAAGATCATCGGAGGCGGGCTGCCCGCCGCCGCGCTCGGCGGCCGCGCCGATCTCATGCGCATGCTCGCCCCGTCCGGAGACGTGTACGAGGCGGGGACGTTGTCGGGCAACCCGCTCGCCGTCGCCGCCGGGCTGGCGTCGCTCGAGCTTCTGGACGAACCCGCCTACCTTCGCCTCGGGGCCATAACAGAGCGCCTGGCAGACGGGCTGCGCGAGGCCGCCGGCGGCTACCCCGTCCAGGTCGTGAGCGTGCCCGGGCTCGTCACCGTCTTCTTCAGCGACCGCGCGCCCCTGGACTTCAACGACGCCCTCGCCTGCGACCAGCAGGCCCATGCGCTGTGGTGCAGGGAGCTGCTCTCGCGCGGGGTCTACCCGCCCCCGTCGCAGTTCGAGGCATGGTTCCCGTCCCTCGTCCATGAGCCGGAGCAGCTGGATCGGACGATCGCCGTCGCGGCCGCCGCGTTCGCGTGCCTGCCCGAGCCGGAGCGCGGCGCGTGAGCGCAGCCGGGCAGGGCAACGGCGCAGGAGGACTCGAGCGGCTCGCCGAGCTCCTGAGGGAGGAAGGAGGTCTGATCGCAGGCCTTCTCGGCCCGGGAGCGCCGGTGGAGGACTCGCCGGCGATCATCGCCGCCGGGGGCCCTCGCGCCGCCGCCAGGCGTGATGAGTACGAGCTCCTGATCGAGGCGATCTACGAGGGGTACCTGGTGCACTTCGGAGAGCCGCGCCTGCTGAGCTCCCAGGACGCTGATCTGGGGCTGCTCGCGGGTGACCGGCTGTACGCGCTGGGTCTCGCAAGGCTGATCGACATAGGCGACACCTTCGCCGTGGCCGAGCTCGCCGACACGATCTCGCTCAGCGCGCTCGCGCAGGGAGCCGGCGACCCCGAGCTCGCCGCCGAGGTGTGGGAGGCCGGCGCGCGGGCCGTGGGATGGGGCCCCAGCGAGGCCCACGCTCGTGCGAAGGAGCTTGTGCTCGCGGGCTCGCCGGAGGCGATCGAGGCTATGCGCACAAGCGCGCGGGCCATGGCGACGGCGCACTGATTCGCGCCTCGATATTGTTTCCACCGGTGTCCGACAAGCACGATAAGCACAAGTCCAAGTACACGCTGGACCGGCACATGCCCGGCGCGTTCGAGGGCGAGACGATCACGCGCCGGCGCCTGGTGACCGTCGGCGGCCAGGGCGCAGGCGTGATCGCGGCCGCCTCGTTCCTGCTTCCCGCCCTCGGATTCGCGATCGGACCGATCTTCAAAAGCACGCCTCACCGCTGGGAAACGGTGGGGACGGAGTCGATGTTCGTCGACAACAACTACATCCCCGTCGTCCTCACGCTGACCCCCAACATCGGCGAGGCCGGCAAGACGACCGTGTACGTGCGCAAGTTCAACCCGGCCATCGACACGGACCCGTACGACCAGGGCTCCCCGTACATCGCGATCTCCAACCGGTGTGCGCACCTCGGCTGCCCGGTCCGCTGGGTCGACGCGGCCGAGCGCTTCATCTGCCCATGCCACGGCGGCGTCTACGACCTGCTCGGCAGGCGCGTCGGCGGCCCCCCGGTTCGCCCGCTCGACCGCTTCTACACGCGGGTCGTCGGCGAAAACGTCCAGCTCGGTCCCCGCTTCTCGGTCAACAGCGAGCTGCGCCGCTTCTCCCCGCGCGACCCCGGCGAGCCGCTCGACGGCATCGGCCAGTATCTGTACCCGTCCAGGCCCGGCGCACAGAAATTGTCGCGAAGCGAAGAACTCAAGTACCAGCAGTCGTAGTAGAGACAGATGCCCAAGCTACCCGCGCCCCCCGTGCCTCCCGCCCTGAAGCCGCCTCCGCCGCGGCCCGGTGAGAGCGCGCCCGAGAAAGGCGTCGTCCACGGCGCCAAGGAGGCCGGCATCACGGTTGTGGACTGGGTCGACGAGCGGACCTCGCTGAGCGGGGGCGCACGGTGGCTGATGTTCCGCAAGGTGCCCAAGGGCACCAACTGGTTCTACACGCTCGGCTCGGCCACGATGTTCGCGTTCCTCTCGCAGGCGGTCACCGGCGTGTTCCTGGCGATGTACTACCGCCCGGACCCCTCCGGCGGCGCCTACGAATCCATCCGATACGTGACCAACGACGTCTTCCTCGGGCAGTTCGTGCGCGGGATGCACAAGTGGGGCTCGAGCGTGATGGTCATCCTGATCTTCCTGCACATGGGCCGAACGTTCTTCTTCGGCGCCTATAAGTATCCGCGCGAGCTGAACTGGGTCATCGGCGTCGTGCTGCTGATCCTGACGATGACGATGTCCTTCACGGGCTACCTGCTCCCGTTCGATCAGCGCGCATACTGGGCGACGATCGTGGGCGTCAACATCAACGGCACCGGCCCGCTGATCGGTCCCTACCTGAGCGACTTCCTGCGAGGGGGGTCCGAATTCGGAGCGACCACCCTGTCCCGGTTCTATGCGATCCACATGCTGCTCGTCCCGGGCCTGATCGCGGCCCTGATCGGCGCGCACCTCTACCTGGTGGCCAAGCTCGGGACGACCGCGCCGCCATGGGTCGAAGCCGAGCAGAAGCCCGAGCTCCGCGAGAGCGAGGTCTAGGCCCCCGATGAATCAGCGCGAGAAGGAGAAGTATCTCCGCGAGTACTCGATCCTGAAGTCCAAAGGCAAGCCGTTCTTCCCATACGCGGTGGGCAAGGACGCGGTCATGGCCTGCGTCGTGATGGCGGTCATCATCACGATGTCGCTCGTGCTCGGAGCCGAGCTCGGCTCGAAGGCGAACCCGACGACGACCACCTACGTGCCGCGTCCCGAGTGGTACTTCTTCTTCCTGTTCGAGGTGCTTCGCGTCGTCAAGCCGCCGAGCCTGGTGCCGCTGGCCACGATCGGCGTCCCCACGATCTGCATGATCCTGCTGTTCCTGCTGCCGTTCTACGACCGCGGCCCGGAGCGTCGCCCCGAGCGCCGGCCGATCGCGACGATCACCGGCATCGCGGTCATCCTCGCCATGGGCTACCTGACCTACGAGGGCGCCAGCGCCGGATCGCCGACCGCGATCGAAATGACGACCCCGACGGCCGTCGTCCAGGCCGGCGGCGCTCAGCTCGCCGAATACGAAGCGGGCAAGAAAGTCGTGGCGCAGTCGGGCTGCCTGGCGTGTCACAAGATCGGCGAGAACGGCAACGCGGGACCTGGACCGAACCTGACGCACATCGGCGCACGCCTGCCGCGCCTGGCGATCGCCCGAACGCTCGTGAACCCGACGGCGCCGATGCCGTCGTTCAAGAACCTGCCGCCGCAGAAGTTCACGTCGATCGTCAACTTCCTCTCTCAGCTCAAGTAGCCCGGTCATGGCCGCTCGTCACGGAGCCGGCGCCGGGCAGCTCGAGGCTGGACAGGTGCGGGCGATGTTCGACCGCATCTCGGGCGTCTATGACCTGATGAACACCGCCATGACGGCGGGCCTGCACCACCGCTGGCGCTCGCGCGCGGCGGACCTCGCCCATGTGGGCGCCGGCAGCCGCGTCCTGGACGTCGCCACGGGCACCGGCGACCTGGCGATCGAGCTCGCCCGCCGCGTCGGACCGGGCGGGGAGGTCGTCGGGAGCGACTTCTCCGAGGGCATGCTCGACCGGGCGCGCGCGAAGGCCGCAACCCCTCAGGGGGGAGCGGTCAGGCCACGCTTCGAATGGGCGGACGCGATGTCCCTGCCGTATGACTCCGCGAGCTTCGATGCCGCAACGGTCGGGTTCGGAGCACGCAACTTCGATGACCTCGGTCGCGGCCTGGCCGAGATGGCGAGGGTCGTGCGCCCAGGCGGCAGGGTCGTGGTGCTGGAGATAACGACTCCCACACGCGCACCGCTGTCCCTCTTCTACCGGCTGTGGTTCGACCGGCTCGTGCCGGCGCTCGGCCGCGCGGCGGGCGCCGTGACGCTCCTGGCCGGCCGCGTGCGCGGCGTCAGTGCGCAGGAGGACATAGCCGACGCCTACACGTATCTCCCGAACTCCGTGAAGCGTTTTCCCGGGCCGGCCGAGCTGGCCGGCGAGATGTCCCGCGCCGGCCTGTCGCAGATCAGCTACCTGATCACGGCCGGCGGAATCGTCGCGATCCACGCCGGCACGGTCCCGGGGGAGCCGGCATGAGCGGGATGGCCGCCACAGCCAACGGCGACGCGCGGAGTCCCGCCGTCGACGGGCTCGACGCCGTCCTGCGCCTTGGAGGGGAAGCCCTCGAGCGGGACATGCAGCGCACCGAGGCCCACCTGGACCACGTGACACGCGCCGCGGGCGTGCCCCTGGCGCAGCACGCCAACGCCACCGTCAGCGCCGGAGGCAAGCGCCTGCGTCCCCTGCTCGTGATGCTCGCCGCGCAGGCCGGGGGAGGGGCTCCCGACGGCCGGCAGGGCCGCGAGGGCCTCGTCCGTGCGGGGGTCGCGGTCGAGCTCGTCCACTCCGCGTCGCTCGTGCACGACGACATCATCGACGGCGCCAGTCTGCGCAGGGGCCAGCCGACCGTTTCGGCGGTGGCGGGGCGCCACGCCGCCCTCGCGACGGGCGACCTGCTCTTCTCCCGTGCGTTCGCCGAGCTGGCGCGCAACGAGAACGTCGCCCAGCTCAGCGCCCTCTCGCGGGCCAGCTCCGCGCTGGCGGAGGGCGAGCTGCTCCAGCGCGAGGACGCGTATGCCGACACGGTCGCGGTCGAGAGATACATGCTCCGCTGCGAGATGAAGACCGCCTCGCTGTTCGAGGCGGCCTGCCGCATGGGCGCGCTCGCCTCCCGGGAGGAGTCACTCGCCGACGCGCTCGGCGCCTTCGCGCGCCGCATCGGCCTCGCCTTTCAGATCCTCGATGACGTTCTGGATGTCTCCGGGCCGGCCGAGCGCACGGGCAAGGCTCCCGGGACCGATCTTCTCGACGGAACGGTGACGCTTCCCCTGATCCTCGCCCGGGAGCGCGATGAGGCGGTGGCCGCCGTCAACCTCCGGGACCTGACGGGCCCGGGGCAGGCGCATGCGCTGTGCGAGCGGATCACCGCCACCGGCGCCCTGCAGGAGTCGCGCGAGCGAGCGCTCGAGATCGTCGCAGAAGCCAAGCGGGCGCTGCCGGAGGTGCTGCCGGACGGGCGCTCGGAGCTGCTGGGACTGGTAGCGGACGCGGTCGTGGACCGCTACCGCTGACGCCTAGAAGTCCGACGGGGTGATGAGGTCCGCGTCAAGCGCGCGGACGAAGAATTCGATTTCCTCGGACATGTTGGCGTGCGTCATGCGGCGAAGGTCGCCGAGCAGCGCGCCGGAGCCGCGGTCAAGCTCGTCATCGAGGCGCTCCACGGTGCTCTGATCGAAGACGCCCTCGCGGCGAGACTCGCAGTCGGGGCAGCGAAGGACGACACGCCAGTGGCGGGCACCCTCCTCGGACCAGTCGAGCGGGTAGACCAGTTCGCCGGAGCAGTGGAAGCAGACGTGCAGCTGCTCAGGCGCGCAGGCCGGCTCGGCGGGACGGCGGTGTGTGCCATAGACGATGTTGGCCTGCTCGACGCGGGTCGTCTTGGCTGGGCGTTTGGTGTCTGGGTTCTTGTCTTGGTCCATGCGGCTCACCGTTTCATCGACGCGGGAAGCTGAGGGCTTTAGCTTTCTCTTCGACGGGGTCCCCTCAGCGGGCGATCGCCGTCGGGGTGCATAACCGGACAGCCCCAAGGAAGTTGTGCAGGGGAACCGTCGAACCGTCGCGTGCGCGCCCGCGCGTGGGATCGGGCCGGGTGGCGGCGGGGCGGGCGGTGGTAGGTTGACCGCGCCATGGCACCCGCCATCCGCCCGGTAGCGCACGAGGAGAAGCTGAGCCTCGTCGACCACCTCGACGAGCTCCGCACCCGCCTGATGATCAGCGGCGCGGTGCTCGCGGTCGCGTTCGGGATCTGCCTGTGGCAGAACAACGCGCTGCTGAAGATCATCAACAAACCGCTCACGACCCAGACCCAGAAACAGGTCGAAAAGGGCCAGGGCACGGTCGGGCAGGCGGTGGTCGCGCAGCAGGCCGTGCTGAAAGTCGCCGACGACACGCGGGCTGCGCTGCTGATCCTGGCCTCCCCGAGCAGCAAGCTCCCCGCGAGCACCCGTGCCCAGCTGATCGCCCCGCTGGCGGCGCTGAAGAAGGACACCGCCAAGATCCCGCGCACCCCGCCGGGCGACAAGCCCGTGACGCTGGGCGTGGGGGAGCCGTTCACGACCACGATCACCGTGTCGCTGTACTTCGCGTTCGTGCTGGCGCTGCCGGTGATCCTGTACGAGCTCTACGGGTTCATCGTGCCGGCGCTGAAGCCCGAGGAGCGGCGCGTGGCGAGACCCCTGCTGATCGCGGTCCCGTTCCTGTTCGTGATCGGCGTCTGCTTCGGCTATTTCGTCGTGCTGCCCGCGGCGGTGCGCTTCTTCGTGAACTTCAATTCCGAACAGTTCAACATCCTCGTGCAGGCGAGCCAGTTCTATACGTTCGCCGCCACGATCCTGCTCGCGATGGGCCTCGTGTTCCAGGTTCCGGTCGTGATCCTCGCCGCCACACGTGTCGGTCTCGTGACCCCGAAGCAGCTGCGAAAGAACCGCAGGTATGCGATCGTCGCGTGCGCGGCGATCGCGGCGCTGCTGCCCGGAGACGCGATTACGCTGCTGCTCGAGACGGTACCGCTGTATGTGCTGTTCGAGGCGAGTATCCTGCTTGCAGCGTTCGCCGCACGATCCGAGGCGCGAAAGCGCGCCGCGGAAGCTTCGGACGCTGAGGACAGCGGTGGCACGGCGCAAGAACACGAGGAGACCGATTCAACTGTGCAGCAGATAATCGACCATGTTGATAAGAGCCTCTCCGACTGATGCTCTTCGATCTGCGAGGAAAGGGACGCCGCCGTGCGGTGCGCGTCATCTACACGGGGCTTGCCCTGCTGATGGGCGTCGGCCTGGTCGGGTTCGGGATCGGCGGCGGCTTCGGCGGCGGCGGCCTGTTCAGTGCTGCCACCAACAACGAAGGCACGAGCCACGCGAGCTTCGCGGCGGAAGTGAAGAAGTACCGCACGCTCACCGCGCAGCAGCCGGATAACGCGCAGGCGTGGGAAGGCCTCACGAAGGCTCTCCTGCATGAAGCCGGCGGCGAAACCTATGTGGCGGGCTCAGGCCTGACCAGCAAGGGCAAGGAACTCTTCACCGAGGCCTCGAGCGCGTGGCGCTCCTACCTCGCGACCAACCCGAAGACGGTCAACGTTCAGCTCGCGAAGCAGACCCTCCCGATCTACGGCGAAGAAGGCCTGAACGAACCGAAGCAGATCCTCCAGAACCTGAACCTGATCGTGGCGGCGGAACCGGACAGCTACACCTACAACCGCGAACTCGCCATCTACGCGTACAAAACGAAAGACGTGCGCCTGGGCGACCTCGCCTCGGCCAAGGCGATCGCGCTCGCACCCGCTGAAGACCGCGCCCGCCTGAAGACCGCGCTGGCCGAAGTGAAGGCCAACCCGTCCGGCGAAAAGAACGCCACGACGACCGTGAACGGCAAAAAGTACGAAGGCAAACTGAGCCCGAACGGAACGCTCACCGGCACCGTCGCGAAAACGACGCCGCAGCCGAGCACGACCACCACGACCACCACGAAATGAGCCGAGGCGCCCGGCGGGGCGCATCGGGTAGAATCGCTCGCTGAGCCGGCCGACCTCGCCGGCGCCCTCACGGGCCGTTAGCTCAACCGGCAGAGCAGGGGCCTCTTAAGCCCAAGGTTGCAGGTTCGATTCCTGCACGGCCCATACGTACCAGCGCCTGCAGTCCAGAGTCCTCGCGCTCGGGAGGCGGAGTGCTCCCCATCGGCTGCCCTGAAGTTGCGGTACGGGCCGCTATCGTCATGGTCTCCTCACCCGGCGGTGCCCGTCCCCACGGGCCGCGGTGTGCCTCTGCGACGAGACGGACGGCCGCGACCGGCGGTCCGAGGAAGCCGCGGCGGGCTGGCTGGCGTGCACGCCAGCCCTCCGGGGAGACCGTTCCAAGCCCGTGAACAGCGAAGGGGAGTAAATCTGTGAGTTCGTCAGGAGTTCAGGAGCAGAGCCTCGGGCTGGTGGCGCGGGTCGCCCAGAGAGCGGCAAAGCACCCCCGCAGGGTCATCATCGGCTGGATCCTGCTGTTGATCGCGGCGCTCGCCATCTCCAGCGCCCTGGTCCCCAAGTACGCCAACAACTTCTCCCTCCCTGGCACAGAGTCACAGCGGGCCCTCGACCTGCTCCAGCGCGACTTCCCGGCGCAGGCGGGCGACTCTGATCAGATCGTCTTCGGCGCACGCGAGGGGACGGTCAACGACCCCGCCATCCGCGCGCAGGTGGAGCCGATGCTCGCCAAGGTCGCGACGCTCCCGCACGTGACGGGTGTCGTCAGCCCCTACAGCACGAAGGGGGCCCACCAGATCTCCCCGGATGGCAAGGTCGCGTTCGCGACGGTCACCTTCGACGAACGCGCGAACGTGCTTCCGCCCGCCGCCACCGACCGCGTCATTTCGGCCGCCAAAGGCATCGCCACGCCGGAGCTGGCGGTGGCGCTCGGCGGTAACGCGATCGAACAGGCCCAGAGGCCGTCCTTCGGGGCGGCGACTGCGATCGGTCTGCTCGCAGCGGTGATCGTGCTGCTGATCACCTTCGGCTCGTTCGTCGCGATGGGGCTGCCGATTCTGACGGCCCTGCTCGGGCTGGGCACCGGCATCGGGCTGGCGGGCATCGCCTCGCACCTGATGGACATGCCGAACTTCGCGACGGAGCTCGCGGCGATGATCGGCCTCGGCGTCGGTATCGACTACGCGCTCTTCATAGTCACCCGCTTCCGCGAGAACTACCTCGCGGGCGGAGACGTTCAGGAGGCGATCATCGGCGCGATGGACACCGCCGGGCGCGCCGTGCTGTTCGCGGGCGCCACCGTGATCATCGCTCTGCTCGGCCAGTTCGCCCTCGGTGTCGACTTCCTCTACGGCCTCGCGGTGTCCTCGGCGCTGGCCGTGCTCATGACGATGCTCGCCGCGCTCACCGTCCTGCCGGCGCTGCTCTCCAGGTTCGGGGAGCGCATCGGGCGGACCCGCAAGAGCAAGCGGGAAAGCGCCGACGCGGCGCCCCGTGAGCAGAAGCCCGGGTTCTGGGTCCGCTGGTCTGGATTCCTCGAGCGCCACCCGTGGGAGGGAGCGATCGTCGGACTCCTGATCATGCTGACGCTCGCCTCTCCGGTGCTCGCGATGAGGCTGGGCAACAGCGACGCCGGCAACAACCCGCCCAACCAGACCACGCGCCAGGCATATGATCTTCTCGCCAAGGGCTTCGGCGCAGGGGTCAACGGGCCGCTGCAGGTCGTTGCGAGCCTTCCGAGCGCCAATGACACGGCGGCCCTCGCGAGCGTCGCCGCCGCGCTTCACAGCACGAGCGACGTCGCATCGGTGAGCCTGCCGCGGCTGAGCCCCAACGGTATGACGGCCGTGTTCAACGTCTACCCGCACTCCGCGCCCCAGGCCCAGGCCACCAACGAACTGGTCAGCAGGCTGCGCCATGAAACACTGCCGCCGGTCGCGGCGTCGACCAAGGCGACCCTGCTCGTCGGCGGAGTGGGCGCGACGATCATCGACTTCACCGACGTGCTGTCTAAAAAGCTGCCGCTGTTCATCGGAGTGGTGGTGCTGCTGTCCGCACTGCTGCTGTTCGTGGTCTTCCGCTCGCTGGTCATCCCCGTGCAGGCCGCCATCATGAACCTGCTGTCGATCGGCGCCTCGCTGGGGGTGGTGGTCGCGATCTTCCAGTGGGGCTGGCTCGGCAGCTTCTTCAACGTCAAGGGCGGGCCGATCCAGGCGTTCATACCCGTGATGCTGTTCGCGATCGTGTTCGGGCTCTCGATGGACTACGAGGTGTTTCTGATCTCCCGGATCCACGAGGAGTGGAATCGCAGGGGCGACGCAAACGAGGCGGTGACCTCCGGCTTCTCCTCCACCGGGCGTGTGATCACGGCGGCGGCGACGATCATGATCTGCGTGTTCCTGTCGTTCGTGCTCGGCGGCGAACGCGTGCTCGAGCTGTTCGGGCTCAGCCTCGCGACCGCGGTGTTCCTCGACGCGTTCATCGTCAGGTGCCTGCTGCTGCCGTCGGTGCTGCACCTGCTGGGACGCACCACGTGGGCGCTGCCCGACTGGCTCGATGCCCGGCTGCCGCACATCGCTATCGAGCGCGAGGCCGCCGGAGGTCTTGACCCGGCCCTGGAGGAGGGCGCCTGAGGCCCCTGCGGCTCAGGCGTGGGCGCTAGCGTCGGCGCGCTGATACGCGGGGCGCTGCGCCAGCCGCTGAAGATAGGCCTTGAGATTCTCAGGGAGATCGTCGGCGAAGCCGGCCCGCGCGGTGAACGCGAGCGCCGTGCCCACCAGCACGTCGGCAACGGTGAAGCGGCCGCCGACGAGATAGTCCTCATCGGCAAGGGAGTCTGAGACCGCTGCGACGGCCGCGTCAAAGCGCCGGCGCGCCGATGCGGCCCCCTCGGGGTCGCGCTCGGCCTGAATCGCGGCCTGGATCAGGGGCGGCTCGAGCTCGGCGGGGGCGAACACCGCCCACTGGTATACGAGCGCCCTGTCACGGGTGCCCAGGGCGGCCACAAGGCCTGCCTCGGGGTGCTGGTCGGCCAGGTGAAGGCAGATCGCGGTGGACTCGAAGATGAACCCCTCCTCATCCTCCAGAGCGGGAACGCGGCCAAGGGGATGGCGGGAGCGGTGCTCGTCGCCCTTGCTCTCCTCGCGCGTCATCCTGACGACCTCGTAGGGCTCGCCGAGCTCCTCCAGGACCCAGGCGACCCGGATCGGCCTGCCCGCGTGCTCTCGGTGGTAGATCCGGATCATCTGGCGCGGACGATACCGGCGATCGCGATCGCCGGCACGCCCGTCGCGCTGCTCAGGCCGGCACCAGCTCGGGAGGGCCGGAGTAGACCTCGAAGAACCGGGCGACCATCTCCGCCGGGACCGCGAGGTTCGCGTCATGGTCGGAGCGGATGCAGACGAGGCTCGGGCCGTCGTGCTCCTGTGCCCGTCGCAGCGCCGCCTCGAGGTCCTCGATGCGATCGACGTACTCGCTGTGGCAGCCGAGTCCTGTCGCCACGACGTCCCAGCGGATCGATCCCTGCGCAGTGCCGAACGTGCGGCCGTAGAGGTCGAGCTCGTTGGGCTCCTCCATCGTCCAGGACCCCTCGGCGAAGACGATCGTCGTCAGCGCAAGGCCCTCCCGCGCTGCCGACTGCATCTCCATGATGTTGAACCCGGCCGCACCGTCCCCGGTGACGCAGACGACGTCCCGGTCCGGTGCGCCGAGCTTGGCCCCGATCGCCGACGGTATCCCGGTGCCGAGCATCCCGAGCTCGAGGATCGAGTGGTAGGAGCGCGGCGAGGTGGGGGGAAGCACCGAGTAGGCCCACAGCGAGGTGTTGCCCCCGTCGACCGTGTAGACGGCGTCCGGGCCGAAGACCGCGCCGATCGCTCCGATGGCGTGTGCGGGGTGGATGCCCGGGCCCTTCCATTCGAGGATCGGCATCGCCTGCGCCGTGCGCACCTCGACGTCTAGCGCCCGGTAGCGATCGAGGTCGGCGCCCCCGCGCGGCGAGGTCCCGGCCGCGCGGAGCCGGTCGGCGATTCCGCGCAGTGCGCCCTTGGCGTCGGCGACGATCCCGAGGCTCAGGGGCCGGGTGACGCCGAGGTGCCGCGGGTCCACGTCGATCTGGATCATGCGTTTGCCGGCGGGGTCCCCCCAGTACTGGTCATAGGGCGTGTCGAGGTTGCCCACGCGCGAGCCGACGACCAGCAGCACGTCGGCCTCGTTGCGGACGAGGTCGCCCGCCGCGCCGAAGCCGAAGACGTAGTTCGGGTGGTCCGATCGGACCGTCGAGCGCCCGGCCATGCTCGTCAGGACCGGGCATCCGAGCTGCTCAACTACCTCGAGCAGCTCGTTGTTCGCGTCCGCGCGGTCCACACCTGTGCCGGCGATGACGACGGGGCGCTCGGCGGAGGCGAGCAGCTGAGCCGCCTGCTCCATCTGCGCCTCGGAGGCGTGCGGGCCGCTGGCGCGGTAGGAGGCCGGCGGAAGGATCGGCGCGTCCCGGTCGTCCCCTGTCTCATACAGGATCGGGGCGGGGAGCTCGATGTGCACGGGACCCGGCCGCCCGCTCCACATCTCGCGGAAGGCGAGTCGCAGCACCTCGGGGATACGGCTCCATTCGAACACCGGGCCGCCCCACTTGACCGCCGGCCGGAACAGCTCGAGCTGGTCCTGGCCCTGGAATGTCGCGGGCGAGGAGGGATAGACGATCCCGAGCCTGTGCTGGGAGGTGATCACGAGCACGGGGATTCCCTCGTGTTTGGCGGTGAGGACGCCGGGCAGCAGGTTCGCCGAGCCGGGGCCCGGGTTGCCGAGCACCGCCGCGACCCTCCCGGTCGTCTTGTAGAGGCCTTCGGCCATGTGCACCGCGGCGGCCTCGTGGCGGATCGGGACCAGCCGGATCCCGTGCGCCTCGAGCTCGACGAGCAGAGGGTCTGACTCGGGTGAGGGAAGCCCGAAGAGAAACTCGATGCCCTCGGCCTGCAGTGCGCGGGCGAAAAGCTCGCCGCCGGTGATCTCGCTCATGACTGACTCCTGTGGTTGACGTTTGTCCCGGATCTGGCGCCCGGCGCCCGTTCGGCGCGGACCCGTTCGAGCTGTTTGCGCCCTCGGCGCCTGAGCGGCCCATAGAGCATCAGCAGCGTGCCCGGGGCTGCGCTCGAGAGCTTGGAGAGCAGCCCGCGGCTGCGGGGGATGTCGATCTCGAGCGGGCGATCGCGCATCGCTCGGAAGATCCCCTCGCTCACCTCCTGCGCGGTCAGTGGGCGACTGCCGGAGAAGATGAGCGCGACGGCGTCGCGGTCCGCGACGCCGAGATGCTGGTCGAGCAGCGCGGTGTCGACCAGGTCGGGGCAGATGACGGTCACGTGGACGCCGCGCGGGCGCAGCTCGACGGCGGTCGCGAGCGAGAGGCCTCGCAGCGCGAACTTGGTCGCGGAGTAGATGGAGGTCCCCGGCGTGGGCGCTATTCCCGCGAGCGAGGCGATGTTGATGATGTGTCCCGAGCCTCTCCTGGCCATGTGCTCGGCGACGATCCGCATCCCGTAGAGGGATCCCTTCAGGTTGATGTCGACGAGTTCGTCGATGTTCGAGAGCGGTTGGTCGATGAACATGCCCGAGCGGTCGATCCCGGCGATGTTGAAGAGGTAGTCGACCGCGCCGAACCGCTCGACCGTCCGGTCGATGAGCTGTTGCCATCCCTCTGCCGAGCGGATGTCCAGGGTCTCGAGCACGACGCTCTCGCCCGGCTCGAAGGCCCCCTCGAGCGCTCGGCCGTTGACGTCTGCCAGAACCAGGCGGATATCCGGGCGCCTGATCAGCAGGTCGCCGGCGAAGCGCCTGCCGATTCCGCTCGCTGCTCCGGTGAGTATCGCGACCTGAGGGCTCATCACCGGGCCGCGGGCTCAGCCGCGGCGGACCATGCGCTCCATCCCGCGCGCAAGCGGCTGGACCAGCGCGGGGGAGAGGCGGTGCAGGAGGTAGGGCAGGGTGACGTGCTTGCGCGGGACGGGGACGATGAGCCTCGGGTGCGCGACGGTCCGCAGGACGGCCTCGGCGACCTCCTCCGGTGATGTGCCGCGCTTCTTGTAGAAGTCCACGGCCTGGCCCTGGAGGGCCGCCAGGTCGCCGCGCATGATCCCGCTCGCGACGATGGGGGTGTCGATGATCCCGGGGCAGATCGCGCTCACGCGGATGCCGCGTGGCGAGAGCTCCGCGTTGAGGGCCTCGCTCAGGCCGACGACGCCGAACTTCGAGGCGCAGTAGGGCGCCATCTTCGCGGTAGGCACGATGCCGGCCATCGAGGCGGTGTTGATTACCGATGACGGGCCGCCCTGGTGGAGCATCCGGGGGACGAAGGCCTGCATGCCGTATGCGACGCCGAGGAGGTTGACGCTGATGACGCGCTCCCAGTCCTCGAACGTGGTTGCCTCGATGTTCCCGCCATGCCCGATTCCGGCGTTGTTGTGGAGGATGTCGACGCGATGCTCCGCGGCGAACACGGCCTCGGCGAACGCCTCGACCGCGGCGGCGTTCCTGACGTCGAGGGCGCCGGCGACGGCCTCGCCCCCCGCGGCGTTGATCGCGGCCGCCGCGGCCTCGGCGGCCTGCAGGTCTATATCGGCGACGTGGACCTTCGCTCCGTGACGGGCCAGCAGCAGGGCGCTCGCGCGGCCTATACCCGACCCGCCGCCCGTGACGACGGCGACCTTGCCCCTCAGATCCGGCTCGGTGGCCGCGGCGGCGCTCACAGATCCTCCCTCGTAAACAGTAACATGTGTCGTGTTATATTCCGGTCGGCCCGGGGTGTCAAGGGCCGTCGAGCATCGATGAGAGGATCCGCAGGTGACCGATACCCTCCAGCAGCGCCGCCAGCCGGTCCAGGCCCGCAGCCGAGAGACGGTCGCGAGGATCCTCGCGGCCACGGCCGAGCTGATCGCGGCCGACGGGGTGGAGGCTGCGACGACGCGGGCGATCACGGCGCGGGCGGGCATCTCCGCGCCCTCCCTCTACAGGTTCTTCGCGGACCGGGACGAGATCTTCGACAGCCTGCTGCGGACGCACATCGCCGACCTCGAACAGCACACCCAGGCGATGGAGAAGACGTGGGAGCTCGGGTCGATCCGCGACTACATCGGCCACGAGCTCGATCTGCACGTCTCCTACTACGAGGACCATCCAAGCCTTGCGCGACTGTGGTTCGGCGGGCGCATCTCTCCTCCCGTCGTCGCAGAGATCCACAGGCGCAACCAGGACCTCGCTCGCAGGGCGCGCTCCACGCTCGTGGGGCTCGGTCTGATCCAGGAGAGCGTGCCGGAGGGCGCCTTCGTGCTGATGGTCGAGCTCGGCGACAGGGTCCTGGACCTCGCGTTCCGCGACCGGGTCGTGGCCGACCGTGAGGTCATCGAGCGCGGCGCCGATGCGCTGAGCGCCTACGTCGAGCAGCTCGCCGGCGAATCACAGCGAGGGCGCTGAGCGACCGCTCGGCCCGGCGCGGCCGGGCCTCGAGCTTCGCTACCGGAGGGGCCGGAGCGCCACCTGGCCTAGGATCTCTGGGACGCCTGAACACCGCGGCGTCCCTCGGCTCATCGCCACCGCTGCCTCGAGCACCGGAGCACCCTTCGTTGAGCACCACGACTTCGCCACCGACACCGCCGCTGCCCACCACGCCCGAGCCCCCCCGGGCAGGCTGGCCGCTGGCGCGGCGCATGATCCTCGGTGCGATCGGGGTGGTGCTCCTGTCGGGTATCGCCACCGCGGCGCTCGCGCTCGGCGAGGTCGACAAGGTCGTCGAAGCTCTCGGGCAGAACAGGGCCGTCAGGCTGTCGCCGAAGATCCTGGCCGCGTCGAGCCGCGGCGCGCCGGAGACCCTGCTGCTGGTGGGCGACGACCGGCGGCCTCCCCCGAAGGGGAACCCGGGGGGAGTCGTCGTGCCGCACTCCAACGAGATGCTCCTGGTTCGAATCGACCCGAGCAAGCCCACGATCTCGATGCTGTCGATCCCTCGAGAGCTGGAGGTCAAGATCGAGCCGCCGGGCGGCACCCCGGTCGTCAACCGGATCAACGTCGCCTACACGATGGGCGGGATTCAGCTCATGACCGAAACGATCAAGCGCGTGCTCGGCATCTCCGTCAACCACGTCTTCGTCGTCACGTTCCCGAAGTTCAAGCGCGCGGTCAACGAAATGGGCTGCGTCTACATGACCGTCGATCGCCGGTACCACCACGTCAACGAACCGGGCGGCGAACAGTATTTCGAAATCAACCTCGAGCCCGGGTATCAGCGCATGTGCGGACAGCAGGCGCTGGAATTCGTCGCAAACCGCCACGAAGACACGTCGCTGACCCGCGACGCGCGAGACCAGCGCTTCCTGCTTGAAACGAAGGCGCAATATGGGTCGACGCTGTTCGAAGACCGCGACGAGTTCGAGCGGATCCTCGGTCGCGCCGTGGAAACGGATCTCCATGGCACCGGCCAGGTCCTCGATCTCCTCGGTCTGCTCGTCCAGTCCCAGGGCAAGCCCGTGCGCCAGGCGCACTTCCAGGCGACGCTCGGGCCAACCTACGACACGGCCACACCGCAGCAGATCCACGAATCGGTGCAGTCCTTCCTCACGGGCACCGCGCCGATACACCGGTCCGCGATCGACCACGCGGTCCACTCGACGCACGCCGGCCACGGCCACCCCTCGCCCTCGCTGAACCTGTCGCCGGTCCCGGCTCACTCGCTCAGCCGCGCCCGCGCGGTGGCCCCGAACCTGCCGTTCCCGCTGGAGTATCCGCGGCTTGCGAGCACGTACGCAGGCGCGGCGCCGGAACACCTGCGCACCTACAGCCTTCGCGACCAGCAGGGCGACGTGCACCAGGCCTACGTGATCGTCGTGAACAGCGCGCCCCTGGGCGAGTACTACGACGTGCAGGGGACGACGTGGAGCGACCCGCCGCTTCTCAGCGACCCGAGCCAGGTCGTGCACATCGGATCTCGAACCTATGGCCTGTTCTACTCCGGGGAAGAGATCCGCACGGTCGCCTGGCGTGAGGGCGATGCCACCTACTGGGTTCAGAACACGCTGACCAACAGCGTCCAGCCGCGCGAGATGCTCGCCATCGCGCAGTCGACCCAGCCGGTGATCGGGGCGCTCGGGGGCGAAAGCTCCAGCGCGAGCCTCCCGCGGGGCTTCAGCCTGCCTCCACGCTCAGCACAGTCCAGCAGCCTCCTGGAGACGATCGGGGCGGCCGCCGCGCTGCTGTGCCTGGTCCTGCTCCTCGCCCTCGCGATCCTGCTCCTCGTGCGCCGGCGCGAGCTTGCGGCCCTGCGCGAGCAGGTCGGACTCGCACTCGCACTGGAAGCACGCCAGCGGCCTCTCGCGGCCTCCGGAGCGGCACAGGCGGCCGGAGGCGGGGAGACGCCTGCCGCTGCCGGCGATCGCCCTCTGTGAGCAGGATCACGCGCTGCGGGTGAGCCACGTCACAGACGTGGCGACGCGCGCCAGGCAAGCTTTGCTCAAGCGGGGAGAGATGAAAGTAGGGACCGCCCCGGGCGATCCACCGACCAGCACTTTGTGCGGAGCCGGGTGTGCGCGGAGGGCGCGGAGCGGTCCCATCCCCTGCTCGGGGCCACGCAGCGAGGTAGCGTTAGCCCCACCCCCACTTTAAGCACTTCTCCAAGGATTCGCGACGACGGTCAAAAAGTCGCGCGTGTCAGGCCTCAGAAGCGCGCCTTCGATTCCCCGTTGTCCGGGCACGAGCGGGACCGGCCGCGGTCTCCGGGCGTGATGGATGTAGAGGTAGCCGGCAACCCACCACGGGTTGATGTCCAGCTCGATCGCGCGCTGTGCGCCGGCGCCGATCAGCGCCTGCGCCAGCGCCGCCGGCGAGAGGTGCTCGCCGGCAGCCCAGATCAGCTGCCCCTGTGAGCTGATGCCGAGAGCCGACCGGGCAACCTCGGTGACCAGGCCGACCGTCCCGCCCCAGCAGAGCAGGATGCACGAGGAGACGTTGGCTGCGGCCACCCCGTGGTCGACGAGCAGATGCTGGTTCTGGAGCACCGAGAAGACCGAGCCCGTCGCGCGGGGGACCCCATGCCCCCAGGCGCCTATGTCGGTGCTGCCGCCGGCGTAGGTGACGATCGACGCGAGCCCGGGCTTCAGCGCTCGCCCCACGTGCCCGTTGGCCATGAAGCCGGTGTCCTTGTAGGTGAGCTTGAAGCCGCCGTTGAAGCCGGCCACGAGCCCTGCCGTCTCGCTCGCGGTGACGTGGTTGGCGTAGGTCCAGCCCTTGGAGCCGCCGTCGTGCCTGCCGGCGTGGAGGTCGAGGTGCACGAGGTGCTGATCGAAGCGCATGAGCGTCACGCCGGACTGCTCGGAGAGCCAGGCCGCCGGCGCTCCCCCGATGGTCGCTACGACGCGCCACCTCGCGCCGCGGCTCCGCGGAGGTGTGACCAGGAGCGCCTGCGGCTGGGCGGCGCTCGACCTCGCGTGCGGGGCGGTACCGCTCGGGTTCGGACGCTGTGCGGTCGAGGATCCCACGCCTCTGATCTCGGCGAAGGCGAGCACGCCCGCGAGCACGGCGAGCACAACCAGCATGCTCACGCGGCCGCGCCGGTGAGGGGCGGGGCGGGCCGGAGCCGTGCTCACGCCCCGATCACCCTCGTGCTCGGAGGACGGCCGCCGGGCTGCCTGTCAGCACACCCGCTCCAGAGGACATTCGGATGGGTTCCCGGACGCTCCGGGGCGTCCGGCCGCACCAAGGGTCGCGGCGGAGGCGAGCAGCGGGCGGCGCCGCGATGCTCTAGCCATAGTCCCTCCTGCTCGCTGATCGCCGCCCGACCAGCAGCGAGACGACGCAGACACAGAGGGCTGCGACGGCCGAGATGCCGGCGATGGCAAGTCCGGGTCCGGCTGCGAGGACGACGGCCGCGATCAGGGCTCCGGCCACGATGTCGATGCGGCGGAGCCGGCGAGCGCGGGCGCGCGTTCTCGCGCCTCGACGGGAACTCGGGACAGAGTTCATAACCGCGAGTCTGCGGCGGTTCGCTAATCCTTTCCTAACCGCACGATGAGAAAGCTCATCGCTCGTCCCGGGCGCTCGATCTCCGCGCGGCTCCCGTGCCGTGGAGCGCCAGGCGCCGGTTCTGTCAGGATCTTGCGTGTGTCTGGCGCGAGTCATATGCTCCTGCGGCGCCGCGGGCCCGCGCCCGGGCCCGCGCAGAGGGGGACGGACGCGCAGCTGAGGGCCGCCTACGGCCTTTGCAGGCGGATGCAGCGGCGCCACGACCCCACCTTCTATTGGGCGACGCGCCGGCTTCCCGCAGATGTGCGCCCCGCGGTGCACGCTCTCTACGGCTTCCTGCGCGGCGCGGACCAGATCGTCGACGGGCCACGCCGGGCACCGACGCCGCAGGGACGCCGCCGGGCGCTCGACGAGTGGCAGGGCGAGCTCGAGCAGGGCCTCGCGCGCGGATCCTCCGGGCACCCGGTGATCGCCGCAGTGGTCGATGCCGGCATCCGCTATGAGCTCCCGATGTCCGAGCTGGGCGTGTACATGGACTCGATGCGCGTCGACTGCGGGCCCGTGCGGCTGGCCACGCGTGAGGACCTGGACCGCTACATGCGCGGCAGCGCGGGAGCTGTCGGCCTTCTGATGGCGCCGTTGCTCGGGGTGCCCTCGCCACTGCACCGGGATGTGGCGAACCTCGGCGTCGCCTTTCAGCTGACGAACTTCATCCGCGACGTCCGCGAGGACTACGCGCTCGATCGCGTCTACCTTCCGCAGGACGACCGCGCGAGGTTCGGCGTGAGCGAGCGGGACATCGCCGAGAGGCGGGTCACGCCCGGCTTTCGCACCCTGCTCGAGCGCGAGGTCGGCCGCGCGCGAGAGCTGTTCGCGGCCAGCGCACGGCTCCCCGACGCGCTCAGCCCCGGGGTAAGGCCGGGAATCCGCCTGGCGTGCAACGTCTATATGGGGGTGCTCGACCACGTCGAGTCGCTCGGCTTCGACGTGCTGCGGCGCCGAGCGGCGCTGCCGCCTTGGCGCTTTGGCCCGCTTGCGCTCAGGACGCTGATGGGCAGCGCCGCGTGACCAGGCGCGCGACCGCCCGCGGCGAGGAGCGCCGCTCGCTGGACGGAACGAGCTGTCGACGTGCTGATCTGCGGCGCCAGCTTCGCTGGCCTCGCTGTCGCCAGGGAGCTCGCGGGCTCCTCGGCGGAGGTGCTGCTCATCGACCGCTATGAGATCGGCGAGCGTGCCACCTCGGCGTGCGCCGCCCCGACGCCGTGGCTGCACGCGATGGGCGTGCAGGAGTCCATCAGGCAGGAGCTGCCTCACATGCGCTTCAGCACCCCTCACGGCTCCTCCCGCTACCGCCTGCCCTGGAGCTGGTCGTCGTTTGACTACCGCCGCCTGTGCGAGCTTCTGCACGAGCAGTCGGGCGTTCGCTTCGAGACGGCCAAGGTCCAGGGAAGGGCCGCCGGCCCCGTGGGCCGCGAGATCGCCGTCGAGACCGACCGCGGCACGATTCGCGCCCGGCTCGTCGTCGACGCGCTGGGCTGGAGGCGGGTGCTGGGAGCACCCGGCTACCAGCCGCCCGAGGCCCCGCTCTCACGCGGCCTTGAGGTGCACCCCCACACCGACACACGAGGGTCGGACTCCCTGGACGTGTGGGTTGAGCGCTCGCTCGTCCGCAGCGGATACGGCTGGTGTGTGCCCGCCGACGGGGAGGCGCGTGTCGGGGTCGGCTCCTACGAGCCGGCGGACCATGTCCGCGAGCCGACGGTCGCGCTCGCCGGCCGGCTCGGCATGGAGGCGGAGCGCTACCAGGGCAACTGGTTTCCACACCGCCTGCGCGAGGCGACCCAGGGCGGCGTGTTCTTCGTCGGCGACTCCGCCGGCCACTGCTTCCCGCTCTCGGGGGAGGGGATACGGACCGCGTTCTACTTTGGCATCGCCTGTGGCCGGGAGCTTCGCGCGGTGATCGAGGAGGGTCGCACTCGCGAGGAGGCCCTGCGCCGCTACTCGCGCTTCAGCGCATCGCACCGCCGCGCGTACTCGATCGCGCTCGGCCTTCAGCGGCTGATCCCGGCGCTGCCGCCGCGGGTGCTGACCTGGGCGCTCCGCGCGATCGGCCCGCAGCCGATAGTCGACCGCGCGTTCGGCTGGTATCTGGACCAGGCGCACCCGTCGTTCGCGCAGCGCGCGGGCGAGCAGGCGCACGCCGGCGCCGTCGCGGCCTAGGGAGCGGCGCTCAGCGCGAGGTCTGCTCGCCGCCGCCGAGCAGCGTCTGCCTGCCGGCGTCGGTCCATACGATCTGGTCGCGCCCGGGGCCCACGCCGATGAGGGCGATCGGCGCGCCGGCACCCTCGGCGATGAAGTCCAGATACTCCCTGGCACCCTCCGGCAGGTCGGACATCGTGCGGCACTCCCCGAGGTCCTCCTTCCAGCCGCGCAGCTCGGTGAGCTTCGCGGTCGTGTGGTGCAGGACCGTCTGGTGGTAGGGGAAGTGGTCGAACTCGGCGCCTTCGGCGCCCTGGTAGCTCGTGCACACCTGGATCCGGTCCAGGCCCGAGAGGACGTCGAGCTTGGTCACCACGAGTGAGGTCATCGTGTTCAGACGCGACGCGTAGCGCAGCGCGACCAGGTCCATCCACCCGGTCCGCCTCGCCCGCCCTGTCGTGGTGCCGAACTCGCCGCCCCGCTGGCGGATGAGCTCGCCCATCTCGTCGTTCAGCTCGCTGGGGAACGGGCCGGCGCCGACGCGTGTCGTGTAGGCCTTGGATATTCCCCAGACTTCGTCGATGGCCATCGGGCCTATGCCGGAGCCGACGCATGCAGCGCCCGCCAGCGGGTTGGAGGAGGTCACGAACGGGTACGTGCCGTGGTCGATGTCGAGCATCGCCCCCTGCGCGCCCTCGAGGATCACCTTCTTGCCGTCGTCGAGCACCTGCCACATCAGCTTGGCGGTGTCCGCGATGTGCTGCTCGAGGCGGTGGCCGAAGGTGAGGTATTCCTCGGTCATCGTGTGAAGGTCGAGCGCAGGGTCCTTCTCGTATGGGCGCAGGGACAGCCGCTTGGGCTCCATCGCCGCGACTATCTTCTTCTTGAGGATCTTCTCGTCGAGCAGGTCCTGCACCCGGATCCCCAGGCGTGCGGCCTTGTCGGCGTAGCAGGGTCCGATGCCGCGACGGGTCGTCCCGATCTGCAGGCTGCCGAGTTTTGCCTCTCCCGCGAAGTCCAGAAGCATGTGGTAGGGCATGATCAGGTGCGCGTTGGATGAGATCCGCAGGCCGCTGACGTCCACTCCCCGCGCGCGCAGGTTGTCGAGCTCGTCGATCAGCACCTTCGGGTCGATCACGACGCCGTTGCCGATCACGCAGAGCTTGCCCGGGTAGAGGATCCCCGAGGGGATCAGGTGGAGCTTCCACTCTTCCTCGCCGCGCACGATCGTGTGGCCGGCGTTGTTGCCGCCCTGGAAGCGCACGACGGCGTCGCCGTTCTCGGCCAGGAGGTCTGTGATCTTCCCCTTGCCCTCATCGCCCCACTGGGCGCCGACTAGCACTATCCCCGGCATGAACGTGAAGTTTACGGGCGCCCGGGGTCGCCGACCCTTACGGGTGGGCCGGCTCGGCTCTCTCGGCGCGGAACTCACGGCGCTTGTCCTCGCCGTACAGCGGGATCAGGTCTCCGCATATCTCGACCAGCCGGGAGACCGTGCGTTGCCCCAGGGCCTGGGACAGCTCGTCGGGCATGAGGTTCGTTGTGGCGATGATCGCGCGTTCGGACTCGTAGCGCGCGTTGACGATCGAGTAGAGCTGCTCGAGCACCCAGTCGCTGCTCTTCTCCGCTCCCAGATCGTCGATGTGCAGCAGGTCGACGGCGGTGAGGCGGTCCATGAAGTCGAGCAGGCCGGCGTCGGAGTTCATGGCCTCTCGCAGAAGGTTGAGCAGCCGCGGGAGCGAGTAGATGGCTACCGAGCGCCCGGCGTCGAGAGCCGCCTTTGACACGAGCATCGCGAGCGTGGTCTTGCCGGTGCCGACGTCGCCCTGGATCCACATGCCGCGTCCGGCGTCGAGGTTCGCCTCGATCGTCTTGACGTAGCGCCTGACGGAGCGGACCTGGTCGGGTGCGGTGCGGGCGAGGTCGCTCACGGGCGGGCGATCGAACGACACGCCCTGATAGCGGCGCGGGATGCGACCCTCGAGGCTCCGGGTGCGGGCGCTGGCGATGCGGGCGGCCCTGCACGCGCAGTCGGTGGCCGTGTTGGTCGCCTCGTCGATGATGAAGCCGCTGCCGTCGCAGAGCCCCAGCGGACAGGGCCGGTCCGATCCCGTGGCGGCGTCGGGCTGTTGGAAGAGGTTGATCGGATCCGGGGTGGCCGAGCTCATTGGGCGTAACGCTCGCCGGCGTAGTTCATGAACTTCGGGTACTCCTTCTGGAAGGTGAGGCGGACGTCGTCGGTGGCGCCGTTGCGGTGCTTGGCAATGATCAGGTCGGCCTCGCCGGGGCGCTCGGAGTCCGGCTCGTAGTAGTCCTCGCGGTAGATGAACATCACCAGGTCGGCGTCCTGCTCGAGGTTCCCGCTCTCGCGCAGATCGGATAGCTGCGGCTTCTTCGGCGAGCGGGACTCGACCGCCCGGCTCAGCTGGGAGAGGGCGATGACAGGGACTTCGAGCTCGCGCGCGAGGATCTTCAGCCCGCGGCTCAGCTCACCGACCGCCGTGACGCGGTTGTCGTAGCGACTGTCGGTCCTCAGCAGCTGCAGGTAGTCGATGATTATCAGGCCGAGTTTCTGCTGGCTGTGCAGCCTGCGCGCCTTGGCGCGGATCTCGAGCATGCCGACGTCGCTGGAGTCATCGACCCACAGCGGGGCGGCCGCGAGCCGCTGGCTGGCCTCGAGGATCTTCGGCCAGCGCTTCTCGGCGACGCGGCCCTTGCGCAGCTCGTCTCCCTTGATGCGCGCCTGCGACGCGACGAACCTCTGGGCGAGCTCGGCCTCCGCCATCTCCAGCGAGAACAGCGCGACGCCCTTGCCGTGCTGCAGGGCGGCGTTCTCCGCCATGTTGCACACGAGCGCGCTCTTGCCCATCGCGGGACGGGCGGCGATGATGATCAGGTTGCCCGGCTGAAAGCCGCCCGTTATCTCGTCGAGGTCCTTGAAGCCGGACGGGGTTCCGGTCAGCGAGGTGTGTTCGGTCGACAGGCGGTGCATCCTGTCGAGCTCGGTGTCGAGGACTTCCTCGATCGCCTTGAAGTCTTTCTGGCGGTCGTCGTGGGCGACCTCCAGCATCGCCTTCTCCGCCTGCTCGACCAGCTCGCGCGGCGCAGCCGCGTGGGTGAAGACGCTCTCCTGGATCTCGAAGGAGGTCTGCAGCAGGCGGCGCATCAGCGCGTTCTCGCGCACGATCTGGGCGTAGCGCCGCGCATGGCCGGCGGCCGGGACCACGCCCGTGAGCTCGTCGATGCCGGCGGGGCCGCCGACCGCCTCGAGCTTGCCCGTCTGGCGGAGCCGGTCGATCACCGTCAGGACGTCTACGGGCTCGCTTTCGTCGTAGAGCGCGCGCATCGCCTCGTAGATCAGCCCGTGCCGCTCGCGGTAGAAGTCCTCCGGGCGCAGGCCCTCCTCGATGACGAGCGTGTAGAGCGCTCGATCGGAGAGCAGGATCGAGCCGAGGACCGACTGCTCGGCGTCGAGGTTGTGCGGAGGCGTGATGGGACCCGACGCGGAGCCGCCGGAGCCGTTCGGTGGAGATGGGGCGACGCTCGTTGCCATGGGCTCGGACGAGTCTAGATAGCGACCGGCACGGTACGCCGACGGCTTCCCGCTAACACGGAACTAATCACGCTCACGAACAGATGTTCGCAGACGCTCACGACGTCGGCCGAGGAGATGCAGGCGCCGCCGCAGCCGCGCCGCGCAGCTATTTCTTGGCGACGACCATCGTCTTGATGGTCGCCTGAACGCCGTCGACGACGTCGACGACGACCATGTAGGTGCCCACGCTCTTGATGGGCTCCGGGAGGTGCACGCCGCGTTTGTCGATGCGCAGGCCGCGGGCTTCGCGGATCGCTGTGGCGATGTCCTGTGCGCCCACCGAGCCGAACAGCCGTCCGTCCGCCCCGGCCTGCTGGGGGATGGTCAGCACCGTGCGGTTGAGCAGGTTGACGTTCTCCTGGGCTTTCTCGACGGCCTCGCGGGCTGCCCTCTCTGCTGCGGCCTGCTTCTGGCGGATCGTTTCGATCGCGCCCTTGGTGGCAGGCTGGGCGAGCTTGCGCGGCATCAGGTAGTTGCGCAGGTAGCCCTTGGAGACATCGACGACGTTGCCCTGCTCGCCGAGGCTCTCGACGTCCTTGAGGAGGATGGCTTCTGGCATCTCTAGTCCCTGTCCCGCGAGCCGCGCTCACGGCGGGGACCGTCCTCGCGGCCGCCCTCGTTCACGTAGGGCAGCAGTGCGAGCTCACGCGCACGCTTGACGGCGCGCGCGATCTGGACCTGATGGCGCCGGCAGGAGCCGGTGATCCTGCGCGAGCGGATCTTGCCCTTCTCGGATATGAACTTGCGCAGCGACGCGACGTCCTTGTAGTCGACCTGGTCGACCTTGTCCTTGCAGTGCTGGCAGGACTTGCGGCGGCCGCTACCGGGGCCGCCCTTCTTGTCGCGCCGGCGCACCGGCTTGCCGCGACCTCTCGCCTTGGCCATCAGAGTGCTCCCCGGCGGGCGCCATTGAACTCATTGCTTGCTGTGGGAAACACTAAGACCTCGCTGTCTGGCTAGAACGGAATGTCGTCGTCGCCGGCTCCGCCGGAGACAGGTGCAGGCGCGAAATCCCCTTCATCAACCGGGATGTCGCTGCCCCGCGAGCCCCCGTTTCCTGCGAAACCGCCTCCACCGGAGGCCTCGTCTCGCGAGCCCAGGAACTGCACCGAGTCAGCAATGATATCGATTGCCTGCCTCTTGTTCCCATCTTGCGTTTCCCACTCGCGCCACTCGAGGCGTCCGTCGATGGCCACAGGCCGGCCCTTGGAGAGGTATCGGGCCGCATTCTCGCCCTGAGATCCCCACACGGTGACGTTGAAGTAGTTGGGCTTGTCCTCCCATTCGCCGGTGCTCCCGTTCTTGCGGCGGGTGTTGCAGGCGACGCGCAGGCTGCAGACCGCGTTGCCGCTCGGCAGGGAGCGAAGCTCCGGGTCGGCGGTCAGGTTTCCGGTCAGCACGACCCTGTTGATGTTGGTGGCGGCCACGGCTCCTCTTCCTTTCGGCTTGTAACTCGTGCGGTCCTTGGGACCAGGCTTGATCCTCGAGCTCTGGCCCCGAGTCTAGACGCGCGCAGGGACGCGGCTCCCGCCGGGGAGCCCTCGCAGTCCGCTTATTGCGAGGATCGCTTGTCGCGCGGGGAGGTCCTGAACACCTCATCCCAGTACGGGGCGCTGATACCGAAACCGCGCGTGTCGTCCTGGAAGTGGTGGCGCATGTGGCGTTCGCGCAGCATCCTGCCCAGCCGCCCCTGGGGGCGGAAGTGATGCAGGTAGTAGTGGGTCATGTCGTAGACGAGGTATCCGGCGAAGAACCCGGCGCCGACGGCGGGGGCATAGTCCGCGCCGAGGATCAGGTAGAGCGCGAAGAAGACGATCGCCCCCAGCGGGATGCTCACTGCGGGCGGCATAACGAGCCGCATCGGGTCGTTCGGGTGATCGTGGTGGACGCCGTGGATGATCCAGTGCATCCTGGCCCCGAAGCCGTCCTCCGGTTCGAAGTGGAAGACCACCCGGTGCAGCCAGTACTCGAACAGCGTCCACAGGGCGTACCCGGCGAGCGCGAGCCCCAGCGTCGCGGGAACGCTGACGTGCTGAAGGGACCAGGCCGTGAGCACGACGATCACCGGCACGAAGATGATGATCGGCACCGCGGGATGGACCCGCGAGAGCGAGTCGAGCACGCGCGAGCGGAACATCGGAGGGGACGCACGCAGCACGTCCGTCCTGCTCATCGATCGCTCGTCGGTCTCCTCAACCCAGCTCATTTGGCGATCTTATTACCCGTTCTCGCAATAGGGAAGCGTGTTTTTTACGCTTGCACGGCCTCTCCCATGCCGGGAGGGGCTCAGGCGGGGTCGGGAGCGGGTGCGTCGGGTGCGTCGGCACCCTCCGCTGACGGCTCGGCCGTCACAGCCTCGGGCGCCTCGGCCACAGGGGCCTCGGCGGTGGCCGGCTCGGCCGGCTCGCTCTCGGCGGCCGGGGGCTGCTCGGCTGCCGGTGCCTCGGGCACGGCGGGTGCCTCGACGGCGGGCACGGTGGCCGCCGGCATCTCCGGGGCGTCGGGGACGCCGGGCTTGAGCTTGATGATGCGGAAGCGGATGACGCCGTCGGTGATGCGCAGCGTGCGGTCGAGCCCGCTCAGAAGTTCGGGCGTGCCGGCGTGGAACTGCATCAGGTGGTATTCGGCGCTTGCCTTTTTGTCGATCGGGTATGCGAGCGGCCGCTCGCCCCAGTCGTCATGGCGCAGCAGATCGCCCTGGGCCTCGATCGCAGATTTGGCATCCGCGACGATCTTCGCCCGCGCGTCGTCCTCGGCCTTGGGGTCGATCAGGAGGACCAGGTCATATGTGGGTGCGGGCAGGGTCATACGCGTCGCTGCGGGAAAGACTAGCGGGTTGAACGATCCAAGCCGCCGCCAAGCGGTTCAGCGAGACGCGCCCTTGGCGCGGATGTCGGCGAGTTGCTCGTCGATCCAGTCGCCCGGATCGCGGGACGTGACGATCTCGATCAGGCCTTCCGAGCGGGTTCGGCGCTCACGCGGGTCCATCGTCAGGGCGGCGTAGATCGAGTCCGCCAGCTCCTGGATGTCGAAGGGGTTTACCGACAGCGCGAATTCGCCGAGCTCCTCATGCGCGCCGGTGTTCTCCGAGAGGATCGAGACGCCCTCGCGCTCGTTCACGATCGGGCCCTCCTTCGCGACCAGGTTCATGCCGTCGAACATCGCGTTGACGAGCAGGACGTCGTAGTGCTTGTAGGCGGCGATCGCCTCGTCCAGGTCATCGCGCAGCTTCAGCTGGACCGGCATCCAGTCGGGCGTGCCGTGGCGGTGGTTCACAACGGCCACCAGCGCCTCGATCCGCTCCAGGTACTCGGCGTACTGCGGGACGTCCGTACGCGAGGGCATCAGCTGGGCCATGAAGGTGACCCGCTCGTTGAACTCCGGATGCTGCTCCAGGAACAGGTCGAACGCGGAGAACCCGCGCAGAACGTTCTTGCTCAGGTCTGCGCGGTCGACGCGCAGGATCATGTAGTCGCGCCGGCGGCGCAGGAGCTCACGCTCGAACGCGGCAACCCTGTCGCTCTTGGCGAGCTGGCGGGTGGTCGCGTGGTCGATCGGGAGCGGGTAGGCGCGCACCCACACCTCGCGGTCGCCGAACTGGACGATGCCGCGGTCGAAGTCCACCTCGAGCTCCATCAGGTCGCGGCAGCACTGGAGGAAGTTGTGCCTGTAGGCGTGTGTGTGGAAGCCGATGATGTCGTTCGCCAGAAGGCCGGTGTAGATCTCTTCGCGTATGCGGGTCGGGAGCACGCGCCAGGCATCGGGCTGCGTCCACGGGATGTGGATGAAGTGGTGCAGGAAGACGTCCGGCCGGGCGCGCCTGACCAGGTCCGGGAGCGTGTAGAGGTGGTAGTCGTGGACCATCACGACCGGTTCGCTGGCTCCCTCGAGCTGCTCGACGACGGCGCGCGCGAGGTCCTCGTTGACGACGTTGTAACCGAACTCGAACGCCTCGATCTCCTCGCGCCGGATGTCCGGTGCGTTGGAGAGGTCCCAGAGGTAGTGCTGTATGAACCACAGCATCGGGTTGGCGAAGACGTTGTAGAAGCGGTCGTAGGCGTCGGGGTCGCTGACGACCAGGCGCACCTCGTACTCGCCGCCCGCGGGTGAGCGGACCGGGAACGCGCGGCCTCCGTGGCTGCGGGAGACCTCGGCGTCGTACTCGTTCATCGCGGAGGCGATCCAGATCGCCTGCCTGTAGGAGGCAAGGCCCGTGAGAGCCGTCACGAGGCCGCCCGAGCCGCGCTGCACTTCCCCGCCGGCCTGGAATGTGACAGGACCACGGTTGCTCACCAGCACCAGCGGAGCTCGCTGCGCCGGCTCGGCGCTCATGGCTCGCTCACTCCATTGAAGATACGAAGGTAGTCCCGCAGGTAGCGGGGCGTCAGGAAATTGGTGCGGATGTGCTCCTTGCCGGCGCGGCCGAGGCGGCGGCCGAGCTCGGGGTCGCGCAGGAACTCCAGGGTGCGTTGTGCGCACTGCTCGACGCTGGAGACCAGGTAGCCGGTTCGGCCGTCCTCGATCTGCAGGGGTATGCCGCCGACGTTGCCGCCGATGAAGGGGCGTGCCTTCCAGATCGCCTCTGAGACGGTCAGGCCGAAGCCCTCGCGTGTGGACTTCTGGACCAGCACGTCGGCGTGGGACTGGAAGGCGTTGACCTCGATCGCTCCCACGTTGTTCGCATTGTGGAGGATGTGGATGTCGGAGTCGCCGTCGGCGTGCGCGACCGTCGCGTTGAAGAAGTCCCAGCCCTCGGGGTCATCGCTGGCCATCGAGCCGACCAGGGCGAGCTGCAGCTCGGGCATCGACTCCTTGACCTGCCGGTAGGCATCGATCACGCCCAGGGGGTCCTTCCACGGGTCAAAGCGCGAGACCTGGCACATCAGCGGCCGGTCGAGGTCGATCCCGAACTGTCCGCACACGAACGACGCGTCATCGGGGGACAGCGCCATGTTCTTCGGCGTCAGCGGGTCGATCGCGGGCGGCACCACGTTCACTTTGCCGTTCATTCCCTCGGGCACGTAGTCACGCATGTGGAACAGCGAGTTGGGATAGTCGGCGATATACGGCAGCAGCTGCCTGATCGTGTCCGGGTTCGGCGTCGACAGGTCGATGTGGCAGCGCCACACCCAGTTCTTCGCCTTCTCCGGGACCAGCTGGAACAACGCCGCCGGCTGCGGGTCGTGCACGAGACACACATCCCAGCCCGAGGTCAGCTCACGCGCGTTGATCTCCGCATAGCGCAGCCACGTCGCCCACTGCTCCGGCGAGAGATCCTGCGGGGCGCCCTGCAGCGCGTTGTGCATCAGCTTCGTCGCGTTGAAGAACTCTTCCCGCCCGTAGATGACATGCCACTCGCAGTCCAGGCCGACGTCCCGCATCAGCGGAACCAGCGTGTAGAGGATCTCCGAGACCCCGCCACCGAACGCCGTCGCCGAGATATGAACCACCCGCTTGCCCTGCAGCGGCTCAGCCAGTTCGGTGATCTCCTGGATCAGCTCCGGCCCGCAGATATGCCTGTAGTCCCCAAGAGTCTTGGTCCCCACTGAGACAGGCTGCAGCACGCGGCAGCACGATACCTGTCGCCGGGCCCCATCGCTGCGCCGGGCGGCATCGCGCGGGGACGCTCAGGCGAGCGCGCTGTTCGAAGATGCGCAGATAGTCGCGCAGGTACCTCGGAGTGAGGAAGTGCATGCGGATGTGCTCCTTGCCGGCGCGGCCGAGGCGGCGGCCGAGCTCGGGGTCGCGCAGGAACTCCAGGGTGCGTTGTGCGCACTGCTCGACGCTGGAGACCAGGTAGCCGGTTCGGCCGTCCTCGATCTGCAGGGGTATGCCGCCGACGTTGCCGCCGATGAAGGGGCGTGCCTTCCAGATCGCCTCTGAGACGGTCAGGCCGAAGCCCTCGCGTGTGGACTTCTGGACCAGCACGTCGGCGTGGGACTGGAAGGCGTTGACCTCGATCGCTCCCACGTTGTTGAAGTTGTTCAGGATGTGGATGTCGGAGTCGCCGTCGGCGTGCGCGACCGTCGCGTTGAAGAAGTCCCAGCCCTCGGGGTCATCGCTGGCCATCGAGCCGACCAGGGCGAGCTGCAGCTCGGGCATCGACTCCTTGACCTGCCGGTAGGCATCGATCACGCCCAGGGGGTCCTTCCACGGGTCAAAGCGCGAGACCTGGCACATCAGCGGCCGGTCGAGGTCGATCCCGAACTGTCCGCACACGAACGACGCGTCATCGGGGGACAGCGCCATGTTCTTCGGCGTCAGCGGGTCGATCGCGGGCGGCACCACGTTCACTTTGCCGTTCATTCCCTCGGGCACGTAGTCACGCATGTGGAACAGCGAGTTGGGATAGTCGGCGATATACGGCAGCAGCTGCCTGATCGTGTCCGGGTTCGGCGTCGACAGGTCGATGTGGCAGCGCCACACCCAGTTCTTCGCCTTCTCCGGGACCAGCTGGAACAACGCCGCCGGCTGCGGGTCGTGCACGAGACACACATCCCAGCCCGAGGTCAGCTCACGCGCGTTGATCTCCGCATAGCGCAGCCACGTCGCCCACTGCTCCGGCGAGAGATCCTGCGGGGCGCCCTGCAGCGCGTTGTGCATCAGCTTCGTCGCGTTGAAGAACTCTTCCCGCCCGTAGATGACATGCCACTCGCAGTCCAGGCCGACGTCCCGCATCAGCGGAACCAGCGTGTAGAGGATCTCCGAGACCCCGCCACCGAACGCCGTCGCCGAGATATGAACCACCCGCTTGCCCTGCAGCGGCTCAGCCAGTTCGGTGATCTCCTGGATCAGCTCCGGCCCGCAGATATGCCTGTAGTCCCCAAGAGTCTTGGTCCCCACTGAGACAGGCTGCAGCACGCGGCAGCACGATACCTGTCGCACCTGTCTGCGCCTAGAGCCGACGGGCGAACTAAGGTCTATACGGATGCTCAACGGGCGCCTATACCGTGCGGCCTTCCTGCCATTCTTCATCGCGCTTGGGGTGGCCGCTTTCTCGCTCGGCTCACGGCCGCTGCCGCTCACCTCTTCGCTGACGCCGGAAGCCTTCGAAGGGCAGCGGGCCTTCGCCGAACTGCGCAACCTCGCCGCCGCCTACCCGGACCGCCGGCCCGGCAGCGCGGGCGACGACGCCCTCGCCGCACATATCGCGCACACCATCGAAGGGTTTTCGAGTGTTGCCGGGGCGGGCTTCAAGGTCCGCACCGTCCAGGTCGAAGGCCAGACGATCGAAGGCGAACGGCCCCTGCGGACGGTCATAGCCCAGCGTCCGGGCTCGACCGCCGAGGCGCCCGTGGTGATCGTCGCCCACCGCGACGCGGCAGCGCCGGGGTCGGCGGCCGAACTCTCCGGTACGGCTGCGCTCATAGAACTGGCGCGCGTCTTCTCCGCCCGGGAGACCAAGCGCGCGATCGTCCTGATCTCCACCAGCGGCGGGAGCGGCGGATACGCCGGTGCCGCGCAGCTCTCCTCCTACGTGTCCGGCCCCGTCGACGCCGCGATCGTGCTGGGGGACCTCGCCGGTGCGCGAGCCCACCGCCCCTTCGTGGTCCCCTACTCGGACGGGATGGGCTCCGCGCCGCTGCAGCTGCAGCGAACCGTCGACGATGCGATCACCCAGCAGACCGGCGACTCGCCCGGGACGCCCACGGCGCTCGGGCAGCTGGCCCACCTCGCCTTCCCGCTGGCCGCGGGCGAACAGGGGGTGCTGGACGCCAGCGGTGTCCCGTCCGTGCTCGTGCAGGTCTCGGGCGAACGCGGTCCGTCCGCTCGCGAGGCGGTCAGCGAGCAACGCCTTGGTTCCTTCGGCCGCTCGGTCCTGAGCGCGGTCGACGCTCTGGACAGCGCCCCGGACGTGTCCCAGACAATGCAGAACGGCATCCTGCTGCAGCGCAAGACGGTGCCGGCCTGGGCACTGAGGCTGCTCCTCGCCACGCTCCTGCTTCCGCCGCTCATCACGGCTGCGGACGGGCTCGCCAGGGCCAGGCGCCGGCGGCTGCCTGTCGGCCGCTGGTCCGTGTGGACGCTCACCTGTGCGCTCCCGTTCATGGCAGCCGCCGTGTTCGCATACCTGCTCGGCGCTCTCGGCATCCTGGGGGCCACCCCTCAGGGCGCGATCCTTCCCGCGGAGCTCCCGTTATCCGGAAGTGCAGTCGGAGCGGTCGTGGCGGTGCTGCTCGTCCTCGCGCTCAGCTGGCTGCTGTGGTCGCAGCTCGTCCGCAGGCTCGGCTTGGGCAGGCGCCCGGACGGGTCCGTCGCCGGGCTCTCGATGGTCCTCGTGCTACTCGTGGTCGGCCTGTTCGCGCTCGTGCTGAACCCGTTCAGCCTGCTGCTCGTGCTCCCCGCGCTGCACCTGTGGCTGCTGCTCGCCTCTCCCGAGCTTCGCCCGCGGCGGCTGGTGTCGTTCGCGCTCGTCCTTGTCGGCCTGCTGCCGCTCGCCCTCCTCATCGCCTTCTATGCACGCGAGCTCGGTCTCGGCGTCGGTGAGGTGGCCTGGACAGGCGTGCTGCTGGTGGCCGGAGGTCAGATCGGTTTCGCCGGCGCGCTGCTGTGGAGCGCCGCACTCGGGTGTGCTGCGGCGGCGGCGCTTCTCGCGCTCGGATCCGGAGAGCCCGCGCAGGGCGCCCAGGCCACCGCAGAGGTTCGCGTGAGCATCCGCGGACCCGTCTCGTATGCCGGACCCGGTTCGCTCGGCGGCACGGAGTCTGCGCTGCGAAGGTAGAGCTGTGGCGCAACGTTCCTCCCGGCCGATCCAAACGAGCACGCTCAGCGCGGGCCCCATCTCCTCGCGACAGCGGCGGCCGCGGAGAGCGTTCCGCGTGCTGGCGGCCCTTCTGATCGTCGCGGGCGCCCTGACGGTTGCAGACGGGATCATCACGCTCGTGTGGCAGGAGCCGTTCTCCGCTCTCTACGCCTCGCTGCGCCAGAGCCATCTGAACGGAGAGCTCCAGCGAGTGGAACGGGCGGCGCCGAGCCCCCAGGCCACGCGGGCGCTCGCGAGCATCCCCGACGAGCGGCGCAGGATCGCGTACCTGGCACGAGATCTGCAGACACACGCCGGCGACGGCAGCCCGGTTGGCAGGATCGTGATCCCGAACATCGGAGCCAACTTCGTCGTGGTGTCCGGCACGAGTACCGAAGACCTGATGAGCGGGCCCGGCATCCTGAGGGAGACCGGCTTCCCCGGCATCCCGGGCACCACGGAGATCGCCGGCCACAGGACCACCTACCTCGCTCCGTTCAGGCACATCGACTCTCTCCACCCGGGCGATCAGATCATCCTGCTGATGCCCTACGGCCATTTCTTCTACACGGTCACCGGTCAGCGGGTGGTGGAGCCCACCGACGTCAGGGCGGCCGTCGCCGAGGTCGGCTACAGCCGGGTCGTGCTGTCGGCCTGCACGCCCCTCTTCAGCGCAGCCAAACGGCTGCTCGTGTACGCGAGCCTCACGCGGACCGTGCCCGTGGGCGCAGCCAGGCGGCTGCCCGGCGGGCAGCTCGCGGAACCGATAGAAGCGGGCTCGCCGGCGCCGGGCCGGGACCTGCCCCGGACCTAGAAGACGTGCTCCCAGCCGGCAAGCCTGACGGCGTCGCCGCGCTCGTCGGCGAGCAGGACACCGGGGCCGCCCTCGCGCACCCGCCCGATCCAAGTGACCTGCGTCCGTCCGCTCGCGGAAGCGGCGGCCTCCACAGCCCCCCGGTCGCCGGGCGCCGCACAGAAGCAGAGCTCATAGTCTTCCCCGCCGGCCGCCGCGAGCTCATACGCCGGCACGCCGAGCTCCTGTGCGATCTCGGCGACGCCCGGTGCGAGCGGAAGATGCGCCAGCTCGATTTCGAGCAGCACCCCGCCGGCTCGCCCGATGTGTCCCGCGTCGGTCGCGACGCCGTCGGAGAGATCGACCATCGCGTGGGCGCCCGCCTGCGCGATCGCGCGTCCCTCGGGCAGGCGCGGGGTCAGGCCGGCGCAGTGCGCGAGCGCGCTCTCGGCCGCAGCTGACCTGCCGGCCCTGCCTTCCCGGACGGCCAGCGCAGCGCCGGAGGCTCCGAGGCTGCCGGTGACGCCGACGATGTCGCCGGGCTGCGCGCCGTCCCTGCCCGTGAGCTCGCCGGCGTCGTCGGCCCATCCCACGGCGGTCACCGAGACCATGAGCGCGGAAGAGGCCACCACGTCGCCGCCGGCGATGACGGTGCCGGTCTCCGCCGCGAGCCTCCCGGCCGCCCTGACCAGCTCAACTGCACGGGCCTCGCCGAAGTCCGCCGGGATGCCGAGCGCGAGGTAGGCCTCGCCGGGCTCGGCTCCCATCGCCGCTATGTCCGACAGTGCGCCGGCGAGCGCCCGGTGGCCGACCTCGGCCGGCGTCGCCCAGCCCTCCCTCAGCCTGAAGTGCACACCCTCCACCATGGCGTCGACGGACACGACGCACACGCGACGCGCGAGCACGACCGCGGCATCATCTCCTGTCCCCCTGATGACCCTTGCGTGCTCGCCCCTTCCGGCGTGCTCGCGGGCAACGGCCAGCTCGGCCGCTATCGCTTCGATCAGGGAGAGCTCGGCTACGGCGCTTCTCAGCGGTGCCGGTAGACGATCCGCGCGCGGTCGAGGTCATACGGCGAGAGCTCGCAGCGCACGCGGTCGCCGGGCAGGATCCGGATCCTGAAGCGCCGCATCTTGCCGGCCACATGCCCAAGGACAACGTGGTCGTTGTCGAGCTTCACGCGGAACATCGCGTTCGGGAGAGCCTCGATCACCTCTCCCTCGAATTCAACCTTGTCCTCCTTCGCCACGCCTGTTCCAATCTGGCCTCCACGGGAGACCGTCGTTTCTCTTGTGCTCAAACTACCAGCGCTGGGCGCGCAGAGGGGATTTCATCTCCCGGCGCCGGGTGTCTCAGCCGACGCCGGCGCCGCCGGTCTGTGGGGAGACTGGCGCTCCGGGCGAGGGCGCGGGAATCGCTTTGGGGGGTTCGCCCGTGGCATGTTCGGCTTCGGGCCGGGTGTTGCCGTTCGTGCTCTTTTCCTTGCTCTTGCCCTGTTTGCCGGAGTTGCCGTTTTCGGGTTCTTCGTTGCCCTGCTGCGACTGGCCCGTCGTTGCGAATTTGCCGTAGAAGGGCCTGTAGGACAGGGGTTCTTTGGCTTCGTGGAATTCGGTGCAGGACTGGCCTTCGGTGACGGCGGCCATGTAGGCATGCCAGATTTCCGCGGGCAGGTAGCCACCCTGCTGGGGCTCGCCGTGAACGTCGGTCATCGAGACCCGTTTGTTCGGGTAGCCCATCCACACGACCGTCGAGTAGTTCGGCGTGTATCCGTCGAGCCAGGCGTCGATGAGTTCGCTGGTGGTACCCGTCTTCGCGGCGGTGGGGCAGTTGATCGCCGACCGCGTCGCGGTTCCGCCGAGGACGTTCTGATGAAGGATGCTCGTCTCCTCCGCTGCGACTCCTTCGCTGAGCACCCTCACGCGGTGCGGCTGGCCCCAGTTCGTGTCGACGTGCCCGTTGGGGAATTCGACCTTCGTGATCGCGATCGGGTCGTTGCGCAGTCCGCCGTCGGCGAAGGTCGCGTAGACGTCCGCCATTTCGAGCGGGGTGACTCCGAGAGTCAGCCCTCCGAGTGCCTCCGCCGGGTAGCTGCTGAGATGGGTTTTGACGCCCAGCTGGTAGGCCATGTGGGTGATGTTTTCCTCGCCCAGGTCGGCTGCGAGCTGCGCATAGACGGTGTTGTCAGATGCCAGGGTCGCCTGCACTAGGTTGATCGACTTGTTCAGGGAGGTGCCCTCGAAGGTCTTGACTTCGTAGGTCGGGTAGCCGGTGAGCCAGCCCGGTTCCAGCGTGTGCGAGAGGTAGAAGGTGCTGTTGGGGTCGACGCCCTGCGTGAGGGCCTCCGCAAGATCGATGGCCTTGAAGGTCGACCCGGGCTGGCGGTGGCCGTCGGCCGCGAGGTTGTACTGGGACTGCTCGTAGCTCTCGGACTCCGCCATCGCCTCGATGTCTCCGTTGTTCGGGTCGATCGTCACGACCGCGGACGCTGGGTCTTCGGGCTCGTTCAGGACTTCCGCGATCGCTTTGCGCGCGAGCCTCTGCATGTTCAGGTTGATCGTCGTGTAGACCTTCAGGCCGCCCTGTTCGACCGTCTTGGCGCCGTAGCGCTTGATCAGCTGCTCGCGGACGTATTCGAAGAAGAAGTCCTCTTTGCGCTCGGTGTAGAAGTTGCCGTGGTGGACCTCGAGCGGGTCTTTCTCGGTCTGGCTGGCGCGCGCCTGGGAGATGTAGTGCAGTTCCGCCATCTTCGCAAGGACCTCGTTGCGCCTTACCGTCGCCGCGGCCGGGTCGAGGAACGGGTTGTATTCGGAGGGGGCCTGCGGAAGGCCGGCGAGCAGCGCCGCCTGCGCGAGGTCGAGCTGAGAAGCGGGCTTGTCGAAGAAGACGCGGGCGGCCGCCTGTACCCCCACCGCCGTCTGACCACCGAGCGTGCCGTAGGGCACGCTGTTCAGGTAGCTGTTGAGGATTGACTTCTTGCTGTGGTGTTTCTCGTAGTCCAGGGCGAGCTTGGCCTCGATGATCTTCTGGCGGAGCGTGTGCTGATCGCCGCCGAGATAGAGGTTTCGCACGAGCTGCATCGTGATGGTGGAACCGCCCTGCACGGCCGAGCCGGTGGTGACGTCCTTGATGGCCGCGCGGAAGATGCCCGTCAGGTCGACGCCGTCGTGTTTGTAGAAGCGCTGGTCCTCGATCGCGACGGTCGCGTTCTTGAGGTTCGCCGGTATTTCGTCCCAGCCGACGGGAGAGCGCAGCAGGTCGGACTGGATGAACCCGAGACGGGTGCCGTCCGAGGCATAGACCTGGGAGGAGCCGCCGGGCAGGATCGGATGCAGGCTGGAGAGGGCGGGTGCGGACTGCGCGACATTCAGTACATAGCCGACCGCTGCGATCGAGCCGATCACCAGCACGATCGCGAGTACGACGCCGCCGACGAGCAGGGCTTTGATGCCCCTCCTACCCCGCTGATTCCTGCGCTTTCTTGATTGCAGCGACATCGGTTCCCATCCGAGATTACCGTGCAGTGTCGTGATCTCCTGCCAGTCAGCTGTCGACGGCCTCTACGCTCGGTGTTGGGCGAGATGAGCACCGACACGGCCGAGTTGACGATTGTTGAGAGCGAGGGCGAGCTGCTCGCCCCCGTCCCCGCGCGCCCTCAGATGACCGGGACGGTTGCCGCTGCGCGCGCCGCCTGGGCCCGTGCCCGCGCCGACCCGGCCCGTGTGCTGGCGGCTCGCGAGAGCTGGCGTGCGCTGTGGAGCTCGCGCCTGCTGGTGTGGGCGGCGGGTGTCGGGACGGTGCTCACACTCGGCTACGGCCCGGTTCGCGGAGCCTTCAACCCGCCGGGGGTCACTCGCGGCTTCGGCTGGCTGGGCAACCTGCTCGCCGCGCCCGCCGCGCGCTGGGACAGCGCCTGGTACCTGGTGATCGCCCATTACGGCTACAGGCCCGACCTGGGTGTCTACACGGCCTCGCGCACGGCGTTCTTCCCGCTCTACCCGCTGGGCCTGCGCGCCATCTCGTGGCTTGGCGCGCCGCCCGTGCTGGCCGGTGTGCTGCTGTCGACGGCGGCGCTCGCAGCTGCGCTGTACGGCATCCACAGGCTCACCACGCTGGAGCTGGCGCGGCGCGCCAAGGGACCCGCCGGCGCCGAACGGCTCGCCGCTGCGGCGCGCCTGGCGGTGATGCTGACCGCGTTCGCCCCGATGGCCTTCTTCTTCTCGGCCGTCTACTCGGAGTCGCTGTATCTCGCCCTGTCCGTGGGCCTCTTCTGGAGCGCGCGCAACGGTCGCTGGGCGTGGGTGGGCGTGCTGGGGGCGCTGGCCGCCGCCACGCGCAGCACGGGCCTGGTGCTGCTGCTGCCGGCGCTGATGATCTACCTGTACGGTCCGCGAGAGGATCGACCCGACGACTTCGCGCGAGCGGCGGGACGCCTGCGCACCCGCTACCGAGTCAGACGGGACATCCTGTGGCTCGGCCTGGTGCCCGTCGGCGTGGTCGCATACGGCGCCTATCTCGCCTTCTCCGGCGGCGATGCGCTCGCTCCGCTCCGCGCCCAGAACGCCTGGGGCAGGCATTTCGCCGGTCCGTATGTCGGTATCTGGGACGGGCTCGTCGCCGCCTTCGACGGCGCCAGGCAGCTGCTCTCATTCCAGAGCGCCCACAACTACTTCCCTGTCGCCCCCGGCAGCCCGTCCGTCGAAGCGAGCCACAACCTGCTGCTGCTCGCGTTCCTGGTCGCAGCGGCCCTCGCGGTCGCAGGCGTTCTGAAAACGCTGCCGCTGGCCTACGGCGTATACGTGATGGCCGCGCTGGCGCTGCCGCTCTCGGACCCGGTCGCGTCGCAGCCCCTGATGTCGCTTCCGCGGTTTCTGGCGGTGCTCTTCCCGCTTGTCATCTGGCTCGCCTGGTGGCTGGGCGGCCACCCACGCGCCCAGCGCCCCGCGATCATCGCATCCGCGTGCATGATGGCCTTCTTCGCCGCCGAGTTCTCGACCTGGCACTGGGTGGCATAGCGATGCACCAGACGCCGTTCCTGGAGGGAGCGCCCGAGCAGGATCCCGTCAAGCTGGTCCTGCTGGACCCGCCGGAAACCGACCCTGCGCGGTCGCCCACGACCACCTGGCTGGCGTGGACCGCCTTCCTGGCCCTGGTCGGCGGCTTCGTGCTGGCGACCGTCGGTGGGCTCGCGGTCGATCTACCCGCGGTCCTGCTCGGGGCCAAGCTGAATGGCTCGAACGTCTCCCCTGGCCTCGCCATCGCGGACACCTTCGTGCAGGACGTCGCGTTCGTGCTCGCCGCGGTCTTCTGCGCGCGCCTCGGCGGCCGCGTCGCGCGCTCGTGGCAGTTCGGCCTGCGCCCACCCGGTGAGGGTTGGTGGCGTGCCAGCAAGCTGATCGTCGCCCTGATCATCGCGTTCGTCGTGGCGAGCGTCCTGTGGTCGGACGTGTTCAGCCCCGAAAAGGAGAAACTCCTCCAGCAGCTCGGGTCCAACGAAAGCACGGGGCTGCTGCTTCTCAGCGCGGCCCTGACCTGTGTGGTGGCGCCGGTATGCGAGGAGATCCTGTTTCGGGCGTACATGTTCACCGCGCTCCGCAACTGGCGCGGCACCTTCCCCGCGGCACTCATCACGGGTGTCCTGTTCGGCGGCGTTCACGCCGGCTCGGCACCCGTGCTCGACCTGGTCCCGCTGGCCGCCCTCGGTTTCGGGCTGTGTCTGCTCTATCGCTACACCGGCTCCATCTACGCCTCGATCACCGCGCACTCGATCAACAACTCGATCGCGTTCTCCAGCCTGGAGGGGTGGGGATGGCAGGCGCCGGTCCTGCTCGCGGGTGCGCTGCTGACGATCGCGGCGCTCGTGATGGCCTTCCGGCGCATCGGGATAATCGAACCACCGTTCCGCCTTGCCCGCCAGGGCGCGTAGGATTACGCGCGATGAGGATCAGAAGCCTTGCCGCACTCACGCTCGCAGCCTCCGCCGCCGCTCTCACGGCCCCGGCCGCCGCGCTCGCTGAATCTGCCGCGTCCCCGCCGGCGAGCAGCCCCGCCGCGTCCGCGCCTGCGGCCGCCGGCAAGGTGTCCGTGAAGCTCGCGAACAAGGTCGGCAGCCCGGCTTTCGCGATCGTGGGCGAAAGGATGTATGTCCACGGTTCCGTGACGCCGTATGTCCCGGGCCAGCGCGTGAAGGTCAGCTTCTACCGCGAAGGACGCCGCGTCCAGGTGCAGTCCGCCCCGGTGTTCCCGGTCTCGGGCGGCCGCGGAGAATTCCGCGTCAGCTACGCCAGCGGCTCCGCCGGGTCGGTCGAAGCGCGCGTCGCCCACTACGCGACGGCCCAGCAGGTGCAGTTCACGGGCCGCTCGCCGGCGGTGGCGTTCGTGAACTCCAATCTGGGCCCCGGGTCCTCCGGCACGTCGGTGCGGGTGCTGCAGGCCGAGCTCGCCGGTCTTCACTACGCGGTCCCGCAGAGCGGCTACTTCGACGAAGCGACCGGGCGGGCGCTGATCGCCTACCGAAAGATGACCGGGCTCGAACGCCTCCCCTACTCCGGCTCGCAGGTGTTGCGGCTGCTCGAGCGCGGCGCGGGGACCTTCCCCGTGCGCTACAAGAGCGACGGGCGCCACGTCGAGGCCGACCTCACCACGCAGGTCCTCGCGGAGATCGAACCGGGCGGGCAGGTGCACGCCATCTACACGATGAGCTCGGGCAAGCCGTCGACGCCGACCGTGCTCGGGCGCTTCCGGGTCTACATGAAAGAACCGGGCACAAACGGCCACGGAATGGTCGACTCGAGCTACTTCATCCGCGGCTACGCGATCCATGGATACGCCGAAGTGCCGGTCTACGCGGCAAGCCACGGCTGCCTGCGCGTCCCGATACCGGACGCCCCGTCGATCTACGCGTGGGTGCAGTACAACATGCCGGTCGACGTCTACAACTGACCGGCGCGCGGGCGCTCTAGAGCACGCGGACCGAGAGCCAGCGGGTGAAGAACCCGAGCGCGAAGCCGTAGACGGCCAGCGCCATGATCAGCAGGAACGAGCGCTGGAGCCATTCCCCGCTCGAGGCGGGAACGATCCCTGCGAACGGCGAGGTGAAGAATTCGCTGGCTTCATCGACGGCCTTGTGCAGTGTGCTCTTGTGCGCCGGCGCGTTCTGAGCAGGGACCGCCGGAGTGGTGCTCGCGCTGGCCGTCCCCGCCGACAGCTGCACCTGCTGCTGGTTGGAGGCCGTTTTCGTCTCTCCGATGGCGAAGATCCCGAACGACACGATGACCGTCGCGCATATGAGCACCGACACCAGGCGAAGCAATCGCACGATCGTGTAACCCATAGACGCTAGGTTAGGGTCCGTGGAGGTCGGCTTGGACAAATATTCGACCGAGGTCGCGCAGGCGCGCGCGGCGCTCGCGCAGGAGCTGCGTGAGCACGCGCTCATCATCGGCCGCGTGAAGCTCACCAGCGGCGCGGTCGCCGAGTACTACGTGGACGCGAAGCGGGCGATCCTGCGGCCCGCAGGGTTCGCGGCACTTGCGGTCCTGGTCGCAGAGCGGGTCGCGGCCTGGTCGGGCACGGCGGTCGGCGGAATGACGATGGGCGCGGACCCGGTCGCCTGCGCAGCGCTCGCCGGGGGCGCGCAGGCGAAGGCCTTCTTCGTGCGCAAGGACGCCAAGGCGCACGGGCTGCAGCGCCGCATCGAGGGCCCTCCTCTGACCGCCGAGGATCGCTGCGTCGTGGTCGAGGACGTCGTCACCACCGGCGGCTCCACCCTCGCCGCGATCGACGCGCTGCATGAGGCCGGGCACACCATCTGCGGCGTCATCAGCGTCCTTGACCGGCTCGCCGGCGGAGGCGCGTCCATCGAGGCGGCCGCCGGCGCTCCGTACCTGCCGCTAAGCACCATTGACGAGATCTACCCCGACCGCCCGGACCGATGAGCGACGTCGCGGGCGAGCAGGCCACGGTCGTCAGGGCCGCGAGCGAGCAGGACGTGCCGGTGATGCTCGAGATGTTCCGCGAGCTCGCGGAGTTCGAGCACCTCGAGGACCAGCTTCAGGTCACCGAGGAGCGCCTGTCCGCCGCCCTGTTCGGAGAGAACCCTGCTGCCGAGGCCCTGATCGCCGAGAGCGGCGGCCGCGTCGCCGGCTACGCGGTGTACTTCCCGACCTTCTCCACCTTCCTGGCCATCCAGGGGATCTGGCTCGAGGACATCTACGTGCGGCCCGAGAGCCGGCGCGCGGGCGTCGGGGGCGCCCTGCTGGCCGCCGTCGCGGCACGGCTGCTCGAGCGCGGAGGCCAGCGCCTCGAATGGTCGGCGCTCGACTGGAACGAGCGAGCTCTGAGCTTCTACTCCTCGATAGGAGCGCAGACGATGGACGAGTGGGTCACCCACAGGCTCATCGGTGAGCCCCTGCAGGCTCTGGCGGCGCGCGCCACCCCGGTTGCCGGGCGCCGGCCGGCCTAGCGCCTGTAGCCTGTCAGGCGACCGAGCGCTGTGTGACGGTCAGCGCCCTCGTAGTCCAATGGATAAGACGACCGCCTCCTAAGCGGTAAATCCAGGTTCGACTCCTGGCGGGGGCACTCGGTGGATGGCCGGCCCGGGCGCCGGGCTTCCTGTGGAGGGTCCGCCCTGGGCGCTCTTGGCCAGGGCCTCGAAGTTCTCGTACAGCCGGGGCTCGCCGATCTTCTCACGCTGCCTGATCGCGGCCGGGCCGACCCGGGACCAGATGCCCTCGAGCCAGAGCCAGTCGTGAACCAGCTCGGCGCTGAGCAGGTCGTGCTTGGTCAGCGTGCCTATCGCCTCGCCGAACATGAGCATCGTCCGCACGGCGTCGTCGTCGATCGCGTCGGCGCTCTCCGGTTCGAACAGATCGGAGAAGAGCCGGGGCAGTGCGTCCTGAATCCCGAGCGCCGTGCCCCACTGTGCGATCTGAATCATAAGGACCGCGTCATCGCGCCTCGGTGAAGGCATTGCGTCCTCTCTCGTTGGGGGAAGTACTCGCCGGTGAACCGGCACGGCGAGCGTACATCACGCCGCAGGCTGCGCGCGGGGCACGCCGTCCGCTGGGGTGTTCAGTGGCGCAGCGGTCTGGTTTCATCTGCGTGTGGATCCCAGGGCGGTGCGAGAGGCCCTCGACGAGCAGCTGCGGCGCAACCCGGCGCCGCTGTGGCCCGGCGAGCGGGTCGAGCGTGATGAGCGCGTCGTGCGCTTCATCTCATCCGGAGGATTCAGCGGCGTGCTGTGGAGCGACCTCGATGCGGAGAGCGCCGACGCGGTCATCGCCGCCCAGGTCGAGAGGTTCTCCCTTCGTCCCGGCCCGTGGGAGTGGAAGTACTACTCCCACGACGAGCCGGCCGACCTCCCGGATCGCCTGCGGGCGGCCGGGCTGCGGCCCGAGGAGCGAGAGGCTCTCCTTGTCGGCGAGATCGCCGAGCTGCCGCGCGTGAGCGAGCCACCGCATGGAGTGGAGGTCGAAGCCGTGCGTGACCGGGCGGGCGTGAAGCGGTTCATGTCGGTCCACGACGAGGTGTTCGGAGGGGACAGCTCGTGGATAGGCAGGATGCTCCTCGCCGACCTCGGGCTCGAGCGCCCGAGAGCCTGGGGTGCCCTGGCGACAGCAGGCGGGATCCCCGTCGGGGCCGTGCGCCTGGAACTCGCCCCCGGAACGGACTTCGCCGCGCTCTACAGCGTCTGCACCCTGGCGGCGTGGCGCGGTAAAGGCGTGTTCCGCTCCCTGCTGGCGCTCTGCGTCGGTGTTGCCACGGAGCGCGGATTCATCTACATGCAGGCCGACGCGCTCCCCGACAGCCGGCCGATCCTGAGGCGGCTCGGCTTTCTCGAGCTCGGCACGACTACCCCTTTCCAGCATCCCGGAGCGCACCAGGCCGGCTGAGGGCCGCGCTCAGCGCTAGCCGGCCGCGGCCGGCTCGCCGGCCGGGCGCGCGATGGCGCGGAGCATCATCGTGAACGTGACCCCGATCCAGAGGGAGAAGGCGATCAGGACCGCCCAGAAGGCGAGTGCTCCGTCCCACCCGAAGACGCCGCTCTTGACGAAGAGCGTCGGCCCGCCCGCCACGAACACCGCCGCCACGCCGAGGTCGAACCACCCCACCCACCTCGGGAACAGCGGCTTCTCGCTGCGGTCCAGCAGGGCCGCGGCGCCGACGGCGGCGTACTCGAGCGTGGGCGGCGCGAAAGCCCACAGCAGGAAGATGAACGCGGTGTCGTTGATGAGCTGCGTCAGTTCGGGCGCGCGCTCGGGCCGGAATGCCGCGACGCCCATCAGAACCAGCGTGATCAGGATCTCCAGGATCAGGATTGCGCCGCAGACGAGCTGGGTGTACGCCAGCGGTGCGAGCCGGGGATCGCTCTGCTTGATCTGGAGCGTCAGCAGGACCATGAAGGGGATCAGCAGAGGCGAGGCGATCATCGCGATGAGCAGGCCGAGGCGCAGCTGGGACTGGTTCTCGCGGTAGAAGTGGGCGATCTGCGCCGCGCTGTCGCCGGCCGACGGCGGCGGCACGAGCCCGGCCACGAGCCAGAAGCCGATCACGAACAGCGCCAGCCCGATCGGCCCGCACCACGCGCAGGCAAGCTGGATCCGTCGCTCCATCCTGCTCTCGTCCCCCGCCGGCAAGGGAGAGAGCCTACATGGGACCCCGGGCGGCGATCCGTGCCCGCAATGGTCGAGTGCAACGAGGGCGAGTGGGTATTAATGGGTCAGTGGATGTGAGCGCGCGAACCCCGGAGATCAGGCCACCGAGGTCGACGTCGCCAGACCACTACAAGTGGATCGCCCTCTCCAACACGACGCTCGGCGTGCTCCTCGCCACGCTCGACGCGTCGATCACGCTGATCGCGATGCCCGCGATCTTTCGCGGGATCAAACTCGACCCGCTGCTGCCGGCGAACAGCTTCTACCTGCTGTGGATGATCCTCGGCTTCCTCGTCGTGACGAGCGTGCTGGTCGTGAGCCTCGGGCGGCTCGGCGACATGTATGGGCGCGTGCGCATGTACAACCTCGGCTTCGTCATCTACACGGCCGCGTCGCTGCTGCTCACGATCGACTGGATGACCGGCCGCGCGGGCGCGACCTACCTGATCGGCTTCCGGATCGTTCAGGGCATCGGGGCCGCCTTTCTGCTCGCCAATGCCGCGGCGATCATCACGGACGCGTTCCCGGCCAACCAGCGCGGGATGGCGCTGGGCATCAACAACATCGTCGCGGTCAGCGGCTTGTTCGTGGGCCTGGTCCTCGGGGGACTGCTCGCGCCGATCGACTGGCGGCTGGTGTTCCTGATCTCCGTCCCCGTCGGCCTGCTGGGCACGGTCTGGGCCTACCTGAAGCTCGAGGAGCGCAGCGTGCCGCGCCGCGCGCCCGTCGACTGGTGGGGGAACCTCTCGTTCGCGCTCGGGCTGATCCTGATCATGGTCTCGGTCACCTACGGGATCCGCCCCTACGGCGACAGCCCGACCGGGTGGGGCAGCCCGCGGGTGCTGGCGCTGCTCGGCTGCGGGTTCGCATGTCTGGCGGCGTTCCTCGTGATCGAGGGGCGGGTCGAGAACCCGATGTTCCGACTCCCGCTGTTCCGCATCCGGGCCTTCACCTTCGGCACCGTCTCGACGTTCCTGGCCGCTGTCGCGCGCGGCGGTCTGATGTTCATGCTGATCATCTGGCTACAGGGGATATGGCTGCCCCTGCACGGCTATGACTACTCGCAGACGCCGCTTCGCGCCGGCATCTGCATGCTCCCGCTGACGCTGGGGATGCTGATCGCGGGGCCCACGTCGGGCTACCTCTCCGATCGCTACGGCGCGCGTCCGTTCGCGACGGGCGGCATGCTCGGGACGGCGCTCTGCTTCGGGCTCCTCATCCTCCTGCCGATCGACTTCAGCTACCCGGTCTTCGCCCTCGTGCTCTTCCTCATCGGCGTGTCGATGGGCCTGTTCGCCTCGCCCAACCGGGCGGCTGTGATGAACAGCCTGCCGGCCCAGGACCGCGGGGCGGGGGGCGGCATGAACCAGACGTTCCAGAACTCCGCCCAGGTCCTGTCCGTCGGCATCTTCTTCACGCTCATGATCCTCGGTCTGGCCTCGAGCCTGCCGCACACGCTCACCGCGGGCCTTCAGGCACATGGCGTCTCGGCAGCCGACGCCCACCGCGTGTCGGGCAGCCCGCCCGTCTCGATCCTGTTCGCCGCGTTCCTCGGATACAACCCGATCGAACATCTCCTGGGGGCACACGTGCTCGCGTCCCTCACGCCCGCTAGCCACGCCGTGCTCACGGGCCGCACCTTCTTCCCGAGCCTCATTTCAGGCCCCTTCAGCACGGGCCTCCATGAGGCGTTCACCTTTGCGATCATCGCGTGCCTGGCCGCGGCCGCCGCGTCGCTGATGAGGGGCGGCAGATACGAGCACGGCCAGGCACCCGCAGAGGCGAGAAGAGCTCGGGCCGAGGCGGGGAGCGAGCCCGCGCAGTCGGGCGCGAAGACCCCGGCATGAACAACTACCGAGGAGCAACAGCATGCGCGTTCAGTGGTATGGGCAGTCCGCGTTCGTCCTGAGCGGCGGCGGGAGCACCGTCGCGATAGACCCGTTCGGGGCGGACTTCTCTGCTGCGATCGCAGCGAGGGGAATGCAGTTCGACTACCCGCAGATCGATGGTGTCGAGGCTGACCTCGTGTTGGTCACCCACGAGCACGGCGATCACACCGGCGTGGAGATGATCGGCGGCGACCCGGCGGTGCTGCGCTCCACAGCGGGGTCGCTCGACTCCCCCCTCGGCCAGGTGACGGCGATCTCCTCCGAGCACGACGCTCGCGCCGGCACCGAACGCGGACCGAACACGATCTTCCGCTTCGAACTGGACGGTCTGCGGGTGTGTCACTTCGGGGACTTCGGCCAGAGCGCCCTGCGCGAGGAGCAGGCGCAGGCCATCGGCGAGGTCGACCTCCTCTTTCTGCCCGTCGGCGGCGGCCCTACGATCGACGGCGTCCAGGCCCGCGAGATCGTCCGGCGGCTGGCTCCGCGGTGGGCGGTGCCGATGCACTACCGGACACCGCGGATCGGCTTCCTGGAAGGAGCGGACTCCTTCCTGGAGGGCTATGAGGAGGTCGAGCGCCTCGACGGCGCGGCGTTTGAGACCTCAGAACTGCGGTCCGCGGACGCACCGCTGCTGGTCGTGCCCGCCGTCCCCTAGGACTGCGAGGTGCCGCCCGGCCGAAGCCGGGCGGCACGCCACAGGAGCCTCCCTACAGCCCTTCGAGGAAGGGCACGAGGTGTTCGACGAACATGTTGCTCGGGTACGCGCCGTTCGGGTCGTTGTGCGCGTATTCGTTTTCGGCGTCGATGAGCGTCACGTTCGAGTTCGGGATACCCGACTGTTCAGCGAGCTCTTCGGCGAACGTCAGCGTCGTGAAGCCGCCGCCGAAGTGTTTGTCGAGTTCCGAGTTGATCGCGATGATGTGAAGCGAATGCGGCAGTTCGGTGCCGTGGATCGCGTCCACTCCCATGACTTCCTGTGCCGGGTTGGGGATCCCGTTTCCGACCGCGCCGCTGTCGAGCGTCAGCCTTTCCGGGAAGTACCACTCCGACCCGTCCGCCTTCTTGGCTTCCGTCCCGGACAGCATTTCGGCGTAGCGGTCGATCGGTGTTATCGCTCCCGTGCCGTTCCACGTCCACGGTTCACCGGGGCCCGCTTCTTCGATCCCGGCGCCGGCGTGCACCTGCGCGGCGGCGAGAGCTTCCGGTGATGTGCCGACGTTCACGTCGTAGCCGAAGCTCGCCTGGTTGGTCGCGGTCACAGGTTCGCCTTCTTTGTTCTTCGGCTGCAGGAACGGGGCGTAGGTTTTCAGGAACGGCGCCATCACGGACGATTCGTTCGGGTCCGCGTGGGCGAGCGTCGAGCCGAGCATCGAGAACAGACCGAGGTCGGGCGACGGGATTCCTCCGAACGCCAGCCACGGGGTCTTCGTCGACAGCGTGCTCAGCTCCGTTTCGGCCTGTTCCTTGCTGATCGGCGTCGGGCTGCTGCCCCCGTCGATGTAGGCAAGGCCCGAGAGGCCGTCGGCCCCAGGTTTGCCGCCGAAGTCCCACGTCGCGTAGGCCGTGACGACGGTGCCTCCGAGCGAGTGGCCTGCGAGCACCACTTTGCCGCCGTGCTTTTCACCCAGCTTTTTCGCCGCTTCGATGACGATGTGCAGGTCCTGGACGGCGACGTTCATGCCCCATTCACGACCACCGTCGGCGACCGCTGCCGACATCGACAGCGGTTCGAAGTGTTTGGCTTTTCCGCCTTCGCTCTGGTAGCCGAGGTAGTAGTGGAAGAGTTCGGCCGGTGTGGCCTTCCCGCCCTTGAACTTGGTCAGCTCCTTCTGATCCTCGAGCAGGTTCTCACGCCGTTCGACGGCCCACACCTGCCAGCCGGGCAGTTTTTCGGTCAGCCACTTCGCCAGCGGGATGAAGTAGGCGCCTCCGCCTGATGTCCCCGGCTCGATCACGAGCACGTTCTTCGCTTTCGACGAGCCGACCTTGATGACCCCGACCTTGTCGAGGGACGTCGGCGTCCCCGGTGCCGTATACCCCGTCAACCAGCTCTCCTTGATGAGCGATGCGGCGCCCGCTCCCGCTGCGCCGATGAGCGACACCAGCATCAGTGCGCCGGCGGCGAGTCCCAGCGCCGCAAGCCTGCGCTTACTCGAATACATCCCCGTCCTCCTTGAGTTGTCCGGGCGTCGCATGCGCTCGACGGTGTGTCGAGCGCGTCTCCCCCGGTGCAGCTTGACCTCTTCCGCGCCGGAACATACCAGCAGTTGTGCGGTATGTCACGGACCTGCGGTTCGGCTGGCGAGGTCTATAGCCTGCCGGGCAAGGCGCCCGTGATGCCCTGCGCGAGCGAGGTCGCTCACAACCCAAGCGAAAAGGGGAACCATGGCCCTCCGTCGATCCCCGTTGCTCGCCGCCGCGCTCGTTCTCGCGGTGACTATCGGCGGGTGCGGAAGCAGTTCCACGTCATCGAGCACAGCATCGACGGCGACGGCCCCCACGACCTCCACGACGTCGACGTCCGCGCCGGCCCTCTCCGGGACCGCCGCCGCCGAGGCGGTTGAAGCCTGCAAGAAGGAGATCGCGGCACAGACCACGCTGCCGGCGACCGCGAAGGCCAAGCTCGAAGCCGTGTGCGAGAAGGCCTCCAAAGGCGACACCGCCGCCGTGAAGAAGGTCGCCGAGGAAGTCTGCGAAGAAGCGATCAACACCTCGGGGCTGCCGGCGGGCACCGAGAGGGAACAGGCGCTCGCCGCCTGCAAGGGCAAATAGGGACGGGGCGCGAGGGTGAGGCGGCGGGGCCGGCCCTCTCCGCCTAGCCCTCGGGCTGCTCGTCCTCGTCCCCGTCGCCGGCGTAGAGCGACTCGCGCGCGAGCTCGCGTCCCTTGACGTCGAACAGCTTGATGTCGAGCAGGTCGCCCCGGTAGTCGTCCGGCGCGATCAGCGTGAAGCGCTCGTCGACGAGCTCGCACTGGTCGACCGCGAGGTCCGCGAGCTCGGCCGTGACGATCCGCCCGCCGGAGATCAGCGGTCGGCCCCACACGAGTGTCATCGCGCCGACCGCCCCGAACTGCCCGCGCCAGGAGCCGATCACCTCCTCGCACAGGTCGAGCTTCCAGTCGGGGTTGCGCTCTGCGGTCTCGGCGGTGAAGTCGACGTGGCCCGAGAACTCGCGCGCGTCCTGCTCCTCATCGGCCGGCACGAAGCGGACGAAGCCGAACAGCTCATATCCCGTCGAGGTTCGTGCCGTCCCGGGGACATAGGTCCGACCGTGCCACGTGCGGTCCGGGTACCAGATCACATCTCCGGGCTCGCCGAGGTCCTCCGGTTCGTCCTCGAGCCTGAGGGCCGCCGCCAGGAACTCCTCGGTGAGGCGCTCCTGCCAGCGCCCGTAGGGGAGGTCCTCCTGCGGGGGCTCTGCGGCAAAGCGCGGCACGAAGCGTTCCTCGGGTGGCATGGCTGCAGCAGCGTAGCCCTCCGCCCGGTGGAGCGCCCGCTCACGCCCCGCGCAGCAGCTCCGCCGCGTGCTCGGGCGCGACTATGTTCAGGTTCACGTCCGTGGAGAGCTCGAGCCCCGCCAGGTGGGTGAGCCGCGGGAGCACGTCGATCCTCCACGAGAACGACTCGGCGCCGAGGGGGGCGGTGCGCACGAACAGGTTCAGCGGAGGGCTGGAGCCGAAATGCCGGGCCAGGCGCGTGAGGCCATCGTGCAGCAGAGCCGCGCCCGAGGCTCCGGGGCCCTCGAATCGGGCCCGCGGCGTGCGCGGAGCGAGCATCAGCTGGAAGGGCACGCGCGATGCGAACGGCGCCATCAGCACCGCCTCCTCGTCGATCGCGACGATCCGCTCGCGACGGCGGACCTCCTCCGCGACGAGGTCCCCGAGCAGGCTCTGGCCCATCGTTCGCGTGTTGTAGGCGCTTGCGCGCTCGCGCTCGCGCGCCACCGGAGCCGGGACGAAATCCAGCGCGTAGAGCTGGGCGTGAGTGTGCGGCAGCGACGCACCGGCCTCGCGCCGCTCGTTGACGATCAGCTGCAGGTAGGCGCTGTCCTGGTGAGCCCGCATCCGCTCGCGCCATGTCTCGACCGCGCTCTGCACCTGCTCGAGCGGCAGCTCCGCGAGCGAGAGCACCGGCTGGGGCCCGTTGATGATCACCTCGTGGGAGCCCGTGGCCGGGAAGGAGCTGAGCAGGTTGGGTTCGCCGCGCCCGGAGTCCAGGGGATCCACCGAGCCGCCGTCCTCGGCCGGCTCCAGGGCCGGGTAGAGGTTCGGCACCACCCGCACCGTCCAGCCGGGGGAGTTCGCCGGCCCGCCCGCGGGCCTGAGTGCGTAGAGCTCCGGGGGCGTGCGGTCCTCATGACCCTCGGCGAACGGGTCGCTCTCAGGGTCGATCGGCGCCGGCGGCTCGCAGGACGGCTCGCCGCCCGGCCTTCGCGAACGGTCGCCGGCGACGATCGTCCGCTGGCCGCTCAGAGGATCGATGCGAACCTCGGGCATCGCTCAGCTTCCCAGCGCATAGCGTCGGACGTCCGCTTCGAGCTTCTGCACACTCGGATACTGGCCCTGGTGGATGTACTCGCCGCCGCTGCGGTTGTAGAAGACGGTGACGGGCGTGAAGGAGGAGTCGGTTATCGCCAGGCCCGCCTGCCCGCTCCTGTCGTAGTAGCTCGGGTAGCTGACAGGGAACGAGCGCAGGAAGGAGACGGCGCTTGCCCGGTTGGCGTCGCCCGAGTCGATACCGATGAAGGCCACCCGTCGGCCCTCGGTGGTCGACACGCGCTGGAAGACACCGAACTCCGCACGGCACGGCCCGCACCAGGAGGCCCACTTGTTGACAACGATCGGCGTCCCCGCGAGGGCGTGAAGGCGTGCGTGAATGGCCGGCAGGCCACCTTCGAGGACCTCGCTCGCCTGGGTGTGGAGCGAGGTGAGCGCGGGCGGTGAGCCCGCGAGGCTCGCCCGCATCTGCGCGAGCGTCAGGCGTGACGGCGGAGTCGACGCCGGGCCCTTCGCCTGCAGCAATCCGACCACGACGAGCGCCGCCACGGCGAGGCTCGCGAGGGTGATGAGAATGCGCTTCGGCGTCATCGCCGGTAAGGGTGGCACACGCCGCGACTTCAATCGCCCAGTGGCTTGCTATATCCTGCAGGGCAGTACAAGCCGGTGCGACCACTAGCATCCGGCCGGCGCCATCCGGGCGCCATTCCTTCCGAGCCGCGCTGAATCCATTTCGGCGCCGGCTCTGTCTCGAAGTCCAGAGCCTCTATGGCCGAGTCCACCTCAGTGGCCCTCGCGGCCGCGACCCTTCCCACTTCCGCGGAAATCTCACGCGCGGAAAAGCTCGTTCGCGAGAGGTTCGTGCACGCCGGTGAGGACCCCGCCGTCGCGCTCGCCGATGGCACTCCGCGCAGGCGCGCGCTGGATCTCGCGCTCCAGGAGCTGAAGGAGAACCCGAAGGCCAAACACCCCTCGACCGCATGGCGGCGCGAGTTCTCGCTGCTGCTCGGGCTCGAGAGGCTTCTCTCGGACGATGAGCCCAAGCTGGTCGACGGCACGGTGCTCTCGGCTCACCAGGTGGACGCCCTCTCGGGAACGCTCACCGCGCTGATGGCGGAGGAGCAGCGCAGGGTGCCGGTCGGCAACGGCAAGGCCGACGCATCCGCATCGCCAGAGCTGCTCGCATCCGCCGACATCCTCGGCCCGGACATCACCGCTCCCGAGGACGGCAGTCCCGCCGAGGTCGAGGCTGCGCCCGATGAGGAGGATGAGGAGTATCCCGAGGAGGATTTCCCCGAGGACGTGGACGACGACGACGAGGATCTCGGTCCTGTCCAGCGCGCCGCGCCCGACGAGGACGACGAGGACGACGAGGACGAGGACGAGCCCCTCGAGGAGCTCGAGCTCGATGAGGAGGAGGCCGAGAGCGAGCCCGAAAGCGAGGAGGAGCCGCAGGACTGGGTCGAAGAGGAGGACGAGGAGGACCTCGCCGAGCAGCCGGAGGACCCCAACGCGGCCAAGCGCTTCTGGTTCGAGCACGCGACCGGTGCCGGCAAGACGGTCGCAGCGCTCGGCTTCGTGGAGGCCTCCCACACCGGCGGCGTCCTGATCCTCACCCACAGGCGCAACCTGGTCGACCAGTTCAACGGCGAGCTCCGCGACCGCGGCTACGCCAGCCGCATCAGCAAACCGCTGCTCCAGGGCGAGGACTCGGTCAAGGGTCCCGTCACGGTCGAGACCTACCAGTGGTTCGTGCGCAACGCGGGCAAGATCTCCAGCGCCTACACGATCGTGATCTGCGACGAGGCGCACACGGCCCTCGGTGAGAAGACGAGCGCGGCGATCCGCAACTGGACGGGTCCGATCTTCATCGGCATGACGGCGACGGGCGCCCTGATCGCCCGCCACGTCACCGATCTGTTCCCGACCCAGACCTCGCGCTTCGACCTCGCGCAGGCGGCGCGGCGTGGCGTCATCGCCCCGCTGAGGTGCGTTCGCATCTCCCCGGGCGTCGGCGTGCGCACGATCGCGAAGGTGCCTCTGCGCCGGGGCGAGGTGGACACCGAGTTCGATCAGGACGAGCTCGCGAAACTGCTCGACCAGCAGCCGTTCAACATGGCCGCCGCGAACCTCTACAAGACCCGTTTGAACGGGGTGCCCGGAGTCGTCTACGCGGCCGGCGTCTCACACGCCTACAACCTCGCCGAATCCTTCAGGGCGGAGGGCATCAAGGCAATGGCCGTCTCGGGCGAGACACCCAAGCGCGAGCTGGTCGACATCCTCGCGCGCTACGAGCGCGGCGACATCGACGTGCTGATCAACGCCCAGCTGCTCGCCGAGGGCTGGAACAGCCCGCGCGCCACGGTCTGCGTGCACCTCGCGCCAACGGCTTCCAAGCGCATCTACCAGCAGCGCGTCGGGCGTGTGACACGCAGGCACCCCGGCAAGGAGGCAGGCCTGGTCGTCGACTTCGTCCACCCCGCCACCAAGCACGACGACCCCGTTGTGACGCTGCACTCGCTGCTCGATCGCGACGTCTACCGGGGAGGGGCGATCGTCGTCGGCCCGGTGCGCCGCGGCCGCGGCCGCAGGATGCGGGTCGAGCGCCGCGTACTGCCGGTGTGCGCCGAGGAGGAGCGCCGTTTCGCCGTCTTCGAGCGCGAGCTGTGGCGGATCGCCGTCGAGAACCTCGACTACGGCGAGCAGCATCTGTGGGCCGCGCTCGCCGGTGCTCGCGTCGCGCCGAATGGCTGGCGGCGCGCCCGCGCGATGCTCCACTTCGACCGCACCGGAGAGCTCAAGAGCCGCTTCCTGATCACCGCCGTCAAGCGCAACAACAACGCGCAGCTGCGCCTGCGCGCCCTGACCGACATCGCGGCGCTGCGCGACCCGGACTCCTTCGACGAGGCCATCGACATCATCGGGGGCTGGCCGAGGGAGGAGCGCAAGGAGGCCACCAAGATCATGCTCCGCGCCCTGGTCGACCGCCGCATCGGCAGGCGCGATCAGGCGAACGCCTGGATCTGGCGCCTGGCCGAGTACACACGGGACGTCCACGAGGAGTACGCCGTCCAGCGCTGGCCCGAGACCAAGCGGCTGCTCGGGCTGCTGGTCAACTCCTCCGGCGGAGCGCACGCGCGCAACGCGCGCCGTCTAATACACGCCGCGCGCAAGCAGGACCGCCGGCTGGCCGCCGCCCTGCTCGCCGCGGCGCTCGCCCACACCCCCGAGGCGGAGGAGGCGCTGCGCGGCGCCCGCACGCGGATGGCTCGCAAGCCTCCCGCCCTGGCGCGTGAGCTCCTGCGCAACTTCCCCAAACGCCGCGCACGCGGAAACCGCCGCCGGCGCAAGGGTTCCCGCGGCGCGTCGGGCGCGGGCGCGGACGGCGCTGCAAAGGGCGCCGCGAAGGGCGGCGCGACAGCAACCGTCGAGCGCGGGGACGCCCTCGAGAACGTCTAGCCGGCGGCCAACGGCGCGAGGTGCACCTCGCCCGCGGTCAGCTCGCGCCGGGTGCCGTCCGGGAGTGAGACGATCAGGCGGCCGTTCCCGTCGATCCCCGCGGCGCGGCCCTCGCCTCCGTTCCAGCTGATCTGTCTTCCGTGCAGCGCGTCGCGCGCGCGCCATGCGGTCAGGGTCAGGCCGGCAGGCTCCGTGAGCCGGCTCTCAAGTGCGCCGAGCAGCCGTGTGAGCGTCGGCTCGACCTCGCTTGCGCGAAGGCCCATGCTCGCTGCGGGCATGGCGGCGGGCTCCCGGGCGCCATCGCCGCAGGGCGGGCGCAGCTCGGGCGGGAGCTCCTCGAGCCTCACCGCGACATTCAGTCCTATCCCCAACACCGCCCATGACTCCTGCGGGCGGCCCTCGACGAGAATGCCCGCGAGCTTGGCGGCGGCGGGGCCCGGGCCCTGCCGCATGCGCACCACGTCGTTGGGCCACTTGATCATCGCGTCCTCGCCGACGACGTCGCACACCGCCACGGCAGCGATCAGCGGCAGCAGCGGCGGGGGCGAGTGCAGCACCAACGACATCAGGGCCGAGCTTCCCGCCGGCGCGGACCAGCGGCGTCCCTGCCGCCCCCGTCCTGCGCTCTGCTCCCCGGCGGTCACGAGCGTGCCGGCGGGGGCGCCCGCGATGGCGAGTTCGCGAGCGCGCTCGTTGGTGGAGTCGGTGGCTCGCAGGTGAACCCGCGGCCAGCCCAGCGCGGCCCACGGACGCTCGTTCATGCCGGGCACAGCAGCAGCTCATCGCCGGGTTCGGCGCCGAGAACCTCGGCGGCTGATCCCAGGTTCACGGCGAGCGCGGCCGCGCCGATCCCGTCCCGGTAGAGCAGGAGCCCACCGGCAGGCACATCTGCGAACGCGTCCCCTCGTGCGGCGGCGATGGACCTCTCGCCGGCTCGCACGACGAGCTCGCGCCCGAGGGCGTCGATCTGGCTCTCCGTCGCGTCCAGCGAGAGGTTCCCGAAGCTGTCGCGCAGGACGACGTGGACGATCAGGTTCCCGCCCTCCGAGCGCGCCTCTGGCGCCTTCAGGCCGACCAGCGCGTCGGGCCGGACCGGGTCGCCGACCTCATCCAGAGAGGCGCCGGCCGCGAGCGCGGCGGCGACCGGCGCGAAGATGTCGCGGCCGTGAAACGTGCTCGACACCGGCTCGAGCCGCTCTGGGGAGGCGCCGATGTCGACGGCCTTGGCCACGCACCCGAGCCGGACTGCGGCGAGCATCAGCAGCCCGTTGTCGGGCCCCACCAGCAGACGGTCCCCGGCGCGCAGTGCGATCGCGCGCCGGGTTCCGGCGCCGACCTCGGGGTCGACGACCGCGAGGTGGACCCCCGCAGGCAGATGCTCGAGTGCGCCGCGCAGCACGAGAGCGCCCGCGAGCACGTCGTGGCGCGGGATCGCGTGCGTGAGGTCGATCACCCTGGCCTGCGGGCAGCGCCGCGCGATCACGCCGTGGCAGACGCCGACGAACTCATCCTGCAGCCCGTAGTCCGACAGGAAGCTGATGAAGGGGGCCGGGCCGCCGCTCATCGCTCCTGGGCCCGCTCCACCGCCTCCGGCGCGTCCTCGCGCTCGAGGGCGTCGGCGAGGACGGCGTCGAGGAGTCCGTCGATGTCGTGCCTTGAGGCCTCGACGTCGACCTTCAGGCCGTGCTCGCGGAGGGTCGCGCTCGTGACGGGGCCGATCGAGGCGATCCGTGTACCTGGTCCCGGCGCCGCTCCCTCGCCCGCCGCCTGCAGGAAGAAGTCGACGGTGGATGAGGAGGTGAAGGTGATGTAGTCCGCCTGCAGGGCCGCGTGCAGGGTGCGAGGGGGCAGCGGCTCGGGGACCGTCTCATAGAGCTCGAGCACGTCGACGTGCGCGCCGCCGGCGCGAAGCGCGTCGGGCAGGGTGTCCCTCGCCCGCACCGGCCGTGCGACGAGGACGCGGCCCAGCTCCCTGCCCTGAAGGGCCTCTACGAGCCCCTCCGCGACGAACCGCTCGGGGATCACGTCGGCGAGCACGCCGTGCTCGGCGAGAGTTCGCGCCGTGCCCGGGCCGATCGCGGCGATCGTGATGCCGGCAAGCGAGCGCGCGTCGCGCCCGCCCTGGGCGAGCCGCGCGAGCAGCCCGCTCACCCCGTTCGGGCTGGTGAGACAGATGAGGTCATATCCGGAGGGGTCAAGGGGCGGGCCCGGCAGCTCCCGGGTGCGGATGACCGGGGCCTGGACCACCCTCGCCCCGAGCTCTCTCAGCCGCCGCGCGAGCTCGCTGGATCGCTCGCGCGCGCGGGTCACTGCGATGGTCGTGCCCTGCAGGGGCTTCAGCGGCAGCCACGCGAGCTCCTGCGAGAGGGAGGCGACCGGCCCGACGACGGTCACCGACGGCGGCCGCACCCGCTCTCGCTGGACCTCCTGGGCGATGGTTGCCAGCGTCCCGGTGATCGTCCGCTGTCCCGGGAGGGTGCCGCTTTCCACCACGGCCACCGGCTCGGATTCTGGCCGGCCGCCCGCTATCAGCGCGGCCGCGATCTCGGGAAGCCGCCGCACACCCATGTAGAGCACGAGCGTGCCGGGGAACCTGGCCAGCAGCGGCCAGTCGATCACGCCCTCTCCAGGAACCTCGTGGCCGGTGACGAGCGCGACCGCGCTCGCCATCCCGCGCTGCGTCACCGGGATGCCCGCGTAGGCGCTGGCCGCGACTCCGGCGGTCACGCCCGGCACGACCTCGAAGGGAACGCCGGCGGCGCGAAGCGAGAGCGCCTCCTCGCCTCCGCGTCCGAAGACGAACGGGTCGCCGCCCTTCAGCCGCACGACGACCGCCCCAGCCCGGGCTCGCTCCACCATCATCGCCTCGGTGTCGGCCTGGGGCACCGAGGGGCCGCCCGGGTCCTTTCCCACGAACAGGAGCTCGGCGTCCTCCCGCGCGCCGTCGAGCGCCTCGGCGGGTATCAGGCGGTCGTAGAGGATCGCGTCGGCGATCGAGATCAGCTCCAGTGCCCTGGCCGTCAGCAGCCCGGGATCGCCGGGTCCCGCCCCGACGAGGTAGACGCGCCCGGAGCCGCTCTCAGCCGTCAACGCCGGCCATCTCCTGCGCCTGCGACAGGAGCTCGCCGGCGCCGACCGCGCGAAGGCGCTCGGCCGCATCACGGCCGAGGGCGGCGGGGTCCGCCGCCTGCCCCACAGCTCATCCTGCGCCCACGCCGAGCCGTCGGGGAGCCCGACCCACGCCCTCAGGCGCATGCGCCCGTCGCCCGTGGCGGTCGCATGCGCCCCGAGCGGCGTGTGGCAGCTGGCGCCGAGCTCGCTCGCGCACGAGCGCTCCGCCGTCAGGCACGCGAGAGACGGCTCGTCCGTGATCGCGGCGGCGGCGAGCCGAGCGGTCTCGTCCTGAGCGCGGCCCTGCAGGGCGATCACGCCCTGGCCCGGGGCCGGGACGAACCGCCGCGGGTCGAGCACGCCACCGACACGAGACTGCATGCCCAGCCGCTGCAGGCCGGCGTGGGCGAGCACGATCGCCCGCAGCCCCTGACCGGGGTCGGCGAGCTTGCCGAGCCGCGTGTCGACGTTTCCCCTGACGGGCACGACATCGAGATCCTCGCGCGCAGCACGCAGCTGCGCGACGCGCCTGATGCTGCTCGTCCCCACGCGTGCTCCTGGGTCCAGCTCGTCGAGGTCGCGCGCGCCGCACAGGACGTCCTCGTGAGAGGCCCGGCCGGGCGCTCCCAGAAGCTCAAGGCCCGGTGCGAGCTCTCCCGGCAGGTCCTTCGCGGAATGGACAGCCAGATCGATCTCGCCTCCGCTGAGGGCGTCCTCGAGCTCGGCGACCCAGCGGGACTTGTCGCCGATCCCGGCGCCGCGGTCGCCGGTGGTGGTGATCGTCACGACCTCGCAGCCGCCGATCATGGCGGCGACGGCGTGCGCCTGCGCGAGCGCGAGCTCGCTGCCGCGGGTGCCGATCCTCATCGGTTGGGGGACCGGCCCGCCGGCCCGGTCCGGCGCTGGCGCAGGTCGTGCACCTCTGCGAGCTCCGCCGGCTCCTGCTGCTGCTGCGCGGAGGGATCATCCTGCAGCCCGAAGAGCTCGCGCACGAACTCGAGGCTCGAGTGCCCATGCTCGCCGCTGCCGCTGCGCAGGCGGATCGTCGGCTCATGTAGCACCCGGCTCATGACAGCGCGGGCGATCGCCTCGACGCGCGCGACGTCGCGCGGCGAGGCAGACTCCCAGCGCCCGGCGTTCTCCGCCAGGACGCTCTCGACGATGGCGTTGCCGTGCTCGCGCAGGGCGCTCACCGTGGGCAGCGCGTCGAGCTGCCCGAGCCAGGCGGCGAAACGCCTGATCTCCTCCTCGACGATCGCGAGCGCGCGGGGCGCCTCGCTGGCGCGTGAGCTCAGGTTGCTGGCGACGACCGCCTGCAGGTCGTCGATGTCATAGAGCGTGACGCCATCGAGCTCGGCACACGAGGGCTCGATGTCGCGTGGCACGGCGATGTCGATCAGCAGCAGCGGGCGCCCGGCCCGCTCGGACATGACGAGCTCGAGCTCGTCGCGCCCGACGATCGCGTGTGGAGAGGCGGTCGAGGAGAGGACGATGTCGGCCTGCACCAGATGCTCGGGAAGCTTGTCGAGCCCGACCACGGAACCGCCGAAGCGTTGGGCGAGGCTCAGCGCGCGGTCAGCGTGCCGGTTTGCGACGAAGATCGTCCCGGCGCCCTGGCTCGCGAGAGCGCGCGCGGTCAGCTCGCTCGTCTCCCCCGCGCCGAGGATGATCACGTGGCGGTCCTTCAGCTCGCCGAGCACACTCATCGCGAGGTCGACGGCGACGGACGGGACGCTCACCCGGCTCGCGCCGAGCGCGGTCTCCGAGCGCACGCGCTTGCCGGTCGTGAGGGCTGCGGCGAACAGGCGGTTGGACATCGGGCCGGTGCAGCCGGCTCGCATCGCGGCCTCGTGGGCGCGCCTGACCTGTCCCTGGATCTCGGCCTCTCCGACGACCATCGACTCAAGACCCGAGGTGACCCGGTAGAGGTGTCGGGCCGCATCGCAGTTGCGCGGGGAGTAGATGGCGTCCGCCAGCTCGGTCGGACGGATCTTCGCGCGTCTTGCCAGCAGCCCCAGAACGTCGGACTCCGCTCGCACTGGGTCGGCGACGACGAGGTAGACCTCGGTCCTGTTGCAGGTGGAGATCACGACGGCCTCGCGCACGTCGTCGGTGGCGCAGCCTGCTCCTCGAACTCCTGGGCCTCGGCCTCGGTGAACGCGAGGCGCTCGCGGACCGCGACGGGCGCGGTCTTGTGCGAGATGCCGAGTGCGAGCAGCTCGCTCATACGGCGCTCGACTCCGCCCGGGTCTCGATCGAGGACGGTGCCGGTCCTCGCCGTCCTGCTCGGCGTCGCGCTCCTGTGAGAGCTCGAGCAGCTCGCCGAGGTCGCGCTCCATGTGGCTGAGCCGGATGGCCATGATCGAGACGTAGATCAGGACGATCACGAACAGGACTATGTAGGCCGCCGCGACGTACTTGCCGGCCTCGTTCAGCGGCAGCGCGGGAACTTCAGCCAGCAGCGCGCCATCACAGCCCCGCCCTCGTCGACGGGTGCGGGACGGCGCCGCGCTGCGGCCGCGCCCCACGGCCGGCCGTCCGTCATCGCCCGACAGCCGCCTTCGCAGCGCGCGCACCTGGGCGCGCGTGTGCTTGGCCGTGAGCTCGTACTTGCACATCGTGGCGAACAGGAGTGCGAGCGCGACCATGCTCACCAGCAGCGTCAATGCCATCGAGCCTGGAAGGTTCGAGCTGCTGCCGAGCGTCCTCGGGTGCAGGTATGCCGTGGAGAGGCGCACTGCGATGAAGTTCATGGGCACGAACGCCCCGGCGGTGACCGCGAAGACCGATGCGTATCGGGCCTGGCGCTCGGGGTCCTCAATCGCGAAGCGCAGCGGCTGGTAGGTGGCGTAGAGCAGGAACACGATCAGGAAGGAGACGAGCGTCGGCTCGCTCCAGACCCACCAGTGCCCCCAGGACCCCTTCGCCCAGATCGAGCCGGTGATGAGCGTCCCGATCGCGAAGATCAGGCTCATGTGGATGACGACGTAGGAGCGCATGTCCCAGCGCGAGTCCCGTGTTCGCAGGTGCGCGATACCGAAGACGCCGCCGAGCACGAACCCGCACAGCGCGATGATCGCCAGCGGCACGTGCACATAGAAGATCTTTTGCAGGAAGCCCTGTTCGGCTTCCAGCGGGGCGTAGAAGAAGACGAGCGAGAGCGCCAGCGCCATTGCGGCGACGGTCAAGATGCTCAGCGAGCGCAGACCCCTTCCGTACATCGGTGTCTCTAGTCCTCCAGGAGGAAATCGAAGAGGGCGTAGGCGATCAGCCCGAACACCAGATCATAGAGCCCGAGCGTCAGCAGCCAGCGCCCGGGCGAGGTGCCGGGATGGCTTGCCAGCAGGGGCGAGGTGGCACGGGCGCCGCCGATGACGATCGGAATGAGGAGCGGGAGGGCGAGCAGCGGGCCGAGCAGATCCCGCGCCCTCGTCTGCACGGCCAGGGCTCCGACGAACGTCCCGATCACCGCGATGCCGATGTCCGCGAGCGCGAGCGTGATGAGAAGTTCGCCCAGGACCGGCCCCAGCGAGGGCCCGAGCAGCAGCAGCGCGAACGCCGGCACGGCCACGATCTCGAGCGCCACGAGGTAGCTCGAGCATCGTGATCACCTTCGCGATCAGCATCGCGCCGCGGTCGACCGGGGCCAGCAGGAACGCGTCGAAGCCGCCTGGTCGGCGTCGGCCACGAACAGGCGGTTGGCGCCCAGGATCGCCGCGAAAAGGATCGTCACCCACAGGATCCCGGCGGCGAGGTCGCCTTCGACGCTCGAGCGGTTGAGGGCGAAGTGGAAGACGACGAACGTGCTCACCGCGAACAGGGACATGCCCGGCACCGACTCCAGAGTGCGCAGCTCAACGAGGAGCTCCTTGCGGAGCAGCGCCCGCACCGTGCGGCTCACCGGTACAGCTCCGCGATCTCGCTCACGTCGACCTTCCCGGCGTCGCGCAGCAGCGCCGTGCGGCCCGCGCGCAGGCCCAGCACCAGGTCCGCCTCGCCGAGGCCCGCGGCGGGGTCATGGCTGCAGATGACGCGAGTGCGGCCCGAGTTGCTCCCTATCAGCGGGTCCACGAGCTCAATCGCGGCCGGATCGAGGTTCGAGTAGGGCTCGTCCAGCAGCAGCAGCTCAGGGTCGTGCAGGACGGCTCGCGCGACGGCCACGCGCTGGACCATCCCGCGCGAGAGCGTGCGCAGCGGCTCGCTCTCGCGGCCGCGAAGCGCGATCGCCTCCAGCAGCTGCTGCACGCGCTCCTCGCCGACGCCGTGCAGGGCGGCGTGGTAGCGCAGGTTCTCGAGCGCGGTGAGCTCGCGGTAGAGCAGTGGCTCGTGCGCGAGCAGGCCCAGGCGCCCGCGTATCGACCATGCGTCGTCGGGCAGGCTCGCGCCGAGCACCTCGACGTTGCCTGCATGCGGTCGCAGCAGCGTTGCGAGGATCCGAAGGAGCGTCGTCTTGCCGGCGCCGTTGGGACCGAACACGACCAGCGTGCGGCCCTCGTCAAGCGTGAGCGAGACCCCGCTCAGCGCCTCCCGCTCGCCGTAGTGGCGAGCAACACCCTCCAGCTGGAGTGCGGCCACCCTCAGGCTCTCGACGCCGGCACCGCGTGCGCGCTCTGCGCACTTGCGATCAGATCGCGTACCGCCTGCTCGCCGTCCGGTTCGCCCAGCAGGCCGATCGGGTCGGGAGCGCCGTTGACGATTCCCTCGAAGAAGGACTTGCGGTCCTGGTAGGTCGGCAGAGTCATCTTCGCCCAGCCGCGGACCTCGTTCAGGAGGATCGCAAGCCGCGCGTAGGGCTCGCCGAACGCGGTCTCGATCTCACGCTTCATCCGCTTCGCGAGCGCCGGCGAGGCGCCCGCGGTGGAGATCGCGATCGCCAGGGGGCCGTTCCTCACGATCGCCGGGAGGATGAAGTTGCACAGCGGCGGGACGTCCACGACGTTGACGAGCATCGCCCGCCGCTCGGCGTCCTCGTAGACGGCGATGTTCGCGTCCGTATCGTCGGTGGCCGCGATCGCCAGGAACATCCCCTCGAGGTCTGCCGGGCCTTGGTATGCGCGGCGCTCCCAACGAATCGACCCCTCCTGTGCGTATGCAGCCAGCACCGGCTCGGCCTCCGGCGCGATCAGCGTCACCAGTCCGTCGCAGGCGAGCAGGCCCTCCACCTTCTCAAGCCCGATCTCGCCTCCGCCGACCACCAGGCAGCGCCGCCCCGTCAGCTTCAGGCACGCGATGTAGAAGGGGGTCTCGAGCATCCCCTGAACGCAGCTCTGGTCGCAGATACCCCTGCGCAGCTGGCAGACGCACTCCTTGCCTGCGTAGGCCTGGGCGGGCATGCGTCAAGCGTAGCTGCAGCAGGGCCGCGGGTATGTGCGCCCTACGGGTTCGGCACGCCGCGCCCGAGGGACCGTGCGCCGAGGCGGGCAAGGGCCAGCGCGCCGGTTCGCCACGCGTGCTCGCGGTCGGACTCCCGACCGGAGCGGAGCTTGGCCACGGCTCGTGCGGCGGCGGTGCTGCCCTCGTCGAACGGACCCCACCACAGGCCCCGGGCCCTGGGCGGGTCCCAGGTGATCAGCTTCTCCTGCGCGCACGCGCGCAGCCCGGCCTCGCCGAGTGTGCGGCCGAGTCCCCCTCCGGCCGCCGCGCCCCAGGGGCCGCGTGAGAGCGTGGGCCCGGGCAGGTGGTCGTTGAGCCACACCATGCCCGCGTGGAGCTCGCGGGCGATGCGGATACCCCGGTAGCGGTCCGCCGTCCAGACGGATGCGCCGAGACCGTAGTCGCACGCGTTCGCCAGGCCGATCGCCTCCTCGATGTCCTCGACGGGGACAACGGTCAGCACAGGGCCGTCGATCGGCTCGCGCATGAGGCGCATCTCGGGAGTGACGGAAGTGACGATCGCCGGCGCGTAGAAGACCCCCGGGGTGCATCCCGGGGGATCGACCGGGCCTCCGCAGTGCACGCGGGCGCCTTCGGCCTCGGCCTCCGCCACTAGGGCGCTGACGTGCTCCACGCGGCGTGCGGACGCGAGCGGGCCGACCTGCGTCCGCGGGTCAGCTGGGTCCCCCACCGTCATCGCCCGCGCGCCGCTCACCAGCCCTGCGAGGAAGCGGTCGTGGACCTCGCGGGCGACGTATATGCGCTCTATCGAGCCGCGCGCCTGCCCTGCTCCGGCGCACCCGGCCCAGAGCGCGCCCGCCACGGCGCGCGTCAGGTGCGCGTCGGCGAGGACGAGCATCGCGTCCTTGCCTCCGAGCTCGACCGCCACCTCCTTCTCACGCGAGACACAGGCGCGCGCCACCACGCGGGCGACGGCGGGCGAGCCGGTGAAGAGGATCTTGTCGGCTCCGGACTGCGCGAGGGCGACTCCGACGTCCGCTCCCCCGTGGGCGATCCGGACTAGCCCCTCGGGTAGCCCTGCGCGCGTGAGCACGCGCATGATCCGCTCGCCGGCCATGGCGGAGCGCGCGGCGGGCTTGTAGACGACCGCGTTGCCGGCCAGCAGGGCGCCGGCTATCTGCCCGAGTGGCTGCGCGAACGGGGCGCTGCCGGCTCCGATCACGCCGACGACGCCGTAGGGCTCATATGCGATGCGAGCGCGCTTGGCGGGAGACATCGAACGGGTGATCCCGACCCGCCTGCCGCCGAGGACCTCGGCGCCGTCCTGCGCCACCCACATGAGCGCGTCGATGGCGGCGAGCAGCTCGAGCGAGGCAACCTCCCCGCGGGTGCGGCCCTGCTCGCGTGAGAGCTCCTCCACGAGCACATCGAAATCGTCGATCACCGACTGCGCCATCCTGCGCATGTACCGGGCCCGGTCCTTGACGCGCAGCAGCGCCCACAGCGGCTGGACCCTCCTGGCCGCCTGGACGATCTCCTCGACCTCCTCTGGTGCCGCGCGCGTGACGCGGCCGAGGGTCGCGCCCGTCGCGGGGCTGCGCGAGATGAGCTCGCTGGGCGCAGCTCTGCTCTTCACGTCGCTCATCGTGAGGGATTATCGCCGCTGAGGCCGCGTGCCCGCCGAATCCGCTCAAGGCGCTCGGCCAGCTCCGCCTCGGCCTCGTCGGGAACGTAGAAGCGCGCGCGGGAGACGGACTCGTCGAGCAATGGCGCCGAGCTCACATGTCCAGGGCTGCGGTGCGGGTTCTCATACGCGGCGGGTATCACTCCCGGGCGGGGCCCGGAGCGCAGCTGCGCCGGGACGGGCGCCGCCCCGTGCTCGCGCACGTGCTCCCGTGCCGCCGACAGGGCGCGCCCGGCGGCGTCCGACTTGGGGGCGAGCGACAGGTAGATGGCGGTCTGCGCGAGCGCGTAGGTCGCCTCCGGCAGGCCGACGTGCTCGACCGCGGCGGCCGCCGCGGTCGCGAGGCTCAGCGCAGTGGGGTCCGCGTTGCCGATGTCCTCTGAGGCGAGGATGATCATGCGCCGCACGATGAAGCGTGGGTCCTCGCCGCCCTCGAGCATCACGGCCAGGTAGTACAGAGACGCGTCGGGGTCCGAGCCGCGCGTGGCCTTGATCCAGGCCGAGATGTAGTCGTAGTGGCGGTCGCCGCCTTTGTCGTAGAGGACCGCGCGCCGCTGCAGCGCGTCCTGGGCCAGCTCGAGCGTGACGGGAGCGCCCTGCGCGGTCTCTGCAGCCAGCTCCAGCGCGTTCAGGGCGATCCGGGCGTCTCCTTCACTGCGCGCGGCCAGGAAGTCCACGGCGTTCTGCTCCACGTCGATGTCGGTTCCCGCCGCACGCCGGAGCACCGTTCCGATCTCATCCTCGTCCAGCGCGTTGAGGGTGTAGATGCGCATCCTGGACAGCAGGGCGCCGTTGACCTCGAAGGCCGGGTTCTCCGTCGTCGCCCCGATCAGGGTGAGCAGGCCATCCTCGACGGCGGGGAGCAGTGCGTCCTGCTGGGCCTTGTTGAAGCGGTGGATCTCATCGAGGAACAGGATCGTCGCGCCGGCGCCGGTCCTGCGGCGGTGGTCGGCCCTCTCGATCGCGGCGCGCACCTCCGCGCGGCCGGCATCGACCGCGCTCAGCTCCTCATATGCACCGCCGGAGCCGGCGCCGATGATGCGCGCGAGGGTGGTCTTTCCGGACCCGGGAGGGCCGTGGAGCAGCATCGAGTGCACCCTTCCCTGCTCGATCGCGTTGCGCAGGGCCGAGCCGGGCGCCATCAGGTGCGCCTGCCCCACGAACTCGCTTAGGTCCGCCGGTCGCGCCCTCGCGGCGAGCGGCCGCCCGGGTGCGCTGCCCCCGGCAGGGCCGCCCTGCGGGTTCGGGTCCTCGTCAAACAGGGTATCCATCCATTGAGTATTGCCTGTGCGGCAGGCGCGTAATCGGCCGCAACGTCGGGAGGTAGCCCCCGCCCACCGTCGAACGTATAATTCCGTGGACCACGCATACGCCAGCTCGTATATCGCAGGGACAGGGACGCCAGGATGAGCGCCACTGAGATCCTGCCGTCCGGAGGCGGCGCGCTCGAGTTCCTCGACGTCGGCGGTGACGTGGCCGCACGCTCGCCGACCCAGCTGTTCTGGCGGCGCTTTCGTCAGGACAAAGTCGCGCTCGTATCGGGCGGCTTCATCATCTTCCTGATCGTGATCGCGATCTTCGCGCCGCTCGTCGTCAGCATTCTCGGCCTGCCCGGGCCCTACGTGCAGAACCTGAACCTCACCGATGCCTTCGGCTCCCCGCTCGGGCCGAGCTGGGCGCACCCGTTCGGCGTCGACGACCTGGGCCAGGACGTGATGTCGCGCACCATCTACGGTGCGCGCGTCTCGCTGGAGGTCGGAATAATCGGGACCGCGATCGCGACCGTCATCGGCGTGACGGTCGGCATGCTGGCGGGCTTCTACCGTGGCTGGGTCGACACGCTCCTCTCTCGCACGACCGACGTGTTCCTCTCGATCCCGATCCTGCTGCTCGGACTCGGCATCGGGGCCGCCTGCGCGGTCCGCGGCTGCGTCTACAACATCGTGCAGCCGGGCCTGGGAGTGGTCATCTTCCTGATCTCGCTCGCCACCTGGCCCTTCATGGCGCGCATCGTACGCGGGCTCGTCCTGTCGCTGCGCGAGCGCGAGTTCGTCGAGGCGTCACGCGCGCTCGGGGCCTCGGACGCCCGCATCATGTTCCGTGAGATCCTGCCGAACCTGGCCGCGCCGATCATCGTGTACGCGAGTCTGCAGGTCCCATTCAACATCCTCTACGAGGCGGCGCTCTCGTTCCTCGGAGTGGGCATCAGGCCGCCGACCGCGAGCTGGGGCCAGATGATCGCCGCCGCCACGCCCACGTTCAGCACGGCGTGGTGGTACATGGTCTTCCCAGGAGCCGCGCTGGTTCTCACAGTGCTGGCCTTCAACCTGCTAGGCGACGGGCTTAGAGACGCCCTGAACCCAAGGAGTGCCTGATGAGGGCAACGTTCAAACAAACAGGAGGCGTCTTGATCAAGTCGACTAGAGCGGTCGCAGCGGCAGCGCTGCTGGCCGTGCTCGGGCTGGTGGTCGCAGCATGCGGCTCGAGTTCGAGCTCCACAAGCAGCGGCAGCACCACGGTTGCTGTCATCAACACGGGCGGGTTCCAGAGCCCGACCACGGAGTCGCTCAGCGGCAAGAAGGGCGGAACCCTGCAGGTGCTGCAGGAAACAGATTTCGAACATCTGGATCCAGGCATCGCCTACTACTCGCTCGACTACACGGTCGTGTTCGCGACCCAGCGGCCGCTTTACTCGAACAAGCCGAACACCGCGAGCGAAGCGAGCCCCGACATGGCCTCGGGCCCGCCGGAAATCTCCTCTGACAACAAGACGGTCACGGTTCACCTGCGCGAAGGCATCCACTACAGCCCGCCGGTCAACCGCGAAGTGACGGCCGAAGACGTCGCCTATGCCATCGAGCGTGGCGCGAACCCGAACGTCGCAAACCCGTACCTGCAGTCCTACTTCCAGGCCGTTGAAGGCATCCCCAAGGCGACGGGCGGTCCGGTGGCCGGCATCACGACGCCGAACAAGCACACGATCGTCTTCAAACTGACCGAACCGAAGGCCCAGCTCGTCTCCGACGCCCTGGTGCTTCCGATAACGGCAGCGGTACCGAAGGAATACGCAGAAAAATACGACAAGGACAAGCCGTCCGACTACGCCAACTACCAGGTCGCGACGGGCCCGTACATGCTGAAGAACGAAGCGTCGGGCAAAGTCCTCGGGGTCGGCTATGTCCCCGGCAAGTCGGCGACTCTGGTTCGTAACCCGAACTGGAAGGAAAGCACCGACATCAGGCCGGCGTACCTGAACGAAATCGACATCAAGATCGGCGGGACCAACTCCGTCATCGGCCGTCAGGTTCTCGAAGGAACGAACATCGTCGAGAGTGAACCGCCGGCGCAGTCGATCGTCAGGCTCGGGTACGAAAAATTCAAGACGCAGATGCAGATCTCGCCTGGAGCGGGAAGCCACTACATCGGCGTGAACAACAAGGTCGGGCCGTTCTCGAACATCAACCTGCGCAAGGCCTTCTGGGCCGCGCTGAACCGCACGGCCATGAACAAGGCCAGGGGTGGAGCGCTCGTGACCGACGTCGCGACGCACTTCATCTATCCGACGATCCCCGGCTTTGAACAGGCCGGTGGTCTGAAGGGCCCGACGGGTCCGCAGTTCGACTTCAACGAACACCCCGAAGGCGACATGGCGATCGCCGAAAAATACATCCAGAAGGCCGGCTACCCCAGCGGCAAGTACACGGGCGGGGCAACCATCCAGATCGTCGGCGCGAAGGGTAACCCCGCCGAACAGGATGCGGAAATCGTCAACCAGACGCTGAAGAACCTGGGCTTCAACACGAAGCTCACGCTCGTCGAAACGTCGACGATGTACGCGAAGTACTGCAACGTCCCGAAAGAAGAGATCGATGTGTGTCCGAACGTCGGCTGGATCGCCGATTTCGCGGACCCGCAGACGGTTCTGAACATCACGTTCAACGGCAAGTTCATCAACGCCACCGGCAACGTCAACTGGGGCCAGACGAACGTGCCGAAGATCAATGAAGCGATGACCAAGGCCGAAGCGGTCAACGGTGCCTCCGCGCGCGCAACCGCGTGGGCGAAGATCGACGAAGAACTCGTCGAAAACGCATCTGCGATCCCGTTCGACTGGGACAAGCAGGCAAGCATCGAGGGAAGCACCGTGCACGGTGTCGGTCAGCTCTGGAACGTCGGTTCCTGGGACTACAGCTGGTCGTCACTGAAGTAGGGACGCAAAAGTCAAGGCATGCGTGGGGCCCCGCCGGCGGCGGGGCCCCACGGGCGCATCACCAAGTGCCCGGCTCACCGGGCGCCACAACCACCCCCAACATGAACCCGACCATCAACAACGAGCGCTAGGAACGGATACCGGTGGCCGGGTACATCATCCGCAGGATCCTCTGGGGTATCGCGCTTCTGATCATCGTCTGCGCGCTGACGTTCATCTTCTTCAGGGTCATCCCTACCGGCAACCCGGCGCTGCTGCGGGCCGGCCGTGACCCGCAGCCCAAACACGTGCAGGAAATCGAACGGGTGCTCGGGCTGAACAAATCGCTGCCCGCCCAGTTCTGGGAGTACCTGAAGGGCGTGCTCCTGCACTTCAACCTCGGCTACAGCTACTACAGCAACGAGTCGGTTCGCGCCCTGATCGTGGAAAGGCTGCCGGCGACGATCTCACTCGCCGTAGGGGCGGCCATCGTGTGGGTCACGGCAGGACTGACCGTGGGAATCATCTCGGCGCTCAAGCGACAGTCCGCCATGGACCGGGCCTCCATGGGCGGGGCGCTGCTGCTGGTCTCGGCGCCGGAATTCTGGCTGGGGCTGATAGTCCTGTTCCTATTCGCCGACGACATCGGCAAGTTCAAGATCTTCCCCGGCGCCGGCAGCTACACCCCGCTGACGACCGATCCGTGGAAATGGTTCACGTCGATGCTGCTGCCCTGGTTCGTGCTGGCGGCGAGCGGCGCCGCTGTCTACGCGCGGCTGATGCGCGGCAGCCTGATCGAGACGATGAACGAGGACTACATCCGGACGGCCCGCGCGAAGGGGCTGCGCGAGCGCAAGGTGGTCAAACAGGGGGTGCGCGCCTCGATCAATCCGATCGTCACTCTGCTCGGTGTCGAAATCGGAGTGCTCCTCGGAGGCGCGGTCCTGATCGAGACCGTCTTCAACATCCCAGGGGTGGGTCGCCTCAGCTACACGTCGATTGTCAACTCCGACTTCTCGGTGATCGAGGGGACGGTCCTGCTCGCGGCGATGTTCATCATCGTCGCGAACATCGTCGTGGACATCGCGTACGCCTATCTCGACCCCAGGGTGCGGTACTCGTGAGCGCCGGCGAGCCACTCCTGAAGGTCGAAAACCTGAAAGTTGACTTCCCCGGCGAAGACGGCGTCGTCCATGCGGTGGACGGCGTCAGCTACGAGGTCATGCCCGGCAGGACCCTCGGCATCGTCGGCGAGTCCGGCTCTGGCAAGACGGTCTCCTCGCTGACGACGCTCGGCCTCACGCGCAGGCAGGGAGCTCAGATCTCCGGCCGGATCATGTTCGACGGGCGGGACCTGCTCGGCCTCGAGGAAGAGCAGATGCGCTCGATCCGCGGCAACGACATCGCGATGATCTTCCAGGACCCCCTGTCGTCCCTGCATCCCCTCTACAGGGTCGGCGACCAGCTCATCGAGGCGGTCAGAGCCCACCGGGATGTGTCAAAGGCCAAGGCGCGCGAGCGCGCGATCGACCTGCTCGGCCTGGTCGGCATCCCCGACCCGCACCGGCGCGTGGACGAGTACCCGCACGAGTTCTCCGGCGGTATGCGCCAGCGCGCCATGATTGCGATGGCGCTGATGAACGACCCGAAGCTGCTGATCGCCGACGAGCCCACGACGGCGCTCGACGTGACGGTCCAGGCCCAGATCCTCGCGCTGATGGAACGCCTGCAGCAGGAGCTCGGAATGGCGATCCTGATCATCACCCACGATCTCGGCGTCGTCGCCGAGATGGCGAACGACATCGGGGTCATGTACGCCGGGCGGATCGTCGAGATGGCCTCCGCCGAGCGGCTGTTCTCGGCGCCCGAGCACCCCTACACGTGGGGTCTGCTGCGGTCGATCCCGACCATGCAGGGCTACACCTGGGGTCTGATGAAGGCGATGGCGGCCGATGGGCCGCCAGGCCGCCAGGACCTGGTTCCCATTCCCGGCACCCCGCCCAGCCTCATCAATCCTCCTTCTGGTTGCCATTTCCACCCTCGCTGCCCCTACTCCCAGCCGGAACACACACGCGTGGACCCGATGCTTGAGCCGGTTCCCGGATCACCCGGACACCAGGTCGCGTGTCTGCTCGACTCGCAGGCACGCCGCGCGCTGTGGGAGCAGCTGCGCGTCGGGGAAACCCCGACCGAGGCCATTGCCGCGGTCGAGGCGGAGATCCCCGAGGCACAGCTGTGAGCGCGCTGATCGAGGTCCGCGACCTCACCAAGCACTTCCCGATCACGAGAGGGATCCTGGTTCAGCACAAAGTCGGAGCCGTCAAGGCGGTCGACGGGGTCAGCTTCGACGTCAACAGCGGCGAGACGCTCGGGATCGTCGGGGAGAGCGGCTGCGGCAAGAGCACGACCGCGCGCCTGATGATGCGCCTTCTCGACAGCACCTCCGGCGAGATCCGCTTCGAAGGCGAGGACATCACCGCTATGAAGGGACCCGCGCTGAAGGCGGTGCGCCGGGAGATGCAGATGATCTTCCAGGATCCCTACTCCTCCGTGAACCCGCGCAAGACCGTCGGCTCGATCATCGGCGAGCCGTTTGCGATCCACAAGATCAAGCCGGGCAAGGGGGAGCGCAAAGAGGCTGTGCAGGAGCTGATGGAGCTCGTCGGCCTGAACCCCGAGCACTACAACCGCTACCCGCACGAGTTCTCCGGCGGGCAGCGCCAGAGGATCGGCGTCGCCCGCGCGCTGGCGCTCAAACCAAAGGTCCTGATCGCCGACGAGCCCGTCTCCGCGCTGGACGTCTCGATCCAGGCGCAGGTGCTGAACCTGCTGCGCGACCTTCAGCGCAACCTCGGCCTGACGGTCATCTTCATCGCCCACGACCTCTCGGTCGTGCGCCACATGTGCGACCGCGTCGCCGTCATGTACCTCGGGAAGATCGCCGAGCTCGGCCCGGGCGATGCTCTCTATGACTTCCCCCGCCACCCCTACACGGGCGCTCTGCTGGCGGCAGTGCCGGTCGTCGACCCCTCACGCCACGGGCGCGAGCGGCGCCTTCTCACCGGCGACGTGCCGAGCCCGGCAAACCCGCCGTCGGCGTGTCGCTTCCACACGCGCTGCCCGAAGGCGCAGGAGGACTGCTCGGTCGTGGAGCCGCCCCTCCAGGACGGGGGCTCGGGCACGATGGTCGCCTGCCACCACAAGCTCACCCGCGAGGAGGTCAGCGAAATCGGGGTGAGCTGGGGATGAGCACCAGGGCGGCCGCGACGGAGACCGAGCAGCTGCTCGCGCGGCTGCTGGCCTTCAACACGGTCAATCCCCCTGGTAACGAGAGGCCCGCGCAGGAATTTCTCGCCGATCACCTTAGTAGCGCCGGCTTCGCGTGTGAGATGCTCGGAGCCGAGCAGGACAGGCCGAACCTGATCGCCCGCCTTCCGGGCGCGGCCCCCGGACCCACCCTCTGCTACCTCGGGCACGTCGACACCGTGCTGGCCGATCCCGCCGAGTGGACCCACGATCCGTGGTCCGGCGACGTCGCCGATGGCTACATGTGGGGCCGCGGGGCGCTCGACATGAAGTCCCAGGTCGCCGCGGAGGTGGCCGCCGCCGCCGCGCTCGCCCGGTCGGGCTGGCGCCCCGCCACCGGAGAACTGCTGATCGTGTCGGTGGTCGATGAGGAGACGGGGGGCGAGCTGGGAGCGCAGTGGATCACCGAGACCCACCCAGAGAAGGTGCGCTGCGACATGCTCATCAACGAGGGCGGAGGGGCGGTCTTCGAGTACGGCGCAAGGCGCTGCTACGGGGTCTGCTGCGCCGAGAAGGGAGTGTTCCGCTTCACCGTCACCACCGACGGCGTCGCCGGCCACGCCTCGATGCCCGGGATGGGGGACAACGCGCTGCTGAAGATGGCCCCCGTGCTCGATGCCCTGGCCGCGCGCCAACCGGCATACCAGCTGACCGACGAGCCGCGGGCCTTCCTCGCGGGGATCGGGGAGGACCCGCAGGACCCGCAGGGGGCGATCGCGCGCATGCGCGAGGCGGACCCGCGCCTGGCGACCATGTTCGAGCCGATGCTCGGCGTCACCTTCACCCCGACCCGGATCAGGGCATCGGAGAAGATCAACGTGATACCCAGCCGCGCCGAGCTGAGGGTGGACTGCCGGGTGCCACCCGGCCTCGGGGAGGACGAGGTGCGGGAGGGCATACGCGAAGTGCTCGGCTCCGAGGAGGACGGCGGCTGGAGGATCGACTTCACCGAGCGTGTCGTCGGCAACCGCTCACCCGTCGCCTCCGAGCTCATGCAGAGCATCTCCGGCTGGGTGGCCGAGCAGGACCCCGGCGCGAGCGTGGTTCCGGTGATCCTGCCGGGCTTCACTGACTCACGCCATTTCCGCCTCGCCTTCCCCGAGTGCGTCGCATACGGATTCTTCCCGCATCGCCACCAGTCGATGCTCGAGACCGGGCCGCTCGTGCACGGCGCGGACGAGCGGATCGACCTGCGTGACCTCGCGCTCGCCACGGACCTATTCAGGGATCTCGCGCTGCGCGTCCTTGGCTGATCGCCGACTAGCTCGACATAAGCGTCCGAGGCGCGCAATAATGCTCGGTAGATGCCACGGATGGTGCTATCGGGGAGATATGGCGAATGAGCGCTGAAGCCGGGACGACGGCGACCGTACACTCCAGCGCCGCCCAGGTGGCAACGACCCCGGCGGCCGCGACGCACACGGCCCTGACACACGCCGCGGCGCTGGCGGCCGCACACCGCGCCGCGATCCTCCACGCCAACGCCGTGCACGCCGCAGCGGTCGCGAACACGGCGCCGTCGCCGTCGCTCGCGCAGCAGATCCAGACCTGGGCTCTGAACTGGGAGCCCGTGGTGGCGATCCTCTTCTTCGGCGCCCTGATCTTCCTGATGTGGCGAACGCTGAAGGTCATGCCGCGGGTCAAGCCGCAGCAGATCAAGCCCGCCTCCAATCAGGCCGTAACGTTCGCGGACATCGCGGGCGTGGACGAGGCCAAGGCGGAGCTCGCCGAGATCGTCGAGTTCCTGCGTGAACCCAAGTCCTTCCAGGCGCTCGGCGCGAAGGTCCCGAAGGGGATCCTCCTGCATGGGCCGCCGGGCACCGGCAAGACGCTGCTCGCGAAGGCAGTCGCGAACGAGTCCGGCGCGCAGTTCTTCGCCCAGTCCGCCGCCTCGTTCGTCGAGATGTTCGCCGGTCTGGGGGCCGCGAGGATCCGCAGGCTGTTCGCGATCGCCCGCAAGCACGAACCGGCGATCATCTTCATCGACGAGCTCGACGCCGTCGGCGGACGCCGCGGCAGCGACATCTCCGGCGAGAAGGACCAGACCCTCAACCAGCTGCTGGTGGAGATGGACGGCTTCTCCAGCAGCGGTCGCGTCGTCGTGATCGCCGCGTCGAACCTGCTCGAGAAGCTCGACCCCGCGCTGCTTCGGCCCGGGCGCTTCGACCGCCAGGTCTTCGTCGTGCCCCCGGACGTCAGGGGACGCCTCGGTGTGCTTCAGGTCCACACGCGGGACAAGCCCCTGGAGGATGTCGACCTGCTCCTGGTCGCCCAGCAGACCAGCGGGCTCACCGGCGCGGACCTCGCGAACATCTGCAACGAGGCGGCCATCTTCGCGACGCGAAGGGGCGCGAAGGCGCTCGCGATCGAGGACTTCGACTCGGCCATCGAGCGCGTCATAGCCGGGGTCCAGTCAAAGCGCGTCCTGAACGCGCACGAGAAGCGCGTCGTCGCCTTCCACGAGGCCGGCCACGCCCTGTGCGGCGAGCTGCTGCCGTCGGTGGACCGCGTCCACCGGATCTCGATCGTCCCACGCGGGCGCTCGCTCGGCTACACGCTCAACCTGCCCGCCGAGGATCGTTATCTGAAGACCCGGGAGGAGCTCCTGGACTACATGACGGTCCTCCTCGGCGGCCGTGTCGCCGAGCAGATCGTCTTCGGCGCGATCACCACCGGAGCCTCGGACGACCTCAAGCGCGTCGCCGACATCGCCCATTCGATGGTGCACGACTTCGCGATGAGCACCGGGGGCGTCGGCCGCTCACCGGACGGCGACGTGCGCCTGTCCGAGACGACGCTGCGCCTGCGGGATGAGGAGCGCCAGGACCTCGTCGAAGAGGCGCGCCGCGCGGCACAGAAGATGATCGCCGCCCACCGGGTGCAACTCGACGCCTTCGCCGGCGAGCTCCTGGAGAAGGAGGTGCTCGACCGCGACGCGATCGAGCGCATCATGAAGGGCGTGCCGCGCCTCGAGCGGGCACCGGGAATCGGGCTGCGTGTCGTGGCCGCCTCCGCGGCGGAGCTGCCCGCCGCCGCTCCGTCTCCGATCCGTCTCCCGCCGTCCGGCGGAGAGGATCCGAGCACGCGCCGATAGACTGCGGCGCATGTTCAGCCGCATCGACCACATCGGCGTGGCGGTCGAGGAGATCGACCCCGCCCTGAAGCTCTACAGCGAGGACTTCGAGCTCGTGCTCGCGCACCGCGAGGTCGTGCAGGAGCAGGGCGTCGAGGCGGTCCTGCTCGACGTCGGCGAGAACCACGTCGAGCTCCTCGCTCCGCTGGGGCCCGACACGCCCGTTGGCAAGTTCCTAGCCCGCCAGGGCCCGGGCCTTCACCATGTCGCCTACCAGGTCGATGACATCGACGCAGCCCTCACGCAGCTGAAGGAGGCCGGAATGCAGCTGATAGACCAGGAGCCGCGCGTCGGGATCCGCGGATCCCGCGTTGCCTTCCTTCACCCGCGCGCCACAGCCGGCGTGCTGACCGAGATCGTCGAGCCTGCCGAGGGGGGTCACTGATGCCCTCCGCCGCACGCCGCGTGAGCATCGGCTTCCAGGGCGGGCAGGTGCTCGCCGCCCGTATCAGCGACGAGGAGCTGACGTCCCTGAACGGAGCGCTCGGGAAAACCGGCTGGCATGAGATCAAGAGCGAGGACGGTCCCGTCCGCGTCGATCTCGCGCAGGTGGTCTACGTCAGCGCCGACAGCGACGAGCCCCGCGTCGGCTTCGGCTAGCCCGGTCGCCGGGCAGCCCCGTCCTGTGCCGACCCGGCCTCTGGCTGACTCCTTGACACGTCCCGGTGCGAAGCTCGACATGCGCCTGCTGCGCCTCGCGCGCACACGCGGGCACAGCCCCCGCGCGGAGCAGCTGACCGCGCGCTATTCGCGGCTCGGCGAGCACGGGGCGCTGTGGCTTGGGATCGGAGCGGCGGGCCAGGTGCTGGACGGCGGCCGGCGAGCGGGCTGGCGCCGCGCCACCGGCGCCGTGGCGGGCACCTACGTGCTGAACACGGCGATCAAGCTCGTTGTGCGCCGGCGGCGCCCCGAGCTGCCCGGGCTGCCGGCGTTGACGGGCACTCCCACCGCGCTTAGCTTCCCGAGCGCGCACACGGCGACGGCCTTCGCCGGGGCGCTCGGCTACTCGAGAATGGGCGCACCGGCTCCGGCGCTCTACGCTCTCGCGGTGACCCTCTCCATTTCGCGCCTGTATCTGGGCGTCCACTACCCCTCCGACCTGCTGGCGGGCGCACTGCTCGGCACGGCCGTCGGCGGGATCTGCGCGGGGCGCGGGCGATGAGCACTCGCATAGGAATCGTCGGGATGCCGAACGCCGGCAAGTCCTCGCTGTTCAACGCGCTGACCAAAGCCGGCGCGGAGGCCGCCAACTACCCCTTCACCACGATCGAGCCGAACGTTGCGGTCGTGCCCGTGCGCGACGTGCGCCTGGAGGAGGTGGCGGAGACCGTCGGGGCTTCGGAGATCGTGTGGGACACCATCGACTTCCACGACATCGCGGGGCTGGTGGCCGGCGCGCACGAGGGGGAGGGGCTGGGCAACCGCTTCCTGGCGAACATCCGCGAGACGGACGCCATCGTGCATGTCGTGCGGGCGCACGGCGATGAGAACGTCATTCACCCGGAGGGCCGTGTCGATCCCCTCGCTGACATCGAAACGATCGAGACCGAGCTCATCCTCGCGGATCTCGAGACCGCCGAACGCCGCGTCGACCGCGTCGCCAAACAGGCGAAAGGCGGCGACCGCGTCGCGATCGCGGAGGAGGCATGGCTCCGCGAGGTGATCTCCGAGCTGCAGTCCGGACGCCCCGCGCGCGGCGTCCCGGTCCCCGAGCAGGCGCCGAACGCAGCGCGCGACCTCGGCTCGCTGACGAGCAAGCCCGTCCTGTTCGTCGCGAACGTCGATGAGGGATCGAGCGAGGTGCCCGCGGCTATCGCAGAGCACGCCGCATCGCACGACGCGGGCGCCGTTGCGGTCTCATCGCGGATCGAGTCCGAGCTCGCCGAGCTGGAGGATGAGGATGCGCAGGCGATGCGATCGGAGCTCGGCGTGAGCGAGTCGGGACTCGAGAGCGTCGTGCGCGAGGCCTTCTCGCTGCTGCACCTGATCGCGTTCTTCACAGCGGGCGAGGGGAAGCCCGCGCAGTCCTGGCACCTGCGCCGAGGCCTGACGGCCTGGCATGCGGCAGGGCAGATCCACACCGACATCCAGAAGGGTTTCGTGCGGGCCGAAGTGATCGGCTGGCGCGAGCTCGTCGACGCCGGCGGCTATGCGGGCGCCCGCGATCGCGGCACCCTGCGCCTGGAGGGCCGTGACTACGTGATGAGCGACGGCGACGTGATCACCGTCAAGTTCACGCCGTAGCGAGGCGCGCAAGGCGCTCGGCCAGGCGTCCCATTCCCAGCTCCGCCGCCGCGCCGGCCCCCGCAGCGAAGTCGCTCGCCCGGTCCTCGGGCGCCCGGACCTTCACCTGCTGGAGCGTCGCCACGCGCTTGAAGGCGAGCAGCAGCTCGGCGTTCTCGCTCAGGGAGGCCGCGATCCGAGGGGTCATCGAGGCGGATCCGCCCCCCGCCGCGCGATCGGCCGCCGCCGCGAGCACCCCCTCGAGCGAGCCGTGATCACCGAGCAGGCGAGCGGCGGTCTTGGCCCCGACCCCGGGTGCCCCCGGGATCCCGTCAGAGGGGTCGCCGCGCAGAGCGATCAGGTCCGCAACCCGATCCGGCGGGATGCCGTAGAGCTCGCGCACCTCCTCCGGCCCGATCAGTTTGGGGGGACTCGACCCTCGCATCTGCACGACGGAGACGCTCCGGGAGACGGCGCCGTACATGTCGCGGTCCCCGCTCAGCAACAGAGAGCTCCCTCCGCCGGCTGACTCCGCCAGGGAGTGGGAGAACATCAGGTCATCCGCCTCGAGGTCCTCGCTCGTGGGAACGAGCCAGCCGAGACTCTCCAGGAGCGCTGGCGCCAGAGCCCACTGCTCGGCGAGCTCGGGAGGCATCGGGTCGCGGTGCGCGTGGTAGGGCGGGTAGAGCTCGACCCTGTAGGTCGCCTCCTCGGCGCCCATGCATGCCACGACCGCCCTGATGGGCGGCTCGCTCCACTCGATCAGCGCGAGCATCGCGTTGACCGTCCCGAGCAGCGCGTTTACCGGTCTGCCGCCGGCACCGGTGATCGATTTCGGCAGCGCGAAGTAGGAGCGGTAGAGCAGCCAGGGAACGTCGGCGATCAGGAGCGGGCCGGCCATTGCGCCAGCCTACGAGCTCAGCCCTCGAGCATCCAGCACATTTCGGTCCACAGGAAGTGGTTGGGCCCGGCGTACAGGGGCTGCGCGAGCGCGAGCGTCGCGTGGTTCCCGTGGACGACGACGGCCGCGGAGCCGATCGCGTGCTGCTGCCTGCGCAGCTCCGCCCGGGCGCCTGGGCGGCGCAGGAGCGCCGCCAGGCGCTCATCCCAGCGCTGCGCGCACGTGCGGCCGCGCACCGTGGCGCGAAGGGGGGCGTTCAGGATCGCGCAGGCGCCTTCCCCGTTGCTGCTGAGCTCCGCGGTCACGAACCGTGTGGCGGCGCTGCGCACCCACGAGATCTGTTCGGGGGTGCCGACCGAGCGGGCGGCCTGCGCTCCTGCCGCCGGCAGCAGCACCGCGGCAATGGTCAGGGTTGTGATGGCGCCGGAGCGCAGGTGGGTTCTCATGGCTGCAGTATCGGCGGGAAGGTGGACGCGCCCTGCGCCCACGGACGAGGGTTCGATCCGCGGCGAGAGACTCCTGCCGGGCTCAGCCCGCGCTCGCGCCGCCGGTGGAGCCGACAGCCGTCGCACCTGCGGTGGGCGCGGCGACCACCGGGCCTCCCGTCGGCGTGGCCGGCGCGGGCGCAGCAGGCGCGGGCGCAGTGGGCGAGGAGGCCTTCTGCAGGTGGCTGCGATCGGGCTCGCGGGTGACGCGCTTGCCGTTGGAGACGCTGAAGTAGGCCCACGTGCTCTGCAGCCCGAGCAGGGAGGCGAGTTCGGGTCCGCTGATCGTGCTCGAGCCACGGGACCCGAGCACGTTGGCGGTGATGATGCGCGGGGAGACGCCGCGGGTCAGGACTTCCACTCCCTTGAAGGATCCCGTGAACAGGCCCCTCAGCTGGGCGGCGGCGGCGGTGAACGTGAGCTTCGTCTTCCACCTGTAGACGGCCGGTTCTTCGTATTGGTCCACGACCCCCTTCAGCCACGGCTCGGAGGATGAGCCGATGAATGAGTTCTCGATGTTCTCGGTCATCCCGCCCGAGCTCGAGAAGAAGTAGGTAGCCGCCGGCTTCCCCTGATAGAGGACGACCTGCCCCGCGGTCGCCGCGACCGCGGAGTTGGTGGCCGCGGTTTCGGCGGCGACGCCGAGGTACATCTGCGAGCGCGTGTCCGAGTAGACGTCGAAGCGGGAACCCCCGGCGTCGCTGGTGAGCGCGTAGGTGCGGCTTGCTATCGCCTGTGCCTCCAGTGCCGCCATCGGCCAGGAGGAGGGCATCTCGGCGGAGATGACGCCGCGCACATAGCGTTCGAGCGGCACCTTGATGACCTTGGATCCGACCAGCACCTTGATCACCTTTTTGCCCGTTGCCGGCTCAGGGCCCAGGGTCGTGCCCGAGTAGTAGTGGGCGAGGATCGCCTGGTCGGACCAGCCGTGCTTTGCGTACCCGAGCGCTCCGTACTGGCTCATGCCGACCCCGTGGCCGTCGCCCGCGCCTTCGATGATCAGCGTGGTCGCCGCGGCGGGGGCGGCGCATATGCCCAGGCACGCGAGCGCGCTCAGGAGCGACGCGGCAATCCGGCCGCGAGGTTTGCGCTCGCGCGGGCGGTGGTAGATTGCGGCCATGCTCAGCTCTACCCAAGGCAGTATTGAGGGAAACGCCGTGTCACGGCGTCCGAGGCGGGAAAGTCCCATACGTTCTCGGTCGGGCGTGGGTGCCCACATAGTGAGCACTGCACGATGACTGGCGCGGAGCGCGAGCGCGCCGTACTGGACTCAGTTCCCGCTGACCTGTTCATCGCAGGCAAGTGGCGTCCGGCCACCGGCGGGGGCACTCTGACGGTCGAGGACCCCGCCACCGGGCAGGCTCTGGTGGAGGTCGCGGACGCTCAGCCGGAGGACGCCATGGCGGCTCTCGACGCCGCCGCGGCCGCCCAGGGCGAGTGGGCAGTGCACCCCCCGCGCGAGCGCGCGGAGATCCTGCGCCGGGCGTATGAGGCCATCATCGATCAGGCCGACGACCTCGCCCTGCTGATGACGCTCGAGATGGGCAAGGCCCTCGCGGAGTCTCGCGCGGAGATCGTCTACGCCGCCGAGTTCTTTCGCTGGTTCTCAGAGGAGGCCGTTCGCATACACGGCCGCTACATGGTCAGCACGACCGGCAAGGGCCGAATCCTGACGATGCAGCAGCCGGTCGGCCCGTGTGTGTTCGTGACGCCCTGGAACTTCCCGACCGCGATGGGAACCCGCAAGATCGGCCCCGCCGTCGCCGCAGGGTGCACGATGGTCGTCAAGCCCGCCCAGCAGACGCCGCTCTCGATGCTGGCGCTCGCGAAGATCCTGCAGGACGCGGGTCTACCCGACGGGGTCCTGAACGTCATCACCGCGCACCGCTCCGGCGCGGTGATCAAGCCGCTGCTCGAGGACCCTCGCACGCGCAAGCTGTCCTTCACCGGGTCGACCGAGGTCGGCCGCACCCTGATCTCCCAGGCGGCCGACCAGGTCCTGCGGGTGTCGATGGAGCTCGGCGGCAACGCGCCGTTCCTGGTGTTCGAGGACGCCGACCTCGACGCCGCGGTAGAGGGCGCGATGCTCGCGAAGATGAGGAACGTCGGCGAGGCCTGCACCGCGGCCAACCGCTTCCACGTCCACGAGTCGGTGGCCGAGGAGTTCTCAAGGCGCCTCACAGAGCGGATGGCCGCGCTGAAGGTGGGGCGCGGCACCGAGGACGGGATCGACATCGGCCCGCTCATCGACGACGCCCAGCGCAGCAAGGTCGCAGAGCTCGTCGGCGACGCGGTCGAGCGCGGCGCGAACGTCGCGGTCGGAGGATCCGGGGTGGACGGGCCCGGTTACTTCTTCCAGCCCACCGTCCTGACCGACGTCCCCTCGGACTCCCGGCTGCTGACCGAGGAGATCTTCGGCCCGGTGGCGCCGATCATGAGCTTCTCGACCGAGGAGGAGGCGATCGCCGCCGCCAACCGCACCGAGTACGGGCTCGTCGCGTACGTCTTCACGCAGGACCTTGAGCGTGCCTTCCGCGTCTGCGAGGGCCTTCAGACAGGCATGATCGGACTGAACCAGGGCATCGTCTCCAACGCGGCCGCACCCTTCGGCGGCGTCAAGCAGTCCGGCTTCGGCCGCGAGGGTGGCTTTGAGGGAATCCAGGAGTACCTGGAGACGAAGTACATCGCGCTGTCCCTCTAGGTGAAATGGGGCTACGGCCGACCGAGTGGCCAAACGAAGCACGCGCGGTTCCGTCTTCGCCGCCAGCGGCCAGCTACAGCCCGGTCTCGGCGGTGATCCTGCCGGAGTCGACGGCCTCCATGAGGGCTCTGTAGTCGCGGTCGTTCTGTTCGGCGTACGCGCGTGAGAACTCCAGTATCGCGCGGTCGAACACGTTGCTCTTCCCGAGGTAGGCCGCGATCGCGATGCGGTCGCCGCTGCGGGCGTGCGCGCGAGCGAGTGTCCAGCCGCAGAGCCTGCCGTATTGGGTCATTCCTTCGGGAACCATCTGCTCGATTTCGGCCGAGCCCTTCCAGTCCCTGAGCTGGCGGCAGTAGAAGTCGCGCGGTACGCCGCCCTCTCCTTCCTCGTTGCGAAGCCAGCCGAGGAATATGTCGCTGGTGGCCTGCATCAGGCGTTGTCCCGCAACGACGCGCTGCCCGTGGTTCTCGTGCTTGCTCGGCGGGAGGAACTCCTCCAGCACGGAGGCCTCCGCCTCCTTCATCTGCAGGAACAGCGGGTCTCGGCCATCCCGGCCGACCATCAGCGCTATCCAGGCGCGCGTGCCGACGCTTCCCACACCCACGACCTTGCGTGCGAAATCAGCGAGGCGGAACTCCTCCAACAGCGCGCGGCGGTCGTCCTGCAGCGTCTCGCGATAGGCGCGCAGAAGCTGGTGTAGAAGGTCGAACAGCTCGTCGTGCCCCCTGCCCATGTTGAGCTGGTCGATGGGCACGATCAGAGGCGGCTCGGCGATGATCCGAACCTCGCCGTCGACCACGCCGGCCAGCTTGGAGAAGGCTGACATGCTGTCCTTGGTGCGCGCCTTGGCGAGCTGCTTCTCGGCGCGTTTGGCGACATTCGGCTTGACCTGCGGGGCGAGTTTCCGGATGGTGCTCTGGATATCCAGATGCGCGTACCAGACCTCGAGGTTCTTCATGCCGGCAAAGCGCCCCATGGCTGCCCGGTACTCCCGAACCGTGCCGAGGACGATCTGCTCCTGGTCCTTCGCGCGGAAGCCGCGGTCGCGCGCGGCTATCAGCACGCTCGCTGCTAGTCGCTTGACGTCCCACTCCCAGGGGCCCGGGAGCGTCTCGTCGAAGTCGTTGATGTCAAACACCAGTCGGCGCTCGGGCGACGCGAACGCCCCGAAGTTAGACAGGTGTGCATCACCGCAGCACTGCACGGTGAGCCCGGAGCGCGGGGTGGTGGCCAGGTCGCTGGCCATGATCAGCGCCGCACCCCGATAGAACGTGAACGGCGAGAGGAGCATGCGCCCATATCGGATCGGCACGAGCTCAGGCACTCGCGACTCAGCCTGGCCCTCGAGCAGGCTGACGGGATCAGCACGGCGGGGCGCCGGCTCAAATACGGCATGGCTCGAGCGCGGCACCTCTGCCCGTGCTGCCTTGCCGCGCGCCGCGCGCTCGGCGACAGTCAGGTGAGGCACTGCCGCCGGCACGCTTGGTCTCGTGCTCGCCATCAGGTGCTCTCTGGCTCCCCGAGCACGAGCAGTCCATGAATGCAGATCACGCAGATGGCGAACACGCCGATCGCCCACCAAGGGTGCGGGCCCCCGATGTCGAGCAGGGCGCCGATCGCGCCGAGCGTGGCGGCCACGATCCCCACCACGCGCCCGTACGTATTACCCGCGAATAGCGAGAACGCGGCCGTGAGCTGAATTACACCCAGGATGATCGTGATCCAACCCCAGGTGTGGAGGCTGGAGAACACGAACCTGGTTTCGCCCGCCCAGAAGCTCGAGTTGCCGACCGCGGCAATGCCATAGACGACGTTCAGGACGCCGGCGATCACCAGAAGAACTCCGACAAACAACGCGCTGCCTGCGCCTCTCACGTTCTGCTCCTCTCGGTTGGGTCTTGTTTTCGGTCAGCCCGCTGCCGAACTGTCCTCGCCTGCGGCCACCACTCCGGGGGCGAGCAGTGAGGCGGCTCCCCCCGGCGCGTCGGGCGCTAGCCGGCTAGCGCCTTCTGCTTGAGCTGGTCGAACTCGGCCTGGTTGATGGCGCCGCTGTCGAACATCTGCTTCGCCTTGGCGATCTGCTCGGTCGGGTCGCCCTTGCCCGCCGCCGACTTCACATACTGCTCGAACTCGGCTTCGCTCCGCTGCTGCCCCTCTATCGAGCGTTCGGTCATTCCGGTGTGCTCAGCGATCAGGTAGACGAACACGCCCAGGTATGGGAGCACGATCACGAAGATGATCCAGATCGCCTTTACGAAGCCCGAGATGTCGTGGCGCCTGAAGATGTCGGTGAACACCGTGAAGAGGATCCAGAGCCAGATCAAGAAGAAGAAGAAGATCAACATCGTCCAGAAGACTTCAAGAAACGGATAGCTGCTGGCGATCAACATTCGGCTCCTTTAGTTCCCATTCCGCCGGCACGAACTAACACGCGAGCGGAGGGGCTCGGGTTGGTTTCACAGACGCTATGCGCTCAGCTGGTTCGCTGACGTCCGGAATTCTCCGCAGGTCCACATAGGCGAGCGGCCTCGTACGAGGCCAGCCGGGCCGCGCCCCCGGCATGCCGCCGACACGGGCCGGGGAGGCTGACGATCCGCATGCCCGGCGCAGACTAGTCGGCGCTCAGCGGCGTCCTGGAAGGCGCCCGCCCCCGGGTGCCCTCAAATCCACCGGAGCTTCAGCGCGCGCCCCTGTGCGCGACCGGCCTCGGCGGCAGGCCTGCGCGTGGACGGGTCAAGCGGGTTGGTGCTGATCGCCGCCCGCGAGAACTCGTCCGGCTCGACAATCGCGACCGCGGCGCCACCCGCGCGTAGCTCCTCGATCGCCTCGGTCAGCGGCTTCTCGCTCGGAAACAGCTCAGCGCTGCCCATCGGTACGATCACCAGCACCCGCGACGCCCCGGCGGCGAAGTCGGCATTCGCGCCCGAGCGCACGCCGCCGTCGATGTAACGGTGCCCGTCGATTGTCGCCGGCGGCCATATGCCCGGAACAGCGCAGCTGGCTGTCACGGCGTCGATGAGGCCCACGCCCGCCGCGCTCTCGAACACGCGCGGCGCTCCGCTCTCGGCGTCCACCGCGACGAGCTTCAGTGTGCGAGCCGGCCACTCGTGGGAGGGCAGCCGGGACTCGATCACAGCGCGTCGCTCCGGCTCCGGCACCGTCGCTGCAGCCAGGGCGAACGCGCCCACCGCGCGCCGCATCTCGGCGATGCTGGATGCGTCCTGCATCACCCCCGATATCTCCGCGGCAAAGCCGTCGAGGTCCACGTGCACCGCGATCTCGGCGGACTGCAGGTCCGGCTCGACCTGCCGCGCGTACAGCTCCTCGATGCTGAGGATCCCCAACTGCGCCGCTACCGTCGCGCCTGCGGAGGTTCCCACGATCACGTCGGCCCCAGTTACGTCCTGGCCCGCGTCGGTCAGGCCCGCGAGCAGCCCGGTGATCCAAACGCGATCCCGCCAACACCCCCGCCGCCCAGCACCAGTGCCTCCGACATATCCGCTCTCCCGCTCGAGGCCTTCTCACAAGAACGTACAACGCGGCCCCGGCACGGTCGACGCGGGCCGCCGGTGGCGGCGTACGAATCTAAGGGGTCACGATCGCGAAGTTCGGATCCGGCGGGTCGAGGAGTCCGAGCAGCTGTGCGAACGACGCGGCGTTCCCCTCGATCTCGAGTTCGCCGCCGGCCACGAGGTCCTGTGGCTGTGCGGCCCCGGCGATCAGACGGTCGAACGCGGTGCGGCTGATCCGCACGGTCGCGTCGCTCGACCCCTGCGGCGCTCCGGCTCTATGGCGGAGAACGCCGTTGGCGAGGATGAGGGAGTAGACACGTCCTGTGTCGGTGAAGTGCCACGCGACGGTCATCGGGATGCCGGCGGCGCGGGGCCCGTCGAGCTGGATCGCGATCGCGTCGAACAGATGGCCGTCGGAGAGGTTCGCGATGAAGTCCGGCGCGAGGGACACAGCCGTTCCGGACGGTCCCATGCGCAGCTCGCGCGCGCCCATGAGATAGAAGTTCCGCCACGTCGCGTTCTCGGCGCCGTAGGCGAGTTGCTCGAGCGCGCGAGCCTGGAGCTCGCGTGCCTCCTGGTTGTCGGGGTCGGCGAACACGAGATGGTTGACGACCTCGGCCACCCAGCGGAAATCGCCGTCGTCGAACGCCCGCCGAGCATTCTCCATGAGCGGGTCGGCGCCGCCGGCGAGCTCGACGTAGCGTTTGGCCGCGGCCTCGGGTGGATGCGGCCACAGGTGGGCGGGGTTGCCGTCGAACCATCCGAGGTAGCGCTGGTAGACAGCCTTCACGTTGTGGTTCACCGACCCGTAGTACCCGCGGCAGTGCCACTCCTGCTCGAGGCTCGGAGGCAGCTCGAGCTGCTCGGCGATCTCGCTCGCGACGAACCCCTTGTTGAGCAGTCTCAGCGTCTGGTCGTGGATGTAGCCGTACAGGTCGCGCTGCTTTGAGAGGAAGTCCTCGATGCGGTCGCCACCCCAGCGGGGCCAGTGGTGCTGGGCGAACACGACGTCGGCGCTGCCGGAGAACATGACGATGGCCTCGTCGAGATATGAGGCCCACACATGGGGGTCGCGCACGGGGGCGCCGCGCAGCGTGAGCACGTTGTGAAGGTTGTGCGTCGCGTTCTCGGCCATGCACAGCGCACGGTGATCCGGGAACAGGAAGTTCATCTCCGCCGGCGCCTCGGTGCCGGGGGTCATCTGGAAGATCATCCGGATCCCGTCGACGGTCAGCTCCTGGCCGGTGTGGGTGATGTCGACTGTGGGCGGGATGAGCGAGACCGTTCCCGTGGATGTCGTCTGCCCCAGTCCCGCCGAGACATGCCCGGCCGGGCCCTTCTCAAGCAGCGGCCCGTACATGTAGGTCGCGCGCCGGATCATGGCTCCGCCGGCGTAGACGTTCTCGCTCACTGCGTGGGAGAGGAAGCCCTCGGGCGCGATGACCGGTATGCGGCCGCTGTCGACGTCCTGCTGGTCGACGACGCCGCGCGCGCCGCCGAAATGGTCGATGTGGCTGTGCGTGTACAGCAGCGCCGTCACGGGGCGATCGCCGCGGTGCGATCGGTAGAGCGCGAGCGCCGCTGCCGCCGTCTCGACCGAGATCAGCGGATCGATGACGAGGATGCCCGCCTCCCCCTCGACGATGGTCATGTTCGAGAGATCCAGGCCGCGGACCTGGTAGATGCCGTCGCACACCTCGAACAGCCCATGGGCGATGTTGAGCTGCGCCTGGCGCCAGAGGCTCGGATTGACCGAGTCCGGGCACTCGCCGTCGACGAACGCCCACCCATCTGCGTCCCACACGACACGGCCGTCCGTCGCGCGGATCAGGGGGTCCGGCAGAGACGCCACGTGCCCGCGGCGCGCGTCGTCGAAGTCCTCGGTGTTCCCGAACGGGAGCGCCATCCGCACCGCCGCATTCGCTGCGCGAACCGACTCCTCGACCTTGGGTCCTTCTGCCGGCATTCCTGACCTCCGCGTCGCTCGCCTTCTCGCGCTCACCCGCGCGCCCCGCCGAGTATCACAGGCTATGTCCTGCCTGCGGGAGATGCGCGCTCCTGCCGGGGGCCCGGCGCGGCGATTGGACCGCTCGGGACTACCTCGACCTGCCGCGTGATCACGAGTCGCGGGCAGCCTCGATGCGATCGGGCGTCGCCGCCCAGCTGCCGAGCAGTCGAAGTGCCTCCTCGGTGCGGCTGCCCGCCTCTGCGGTATAGACGTTCACGGCGAGTCCGTTGTCGGCGGGAAGCTCGAGCGTCTCGTAGCTCAGCTCGAGGTCGCCGACGACCGGGTGATGAAGTCGCTTGGTGCCGGTGCGGTGGAAACGGACGTTGTGTGCGGCCCACAGGGTACGGAACTCGGTGCTGCGAGTGGACAGTTCGCCGACCAGGTTGTGAGGCCGCGGTCGTACGGGTTGCGGCCCGCATCCGAGCGCAGGTGAGCGACGAGCTCGTCGGCCACGAGGTCCCACTCGGTGTAGAAGTCGCTCGCGGCCGGATCGAGGAAGAGGAATCGTGGCTGTTTGCGGGCTGCTCGCGGCTGTCGAAGAGGGGGGCGTAGAGTGCGCGGGAGCTGGTTGGCGGCGAGGTAGTCGCTGCGCGTGTTACGCACGATCGCCGGTGTGTATCGAGTCGATGATGCGCTGCACGACCGCCGGACCGGCTGCCTTGTGCGGCTGCGCCTTGCATGCGGCGTCGACGGTCCCCGAGCGAGCGAGGTCGAAGAGGTGTGTTCGTTCAGCGTCGTCGAGCTGCAGCGCTGAGCCAGCGCTTCGAGAACCTGCTCCGAGACGCCGCGAAGATTGCCGCGCTCGAGGCGCTTGTAGTAGTCGATGCTGACCCCGGCCAGTGACGCCACCTCCTCGCGGCGCAGGCCGGAACCCGGCGTTTCCGTACGTCGGCAGCCCTGCCTGCTCGGGCGTGATGCGGGCGCGCCTTGATGAAAGGAACTCGGCGATCTCGCTTGTCGGGTCCACGACCACAAGCGTACGACGCTGCAGCGACCGCAGGGGGGCTCTGGCAGACCCCCTGTCACAGGTGCCTTGTCGCCGCCGCCGGAGGGTGCTTGAGTCGCCCTATGGCTATCACTGATCGAGCGCAGAAAACACACGACGAACTGTTTGCCGGTCACGTCTCGACGCTGAAGGTGACCGACCCCGAGCTGATCGAGTACTTCGACAACTTCGCCTTCGACGAGGTGCTCCGCTATGGCAGCCTGGACACGAGGACGCGGCTTATGGTGCAGCTCGCGTCACTGATCGCCTGCCAGGCGGTGAGCGAGTATCGCGTGATGCTCGGCGCGGCGCTGGCCGTGGGGGTCACGCCGGTCGAGGTCAAGGAGATCGTCTACCAGGCCGTCCCCTATGTGGGCATGGCCAAGACGTTCGACTTCATCCACGCCACGAACGACGCCTCGCCGAGCGCGGCGTGAATCTGCCGCTGGAAGGGCAGTCCACGACGACCCCGCGCCACCCGCGAGGAGAAGGGCCTGGCGGTGCAGAGGGAGATCGTTGGTGAGAACGCGGTGGATCAGATGTATGCGGCAGCCGCCGATGACGAAGCACATTTCAGCGCTACCTCTCGGCGAACTGCTTTGGCGACCATTACACCCGCTCCGGCGTTGACGTCAGAACCCGCGAGCTGCTGACGTTCGCGATGCTCGTCTCGCTCGGCGGGTGCGAGCCCCAGGCCAAGGGTCATGTCGCCGCGAACCTCAACGTCGGAAACGACCGTGGAGTCCTGTTGAGCGTCATAACGCAGCTGCTGCCGTTCATCGGCTATCCGCGGACCTTGAACGCGCTGCGGGTAATCAACGAGGGGACCGCGGCATGAACGAGAACGAGCCCGCCGCACGCCTGCCCTCGTGGAAACCCGATGAGCTGGCCGCGATAGCGGCGGCGTCCGAGCTTCAGCTCACATCCAGGCGCCATGATGGGACGTTGCGCAGACCGGTGACGATCTGGGTCGTCCGAATCGGAGACGCCCTCTACGTCCGCTCCGTCAGAGGCTCCGCGGGATCCTGGTATCGCGGCTCGCGAGAGCGCAACGAGGGCCGCATCGAGGCGGGGGGCGTCGAGCGAGAGGTCGACTTCCTGGCGGCCGACGACGATCTTGATGACGCGATCGACGCCGCTTACCGGGAGAAGTACGGCTACCCGTCAAGCGCGGTCGACCACATCACCAGTCCGGCGGCGCGGAGACCACGATCAGGCTCGCGCCGAGGTGAACGGCCATTGCCCGGCTCGGACGCCGGCGCGCAGGCCCTCTCGGGCAACCCGCTTCCAACAACCACGAAAGCAGGAGGAGCCAACCCATGAGCCCCAGCCGGACCCAGGACCGCGTCGCGGTCATCACCGGAGCGTCCTCGGGAATCGGAGAGGCGACGGCCCGCGCGCTCGCAGCTGACGGCTACCGGCTAGCGCTGCTGGCGCGCCGCGCCAATCGCATCCAGGAGCTGGCAAATGAACTCGGCGATGACGCCGTTGCGGTCACCGCCGACGTCACCGACCGAGACTCCCTCATCGCGGCGGCATCGCTGGTCGCTGATGAGCTCGGGGGCGCCGACGTGCTCGTCAACAACGCCGGCGTGATGCTTCTCGCGCCGTTCTCCTCCGAGCAGCAGAAGGAGATCCGCCAGATGGTCGAGACCAACCTGCTCGGGGCCATGACCGCGACCGAGGTCTTCCTAGACCAGCTGCGGGACGGCGGCGGCGACCTGGTGAATCTCTCCTCCGTCGCCGGCCGAACCGCCCGCCCGGGAATGCCGTCTACGCCGCCACGAAGTGGGGGATGGGCGGCTGGTCTGAGGCTCTGAGGCAGGAGCTGCAGCCGCAGATCCGGGTGCTGCTGGTCGAACCGGGCGCCGTGGCGACCGAGCTGACCGATCACATTACCCACCCGGCAACCAAGCAGGCGGCCGAGCAGATGTATGAGAAGGAATCAATCTCCGCCGACGACATCGCCGAGGTGATCGCGTTCGCACTCTCGCGTCCCCGCAGCGTCTCCCTGAACGAGATCCTGATCCGCCCGACAGGCCAGTCGCTCTGAGTGCGCCGCGACCTGAGGAGGCAACCATGGAACTGGCAAGGAACTCCATCCAAACAACAGCCGGCCCCCGGGACTGGTTCACGGGCTCGGTCTGCGTGGACGCGGCGTCCGAGCCCTCTCCGCCCAACCGCGTGCAGGCTGCGAGCGTGCATTTCGCCCCGGCGCGCGTACCGCGTGGCACAGGCACCCGAACGGCCAGACGATCTTCGTCACAGAGGGAATCGGCCGCTGCCAGCGGCGCGGCGGCGCGGTCGAGACGATCCGTCCCGGCGACCGGGTCTTCTTCGAGCCCGGCGAGGACCACTGGCACGGCGCCGCACCGGACCGCTTCATGACCCACATCGCGATGCTCGACGTCGACGAGGATGGCATTGGTGCGGAGTGGGGTGAGCACGTCACCGACGAGGAGTACACGCAGGCGGATCCACCGACTTCGTAGGGCGATCCCACAATTGCGCCGCACGGCCGGCGCCGGAAGAAGGAGTCACAAAAATGGAGCAACGCATCCTCGGGCGCACCGGCGTCTCGGTCAGCGAGCTGTGCCTAGGCGCGATGATGTTCGGCGAGTGGGGGACCAAGGATCACGACGAGTCGATCGCGGATCATCCACCGCGCGCTCGACGCCGGCGTCGACTTCATCGACACGGCCGACGTCTACTCGGCCGGCGAGTCGGAGGTGATAGTCGGCAAGGCGCTGGCCGGCGGGCGGCGTGAGAACGTCGTGCTGGCGACCAAGGTCGGCTTCCCGATGGGAGACGACCCTCACCAGCGTGGTGCCTCGCGGCGACGCATCATCAATGGGGTTGAGGATTCGCTGAGAAGACTCGGGACCGACTGGATCGACCTGTACCAGGTCCACCGCCGGACCCGAGCACGGACATCGACGAGACCCTCGGCGCGCTCAGCGACCTGATCCACCAGGGCAAGGTCCGCTACGTCGGTCACTCGACCTTCCCGGCCTCCGCGATAGTCGAGGCGCAGTGGACCGCCCGCGACGCGGGCGGGAGCTCTTTCGCTGCGAACAGCCGACCTACTCGATCCTCGTCCGCGAGATCGAGAAGGACGTGCTGCCGACGGTTCGGCGCTACGGCATGGGCGCGATCTCCTACAGCCCTCTCGCCGGCGGCTGGCTGTCGGGCCGCTACACCCGGGAGGCGGCCGAGGCGCCGTCCAGCGCCGCCCGCCCGCAGAACCGGTTCGACATGTCGCTGCCGGAGAACCAGCGCAAGCTCGAGGCCGCAATCGCGCTTGGAGAGCTCGCAGACGAGGCCGGGCTCAGCCTGATCGAGATGTCGATCGCCTTCGTGCTGCGCCATCCGGCGATCACCGCGGCGATCATCGGCCCGCGCACGATGGATCACCTCGAGTCGCAGCTGGGCGCCGCCGAGGTCGAGCTCGGCGACGAGCTGCTCGACCGAATCGATGAGATCGTCACGCCGGGCACGACCATCAACCCGGCGGACAACGGCTGGGTGAGTCCTTCGCTTGCGCCAGCCGTCCGCAGGAGATAGCGGCGAGCGAACCCGGATGCTTGATCCCGCCGGGGGCCGGCGTCAGCTGCGGCGCGGAGCCGGGGCGCCGAAGCTCCTCGAGGCCGGCCAGGATCAGGTCCAGACCCAGGCGAACTCGATGGCGTTGTCGTATCGGACTCGGGGAGCCTGGCGACGATCTCGGCGAGGTATGGGTAGCTCTCAAGGTTTGATCGCCTGGCCTGCTGGTCGCGGCCTCGCCTGCGCTGTCGGCCGTCTCGAACCCGTGTCGCGTTCCTGCAGGGCGAAGCCGTAGATGTAGGCGTCTGAACCGAATAGGCGTGGATAGCCATCTCGAATGAGAAGCCGCCGGCGCAGGCATCCCATCACCGCGTTGTGGTTGCGCAGGTTCGCCGGTCCGGGATGCCTCGACTCCATCATTCCGATGGCCCAGGGGTGCCGCCTCAGCGCCTCGCGTGTCGAAGTCGCGCGCCGCCTCATGGCGGCGTCCCAGCGATGTCTCACGGGGGAGCTGGATCTCGCTGAACACGACGTCGACCATGCCATCGAGGAGCTCGTCCTTGTTCGCGACGTGCTTGTAGAGAGCCATCGGGACGACCCGAGCTTCTGGAGAGCGCCCGCATGCTGAACCCCTCAAGCCCCCCTCATCGGCGAAGGCGACGGCGGCCTGGAGCACAAGCGCGTTGTTGAGCTGCTGGCGGGTGGCGATCGTCTGTTCTGTCATTGCCCTTGACAAGTGTACATCGTACACCTATGGTGGGTAGTGGGTGTACGCCGTACACCTCCTACAGAAAGGTCCCACCATGAATCCCGACGCCCCGTATCCCGTCCAGTACTCGGTCGACTATCCAGAGCGCCCGCTCAACCGGCTGACCACGCTCTTTCGCCTCTTCATGGTTATCCCGATTGTGATCGTGATCGCGCTGATCGAGGGTGGGGGCTACGCCTACGGCGGCGGAAGGGCCGGGGGCGCCGTCGGTGCTGCCGGGCTGGTCGTCCTGCCAACGCTGCTGTTGATCCTGTTCCGCCAGAAGTACCCGCGCTGGTGGTTTGACTGGAACCTCGAGCTGATGCGCTTCTCCGCCCGTGTCGGCGTCTACCTGGCACTCCTGGAGGACCGCTACCCCTCCACCGACGAGCACAGGCCGTTCACCTCGAGTCCCCTATCCGGACGCGCGCAGCGACCTCAACCGCTGGCTGCCGTTGGTCAAGTGGCTGCTGGCGATCCCGCACTACGTGGTGCTGTTCTTCCTACGTCGCGCGGTTCGTGGTGATCGCGCTGGTTCACGATCCTCTTCACCGGGCGCTTCCGCGCGGCATGTCGACCTCGTGGGTGGGCTGACCAACGGTGATCATGACTGGTACCGACGTACGGGGGGTAGTGAGGGGGGAGGGGGGGGAGACGGTGCCCGCCCAAGCCCGCTCGTCAGGCGCCGCTGCGAGCGAGGATCGCCGTGATCAGGTCCCCCTTCGCGTCGGCGTATTCATCCATGCTGTCCCACTCACGACCGGCGAGTTCGCGCTTCAGCCTGACGTACGCGTCGCGATCGTCCTGCGACCGTCGCAGCTGGTCGCGGAACGCAAGGTGCCGTGTCACCTCGGGATCGGAGTCGCTCCAGATGTGCACGTGCACGTCCCGTTCAGATGTGCGGAACATCAGATGCGCCGGCTCTCGGACGCGCAGGTGGTATCCGGCGCTCTCCAGGGCCGGCGCGATCGCGGGCTCGTCATCGACGTCCTTCACGGTGACAAGGAGGTCGACGATTGGTTTTGCGGCGAGGCCTGGCACGGCTGTGGAGCCGATGTGCTCGATCCGAACGGCCCGGACGCCCAGGGCGCGGGCGACCTTCTCGCGCTCGAGCTCATACCGCCCACGCCAGCCGGGGTCGTAGTCGACGATCACGATCGCGCGCTTCTCGCGTCCCCCGATCAGAACTCCGTCGTGGTAGGGCTCATCGGTCCGTCCGTCTCCCATTCGACGATTCTTGCAGCGACCTACCAGGCTTCGCGCCGGCATGCGAAGCGGTGGGTCCGGCACGAAACGCAGCTGGGGAAGGGTGGCCGCGCCGGGTTCCTGGCTGCGCCTACTCGGATCTCCCGGAGTCCGTCCGGTTGGCGAGGTGGCCAAACTGCGCGATCGCGCTGCCGCGCTCGATTGCGAGGAGCTCGTCCATCGAGAACACCTCCTGGAGCGCGGGCTGAGGGTCACCGTCGGCTTCGTACATGCGAGCCGCAAACGGCCAGTCGCTGCCGAACAGGAGATGGCCGGGCCCGGAAACGGCGGCAACAGCGCCGAGGGCGGGTGGATCGGCGACGAGCGCCGTGTCGTAGAACGATCTCGCGAGCGCGCTCTTGGCACTGTCGGCGTTCAGCAGAGCGCAGCCCTCGGGCAGGCCGAGAAACGGCCCGAAATTCTCTGGCGGCCGCCGAGGCGGCGGACAGGCGCGCTCGCAGCATCGGCAACGTGCCGCCGCCGTGTGCGAACTGCCAGCGGATGTTCGGGTGTCTCTCGAACACGCCGTTGAACAGGAGCGACATGAAGGCGCGCGTGGTGTCGAACGGATACTCGGCGATGAAGCCGGGCACGGACAGGTCGGGCTTCAGCTCCGGGGCCACCGAGGCCGGGTGCACCATGACCCAGGCGCCGCGCCTGTCCAGCTCTGACAGGAGAGGCTCGAAGACAGGGTCGCCGGGGTAGCGGCCGGCGTAGCTGGAGAGCAGGCCGACTCCGTCGAGGGAGAGGTCATCGAGTGCGCGAACGGCCTCCTCGACCGCCTCCTCGACCGTGTTCACGGAGAGGACGGCGAACGCGCCGAACCGGCCCGGATGTTCGCGTACGACGCCCGCCACGTAGTCGTTGCATGCCCTCGCGAGTGCCGGGGCGCTCGCCCCGTCCACGAACTCCACGCCAGGATCGGAGACGGAGAGCATCTGGACGGCGATGCCTTCGGCGTTCATGAACCCCAGGGCGAGCTCCGGTGTCCAGTCGGGAACGGGGATGCCGCCGATCAGCCACATCTCGGACTCCTGCAGCGCCTCCCTGTACAGGGGTGCCAGGTAGTGGGCGTGCACATCGATGCGGTGCGGCTCCTGTCCGGTCATCGTCTACGGATGGACGGGGTCGGGCATTGGCCTGCGGGAGATCTCGGCCGCCTCGGCGGGGTCGACGCCGAGGCTGCGCAGCACGCCCTCCGCGTGCTCGCAGTCGCAGTCGCCCGGAAGCGCGCCGAGCAGGATGGCGTACATGACGGAGGTGAGCGCGCCCCCGGATGCGCGCAGGGTCAGCTCCGCGTCGGCCACATGGAAGCGACCGGCGGCGATGCCGCTCTGCAGATCGCGCATCGCGGGTCCGCCGAGCACGGCGTAGGTCACCTGGTAGGGCACGTCCATGCGCACGAGCAGCTGCGCCCACTCGGGCTCCTCGCTCGCTAGGCGCACGAAGTGGCGGTGCGCGACGCTGATCGCCTCCGCCGGATCATCGATCCCGCCGCGCCTGGCCTCCATTCGGCTCAGCTGCTCGGCGAGTGTCTCCTGCAGCAGTGCCGCGAGCAGGTCGTCCTTGGTATCGAAGTAGTTGTAGAAGGAGCCGATCGCGACGTCCGCCTGCTCGGCGATCTCCGCAACGGTCGTCGCGCCGAAGCCCTGGGCTCCAAACAGATGCTGCCCGGCGGCGAGCAGGGCACTTCGCGTGCGGGCCTTGCGCCGCTCGTTGCGACCGGGCCGCGCTTCTGGGTCCGCTCTACCGGTGGCCATCGTGGAAGTATGAACCCGGCCCATATAATGAGTATACCCTCAGTATTGACTTTTTGCTCAGTCACGGTTATGTTCGCCGCCATGACCACTTCGAGCAGCACCTCAATGCACGACGGCACCTTCGACGAGGATGTGCCGGTCCTAATCGTCGGCGGCGGCGGCGCTGGACTGACAGCGTCGATGTTGCTGGCCGGCATGGGAGTCCAGTCGCTTCTGGTGAGCGCGCTGCCGGATACCTCTGTGCTTCCCAAGGCGCATGTGCTGAATCTGCGCGCGATGGAGATCATGCAGGACGTCGGGACGGCCGCCGAGATCGAACTGCGGAGCACGCCGCCCGAGGCGATGGCGGCGACCGCCTTCTATGCCGGTGTCACCGGAGGGGAGGGCTACGGCCGGCGCCTGGCCCGCGTCGAGTGCTGGGGGGCCGGCGGAGCCGATGAGAACTGGGCGTCCGCGAGCCCGATGCGCGACGCGAACCTTCCGCAGATCCGCCTGGAGCCGATCCTGCGGGCACGGGCCGAGGAGCTCTCCCCCGGTCGTGTCCGCTTCGGTCACGAGCTCATTGAGCTGAGCCAGGATGAGACCGGCGCGAGCGCTGTGGTCCGCGAGCGCGACGGCGGCCGTGAGTACACCGTGCGAGCTCGCTATGTCATCGGAGCTGACGGGGGCCGAGCCGTGCCCAGGATGGTGGGCATCGACTACGAGGGCTTTGGAGTGCTCACGACCGCGGCAACCGTCCACGCCACCGCGGACCTCTCACATCTGCTCGGAGACGAGGACGTGCTGCTGCGCTGGTGTCTGTCACCTCAGGCCGGCACGGGAGTGGTGCTCGTGCCGATGGGGCCGGAGCGATGGGGCACAAAGTCCGAGGAGTGGGTCATCCACCTCAACTACATGACCGACGATCCGAGGGCGCAGTCGGACGAGGCCGTCGAGAGCGACGTGCGCGCCGCAATCGGGATCGGCGATCACCCGATGGAGATTCACATGATCACCCGCTGGACGCTCGAAGGCGTGCTGGCTTCCCGCTTCCGCGCAGGCAGCGTCCTCCTGGTGGGCGACGCGGCGCACCGCCATCCGCCGACAGGAGGCCTGGGGCTGACCAGTGCCATGCACGACGTGCAGAACCTTTGCTGGAAGCTGGCCGCTGTGCTGGCGGGCCACGCCGGGGATGCCCTGCTGGACACCTATGAGTCCGAGCGCCGGCCGGTGGATGCCCGCAACATCCAGAGGTCGCTGGAAAACGCCGTCAACCACGTGCAGATCAATCTCGCGCTGGACATCACGCCCGAGAACGGCGAGGAGCAGAACTGGCAGAACCTGCAGCGCCTGTGGAGCGGCAGGCCCGAGGACGAGCAGGTGCGAAGCGAGGTGATGCGCCTGATGCGGGCATCCTCGATGGAGTTCTGCGAGCTGAACGTGGAGTTCGGCTACGCCTATGACTCGGCGGCGGTCCTGCCAGATGGCTCCGACCCGATGCCGAACCCCGACGACGTGCGCATCTACAGGCCGTCCACAAGGCCCGGCTCGCCGCTTCCACACGCATGGATCGACGACGAGGCCGGTGCGCGGCGGCCGATCAAGGACCTCGTCGCGCCCGGGCGGTTCCTTCTGATTGCGGGCGAGGAGGGCGTCCCCTGGTGCGAGGCTGCGAGGGAGCTCGCCGCTGAGGGGGTGCCGCTGGACGCCGTCAGGATCGGCCACCTCGACGGCGATCTCTTCGACCCCCGCTGCACCTGGCTCGCCCGGCGCGAGATCGGGCCGGACGGTGCGCTTCTCATCAGGCCGGACCGCTTCGTGGCGTGGCGGAGCATGGGCGCGCATGACGATCCCGCGGGCGAGCTCGCACAGGCGCTCGGCGCGATCCTGGCCCGCCCGCTTGGCGTGTCCGAACCCGCTGCAAACTGACCAACCACCGACCGGAGGAGCCATATGAGCGACACGAGTGTGATCCACCCGAAGTTCCACCACGTCAACCTGAAGACGACGCGGCTGCAGGAGATGATCGACTGGTACGGCACGCTGCTCGGTGTCGAGGTGCAGTTCCAGGCACCCGACGGGGCGTGGCTGACCAACGACGAGGCGAACCACCGCGTCGCGCTGCTCGCATTCGACGGGTTCACCGACGATCCCGAGAAGGACACCCATACCGGGATGCACCACAGCGCATTCGAGTACGACAGCTTCGAGGATCTGAACTCGAGCTATCTGCGCCTGCGCGATGATGGGATCACACCCGACATCTGCCTGGACCACGGGATGACCTTCTCCTACTACTACAAGGACCCCGACGGCAACTACGTGGAGCTGCAGTGCGACATCTTCGGCGACTGGTCGAAGTCGAGCGAATGGATGCGCGTGAGCGATGAGTTCCACGCCAACCCGATGGGTACCTTCGTGGACCCTGAGCTCGTCGCGCAGGCCGCTGCTGCAGGTGCGACGTTCGCCGAGATCCACGATCGGGCCAAGGCGAAGGAGTTCTCGCCAGGCGAGGCGCCCGTCGAGATCCCCTACGCGGACTGATCGATGCGCCTGGTCACCTTCGAGAACGGATCGGGCCCGCAGGCGGGTGTTCTGCTCGGCGAGGAGATCGTGCCCGTGTCGGCGCTGGACGCGCCCGCGGTTTCGGTGAGGGGACTGCTGCGAGCCCTGGATGCGGATGGGCTCGCCGCGCTCGGGAAACGGGCAGCGGACGCGCCGGAGCGGGTCGCGCTCTCCAGCGTCGAGCTTCTGGCGCCGGTGCCCGACCCCGAGAAGATCATCTGCCTGGGCCTGAACTACCGCGACCATGCCGAGGAGTCCGGCCAGGAGATTCCGGCGGCGCCCCTGTGGTTCGCCAAGTTCGCGAACTCCCTGCTCGGCAGCGGGCAGGACATCCTCCTGCCGGCCGCGCACCCCGACTACGTGGACTATGAGGCCGAGCTTGCGATCGTGATCGGCCGCGTAGCCCACCGCGTCGGTGAGGCCGACGCGCTGTCCTACGTCGCGGGTGCGATGCCGTTCAACGACGTCAGCGCCCGCGACCTGCAGCTCCAGAACCCGCTGTGGACCAGCGGTAAGGCGGTTGACACCTTCGCGCCGTGCGGCCCCGCACTCGTGACGATCGAGGAGGCGGGAGACCTGGGCTCTCTGGGGCTGCGTACGAGGATCAACGGCAAGGTCGTGCAGGAGGGCACCACCTCGAACCTGATCTTCGGCGTGGCCGAGTCGATTGCGTGGCTGTCGCGCACGGTGACGCTCGAGCCGGGCGACATCATCGCCACTGGCACACCGGCTGGCGTCGGCGGCCCGCAGGGCATCTTTCTGCGCGATGGAGACCTGGTGGAGGTCGAGGTCGACGGACTCGGCGCCGTCGCAAACCGGGTGCGCGCCGAGTAAGCCCGCTTGGCCGCGGACCACACCTAGAAAACCAGGAGCAACAAGTGGAAACGCTCATATGGATCGCCCAGGTCCTGCTCGCCGTCGTCTTTCTGGCGGCAGGGCTGATGAAGCTCACGAACTCGCGCGAGGCGCTGCAAGAGAAAACGCCCTGGGTCGAGGATTTCACCGACGGCCAGGTCCGGGCGATCGGGGCCGTCGAGGTCCTCGGAGCGGTCGGCGTCGTTCTGCCCGCGGCGGTTGGGGTCGCAGCGATACTGACGCCGATAGCAGCCTGCGGGCTGGCGCTGACGATGGTCGTCGCGGCGGCCACGCTAATCCGGCGCGGTGAATACTCGCATGTGGCCCTCAACGTCGTGATCTTTGCGCTGGCGGTGTTCGTCGCCGTCGAGCGCTTTGGGCCGCACTCGCTCTAGCAGCACTCCGGGGTTGCGCGCTGAGACGCATCGCGGCGGCCGGACGTGGCCATCGTCACCGGTGGGCGCATCCCAGCCGACGCGGGTGGAACCGCGTAGCTTGGAATCAGGGTCCGGGAGGCACGTCCATCGGGCCGCCTGCTCGCCGCCTACCTGCGCGGCTGGCCTTCCGTCGCTCCTTCTCCCGGTGTTTCGGCCGCGCCACCTTCACGGGATGCGAGTTCTTCCTTCCTGCGCGATTCGTTGATTTCGCGCATCACTTTGGGTCCGGCGGCCCGTTCGGCCTTATGGAGCGCTTCGAGGCTCGCCCTGGTCCAGCCGGCGTGACTCGGCCTGACGGGACTGCTCGGGGCGACCGCGCGGCTGCTGGTGAGCACGCGTGCGCCGATGGCCGAACAATTCGCCGCTTCCGGGCACCCCGATGGGCCCGTCGTGTCAAAGCAGCCGTAGATAGTGAAGAGCGGGTTGACGGCGGAGTGCCCGTGCGGCGTGGACATGGTCTGCTGTCCGACAAAGGAGGGGGGCGCGTCCGCCTTGTAGCAGCCGTTGGACTTCACGCTGACGTCGTAGGTGACCGATGTCGTCTGGAACGGGTCGGCGCCGGGCACGGACGCGAACACGCTCACGGTGCACACCCAATCATCCCCCGGTCCGTTGCTTGCGCCGCTGCGCCGGCGGCAGGCCGTCACGTTGTTGAGCTTTGCCCCGCGGGGTATCGGCCGCCCGAGCTCCCGCTGCTGAAGCGCGGTGAGGGTATTGAAGGCAGGCGCGAGCGACGCCTCCAGGCGACCGCGCGTGACGGCGGCCGGCCCCCAGCTGCTGGCCGCGACAAGCACGAGGAGCAGCAACGCGGAGGCTACCGCCGCGCGAACGGGCATCACCCAGCCGGGGCGCCGTGAGACCGGCGGGCCCGCGAAGTCGCGTCTGCTGAGGATCAGCCAGGAGGCCCCCAGGCACGCGACAGTCCATGCGCAGGAAACGAGGCTTCCGATGACGAGAGGGCCGTAGAACATAGGCGTCGCCAGCAGCCCATGCCAGTCGTCGAACGCCGAGGCGAGGAGCAGCATGTGAACCCAGGCTCCGCTCCCGATGAACGTCAGCAGCTGCATCACCAGAGCGATGATCAGGGGTCCGAGCACCCCTGCGATCCCGCTGCGGGTCGCGACCGAGAACAGCACGGCCAAGCTCACGAACGCGAACAGTGGGAGCAGGCTGAGAAGCCAGCTTGCGAGAAGCAGCAGGAGCGTTTCGCCGGATGGGATCGCGGTCCCGCCGAGGCCGACCATCGCCTGATCACCGGTGAACAGCAGGCCCGAGAGGAGACTCGAGATGGCGAGGAGCGCGACGAGCCCGAGCGAGAACATCGCCGCAGCGAGGATCTTCCCTGCGAAGATGTCTGCACGGGTGCGGGACCTGGTCAGAACCGTCTTCCAGGTTTCGTAGCGGTCCTCGGAGGAGAACATGTCGCCCGCGAGCAACCCCGCGAGCACGGGAAAGCCGAGGTAGCCGGCGAACCCTAGGACCACGAAGGACAGCGCGTAGCCCGAGCTGTGCACCCATATGCCGAGCAGCGTGTCGCCCGGCACCCCGCTCTGGCGGCTCAGCACCGCACCGAAGGCGAGCGGTCCCAGTGCGCAGACAATCGCCAGCGTCCTCGTCGAAAGCTGGGCGAGAAGCTTGCGCCGCTCGGCTCGGTAGACGCTCATCATGCCGCCGCCCGCGCGCGGCGCCCGTAACTCGGCGGTGAGCGCCTGCGCCGTCAAGGTCCGGCCTTCTCGGAGGTCGTTTCTGCAGCCACGCCGGGGTTCTCTACCGGGTCAGCGGTCAGAGCGAAGAACATCGACTCGAGCGGGCTCAGCGGCACCTCGAGACGGCGGATGGCGATACCCGACTCGCCGAGAGCGAGGACATACGGGTCGAGTGTGCCGGCGTCGGTCTTGACGACGAGCCCCGTCGGAGAGATCTCGGCGCTGACGTCGCGCCTGGCCTGCGCGATGGTGAATGCGCGGCCGTCATCGCTCGTCTCGAGCCGGTAGGCCGGCACCGGCGCCTGAGCCCGCATCTGCGCCGCGGTTCCTTCCCAGACCACCGAGCCCCGGCTGAGTACATAGAAGCCGTCGCAGACCCCCTCGACCTCGCCGATCTGATGGCTGCTCAGCAGCACCGCCACTCCCGCCGCAGACAGCTCGCGGACCAGGTCGCCGATGAAACGGATCCCCGCCGGATCCAGTCCCGCTGTCGGCTCATCGAGCAGCAACAGGTCGGGGGCACGCAGCAGTGCCGCGGCGACACCCAGCCGCTGGCGCATCCCGGAGGAGTAGCCCCCCACCCGATCGCCCTCACGCTTTGAAAGACCGACCTGCTCGAGAACCTCGTCGATGCGCGACCGCGAACCGCCGCCGTCGAGCTCCGCCAGCAGCTCGAGGTTCGCGCGGCCCGAGAGATAGGGATAGAAACTCGGGCTCTCGACGAATCCGGACACTCGGTCGAGGGCGACGGCGTCCGTGGGAGTGTAGGTCGTGCCGAAGAGCTTGATCGTGCCGCTGTCCGGTCGCACCAATCCCAGCAGCATTCGCAGCAGTGTCGTCTTTCCGGCACCGTTCGGACCAAGCAGGCCAACTACCCGGCCCTCCCCGAGCGCGAGGTCGACGCCATCGACGGCCCGAACCACGTCGTAGGTCTTGGTCAGCCCCGTCGCGGTCAGCGCCTCCATGCGGCGACAAGTTACAGGCACGGCCCCGCCGCCTGGGCCGCCCGAAGTCCCCAGCGGCGACCCTGGGTAGGGGACTCGCTGACCGGGCGGCGACCCGAACTTGCACGGTCCCGCGAGTGCGTTGGGGGACGGACGGGCGGGCGCGCGGAGACAGGATGCGTGGCCGGCTGGCAACGGGTCGCGGTGTTGCTCCACGGAAGCCGTATGACCGACGACGACGCGCCGTGCTCGGCGCCCAGCACTCCTGCAAGCCCGCTTGCGGATCTCGCGGATGTGCCGTTCCGGGCCGAGCGGTGTGGGGTGCATACCGATAACTACGCAAACCGTTCGCAGACGATGCGCCCGCCCATGGGACGCGCCGAGGTCGCACGCGTCATGAGCTGGGTGCTCGTCGCGTGCGTCGGAAGCCAGGTCTAGGGGTCCCCGCGATGCGCACCTCAATCAAGAAACGCCAAGTCGCGTCAGCTGTTGCCGCACTCGCACTCCTCTCTGCCGGGTCGACGGCGTCCGCGAGGCCGGCGTTTGTGCGTAGCAATGCGCAGTTCCACGGCGGTGGTGGAGTCCAGGTGCGGACCATAGTCGTCGAACGATTCGAGGAGGCCGGACCGGCTGGGCCTATCGGTCCGGAAGGCCCGGCGGGACCGCAGGGTCGCCAGGGGGTTCGCGGCAAGCGCGGCCTTCGCGGCGTCCGCGGAGAAACCGGTGCCACAGGAGCGCGAGGGCTCACAGGGCCTGAAGGCAAACAGGGCGCGCCCGGAGCACGGGGTGTCATCGGAGAAACGGGCGCTGCCGGCGCCGAAGGGAAAGCCGGACCGCAGGGTGCAGTGGGACCGCAGGGCGTCCCGGGCCTCACCGGCGCCCCCGGACCTCAAGGCGCCGAAGGACTCCAGGGCGAGCAGGGGCTACAGGGCGAAACCGGGCCAACGGGACCTGAAGGTCAAGAAGGAAAGCAAGGCGAAACTGGTCTGACGGGCGCTGAAGGCAAAGAAGGCGCGAAAGGACTGCAGGGCGTTCAGGGTCCGCAGGGCGTTCAGGGCGAAATTGGCCTGACCGGCGCCGAAGGCAAAGAGGGCATTCAGGGGATTCAGGGTCTGCAGGGTGTCAAAGGAGAAACGGGTCTGACGGGCGCCGAAGGCAAAGAAGGTAAAGAAGGCAAAGAAGGCGCGAAAGGTCTGCAGGGCATCCAGGGGATTCAGGGTCTGCAGGGCGTCAAAGGCGAAATGGGCCTGACGGGCGCCGAAGGCAAAGAAGGCAAAGAAGGCAAAGAAGGCGCGAAAGGACTGCAGGGCGCGAAAGGCGAAACGGGTCTGACGGGCGCCGAAGGCAAAGAAGGCAAAGAAGGCAAAGAAGGCGCGAAAGGACTGCAGGGCGCGAAAGGCGAAACGGGCCTGACGGGCGCCGAAGGCAAAGAAGGCAAAGAAGGCAAAGAAGGCGCGAAAGGACTGCAGGGCGCGAAAGGCGAAACGGGCCTGACGGGCGCCGAAGGCAAAGAAGGCAAAGAAGGCGCGAAAGGACTGCAGGGCGTCAAAGGCGAAACCGGCGCCGAAGGCAAAGAAGGCAAAGAAGGTGTCAAAGGACTGCAGGGTGTCAAAGGCGAAACTGGCGCTGAAGGCAAAGAAGGCGCGAAAGGCGAAAAAGGCGAAAAAGGCGAATCAGCCACCATCGGAGTCGAATCCATCGCCACGGCCAACCTTGCAACTGGCGCCGTGACGAGCGCCAAGCTGGCAGCCGAAAGCGTGGAATCCGCCAAGATCAAGCTCCTGGCAGTCACCGAAGCCCTGCTCGGAGCAGAAGCGGTGTCTGAAGCCAAGATCAAGAAAGAAGCTGTAACTGAAACCAAGCTCGGTTCCGAAGCCGTTGCTGAAGCCAAGCTGAAGAAAGAAGCCGTGACCGAAACAAAGATCAAAGGCGAAGCGGTCGCAGAAGCGAAGCTCAAAGGCGAAGCTGTGAGCGAAACGAAGATCAAAGCTGAAGCCGTGAGCGAAGCGAAGCTGAAGAAAAACGCGGTCAGCGTGGTGAAGCTCGCGGCGCCGACGGCCAAGCCGGCGAAGCCCGCCGAAGGCGCGATCACGGTCGCTGCCTCATCCCCGGCCCGCAAGGTGTCGGCTGCGATCGTCGGCAACGGTGTCAAAACAGCATGGACTATCGAACACAACCTCGAAACCCGTCTCCTGCACGTCAGCATCCAGACGAGCGAAGGCGAAGAACCGTCAGAACTTGAACCCTCCGCCAACTACAAAGTAAAGGCGATCAGTGCGAAATCAATCGAAGTGGTATTCACAACGGCCCCGGCCGCCAAAGCCCTTCTCTACATCACGGTGGTGGGGTGAGATGGGGCTGGGAGCATTCAGGCGCCCTGGTGCTGCAGTCGCGGCCGCCGGCGTCCTGCTTGTCGCGGTGTCGGTGTCCGGCTGTGGCTCGAGCACCAAGACGATCGCTCGCACGAAGGTTGAGCGTGCCATCGCGAACTCCATCGCCAAGGAGCGAGGTCTCTACACGACGGTCCTGTGCCCGGGAGCCGTCCCGCAGCGTTCCGGCTACGTGTTCACGTGCAGCGCGCAACTGCAGGTGGGCGACTACCCGATCTCTGTGACCGAGGTCGACGGGAGCGGCCAGGTCCGGTACGAGAGCAGCGCGCCACTCGTTGTGTTGGACGTCGCGAAGGTCCAGCGGGCGATCGAGACGTCAGTCCTGAGCGAGCGGGGGCTGCACGCCACCGCCTCCTGTCCGGCGGAGGTTCGCCAGGAGGCCGGTCTCAGCTTCCGGTGCAGCGCGGCCGTCAAGGGGTCAGCCCAGAGCTATCCCTTCATGGTGAGCCAGCTGGACGGTGCGGGACACGTGCGCTACGTCGGGATCTGACAGCCCCGCTACGCCGTCGGTCTTCCGCTCTGCCCGGGCCGCAGTGCGGGCGTCGCCCAGGCGGGGTTGTCGACTGCGAGCCTTTTCGCCGCGAGGGCCGTGGTGGCCATCAGCGCTGCCGCGAGAGCAAGGGGAAGCACCAGGTCGACGTTGATCACGAGCAGCGCGCCGGCGAGCGCGCCGGCGAACATCGCTGTGACCGGGAGGAGACGGCGCCCCGCTCGCGGGGGTGCTGCCACGCCCGCCAGGCGAGACTCCGCCGCGAAGCCGGTCAGGGTCTGGGTCAGGACGGTCGTGGTGAGGTCCGGCACGGCGAGCGTGCGCGCGGTGGCATTCTGCAGCCCCATCGCGATGGCCAGCGGCACGATGAGCGCATAACGCGCTACGTGAGATACCGGCTGCCCGACGACAGCGGCAAGCAGGACGGCGAGGAGCACCACTGCGACGGACGCCGCGGTTGCATTCCCGAGGTGTCTTCCCCGGTGGCCCTCGTAGCGCGATGCGAGCCGGCCGCCGACGACCGCGCCGGTGAGGAACGCTGCCAGGGCCGCGACCGACGCCGGCGCCGACAGCCCGGGCGCCCCCGCGAGCGCGAAGCCGAGGAACACGACGTTGCCCGTCATGTTCGCGACGAACACGTGACCGAGGGCGACGTAGCTCACCGCGTCCACGACACCCGTCACGATCGTCAGCAGAAGCAGTAGAGAGGGCAGTGGTCCGTGCCCCGACCCCGCCCACGGCCAGCGAGATCGAGCCGGGCTGGCTGTCCCTGTCGGCGTGCTCTGCTCCAAGGCGACCTCCTGACGTGGCGATCGGGCCGGATCTTCCCGGTGAGTCTATTCGCGGCCGGGTAGGCTGATGCTCGATGGTGCCCGAAGATTCCGCTGCCCAGAGGCCGCGAGGTTCCTCCCCGTTGATGGCGTCGGGGCGGGACGTACGCGCGCTCTACCACAAGCATTTCCGCGATCGCCGCAAGGAGCGCCAGCTCCTGTCCACGGCGTCGTTCTTCGTGACGTTCGCGTCGGTGCGCGCGATCACGCACGCCATCCGCGCCGAACGAGGTCCCTTCAGGAACATCACGCCCGGCGGCCGGCACATCCACCACATGACGTTTGGGATCGCCGGCCTGCTGTCGGTCGGCTATCTGTGGCTGCTGGAGATCGGGATCAACGAGCAGCGCTGGGCCTCGCGAGCCACTGCGATCGGCTTCGGCAGCGGCGCGGCGCTTACCCTCGACGAGTTCGCGCTATGGCTCAACCTCGCGGATGACTACTGGACCAAGCAGGGCCGGGAGAGCATCGACGCCGTGGTCCTGTTTGGCTCGCTGTTGAGCCTGAGCGTGATCGGCAAGGGCTTTCTCACGGAGCTCGCCAGCCTCGACCACCACGGCGAGAGGCTCGCCGCCGTCTAGATCTGCCCTGCGGATCAGTCGGGATCGAACGCTTTGATCCCGAGCGCGTTCGCCAGCACCCCGGCCATATCGAGGATGTCGCTCCACTCCATGGCGGCACCGCGGAGGCTGTCGACGCCCTGAAGCTCGCTGAGATCGCACCGGCGCAGCTCGCAGCGCCTCAGGCGGGCTCCGCGGATATCGGCGCCTTTCAGATCACAGCGACTCAGGCGCACCGCGTCCAGGCGTGCGTCCATGAAGTCCGTCTGGGTCAGCAGGCAGTCCTCGAAGGTGACACGCTCGAGGCTGCACTGGCTGAAGGATGCAAGGTCGATGCGGCAGTCCCGGAGGGTGACGTCCGCGAGAGCGCCGCCGGCCATGTTGATCCCGGTGAGGCGGCATCCCGTGAGCAGCACCTTCCTGAGGCGGACGCTGCCAGCATGGACGTTGGCGAGGTTGCACCCCTTCAGGACGGTCTCGGCGATCCTGAGGTGCTCGAGCCGCGAGCCTGACAGATCGACGTTCGACAGGAGCGCCGTCTCGACGGTGATGCCGTTGGCCCGCTGTTCCGGAAGCGAGAGGTCGGCCAGCTGAACCTCTGAGAGCCGCTCATCGTGGCTCAGCTCCGAGATGTGCTGCTGCGCCAGCTCCTCGGGAAGCTCCGGGTCGGTCGGCGACGGAGTGACGGCGCTCATTCGCGACAGCCAAGCAGGTTCCGGTTCTCTCGCGAACCCCTGCGGGCGCCACTGCGGCTCACACCCGGCCGCTGTCGCGCCGGTACACCAGCCCCGCTAGGGCGACGCGACCCGGACGCGGGCCGGGGTCCGAGGTGTGTTGGGTTGGGGGCGCCCGCGCCGCCGACGCGCCCGGGTCTCCCCGGCGGGCGGGCCCAGACGGCGGTGTTGGCCGCCGCCGGCGGCAGCATCTGCGAGGCCGAAGCGGCCGCGCGCCCTCGGAGCCCGCGGAGCTGGATCGCAGCGAGCATGCGTGTCCCAGTAGATTCAGCCCATGCCCGAGCGCCGTACACCGGGGACCGAGCTCGCTGTCCGCGAGGCGAACGGGGACGGCTCGGCCGCGATGGGCGCACTCCTTGTCGGAGCGGACCTGGCGGTCGGCGTCGCCTCGCGTGCGACCCGGCTCGTGTTTCAGATAGGCGGCCGGGGCATGCGCGCCGGCGTGACGGCGGGCCGGGTGGTATCGGCGCTGCCTGGGGCGCGAGGGGCGGGACGCCTCGTCGGCTCCGCAGCGAACCCACTCGTCCAGGATGGCCGGCACGTCCGGACCCGGTTGCTGTCCGCTGCCCAAGACGGCACACAGCAGCTGCTGGAGACCTTCGCGCCGGGAGTCGTCGATGCCCTCGATCTCGATGCGTTGATCGGACGAATAGACATCAACGGCGTCGTGGGCCGGATTGACATCGACGGCGTCGTCGGCCGGATCGAGATCGACGCCCTCGTCGACAGGATCGATATCGATGCGCTCGTCGGCCGCATTGACATTGATCAGCTGGTGAGCCGGATTGACATTGACGGGCTTGTCGGCCGCATTGACATCGACACCCTCGTCAAGCGCATTGACATTGACCAGCTCGTCGGCCGCATTGACATTGATCAGCTGGTGGGCCGGATTGACATCGACGCGCTGGTGGGCCGGATCGAGATTGACGCGCTGGTGGGCCGCATTGACATTGACCGGCTCGTGAGCCGCATTGACATTGATGCCCTTGTCGGCCGCATCGCGATTGACGAGCTGGTGCAGCGCATCGAGATTGACGCGCTGGTGAGCCGCATTGACATTGACCGGCTGGTGGGCCGCATTGACATTGATGCCCTTGTCGGCCGCATCGCGATTGACGAGCTGGTGCAGCGCATCGAGATTGACGCGCTGGTCAGCCGCATTGACATTGACCGGCTGGTGGGCCGCATCGACATTGACGCGCTGGTGCAGCGCATCGAGATTGACGCGCTGGTCAGCCGCATTGACATTGACCGGCTGGTGGGCCGAATCGACATTGACGAGCTGGTGCAGCGCATCGAGATTGACGCGCTGGTCAGCCGCATTGACATTGATCAGCTGGTGCGCCGGATTGACATTGACGATGCTCGTGAGCCGCATTGACATCGACACCCTTGTCAAGCGCATTGACATTGACCAGCTCGTGAGCCGCATTGACATTGATCAGCTGGTGCGCCGCATCGCGATCGACGATCTCGTGAGCCGCATCGAGATTGATGCTCTGGTCAAGCGCATTGACATTGATCAGCTGGTGGGCCGGATTGACATTGACGCGCTCGTGAGCCGCATTGACATAGACACCCTTGTCAAGCGCATTGACATTGATCAGCTCGTGGGCCGGATTGACATTGACGCCCTCGTGAGCCGCATCGAGATTGATGCTCTGGTCAAGCGCATTGACATTGATCAGCTGGTGGGCCGGATCGACATTGACGCGCTCGTGAGCCGCATCGCCATCGATGAAGTCGTGAACCGCATCGACATCGACGCGCTCGTCGGCCGGATCGACATCGATGCCCTCGTCGGCCGCATCGACATCGACACGGTAGTCGGCCGCATCGACGTGAACGCCGTCGTGCAACGCGTGGATGTGGACTCGGTGGTCGAGGAAACCGAGCTCGGGACGATCGTCGCTCGATCGACGAGCGGCTTCGCGAGTGAAGCGCTCGATGTCGCGAGGAGCCAGACCGCCGGCGTGGACACGCTCGTGAGCCGTGCGGTGAACCGGGTGCTGCGCCGCAACGAAAGCGAGATACCCGTCGGGCCGCCGCTGCTCACGGGCATGGGTGAGCCCGAGGCGCAGGGCGGATCGGGCGAGCAGCCTGAGCAGGCCCCCGAGGATGGAGAGGAGAAGTGAAGGCGAGCGCCCGCCGCGCCATGGCCCAGCAGGGCCACTACGCGGGTGCCCTCAGCCGCCTGCTCGCCTACGGCGCCGACCTCGGCATCATCAGCGTCATCTACGCGATCGTGATCGCGATCATCCAGTTCGCGATCAACATCGCCACCCCCTGGGAACTGGAACTGAAGCACGGCTACGCCGTCGTAATCTTCGGCCAGCTCGTCTGGTCGGCGTTCTACCTGGGTGCATTCTGGGCCGTCTTCGGCCGCACGCCGGGAATGTCGATCCTCGGTCTGCGGATCGTACGCGGCGACGGATCGCCGCTTGACCCGCGCCACGCGCTGCTGCGGCTGATCATGTTTCCGCTCGGCTTCCTGACGTTCGGCATCGGGTTCCTCGGGATCATCTTCGGTCGCGCCCACAGGGCCATCTACGACCGGCTCGCCGACACGGCGGTGATCTACGACTGGGATGCCGAGGCCGCGAACCTCCGGGAACTTGCCTCCCGCGGGGCCCGCAAGCGCGAAATCCAGATGCAGCTGCCGCCCGAGTGATGAGGGCGCTCGCATGCGCGGTTTCCGTATCAGCCATGTGGCCTTTCCCCCTTTGATCACGCTGGAGGGGTAGTAGCGTCGCCCATGTGTACGAGCAGAACCCCGCCGCGAAGGTCCCGGCACCGGCCGCACACCCTGCGGGCGTGTTTGAGACGCGCCTTCAGCGGCAGACCCGCCTGATCCGCGAAACCAGTGCTCGGGAACGCGCCAGGCGCGCTGAGTCCGGTGCCGGCCAGGGTCGCTCCGCCGGGGTCCACGCGCTGCTGCACTGGCATCGCAGCGGCAGCCCTCGGCCGTAGCTTCGCGGCGCCACCGCGCTGGTGGCGGCTAGCTTTCGAGCACCGCGAGTATGTGCCGCGCTATGTCACCCGGCTGCGGTGGGCATCCCGGGATGCGGATGTCGACCGGGAGCACATCCTCCAGGGCACCAACCAGCTCGGCGCGGTCGCCGAGGACGTTGCAGCCCAGGGCGCAGTCTCCGAGCGCCGCCACCATCCGCGGCTCGGGCATCGCGTGGTAGGCGCGCTGGAGCGGCGCGGCCATGCGGGTCGTGACCGGCCCGGTGACGAGCAGGATGTCCGCATGCCGTGGTGAGGCGACAATGTCGAGCCCGTAGCGCTGCAGGTCGTGAAGCGGGTTGCTCGCCGCCCCGAGCTCGTGCTCGCAGCCGTTGCACGAGCCGGCGTCGACGTGCCTGATCGCCAGAGACCTCGGCCTGCCGCGCGTCAGCCTCGCCTCGCCGCGGGTGCCCGCGAGCTGTCTCAGCATCACGAACATCAGCGGTCCGCGCAGGCGTAGCAGAGCTCGAAGCTCTTGTTGATGAGGGGGAAGTCGGGAAGCAGGTTCCCGGCGCTCGCATGTGCGAGCGCCGGCCAGTTCGCATATGAGCCGGTGCGCAGGTGCAGCCGCGTCAGGAGACCGCCCTCGAGGTGGACGGCGCAGGAGCTGGCCCCTCGTGGGCTCTCCACGCGCGCGGCGCCGACCGCGCCGGCGGCACGCTCCGCGGTCGCGGTGCCCGGTGGCAGCGGCCCCGACAGCAGCTCTTCGAGAATGTCGCACGTGGCCTCGAGCTCGATGGCCCTCATCCTCAGCCGAGCTGCGACGTCGCCGCTCGCCTCCGGCGGCGAGGCGGGAAGGAAGCCGTCGTAGGAAAGGTGCGGGCTCCAGGCGCGGGCGTCCTCCCGAAGTCCGGCCGCCCGCGCGGCGGGCCCGGTGGCCCCGAGGCGGAGCGCGGCCTGGGAGCCGAGCACGCCGACGCCGTCGAGTCTCGCGTGCACGGCGCCGGTGAACTCGAGATCCCGCCACGCTGCGGCGCTGTCGGCCCGGAGCTCGCGCAGGCTGCCGAGCGCCGTGTCGGCGCAGGCCGCGTCGAGGCCGGCCGCCGCGCCGGCGACGGCCACCGTCCCGAAGAGGAAGCGGTGACCAAACGCTCTGCCGTTGATCTGCTGTGCGCGGTCCTTGAGTGCGGCGAACGCCATCGTTCCCGGGGCGAAGCCGACGCCGGCGCAGATGGCGCTGATGTCGTGCAGATGGTTGTAGAGGCGCTCAAGCTCCAGGAGCACTGTCCGGCAGGCGCGCAGCTCGCGGTTCGGCGCCAGCCCCATCGCGTCCTCGACAGCCTGCGCATAGGCGACGGTGTTGGACACCGCGCAGGCTGCGCAGGCGCGCTGGGCATACGCGATCGCCGCGGCGGCGTCGTGTCCCTCCGCGGCGCGCTCGAGTCCCCGGTGCTTGTAGAAGAGGCGCGTGTCCAGGGCCAGGATCCGCTCCCCGATCACGTGGAATCGGAAGTGACCGGACTCGATAACGCCGGCGTGGACGGGCCCCACGGCCACCTGGTGAACGCCCTCTCCGGTCACCGGGGTCATCCAGTCCGAGTCCTCGGGGTGCCGTACGAGCGCCCGCATCGGTGTGTGGCCCTCGAACCGCAGGCCGTAGAGGTCATGCGCCTCGCGCTCATCCCATCCCGCCGCCTCCACGAGATCGACGATGCTCGGCACGCCCTCGCCGCCGGCGCGGCAGGAGATCACGCGCAGCTGGCGTGCGCGGTGAAACAGGGCGCTCCAGCTCAGATCCCCATCCCGCTCGCTCGCCCAGGCCCCGGCGAAGGCCTCCCCGTCTGAGATCGCTCCCTGAACAGCCGCTCGCCACAGGCCCGGCTCGATCATCTGAACCTGGCTCACAGCGAGCCTCCCGCGAGAGTCTGCACCAACGCCGAGCCCGGGAGGGCGAGCCCGGCGAGCGTGACGGCGAGCATCGCCGTCGTGAGGATCGCCGTTAGCGCGAGTATGGGCCGCTCCTCGCGGGAGCGGTGGCCCCTGCGCCGCGTCGGCTTCTCGCCGACGACGCCCTCGATCAGGGCCTGCAGCAGGCCGAGGAAGCCGAGCGCCAGCGCGAAGAGGGCGATCGCGCTCACCAGGTAGTAGCCGGCCGAGACCCCGCCCAGGAGGATCAGGAGCTCGGACAGGAACAGCGGAGAGGGGGGCAGTCCCGAAAGTGCGACGAGGCTCACCCCCATCGCGGTGGCCGTTGCGGGGCTCTCGCCGGCAACGCCCCGGGGCGGGCGCGTGCCGGACTTCGGCTCAACCCGCATCAGCGGCAGCGCGGCGTAGAACCCGAGGGACTTGGCGAGCGCGTGCCCGGCGACGTGCAGCACCACCCCGGCGATGGCCAGCGGCGTGCCGAATCCGATTCCCAGGGCGATGATTCCCATGTGCTCCAGGCTCGAGTAGGCAAGCAGCCGCTTCCACGGCAGAGCACGCCAGAGGAACGGGATCGCGACGAACATCGACAGCAGCCCGAAGGCGATGAAGACGCCACGGGTCGCGCCGGGGCCGACGGAGGGCTGGAGGATGTCCTTCACCCGCCAGGCGATCAGGAGCACGCTGGGCAGCAGCGCCGCCGACAGCAGCGCGCTGATGGGAGCGGGTGCCTCGCTGTGCGCGTCCGGAAGCCAGTTGTGGACGGGAGCCCAGCCGATCTTTGTGGCCAGCCCGGCCAGAAGCAGCACGAATGCCACGAGGGTCGGGGCCTTGGGGAGCGTGCGAGCCGCGTGCTGGAGTGTGGTCCAGTCGAGCGCCTGCAGGCCGTGCAGGCCCGCATTGGCCTGGCCTATCGCCAGGATGATGATCCCGAGCAGGGCGACCGACAGTCCGAGCGTCGTGAGCAGCAGGTACTTCCAGCCCGCCTCCAGGGCATCGCGCCGGCCGGAGAAGGCGACGAGTAGCGCGGAGGCGGCCGTCGTCGCCTCGACGATCAGCCATGCGGCGGCGAGGTTGCCGGCGATCGGGACCGCGAGCAGGGCCGCCCAGAACAGGAACAGTGCGGCGTAGTAGAGGCTGCGCGAGCGCGCGGCGGTGCTCCAGCTGCGCCCGCTGGTTCGCAGAAAGGACGGTGAGAGCAGCGTGCTGCACAGACCCACGACGGCGATGACGGCGAGCAGCAGCCCGCTCGCCCCGTCCACGAGATACCACCGGCCCTGCAGGGCCGGCTGGCCGCCGCGTGCCAGCGCGATCACGGCGAGCGTCAGCGACGTAGCCGCCGTGGCGATCGCGACCGCGATCGCCGTCGTGTCGGCCTGGCGCGCGGAGCGGGCGAGAAGCGCGAGCGCCATGCCCGCGAGCGGAATCGCCGGCACGCACCAGGCCAGCATGGGGACCAGGTCAGTCATGCAGGCCTCGCAGCAGCTCGCTGTCGCCCGAGCCCAGGTCGGTGTGGATCGCCTGCACGAAGGCCGCCGCCACGGTGACCACGAGAGCGAGGTCGAAGAGGGCACCGAACTCAACCACGTAGGACAGCCCGCCCGGCACCGAGACGGCGAGCAGCGAGAGCCCGTTCTCGGCGACGATCAGGCCGAGCAGCTGGAACAGGATCGGGCGCCGCAGGGTGACGATCGCGACGCCGAGCAGCACCAGGGCGACCGCGATGTGTTCCGTGTGCGGGTCGCCTATGCCCAGGGGGGGCGTGAGCACCACGGCGCACAGCGCCACCGCGCCCGCGCACAGGAAGCGCACCATCGGGCCGGTGACGGCGCGCACCGGCCGTGGCTCGGGCGTGCGGCGGATCAGCAGATACAGCAGCAGCGGCAGGACCACCGCCTTGCTCGCGATCAGGAAGCATCCGACCAGGACGTCTCCGCCGGGTCCTGCCGGATCCATCGCCACGATGCCGAGCGCGAGCGACTGTGCGGCCAGTAGGCCTATGGCGACCGAGCGACGTCGCACGAGCATGATCGCGAAGGCGAGCACCAGCATGCTCGTGATGAGAGCGCTGCTCATGCTCCCACCCCGGCGATCCACATCCCCGCGCCCGCGAGCGCAATCGCGCAGCCGACCCCCAGCAGCGCGGGAACGCGCAGGATCCGCATCTTCGCCTGCGCAGTCTCAACGAGCGCCAATGCGCAGCAGATGGCAGCCACCCCGACCGCGAGGGCGCCCAGCGCACCCACGAAGTCACCCGGGTGGGGCAGGTACAGCTCGGCGCCGAGCACGATGAACACCCAGTGGCGCGCGGCGCCGGCCCACGTGAGCAGCGCGAGGTCGCGCCCGGCGTATTCGAGCAGCGGGCCCTCGTGGATCATCGTGAGCTCGAGGTGGGTATCCGGATTGTCGATCGGCTCACGCCCCGTCTCGACGAGGATCACGAGCGCGAATGCGAGCGCGCCGCACCAATGTGCCGGTCCGCCCCACGCATGCCAGCCGGCGGACGCGGCGCTCATCGCGGGCAGGTCGGTGCTCTGAGCCGGGAGCGCGAGCACGAGCAGTGCGAGCACGAGCAGAGCCTCTCCGAACACGGCGATCATCAGGTCGCGTGCCGAGGCCATGAGAGCGAAGGCGCTGCCGGTGTCCCACGCGGCGGCCGCGAGAGCGAAGCGCGCGAGCGCGAGCACTCCGACCAGCACCAGGGCGTCGCTCCCGAGATGCCAGCCGCCGGCACGCCCGGCGACGGGCACGATCGCGATGGCCACGAGCAGGCATGCGGCGACGAGGGCAGGAGCGAACCGGTAGACGGGCCCGGTGCCGCCGGGGTCGACCGAGCTCTTGCCCCAGAGGCGCGCGAGGGTTCGATACGGCTGCAGCGCGGACGCCCCGCGGCGTCCCTGCAGACGGGCCTTCAGGACCTGGGTCGAGCCGACCAGGAGCGGGGCGAGCGCCACGCCGGCCAGCTGCAGGAAGCTCACCGCGGCGCTCATCCCAGGGCTCCCGTGTGCACGAGGACGAGCAGCAGGATCACGAGCCCCAGGAGATACGCGGCGTAGGTGCGCACGTTGCCGGACTGCAGGCGCCTTGCGAGCGCGGCCGCGCGCAGGCCCGAACGGATCGTGGGCTCATACAGCGTGCTGTCGAGCAGCGCCGGCACCTCGCCCTCATAGGTGACGCTCTGCAGCACCCCGCCCGCACTGGTGACCTCGACGTTCCGGCGGGGTCGCAGGACCGACTCGAGCACGAGGCTCAGGGGCTTGGAGAAGCCGGCAGAGCTCCAGCGCATCTCGGGGGTGAGGGGCTGCCCGCAGGCCCAGACAGGTGCGGGCGAGGCGCGCCTGCCGCGGAGGAGGAACAGGCCGCCGCAGAGGACGCCGATCGCGAGCGCTATCGCGAGCGGCGGGTAGGAGCCGGTTCCCGGGATCTGCAGGCCGGCGTGGGCCGTGAGCTCTGAGCCGCCGCCTCCGGGTGCGAGGCCCGCGAGCGTGGGCAGCACCAGGCCCGGAAGCAATCCGAGCGCGATGCACAGCGCCGCCAGCGAAACGACCGCCAGCCGCATCCCCGCGGGAGCCTCGACCGCCTCCCTGGCCCTGGCGGCTCGCGGCTCGCCCAGGAGAGCGAGCCCGAGCACCTTCGCGAAGCACAGAAGTGCGAGCGCGGCCGTCGAGGCCAGGCCGGCGAGCGCGATCGCGCCGGCGAGCGCGAGTCCCAGCGGGGCGTGGAGGGCCACGTGCAGCAGCGACTGAAGGATCAGCCACTCGGACGCGAAGCCGTTGAGCGGCGGCAGGCCCGCGATCGCCATCGTTCCGATCAGGAACGCTCCGCCCGTCCAGGGCATGCCTCTCAGGACGCCGCCGAGACGGTCGAGGTCCAGAGTCCCCGCGGCGCGCTCGATCGCCCCGGCGCCGAGGAACAGGAGGGTCTTGAAGATCGCGTGGTTGGCGACGTGCAGCAGCGCCGCGCCGAACGCGATCGCGGCCCACATCTCCTCGCCGCCGTCGAGGAAGAGCAGCGACGCCCCCAGGCCGAGCGCGATGATCCCGGCGTTCTCGATCGAGCTGTATGCCAGCAGCCGCTTCAGCTCATGCTGGATCAGCGCCCACAGAACCCCCGCCAGAGAGGAGGCCAGTCCGAGCGCGAGCAGCGTCAGGCCCAGCCACCGCGGTGTCGCGCCGAGCCACTGGAACTCGACTCTGATCAGCCCGTAGATCGCGACCTTGATCATCATTCCGGACATCAGCGCCGACAGGTGCGCGGGCGCGACCGGGTGCGCCCGCGGCAGCCAGGAGTGCAGGGGGACGAAGCCCGCCTTCGTGCCGAAGCCGATGAGGGCCGCGATGGCCACGAGTGTCTGGGCGCTGCTCCCCGCGGCCGTGAGGGCCGACGGATCGCCGATGGCCCCGTGGCTCGCGAGTGCGAGCAGCGCGATCCACACTCCGGCGCCGCCAAGGTGGGTGATCGCGAGGTACGCGTAGACGGCGGAGCGAACGGGCGCGTCGCGGCGTGCCAGCAGGATGGCGGCCGCGGGCAGGAGGGTCATCAGCTCCCAGAAGCCCAGGAGGCTGATCACGTCCCGTGCCGCGAGCACCCCGACCAGGGCCAGCAGGAAAGCGGCGGTGAGAGCCCCTACGCTCCTGCCGGCGTCACGGCCGGGCAGGTAGTCGCGGGCGAATGCCAGCGTCGGCGCCGCGGTCAGGCCGAGCACAGCGAGGAAGAAGCCGCTGAGCGGGTCCAGTCCGAAGGCGAGGCCGATCGTGCTCGTGAAGGGCGCCCCGAGCGTGTCGCCGCCAACGAGGACGATGAGCCCCACGACCCCGAGGACGCTCATCCCGAGGGCCTGCACTGCCATCCCCGGGCGCAGCGCGCCCGCTGCCGCCATCGTGCCCCCGGCCACCAGCGCGGCGATGCCCGCGAACACGCCCGCGGCGAGGAGGACCACGTCTAGCGGCTAACCGGCCCAGGACCGAAGTCCTCGACCGCAAGATCATCCAGAAGCGCCTGGTTGTCCTCGCGCGCCCCCGAGATGATCTGCTTGGCGAGCTCGAGCAACTCCAGCGTGCGCGGATCTCGCACGCGGTAGTAGACGCTCGTACCCTCCTTGCGGCTGACGAGCAGGCCCTGTGCCCGCAACGCCGCCAGATGCTGCGAGGTGCTGCTCGAGTCGAGCTCGAGTTCGTCTCTGAGCGCGCCCACCGAGCGCTCGCCGTCCCTCAGCGCCTGCAGCAGCCGAACGCGGGCGGGGTGCCCGAGGGCCCTGAAGAAGTCCGCCTTCAGGGCGTAGACGGGCGGCTGCCCTGCGCGCGTAGACCACATGTAATACGTAAGTTTACAACTTTCTAAAATATGCTGGAATCAACCTTCCGTGTCTGGCGCCGCGCCCTCTCAGGCGTAGCCGATCGCGGCGGGCCTTGAGATATGGAAACCCTGCGCGTAGTCGACGCCGAGATCCCGTAGCCGCAGGAGGGTACGCGCGTCCTCCACGCCCTCGCCGATCGTCTTGGCGGAGAATGCCCGCGCGATCGAGACGACGGCCTCGACGACGCGCGAGGATGCCTCGCTGGCCGTGAGGTCCAGGACGAACTCCATGTCGATCTTCAGGTAGTCCACGGGGAAGTGCTTGATGTAGGTGAAGCTTCCGTAGCCGGTTCCGAAGTCATCCAGCGCGACCTTGCAGCCGAGCTCGCGCAGATGGCGCGCGAACGCCACCGCCGCCTCCTGGTTCAGCGCCAGGGCGGTCTCGGTGATCTCGAAGACGATCGATCCGGGGTCGGCCCCGGACTGCTCGATGCAGCGCTCGATGTGATCTCGGATGGTCCAGTCGCCGATCGAGTGAGCGGAGATGTTGACCTGAACGGGGTGGCTGCGGGCCGCGATTTCGATCGACTGCTGGATCACCCACCGGTCGATGTCGCCGATCAGCCCGTAGCGCTCAGCCACATCCAGATACGGCCCGGGGGCTGAAACGGTCCCGTCGGGCTCACGCACGCGCAGCAGCAGCTCGCGCTGTGCGATATCGCCGCTCGCCAGGTCCACGATCGGCTGCGCGTAGAGCATGAGGCGGTCCTCGGCGATCGCGCTGGTGCAGCGGTCGATCCATGCGAGGGCGTCGGCGTCGCGGCGGAGGGTCTCCTCTCGCGCCTTGCGTCCCGCGATGTCTTCGAACACCACCACGCATCCACGCACGCCGCCCGCGGTCTCGATCGGCGAGGCGGTATATGAAACAGGGATCTGGTGGCCGTCGCGGCTCATGAAGACGTCGTCCTCCACGTGCACGACCCGGCGCTCGCGCCGGGCGGCCTGGATCGGGCAGTCGTCCACGTGCAGTGTGGTGCCGTCCGGCCGGCGGCTGTGCGTCGCCTCGTGCATGTCCCGCCCCCTCAGGTCGGTGAGGGTCCAGCCGAGGAGCCGTTCGGCGGCGCCGTTGAGATAGGTGGCGTAGCCGTCGTCATCGATCGTGACGATCCCCTCGCCCACGCTGTCGGTCACCGCCTGCAGGTATTCGTGCGATGCGAGCAGTGCGCGCTGGCCGGCCACGCTCTCCGAGACGTCGACCGACACCGCGATCGTCCCCGCCGGGGATCCGGTCCCGTCGTGCATCACGCTGTCGCGGACGTAGGCGTCGAAGATAGATCCGTCCTTGCGGAAGACCTCGAGGCCGCCCTCCCACGCACCACGCTCGGCGAGGCTCTGCACGATCACGCAGGCGAGCTGGGGGTCGGCCGGCACGATGATCTCGAGAGCCGGCCGGCCGATCGCTTCTCTGCTGCTCCAGCCGTACAGGCTCTCCGCCCCCCGGTTCCAGTGCGTGATCAGGCCTTCATCGTCGGTCGCGACCACGCAGACGTTGACCTCATCCAGAAGCGCCGCCCGAGTCCTCAGCTCTTCCTCGGCCTGCCTGCGTGAGGTGACGTTGTCGTGGGCGATCACCGCTCGTGCGTCCTCCAGGCCGGTGTAGCGGTTCACCCGCAGGACGAACCAGCGTTCCTCGCTCTCGCTGTCACAGGGGTATTCCATCGAGAACTCGAATGCGCGGCCGCTCAGGACCGACCGTATGCCGCAGGCCGCCTGCTGCGCCCAGACATCGCCTGCAGCGGCGTCGCATACGGCGAGATAGTTCTCGCCGGGCCCCGTTGGGTGACCGCCGTTGTCTAGCGCGAACTGGACCCATGCCCCGTTGGTCATGATGATCTCGCCGTCACCATCGAGCACGGCGACGTGGGCGGGGAGCCAGTCCAGGGTCGCCTGGACGAACGCGCGCGAGCCTGTTCCGGGGGCGCCTCTCAGCCTGTTCGCCATGGAGCGGTGCGGGGTCATCGGCGCGGCCGGTGCGCGGGCGAGGTGGCCGTCGCGCGCGCCCTCATGTCGTCTCGTAGAGCTCGGGCTGCCAGAGCACGTCCACCGGCGGGAGCCCGAACGCGCTCGCCGCCGCCCTCGCGCCCGCCACGAGCCCCTCGCGGATCACGCCTGCGGAGACCTCGAGCTGCCCGACCCTCTGTGTGCCCGGAGCGGGGGCGATCTGCACCAGGCTCGGATCGCTCATGCCGACCCGCTGCAGGTGCTCGGCGCGTTCGTTGTAGCGGTCGGGGCTGGCCCGCATCAGAGGCCCCAGCGCGGGGTGCGCCGACCGGGTGGCGAGGTCGATCACCGCGCGCGGGTAGCGCTCCCGGCGGAAGGCCGCCGGGCGTGAGCGCAGGACCACGACGCCGGTGGCATCGCCACGCAGCGCCGGGCCGAACGGGATCGACTCGATCAGCCCGCCATCGGCCATCGGTCTGCCGCGGAAGATCGCCGGCGAGCCGGACAGCAACGGGATCGAGCAGCTCACCTGGACGGCCTCGAGCAGCTCTTCGGCGGTCGGGAAGTCACCGAGGACGGTGGCCGAGGAGCTCGCGAGATCAACGGCCAGGGCGCGGAACGCAGGGCCCATGCGCAGGCCGTCCTCGTCGTAGGGCTTGCGCCCGCGAATGAGCTCGTCGAAGAGCACGTCGAAGTCGATCACGGCGTGGCCGGTCAGGAGCCGCAGCGGATTGGCGAAGCGAAGCATCGCGATGTCGATGTAGTTCGTCGCCCCGAAAGCGGCCTGCCCGGCGGCCGTGAACGATCCGTTCAGCGCCCCCGAGGAGGTGCCGTAGATGACGTCCACGGCATCGATCAATCCCGCCTTCTCGAGCGCGAGGCACATCCCGGCCGAGACGACTCCCCTGGAGCCGCCGCCCTCGATCGCCAGCGCGATCGTCGCCCCGTCCGTCCTGGCTCCGCGCCGGCTCCCGGCGGCGACGCGCTCGAGCATCAGCTCGATCAGCGGATGCCGCTCCCCCGAGGGCGCGGGCAGTGATGCGGGTCCCACGGTGGGCCCGAGTGCGCCCGGCGCCACCTCCGCAGCGGGGCGTCCGGCTGACGGGGCGTTTGCCGCTGCAGCGGCTGGTGAGCCCCGAGGTCCGATGGTCCTAGGCCGCGATCAGGCCGCGCTCGATGGCGTAGCCGACCAGTTCGGCGCGCGTTGAGAGCATCAGCTTCTGCTGGATGTGGGCACGGTGGGTCTCGACGGTCCGGATCGAAAGGTACAGTCGCTCGGCGATCTCGGGGTTGGTGTTCCCCAGCGCGATGAGCGTGAGCACCTCGACCTCTCGGTCGGAGAGGTCGTCCGGGGGGCCAGGGGGCGGCTCGGAGGCAATCCTGGCTCCGAGCTCAGGGTTGAGGTAGCTTTCGCCCGCGGCCGCGTGTCGCACCGCCTCCATCAGCTCCCCGTCGACCGCGTCCTTGAGGACGTAGCCGATCGCTCCCGCGCTCAGCGCGGCCCTCACGAACCCGGTTTCCTGCTGCATCGTCAGCACGACGATCTGAGTGTCGGGCGATTCCTCGCGCATCACCGGGATGGCGTCGAGGCTGGACCCGCCCGGCATGTTGAGGTCGAGCACGAGCACGTGCGGGTGGTGGCCGCGCACGAAGCGCTGTGCGCTCTCGACGTCGCCGGCCTCGGCGACCACCTGGATCTCCCCGCCCTTCTCCAGCAGCATCTTCAGGCCGCTGCGGACAACCCGGTGGTCGTCGGCCAGCACGATGCGAATGGGCTCGGGACCGGCCTCGGTTGCGGCAGCATCCATATCGTCCATTCGGGTCATCGTTACGCGTTGCCTCGGACTTCGCCTCGGTGCTTTGCCACGGTAGGCCACGGCGTTTGCACGGACAACCGCAGAAGCGTTCGCTTTAGCGTGAAGGAGTGGCATATCACCTCCATCTGGCTCGGGATCAGGATGGTGCCGACCACGCGTCGGCAGGGTCGATCCGTGTGGTGCTCGCTGACGATCATGCGCTCATCAGAAGCAGCATGCGCAGCGTGCTCGACTCCGAGGCGGGCATCGACGTGGTGGCGGAGGCGGACGAGGTCGAGTCGACCGTGCGCGACGTGCGCGTCCACCGGCCGCATGTCCTGGTGTGCGATCTGAGGCTGCCCAGGCTCTCCAACATCGAGACGATCAGGGTGATTCGCGACCGCCTGGAGCGGACCAGGATCGTGCTCGCGACGATGGAGCTCAACCCTGCGTTCGCGCAGCTCGCTCTCAGCGCCGGTGCCACAGGATTCGTGTCCAAGGATCTTGCCGACGTCGAGCTTCCGCTGGCGGTGCGGGCCGCCGCGCGAGGAGAGCGCTATGTGAGCCCGCGGGCCGCGGGGCGCCTCGGCGGCAGTACCGCCGGCTGAGCGTCGCTGCGGCTCAGGACCCATAGCCGTTCTCGCTTCTCTGCACCGGCATGCACGCGAGGATGTGCGTCCCGTTCGAGTCGGATGTCACCTTCAGCGTTCCGCCGGCGAGGCTGACGCGCTCGCGCATCCCGCTCAGACCGAAGCCATCGCCGCATGAGCTCGTGTCGAAGCCGCAGCCGTCGTCCTGGACGTCCACCGTCAGCCGCGTGCCGGCCTCGAGCATGGCCAGGCGCACGTTGCCCGCGCCGGCGTGCTTGGCGGCGTTCGTGAGCGCCTCCTGCACGATCCGGTAGACGGTGCTCTCGAACTCCGGGTTCAGAAGCCCGCCGCGTGCGTCGGTGTCCAGGAGCGTGAGCTCGGTGTCGATGGTGTGGCCGTTGCGCCCGCGGTGGCGATCCACGAGGGACTCGGTTGCGGCCAGCAGGCCGAGCTCATCCAGGGCGGGAGGACGCAGGTCGCTGATTATGGCGCGCAGGTTGTCCATCTCTCCCTCGATCTCCCCGATGGCTGTGCTCACGACCTCGCGCGTGCTCCCCAGATCCTCGTCCCCGTTCAGCGCCGCCGTCAGCAGCATTCGCAGTCCCGCAAGGCTCTGAAGGGTCTCATCGTGCAGTTCTCGTGCCCACCGCCCGCGCTCGGCCTCGGTGGCGGCCATCGCGCCCCGGAGGCGGTCTCCCTCGACGCTCTGGGCGAGCGCTACGGCGTTCGCGGCGGTGGCCGCGAACGTCATCAGCAGGTGCTCGTCCTCTTCGCTGAACTCCCGCCCGTCGGTGTCGCAGTCGAACGCGATCACGACCCCGACTGCGACGCCCCGCGAGACCATCGGCACCAGCAGCGCTGCCTGAGCGTCGGACACACCGAGGTCCTCGGTGCGGAACCCTCGCTGCTGGCTCATCGTCATCCGGCGCGGCATGCGGTTGGCGATGACTTCCCCGGGCAGGCTGCCGTGAACCGGGACGTGCACGTTCTGGCTCGGCTTGACGGCGCCCGCGCTGGCACGCACGACGAGCTCGTCTCCGTCTCGCAGCCAGATGACAACGCCGGTCGACTCGACCAGCGCCCGCCCGCGCTTGGCGATCAGGTTCAGAACGCGGTCGAGGTCGACGTCGGTGCCGATCGCCACCGCCACCTCTCGGGTGACCTCAAGTCCCCGTGTGGTCCGCTCGGATTCACGCCGGCGGGCCTCGCTGAACTCGTACATCATCGCGTTGTCGATGGCGATCGCCGCCCAGCCGGACAGCAGCACCGTCGCCTCCTCATCCTGCTCGGTGAAGTCTCCTCCCGCCTTGTCGGTCAGGTAGAGGTTGCCCCACACCTGTCCGCGGATGACGATCGGGACGCCGAGGAAGCTGTGCATGGGGGGATGCCCCGCGGGGAAGCCGTAACTCTGCGGGTGGCTGCTGATATCGGTCAGTCGCAGTGTCTGCGGGCGCTCGATGAGAACTCCGAGCACACCGCGTCCGCGGGGGAGGTCGCCGATCGCTGCGAGCTGCTCGTCGCTCAGGCCCGAGGTCAGGAAGTTCTCAAGGCCGGTGTGGTCGGCGTTGAGTATGCCGAGCGCCGCGTAGCGCGCTCCAGTCATCTGGCGGGCCGTGTCGAGCACGCGGTGCAGGACCACGTCCCGGTCGAGCTCGGACGTCAGCGATCGTCCCACCGCGAGAAGCCGTCGAACCCAGCTCTCGTCCGGGTCTACCTTGGAGGCGGGGCTGGGAGCCTCGTCGCTGGGTCCCATTTTGCTCCTCGCGCTGGCGCTCGGACCGGGCCGGTCCCGGAATTTTTACGCCCAGTCCCGCACTCGCCCCCACATGTCACGCCGACGTCGCTTCCCCGAGCACGCCCTGCGCTCCCATCCACTATAGGCCCGCGCCGGGACACGTCAACCATGCGCGACCCCGCGGTCTCTCCCGTGCATTTTTTTAAGCACCGAGCCGAGCGCGCGCATTATTCTCTTCATGTCGGCTCTCGTGCCCCGGCTGGGCAAGAGGCGAGAGCCCCGGAAGGGGACGGAGATGTCCGAGCGGGAGACACAGCAGGGAGACGGCCGCGCCGGTCGCGCGGCTGAGGCCGCGCTTCGAGGCGGCGAACTCAACGCGGCGATCACAAGCGCCCTGGTGGGCATTCACCACAGGCATCTCGGCAGAGGCCCGACCACGGCCTCCACCTGGCATCACGACAACGTGATCGTCACGCTCATGTATGGAGTGCTGACACCCGCTGAGCAGTCGCTCGCCGACGGCCGCCACTCCGAAGCTGTGGCGAGGATGCGGGCGGCGTTCCAGGAGGTGATGGCGAAGGACTTCGGTGAGGCGGTCGAGAGGCTCACCGGGAAGAAGCTCCTCGCGTTCGTCAGCGGCAATAACGTCGAGGCCGGGGTGATCTCGGAGGTGTTCGTGATGGACGCCAACGTGTAGCTGCGTCCCCCGACGCGCCCCCCGCAACACGCACGGGGGAGGGGAAGGCCCGTACTTCGCGGAGAGCGCGTTCATGGGGATGGCACGTCCATGCGTCCGGACGAGGGGATAGAGCTCCGGTCGCGTGTACGAACAAGCTACGGCCGGAGGGTCTGCGGTGGATCCGCTGCCAGCCACAGGCACACGCGTGAAACCACGGGATCTGCCGCCGTAGCGAGACCGGAGCTGTACGCGGCGTCGAAGGGCTCAGGCGGATGACGGGGAGAGCCACTGGCGCATGCCCGCCATGATCGCCCGCGTCTCGCTTTCCAGGGTCCCGCCGGCGCTGGAGTCCAGCGTCTCGAAATACAGCCGCTCCCGCCCGCTGGGGTCCACCAGGAAGATCGCGGATGTGTGAACGACGTCGCCGTCCTTCAGCACACACACATACACCTGGTAGGCGTGGTAGACCGCTTTCAGCTGCGCGGGGGTGCCTGTGAGGTATTTCCACTGGTGGATCATGCCGTTGGACTGCGAGAAGCGGTAGACGTCGGAGACCCGCGTCGCTGTCGGGTTTGCGTTGATCGCGACCAGATCAACGTGAGCCGCGGCTGCCGGACCGATTCTGTGCACCGCGTTGCGCAGGATCGCAGCGGTGAGCGGGCACACCGTCGCACACCGTGTGTCGACGAAGGCCATCACAACCTCATGTCCCCTCAGCGAGGAGAGCGAGACCGCGTGGCCGAACTGGTCGGTGAGCCTGAAGCCGGGAGCGACCCTGCCGTTGATCGGGAAGCCGTCGCCGGCTTCCGCCGCCGCGGGACCCGACGCCGCCAGCACGCTCTGCCCCGAGCCGCTCTCGGCCCTCCTGACGATCGCGGCCGCGACCGCGAACACGGCGAGCAGCAGCGCAAGCAGCAGCACCAGGCTCGAGCGGCTGCGCGCTCGCTCCTCGGGCGCCGACTGCTGGCCCAGCTCCGGCGGCCTGTCCTCGGGCTCGCTCATGTCAGTCCCAGCCCGGTGCGGGCTCCCGCGCCCGGGACGGCGTCCACCGCGGGCACCGGCTCACTCGCCTGGAGCGCGAGCTCAGCCGCGCGGCGTTCGGCGACCTCATAGCCCGTGAGCCACTTCACGGCCAGCGCAACCACCGCGATGGCAAACGGCAGATCACCGGCCACCCACATGATCCCGGCGGCTATCTGCTGGTCGGTGAAGGCGGTGATACCGCCGGGGCGATGGGCGAGCTGCGCGTAATACGGGTAGATCGGCGAGCGCGAGAAGGCGAGCACCATCGAGAGCGCGATGTTGGGCACCATCGCTGCCACCAGCAGCGCGATTCTGCCAGGATAGCCGAGGGACGCCCTGGCCGGCGGCGAGTCGATGACCTGGGCCCACAGCAGTATCCCGAAGCCCATGAAGGTGATGTGCTCGAGTGCGTGCACCGATGAGTTGCGCAGCGCCGCGTCGTACAGGGCGGGCAGATGCCAGACCAGGAGGTTGACGCTGTATGCGAGCAGGGCGCCCACGGGCCGCGAGAGGATCCGGCAGACCCAGCGCACCGGGGCAAGACGCGGTGAGCGCATGAAGGCACGGGCGAGCGTGCGCCGCATGCCGAGCGGGAGCGGCCGCCACAGGGACATCCACGGAGCCCCGAGCACGATCAGCGGGGCGGCCACAGACAGCAGCAGCACATGCTGGATCATGTGGGTCCACAGCAGCTGCTTGGAGTAGGTCTCGATCGGCGTCGCTATCGAGATCACGATCACCAGCAGTCCGGCGTAGAAGGCCAGAGCCCGCCTTCGGGCGAGCCGGTCACGCGGGCGGCCGGTGCGGCGCACCGCGATGCGCTCGCCGAGCAGGTGGAGCCAGAACGCTGCCCAGGTCAGTCCGAGTGGCAGGGAGTCCGCCATCTGCGGATCAGGCCCGCCGGGACGATGCGCCGCCGGGTGCCGCGCGCGCGGGCCCCTCGGCGGCGGTGCTCCGCGCGCTCACGACACTCACTTGATGAAGGCCGTTATGAGGGTGGTCATCACGGCGCCGGCCGCCACCCACCAGAACCAGTAGCCGGCTGCCCTCAGCACATAGTCGCGTCCCGCGAGCCGGCCGCTGAGCAGGCGACCCATCACGAGCCCCCCGATGATGAGGGTGATCAGGAGGTGGAAGCCGTGGTAGAGGACGAAGGTCTCGATCCCGCTGGCGTAGGCGTGGAAGGGCACCGGGAATTTCAGCGCCGCGAACACGAACAGGTCGCCTATGAACGCGGCCAGCGTGATCGCGAATGCGGACACGATGCCGGCGCGCCCGCGCCCGCCGTCTCCCTTCGCCGCTCCTGCGCGCCCCCACTCCCAGCTCAGGGCGGCGACGATCGCGGCAACCGCGAGCACCGCGCTGGAGGCGATGGCCGGCGCCGACTCGGTGCCTTTGAAGGCCCCCTGGGTGTTGAGGCCGTGCAGGTAGAGGAAGCCGAGGAACATCGCGAGTACGAACACGATGTCCGAGAGGATCATCAGCAGCGTCCCGAGCTTCACCTGGTCGGCACGCGAGTGGGCGTGGACGGGCGGGGATGCCTCGACGGCCGCGTCGTCAGAGGCCCCCACGAGCGTGAGACGACCCATGGTCTTGGGACCGCCCATGCCGTAGTCGTAGGGCCCTGCCATCACGACCACCGGAGCGGGGAAGTTGACCAGCGGCACCGGGCTAGGGATCGTCCACTCAAGCGTGCGGGCTCCCCACGGGCTGGCGGCGGCCTGCCGGCCGGACACCCACGAGGTGATGATGTTGTAGGCAAAGACGGCCACCGACAGGACGATCACGACGGCGAACAGGCTCGCGATCAGGTTGGCCGTTTCGACGCTTGGGGAGATGTAGGCCTGCCAGCGCGGCTCGCCGCGTATTCCGGCCAGGAACAGAGGGATGAACGTGCCGAGGAATCCGATCTCGAACAGCCAGAAGTGCAGCTTCGAGAGCCACGGGTCGAGCTGCTTGCCGGTCATCTTCGGGAACCAGTAGTACACGCCGGCGAGGAAGCCGAAGACGGCGCCGCCTACGAGGGTGAAGTGGAAGTGCGCGACCACGAACATGTTGCTGTGGAAGATCGCGTCCGTGGGCACGTCCGCCAGGTACAGGCCGGTGACGCCTCCGATGAGGAAGTTCACGATGAAGGCCAGTCCGAAGAGCATCGGGGCCTCAAGGCGTATGCGCCCGCGCCACAGGGTCCCGATCAGGGCGAAGAACACGAGACCGGTCGGGATCGAGATCGCCTCCGTGCTCATCATCGTCGGGAGATCGAGCGGCAGGTTTGCGCCCGACCAGTAGATGTGATGCATCCAGACGAACATGCTCAGCATGAAGATGCCGATCTCGCCGCCGACCACGAGCTTGTAGCCGAACAGGGGCTTGCGGGAGAAGGTGGCGACGACGTCACAGACGACCCCCAGTCCCGGCAGCCCGATCACGTAGACCTCGGGATGTCCCATGAACCAGAACATCTGCTCATAGAGCCAGTTGTTGCCTCCCAGCGAGGCGAGGTAGAAGGATGTGCCGACGGTACGGTCGAGCAGCGTCAGGATGGTGGCGGCCATGAAGCTCGGGAACACGATCAGTCCGAGCAGGGTTGAGAGGGAGATGCTCCAGACCGTGACCGGCAGCCGGCCCCAGGTCATGCCCGGCGCGCGCATGGTGACGACGGTCGTGACGATGTTCATTCCCCCGAGCGCGATCGAGATAGCGACCACGATGATCGTGAAGCAATACGCATCCATTCCCACCGCCGCCTGATCAGCCAGCGGCGCGTAGCCGGTCCAGCCGGTCGGGAAGCCGCCGAGGGCGATTGTGCTGAGCAGCACCGGGATGGCGGTGAACAGCGTCCAGAAGCTGAGCGCGTTCAGCCGCGGGAAGGCCATGTCGTTGGCGCCGATCATGATCGGCACGATGTAGTTCCCGAAAACAGCGCTGACCATGATGATCGTCGTCGCGATCATCACGATTCCGTGCATGCCGACGATCGTGTTGTAGGTGGAGGGCGTGAACACCTTCGCGCCGCTTCGCGCCTGCTCCAGGCGGATCATCCACGACGCCACGCCTCCGACCAGGAACAGCACCAGAACGACTACGAGGTACTGGATGCCGACGACCTTGTGGTCGGTGCAGAAGCGGAAGTAGCGCCAGACGCCTTCGCCCTTGCCGGCCTCCTGCATCTCCTCCTCGTGCGTCTTGTCGGGGCGCCCGAGCCCGTAGTAGACGGGGAAGTTGGCGGCGCCGACGCCGATCAGGAAGAAGATGAACCAGGCGAGGTAGGCGCTGACCATCGTGTCATCGGCCTGTCGCGAGCCGCTCACGAGGCTGTGGACGACGACGGCGACCACGATTGCGGCCACAAGGCCCAGCACCAGGCCCGAGACGATGCTAGGGACGAACTTCCCGCGGGAGCGGGCGGGCGGCGCCGCCGGCGCCTCTGGTGCTGCTGCAGTAGCGCTCATCAGGTGATTTCTTCCACTTCGTTGCCGGTTGGTAGTGCCTTCTGGGTCCCGCCCGAAGGGCTGCTCAGAACGGCGGAGTTGCCTCCGTTTGCCTTCACCCATCCGTTGAAGGTGGACTGGGGAACGACCTTGACCTGGGACCACATGTACGTGTGGTAGAGGCCGCAGAGCTCGATGCAGCGCGCTTCGTATGTGCCGAGCCTGTTGGGCTTGACGACAGGTGTCGCGACCCACTCTCCGGGGTTGGCGTCCATCGCGATGCCGAGGGCGGCGAGACCGAACCCGTGCAGCACGTCGTCGGAGGTGACGCGGAACTGGACGGGCCTGCCGAGCGGGAGCTCAAGGACATGGCTCTGGACGCCCAGCTTGGGGTACCCGTAGGTCCATGTCCACTCCTGGCCGATCACGTTTATGACGAGTGGGTTGGTGGGCTTGTAGGTCGTCGTCTTGTAGAAGCCGAACATGCCCCAGGCGACGGTGAAGGACGCGAGCGCGGTGGTCACGAGCAGCCAGGCGACCTGGTAGCTGGGCTTGGCCTCCAGCGGGGGGCCGTCCTCAAGGTCCTCCGCGTCCTCCCCGTCCGTGCTCTTCTGGCGGAAGGCGAAGACGCTGTAGAACATGAAGACCCAGACGAAGAGCGCGACCGGCACGGCGAGCGCCGTGAAGACCAGGTCGGTGAGGCTGGCGAAGCCCGCCACCGAGCTTCCCGACGGGCGCTCGATGAGCGGCACGATCAGGATCGTCAGTGCGACGCAGATCACCGACAGGATCGCCCAGATGATCAGGACGCGCCTGATGTGTGACGGGCCCTCCTGGGTCTGCCCGGGCCCTGCGGCGTCTACAGCCACGACGCTCCCGTTCGCGCGAGATCACCGCGAGTGGAGGTGAGCACGTCTTGTGTGGCGGGCGTGCCCATGGCTCAGCCCACCGTCATCGTTCCGGACATGTACCCGACGGTCGCCATCGGCCCGCCGAAGCCTTCCTGTCCGTTGGTGCCTTCGCCCGCCAGTCCTTCACCGCAGGGCACGTAGCAGTGCCAGACGTAGTGGCCGGGAGCGCCGGTTTTGAACTTGAAGACGATCACGTTCGGAGCCGGGTATTCGTGGCCGGCGATGTGTTCGGTCATGGGGGCGTTTTCAGACACGCCCGGCAGGGGCACGTTCACGAACAGCTGGGTCTCGTTCGTGTTCGGCGGGGTCTGGATCGTGAACGTGTGGCCGATTTCTTCGGGGTTGACGCTCCGGACGGGCTTGCCGTTGAGCAGCATGATTCCCCCGACAGTGCCTTTCACGTGCGAGAAGAACGGGTTGTGGACCAGTCCGCCGGTGTCGTACTGGCGGATCGTGACGGTGATCGTGCTGTACGCCGGGACCTTGATCGTCGTGCTCGGGCAGTAGGTGACCCATTCGGGGTGGGGTCCGCCTCCCGGCCCTCCGTTGCTGCCGTGGCAGGCGAAGCTGTCCGGCATCGCGGACAGCGAGATGCTCGGGCCGGTGGTCGCGGCCACGGCTGCAGGTTCATAGCCGAGCCCTTTGACCGATCGCGTGCCGAGGACGAGCGCGACGAACACGATCAGGAGCACGAGGAGAGTGGCGAGAACGCCGAGGATGCTCCGCCCGCGGCCGCCCTTCATCGCGGTCCCCTGGCCGTCTGTGTAAGACCCCTCATCAGGTGCCAGAGGCTAAATCCCGGCTAAACCCCAGAAATCCGTAAACGTCCCCGACGTCGGCCAAGCATTCCGAGGCAGATTCTTCGGGCAACTACGTGCCCCCGGCCCGGCCGGCACGTGTATAGGCGCGTTCACAGCCGGGCGCACCGTCCACCGCTCGCCCGGATGCGCGGGCGAGCGGTGAGCCTGCCGGCAGCCTCAGCTGGTGGCTTCTTTCTCCGCTGCCTCGAGCTCGCGCTTGAGCTCGTCGCTGTCCGCGTCGATTTCCTTCTCCATCGACTTCACGGCCTTGTGGAGGAGCTTGGCGAGCTGCTCTTCGAGCTTGGACTCGCCCACCACGATCAGAGCTGCCTCTCCGCCCTCGAGCAGGTCGCCGAGCTCCTTGGCGTCACCTCGCGACATGCCCTTGCGCAGGTGTCCTCCGACGGCGCCGACGACGCCGCCGACGGCGGCCGCGCCTATCACCGACGGCGGGAACAGGATCCCGACGACCGCCCCGACCGCGATGCCGCCCCACGCGCCGTGCTGGGTGGGCTTCTCGTGCTTTGAGACGTGAACCTTGCCCTCCTCGTCCTTTGTGATCACCGCCACGTCATAGGTGCCGACGAGGCTCGCCGCGTGCAGGTCGAGCAGCGTCTCGTAGTCGGCGTAGGCGTCGGCGCTGCTGGCGTAGGTCGCGGCGTAGATGAAGACGGGTCTGTCGCTCATATGGCGCTCCAGTCGTTGGTGGATTCGGGCGGCTCGGCGCCCCGTTCAGAGAAGCCAAACATCTGCATGATGACGTGGCATCAGTATTAATCCCCCGCGCTGGCGGGTCCCACGTCCCAGCGTGGCGCCTATGAGCACCCTCAGGGAGTCGCGCGACGGAGGGTGAGCGCACCGCCCGCAAGGCAGGCGAGCGTCGCCGCAAGGATCACCGCGACGTCCACCGCGAGGGCTGCGCCGAGGGGCGCCGGCCGTGTAGCCCGCTGCAGCGCGTCGTATGCGTAGGTGAGCGGGAGCGCCCACGAGAGGTCGTACAGGAGCGTCGCCATCGAGTCGCGGGCGACGAACAGGCCGCACAGGAGCATCTGGGGAAAGACCACGGCCGGCATGAACTGAACGGCTTGGAACTCGGTCTGGGCGAAGGCGCTGACGAACAGCCCGAGCGCCATCCCGAGGATCGCGTTGCCGACCGCGAGCAGGGCGATCAGCCAGGCTCCGTGCGGAGCGTCGAGCCCGAGCGCGAGGAAGCCGACGGTGCATACCAGCGCGGCCTGGACGGCGGCGAGGAGCCCGAATGCGATCCCGTACCCGGCGAGCAGGTCGAGCTTGGAGATCGGGAGCGTCATCAGGCGCTCGAGTGTGCCTGTGGTCCGCTCGCGGAGCATCGTGATCGACGTCACCAGGAACATGAGGATGAATGGGAAGAGCCCGCACAGCGGCGCTCCGATCTGCTGAAAGACCCCGGGCTCGCCGTCGAACACGAAGCGCATCAGAACGAGCAGCAGGCACGGCACGAGCATGATCAGGGCGGCTGTCCTGTGGTCTCGTCGAATCTGCCACAGCACCCGCGCGGCTGTGGCGGTGCTCGCGCGGGCGCTCACCCGCCGGCCGATCTGATGATGGCCAGGAACGCACGGCCGAGGTCGTTCTCGCCGGTCTGCGCCCGCAGCTCCGGCGGGGTGGTCTGCGCCAGCAGCGAGCCCTCGCGCATGAGAAGGAGGGAGTCGCATTCGCCTGCCTCGTCCATCACGTGGCTTGAGATGAGCAGCGTCGTGCCCTCATCGGCCAGCCCCCGGAAGGTCGCCCACAGTTCCTGGCGCAGCACCGGGTCCAGCCCGACCGTGGGCTCGTCGAGCACGAGCAGCTCCGGCCTATGCAGCAGGGCCGTGGCCAGCGAGACGCGCGCGCGCTCCCCGCCGGAGAGCGAGGCCACGAGCTGGGACTCGCGCCCCGCGAGCCCCACGGTCTCCAGGACCTCCCCGACCCTCGCGCTCGGCACGTCGACTATGCGGGCGAAGTAGCGCACGTTCTCGGCGACCGAGAGGTCTCCGTAGACGGACGGTGCCTGCGTCACGTATCCCACCCGGCGGCGCAGGGAGCTCTCTCCCGCGGCGGCGCCGAGCACCGTGACCGTTCCGGCGACGTTCGCCTGGACGCCGACGATCGTGCGCATCAGCGTGCTCTTGCCGCAGCCGCTCGGGCCCAGGAGCCCGGTCACCGAGCCGGCGGCAACCCGCAGCGAAAGCCCCTCGATCACATGGCGCCCGCCGCGGGTCACGCTCAGGTCCGCCACCTCGATCGCCGCGTCGCGCACCGAGCCAGACTAATGGGCGCCCGCCGGTTAGCCTTGGCCCACCATGCGCTCGGTCCTGGCCCAGGTGGCCCGTAACCGTTCTCTCAGCCGGCTGCTCGCCGCGTACCTCGCGGTGACCGTCGCCGAGTACGGGCAGTGGATCGCTCTGCTCGTCTATGCGTACGAGCGCGGCGGGGCGACAGCGGCGGGCCTGATAGCGATCGTGCAGCTGGTCCCGTCGATCTTCCTGGCCCCGGTCATCAGCGCCCACGGCGTCCGATACGGCGCGATCAGGCTGCTGGTCTGCGCCTACCTGACCGAGGTGGTGATGCTCGCCGCATGCGCTGCGGCGATCCTGCTGCATGCCCCGCTGATCTTCGTCTACGTCGCCGCGATCGGCTGCACGGTGCCGATCGGCGTCTCAAGGCCCCTGCACAGCGTGCTGATGGCGCTCGTGGTGCGCCGGCCGGACGAGCTGACGGCCGCGAACGTCGCGACGAGCTGGTGTGAGGGAGTCGGCACCCTCGTCGGGCCTGCGATAGCCGGTGTCCTGATCACGATCGACGGCCCCGGCCTCGCGTGCCTTGGGCTCGCGGCTATCTGCCTGGTGACTCCGCTGCTCGCGAGCGTTCGACCGCTGCGCGCCTCCGCTCAGGGCGGAGAGGAGGAGGAGGGCGGTTTCTCGGATCTGCTCGCGGCGCTGAAGGCGATCGCCTCGCGGCCCTCCACGCGCGCACTGATGGCCTATCCGGTAGGGGCGGCCACGATCGAGGGCGCAATCGACCTGCTGGTCGTGATCCTCGCCGTCAGGATCCTCGCCGTCGGTCCCGGCGCCTCCGGCTACCTGAGCGCCGCGTTCGGCGCCGGCGGGCTGCTCGGGGGCGTCGCGGCGGTGCTGCTGATAGGGCGCCGGCTGGCGCTCCCGCTCGCCGCCGCCGCGATGGTCGGCGGGATCGCGCTGGCGCTGCTCTCGCTCGCCTCGACGGTGCTCGTCGCCGTCGCGCTGCTGATCCTCGTCGGAGCGTCGCGGGCTGTCCAGGCCGTCGCGGCCCAGACCCTGCTGCAGCGCACGACGCCGCTGGACGTGATCGTGTGCGTGTTCGCGCTGATCGAATCGGTGCACGACGCCGGCCTTGCCCTCGGCGCGCTGCTCGTCCCGATCCTCGTCTCGCTCGGAGGCCCGGACGCCGCGTTCATCGGCATCGCCGCCGTCGCGCCGCTGGTGGTGCTGCTCACCGCGCGGTCGATGCTGCGCGTCGATGAGGATGCGACCATCCCGGTGGTGGAGATGGGGCAGCTTCGCAACATCGCCATCTTCGCCTCGCTTCCCGCCGCTCCCCTGGAGACCCTGGCCCGCGAAGCCGAGCACGAGAGCGTGCCCGCGGGGACGACGATCATCGCCGAGGGCGAGGAGGGCGACCGCTACTACGCGATCACGGACGGTGCCGTGCTCGTCACGCAGGAGGGCCGTGAGATCAGGCGCCTTGGCCCGGGCGACGGTTTCGGAGAGATCGCGCTGCTCTACGCCGTGACGCGCACGGCGACCGTGAGCGCGACCGCCGACACCGGGTTGCTGTCGGTGGAGCGCGACGCCTTCCTGACGGCGCTGCACGCGAGTGCGCATGTGCACGCGGCTGCGAGCAGGATCGCGTCGAGCCTGCTGGCGGAGCCCGCCGTCTAGTAGTGGTCCTCGACGGTCATGGTCCAGCGTGCGGTGTCGTTGCCGCCGGAGACGTCGAGGCTGTAAAGGCCAGGGCCGCTGGTGAAGGTGTGGGTCTGTTCGGAGCCTTCGCCGAGTTCGAAGCTCCCGAAGCTGGGGCCGCCCTGCTCGTCGTGGACCTTCGCGCTGGGCCCTGAGCAGACGAAGATCAGTTCGCAGGTTTCCGTGTAGGACATGCTGTAGAGCACCCGCCACTCGCGGCCGAGGATCCGGAAGGGGACCGACTGCCCGTTGTCCACGCCGGAGAATGTGGTCAGTGTTCGCCAGCGCGGCGTCTCCGCGACGCTGAGGGCCACCGTCGAGCCTCGCGGCGCCTTGCCCGAGGCGGCGGGAGACTGCGCGACGACGATCCCCGGGGTGGTGGTGGGGGCGACCACTTCGCTGGCCCGGGAGCGCAGGCCGGAAGCCGACAGGGCCATCTGGGCCGCCGCGGCGCTCTGTCCGACCACTCCCGGCACGCTCACGGGCGGCGGCCCGGCGCTCAGGGTCACGCGCACGGTGGAGCCGGCCGAGACGCGGCTTCCCGCCGCGGGGGACTGTGCGATCGCGATCCCGGGTGTGCTCTCGGAGTAGCTGGCGAGGAACGCAGGATGCACGTCGAGCCGCTTGGCGCGGGCCTCCACCCCGCCGCGCGGCAGCCCGCGCAGGTCAGGGACCGTCGTGTGCCCCGAAGCGTCCGCGAGCATGACGACGATGAGAGCCCCCGCGCAGGCGGCGAGCACGACCGCCGCGAGCGCGATGCGCCTGCGGCGGTACACACGCGGCCTGGGCCCCTCGGGGGGCGGGGTGCGTCTTGGGATCAGCTTGGTGGGGGCCGCCTGGCGTTCGGTGGCGGAGACCCTCACGGTGGCCGGCTCGTCCAGGACGGCCGTGGCGCCGGTACGGGGGGCGGCGGCGGTGGCTGGCTCGGCAGGCAACGGCCGGTGCGCGCCCACAGGCCCTGAAACGGGCTGCAGAGCACGGAGCGCACTCGCCATCTGCGCTCCGTCGTGCCAGCGCTCGGAGGGGTCCTTTTCGAGCGCCCGGTCGACGATCTCCCGCAGCCCGCTCGGCACGTGATCGGGTAGCGGCGCGGGCGGGTCCTGGAGATGGCGCAGCCCGAGCTCGACGGCCGAGCCGTGCATGAAGGGTGGCTCGCCGGAGAGCATCTCGTAGAGAACCACGCCGGCGCTGTAGACGTCGGTGGCGGAACTCGTCGGGCGGCCGCGGGCCTGCTCGGGCGACATGTAGCGCGGTGTGCCCGCGACGGTGGAGGCGAGGGCCTGTGAGGTGCCGCCGGCGAGGCGCGCCACCCCGAAGTCGCCCACCTTCAGGGTGCCGTCGCGAGCGAGCAGGACGTTGGCGGGCTTGACATCGCAGTGGACCACGCCCTGCGCGTGGGCGCTGCCGAGCGCGTCGCAGAGCTGCTCGGCGAGCTCCCGCGCCTCATCGGGCTCCAGCGGACCGTCGAGCAGCCGCTCCGCCAGGCTCGGCCCGTCGACCAGCTCGGCAACGTAGTAGGGGCCCTCCTCGGCGTGGCCGATATCGAAAATCTGAACGATTCCGGGGTCACTCACGCGGGCCAGCAGCTGCGCCTCGCGCTGAAAGCGCTCCACCCAGGCGGTGTCCTCGGCCCACCACGGCTTGATCACCTTCACCGCGACCGTTCTTGCCAGGCGCCGGTCCACGCCGCGATACACGCGCCCGAACGCCCCCTCGCCGATCACGGCGTGGAGCTCATAGCGGTCGTCGAGTGCTCGACCGGTCAGATCTGGTGCTGCGGGCACGCACACGAGTATTCCGCGCGCGGGCGCACAAACCAACCGCGAACCGTTCGCCGCAGCGGGACCTGACGCGCACTGGGCGACCCCTCGCCGGGGCCGGGTTGGCGGTGTCCGGCCCCTACCTGCGCGGTGCCGCGCGCACGCGGTTTGCGAGCGTGCCGAGGCCGTCGACCTCGACTTCGACGCTCTCTCCGGCTCGCAGGAACCGGTTCCTGCTGGCTCCGACTCCGGCCGGTGTGCCGGTCGCGATGATGTCGCCCGGGACCAGCGTGATCGTGCGCGAGAGCCAGGCGACCGCCTCCGGGACGCTGAAGATCAGATCGCGCGTGTTCCCCTCCTGCACGAGCTCCCCGTCGATGCGCGTGCGAAGCCCTAGCGCGTGCAGATCGCCCGCCTCGTCGAGCGTCACCAGCGCCGGGCCGCACGGCGCGAACGTGTCTACCGCCTTGCCGCTGGTCCAGAGCGGATTCTGCAGCTGCAGGTCCCGGGCGCTGACGTCGTTGAACGGCATCGCGCCGGCGACGTGGGCGAGCGCGCCGGCCGCGTCGACGTTGACCGCCGTGCGCCCGATCACGACCGCGAGCTCCGCCTCGTAGTCCACGTAGTCAGGGTGTGATGCCGGCAGGATCACGTCCTGTCCGCTGCCGATGAGGGAGTTCGCGAACTTCGCGAACCACATGGGAGCCTTGGGGATCTCCTGGCCGCTCTCGGCCGCGTGGTCACGGTAGTTGAGCCCGAGGCAGATGATCTTCTCTGGGTCAGGGACCGGCGCGAGCAGTCGGACACCCGCGAGCGCGATCCGCTCACTGCTCGCCTCGGCACGTTCTCCGAGTGCCGCCAGCGCGGGCCCGTCGAGGGCCTCGAGCAGGCCGCGAACCGAAACCGACGGCGCGTCGATAGCGGCCGCGGGAACGATCTGATCGCCGACCAGGACCCCGGCCGCGTGCACCATCCCGTCGTCGTAGGTGACCAGGCGCAAGGCTCAGCGGTCGGCACGGCTGGGGGACGTGCTCATCACGGGGAGCATCGTACGGGTGCGAACGGCGCCCGAAGGCGCCGAGCGGGGTCGCGCTGTTAGGGTCCGCCCGATGGCCGATCGCCCGCCGAACCTGGTCCTGCTCATCACCGATCAGCAGCGGGCGCCCCAGCACTGGCCGGCTGATCCCGACTGGCTGCAGGAGCTGATGCCTGGCGACGCGGAGCTTCGCCGAACGGGAATGAGCTTCACCCGGGCATTCACCGCGACGGCGATGTGCTCGCCGAGCCGCGCAAGCATGCTCACCGGCACCTATCCGCCGAGCCACGGCGTCACGCTGACGATGACCGAGGGAGACCTCTGGCCCGACCCTCGCAATGCCCCCGCCACGCTGGGCAAGGCGGTGCAGATGGGCCTGCGGGGCGAGGTGCCCCGGCGGCGCCTGGCGCGGTCGGTCGTGCGCAACGCCCTGCGCAGGGGCCCTCTCAGCGGCAACGAGCCCGAGCTGCCCGCCGGCATCGACACGCTGGCGACGCTGCTGCGCGAGCGCGGGTACCACGTCGCCATCAAGGGCAAGTGGCACGTGAGCAAGCCCGTCGGCTCCGACGGCTGGAGCGCCGAGGACCCGGCCCGCATCGAGCGCGACTACGGCTTCAGCGAATGGGAGCCGCCGGATACGGGCGGCACCACGAGGGCAGAGGACTTCGGCGGCGCCTCGGCCGGTGAGAGCGGCCAGGGCTGGGACGAGGACTACACGAGGCAGATGGAGGGCTGGCTTGCGCGCCCGGATCTTCCTGAGCCGTTCTGCCTGATCTTCTCGCTGGTGAACCCGCACGACGTGCTCGGCTATCCCAGCTCCTACCGGGAGGGCGGATATGGGAAGGACGCGGTCAGCGATCTGGGGGTTTCGCTCCCGCCGACGATCGACGAGGACCTGCGCGAGAAGCCGGCGGTGCAGGCGCTCTCCAAGCTGGGGATGGACAACTACCTCGGCCCCCTGTCCAGCCGTGAGGCCGAGCTGGACTACGTGAACTTCTATGCGCACCTGCATGCGGTCGTGGACGAGAAGATCCGGCGGCTGCTCGCGGCCCTCGGCCCGGCGGAGGACCCGGACTCGCTCAGGTCGCGCACGGTCATCATGCGCACATCCGACCACGGGGAGATGGGCCTCTCCCACGGCGGTCTGCGACAGAAGATCTTCAATGCGTACGAGGAGACCATCAGGGTGCCGCTGGTCGTCTCGAGCCCGTCGATGTTCGACGCTCCGCGCGAGAGCGACGCGCTCGTCTCGCTCGTCGACATCGTGCCGACGATGCTCGGCCTAGCTGGCGAGGATGAGATCCCGGGCCACCTCGACGGATGCGACCTGGGCGACCTGCTCAGCGGCGAGCGTGAGAGCGTGCGCGACGCGGTGCTGTTCACCTATGACGACCATCAGGCCGCGACGGCGCTCCAGAACGGTGCCGGCCAGCCGAACCGCATCCGCTGCGTCCGCGACGCCGGCTGGAAGTACGCGGTCTACCTGGATCCCGCGGGGCGTGCCAGGCCCGAATTCGAGATGTACGACCTGGTCCAGGACCCCGAGGAGTCCCGCAACCTTCTCGATCGCTCGAGTGGCCGCGCGCTCCAGGACATCCACGAGGCCGAGCGCCGGCGGCTGTCGCTGCGGCTCGCAGAGCTGTGCGCGGACGTCGGAGCGCTGTCGCCGGCGCTCCCCGCCTGAAGGGCGCTCTCAGGCTCCGGGCTGGCGCCGGGCGAGGATCTCTTCGCTGCGGGGCCGGTTGGGCCCTCCCGCGCGCATGCAGGCCTCCCACAGCTCCTGCCGATCGGCCTCGCTCTCATGCGTCCACGGCACCCTGTGGGTCCCGCGCTCGCGCCGGTCATGCCAGAACAGGCCGCTTGACTGCGCGGGGTCCGCAGCGCTCGCGAGCCACGCGATCGTGTCCGCGCCTTCCTCGGGGCTGCGCAGCAGTGGCCCGGTCAGACGGTGGAAGGTGGGCAGCGAGTGCGCGACCCCCGGGGTGTCGGCCCAGCCGGGGTGCATCGCGTGCACGACGATCCCGGTTCCGCGGAGGCGATCGGCCCACAGCTCGGTGAGCACGACCTGCGCTCGCTTGCTGTGAGCGTAGGCGGACGTGCCGTCGTAGTCACCGCGCTCGGATTCCAGATCAGAGGGGTCCAGCCGCGCCGTGTACATGCCGCCGGATGACACGTTTATGACCCTCGACGGCGCACCTGAGAGGAGCTGGGGGAGGAGTTCGTTGGTCAGCACGAACATCCCGAGCACGTTCGTGGCGAACGTCAGCTCGTGTCCGTCGGCGGAGAGGTCGCGCTCGCCCGCGAGCACGCCCGCGTTGTTGATGAGCACGTGCACCCCGCGATGTCGTGACGAGAAGTGAGAGGCGAATGCGCGGACCGAGGCCAGGCTGCTCAGGTCGGCCAGCTCGACATGCACCTCGCGCTCGCCGCCGGCGGCGATCTGCTCCGCGGCGCTCTCTCCGCGCTCCCTGTCGCGCACGAGGATGTGCACCTCGCCGCCGAGGTCGTAGAGCATGCGGGCGGCGGCCAGGCCCAGGCCGGCGCTCGCGCCGGTGATGATCACGCGCCGGCCGCTCATCGACCCCGGCTCCAGCGGCTTCCAGCCGAGCGCCCGCCGTGCCCTGTAGCCGAGCCGGGTGTAGCCCGGCGCGACCGTGAGGTCCAGGGCTGAGTCGATGAGGGAGCCGAGCATCAGTTCTGCTTAGCAGGTGCGCCCTGCGCCGGCCGCCTGCGCGGGCCCGCCCGTGGCGCGGTTAGAGTCCTCAGGGCATGCGTCAAAGGCCTTGGAACCCGGGCGCACGCCGCCGTGCAGCCGCCGTCCTGCCGGCGGCGCTCGCCGCCGTCCTGCTCGCGGGATGCGGGTCATCCTCCCAGTCGGCGAACGGAATCGCGTCCAAGACGCCCCAACAGGTGGTGGCCGCCGCCAGGAGCGCCGCGCAGGATGCCGCGACAGTGCACATGTCAGGCTCAATGCTGAGCGCCGGAAAGCCGATAGCCCTCGATATGGAACTGGTTGCCGGCAAGGGCGGGAAGGGAAAGATCGTCGTGGACGGGCTCGGCGTCGACCTCATTGCCGCCGAACGAGCGGTGTATGTCAGCGGCAACACCGCGCTCTACAGGAGCATCGCGGGCCCAGCGGCGGCCCAGGTGCTGGAGGGCAGGTGGCTGAAGGTGCCGCCGAAGTCGCCGAGCTTCGCACCGCTGAACTCCCTTGCCAGCATCGAAGGCCTTGTCGACACGACGCTCACGGACCACGGAGACCTTGTGAAGGCACCGGCGACCACGGTCGGCGGTATGCCGGCCGTCGGCGTCACGGACGCCTCCAAGGGCGCCACGCTCTACGTCGCCGCGACCGGGGTCCCCTATCCGCTGGAGATCCTGAAACCCGCAGGTGGCCCCGGCCGGATCGTCTTCGACCGCTGGAACCAGCCCGTGACGCTCAAGATCCCGGCCGACCCCATCAACATCGAACAGCTGAGCGGGCGCTAGGGCGCCCTCTAGACGATATGTCCAGTCAACGCGAATTCAACTCAACCGGTCCGCCGGATCCGTCGAGGGAGACGCCTGAAGGCGCGAACATGGTGCCGCTGGAGCCAGACAAGGACGCGAGTGTTCTCAGTGAATGGTGCGATGAATGCAAGCTTGCTACGAGAGGCCCAGGACCTGGGCGGCGCTTCGCAGCGCGCGGGCTCGCCCGCTTCCGGGAGGGTCGGCTCGCTCATGCGTAGGCTGACCGGATCGTCGCGCTCGGCCGGCATCGCGCCGCCGGATGGCCGTCCGCCGTCCGGGCGCCTGCGCGCTGTGCTCCGGACGGTGCCCGCCGCCGTATGGGCGAGCGCCGTCGTACTGGCGGGGGCCGTCGCGATCATCGCGGGGGCCTCGTTGCTGATCGTGCTGTGCGTGCTACTCGCAGCAGCAGGGGCGTGCGCTCTGGGATGGTCTGTGAGCGAGCGCGGCCGCAGTGCGCTTGAGGTGGAGATCGACAGCCGCACGAGCGAGCTGAAACGGGCGCTCTCCGAGCTGGAGATCGCTCAGGCCGAGACGGTTCAGCGCCTGTCGATGGCGGTCGAGTTCAGGGACGAGGACACGGGCTCACACATCGAGCGCATCGGACGTTTCTCGGTCCTGCTGGCCGAGCACATCGGGATGGACGCACAGTTCTGCGAGCGGCTCAAACACGCCGCCCCCCTGCACGACGTCGGCAAGGTCGCGATCCCCGACGCGATTCTCCTGAAGCCCGGGCCCCTGACGCCCCAGGAGCGGGCCATCGTCGAGACGCACGCCGAGGAGGGCCACAGGCTCGTGCGCGGCTCCTCCTCCTCGATCCTGGACATGGCGGCGACTATCGCGCTCAGCCACCAGGAGAAGTGGGACGGCAGCGGCTACCCGCGAGGGCTGAAGGGCGAGTCGATCCCGATCGAGGGGCGCATCGTCGCGGTGGCGGACGTCTTCGACGCGCTGACCAGCGACCGCGTGTACCGCAAGGCCTTCGCCGTCGAGGATGCAGTCCAGATGATGCGCGAACAGCGGGGCCGCCACTTCGACCCTGTACTGCTCGACGCCTTCATGGAAGTCCTCGGCCGAACCGGGCCGGACGCCCGCGAGGAGCTCGGCAGCGATCCCGCCGAGCTCGTCGAGCACACCTTCGAGGTCTTCGTGACCGCTCTGGAACGGGGCGACGCCGAGACCGCCGAGCAGGCGATCGCCTCCGCGATCGAGGATGGCATCCCCCCGAGCACGCTCCACGCGGACGTCATCGGGCCCGCGCTGCGCCGCATCGAGGTAAAGGCGCGCGCTGGAGGTGAGAGCCCCGACCTCAGCCAGCGCGCCAACACGATCACAAGGCGAGTGCTGGCGACGCTCCACCGCTACATGACCAGCGGCACCGAAGCGACGCGCGAGCGTGTGCTCGTCGCCTGCGTCGAGGGCGACGCCCACGAGCTCGGCCTGCAGATGGTTCATGACGAGCTCGGCGCCGCGGGCTTTCACGCGATCTTCGACTCCGGCCTCTCCCCGGACCGCCTCATCGCCGCCGTCGAGAACGAGTATCCCGACGTGCTCGTGCTCGGCGGAATCCCCGACGCGAGCGCCGAGCTGCTCGAGGCCGCCCTGGCCGAGGTGCGCTCGGCCCACCCGGATCTTCCGATCGTGCTCGGCGGCCCTGCCGTCGGGGGCGAGCTTCCGCGGGAGCACGAGGGGATGCGAACGCTGGAACGGATCGACGAGTCGGTGGAGGCCGTCGAGGCCCTCCTCGGCGCGCCGGCCGCCGCCGCGTCCGTATAGTTCCCCCCGCATGAGCTCAAGCGCCATCGTCACCGGCGGGGCGGGGTTCATCGGCTCGCACGTGGTCGATGCCCTGCTGGAGGACGGGTACACCGTCACGGTCGTGGATGACCTGTCCGCGGGCGACCGGGCTCGCGTCTCCGAGCGGGCACACCTTCGCGAGATCGACGTGGTGGACTTTGCGGCACTGAGCGCCGTGGTGGAGGAGGTCCAGCCCCGCACTATCTTTCATCTCGCCGCCCAGGCGAGCGTCGTCGCCTCCGTCGAGGACCCCGGCCGCGACTGCGAAGTCAACGTGAGGGGCACACTGAACGTGCTAGAGGCGGCGGGTCGCTGCTCGGCTCCTGTTGTCTTCACCTCCACGGGCGGAGCCCTGTACGGCGACGAGGCGCCGATGCCGACGCGCGAGGACCGCATCCCCGCTCCGCTTTCGCCCTACGGCGCGTCCAAGTGGGCAGCCGAGGCCTACGTCAACACCTGGTCGCTCTCGTCCGGAATCCCTCACGCGGTCTGCAGGCTCGGCAATGTCTACGGGCCGCGCCAGAGTCCCCACGGTGAGGCCGGAGTGGTCGCGATCTTCGCGCACCACCTGTACACCGACCAGGCTCCAAGGCTCTATGGCCACGGCACGCCCACGCGTGACTACGTCTACGTCGGCGACGTCGTCAGTGCGCTGCTTTCCGCATCAGGTCGCTCCGGCACATACAACATCGCGACCGGCGTTGAGACCGACGTGAGCACGGTCTGGAACGAGCTGAGCAGCGCGGCGGGCAAGCACATCGAGGCGGAGCTCGCCGACCTGCGGCCCGGAGAGCTGACACACAGCTGCCTGGACGCCGGACTCGCCGAGCGCGAGCTGGGGTGGCGCGCGGAGATGGCGATCGCAGACGGGCTGAAGATCACCTACGCCTCCCTCGTCGAGGAATTCGAGCAGCGCTAGCGCCGCACCGCGGTTCAGGCATCCGTGCAAGCGAGCCCGCATCGCTTGCTCGCGCCCGCCGGGGCGCCGACAACTGACACATGAAGCGAAACGCAGGCCTGCTGGCCGCAGCCGTCGTGCTGTGTGCCGTCATGGCTCCCGCTGCCCCCGCCGCGGCCGCCCTCACGGGTGGAGCGCCGGCCCCCGCGCCGGGGACGGCCGTCGCGAGCTCCGGCGGCTCGGCGACGCCTCGGGCCATCTCGCAGGTCCGCAAGCCGGTTGTCAGAAGCCTCAGCTTCCCCGCGACGGCACTCCCGGGCAGTCCGCCGCCCGTCAGCTTCGAGGTCACCGAGGCCGGCGTCGCCACCGTCAACGTGACCGCGACGATCCGGAACCTGCAGAGCGGGCGGGCCGGAAGCGTCGCGGCGCTCGGGTGGGTGCATACCGGACGCGTGATCCGTGTCGGCTGGCCGCACGGCGCGCGGCTCGGCGCAGGCACCTACTCGGTCACCCTTAGCGTCCGAGACCATCAGGGTGAGCGAGCGGGCAGCGCGGCGGCGGCGGGCACCAGGCACCTGACGGTCGGTGCGCCGGCGGCGGCGCCCCAGGCTCCAGCCGTCCCCGCCCCGCAGGACACCGCACCTGCCCCCGGGGCGGCGTCACCCGCACAGACGGTCGCCGACGGCGCCGTGTTCCCGGTCGCCGGGCCGCACAACTTCGGTGGCCCGGAAGACCGCTACGGCGCGCCGCGCGGCAACCACATCCATGAAGGCCAGGACGTGCTGACGGCGGAAGGCACCCCCGTCCTCGCGCCGCTCGGCGGAACGATCACGTGGACCAGCTACCAGGCCGAAGGCGCCGGCTACTACGCGGTCGAGCACACCTCGGTGGGGCTGGACTTCATGTTCGCCCACTGCATGGCCGGCAGCCTCGCCGTCAGCGCCGGCGAGGTCGTTGGAGCAGGTGCACTCCTGTGCCATGCAGGTCAGACGGGTGACGCGACGGCTCCGCACCTGCACCTGGAGATATGGGTGGGAGGCTGGCAGGCGCCGGGCGGCCACTCGATCGATCCGCTGCCGTACCTGGAAGCCTGGGAACGCTAGGGAGCCGCCCGATCGGGGCCGGCGACCCGCCGCGGACGATCTGTGAGCCGGTAGCATCGGGCGCGCGGCGAGATAGCTCAGTTGGTAGAGCACACGACTGAAAATCGTGGTGTCCCCGGTTCGAGTCCGGGTCTCGCCATCTCCAAAGACCGTTCCTGATCGGGTTTCTGCGCGCCGGCCGCGCGGGTTACCCGCTTGACGCCCCACTGCGCGGCTGACAAACTCCTGACCCCGCGAGGCACGCAGTTGGCGTCCCGCGCGGAGTCAGAGGGAGGCCGGTGACCCGGCCACGAGGGATGGAGGGAGTGCGTCATGGAAGCGACGGGAACACATGGGCTGAGCCGCTGCCTGCGCGCTCTGCTGCCGCTGCTCGCGGTCCTCGCCGCCTTCGCTGCCCCCGCTTCGGCCGCGGCCTTTGAAGTGGAGAGCCTCAACGGCTCCGGCAACAACCTGGCAAACCCGTCGTGGGGCGAAGCGGGCTCCCGGTACGTGCGCCTTGCGCCCGCCCGCTACGCCGACGGCGCGGGCGCCCCCGTAGCCGGGCCCAATCCTCGCTACATCAGCAACCGCATCATGAACCCGCTCGGGGTGGACCTCTTCTCCGAGCGCAACGTGAGCGCGTGGGCGTGGGTCTGGGGACAGTTCCTCGACCACACGTTCGGGCGCGCGGAAATCGGGCCGGAACAGGACCCGATCCCCTTCAACTCCTCTGACCCGCTCGAGAGCTTCAGCGACACGCTCGGCTACATACCGTTCAGCCGCGACGCGGTCGCGCCCGGAACGGGGACCAGCCCGAGCAACCCTCGCCAGCAGATCAACACGATGGGCTCCTACATCGACGCGGCTGCGGTCTACGGCAACACGCAGAAGCGACTGGAATGGCTGCGCAAGGGCCCCGACATCGGCAACCCGGCCAAGCAGGGCGCCGAACTGCTGCTGCCCCACAAATATCTGCCCCTCGCCACGCAGCGCCACGCGCCGGAAAACTCACCGTCGATGGTGACGGAAGGCGCGCTAGCGTCCGAACCGCAGAACGCCGTGGTCGCAGGCGACGTGCGCGCGAACGAGAACGCCGAGCTGACAGGCGTCACGACGCTGCTCGCGCGTGAGCACAACCGCATCGTCGCCAAACTGCCGTCCTCGCTGAGCCAGGAAGAAAAGTTCCAGATAGCCCGCCGCGTGGTCGCGGCGGAGGAGCAGTACATCACGTACAACGAATTCCTCCCCGCTCTCGGCGTGAGCCTGAAGCCATACGAAGGCTACGACGCCAGCGTCGACCCCGAGCTCACCGACGAATTCGCCGTGATCGCCTACCGGGCGCACTCGATGGTGAACGGCCAGGAGCGTCTTCAGGTCCGCGCCTCCTATTACAACGCCGCGCACATCGCCGCCCTCAAGGCGCTGGGCGTGGAAGTCACGCCGGTGCCCGCGAGCAAGCCCGCCGAGATCGAACTCAACATCCCTCAGAACGCGATGTTCTTCAACCCGTCGCTGGTGCCCAAGGTCGGGCTCGGCCCCCTCCTGGCGGGCCTCTCCGACGAACCCGGCTACAAGAACGACGAGCAGTTCGACGATGCCCTGCGCAGCGTCCTGTTCGACATCCCCGGGGAGGGCACCGAACCAGCGGAATGCTTCGCCGAACCGTCCAAATCCGGCTGCTTCAGCGTTGTCGAGGACCTCGGCGCGATCGACCTGCAGCGCGCCCGGGACGCGGGCATGCCCGCCTACAACGTGCTGCGCGCATCCGTCGGACTCGCCCCCAAGACCACGTTCACCCAGGTGACGGGGGAGTCCACCGAAGCATTCCCGGCCGAAGTCTCCAAAACGGACCCCATCGATGATCCGCGCATCCTCGAATTCACGTCCCTGAAGAACTATTACGGCGAAACGATCGCGCCGGGCTCTGGCGAACGAGCCGTCTACGGGACCCGCCGATCGACGCTCGCCGCGCGGCTGAAGGCGATCTACGGCTCAGTGGAAAGCATGGACCCCTACGTCGGGATGATCTCCGAACCGCATGTGGATGGCAGCGAGTTCGGCGAACTTCAGCTCGCGCTCTGGCGCAAGCAGTTCGAAGCCCTTCGCGACGGCGACCGCTTCTTCTACGCCAACGACCCTGAGCTGGAATTGATCGAACATGAATACGGGATCTCCTACAAGGTCACGCTCGGCCAGCTGATCGCCCTGGACACGACCAAGTTCGGGACCCTGCCTGCGAACGTCTTCTACGCGCCCACCCCGGCGCATGCAGCGGGCGCGCAGAAAGCGGCGACCCGAACCCGTCGCGCTCACTCAGCGCCGACGTCGAAGTAGAAGGCCGCTCCCTCCCCGACGCTGCCCTCGCCGCGGATCGTGCCGCCGTGGCGGTTGATGATTCGCTGAACGGTCACCAGGCCGATGCCGGTTCCGGGGAACTCCTCGTCGCGGTGCAGTCGCCTGAACGGCCGGAACAGGTGATCCGCGTAGGCCATGTCAAAGCCCGCCCCGTTGTCGCGGACCACGAACTCGCGCCCGTTCGCGCCCGTCCCCGTCATTTCGATCCGTGCCCGGTCGGTCGCGCGGGTGAACTTCCACGCATTGCCGAGCAGGTTCGCGAGCACCGTTCGCAGCAGCTCGGGGTCACCCCGCACCGGCATGCTCGCGTCGAGACTGATGTCCACCTCCCGCTCGGGCTCCGCCGCCCGCAGGTCCTGCACGATGTCCCGGGCGAGCGACGCGAGGTCGACGGTCTCCCGGCGCAGATCGCAGCTTGACAGCCGCGACAACGCGAGCATCGCGTCTATCAGCGCACCCATCTTTGTCACACCGGCCACGATCCGGGCGATCATGTCGCCGCCCTCCTCTCCCAGCCCGTCACCGAACCGGCGCTCGAGGGCGTGGGAGAAGCCGTCCACGGCGCGCAGCGGCGCACGCAGGTCGTGGGAGACGGAGTAGCTGAACGCCTCGAGCTCCCGGTTGGCGTAGTGCAGCTCCGCAGTCCGGGCGGCGACCCTCTGCTCGAGCTCGGCGTTCGCTCTGAGCACGAGCTCCCTCGCCTCGTTCAGGTCGGTGACGTCCGCGACGAAGCCCCTGACGCCGCTGACGCGCCCGGCACGAAAGGCGGGCTGCCCCACGGCCCGCACCCAGGCACGGCGGCCGTCGGCGCGGACGATGGCGAGCTCAAGGTCATACGGCTCGCCCGCGTGGACAGCTCGTGAGAAGGCCGCGCCGAGGGTCGCGGCGCTGTCCGGCTCGAACAGCGAGAGCGTGGCCGCGAGATCGCCCGCGTCGTGGGTGGCCGGATCGAGCCCGAAGATCCGGTACACCTGCTCCGTCCAGTTGTGCCGGTCCTCGGTCGCGTCGTATTCCCACCCGCCCAGCCCGCTGATCGCCTCCGCGTGCCGCAGCACGCCGCTGGTCGCCGCGAGCTTCGTCTCGGTCCTTCGCCGGCCGATGAAGCTCGCGAGCTGGCGGGCGGCCGCGAAGACGAGCCGCGCGGCGCGCTCGTCCTCGCGCGTGGGGCTCGCCGGGGCGAGGAACCTCAGCACGCACACGACCTCCCCGTCCACGACCGCGGGTATGGAGACGGTCCGCAGCGAGACGGTGCCTCCTGCCGGCGATGTGCTCCAGGCAGGGCGCCTTGATCCCAGGACCCGGGCGATGTCCTCGTGTACCCGCGACACGGGCTCCGCCCAAGCGCGGGGCGGGGCGCGCCCGTGCCTCACCACGCACTCGAAACCCGCGTCGTCCTCTTCGCCGAGCCACGCTTCGCCCTGTGGCCAGCCCAGTTTCGAGCAGACGACGCGCAGGACTGCCTGCAGGGCGGGCGCGATCCCACCGGCGGTGCCGATCGCGAGCGCGACCTGCTCGAGCGTGCGCTCGTCGCGTTCGTGCTGTGTCCTCTCGGAGAGGTCGCTGAGCACCAGGGCCCTCATCGAGTCGGCGGCGGGCGGCAGCGGGGCGAGCGACACGCGCGCCGGGAACGCGCTGCCGTCGGCCCTGGTGACCTGCAGCTCGCAGTGCGCGGGTCCCCGTGCGGCGGCCCGGAGCACGGTTTCGAACTCGATGGCCCCGGCGGGCGCAAGGAAGCGCTCGAACTGCTCGCCGACGAGGTCACCGACGCTCACGGCGAGCATCCTCGCGAGCGTCTCGTTCGCGTACAGGACGACATGGTCGCAGGAGAGGCTCGCCGCGCCCTCGGGCATGGATGACACGAGAGCCCGGTAGGGGTGGTCGGCGGCCTCGAGAGTTACGAGCCGCTCGCCGCGCGGACCCTGAATCAGCAGCGCGTCGACGTGGCCCGCGCGGAGGGCGAGCAGGGCGCCCTCGGCCTGCTCCATGCGACCGCGGATCCCCGCCGAGGACTCCTGTTGCTCTGAGGCCAGAGTGCGAATCGTGCCCGCGCCGAGATCGGCCGCCGTCAGATCGGGGAGGTCCCCGGTGATCGTGCGCCTCGGCGCGGGGTGAAGGCGCACAACTGCCGGAATCGCGAAGACCTGGTCCTCCCGGGCGAGCCTGGGGTCCTCCATCAGGTCGATGACCTCGATCTCGTGGCTTCCGGCCATGTGCTTCTCACAGATGCTCCGCAGCCTTGCCGCGGCTCGGACCGACCTGGGGGCGTTGCCGGCGACGTAGAGGCGCAGACGCCACCGTCTCTCACGCGGGTCGCGATCGTCCCGGGCGCCCGCAGAATCGGCCCGCGGTGCGGGCTGCTGTGGCGCGCGGCTCTCCGGGCTCCTCATGCCGGCCGGCCCGTCGTGGCGCTCCGGGGGGTGGCGCGTCGGCCCGACCGTCATTTCATCCTCCGTATCGACGCCCGAGCAACGAAACTACGCCGCCGGGTGGCCGGCGGGAACCGTAGTGGCCCTGCCCGTGCCGGGCCTCACTACTGCCGCATCGTCCCCAGTGACGGCCGATGCCAGGGGCCCAATGACCGCGCAATCCTTAGCCGAGATGCGATTTCCACCGGTCGGAGATCACGCCCAGGCTATGCGGCGCAGGTACGCGGATGCCTTTTCGCGGTTCGGTGGTGCTGATGGTGGATGAGCCACTCTCCGTTCTGATCGTCGAGGACTCCCAGGACGATGCGCAGCTCGCGGTGATGATGCTGGAGGACGCCGGATACGAGGTGCGCTGGCAGCGGGTCCAGGAAGCCGAGGAGATGGAGCTCGCGCTCTCCCACGGCACCTGGGACGTCGTGCTCTGCGACCACGTGATGCCCCTGTTCGATTCGTTCGCCGCCCTCGGCGCGCTGTCGCGGAGCGCCTGCCGCGCGCCCCTCATCCTCGTGTCGGGCGCCATCGGCGAGGAGGTCGCGGCGGCCGCGATCAGGGCCGGCGCAGCCGACTTCGTCAGCAAGCAGCATCTCGGCCGCCTTGCGTCCGTCGTGCGGACACAGCTGCTGGACGCCAAGCATCTCCGCTCGCAGCGCGCCGCCGAGGAGCAGTTCCGGTGCGCGTTCGAGGATGCGCCGTTCGGCAGCGCGCTGATCGCGCTCTGCGGAGATGCCGGGAGCTTCCTGCGCGTGAACCGCGCACTGTGTGAATCGACCGGATACACCCGCGAGGAGTTGCTCGACTTTCGCGTGGGGGCGCTGATGCATCCGCAGGAGGGCGCCCAGTTCGACATCGGGCTGAGCGCGATGCGCGAGAGGCGCAGCTACACCTACCGGGCCGAGGTGCGTCTTCTCGACGCATCCGGGCGAGCGCTGTGGTTCCTGTTCAGCATGTCGCTGTTCAGCGTCCCGTCCCCCGCGGAGAATGCCCCGCCCGCGCTTGCGGTGGCGCAGTTCATCGACATCCAGGCACGAAAGCGGATGGAGGATGCCCTCGAGTTCGCTCACCAGCAGGCGGTTGAGGCCTCGCGCCTGAAGTCGGAGTTCGTGGCGAACATGAGCCACGAGATTCGCACGCCCCTCAATGGGGTAATCGGGCTGGGCGAACTACTCGCCGAAACCGAGCTGAGCGCCGAGCAGCGCGACTACGTCGCGGGTATTCGCAGCTCGGGCAGCGCCCTGATGGGAGTGATCGACGACATCCTTGACTTCTCCAAGATCGAGGCGGGCCGTCTGGTGCTGGATGCGGAGGACTTCGAACCTTCTGCGGTGCTTGATCAGGCGCGCGCGACGGTCGCGGGCATCGCGGAGCGCAAGGGCCTGGAGGTCCGCTGCGACGTCGATCGTTCGGTGCCGGCCGTCGCGTGTGCCGACGGCGGGCGCGTGTGCCAGGTGCTGGTGAATCTGATGGGCAACGCGGTCAAGTTCACCGACTCGGGACACGTCGTCGCCGAGTTGGCCCTGCAGGACGGCGATCCGGGGATGCTGCGCTTTGAGGTCAGGGACACGGGCGCCGGCATCGCGCCGGGAGTGCAGCCGTTCGAGCCGTTCGCCCAGGGCGACAGCTCGATGTCGCGCCGCAACGGCGGCAGCGGCCTCGGATTGACGATCGCCCGCCAGCTGGTGGAGCTGATGGGCGGCACCATCGACTTTGAGAGCACGCCCGGCGAGGGGAGCCGCTTCTGGTTCACGGTGCCGTGCGAGGAGGCCCACGCCGTCGAGCGGGCGGTGGCCGAGCTTGCGGGCGTCCATGCGCTCGTGGTGGACGCCGTCGAGATGACGCGTGCGATCACCGAACGCCAGCTCGCCTCCTTCCAGATGCGCTTCACCGCTGTCGAGAGCGGTGAGCAGGCGCTGGCGGAGCTGCGCTCGGCCGCCTCCCGCGGAGACCCCTACAGGCTCGTGCTCGCCGACCTCTCGATCGCCGGGATGGATGGGCTCGAGCTGGCCGGTGAGAGCCGCTCCCAGCCGGAGCTCGGCTCGCCGGGGGTAATCGTCCTCACCTCTGCACCGGTGACGCACGCTGCAAGTGGCGCGGCCCGGGCAAACGGCTTCCTGACGACGGCGGCCAGCCGCTCGCAGCTGGCGCTCTCGCTCGCGCACACCCTCTCGGCGGCCGCGGGCGAGAGCGAGGCTGCCCCGCCGGCCGGCCGGAGCGGGAACCACGTGCTGCTCGCCGAGGACGATCCGACCAATCAGCTCGTGACCGTTCGCCTGCTCGAACGCCGCGGCTGGCACGTTGACGTCGCGGACAACGGGCGCGACGCCGTCACGCGCGCCGCCGGCGGTGACTACGACGCGATCCTGATGGATTGTCAGATGCCCGGGCTCGACGGCTACGACGCCACCGGTGAGATACGCAGGCGGGAGGTGGCCGGACGCCACACGCCGATCATCGCACTGACCGCGCATGCGATGAAGGAGGATCGTGAACGCTGTCTCGCGGCCGGCATGGACGACTATGTCTCGAAGCCGTTCTCGGCGGGCTCGCTCGTCGGCGCCCTGCTGCGGGCCGTCCCGTGGGCGGAGCGTGAGGGTTCGGAAGCGGTCCGCGGGGAGGCACATGCGGCCCCGCCGGAGGACGCGGGCGCAGGGGTGCTCGACCCCGAAGGCGTCAGGCGGCTGCGCTCCGACTTCCCGCAGCGCGGGGAACGGATGGAGCTCATCGAGCAGTTCGCGGGGCACACACCCGAGCTCATTGGGGAGCTGCGCCTCGCCGTGAACCGGGGGAACGCCGAGCAAGCCCGGCACTTCGCGCACATGATCAGGGGCGGTGTGGCCATGCTCGCGGCGAAGAGCATGGGGCAGCTCTGTGCCGTGCTGGAGCACCAGGCCGCCGGCGGCTCGCTGGTCGGTGCGGGCGCACTCGTGGACCGGATCGAGCTCGACTACGGCGAAGTGCACGAGGAGTTGCTCCATCGGCTCGCGTAGGCATTCCGAGCATGTCCGTAGCGACCCCCGGCAGGTACCCGGGGGAACACGCGGATGGCGCCTCTGGCGCACTGTCCTAGCGTGCGTCTCGACGCCGACCAAGGAGGCTTGGGGATTTTCCTGAACGTACTGATAGGCGTGGACGGGAGTCGCTGCGGGCGTGATGCGATCGCGCTCGCCGGCAGCCTGGTGAGCCGCCGCGGCAGGCTGACGCTCGCGCATGTGGACCCGATGGGTTCTGGCGCGGCACCCCAGGGCTCCCGCGCCGAGTCGCTCAGGATGCTCTCGCGCGAGCGCATGCACGCCGACGTCGATGCCGAGCTCCTGTCCGTGTCGGCGACCAGCGCGGGGGGCGGCCTGCACGTGCTCGCCGAGGAGCTCGACTCGGATCTGCTCGTAGTCGGTTCCTGTGGCAGGGCGGGCGCCGGACGGGCGATGCTCGGGGACGACACGCGCGCAGCGCTCAACGGCGCGCCCTGTCCGGTGGCGATCGCGTCCGCGGGCTACGGGCGCGACGCCGGCCGCCTGCAGCGCGTCGGGGTCGCCTACAACCGCTCGCGCGAGAGCGAGGCCGCGCTCTCGATGGCGCGCGAGATCGCGGCGTCCAGCGGGGCGGCGGTGAGCGCGATGGAGGTGGTCCCGGTGATGGGCGAAGACTCCTCGGCGTTCATTCCCCTCGCCGCCGATGAGCCGGTCGACGTGATGCTGCGCGAGGCGGGGGAGCACATGGACCGGCTGCCGGGCGTCGAGGGCCACGTCGCCTACGGCCTGGTCGGCGAGGAGCTCGCGGCCTTCGGCTCCAAGGTCGACATCCTGCTCGTCGGGTCGCGTGGGTATGGGCCGATACGCCGCGTGATGCTCGGCAACACATCCGACTACCTCGAGCGGCGTGCGTGTTGTTCGCTGCTCGTTCTGACAAGGAGCCCGGCGATGAGGCCGGCGCGGGACGCCGACACGGGTCTCCGGTCCATGGTGGGCGTGGTGCACCGGTGAGCGCCGACACCTCACAGTCACGCAGCTCGACGCGCCTGGAGTCCAACGGAGGCCGGCGCTCTCGGCTGCTGATCGCGGACGATGACCCGGTCGTTCGCTCCACGCTGAATCTCTCGCTTTCGGACGCGTTCGAGCTCGTTGGCGCTGCATGCGACGCGGAGGAGGCGATAGAGCTCGCTCGCGCCGAGCAGCCGGACGTTGCGCTGATCGACCTGGACATGCCCAAGGGCGGCGGACTGCGCGCGGTCCGCGGTCTGGCCTACGTCGCCCCGAAGACCGCGGTGGTCGTGCTGTCGGTGGACGAATCCGATGCGGTGGTCCGCGAGATCATCTGCGCGGGAGCGGTCTCCTACCGGCGCAAGGGCATATCGCCGAGGATCCTCGCGCGCGACCTGCTCGACGCGATCTCGTTCCATGCGGACGCACGCGCGAAGGCTGGCGCTCGGCAACAGCGCCAGCCGCACCGGGGGGTCCAGCGGCCCGGCCGCCCGTCCGCGCCGCAGCTCGAGCCGATGACGGTAAATGGGCATCCGGGGTGGGCGGCGGCGGAACGGGCGGAGTCGATGCGCCACCGGCTTGAGGCCGCGCGCGACCGCGCACAGGCCGCCGGCGGACCGCGCCGCCTCCGAGGTGGACGAGCTGACAGGCGTCCGCAGGCGGGGTGCAGGTCTGGCACAGCTGCATCGGGAGATGGCACGCTCTCGCCGCGGGCCGGAGCACCTGGTCGTCGCCTTCGTCGACGTCGACGGGCTCAAGCGCATGAATGACACGCAGGGACATCTCGCGGGAGACCGCCTCCTCGTCGCCGTCGCAGATTCCCTGCGGGCGAACCTGCGCTCCTACGACCTGATCATGCGCTTCGGCGGCGACGAGTTCGTGTGCGTGCTCCCGCAGGCCGACCTCTCGGACGTCCAGCGCCGATTCGAGGAGGTATCGCGGCATCTGGCCTCCTCGGTGCCTCCCGCGTCGGTAACGGTCGGCTTCGCACGGCTGCGCGACGAGGACTCGGCCGAAAGCATCATCCACCGCGCCGACCAGGATCTGCTCGCCCGGCGGCGGGCACGACCGTCCTGAGCGGCGCGCGCCTGCTCAGCCGTCCGTCGCGGGCGCAGCCGAGCCGCTCGCGGCGAGCGTCCTTGCGGGCGCGAGCCGAGCTGCCAGCGGCAGCCCGAGCAGCGAGACCGCGGCCATCGCCAGGAAGGCCGCGAGCGGCTCGTGGACCAGGACCTGCACGATCAGGGCCACGACCAGCCCGCCGAGGTTCCCGGCCATCCACACGATCGCGCCGGCGGTCCCGGCGAGGCCTCCCGCGAGCTGCTCCGCCCGGGTCAGGATCACCGGCAGCGCGGGCAGCAGCACGACGCCCATCACCGCTATCGCCAGGCCTGTGCCCCAGCCACGGCGCCACGCCCAGCACCACGCAGCCGAGGCAGGAGACCAGGACGGCGATCTGCATGAAGCTCCGCTCCGAGTTGCGGCGCGCGACCCGCGCGGGAATGACCGCACAGCCGACCAGGCCGGCGATGACCATGCCGACCAGCAGCGCTCCGGCCTCGGCTTCGGATACACCGGCGGGCTGCAGCAGCGTCTGCAGCCACGTCGCGAGCGCGACGAAGATCCCGAAGCCGACGAACACCAGCCCGCACAGGTAGCGGATCGGTGGCAGGTTCCAGAGGGCGCGCGCTGCGCTGCCCTCGATGGCCGCGTGCTCAGAGCTCGGAACCCCGGCTTTGCGGAGCGCCACGAGCAGCATCACGGCAGGGATCGTTGCGAGGACGGCCTCTACGACGAGCAGCCTTTCGATGTGCCCGCCGCCTCCGACGGTCGGCCCGAGGATGAGCGCGAGCACCATGCCCGCAAAGCTTCCGGCCGAGCCGATCGCGATCCCGTTCGCCCGCTCGTGGGCCGGCAGGTACTCGCCCGCGAGCTTGCTGACGGCGCTCAGGACCACCGGCTGGGCGACGGCCACCAGCGTCTGGCCGGCGAGCGCCCACGCGAACGTCTGGCCGCCGAGGCGAACGAGGCCTCCGGCCGCGACGAGCGCTCCGCCGGCGGCCAGAGACGGCCTGAACCATCGGTCGAGCAGGATCCCCGCGGGGATCGCCAGCGCCACGTACAGCAGCGGGAAGATCTCCGCGAGCCACCCGACGGCGCCTACGGAGACGCCGTAGTGCTTGGCGGTGGAGGTGGTGATCGCGCGCGTAGCTGAGCCACAGGACCTGGGTCGCAGCACACACCAGCCCGTAGGCGGCGATCACGTGCCAGCGATCCGCCGCCCAACCGCCGTCGCGCTTCTCTTCCACATGACCCCCCGGTCGTTGAGAGATTCCGAGCGAAACCGCACGGAATCCTATTGCAGCCGGGGCCCCTCCACGGGCGGCGGGCCGGCCGTCGGAGCTGCGGTTGCTGATAGCTTCGCCGCGATGGCCCAGGCGCTTGAGGACCTCCGGATCGTCGACTTCTCCCGCGTCCTGGCCGGGCCGCTGGCGACGATGGTCCTGGCCGACCTCGGTGCGAGCGTGATCAAGGTCGAGCGGCCCGGAAGCGGGGACGACACCCGCGCCTGGGGTCCGCCGTGGGACGAGCGCGGCATGGCCACCTACTTCCAGTCGGTCAACCGGAACAAGGACTCGGTTGCGCTCGACCTCGCCTCGGAGGCGGGACTGCGCAGTGCTCGGGAGCTGTGCGCCGGAGCCGACGTCCTGGTGGAGAACTTCCGCCCCGGCGTCATGGACGGACTGGGTCTCGGCTTCCGGGAGCTGCGGGCGGCGAATCCGGGGCTGGTCTACTGCTCCATCACGGGCTTCGGGTCCACGCCGGCCGGGGCGGCCATGCCCGGCTATGACCTGCTCGTGCAGGCGCTGGGCGGCCTGATGAGCATCACAGGCGAGAGCGACGGCGACCCCCAGAAGGTGGGCGTGGCGCTCGTCGACGTGATCTGCGGCCTGTTCGCGGCGGTGGGCGTGCTTGCCGCCGTGCGTCACAGGGAGAGGACGGGAGAGGGACAGCTCGTCGAGGTGGACCTGCTCTCCAGCCTCCTGGCGGCGCTCGTCAATCAGGGCTCCGCGTTCACGCTCGCCGGCCACGTGGCGGCCAGGATGGGCAACGCCCATCCCAGTATCGCGCCCTATGAGCTGATGCGGGCAGCTGACGGCCACCTCGTCGTCGCCGTGGGCAACGACAGGCAGTTCCGCGCTCTCACGCAGGTGCTCGGGTGTCCCGAGCTCGCCGACGATCCGTCGTTCGCGCAGAACGCCGCCCGCGTGGCCAACCGGACACGCCTGCGGTCGATCCTCGAGGAGCGCCTCGCCTCGCGCCCGGTTACAGAGTGGGTTGGCCTGCTCTCGCGGGCCCGCGTGCCGGCGGGACAGGTGAACGACATCGCGGCGGCCTTCGGGCTCGCGACGGACATCGGCCTTGAGCCGGTGGTGGACGTCCCGCGCCGCGACGGGGGCTCGGTGCGGCTGACACGCAACCCGATCCGCCTCTCGGCGACCCCCGCCTCCTACCGCTCGGCTCCGCCCGAGCTCCCGGCCGAGGAGGGCGGCCGATGAGCGCCAGCGGTCGATCATGGCCGTGCGGGTTTCTATGCTGAGTCCTATGGGAGAGAGATCGAAACTCGAGGGGTCAGGGTGAGCGCTTCCCCCAACCCGCTGTGGCATCCGTTCGCCGACATGGGAGGCGTCGAGGGCAACCGTTTCGTGCTCGTGCGCGGCGAGGGCGTTTGGGTCTGGGACGACGCGGGCCGGCGCTACCTCGACGGCACCGCCGGGCTCTGGTACTCGAACCTCGGCCATGGCCGGCCCGAGATCGCTGAGGCCGTGACGCGCCAGCTGCGCTCGCTCGACGCCTACAGCATCTTCGGAGACTTCGCGAACGAACCGGCGCTGGCGCTCGCCGAGCGCCTGTCCGAGCTCGCGCCCGTGCCCGGCAGCCGCGTCTTTCTCGGCTCGGGCGGCGGCGACATGATCGAGGGCGCTGCCAAGATCGCGCGCAGCTACTTCTTCCACCGCGGCGAACCCGACCGGCTTCACCTGATCGGCCGCGCCCACGGCTACCACGGGACCCACGGGATAGGAACGAGTGTGGGCGGCATACCCGCGAACTCGGCCGGCTTCGGGACGATCGTGGCCGGCACCTCCCATGTGCCCCACGACGACGCCGGCGCCCTGGAGGCGGAGATCCTGCGGATCGGGCCGGAGGGGGTGGCGGCGTTCTTCTGCGAGCCCGTGATCGGCGCCGGCGGCGTCTGGCTGCCTCCGGATGGCTACATCGAGCAGGTCGCAGAGATCTGCGCCCGCTACGGCGTCCTGTTCGTCGCCGACTGCGTGATCTGCGGCTTCGGCAGGCTGGGGCACTGGATGGGGATCGACCGCTGGCCGGTCAAGCCGGACATGATCACGCTGGCCAAGGGCGTGACCGGAGGCACGCTTCCGCTGGGGGCCCTGATGGTCGCGCCCCACGTCGCCGAGCCGTTCTGGACCGGCCAGCCGGGAGCGCCGATGCTGCGCCATGGACAGACCTATTCGGGCCATCCCTCATGCGCGGCCGCCGCAAATGCGGCGCTCGACATCTACCGCGACGAGGACATCATCCGCCGGGGCCGCGATCTCGAGGAGCCGCTCGCGCGGGCTCTGGCGCCGCTCGCCTCTCACGATGTCGTCGCCGATGTCAGGGCGGGGCTCGGCTTCATGGCCGCTGTCGAACTAACCGATGAGGTCCTCGAGCGCGACCCGGGCTTCGTTCAGCGCTGGCAGCTGGCCTGCCGTGAGGCGGGGCTGCTCGTGCGTCCGGTGCACAAGGGCGTCGCGCTGTCGCCGCCACTGATCTGCACCACCGAGGACGTCGACTTCGTCGGCGAGCGCGCGGCCGAGGGCCTGGAGCAGGCCGCCGCCGCCGTCACGGCCTGACGCTCCGTCAGACCACCTCGCAGGCGTTCTGCAGCAGCTCGCCGGTGGTGCTCACGGTGGCTCGTTCCGGTGGAGGAAGGATACGAAGCCCGTGCCCGATCTGAACGAGCTGGCGCGCCTCTCTCCGCGCCAACCTCTAACGTGCGGCGGATGGACCTGACCGAGCGGCAGTACGAGAAGGAGCTCCTGCGGCTGCAGACCGAGCTGGTCCGCATGCAGGAGTGGATCGTGGCCAACAAGAAGCGGGTCGTCGTGATCTTCGAGGGCCGCGACACCGCAGGCAAGGACGGGGTGATCAAGCGCATCATCTCCTACCTGAACCCGCGCACCTGCCGCGTCGTGGCGCTGCCCGCGCCGAACGACCGCGAGCAGACGCAATGGCATTTCCAGCGTTACACCGCGCATCTGCCGGCCGCCGGCGAGATGGTCCTGTTCAACCGCAGCTGGTACAACCGCGCCGGTGTGGAGCACGTGCTCGGCTACTGCACGGACGAGCAGTACGAAGAGTTCCTGCGCTTCTGCCCGGAGTATGAGCGCGCCCTGCAGAACGACGGCATCATGCTGATCAAGTACTGGCTTTCGGTCAGCGACGACGAGCAGGAGCGGCGCTTCAAGAAGCGCCTGTCAGACCCGCGCAAGCGCTGGAAGTTCAGCCCGGCGGACCTGCAGGCAAGGGCTCGCTGGGTCGACTACGCCGAAGCCAAGGACCGCATGTTCGCCTACACGGATACAGACGAGTCTCCCTGGTACGTGGTCGAGGCCGACGACAAGCGGACAGCGCGCCTGAATCTCATGAGCCACCTCCTCTCGCTGGTGCCCTACGAGCATGTCGACAACGTCCGCAAACGCAAGCTCCCCCCGCGCCAGCAGCGCACCTACCTGCGGCCGCCCAAGCGCACCGAGCACCTTGTGCCGGCCATCTACACGGTCCACACCGACTGAGCGGGAGCCCTCGACCGGGGGGCCGGTTGCGGACTTCTGCGTAGAGGTCGTCGGTCAGACCCTGATCGCGCGCCCCAGCGCTCGGTTAGCTTGTGCGCATGCCGCATGCAAGCTCAGGGGAGAGCGCGAGCAGGGGAGGGGCACCGCCGCGGTCCGGGCCGTCGCCGTTCTCCGATGCGCTGTGCGCGATCGACGGAACACCCGAGAGCCTTGCCGCGGTCGAGCAGGCCGCAGCGATGGCCGGTTCGACCGGTCAGCTGACCCTTCTGACGGCCACCGCGTTCCACTCCGGAGGCGAGCACCGCTCGCCCGCGATCGGGCCTGCCCGCGCGAAGGAGATCACCGACATGGCCGTGAAGGTCGCGCGCGACGCCGGCGTCTCCTCCGTCGTCGAGGTCGATCCTGACGGGGCACCGCCGACGGTCATCCTCGGCTGGGCCGACGGGCGCGACCTGCTTGCTCTGGGAGCCCCGCCGACGTCCGTGATCGGAAGCCGGTTCGTCCGCGGGGTCGCCGACGCGGCTCTCGGCTCCTTCACCACCCCGATGCTGATTGCGCGTCCCGCGCCAACCGAGAGCTTCGGCCGGCGGATACTCGTCGCAAGCGACGGACACAAAGCTTCCGACCATCTCGTCGCGCTGGCCGGACGCCTCGCCACCGCCATCGGCGCGGAGGCCCGCATCGTGCACGCCGCGGGCGCCCGGTCGACCGCCCGCGTGCGGCGGGTGCACGAGCAGGCCAGGCTGCTGGGCTCCGCCGAGCCGCTGATCACCTCCGGGCACCCGCGCGCCGCGATTGCCGAGGTCGCGGCCGCAGAGGATGCATCGCTGGTGGTGATGGGTAGCCGCAGGCCGCGCGGACTGGCAGTGCTCGGCTCCGTCAGCGCCCGGTTCGTGCACGAGGGCCCGTGCTCGGTCCTGATCATGCCCGCGGAGAGACTGAAGCCGGCCTAACGCGCTTTCGCGGATACGATTGGGCCGTGCCCGCGACGCTTCACTACACCGACTCGGAAGAGGCCAACAGGCTGATTGCGACGGATCCGATGGCGCTGCTGATCGGGTTCGCCCTCGACCAGCAGGTCAGCGTGCAGAAGGCATTCTCGGGACCGCTGGTGCTCCGCGAACGTCTGGGGACGCTGGCCCCCGGCGCGATCGCCGCCGCCGACCTGGAGCCCATCTTCAGGGAGAAACCCGCTCTCCACCGCTATCCGGGGGCGATGGCAAAGCGTGTACACGACCTGGCCGTGCACATCCAGGACCGCTACGACGGAGATGCCGCTCGGGTGTGGACCGATGCCAAGGACACCGATCAGCTGCGCTCGAACCTGAGTGAGCTGCCGGGGTTCGGGGACATGAAGGTCACCTCTCTCGGCTCCGTGCTCGCGAAGCGCTTCAAGGTCAAGGCCGCCAAGGGACTGCTTCCTGACCACGCGACGCTCGGGGACGTCGACTCCGCGCAGGCGCTGGCTGACTACCAGGCCGCCAAGCGCGCGCACAAGGCCGCTCGCAAGGCCGGGGCACCGCAGTAGCGGTGCAGGAGGGGCGGCCGGCTGCCGGCGCGGTGCTTCCGCGGCCGGCGCGCAAAGCGGCGCGGCCGGACGGCACACGCCCACCCCATGACCCCGGCCCGGGGGTCTCACCGGCCCCGGGCCGCGAGTTCAGCACGGCGGCCTCCGCCGGCCTCTTCATCGCGGCCCTGCTGGCGTTCATCTCAATCGGGGCGTCGCTGCCGGTGCTGCCGGCGTATGTCCGCGGCCCGCTGCACTCGACGGACCTCGCGGTCGGGATAGTGATCGGCGCATTCGCTGCGACATCGGTCATCTGCCGGCCGATCGCGGGCCGTCAGGCGGACCGGCGAGGACGCCGCGTGGTGCTCGTGGCGGGGTCCCTGGCGATGGCCGCGGGCGGAGCGCTGTATCTGCTCGCCGACAGCGTCCCGACGCTCATCCTCGCCCGCCTGATGGTCGGTGCCGGCGAGGGGTCGGTGTACACCGCCGGAGCCACCTGGACCGTTGACCTCGCTCCCCCTCACCGCCGGGGCCTGGCGCTGGGCCTGTTCGGCCTCGCCGTGTGGGGCGGCCTCTCGCTCGGGCCCGTCGCGGGCGAGCTGTTGCGGTCCGGAGCGGGCTACAGCGCGGTCTGGGTGCTCACGGCCGTGCTGCCGCTGATCGGAGCCATGATCGCGACGCGGTTGCCCGAGCCCCGCCGCGAAGTGGCGGCCCGCGTGAAGGCAGGCCCGTGGCTGCCGCGCGCCGCCCGGCGACCCGGCGCCGCGCTCGCGCTCGCCAACGTCGGCTACGCCGCGCTCGCTGGCTTCGTGGTGCTCCACCTGCGCGCTCGCGGCATCGGCGGCGGCGCGTCGGTGTTCACGGCGTTCGCGGTGGCCGTATTCGCGAGCCGGCTGGTGCTCAGCCATCTGCCGGACAGGATGGGTGCCAGGCGCATCGCAACCATTGCCTCCCTCATGGAGACGGCCGGGCTCATCGTCATCGCCTCGGCGACCTCGCTGGCGATGGCGCTGGCGGGCGCGGTAGTCGTGGGGCTGGGATTCGCGATGCTGTTCCCGTCGCTGGCGCTGATGGTCGTCGGCAACGTCAGCGAGGAGCACCGCGGCTCGGCGATGGGCGCCTTCACCGCCTTCTTCGATGTCGGAGTGGGGCTCGGGGCCCCGCTGGCGGGGGTCACAGCCTCGATCGCGGGCTACCCGTCGGTCTTCTATCTGTCCGCCTGCGCGGCGTTGCTGGCCGCCGCCCTCTCCTCGATGCCGCTCGCCGCTCGCGAGCGGGCACCGGCATAGGGCGCCTCCCGCGCGGCCCGCGGTGCTCGGGGGGCGCGTGTTGCGCATAGTCTTGATGGTGACCCCGTCCCGACCGCCCGACCGAAAGGACCCGACGCCATGAGCTGGGACTTCTCCACCGACCCCGACTTCCAGGAGCAGCTCGACTGGATGAGCGAGTTCGTCCGCACCGAGATCTGGCCGCTGGAGTCGATCTGGAACGAGCTCGGGCTCGAAGGCCTGAGCGCGGCGATGGCGCCGCTGCAGGAGCGGGTCAAGGACCGCGGTCTGTGGGCGACGCACCTGCCGCCGGAGCTCGGCGGCCAGGGCATGGGCCAGGTGCGCCTCGGCCTGATGCACGAGATCCTCGGCACGTCGCCGATCGCCCCGCTCGCCTTCGGCAATGCCGCCCCGGACTCGGGCAACTCCGAGATCCTCGCGCTGTCCGGCACCCCCGAGCAGAAGGATCGCTGGCTGTACCCGCTGCTGGCCGGCGACCTGCGAAGCGCCTTCAGCATGACCGAGCCGGGCACGCCGGGATCGGATCCCACACAGCTGAAGACCCGCGCCGTGCGCGACGGCGACGGCTGGGTCATCGACGGCCACAAGTGGTTCTCATCCAACGGCTCCATCGCCGACTTCCTGATCGTGATGGCGGTGAGCAACCCCGACGCACGACCGTCACAGCGGGCCTCGATGTTCATCGTCCCGGTCGACACGCCCGGGGTGGAGATCGTCCGGGATGTCCCGACCATGGAGCACCCGTGGGAGCACTTCGGCGCCTACGGGGGCCACTCTGAGATCCGCTACGAGGGCGTGCGGGTCGGCGCGGACGCGCTCCTCGGAGGCGAGGGAGAGGGATTCGTCCTGGCCCAGCACCGCCTGGGCCCCGGCCGCATCCACCATTGCATGCGCTGGCTCGGGGTCGCGCGGCGGGCCTTCGACATGATGTGCGAGCGCGCCACCTACCGAGAGGCGCACGGCTCGGTCCTCGCGGACAAGCAGACCGTGCAGAACTGGATCGCCGACAGCGCGGCCGAGATGCAGGCGGCGCGGCTGATGACCCTCCACGCGGCGTGGGTCATGGACACGCAGGGCGCACGCGCGGCCAGGACGGACATCTCCCTGATCAAGTTCTACGGGGCAAAGGTCCTGCACGACGTCGTGGACCGTGCGCTGCAGCTGCACGGCTCCCTCGGCTACTCCACAGATCTCCCGCTCGAGCAGATGTACAGGTTCGCTCGGGCTGCGCGCATCTACGATGGCCCGGACGAGGTGCATCGCCAGAGCGTCGCCAGGCAGGTCATCGGGCGCTATGAGGCACCGTCGGACGGGGTTCCAAGCGAATACCTGCCCAGGCGGCGCGAGGCCTCGCGCGAGCGCTTCAGCCACCTGCTCGAGAGCGTCACCGCCGACGACTAGGGGGTCTCGCCCGGCGCGCGCGGAGACCGATCGACTCCATGGCGCGCCGGGAGGAGTTCTAGGCTGAGCCGATGCCAGCAGGCGCCAAGCACCCAACAGCGACCTTCGACCCGAGCGCGTTCTCGGACTTCCGCTTTCTATCGCGCGAGCTCGATCCGGATGGGCTCGTCACGCTCAGCTACGCGCTCGATGGGGAGATCTCGTTTGTCGAGCGCTTCCAGCTGCCGGTGAGCGGGCCGCTGAGCGCGCCGGCGCGTGAGCGTGTCGCTCCGCTGCTCGCGCTGCTGCACTGGGTTGCCGGCGTCAGCTACTACAAGACGGCCGCGCCGCCCACCGTCAGCTTCCAGGATGAGGGCCCCGGGCCCGCGGCGGCCCGGCTCCTGCAGGCCCTCTACTCCGAGGGCCTGGGCGAGTTCGCCTACACCAACCGGTTGCCGGGCCTTCCGAGGCCCCGGTTCGCCGGCGCGGTCTCGCACGAGGAGGCTGCCTCCCAGCCGCGCACGGGCGAGATCGAGAGGGTGCTCGTCCCGGTCGGGGGAGGCAAGGACTCGGCCGTCGCGCTGGAGATCGTCCGCCGCGCGGGCCTGCAGACGTCGCTCTTCTCGGTGGGGGACGCGCCGCCGATCGCGCGCACGGTCGCCGCGGCGCAGCTTCCGCGCCTGCTGGCCCTGCGCACGCTGGATGAGGACCTCGGAGCCCTGAACCGCGCCGGGGCGCTCAACGGCCATGTCCCGATCACGGCGATCGTGTCCTGCGTGGCAATGCTCACGGCAGCGCTGAACGGCTTTGACGCGGTCGCGATGGCGAACGAGCGCTCGGCCTCGAGCGGAAACGTCAGCTGGGACGGCGTCGATGTCAACCACCAGTTCAGCAAGAGCCTGCGAGCTGAGCTGCTGCTCAGCGCCGCCGCGCAGGAGGCCGGCGGGCCCGCCCTGTTCTCGGTCCTGCGGCCGGCGTCCGAGCTAGCGATCGCGAGGGCGTTCTCGCGCATGGAGCGCTACCACGCCGCCTTCACGAGCTGCAATGCGATCTTCAGGATCGACCCCGCGCTTCGCGCCGCGTCCTGGTGCTGTGACTGCCCGAAGTGCCGCTTTGTGTTCCTGGCCCTGGCGCCCTTCAGCTCGCCGGCGCACCTGCGCGAGATCTTCGGGCGCGACCTGCTCGCGGACCCCGGCCAGCTCCCGGGATTCGCCCTGCTCACGGCAACCGGCGGGCACAAGCCGTTCGAGTGCGTCGGCGAGGAGCAGGAGAGCGTCGCCGCGATCCGGCTGCTCGCGGCTGACGAGAGATGGAGCTCGCACGCCGTCGTGCAAGGTCTCGTCTCAGGCGTGCTCGACGGTGCTCCCGAAGATCTCGGGGACCCCGCCGCGGTGCTGGCGCTGTCCGACGAGCATGCCGTGCCCGAGGTCCTGATGGGGCAGGTGCGTGCGGTTCTCGGAGCTTGAAGGCGCGCGGATCGGCGTCTGGGGCGCCGGGCGCGAGATCCGCTCCTTCGCGACCCAGGTCGCGCGCCGCCTGCCGAGCGCCTCGATCGCGGTGGCGGCGTTCGACGGCCCTGCGCCCGGGGACGCACGCCTGACGCTGCACGCCCCGGACGCGCTGATCGTCGGCGCCGAGGATGCTGCGGGCGCCCTGCTGGGCTGCGATGTCCTGGTCCGCTCACCGGGCGTCTCGATCCACAGGCCCGAGCTCGAGCGCGTACTGGAGGGCGGTGTGCCGGTGACCACCGCGACCTCCCTGTGGCTGCAGGAGAACGGCGGCACGGGCGTGATCGGGATCACGGGGACCAAGGGCAAGAGCACGACGGCGGCGCTGACGCACCACCTGGCTCTCGCCGCGGGCGCGAGCGCGCATCTGGCGGGCAACATCGGTGCGCCGGCGCTTGATCTGCTCGACGAGGAACCTGCGCGGGTCACGGTCATCGAGCTCTCCAGCTACCAAATAGCCGACCTGCAGAGCGGGCCTCAGGTGGTGCTGCTGACCAACCTCTACCGGGAGCACACGGACTGGCACGGCTCCGAGCAGGCCTACCGGCAGGAGAAGCTCCGCATCCTGGGCCTGCCCGGGGTGGAGTCGGTGGTCGTGAACGGACGCGACCGCGAGCTCCTCTCGGCCACGCGGGGGCTCGAGCCCCTGCTCTACGGCGTTCCCGCGGCCTGGGACGTCGACGACGGGGAGATCCTGCGCGGCGGGAGCCCGGTGATGAGCACGGCGGACCTCGCGATCGCGGGCGAGCACAACGCCCTGAACCTTTGCGGCGCGCTGACGGCGCTGGAGGCAATCGGCATCCGGGCGCCGGCGCTGCCGGACGCGCTCGAGGGCTTCCGGCCGCTTCCGCACCGGCTCGAGCCCGTGTTCGAGGGGGACGGGCGCACGTGGGTCAACGACAGCATCTCCACCACCCCCGAGTCGGCGATCGCGGCGCTTGCGAGCTTTGCGGGACGGGAGGTCGTGCTGATCGCCGGAGGCCAGGACAGAGGCCAGGATCACCGCGGGCTCGCGGACATGCTGGCGCGGATGGGCGCCGCGGTGATCGGAGTCCCGAGCACAGGCCCGAGCCTCGTGGAGGCGTGCAGGGCAGCGGGCCTCGCGGACGAGCGTGCAGTCGAGGCGGCGGACCTCGCTGACGCTGTGCGGCGGGCCCGCGCGATCGCCGGCCCGGGCGCGGTGATCCTGCTCTCGCCGGCGGCCCCGAGCTATGACCACTACGTGAACTTCGAAGAGCGGGGCGAGCGTTTCCGGGCGCTCGCGGCCGCCCCTTAACCGGCGACGCCGCCCCCCGGAGGGAGCGGCGTCAACCGTCGCACTAGGCCTCTTGCTGAGCCCTATGCCTTGGTCCGCTTGTGCGAGCGAGCGTACGGTTCGTTCGTCGGGCACAGCGGGCTCTGCGGAGCGCCTTCACAGGCGTTCGGCATCGTTTCCTGTTCCGGCGGGGCCGGCTGCCCAACGGGCGTCCGGCCTTTTTCGGAGACTTCCTGGTTTTCCAGGAGGTAGTACAGACCCAGCCCACCGACATCGGGGTTGGGCGTGTGCGAGTTGGCGCAGCTGTACGTCGTTTCCAGCTTGCTCTGCGCGGGGAACGTCGGTGCGGTGAACGTGTTCGCTTCCGCGCCCACGCCGACGCAGTTGTTGATCGACTGCCATTTCTTGTTGGGCGAGAAGATCCCGCCGAACATGAAGAGGTCTCCCTCGAATTCCTTGCCTTCGCCGTTTTCGGCGAAGGTGTTCTTCGTGAACTTGTCACCGGTCAGCTGGAAGAAGATGATCGGGTAACCGTGTTCTTCTTCGAATTTCTGGAGGCCGCTGGCGCCTTCCTCGATGGCTTGCTCGTCGAACGGGTTCGGGTATTCGAACGCCATGATGCCGTCCGACGGGTTCTTGGTGATCACGTTTTCCGTGACTTCCACGCCGGCAACGCCCGGAAGCTGGACTCCAGCTCCGTAAGGCGCCTTGGCGGTCGAGCCGTTCGCGGGCACCGTGAGGTTGTTGTTTTCGGTGATCAGGTTTTTACGGAAGATCTCGCAGCGTGCGATTTCGGTGTTGCGGATGTGCGGCGTCGGGTTCGGACGTTTGCCTTTGATCGGGTTCTTGTAGTTGCGTCGTTTGCACTGACCGTTGCTGCCGGGAGGTCCATCACCCGGGTTTTCCCCGTTCGGCACGATCCCGTCGGAGTTGTGCGCGAAGGTCGAGTTTTCGATCACGAGGGTGCCGCCCGAGTTGGAGCCCGAGTAGCCGACCGCGTTGTTTTCAATGGTCGCGTGGTCGACCTTGGCACGGCATTCCTGGCAGGCACCGATGTAGATGCCGGAGTCGTTGAAGCCGGATGAGTAGATGTGGTCCCATTCGCCTTCGGTCTCGTTCTGGGTGAAGATGCCGTAGCCGCCGTTCAGGCCCGTGTCATAGGCGGTCAGGTACTTGCCCCACCAGCCTTTGGCGCCGACTTTGTTGGAGTCCGTGCCGCCGTTCCACCAGAAGTCGTTGCCGCCGCCGCCTTCTTCTTTTTCGCGGTCGAAGTTGCGGGCCGTCATGTTTTCGATCCAGACGTTGTTCGCCTGGTCGACTTCGATGCCGTTGGCATCCCTGCCTTCGTGGCGGATACCGGTGCCGTCGAGGATGACTTTGTTGCGGTCCATCCCGCGAAGGTGCAGGTTGGGTGTGGTGACCTTGACTTCTTCTTTGTAGATGCCTTCCTCGATCATGATCCAGCCGCCTTCGGGCGCCGCGTTGACGGCACCCTGGATGGTGCTGAAGTAATGCGTGTTGAGCGGCACCCCTTCAGTCGGGATCGTGCCCTGGGTGACGATCGCGACCCAGTTGACGGGCTTCTTTGCCATCGCGCTCGTGGCCGACGCGGCGAGTGCCGCGACCACGAGGACGAGGGCAAAGGCAAGGCGCGTTCCGAGCGCCGTGCGCTTATGGACCCTTCGTTCTGTCTGCATACTGCTGCTCTCCTCCCTCGAATGAACTGCGGCTGGCCGTCGAAAGGAGAGATGACCGGGTGCTGGGGGCGGAATCATCCGTGCCAGCCCGATCCGCCTCGCCCACGAGGCGCACTTCCGCTGCCGCCGGGTCCCCCCCGGACGACTCGGGGAGTCTATAGGGCCACGCCGCCCGGATCAAGAATCTACTGCCGGTGCGTCCCCGCCGGCATCTGACCCCGCTGCGGGCGAGTCCTTGCCGGGAGCGTCGCCGGCAGGCTCGTTAGGCAGGGGCGGCAGGGTGTCGGGTGCGGCGGCGGCGGCGGCGCGGTTCTCCTCCATCACGGCGAGCCAGATCTCCTCGCGGTAGATCGGTATGCCCTGCGGCGCCTCGATGCCGAGCCGCACCGTGTGGCCGCTGACCGCCATCACGGTCACGAGTATCTCGTCGCCGATGACGACGCGCTCTCCGGGACGACGCGTCAGGATCAGCATCGCCTTCGATTATGAAGCAAGACGGGGCGGACCCCGGACCCTGCCTCGCCGGCTGCCCGGCCGGGGAGCGCCTCGCTAGGCGGCGTCGACGCTGTGGGACGGCTCCGGCCTCTGCTCGGCGGTGATCGAGAACAGGGGCGCCTGCAGTGATGCGTCGCTGATGGTGTTGATGACCTGGAAGCCGCGGCCCTCGCTGATCAGGAGCGGGGCGCGGAGGTTGGCGGTGATGTCGAGCGGGTCCGGGGTGGCGCGGACCGTCACGTAGATCGCGGCCTGCGAGGGGTCCTCGATGCCGGTGCGCTCGATGTCGACGTCCGCGATCGCGAGCGCGAAGTCCTGGAAGAACTGCATCGGATCGACGACCGGCAGGGCGAGCGCGGGATCCTCGAGGGAGTGCAGCCACAGGAAGCCGGTACCGGGGTTGCGGTCGATCAGCGTGTAGCGCAGGCCGCCGAGGCCGATCAGGCCGAGGGGGAACTCGATCACGTCCTGCTGCTCGACCTCGAGCGTTCCGAATCGGATGCTCTCGAATGTGACTGGCATGGCGGCTGTCCTCTCGGTGGCTATTTCAGGAAGTTCAGGAGCGATTCTTGGATGATCATCGCCCCGGACTTCAGGGCTGCGGTGTAGGCGGCCTGCTCGTTGGAGTAGGCGATCGTCGCTTCCGCGATGTTCGTGTCCTGGACGGCCGAGAGGCTCGTCGCAATCGATCCTTGCAGGCCTTCGATCCTTGTTCCCGCGACCTGGAGCTGGTCCGTGACGCTGCCGGCCGTCGCCTGCAGCTGGCTCAGGGTTTCCATGTTCGCGTCGAGTTTCGTGAGTCCCGTCGCCGTCAGGGCTTCGGTCGCCCCCGCCCTCAGGTCCAGAGCGACGGTCCGCAGCGTGTCCAGCAGCTTGCCGTCGCCGGATTCGGCCCCGTTGCCCAGGAGCGTCGAGATGTTCGTGTTGACCGTCACGGAGGAGCCGGGCCCGATCGCCCGGGCGATGGTGCCCGAGTTGCCCTGGTAGGTGTCGCTTTCGCCCTGCAGGTACGGCGCGGTGGTCGTAGTCGTGCCGGCGAACACGTACTGGCCCGCATACTGGGTGTTGGCGTCCTGCTTGACCGCTTCGGTCAGCTGTTCGACCTCGGCGGCGATCGAGTTCAGGTTACCCTGGTTGTTGGTTCCGTTCGCAGCCTGCACGACCAGCTCACGCACCCGCTGGAGCACCTGGCTCATATTCGACATCGCGCCGGTCGCGGTGTTCTCCCAGGAGGTGCCTTCCTGGACGTTCGTGGCGTACGAGGCCAGCCCGTCGAGCTGGCTCTGCAGTTCGTCGATCCTGCTGGCGCCGTAGGGATTATCCGACGGCTCCTGGATCTTCTTGCCCGAGGAGAGTTCGCTGGAGGTCCGCTGAAGCCCGGAGAGCGCGTTGTTCATGTTCCCGAGCAGCGTCTGGGACATCATCTCACTGGTTATGCGGTTGGTCATGCCTACAGCCCCGCCTTGCCGGTGTGCTCGATCACCGTTTCGAGCATTTCGTCCATGACGGTGAGCGTGCGGGCCGATGCCTGGTAGCCGCGCTGGAAGCTGATCATGTTCGTCATTTCTTCATCCACCGATACGCCGGAGACGCTCTGGCGCTGACCGCTGATGGCTCCGACGATCGCCTGAAGGTTGGCCTGTTCGTCTTTCGCGGCGGCGACGGTCCCTCCTACCTGCCCCACAAGGGCGGACCAGCCCTGGTCGGCGGCGCCGCCACGCAGGCCGGCGATCGCGATCGCGACGTCGTTGCCGCCCGGCGTGCCTGTCGAGGATGTCTGAACCTGCGAGGGGGTCACTGCGACAGCAATCGTCGCGGCGGTCGTGCCGGTAAAAAACGGGGTCGAGGTGTGCAGCGCGTTCACCGTCGTCGCGAGGTTGCTCGCGACCGCATCGAGGGCCGCCTGATAGCCGGTCAGCGCTCCCCCCGGTTCGGTGAGGCCCAGCAGCGTGCCCAGTTGCCCTCCGGCGGCCGAGGTCAGCGTCTGCGGCCAGTTGACCTTCGTGCCTTCCACGAGCGGCTTGGCCGCATTGCCGAAGCTGACCGTGTCGGTGCCGTCGGGCTGCTGGGTCACGCTCACCTTCGCCAGGGAGGAGAGCTTGTCCAGCAGCAGGTCGCGCCGGTCGAGCATCGCGCTCGGCTTCTGCCCGGCCTGTTCAGCGAGCTTGATCTGCCCGTTGAGCTGGGCGATCTGGCTTGCGTAGTCCATCACCGGCCCGTTTTCCCCGGTCAGGGACGCGTACTGCTGGCCCGCCTGCGCGGCGATAGTGCTGAGCTGGGCGCTCAGCTGGTTCAGCGAGCCGGCGAGCTGCTGACCCGTCGCGACGACCGCCTCCTTCGCCGCTTCGCTGGTGGGCGCATCCGAGAGGCTGCTCCACGAGCTCCAGAAGGCCGACATCTGGCTCGCCAGGCCCGCGCTGGACGGTTCATTGAGGGCGGCCTGGGCCTGCTGGAGCTCTTCGGACTGTGTCGAGGCGCCGCTCAGCGCGGTGTTCTGCGTCCTGTACTGGGAGTCCAGGTAGATGTTGCGCACGCGTTCGTAGGTTTCGACCCCGACCCCGGTGCCGAGCTGTGCGCCCTGGCCGGTGAGCGGGGAGAGCGCGGCGATGTCGATCGGCGTGTTGGGTGAGAGGACCGCGCGCTCGCGGCTGTAGCCTTCGGTGTTGGCGTTGGCGACGTTGTTGCCGGCGATGTCCATGGCCTGCTGCTCGGCCATGAGCCCGCTGAGCGCGGTCTGGAGTCCCTGGAGCGTGGGGATCGTCATGGCGTCAGGCGTGGAGATCCAGGGTGTGCAGGCTGCCGTGTGGGCGAGGCTGGGTGATCGCCCGGGCGCCGCCCCGCGTGTCATAGCCGCTCACGCCGTCCATGGCGAGGATTCCCATCAGGTGGTCGAGAAAGCCGAGCTCGATCTGCATCAGCGCCCGGTTGCAGGCGTGTTCGCGCTGGATCTCGTGCAGAAGCCCCTTGAGCTCGGCGCTGCGCGCACTCGCGAGGTCCGCCGACGGACGGTCCATCAGCGTGCACAGCATGCCGAGGGTCACCGTCTCGGCGGCGATTCCGAGCCTCGCTCCGCTGCGGGCGAGCAGTCGGCTGCGCTCCTCCTCAAGGAGCTGGCGGCGTCCCATCTCCCCGCGCAGGATCCCGGCCGTCCGCACCACCGTGCTCACATCCCGGGCGCGTATCGCCGCGCCCTGCTCGAGCACGACAGCGAGCAGGCTTCGGGCCGAGTGGATCTGCGCGTCGAGGTGGGCGAGCACCTCCGCCGACAGGGCGCGGTCCTGGGGCTGGGACTCCTGTACTGCCAGGGCAGCGGGGCTCACGCGGCCTCCACGGGGGCCGCGGTGCCGCCGCTGGCGGAGGCGGCCGGTTCGGATGAGACGGCCGGGCTCGTGGACGCCGCCGGGACAGTCGTGCCGGCGACGCCGGTGCCCTGGAGGCCGCGGGTCAGCTCGGCGGCGAGGCCGAGGCCGCCTGAGTTCATGATCGAGCTCGAGAACGCCTGCGGGAGCATCGCGGAGAGCTGGCTCTGCCCGGCGCCCATGGTCCCGGAGCCCCCTTCTTCGCCGCCTTCTTCGCCTTCTTCTGCGGAGGGCGTGAGGGACTTTGAGAGCTGTTCGACAAGGGTGCGTTCGAAGGCGAGTGCCGCGGCGTAGTCGCGCTGGGTCTCAGCTGACCCGCGCCGCACCCACGAGGGCTCGGTCGCCTGGTTGACCACCGGAAGCTGGACGGCCGAGTTCGCTCCTGTGGCCCCGGCGATGCTCATGGCCGCAGTTGGTTTGCGATCGACATCATCTGGCTCTCCGTCTGGATTGCATTGCTGGCGAGCTGGAAATTGCGCTGGGTGCTGACCATCTGAGACATCTCCTTGGCGATGTCGACGTTCGATTCCTCCAGCGCCCCCTGGTGGATGCGTCCCGCCGCGGCATGGACGGCCCCGCTCGCCGCGGTGGGCGAGAGCTCGCCGTTGCCGGCGTCGAGCATTCCGGACGGGGAGGTGACGGTCACAAGGGCTATCTGACCGACCTTCTTCCCTCGCGCGAGGACGGTGCCGTCTGTGGAGATCGAGACTTCGCTCAGGGCGACGCCGGCGGGCAGTTTGACCGGCGGGGAAAGACGGTTGCCCTCGCCGTTCACGAGCGTTCCGGTCGCGTCGGTGGAGAAGGCGCCGTCCCGTGTGAGGGCCACCTGCCCTCCGGACGTGCTGACCTGGAAGTAGCCGTCGCCTTCGATGGCGAGATCGAGGGGGTTGCCGGTCTGCTTGATCGCGCCCTGCGTCTCGCTGTGGCCGATCACCTGCGCGCTCGCGCCGGAGCCGACGCTCGTTTCGGTGTGCGCGATGTTGGTCGGGTTGTAGAGCAGGTCGCTGAACGCGACGCGCTCGGACTTGTAGCCGCTGGTCGACAGGTTCGCGAGGTCGTTGCCGATCGCGTCGAGTTGTTCCTGCTGGGCTGACATGCCTGCTGCTGCGGAGTAGAGGCCCTCTAGCATCGGCCCTTCCTATGTTGGTGGTCGCCTTCGAGCCGGGCTTCCGCTTCGCGGTCCAGCCGGTTGGCTCGTCACTTCGTCAATCGGGTCATCGGCCGGCGCCGGGCGGACTTGAGCAATCCACGGGGCGCGCACGGTCCGTTGCGTCTAGGCAGAAGGATTGATCGAGGCGACCTGCGTCGATGCGGACTGCAGCGTCTGTGCGATCGCCTGGATCGCCTGCTGGCCCGACTGGAAGTCGCGCAGGGAGTTGATCATTTCGACCATCACCTTCGCTGCGTCGACACCCGAGCCCTCAAGCGCACCCGCGCGGACGCTCCCGGCCGCTTTCCCGCTGGATGTGCCCACAAAGAGGTTCTCGCCCTGCTTGGCCGCCGAAGGGACTTCGAAGACGCCGATTGCGGAGGCGGGGACGGTCCCGCCGGAGGCGACCTTTATCTGCGCTCCGCCCTGGTCCAGGACGGCATTGCCGGCGGAGTCGGTCAGGATCCCCTGGGCATTCTCCGTGAACTGGCCGTCGCGCGTGTAGCGGACGCCCTGCTGGGTCTGGACGGCGAAGAACCCGTTGCCCGCGATCGCGAAGTCGAGCGGTTCGCCCGTTTCCTGCATGGGCGCTCCCGTCATGTCCGTGTACGTCTGCCCGAGCGCCACGCCCGCGACGGAGGTCCCGACCGGCGTGCCTCCCTCTGTGCTGGCGAGCAGCACCTGCCCGAAGGAGTGCTGAGGCGCCTCGTCGGGCTTGTAGCCCGGGGTGGAGGCGTTTGCCAGGTCGTTGGAGAGCTGATCCTGACGGGTCTGCTCGGCGACCATGCCGGTGGCGGCTACATAGAGACCGAGATCCATACGCTCCCGGTGTTCGGCCGCGGCCCGTGATTCTTGAGCTGGAGGGCGTCAGCCGACGGCGTTGAAGAGCGAGAGCTCCCCGGAGAGCTGTTCGTAGAGGCGGCGGCGAAGCTGGGTGTGTATCTGCGAGATCCGGCTCTCCGAGACGCCCATGCGATCGCCGATGTCACGCAGCGTGCATCCCTCCACGTAGAGGAGGACCGCCACCTCGCGCTCCTGCCTGCTCAGCTTCGCGAAGGCGGCGCGGAAGCGCTCCTTGGCTTCGACCCGCTCGGCACTCGAGACGGGGTCGCTGTCGCTGTCGGAGCTCTCGAGCGTGTCGATGCGCTCGATCGTCGCGCTCTCGTCCGAGCGCACGATCCTGTTCAGCGAGCCGACCTCGGCGAGCGCCACCTGGTCGAGCCGCTCGGTCAGCTCGGCCGCGCTCATCCCGACCAGCTCCGCGAGCTCCTCGCGGGTCGGCTGGCGTTCGTGCAGCGAGAAGAAGCTCTCTCGCGCCCCATTGATCGCGCGCTCGTCCCGGCGCAGCGAGCGGGGCGCCCAGTCGTGGCGGCGCAGCTCATCCAGGACGGCTCCATGGATGCGGGTCCACGCGTACTGCTCGAGCGTCGCGCCCTTGCTGGGGTCATAGCGGTCGATGGACCGGATCAGCGCCTCGAGACCGCAGGAGAGGAAGTCCTCGACCTCGCACTGCGCGGGGACCTCGCGGACCTTCCGGTACACGATGTACCTGACCATGGGCAGGAACATGAAGATCAGCCGGTCTCGCACGCGGGGATCTGCGGACTGCTGGTACTCCTCCCAGGTCGCCAGCACCTCTGCCGCCGGCGTCCTGACTGCGCGCTTTCCGATGGTTTCCATTCTCCTGCTCTTGTGATCGAGGGAACCGACAGGTGGATGGCCCGCTTGTCGTGGCACCTTGCTCGCGTCCGAGCACCTGTGCAGCGGTGAATCCGGAAAGCCTTTTCGCGATCGTGAACGTATCCCCTCTATCGGTCGTGCCATCTTTGCGGCTGGCCCTGGCCAAGGGAGGCGCCGACGACCCCCGGCAGGCGCCTCCCGAACCCCTGGGAGAGCATCCGGTAAGTATCCGCGCGGCTTCTGCGGGTCGCCCCGCCGATTGACGGCGCCACGCATTCACGCGCGCGCGAGAGATCCACGGCTGCGCAACCGTCCTGTCAGTGCGGCCGGCTCCTAAAGTTTTTGGGCAGGACGTCGATCATCCTTAACGAATCCAGACGCGAGGCGGCCCACGGACCGGACCGCGTACACACGTTTTCAGGGAGAAAACGCCATATGAGCTCGCCCATCACGCCAGTTCCGGGCGCCACCGGATCGACAAGCCCCATGTCCCTGCCAATCATGCCGTCGGGTGACATCCGCAGCTTCTCCGCCGAACTCGACGCGGTCGAGCGAGGAATCGCGGTCGACGCGCACACCCACGCGCCTCCCGCCGAACTGCTGGACGAGATGGCGGCCGCGGCATCCCTCCACGACCGGCTTGCGGCCGAAGGGGTGCACCTCAGCTTCTCCGCGGCCGGCGCCGGGGCGCCCAGCCGTATAACCCTGCAGGACGCCGCGGGCTCCTCGGAGGAGATCACGGCGGGCGCGGCGAGTGAGATCGCGCGCGAAAGGCTCCCCGGGTAGGAGCAGGCGAGATGTCCACCAGCGGGCTAAGCGTCAACTCCGCGGCCGGGTCGCCGCTGTCGATCACGGGGCTGGCCTCCGGGCTGGACACCACGGCGATCATCTCCGCGTTGATGGGTGCGGAACGGGAGCCGGTCACCCGGATGACCGAGACCCAGGAAAAACTCCAGGGCGACCAGGAAGCCCTGAGGAACATTCAGACGAACCTCCAGCAGCTGACGCTGTCGGTGTCCGAATTCGCCCTTCCGACGCTGTACGAAAGCGCTCAGTCCGTGACTTCGAGCGAACCTGCCCGCATCGCGGCCACCGCGACACTGGGAGCCGTAGTGGGCGGGCACGAGGTCGAAGTCACGCAGCTCGCGACCGCCTCCCAGCGGACCTTCACGTTCGCTAGCCCGACCGCTGCGGAAACGGTCACGATCGAAGGCCAGGAAGTCGCACTCAAGGCCGGCGAGACGGCCAAGGAACTCGCGGCCGCCATCAACTCCAAGAGCGCGACCAAGCTCTACGCGGCGGCACTCGAAAACGGGTCGATCGTGCTCTCCAGCCGCACGACGGGCAACACCGGCGCCGAATTCGTGAAGGTGGAAGGTGCCGCGCTGACGGAAGTTGCCGGAAGCGCCGTCGAAGGGCGCAATGCCGAATACACCGTCGACGGTGTCGCCGGTGTCTCCCAGTCCAACACGGTTACAAGCGCGATCGGGGGCGTCACCCTGACCTTCACGGCGCTGACCTCCGCGGGGCCGGTGACGGTGGACGTCGAGCCGCCGGGCGCCAGTACCGCCGCAATCGAAGCGCAGGTTCAGGCGTTTGTGAAGCTGTACAACTCGACGGTCGCAGAAATCCAGAAGGAGCTCTCGACCAGGCCCCCGGCCAAACCCACGACGGCGGCCGAACGGGGTACCGGAACCCTCTTCGGAGACCTCGAACTCGGCGGGCTTCTGAACAGCCTGCGCCAGACGAACTACGAACCGATCGCGGGACTGTCAAGCGAAGTGTCGAGCCTGGCGGAGATCGGGATCAGCACGGGCGCCGCTTCGGGAGCAGCGGGTACCTCCACCGCCACGCTCGAAGGCCAGCTCACCGTCAACTCCACCAAGCTCTCCGAAGCCGTACGCGCGAGCCCAACCGAAGTTCAGCACCTGCTCACGCAGTGGTCGCAGAACCTGCAGAAGGCCCTCAACGGCTCCGCTGCACCGGGCGGCTCCCTGGAAGCGCGGGTCACCGGTGACGCCACCGAGATCACCAACCTGTCCTCGCAGATCACCAACATGAACGAGGTGCTGGCGATGCGCGAAAAAGCGCTGATCCAGACCTACGCAGCGCTCGAAGGCGTCATCTCGCAGAACGACACCCAGAGCAGCTGGCTCGCAAGCCAGGCCGAATCGCTCACGAAGTCCGGCCTCTAGGCCCCCGGCCGCCGCGGTAGGGACTTCCCCGCAGAGAGTTGGGCTGCAGGGCTCAACTCGGCCACATCCGAGCCGATGACATAGGCGCATGGCAACCCGAGCCCTCTCGACCAGTGCCTACAAGCAGGGTGCGGTCCTCTCAGCGACGCCGGCGGAGTTGGTGGTCGCGCTCTATGACGGCGCCCGCCGATTCCTGCGCCAGGCGGCGATCGCGATGGAGGACGGCGACATCGAGCGATCTCACGGGTCGCTCCGTCGAGCCGAACTGATCATCGGGTACCTCGACGGCATCCTGGACAGGGGCCAGGGCCAGATTCCGGCCCAACTTCACGCCATCTACCAGTTCAGCCTCACGCACCTGAATGCGGCAAGGATGAGCCGGGACCCGCAAAAGCTCGAGGAGGTCAGTGACCTGCTCGGCGAACTGCGTGACTCCTGGGGCCAGGTCGCCGCGGAGGCCGGCCGCGGGTGAGCACACAGATGCCTGCGCAGGACATCTCGCTGCGCCGGTATGAGGCGATCGCCGAACACGCGGAGCTGGAACTCGAGCTCGCCGGCCGGGGAGAGGTCGATGGCGTGGCCGAGATGGCGGCGCGGTGGGAGGAACTGGTTGCGGGGCTGCCCCGACCCCGCCCCCCGCAGCGGCGCCGATGATCGAACGCGCGAGGCTGATGCACGAGCGAACGCGCATAGACCTGATCCGGCTCAGGGACGCCCTGCTCGCCGAACTCGCCGCGACCAAGCAGGCCTCGCGTGCCGCCAGCGGCTACGCGGGCACGTTGCCCAGCGGCCTCAAGCACATCAACCGCAGCGCGTAGAGCGCTAAAGGTCCGAGCGGTTCGGCCGATCACGGGGGCGGCCCTCGATGAGGGCCACAGCGAGCGACCTCAGGGAGAGCGTCGTCTCAAGCCCAGGGAGGGCGGAAAGGCAAACCTTCTCACCATGGCTCTCGTGGATGGCACTCAGCAGCTGCTCGAGGCCGCTATGCGCGGCTCCTGGCAGCGCCAGACCGCGCTGACGAACAATGTCGCGAACGCTGAAACGCCGGGCTATGTGCGGCAGGAAGTCAACTTCGAGTCCACGCTCCAGAGTGCTGTGAGCGAAGGCGAATCGCTGGACCAGGTCCAGTTTCAGACCGAAGCCGTGCCCACCGTCGCAGGTCCCAACGGAAACACCATCAGCGTCGATGAAGAAGACGCAAAGGTCGCCCAGAACGGCCTGGACTACCAGGCGCTCACGCAGATCGCCAATACGCGCAACAGCATCATGCGCGCCGCGATGGGCCTGAACTGATGGGACTCTTCGACGCGATCGAAATCGCCGGCTCGGGTCTGACGGCCCAGCGCGTGCGCATGGACGTCACCAGCGAGAACCTCGCCAACGCCGACACGACCAAAACCGCGACGGGCCAGCCCTATCAGCGGCAGGACGTGGCTCTGCGCCAGATCGAACCGGGTGGTTTCGGGGGCGCCCTGTCGGGTGCGATATCCGAAAGCGAAAGCACCCCGGCCGCGGGGGGCGTCCAGGTGGCGGGGATCGTGAGCGACAACACCCCCGACCAGCAGGTCTACGACCCGGGCAACCCCGAAGCCGACGCTCAGGGCTACGTGAAGATGCCGAACATCAGCACCGTCACGGAAATGACCGACCTCATCTCCGAGCAGCAGGCCTACCAGTCAGACGTGACCGCGATGCAGACCGCCAAGTCGATGTTCACCAGCACGCTCGGCATCCTCAAATGATCATCCCTCCGATAGGCGCAGCCGGCCAGCTGTCGCTCGGCGGCTCGGCAACAGCAGCCACCAGCTCCACCCAGGCCACGGCCGGAGTGGGCGCTGAACCGACGGTGGGCTCCAGCGAAGCCGCCTCGGGCTCCTCCGGCTCGTTTGGCAGCGAACTGACCCAGGCGATCTCCTCACTCGAGCAGACCCAGCAGAGCGCGAACAGCGCCTCGCAGGCGCTTGCGACCGGGAAGGTCACCGATCCCGAGAGCGCGGTGGTCACGGTCGAGGACGCCCAGATGGCGATGGACCTCGCCTCGCAGCTGCGAACCAAGGCGACCGAAGCGGTCCAGAACATCTTCGCGACACAGGTCTAGATGCCGCCCGTATCCCAGCTCCTCTCCAGAATCACCCCGCGCGGATGGCTGATCGGCGGAGCGTTCGCCGCAGCGGCGATCGTCTTCCTCTACCTGTTCGTGCACACGGTCTCCGCGCCGACCTACTCCACCCTGGCGAGCGGCCTTGACCCCTCCCAGACGGGGAAGATGACCAGCACCCTCAGCACAGCCGGGATCAGCTACGAACTGCAGAACAACGGCACGGCGATCGCGGTCCAGTCGAATGAGACCGCGCGTGCCCGCGTGGCCCTCGCGGGCGCCGGCGAGCTCGGCAACTCACAGCCCGACTTCTCCCTGTTCGAAAAACAGAACCTCGGCGAAAGCACCTTCCAGCAGCAGGTGACATACCAGCGTGCGCTCCAAGGCCAGCTCGCCGAGACGATCGACAGCGTTCAGGGTGTGTCGGGCGCGCAGGTGGAGCTCGTGGTCCCGAGTGCTCAGAACCAGGTCTTCGGGGAATCCTCAAGCGCGGCCTCTGCGGCGGTGCTCCTGTCCGGTACCACGTCGCTGGACCCCGCCTCGGTGAAGGGCATCGCACAGCTCGTCGCCTCGAGCGTGCCGGGTCTGCAGCTGAGCAAAGTCACGATCACCGACGCCTCCGGTCAGCTGCTGTGGCCTGCGGCGGGCGGGTCCGCCGGCAGCTCCGGGTCCAGCGTCCAGGAAGCCGAGCAGCGCTACGACCAGGCCACGGCTGCAAGCCTCGACGCGATGCTCGCCCAGACGCTGGGGCCGGGCAAGGCCCAGGTCCTCGTGTACGCGAACATGAACGTCAACCAGACAACGCAGGAATCGCTGGTCTACGGCAAGGAAGGCGTGCCGCTGCAGCAGAGCAAGAACACCGAGACGCTCACCGGGAGCGGCGCGGGCACCACCGGCACGACCGGCACCGCGACCCTGAACACCACCACAGGCGCGGCCGGCGGGAAGTCGAACTACAAGAAAGAAACGTCCACCGCGACGCTCGGGGTGAACAAGACGGTCACCCACTCCACGATCGCACCGGGGACGGTTGAAAGCCAGCACGTGTCCGTGCTCCTGGATCACTCTGTGCCCGCGTCGGCGGTCCCCGCTATACGCGAAGCGATCACAAACGCCGCCGGGGTCCAGACCAAGCGCGGCGACACGATCTCGATCGGACAGGTCGCCTTCGCGAAGCCCACAGCGGAAGCCGCCGGCTCGACGACGAACATGCTCTCCTACGCCAAGGACGCGCTGCTGGTGATAGGCGGGATCGTGTTCCTGTTCTTCACCACCCGCTCGCTGCGCAAGCGCGAGAGCGAGGCGATCGAGGAGCCCGTCTGGCTTCGCGAGCTCGATGCGCCGATGCGGCTGTCAGAGCTCGAACGCGAGACGGCCGTGAGGGTCACGCCGATGATGGCCGGGGTCGCATCCAACGGCAACGGCAACGGAAACGGCAACGGAACCATCGACTCCGGTGACCCGCTGCGCAGGCAGGTCGAGCAGCTCGCCGACAGTGACCCTGAGGTGGTCGCCCAGCAGCTGCGCACCTGGATGCAGGAGGGCTAGCGAAGGTGGCAGGGGAGTCGCTCACCCAGGCGCCGCTGCCCGCGCTGGCGCCCGGCCACGCGGAGGTGCTCCCGGATGCTCCCGACCAGATAACGGGTGCCCGCAAGGCGGCGGTCCTGATGGCGGCGCTCGGATCCGAGCGCGCAGCGAACGTGCTCGCGAAGATGGGCGAGGAGGAAATCGAGAGCCTGTCGGCCGAGATGGCCCGGCTGCGATCCGTCGGGGCCGAGACGACCGAGTCGATATTCAGCGAGCTCGCCCAGAGCGCCGGCGGTGCCGCGGGCGGTGTCAGCGGCGGGATCGAGTTCGCGCGGGATGTGATCGAACGGGCGCTGGGCCCCGAGCGCGCCGCGGATGTGCTCGGGCGCCTCACGGCCGGCACGCCGAGCCGGCCGTTCGAGTTCCTGCGGCGGGTTCCGGCCGAGCGCGTCGCGACGTTGCTGCGCGGCGAGTCCGCCCAGACGGTGGCCCTCGTGCTGGCGAGCCTGCCGGCGGGCCTTGCGGCCGATGTGCTCGCCCACCTGCCGGAGCACGATCAGCCCCCGATCGCACTGCGCATCGCCCGCATGGGCGAAGCAAGCACTCGCGTGATCCAGCAGGTCGAGGAGGTGATCCGCCACAAACTCGGCAGCGCCGGCGAGCAGGTCTACTCCTCTGCGGGCGGGGCGAAGGCGCTCGCCGGGATCCTCAACCACGCCGATCGCGCCACCGAGCGCAACGTGCTCGAGAGTCTCGCCGGATCCGACCAGGACCTCGCGGCGGAAGTGCGTGGGATGCTGTTCGTCTTCGAGGACATCGCCAAGCTCGACGCGCGCGCCGTGCAGCAGGTGCTCCGCGAGGTCGACCAGAAGGATCTGGTGCTCGCCCTGCGTGGAGCCGACGAGGACGTGATGACGGTCGTGCTCGAGAACATGTCCGAGCGCGGAGCGGCCATGCTCAAGGAGGAGATGGAGATCCAGCAGCCCCAGCGCAAGCGTGACGTGGACGACGCCCAGAGCCGGGTCGTCGCGGTGGTCCGCAAACTCGAGGAAGCCGGCACGATCGTGATCGCCGCCGGCGACGCAGAGGACGGCGAGGGCGATGACGTTGTCTGACGCTGTCGTCAGCTACGAGTTCCAGGAGCTCGAGCCGTCCGAGCCGCCGCCGCGCGACGCCGCAGCCAGGGCGCTCGCCCTCGCGGCCGAGGAGGCTGAGCAGATCCGCGAGCAGGCGCGCTCGCATGGCTACGGCGAGGGTCACGCGCAGGGTCGCGCGGACGCGCTGGCCGAGATGGATGGCGCGATCGCTGCCCTGCGCGGGGCGGCCGGCGGCGTCGGCGCGCTGCGGGCTCAGGTCGCGGACGCGGTCGAGCGCGACGCGGTGGACCTCGCGCTCGCGCTGGCGGGGAAGATCCTCGCGGGCAACCTGCAGGCGCGACCCGAGGCCGTCCTTGACGTCGTGCAGGGGGCGCTCCGGCGCGTCACCGACCGGCGGGGGCTCGCGGTGCTCGTGAACCCGACCGACCTGGAGACCATTCTCGGCGCTCTGGGCGAGGGCCGGATCAGCGCGAAGGGCTTTGAGCTGGGCGACCTGCAGCCCGACCAGCGCGTTCCTCCCGGAGGCGCAATCGTCCACACCGTCGAGGGCGAGATCGACGCCGGCGTCGAGACGCAGCTCGAGCGTGCCCGCGAGGTGGTCGCGACCGAGCTGAGCGGCGGCGGGGACGGCCTGTGAGCGACGCTTCCGCGCCCGGGAAGCTGCTGGCCAGGGCCGGGCAGGCGATTCACGAGGCGGATCTGGCGCGCCGCCACGGCTTTGTCAGCAATCTCATCGGCCTGATCATCGAGGCCACCGGCCTGCAGGCCGAGGTCGGCGAGGTCTGCATGGTGGGAACCGACCGCAACCGTGCACCGGTATCGGCCGAGGTGGTCGGGTTCCGCGAAGGCAGAACGCTGTTGATGCCCCTCGGGGAGCTGCACGGCATCGGCCCGGGCACCCGCGTCCTGGCCACTGGCGCCCCGTTCCGGGTGGCTGTCGGCGATGACCTTCTCGGGCGCATCGTCAGCGGTCTCGGAACCCCCGACGACGGTGGCCCGGCGCCGCTCGGCGTGCCGCGCTCGACGATTGCGGCCCCGCCCGCGGCCCTCACGAGGCCGCGGATCACCGAGCGCGTCGGACTCGGTGTCCGTGCCCTTGATGGCCTGGTTCCCTGCGGCAGGGGCCAGAGGCTGGGAATCTTCGCGGGCTCGGGGGTGGGGAAGTCCTCGCTGCTGGGCATGATCGCGAGATCGACGAGCGCGACCGTGAACGTCATCGCACTCGTCGGCGAGCGTGGCCGCGAGGTGAGGGAGTTCATCGAGCGCGACCTGGGCGACGCTCTATCGCGTTCGGTCGTGGTCGTGGCGACCTCCGACCAGCCGGCGCTCGTGAGGATCAAGGCTGCCTTCACCGCCACCACCATCGCCGAGCACTTCCGTGATCAGGGCCACGACGTGATGCTGATGATGGACTCGGTCACGCGTTTCGCGATGGCTCAGCGGGAGGTCGGCCTGGCGATCGGGGAGCCGCCCGCGACACGTGGCTACACGCCCAGCGTCTTCGCGCTTCTGCCGCGCCTGCTGGAGCGGGCCGGGACGAGCACGAAGGGGTCGATAACCGGCCTGTACACGGTGCTCGTGGACGGAGACGACATGAACGAGCCGGTCGCAGACTCGGTCCGGTCGATCCTCGACGGTCACGTCGTCCTCACGCGCGCCCTCGCGCATGCGGGGCACTACCCGGCCGTCGACGTACTGCAGAGCGTCTCGCGGCTGGTCGGCGAGATCGTCTCCCCCGACGTTCAGCAGGCGGCCCAGCAGCTGCGGGCCGCGCTGGCGGTGCTGCGGGAGAAGGAAGACCTCGTGGCCATCGGCGCCTATCAGCACGGCAGCGACCCGGCGCTCGACACCGCTCTCGCGCACCGAGCCGAGATCGAGCGGTTCCTGCGCCAGGCCGTCGGTGAGCGCAGCGACCCCCTGGAGACCGACGCGCGGCTCATGGAGCTCGCGACGTCGCTCGCGTTTCACGTGGGGGGCGCGGAGCAGGACATCCCGGATGCCGAGGAGGTCCACTCTTCGCCGGCCGGCGAGCAGCAGGCCGCGGACCCGGCCCTGCACGCCCCGGCGATACCCGCGCTCGGCCTCACGCTGTAGGGCGGCGCCGCGGGCGGGGAATCTGCGCCCGCGGCTAAAGAACGGGGTGAGCCGACCGATAAACGGAGGGTGACCCAGACCGTCTTTCGCTTTCGCCTGGAGCGTGTGCGCGCAGTCCGCGAGCGCCGGGAGAGCCTCGCCCGGCAGGACCTCGCAAAGGCGATCGCCGAGCGCTCGACGGTCCAGGAGCAGTTGCTGGCCGCCGAGCAGCACCTCGAGCAGGCCCACGAACATCAGCGCAGCGCCGCGAGCGGCGGCGCGATCAGCTCACACGAGCTCGTGGCGCGGCAGGCATTCCTCGAGCGTGCCGAGGAGCAGCGGGGTCAGCGTGCCCGAGAGCTCGACTTCCGCGAAGCCGAGGTGCGGGCGCGCGACGCGCAGCTCGTGACCGCGGCGAGCGAGCACGAGATGCTCAAGCGCCTGCGTGAGCGCCGGCTCGGCGAACACGAGCGGGAGATGGCCCGACTCGAGGGCATCGCGATCGACGAGATCGCATCTGTCCGCAACCGCAATGGAGCCTCGTGAGCACGCAGGCGATCACATCGCAGCCGCTGCCGGCGGACGAGGTCTCGGCGATGGCGCGCGTGCGCGAACTGCAGTCGCTGATCGCACAGGCCCAGGGCGCGCCGGCCTCCACAGCCGCGGCCACGCAGGCCTCCGCGGGCAGCTTCTCCAGCGCTCTCGCGCAGGCGAGCGCGTCATCCCAGGCCCCGGTCGCGACCGCCAGCAGCTACACGTCCGGCGCCGGCGAAGCGCAGTCCTCCCAGTACGAAGCGCTGATCGCGCAGTCCGCCCAGCGCTACGGGCTCGACCCAGCTGTTCTCCACGGCCTGATCCAGCAGGAGTCAGACTTCAACCCCAGCTCCGAGAGCAGCGCCGGTGCGGCGGGACTCACGCAGCTGATGCCGGGAACCGCCGCATCGATGGGCGTAGCCAACCCGCTCAACCCCGCCGAATCGATCGAAGGCGGCGCGCGCTACCTCAGCGGCCTGATGTCCCAGTTCGGCGGCAACACGACCGATGCGCTCGCGGCCTACAACGCCGGCCCAGGGGCCGTCCAGCAGTACGGAGGGGTCCCGCCGTATGCAGAAACCCAGGACTACGTGACGAAGGTCCTCGGCTACGCGCAGGCCTGGCGCCAGGCGCACCCGGAAACCACCTCGACCGGCTACGGCGTGGCGGCATGATCGCCCCGCCCTCCACGATGCTCCTGCCGGGAGCCCCGCCGGCGAGAAGCCAGGGACCCGCCCCGCCGGGCGGGCCGCCCGGGGCGCCGCCTGGAGGGGAACCCTTCCAGAGCACGCTCGCCGAAGAATGGGCCCGGACCGCACCTGCGGAAGGCCACCAGAGCAAGGGCGAAGAACACCACGCCGGATCCTCGGCACGCCACGCGGCCGAAGAAGAACCCGCGCCGCCGAGTCCGCTCGCCCAGAACGCGCCCACGGCATCCCTGACCGAAGCCCGCACCCCGGCTGTGACCCACGTGCAGGCGCCTCACACGGGTCCCGCCCCCGACACCGGCAAGAGCTCACCTCGTGAGGGCGCCAAGGATGCCGCAACGGCGACCGTGAGCGGCAAGCCGAATGGCTCGGTGCCGGCAGCGGACCAGAGGGGCGCAGCTGTGGCCGCCGGCGCCGGGGCGGCGGACCCGAAGGACCCCGCTTCGCCAGCGCGCAGCGTCGGCGAGAGCGATCTCCACGCGTCCGCAACGGAGCCACGGGCCGTCGGGATCACGGGCAAGGCGAAGCAGGACCCGCAGGACCCCTCAGCCCGCACGAGCGCCGAATCAGCTTCGAGCTCGGCCGGCCGTCCGCGACCCGTTTCGGTCCAGGCTCCCGCGGCCGCGACGGCCGCCGGCGCATCCTCGGGCACGCGCGAAGCCCCTGCGAAGGGCCGGGACGACGCCGCGATCGCCCCGAGCCGGGCGGCAAGACCCGCTGCAGCGGCGCCCTCAGCAGCGTCCATCTCCGGTCACCACGCGGCCGACGCGCGGGCGCATACCGGCGTCTCCTCCTCCAGTGCACCCGCGGCTGCGTCGAGCGCAGCGCCGTCCGCCACGGAGCCCCAGGAGCCCCTCTCCTCCGCGCCGGCATCTCCGTCATCGCCGACCGCTGCCGCGGCGGCGCCCAGCCAGGGCGTCCCGCTGCAGGACATGATCGATTCGATCCGCGGAACGATCGAGCTGTCCGTGCGCCGGGGTACCAGCCAGGCGCGGATCGCACTGGCCCCAGCCGAGCTGGGCGACATCCGCATCCACCTCTCTCAGACCAGCCAGGGGCTGATGGCGAGGGTGACCGCCGGCACAGTCGCCGCCGCTCAGGCTCTCGCGCAGGGGCGCCCCGAGCTCCAGCGGGCGCTGAGCAGCCTCGGACTCTCGCTTCTGAGCCTGGACATCGGCCTGTCCGGCCAGGGCGCCGCCGGGCAGGGGAGCATGCAGAGCGGCTCACGCGGGACATCCGGCGGGAGCCAGGCCTCGGAGGACGGGGGCGCCGAGGCGATCAGCGAGACCGAACAGGGGCCGGAGGGCCCCGCCAAGGGCGAGCTTGTAGACGTACTCGCCTGAACCGAGAAAGGACCGATCAAATGACCGCCGCAATCACCTCCTCGACCGCCGCCGCGACGGCGGCCACGAGCACGCCCGAAGGCTCGAACTCCGTCCTGGGCCAGAACGACTTCCTGAAACTCATGATCGCTCAGCTGCAGGCACAGAACCCGCTGCAGCCGTCGAACACGAACGAATTCCTGAGCGAGCTCGCCCAGATAACGCAGGTCGAGCAGACCACGAACCTCGCCAACGCGAACGAGCTCTCCGGCGCCGTGCAGCTGATCGGGCGCACCGTCTCATACAACGGCCCGTCGGGCGCCGCCACCGGCAAGGTCGAAAGTGTTCAGTCGACGGCGACCGGCACCACCGTCACCGTCGAAGGGGTGGCGGGCGTGAAGATCTCCAGCGTCACGGAAGTCCATTGAGCGCCGTACCGAATCCCGCACTGATCCCGCCGGCGGGTGCGACGGCCCCCGTCGCCCCGGCGCCCGCACGCGGCGCCGCCGCGCCGCAGGCGGCTCCGGGCGGCGCTTCGTTCGCCCAGGAGCTCAGCCGCGCCGGCGCGGCGCAGTCGCTGCAGTTCTCCAAGCACGCGCTCGACCGCGTTCAGCGCCGCGGGATAGATCTGGACGACGCGACGCTCTCCCGGCTCTCGGCCGGCGTGGGACGCGCCGCGAGCAAGGGCTCGCGCGACTCCCTGGTTCTTGTCGACGGCACCGCATTCGTGGTGTCTGTCAGCAACCGCACCGTGATAACGGCTGTGGGTGCGCAGCACATGAAGGACAACGTGTTCACAAACATCGACAGCGCAGTCATCGCTTGATGCAAGGCGCCTAGAGGCTACGGCGGCTGGACCTCGCAGAGGAGGCCGCGAAAGGAAGGGCAGTAACGATGATGTCTGGAATGTATGCCGCGATCAGCGGCCTCGACGCAAATCAGGCGATGCTCAACGATGTCGCCGGCAACCTCGCGAACGTCAACACGGTGGGCTACAAGTCCTCGAGCATGACGTTCGCGGACTCCCTGACCCAGGTCAGCCGCGCGGCGGCCGGCCCAACCAGCACGAACGGAGGATCCAACCCGGTGCAGGTCGGGCTCGGTGTCCAGATCGAATCCACCCGCAACGAGATGACGGAGGGTTCCTTCCAGACCACCAACAACCCGCTCGACATCGCGATCGAGGGCAACGGCTTCCTGAGGGTCGGATCGGGCACGCCCCCGGCCAAAGAACCGTACACAACAGGTATCCCGGCGGGTCTGAAATACACGCGCGCAGGAAACCTGCAGACGAACACGCTCGGCTTTCTGACCACGAGCGCGGGTGAATACGTGATCGGCCGCAATGCCGTCGCGACCGAAGGGGAAACGGGCACCAGCTACGCCCCGGGCAAAGAAGACACCTACCTCAGGATCCCGCAGGGTTCCACGAACGTGGCGATCGGACAGGACGGATCGCTCACCTACACGGACGAGAACCCCGAATCGCCGAACTATGAAAAGCGGGTCACCGCCGGCTACATCTCGCTCGCGACGTTCTCGAACGAACCCGGCCTCGAACGCGTCGGCGGCAACCTGTGGGCCCAGACCCCCAACAGCGGCGTGCCGGTCGTCGGCACTCCCACGACGGCGGGCTTCGGCTCGACCATCGGCGGCGAGCTCGAGATGTCCAACGTGGACCTCGCGAGCCAGATGACGGAAATGATCACCGCGGAGCGCGGCTACCAGGCGAACTCCCGCACGATCACCACCGCGGACGAAATGCTCGCGTCACTCATCCAGATGCACTAGGACGCCCGCGGTCAGGACTTGACATGAGACGAACGACAGACGTGAAAGGGGGTATCGCCGGCAGAGGAACGCTCCGAGGAGCCTGAGGTGGGAGGGCGCTCATGCGCCCTCCCGCCTCAAGGCAAAGCTGCGATGAAGGGGGTAACAGGTGATCACGCTCAACAGGCTCGGGCACAGCGACGAGCCCTTTCAACTGAATCCGGACATGATCGTCACGATCGAGTCCACGCCGGACACCGTCATCGCGCTCGCGACCGGTGCGAAGGTGGTCGTGGCGGAGAGCCCTGAGGACGTGGCGGCGGCGGTTCACGCCTACCGCGCCGACGTGCTCAGCGATGCGCTGCGCCGCCGCGGAGATCTTCGCCGTCAGGCCTCGCCGGCGCCGGGCACGCCACGCCGCGACGGCCCGCGACTGTCGGCGGTCGAGGACACAACAACGTAGGTCCCGGCCCGCAGGACGGGCGCATGCAGCGGTTCGTGCAGTTCTCCTCGGCAGGACTGAAGGATTTTTCCCACCGGCCGATGTATGCATGCGATGAAGGCCGCAACAGCCATAGGGATCGCCGTCGCGTTCGGCTCCCTTCTCCTAAGTTCCATGATGGACGGCACCAGCCCGGCCTCTTTCATCAACATCCCGGCGCTGATGATCATCCTCGGCGGCACCGCGGGTGTGACGCTCGCGAGCGTCGGCATGGACTCGATGAAGCGGGTCCCCAGCCTCTACAAGCTCGTCTTCTCCGCTGAACCGCCGGACATGCGCGGCCAGCTGGACAGGCTGGTCTCCCTCGCGGACAAGGCACGCCGCGAGGGCCTCCTGGCCCTCGACGCGCTTCTGCCCGAGATCGAGGACAAGTTCACACGCAACGCCCTGCAGCTGGTGGTGGACGGCACCGACCCGGAGATGGTGAACACCATCCTCGAGGCGGAGGTGGACGGGATGGCCGCCAGGCACGAGGTCTCGGCCAGTCCCTTTGAGAGGGCGGGCGGCTTCGCCCCAACGATGGGGATCATCGGCACGGTCCTCGGCCTGGTTCATGTGCTTCAGAACCTGTCGGCGCCGTCCGAGCTCGGGCCCTCGATCTCGGCCGCATTCATCGCGACCCTGATGGGTGTCGGCTCGGCGAACGTCATCTTCCTGCCGATCGCGAACCGCCTGAAGGCGATATCCGCCGAAGAGGTCGAGCTGCGGATGATGACCCTCGAGGGGATCCTGTCGATCCAGGCCGGCGACAACCCGCGCCTGGTGTCCGAAAAGCTCATGTCCTACCTCCCGCCGGATCAGAGGCCGAACGCGGATGAGCCCCTCGCTGCCCCGGTGGACCTCGAGGCGAAGGCGGCCTGAGATGGCCGGCCGGCGCCGCTCCAAGCACAAGGAGGAGGAGAGCAACGAGCGCTGGCTGCTGACCTACGCCGACATGATCACTCTCCTCATGGCGCTGTTCATGGTGCTGTTCTCGATCTCCTCGGTCAACATCTCCAAGTACCAGACCCTGCAGAAATCGCTCAAGGCGGCGTTCTCGGGCAACATCCTTCCCGGCGGCAAGTCGATCGCGCAGCCGGGCGCCACCGCCAACTCCAGCCACGCCCCGACCAGCGCGGACGTGCAGTCGATCGTGCCGACCACGCCTTCGGCGGCGAGCGCCGCACAGAGCTCCAGCGCCGGCGGCCCCGCGAGCTCGGCCGCGGCCGCCCAGCACCAGGCCGAACTCTTTGCCCAGATCAAGTCCGAGCTCCAGCACTACGCGGCAGCGCACGGCTTCAGCAACCAGGTCAAGGCGGTGATCGAAGCCCGCGGGCTGGATATCAAGGTGCTCACGGACGACCTGCTGTTCCCATCGGGGCAGGCAACGCTCGACGGCCGCTCCGGCCCGCTGCTCAGCGAGATCTCAGACCTGCTGAACGTCGATCAGACACACCCGATCGACGTCGAAGGGAACACCGACGACGTGCCGATCCAGAGCTCACAGTTCCCCAGCAACTGGGAGCTCTCGACCGCGCGGGCGAGCACGGTCGTCAGATTCCTGATCGGCCACGGCGTGAGCCCGGCCCGCCTGACCGCGACCGGCAACGCCGACCAGCGTCCGCAGGCGAGCAACGAAACCGCCGCCGGGCGAGCCCAGAACCGCCGCGTGGAGATCATCCTGAAGGCCCTCACACCCTCTGAAACCAACCCCTGAGAAAGCACGACCTACCCAACTGCCATGCTAAAGAACAAGAAGATCATGCTCGCGGCGGCACTGCCGATCCTGCTGCTCGCGGCGTACACGATGACCAAGCCGAAGAAGCCCGCCCCGAAGATGAAGGTGCAGGGGACCATTTACGTCATGCCACAGTCGTTTCTCCTGAATCTCAGCGACGGTCGCTACGCGAAGGTGAACGTGGCGCTCGAGCTCGCGCCTGGGCAGAGCGATGGCGCCGTGGCCGGCGCCAGCTCCTCCGGCAGCGGTGAAAGCACCGCGGGTACGCTCCCCGAGGAAGCGCTGGTCCGTGAAATCGTGACCAACACGATCACCAACCAGAGCGGTGAAACGCTGATCTCGGCCAGTGGCCGCACGAAGGTCCGGCGCGCCATCCTCGCAGGCGTCAAGAAGCAGACCGATCTAAAAGTCGAACAGGTGCTGTTCCCCGATCTGACGGTCCAATAGGAGCGCCGTGGCGGAGACGATCGAATACGAGCAGTTCGAGGACTCCTCGCCGCAGGGCGCTGCCGGCGACGGCGACCTCAGCCGCCTGAGCGACGTGCCGATGGAGCTGAGCGTCGAGATCGGCCGCACGCACATGACCGTTGGCGAGGCGCTCGACCTTCACCCCGGCTCGGTTGTCACCCTCGAGCGCTTCTCGGGTGAACCGGCCGACCTGCTCGTGAACGGCACGCCGATCGCCCGCGGAGAGGTCGTGGTGGTCGAGGAGCAGTTCGGCCTCAGGGTGACCGAGATACTCGACCGAGGCCCGGCTGCGGAGCCTGCGGCCGTGGACAACGAGCCGGAGGGCAAGGACGAGCCCCCGCAGGCGGCGGGCGGGGCGCAGGAGGCCGCCGCCGAGCCCCAGGGGTGAGCGAGGGGTGGCCGTGAGCGAGGGCAGCACGCAGAGTGAGGCTCCCGACGGCGAGCGGGTGCGCGCCCTCGACTTCTCCGCCCCAACGCGGTTCACGGCCGAGATACGCCACAGGATCTCGCTCTCCCTCGAGTCCTTCCGCGAGGCCCTCGCTGCCTGGCTCGCGAGCGAGCTGAAGGCCGAGGTGGAGATCAGCATGGCCGACGCCGCCCAGCACACGTGGGCGGCCGCGAAGTCGCGCCTTCCCGCCGACTCGCTCGCGGTCGCCGTGGAGGAGCCGAGCGGCAGGCAGCTGATGCTGAGCGTCGAGTTGCCCCTGCTGCTGCAGGCGGTGGAATGTCTGCTGGGAGGCCAGGCCGCGCAGGCGCCCGCCGAGCGGCGTCTCACGGACATCGACTGGGCGCTCGCCGCCGGCCTGCTCGATGGTGTGGTGCTCGAGCTGTCACATGCATGGGTCGAGCTCGGGGGACAGGAGCTCACCCTTGGCGAGATCGACACCGAGGGCGACGCGGGTGTGCTTCCGCCCGCCGATGAGCCGACGCTCGTCATACCCGTCCAGAGCACCATCAGCGGGATCGCCTCGGGCATGTCGCTGCTCATCCCCTGGTCGGCCTTCGAGCCGGCCGCACGGCACGCGCACGAGGAGGAGACACAGCCGGACTCTGTCGACGAGCGCGGCGGTGAGGCGCTGCGCAGGGGTATCGCCAGCGCCCAGGTGCTTCTTCGCGCAGAGGTCGGTTCGGCCCAGATGGGGATCGAGCGGATGCTCGAGATAGTCCCTGGACGGCTGGTCCCGCTCGGAGACCGCGCCGAGGACGGGGTGCGCCTGTTCGCCGAGGAGGTCGCGCTGGGCCGCGGAACTCCCGGCCGCAGCGGCACACGCCGCGCGATCAAGGTGCAGGCAGCGGCCGAGCAGCCGCTGCGAGCCGAGACCTACGCCACTCTCGGCCGGGCCGAGCTCGACCGGGCTCGAGCCCACGCGCAGGACGCGCAGGGAGAGGGTCGCCCGGTCCTGCGCAACATCTTCGTCCGCGTGTGGGCGGAGCTCGGGCGCACGCATATGCCGCTCGGCCGCGCTCTCGAGCTCGCCCCCGGCGCGGTGGTGGAGCTCGACCAGGATGCGCTCGCCCCGGTCGAGCTGTTCGCCAACGGACTGTGTTTCGCCAGTGGCAGCCTGGTCATCACCGGCGAGGGTGAATGGGGCGTGCAGGTGGACCGCCTGATCTGATTCACCCGCCGCTCCGCGGGTCTGCTCAAGACCTGGGCGTGCGAGCCGATAACCCGGGACGACTCTTCCTCGGAGTCGTCCCTCGATGACTAAGCTGACCCCGCTCTCCCGAGCGGCCGCGACGGCGGCCGCGGCGTTTGGCCTATGGCTACTCGCCCTGCCCTGCGCCGCCATGGCCGCGGGGGCCTCCTCGACGGCGGCTGCGGCGGAACACACCCCGCTGAACCTGAACTCGTCCACCAGCTCGACCGCGCCGGCGAGCACCGGGGGCGGCGCGAGCCTGGTGCGCACGATCGTGGGCCTGGCGATCGTGATCGGCGTGATCTGGGGGCTCTCCTGGATCCTGCGCCAGGTCAAGTCCTCCAAGGAACCCCAGACGTCGAGTGTCGGCCTGGCCAGCGTCGCTGCGCTCTCGATCGGCACAGGGCGCTCGGTGCACCTCGTGCGCGCGGGGAACGACTACGTGCTGCTCGGCAGTGGCGAGCACGGCCTCGTGCCCATCCACCGCTACACGCAGGAGCAGGCGCGCGAAGCGGGACTCACGGTGCTCGACGAGCCCGCGCCGCTGGCCGGGCCCCGCTCGCCCGCAGCCCCGCTGGCCGCGGGTCAGACGCGGCACGACCCGATGCAGATGCCCGCGCCAGGCTCGGGCGTCATCGAGCGGGTGCGCGAGTGGACGGTGCGCCGTTGAACCTCACCTCCAGCAACGCAGTCCAGATCCTGCTGCTCGTGGGCGGGCTCACGCTCGTACCCGCGATCCTCTTCACGGTCACGGGGTTCAGCCGGATCCTGATCGTGCTCGGCTTCATCCGCAGCGCGATCGGAACCAACAGTGCGCCGCCGAACCAGGTGCTCGTGGGCATCGCGCTGTTCCTGACGATCTTCGTCATGTCGCCGACGATCAGCGCGATCAAGAAGGTGGCCGTGGAACCGCTCCAGGCGCACGAAATCAGCACGGCGGTCGCGATCGAACGCGCCGAGCTGCCGCTGCGCCAGTTCATGTTCCGCCAGACGCCCCCCAAGGACATCGAGCTGTTCGTGAACCTCTCCCACGGAAAACAGCCCAAGACGCGTGCCGAAGTTCCGACCGAGGTCCTGATCCCGGCCTTCATCGTCTCGGAGCTGGAAATCGCCTTCAAGATCGGGTTCCTGATCTTCCTGCCGTTCCTGATCATCGAACTCATCGTCGCCTCGACGCTGATGAGCATGGGGATGATCATGCTGCCGCCGACGTTCATCTCGCTGCCGTTCAAGATCCTGCTGTTCGTCCTCGTCGACGGCTGGGACCTGGTCATCAAATCGCTCGTTCTGAGCTTCCACTAGGGCCGGCGTGAACCAGGACACCGTCACGAGCATCGCCTCTCAGGCCATGACCCTCGCACTGAAGGTCGGCGGGCCGCTGCTGATCACCGCGCTGATGATCGGGCTCGTGGTCAGCATCTTCCAGGCGGTCACGCAGATCCAGGAGCAGAGCCTCAGCCTGATCCCGAAGATCATCGGCGTCGCCGCGGTGATCGTCCTGCTCGGACCCTGGATGCTCGGTCAGCTGGTGTCCTACACGACCGCGCTCTACACCTCGATCCCCGTCCTGGTGGGGACATGAACTCGGTCCTGAAGGGGCTCGCCGCCAACGACCTGGCGGCGTTCATCCTCGTGCTGGCACGCGTCACGCCGCTGTTCGTCATCGCGCCCCTCTTCTCCTCGGCGATGATCCCGCCGCGGGCCCGCTCGATCATCGCCGTGGGCATCTCGATCGGCCTCGCGCCGGTGGCGCTTCAGGGGCAGCACGTGCCCTCGGAACCCCTGCTGCTGGCGGGGCTCGTGGTCCAGGGGATGCTGGTCGGGTTCGTCTTCGCGTTCAGCCTGGCGATGCTGATGGCCGCCATCGAATCGGCGGGCGGCTTCATCGACGTGGTCTCCGGTTTCTCCTACGGGAACCTGATCAACCCGATGAACGGAGAAAGCAGCGCGATCATCCAGCGCTTCTACGCGCTGTTCGGGACCGCGATCTTCCTGGTCATCGGCGGCGTGGCCTGGTCGTTGCGGGGCATGCAGCGGACCTTCGAACTCGTGCCGCTCACCTCCGCTCCGCAGCTCAACTCGCTGATCTCGGGGGCCGTGCACGTGTTCGTCGGCGTCTTCGCGGCGGCTCTGGAGGTGGCGGCGCCCGTGCTCGTCGCGCTGCTCATAACGGACGTCGCGTTCGGGATCGTCTCGCGCGTGGTGCCCCAGCTCAGCGTCTTCGTCGTGGGGTTCCCCGTCAAGGTCGGGGTCACGCTGCTGGTGGTGGGCGCCTCGCTGCCGTTCACCGCCGGCTGGATCAACGAACAGATGTCCTCGAGCGTTGGCGCGGCGCTCGGCGCCCTGAAGGTGGGGTGAGGCATGGCCGGCGAAGAGCGCACAGAGAAACCGACAGCCAAGCACAGGCGCCGCGCCCAGGAGAAGGGGCAGACGGCCCGCAGCGCGGACCTCAGCGGGTCGGTGGTGCTGGTCGCCGGCCTGGCGGCGGTGGCCGTCACGGGCCACGCGATCGTGTCCGGCTCGGCCGCGGCGCTGCGCGGCATCTTCGCGCAGATCTCCAAACCCAACGTCACCTCGAGTGCGGCCGGCCTGAACGGGCTGATGCACTTCGCGCTCTCGACGATCATGGGTCGCGGTCCTGCCCATCGCAGGCGTCTGCGTGGCCGCCGCGCTGATGATCGGCGTCGCCCAGGTTGGGGTCCGCCCGACGCCTCAGGCCCTCAAACCCGACTTCAAGCGCATCAATCCAGCAAGCGGGTTTCGCAACCTCGTCGGGCCGAACCTGATCTTCGAAACAGGCAAGGCGATCACGAAGGTCGCCGTCGTCGGCGCGGCTGCCGCGATGGCGATCCTGCCGGGCCTGACCGCGCTCTCGGCCGACGTCGGCGTCCCGCCGCTGCAGGTCGGCTCCCTGCTCAGCGGCAGGGCGATGGAAATCGCCGAGCACGCCGCCTTCGCCTATGTCCTGATCGGCGTCGTCGACTACGCGTGGAAGCGCTATCAGCACGAGAAAAGGCTGAAGATGACCAAGCAGGAAGTGAAGGACGAGTTCCGCCAGTACGGGGTGTCCGCCGAGGTGAAAGCCGCCCAGCGCCGCCGCCAGATGCAGATCGCCAGGGCGCGCATGATGGCGGCGGTGGCGACGGCGGACGTCGTCGTCACCAACCCGACGCACTTCGCGGTCGCGCTCCTGTATGACGGCTCTCGGACCGCACCCGAAGTCGTCGCGAAGGGCCAGGACCTGATCGCCGCCCAGATAAGACGGGTCGCCGAGGAGAACGACGTCCCGGTCGTGCCCGATCCACCGCTCGCGAGGGCGCTGCACTCCTCGACCGAGATCGGCCAGGTCATCCCTGAAGAGCTGTACGCGGCGGTTGCGCGCGTTCTGGCATTCGTCTACCGGATGGCCGGCCGCAGGAGGCTCGCCTCATGAACCAGGCATCCGCCCGCAAACTCCTGCCCCGCGCGGACATGCTCGCCGCGGTGGCGGTGGTGATGGTCATCACGATGCTCGTGGTGCCGCTCCCGGCGCCGCTGCTGAGCCTGCTGATCACGCTCGACATCGCCATGGCGCTGACGATCCTGGCCGCCACGATGTACCTCGGGCGGGCGCTGGACTTCGCCTCCTTCCCGAGCCTTCTGCTGCTGGCGACGATCTTCCGGCTCGCCATCAACGTGTCGGTGACGAGGCTGATCCTCACGACCGGCGACGCCGGCGGCGTGGTCAAGGCGTTCGGCGAATTCGTGGTCGGCGGGAACGTGGTCGTCGGGCTGGTGATCTTCCTGATCCTGGTGGTGATCCAGTTCGTGGTCGTCACCAGCGGCGCCGGGCGCGTGGCCGAGGTCGGCGCCCGCTTCACACTCGACGCCATGCCCGGCAAGCAGATGGCGATCGACGCCGACCTGAACGCCGGGCTGATCACCGACGACCAGGCCCGCACCAGGCGCTCGGAGATAGCCGACGAAGCCGACTTCTACGGGTCGATGGACGGCGCCTCGAAGTTCGTGAAAGGCGACGCCATCGCCGCGCTGATCATCGTCGCGATCAACCTGATCGGCGGGATCATCGTCGGCATGGTCCAGCATGGGCTCTCCTTCCAGGAAGCGACGCACACCTACTCCCTGCTCACCGTCGGAGACGGCCTGGCGGCACAGATGCCGGCGCTGCTGATCTCGGTTGCGACGGGCATCATCGTCACGCGAGCGGCCTCCGACAGGGACCTGGGCAGCGACATCGCGTCGCAGATCCTGCGCCAGCGCAAGGCCCCGTTCGTCGCGGCCGGCGCGATCGGGCTGTTCGCGCTGATCCCGGGGCTGCCGAAGCTGCCGTTCCTGCTGATCGCGGGCCTCTTCGCCGCCGTCGGCTGGGCGGTCAAGGACGGGCTCCCGGGCAACACCGACGCCGAAGTAGCCGCGGCTGCGGCCGCGGCTATCCCGCCGCCCGCCGAGGAGCCGCTGGGAGAGGTGACGGTCGACCCGCTGGAGCTGGCGATCGGCTTCGGCCTGGTTCCGCTCGTGGACGGGGGCGGCGGAGGCTCGCTGCTGCGGCGCGTAAGCATGATCCGCAAGCAGATCGCGGGTGATCTGGGGCTCGTGATCCCGCCTGTGCGCATCCACGACGAGCTCGGGATGGAATCCCATGAGTACGTGCTGAAGGTGCGCGGCGCGGAGGTCACGCGGGGACGCATCATGCCCGGGCACCTGCTCGCGATGGACCCTGGCGACGCGTCCGGCACCCTGGCCGGCATACCGACCCGCGAGCCCGCATTCGGCCTGGATGCCGTGTGGGTGCACGAATCCGCCCGCGCGGAGGCGGAGGCGCTCGGCTACACGGTCGTGGACGCGGAGTCGGTGATAGTGACGCACATGACGGAGACGATCCGCTCGCACGCCGCGGAGCTGCTCACGCGCCAGGATGTGCGCGCCCTGCTCGACAGGCTCAAGGAGACGAACGCCGCGGTCGTGGAGGAGGTCGTGCCGGACACGCTCTCGCTCGGCGAGATCCAGCGGGTGCTGCAGTCGCTGCTCTCGGAGGGCGTTCCGATCCGGGATCTTGGGACCATCGTGGAGGCAATCGGAGACAAGGCGCGAACAACACGTGACACAAGCCTGCTATCGGAGTACGCTCGCCAGGCGCTGGGTCGGGCGATCACGGCTCCACACCTGGACGACCAATTGCGCCTGCAAGCGATAACCCTTGACCCCGCGATCGAGCAGGAGGTCTCCACGTCGATAACGCAGACAACCGACGGGGAGTACCTCGCGATGGACCCGCCAAGGGCCCAGGCGATCGTCACCGCGCTGCGCGCGCAGGTCGACCACGCCACCGGGCTCGGCTCCCAGCCGGTCCTGCTGTGCTCCGCCCGCATCCGCCGCCACCTGCGTCGCCTGATCGCGCAGGCCCAGCCGCATCTCGCCGTGTGCTCCTATAACGAGATCTCCCCGGGCATCAACGTCGAAACGGTCGGGGTCATACACGCATGAGCAGCCGTCCCGGATCGGCGTCCCCGGACCCCCTCTCTGGGGGGGCGCAGCCGCGCACGGTCCAGACGCGCATCTTCCGCGGCCGCACGATCGACGAGGTCATCCCTCAGATCCAGCGTGAGCTCGGAGCCGACGCAATCATCGTGCGGCGTCGCGAGGGCCTCTCCGGCGGGGTCCTCGGCTTCTTTCAGCACCCGTTCGTCGAGATCGAGGCCATGCCCGGCGGCCCGCGGATCGACGTCTACGACGAAGAGATGCCGCCGTCGCCGCTCGAGGACCTCCTGCCCCCCGCCCCGGAGCGCGCTCCTCCCGCCGCCGAACGCGCCCTGCCATCGCCGGCGCCCCCGGCTCCGGCCGCGCCCGAGCCCGCGGCGCCCGTCCAGCCGGACGAGCCTTTCTACAGGCGCTCACCCGGCGAGCCGGTCCATGCCAGCGCCTACCTGAGCGAGCACCTCGCGGCGCTCGCCCGCTCGCGTCCGCCCGCACCGGCACCGCCCGCGGCGCGCCCGCCCGCGATCGACTTCCAGGAGCTCCTGCCAAGGGCGCAGGCGCCCGCGCTCCCGCCCGAACGAGTGCTGCCCGCGCGGCCTGCAGGCAGGGCGCCCGAGCGCCGCTCGGTGGCGCCCGGGTCCCATTCGCGCGCCCGCGCCGGTGTCGAACGCTCACTGCTGCGCGTCGGCATCAGCGAAGACCTCGCACATGACCTGATCGACGGAGCCAGCGCGCACACGCTTCCGCTCGCTCCGAGGCTCGGCCTGGCGCAGGCGGTCCGCACGACCCTCGCGCAGCGGATCCCGGTCGCACCCGCGCTCCCGGCGCAGGGCGCCGCGATCGTCCTGGTCGGGGCGGGCGGCGCCGGCAAGACCGCCTGCTGCGCGGCGCTGCTCGGCGCCTACCGGAGCGGCAGCACGCTGCCCGCCAGCTTCGCGACGCTGACGCGTGAGGAGGGCGAGCTCCAGATGCTCCTCAGCCCGCAGATCATGAAGCCGGTACCCGCCGCGGGCCCTCGCGCGGTCAGGGCCCTGCGCAAGTCCAGGGGCGCGGGCCTGGCGCTCGTGGACACGCCGCCGCTCTCCCCGCCCGACCGCGCACACATCCGCGAGCTCGCCTCGCTGCTGGCCAAGCTCGCCCCCGAGCGCGTCCTCGTCGCGCTCCCCGCGACGCTCGGCGCCAAGGCCGCCTCGCAGCTGCTCACCGCCCTGCGTCCGCTGGGCGCCAACTCGCTCGTCGTCACCCACGCCGACGAGACCGATCAGCTGGGCGTCGCCGTGGAGGCGGCCTGCTCGTTCGGGCTCGCCCCCGAGTACATCCTGGAACGAGCCCGCTCCGGCGGATGGCGGATCGCCCGCCTGGACCCGTCGGCTCTGGCCACGAGGTTGCTGCAGTGAAGTTCCGCCGGCCCGGGCGCGGGCGATCGGGTGCGCTTGCTCTGCCCTCCCGCTCAGATCCGGTTCTCCTGAGCCTGCCCGGGGGCGAACGGGTTCCGGCCAGGGTGCTGGAGAGCGGGCCGGAGTTGCTTCGCGTCGCCACGCTCCTGTCCGCGAAGGCGCTCGGCCCCGGCGAGCTGTCCGGGCTGATGGTCGAATACGGCTCGCCCCGCGGGCGCGTGCAGCTGACGGGAGTCACGGCGGTGAAGGACCCGAGCGAGGCTGACGTGATCCGCGTCGAGGGGCCCCTCACGGTGGACGTGCTGCAGGAACGGGACTTCGTCCGTGTCAGCTCGGCAAGACCCGTCCTGGTCTACATGGGAGCCAACCACGAGCAGATCCAGAGCTTCACGGTGGACCTGAGCGGCGGCGGACTGCTGCTCGCCGGCCCCGACACGCTCGAGATCGGAGAGCGGATCGAGTTCCGCCTGATCGTCTCACAGGACTCGCCGCCGGTCACCGGTGTGGGCACCGTCGTTCGCATCGACTCAAAGGGCCGGCGCGGCGTCAGCTTCACCGAGATCACCGAGGGCGACAGGCGCAGGCTGGTCCGGTTCATCTTCGACCTGCAGCGCGCCGAGCGCCGGCGCGGGCTGAAGGAGCGCGAGCGCTATGGCAGCTGAAGCGACGATCGCGCCGGCGCCGGCGCCCGCGCAGAGCGCCCCTGCGGCGGCCGCGGCCCCTGCGGCTGAGGAGCCGGGCAAGGCCGAGAAGAAGGGCAAGGCCTCGAAGAAGGGCGCGCCCCCGGCCCCGCAGGGCGACAGCGCCCGGGAGTCGATGCCGACGATCTCGGCCCATCCCCGCGCCGCAAGGTCGGTCGCGCGGGCCAAGGGGTGGGGAGGGCTCGGCGGCTTCCTGCTCGCCGGCTATCTCTCGCTCGCCACCCATGCGCCGGCTGAAGCGCTCGCGCGCGCCCTCGTCGCCGGAGCCGTCTGCTACGTCGCCGCATGGGCAGGTGCGGTGTTCGTGTGGAAGCGGCTGGTCATGATCGAGCTGCGGGGCAGGCAGATGTCGGTGATGGAGGCCGCCCGCGCGAGGAGCGATGCCCCAGCGCAGCCGATGCCCGGCGAGGCGCCGGGCTCACCCGGAAGGAACCTCGTCTAGGAGGGTCGTTCGATGGATTCGATCCACCCGATCACACCGGGCCCGCCCGCCGTCCCGCACGGAGGGCAGCCGCCGATTGAGCGCCTGGAGCGGATCAGCCGCGAGCGCGACCGTCCCGCCCGGGATCAGCCCGAGAAGCGCCGTCGCCAGCCGCCGCCGAAGCCCGCAGAGGACCGCGGCGACGACGAGGGACGGCCTCGCATCGACGTGCGGGTCTGAGCCGCTCAGGCAGGTTCTGCACGGCGGCTGTCACCGCTTCAGCACGGCAGGAGAAGGTTCGCCCCCGGCGAAACCCGTCCATGCGTAGAAACCTCTCTCAAGAAACCCACCACGCTGTCGATATACGGCGTGAGTCGACATGGAGTCGGCTCGGGACCAAGCAAACAAATCACGTCATCAAGGAGATGAACGAATGTCCCTCACAGTGAACACCAACCTGTCGGCGCTGGACGCCAACAGGAACCTCAACCAGACATCGAAGAGCCTGGCGCAGGCCGAGCAGCGGCTGTCCTCAGGTCTCCGGGTCAACTCGGCGGCGGAAGACGTCGCCGGCTACGCCATCAGCCAGTCGCTCATGAGCCAGGTCAACGGGCTCAACCAGGCGACTCAGAACAGCCAGGACGCGGTTGCGCTCTCGCAGACCGCTCAGGGCTCCCTCAACGACGTCGTGCAGATGCTCCAGCGCGTCCGCGAGCTCGGCGTGCAGTACGCCAACGGCACCACCTCCGAAGAAGGACAGAAATCAATCGAAGGTGAGGTCGAACAGCTGAAGGAAGAGATCGAACGGGTCGCCAAAACGACGACGTTCAACGGCACGAAACTCCTCGAAGGCGAAGCGTCAATCGCATTTCAGGTGGGTGCCAACGACGGCGAAACGATCGAAGTCACAGCTTTCGACCTCGTCGCGAAGATCGGCGAAAAGATCGCCGTCGGAGGGGAAGAATCCCTCAAAGAACTCACCGAAGCGATCTCGGAAGTGACCTCCGCGGCCGGCAAGTTCGGCGCCGTGCAGGACCGCGTCCAGTACGCACAGAGCAACACCGAAGTGTATGCCCAGAACCTCCAGTCGGCGGCGAGCGGCATCACCGACGTGAACATGGCAGCTGAAATGACCAACTTCACCAAGCTGCAGGTCCTTCAGCAGGCCGGCGTTTCGATTCTGGCTCAGGCCAACGCCGAACCGCAGGCTGTCCTGAAACTCCTGCAGTAGCAGTGAGCTGACTTCCTCGGCGGTGGCGTTAGAGGACGCCACCGCCGCAGCGAAGCCCAGCCGGACAGTGTCCGGATGGGTTCACAACGCTTCGGGCGGGCCGGTAACGGCCGGCAGAAGCCATATACCGCCGCTTCATCGAGGGAACGGTGGTTGAGACGGGCGGCGACGGTCGCCCGTCTCACTCTTTAACAACTCAAACGCCCGGCCCGCCTGCCGATTAACGTGGGCGGTGTCCATCGAAACCACGCTGGCGCGCGTCAGCGCCATCAAGCAGGCGCTCGCGGATCCCGCGGCCCTGATCGGCTCCACCGCGGCCACCGGAGGCACGGCTGCTCCCTCGCAGGCCGGCGAAGGCACGTTCGCGCAGGCGCTGAGCGCCGCCAGCACAAACGCCGCCGGCGCCACCACAGCCAGCGCCGCAAGCAACCAGGCCGGCGCGCTTTCGGGCGTGAGCTCATACGAGGCCTACCCCTACTCGCTAAACGGCGTTGGCTCCATATCGTCTCCGACCGTCGGCGGCGGCGGAGAGGGCGAACAGATCGTGCGCATCGCCGAATCGCAGCTGGGGCAGAGCGAGCAGCCCCCGGGGTCGAACGAATCTCCCGCGATCGCCCAGTACCGCACGGCGACGGCGGGCGCGATGCCCGGCGCGCCGTGGTGCGCGTACTTCGCCTCCTGGGTCGCCAGGCAGGCCGGGGAGCCCATCGGCGCGGGAGGCCAGGGCCTCGGCTCGGTGTCGGAGGTGTGGTCGTGGGCGCAGAGCACCGGCCGCGCGGTGACGAACGGCCCGGGGGTCGTTCCCCGGCCGGGTGATCTGATCGTCTTCGGCGACGAACATGTGGGTATCGTCAGGAACGTGCTTCCAAACGGGCAGATCCAGACGATCGAGGGCAACTACGAAAACAAGGTTGCGGCGAACGTTCGCAGCCCGACGGAAGCGACCGGCTACGTGAGCATGGGCTGAGGCCGCGGATGCGGTCATCGCCCAGAGGAGGCTTGGTGGCGGCGATGGTCCTGCTGCTGGTCGTGGTCACGGCCGCGAGCTACCTCGTCTTCAAAGGCTCTAGCTCAAGCACGCTGCCCGGCGGCGCGGTCCAGGGCACGGCCCGCACGGGCCTGGACGGCACGCTCGCACTGCCCGCGAAGGCGGCCCCGCCGATAGCGCTGCGCAACTATCTTGGCCAGCCGGTGAAGCTCTCCGACTACCGGGGCAAGGCCGTGCTCGTCACGTTCCTGTACGCCCACTGCCCGGACGTCTGCCCGCTGATCGCGTCGAATCTTCGCGTCGCGCTCAACCTGCTCGGGCCCGCCGCCTCGAAGGTGCAGGTGATCGCCGTCTCGGTTGATCCGCGAGGCGACACGCCCGCCGCGGTCGCGAGCTTCGTGAAGGCGCACGAGATGACCGGCAGGATGCAGTACCTGATCGGTTCGGCGCCCGAACTCTCACGCACGTGGGCGGCCTGGAGCGTCGGATCGAGCCGGGAGGCCGGGGACCCGGAGCTCGTCGCCCACTCAGCGCTCGTCTACGGGGTCAGCGCCACCGGCACGCTGACGACGATCTACCCATCGAGCTTCGAGCCCTCGGAAATCGCGCACGACGCCCGCGTGCTCGCCGCGCGCTAGCGGCAACTCAGGGCTGGCTGAGGTCGCTGCGCCAGAGCACGACGTACCACACCGTCACGATGATCAGAACCAGCAGCGGGAGCGCGAGCGTCAGGAGTCCGCTCGTGAAGATGCTGGTCGCGATCGGAACTGCCAGTCCTGTCATCAATGGCCCCCTAGTGCTCGCCGGCCAGCTTCGGCTGCCCCGAGTGGGCGGCGGCCTGAGGCGTGAGCCAGCGGTGGATGTACACGAACATGACGATAACGAAGGTGATGGACCCCGGGACCCACATCACGCCGGCCGCCAGCTGCTGGTCGGCCAGCGCCGAGATGCCGCCCGGACGGCTCGAGAGCTGTGAGTAGTAGGAATACAGCGGGTGCGCCGAGAGGGCCAGGACCACTGCCAGGGCCCAGCTCACCGCCATAGCCCCGATCAGGTAGACGACCCGTTGGGCGGGGGCGAGCACCGTGTGCAGCGGCGCCGACGGGATCACCTGCTTCCAGAACATCACGGCCGTGCAGAAGAACAGCGTGTGCTCCAGCGCGTGCAGGGCGCTCGAGGTCAGGGTCGCGTCGAACATGAATGGAACATGCCAGCCGAGCAGAACGACGGAGAAGATGACGAAGCTCGGCACGGGGCTGCCGAGGAAGCCGCTCAGGCGCGCCAGCGGCGAGAGCGAGCCGTCGCGGCTGAGACTGCGGGCGATCGAGCGCCGCGAGCTGAGCGGAAGGCACCGCCACAGCCTTATCCAGGGCCGTGAGAGAACGAGCAGCGGCGCGGCCACCATCAGCAGCAGGACGTGCTGGACCATGTGGACCCAGAACACCTGCTCGCTGAGGATCTCGATCGGTGAGGCGAGCGCGACCGCGAGCGTGAACATGCATGCGTAGAAGCAGGCGGCGCGCAGGCGCTGGGCGGAGCGCGTCCGCTGGGGGGTGACGGTTCGCCTGCTCCCCAGCCAGTAGAGGAAGGCCAGGTCGATCACCAGAACGAGCGGCGGGTCCAGCGACCAGTCCCAGAAGCCGACCGTCGCCGCCGCGCCCATCGTCACTGGAGGAGATAGAGGATCACGTAGCTCAGCACTCCGATCCCGGCCAGGAAGCACCAGTAGAACACGGCCGCGTCGAGGCCGCGCGGCAGCAGCTCGTCAGGGTTCTCAAAACCCGTGACCGGGTCGATGTGGTGGGTCACCTCGCGCCGGCGCTCCACGATCTCCGTCGCGACCTGCGTCTCCAGCCAGTACATAGTGGCCAGGACGGCGATGAGGTAGAAGCCGGTCCACGCGCAGAACACGCTCGCGAATGCTCCGTCGGTGGGGCCGAACGGCTGACGCGTGTACTCGATGCACTGCAGCGCAACGGCGATGAGCCCGACGACCACCGAGCCGGCGGCGGGCGCGAGCCAGCTGTCGGAGCCGCGCTTGGCGCGCTGCTGAGCCAGGAACGCCAGCCCGGCGCTCAGGAGTATGCAAACGATGAATGCCGCGCCGAGCGCCTGGTCGGGCTTTACGTGGGCGGGCCGCCACAGGTGGTCGACGTTGATCGAGCGCAGGTAGAAGTACGCGAAGAAGAAAGAGAGGAAGAAGAACGTCGAGGCTCCCGCGAGCAGCCTGGATGCGACGGTGAGGCCGCGGGAGCCGCGGGCCCGGCGCTGCTCCGGCGACTCGACAGCGGGCGGTGGCGGGTAGTTCCCGGGCCCTGCGACTCCCTCACTCGCAGAGGACATGCTCATGCCTCCGCGGTCGCCGGCTTGGCGCCGCCCACCGGCCTCTGCGGGACGCCGTAGTCATACGGGTCGAAGTCGAAGCTCGGTATCGGACCGGGCGGGAAGTTTTCGATCGGCACGGGGGTGGGGACCTGCCACTCCATCGACTTGGAGCGCCAGGGATTGGACTCCGCCCGATTGCGTACGAAGATCAGCGAGTAGACGACGTTGAAGAGGAAGATGAGCATCGAGAACCCGAGCACGAACGCTGAGATCGAGACCCACGTGTTGAGCCCTTTCAGTTCCGGCGCATAGCTGCTGACGCGCCTGGGCATGCCGGCCATGCCGAGGGCGAACAGCGGCAGGAAGGTCGAGTTGAAGGCGACGAACATAAGCCAGAAGTGGACCTTGCCGAGCATTTCGTTGAGCGTGAGCCCGAACATCTTCGGGACCCAGTAGTAGATCGCCGCGAAGAAGCTGAACACCAGGCCGCCCATGATCGTGTAGTGGAAGTGGGCCATCACGAAGAAGCTGCCGTGCAGCGTCGTGTCGGTCGGGGCGTCGGAGAGCACGACGCCGGAGGCTCCTCCGATCAGGAAGTTGAACGCCCATCCCATGCAGAAGAGCATCGGCACGGCGAACGTTGTGCGGGCCTTCCACATCGTGCCCATGAAGCACAGGAAGATGAACCCGGTGGGGATCGAGATGATCTCCGTCGAGAGCATGTAGAAGGGCCGCAGGTCGGCGTTGATGCCGCTGACGAAGAGGTGGTGCTGCCAGACGAAGAAGCTCATCAGGCTCACGCCCAGCATTCCTGAGATCGCGAGACGGTAGCCCCAGAGCGGCTTGCGCGTGAAGACCGGGAGCAGCTCGAGGATGATCCCGAAGCCGGGCAGCGCGAGGATGTACACCTCGGGGTGCCCGAAGAACCAGAACAGGTTCTGGAACAGGTAGGAGCTCCCGCCCCCTCCCGGTATGTAGAAGGAGGTGTTGATGGTCCGGTCGAGCGCCGCCATCAGCAGGGTGCTGACCAGGGTGGGGGCCGCGAGGACCATCAGGGCTGAGGTTGCGAACACCGACCACACGAAGATCGGCAGGCGCGACCACGTCAGCCCCGGCGCCCGCATCACGATGATCGTGGCGATCATGTTCAGCCCCAGCAGGGTCATCGAGATCCCCACGAGGGCGAAGAACATGATGTAGGAGTCCATCCCCATCACCGCCTGGTCGTTCAGTGGCTCATAACCTGTCCAGCCGGTCGGGAAGCCCCCGAAGAAGATTGTCGACATGAGGATGAACCCGGCGGCCATAAGAAGCCAGAACGTGAGCGCCTCGATGCGGGGGAACGCCATCCGCCGCGCGCCGATCATGATCGGCACGAAGTAGTTCGCGAACGGCCCCAGGATCCCCGAGGTCATCATGCCCATCATCATCGAGCCGTGTATGCCGACGATCGAGAGGTACTGGTTAGGGCCGACGACCGTGGGCACGTCGTGGATGAGCTCGAGCCTGATCAGCATCGCGTTCAGGCCGCCGATGAAGAAGAAGACGCCGATCCCCACCAGGTACTGGATCCCGACGACCTTGTGGTCGGTGCAGAGCCCGAAGTAGCGCCCGATCCCCTCGCGCTCTTTCTCGCGCAGCGACGCGGGCCTGCCCAGGAGGCGTTCGACCGGGTAGTTGGCGAAGCCGAGGCCGACGAGGAAGCCGATCACGCCGCCGAAGTAGGCGAGCAGGAGCGCGACGTCGTTTTCCCCGGACTCGGACTGGTAGTTGTAGCTCGGTCCGCCGATCTGGTGGCCGAGCAGCCAGCCGAGGTAGTAACCGACCGCCGCCAGGACAATGGCTGCCAGGAGGTTGAAGCCGATCACCCGCCGCCAGAGCGGGCGCTGGGTCGGTGCAGGGCTCGATGCAGCTTCGGTGGTGGTGCTCATCCGCCTCGCCTCGTCGGTTCGGGTAGGTAGGTCTTCGCGTACGGCGGCAGTGTCTTGGTCGCCTTGGCGAACTTGACCTGCATGGAGGCGATCCAGCGCTGGAACGCCGCGTCGCTCACGACTTTGCCGTGGTCGAACATCGCGCCGTGCCAGATCCCGCACAGCTCGGCACAGCGCACTTCGAAGGTCTGTTCGTGCGTGGGCTTGACGTACGCGATGTTGTTCACGTCCGGGTTCGCGTCGGCCTTGACGCCGAGCTGGTAGGCCCAGAACGAGTGGATCACGTCGAGCGAGGTCACGTTCAGTTCGACGTTCTCGTTAACCGGGAGCACCAGGTGCGGCGTCTCCACGCCGCCGTATTCGGGCCAGCGGTAGGTGAAGTACCACTGCTGGGCGATCACCTGGACGGTCACCTTGTGCCCGCTCGGCGACGTGAGCGGGCTCGAGCCGCTGCCCGAGCCGACGCCGTTGCCGCCGACCAGCTCGATCGAGCCGTAGACCGCGATCGACAGCACCATCAGCGAAGTGACGATGATCCAGGTCGTCTGGATGCGGGAGTCGCCTCGGACCGCCGGGCCTTCGAGGACCGCGCCGGGCTGCTGGCGGAAGTAGATGCTCGCGTAGATGAGGAATAGGCCGACCAGCAGCAGCACGGGCGTCGCGATCGCCGCCATCACCGTCATGGTCGTTCCCTGGTCGCCGGCCTGCACGCTGCCGTCAGGGCCCCCGAGCATCGGCCCGATCACGAGGATCACGATCGGCAGCGCGATGATCGTCGCGACAATCCACAGGATCGTGAACCGCCGCGCGTGGTTCGGTTCGCTCATCGGCGCGGGAGCGCTAGACGACATCGAGGAAGCCGCTCATGTAGCCAAGGGTCTGCATCGGACCTCCGTTGCCGGCGATGTAGCCCGCTCCACACGGCACGAAGCACTGCCAGCGGTAGCGGCCCTTCTTGCCGGTCCGGAAGCTGAACGTGATCGTCCGGTGGTCGGTGGTCGACGGTTCACAGGGCGCTTCTTCGCACGGGTTCTTGGCTTCTTCCGGCACGCCCGGCAGCGGCACGAACACGCCGAGTTCCGGCACGGCGAAGGTGTGCGAGGCTTCTTCCGGAGGGACGCCGTTGACCGTCTTGCCGTCGACGGTCTCGGTCCCTCCGATCGTTCCCTGCACCTGAGAGAGGAACGGGTTGCGCAGCCCGGTCGGGGAGTCGAACTGGTACAGGGTCACGTGCACGACCGTGTTGGCGGGCACCTGGAAGGTCGTGCTGTGCACCCACTTGCCGTTGTACTTGGCCAGGTATGAGACCCAGGTGGGGTGGGCCGGGCTGAATTTCGAGCCGACCGCCGCGACCGTCTCGAGCGTCAGGTTGGTGCCCCCTCCCGCGATCGGGGAGTTGATCGATGCGACCGGCGTCGGAAAGCTCGTGGCCCAGTTGGCGACGTAGAGCCCGATCAGGACCCCCACCACGACTATCGACACTCCAACCCCGAGGATCTTCTTCGCGAAGACGCTCACCCGACCCTCACCCTCTCTCTGCGGGACACCCCGCACCCCAAGTACGCGGTCCCCACGGACCGCCATTGGAACCTACCCGCACGCCATAGGACAAAACAATGTGGTGGCGTAAGAAGTTGATGAGAGATCTCACAGAAACCGATCCCGGCGACCGGAGGCGCCGGCGCGGCGGCGGGAATGGCGGGCGGCTACGATCACGCCTTGCCGCCAATAGAGCAATCAGCGCCGGAGCCGGGCAGCGGCCAAGCCGCCCCTGACGCAGCCCGCGTTCCCGAGCGCCCGACGCTCGACGGCCTCGAGGCCAAGTGGAGCGAGATCTGGGATCGGGAGGGCACCTACACCTTCGACCGCTCCGCGGCGAGGGAGCGCGTCTACTCGATAGACACACCGCCGCCCACCGTGAGCGGATCACTCCACGTAGGGCACGTCTTCTCCTACACCCACACGGACGCCGTCGCGCGGCACCGCCGGATGAACGGCCGCGACGTCTTCTACCCGATGGGGTGGGACGACAACGGGCTGCCGACCGAGCGCCGCGTGCAGAACCACTACGGCGTGCGCTGCGACCCCTCGGTGCCCTACGAGGAGTCCTTCACCCCGCCGGCGGAACCGTCTGATCGTGAGCCGCTCTCCATCTCCCGCCCCAACTTCGTCGAGCTGTGCCTGCGCCTGACCGAGAGCGACGAGCAGGCCTTCGAGGACCTCTGGCGGACGCTCGGGCTGTCGGTCGACTGGTCGATGACGTACACGACAATCGGCGAGGTCGCCCAGCGCATCTCCCAGCGCTCCTTCCTGAAGCTGCTCGCGAAGGACGCGGCCTATCAGCTCGAGGCGCCGACGCTGTGGGACGTCGATTTCCAGACCGCGGTCGCCCAGGCCGAGCTCGAGGACCGCGAGCGTCCGGGCGCGATGCACCGTGTTCGGTTCTCCTCCGCGGACGGCGGCGCGGGCCCCGAGATCGAGACGACCCGTCCCGAGCTGATCGCGGCGTGCGTGGCGCTGCTCGCGCACCCTGACGACGAGCGCCACCGCTCGCTGGTCGGCGGCGAGGTGCTCACGCCGCTGTTCGGGACGCGGGTGCCGGTGCTCACGCACCCGCTGGTCGAGCGTGAGAAGGGGACCGGGCTGGTGATGGTGTGCACCTTCGGCGACCTGACCGATGTGGTCTGGTGGCGGGAGCTCTCGCTCCCGGTGCGCTCGGTGCTCGGTCCCGACGGCCGGCTGCTGGAGGTTCCCTGGGGAGAGCCCGGCTGGGAGTCCAGCGACCTGCAGCTCGCGCGCGAGTCCTACTCGGAGCTCGCGGGCGCGACGATCAACCAGGCGCGCAGGCGGATGGTCGAGATGCTCGAGGCATCCGGCGATCTGATCGGCGAGCCCCAGCCCGTGACGCGCGCGGTCAAGTTCTTCGAGAAGGGCGAGCGTCCCGTCGAGATCGTGACGAGCCGGCAGTGGTTCATCCGCACCATCGAACATCGCGACGAGCTGATCGAGCGCGGCCGCGAGCTCCAGTGGCATCCCCCGTACATGAGGGCCCGTTTCGAGGACTGGGTCCAGGGGCTGAACGGCGACTGGTGCATAAGCCGCCAGCGCTTCTTCGGTGTGCCGTTCCCGGTCTGGTACCCGATCGACGACAGCGGGCAGGTGCTGCACGGCCAGCCGATCCCAGCCCGCGAAGAGGACCTGCCCGTCGACCCGTCCACCGACGTTCCGCCGGGCTATGAGAGCGAGCAGAGGGGCAGGCCGGGAGGGTTCGCCGGCGACCCGGACGTGATGGACACCTGGGCCACCTCCTCGCTCACGCCGCAGATCGCCGGCCGCGCGGGTGAGGACGAAGAGCTGTTCGCGGAGGTGTTCCCGATGGACGTGCGCCCGCAGGCGCACGACATCATCCGGACGTGGCTGTTCTCGACGATCCTGCGCTCGCATCTGGAAGAGGGCGAGCTTCCCTGGAAGCACGCCGCCATCTCCGGCTGGGTGCTCGACCCGGACCGCAAGAAGATGTCGAAGTCCAAGGGCAACGTCGTCACGCCGATGCACCTGCTCGAGGAGTACGGCGCCGACGCGGTCCGCTACTGGGCCGCCAGCGGCCGGCCCGGCACCGACACCGCATTCGACCCGCAGCAGATGAAGGTCGGAAGGCGCCTTGCGGTGAAGATCCTCAACGCCTCCAAGTTCGCGCTCACGGACCTTCCGGAGCCCGCGCAGGAGCTGACACACCCGCTCGACCGGGCGCTGATCGCCCGTCTGGCCTCGGTCGCGCGCGAGGCCGGCGAGTCGCTCCAGGGCTACGACTACGCACGTGCGCTGGAGCGCACGGAGACCTTCTTCTGGTGGTACTGCGACTACTACCTGGAGCTCGTCAAGGGCCGGCGCTACGACGGCGACCCGCTCGTCAGCGGACCGGTCAGCCTTGCTCTGCGCCGCTCGCTGTCGGTGCTGCAGAGGCTGTTCGCCCCGTTCCTGCCGTTTGTGTGCGAGGAGGTCTGGTCCTGGTGGCAGGTGGGCTCAGTCCATCTCGCGCAGTGGCCCTCGCCGCAGGAGCTGCTCGGCCCGCTCACGCCTAGCGCCGAGCAGGCGCAGGTCGAGGACGTCGCCCTCGATCTCGCGGCGGACGTGCTGCGTGAGGTTCGCAAGGCCAAGTCCCAGGCGCGCCGCCCGATGCGGGCGCCCGTCTCGCGCATCGTGGTCCGGGACACGGCGGAGCGGCTGCGCGTGCTCGAGCTCGGTGCGGGCGACCTCAGGCAGGCCGGCTCGATCGACGTGATCGATACCGCCGAGGCCGAGGAGTTCAGCGTCGATGTGGAGCTCGCCGAGCAGGACGAGCCCCAGCCTGGATAGGGTGCGAGGCGTGGACAGAACACCCATAGGGGAGCTCAGCTCCCACATCGGAGAGCGCGTGACCGTTCGCGGCTGGGCGCAGGCGATCCGCGACCAGAAGCGGATGCAGTTCCTGATCCTCCGCGACGCGACGGGCCTGGCGCAGGCCGTACTCGCCAAGGAGGAGGAGCCGAGCGAGCTGAACGCGGCGATCTCCGCGCTCACCGCGGAGTCGGCTGTGAGCGTCACCGGCACCGTCGCCGCCGACGAGCGCGTCAAGCTCGGCGGCCTCGAGCTCAAGCTCGAGGAGCTCGTCGTCGAGTCAGCGGCCGAACCCGAGCTTCCGGTCGCCGCCGACTCGGCCCTGGACAAGCGCATCGACTGGCGCTATCTGGATCTGCGCAGGCCGGACAGGCGCCTGATCTTCGAAGTCCAGACCACCGCCGAGAACGCGATGCGCGAGTACTGGCGCCAGGAGGGGTTCATCGAGATCCACACGCCGAAGCTCATGGGATCGGCCAGCGAGTCCGGAGCCGAGCTGTTCAAGGTCGAGTACTTCGAGCGCCAGGCCTACCTCGCCCAGTCGCCGCAGTTCTACAAGCAGATGGCGATGGCCGCCGGCTTCGAAAAGGTCTGCGAGATCGGGCCGGTGTTCCGGGCCAACCCTTCCTTCACCTCCCGCCACGACACCGAGTTCACGAGCGTCGACATGGAGATCGCGTGGATCGACTCGCATGAGGACGTGATGGCGCTGGAGGAGGCATGGCTCGCCCACGTCCTCGCCGCCGTCAAGGAGCAGCACGGAGAGCAGATCGAGGCGACCTTCGGGACGGAGGTCGTCGTCCCGACGCTGCCCTTCCCCCGCATCAGCCTCGAAGATGCCAAGGAGATGCTGCGCGCGCACGGGCACCAGGCGCCAGGGCCCGAGCATGATCTGGACCCGCCGAGCGAGCGGGCGCTCTCCCAGATCGTCGCCGAGGAGCACGGCCACGAGTTCGCCTTCGTCACCGACTACCCCACAACGGTGCGGCCCTTCTACCACATGCGCCACGAGGACAACCCGGCTCTCACCAAGAGCTTCGACCTTCTGTGGCGCGGCATCGAGATCACGACCGGCGCCCAGCGCGAGCACCGCCTGGAGCGCCTGCTCGCGCAGGCCGAGGACAAGCACGTCGACGTGCCACCGATCCAGTACTACATGGACTTCTTCCGCTACGGCGCGCCTCCCCACGGCGGCTTTGGCTTCGGCCTCACCCGCCTGCTGATGCAGCTGCTCGCCCAGGACAACGTCCGCGAGGTCACCTTCCTCTACCGGGGACCGCACAGGCTCGAGCCATAGGCTCGGCCGCGGGGCCCCGGCCGCGCAGTCGATGGCGAGGATCCTGATCTCCACGCCGCCGCTGGCCGGTCCGCTCTCCTGTCTGCAGCGCCATGAGCTGATCGAGGGGCCTCCGGGGTCGGACGCGCGCGCCGACGCCCTGATCTGCGATCCGACGCAGGCCGTCGACCGGGCGGCCCAGGAGCGGATGGGAAGGCTGCGGGTCATCTCCGTCGCGGGAGCCGGCTCCGACGGCGTCGATCACCTCGCCGCGAGCGAGCGCGGGATCGCGGTGCTCACCTCCGGCGAGGCTCTGGTCCAGACCACGGCGGACCTCGCGTTCGGGCTGATCATCGCCGCGTGCCGGCTGATGGGGGCAGCCGAGGCGCGGCTGCGCGCCGGTTCCTGGCAGGGCTGGCGCTTCATCGAGGAGCAGTTCGGGCTGGACGTCCACGGCTCAAGGCTCGGTCTCGTGGGCTACGGCGCCATCGCTCGCGCGGTGGCAGAGAGAGCGCGCGCGTTCGACATGACGATCAGCCACCACACGCGCAATCCGACCGGCGTTGCGGGCTGGACCCAGAGCCTGGACGACATGCTGGGGTCCAGCGACATCGTGAGCGTTCACGTGCCCCTCACGGAGCAGAGCCGGGGCCTGATCGACCGCAGGCGGATATCGCTTCTGGCGCCACATGCGGTGCTCGTGAACACGGCCCGCGGAGCCGTGGTGGACCAGGATGCGCTCGCAGACGCCCTCGCTGCCGGACGGCTCCACGGCGCAGGAATCGACGTCTACGACGGCGAGCCGGCCGTCTCCGCCCGGCTCCTGGCCGCTCCGCGGGCGGTGCTGCTCCCGCACATCGGCAGCGCGACGCGCCGCACCCGCGAGCGGATGCTCGCCGATGCGGCGGGCAAGGTGGCAGAGCTCCTGCGCTCGCAGGGCCTCTAGCGCTCCGGCGCGGCCCGTTCTGATCCTGTCCGCATGCGTCTCTAACTTGGAGTCATGCTCCTGAACGAGCTCACAGACGGCAGCGAGATCGACCAGGTCCTGCTGGTTCGCGAGGCGGAGCGTCGCCGCAGGCGCGACGGCGGCGAGTACCTGCGCCTGCAGCTCGGAGACCGCACCGGCGCGGTCGCCTGCATGGTCTGGGACGAGCCCGACGAGGTCGAGCGCATCGCCCCCGCCGGAGCGGCGATCAGGGTTCGCGGCCGCTACAACGTGCATCCCCGCTTCGGGCCGCAGATCAGCGTGAAGGCACTCGAGCCGGCCGCGCCCGGGAGCTTTGACCCGCGTGAGCTGCGCGACGGCCCGGTTCGCGACGTGGCGCAGATGGAGGCCGAGATCCGCGATCTCCTCGGCACGATCCAGAACCCGCACCTGCGCCGTCTGCTCGACGGCGTCTTCGGCGAGGACTCCGAGGTGTGGGCCGGCTACCGGGTGGCGCCCGCCGCCAAGTACTACCACCAGGCCTATGAGCACGGGCTGCTCGAGCACTCGCTCGGCGTGGCGCAGGCCGTCAGCGCGATCAGCGCAACCTTTCCGGGCATCGACAGGGATGTGGCGGTCACCGGCGCGCTCCTGCACGACATCGGCAAGCTCGAGGCCTACACGGATGACCCCGCGAGCATCGACCTGACCGACGCGGGGCGTCTTCACGGCGAGATAGCGCTCGGCTACTACCGGATACGGCGGGCCATCGAGGACATCGAGGGCTTCCCTGCGGAGCTCGCGCAGGCGGTCGGCCACATCATCCTCTCCCACCACGGCTCGCTGGAGCACGGCAGCCCGGTGGTGCCCTGCACGCGCGAGGCGACCCTGGTGCACATGATCGACAACCTCGGAGGCCGGCTGGGAAGCTTCGACAGGCTCGAGAAGCAGCTGGCGCCGGGCAGCCGGTGGTCGTCATTCGACCGCGCCATCGGCGGCGGAGCCTTCTTCGCCGGCAACGGCGAGGAGAAGCCTGAGCCCGGCCGGGAGGCCGAGCCCGAGCGCGAGGCCGCCTGAAAGTCCGCAAATAGCGCGGCGCCATGACGACGGGCCGCAACCGCCTCCCCGCCGGGTTCTATGGTTCGGGTGGATGGCAAAGGACACTGAGAAGCTGATCCGTCAGCTCTCGCTCATCTCCTACCTGATGGCCGAGCGCCGGCCTGTCACGGCACTGGAGATCCGGCGTGACGTTGAGGGCTACAGCGGGATGAACGAGGACGCGTTCGCGCGGCGCTTCTACGCGGACCGCTCCGAGCTGGAGTCGCTGCGCATCCAGCTCACGGTCGAGCGGCCGGCGGACGGCGCCGCCGAGCAGGAGAACTACTCGCTGCGACCCGAGAACTTCCATCTCCCGGCAATCGAGTTCACCGACAAGGAGCTCGCGGCGCTTCAGACGGCCCTCAGTCTCCTGGACGGCGAATTCGCCTACGCCGAGCCGCTGCGTCTTGCGCTCCAGCAGATCACGTGGGGGCGCCCGAGCCCTCTGCGTGCACCCGAGCAGCGCACCGTTGCCCTGGGCATCACGGCTTCGGCGGGCGGCCATGAGCTCTCCGCGCGGCTGGCGAAGGTCGAGACCGCGATCTTCCGGAACAAGACGATCCTGTTCGACTACTACACGATCGAGCGGGGCGAGGTCAGCCCTCGCAAGGTTGATCCCTACCACCTGCTCTTCCAGGGCGGGCAGTTCTATCTCCTAGGCTATTCGCACGAGCGCGAGGCCGTCCGGGTGTTCCGGCTCTCGCGCATCCGCGGCAAGGTCTCCTATGCGACCAAGGCGGAGCACGACTTCCGCCGGCCCGCCGACTTCGACCCGCGCGCCTACGCGAACCGCGCCGACTGGCAGCTCGGGGAGGAGCTCGAGGTCGCCGAGGTCCAGCTCTCGGAGAGGATCGCCTGGCAGGTCGAACGCCACTTCGGCCGCTACGGCACTATCCGTGACGGCGAAGGCGGAGAGCGCGTCTTCCTGACCGGCTACTCGAGCCCGCGCGGCCTGATCTCGTGGGTGCTCGGACTCGGCGCGAACGCTCGCCTGCTCGGTCCCGAGCAGCTCACGGGCGAGCTCGCCCGCAGGATCGAGCTGCTCGAGGAGATGCACGGCGACTCCCCGCCCCAGCCTCCGCGCGCACGCTCATCTCGCGCTGCGCCGGCGTCCGGCGCGCGCATCACCGGTGCCCGCTCGCGTTCGCGCAGGGGCGAGTCCGCCGACGGCGAGGGCGGCCCGGTTCGCCCCGACACCGCGATCAGGCCCGAGCGCTTCGCGCGCCTTGTGACGCTCGCGAGCATCCTGATCAAGGCGGGGCGCGCCGGGGAGCGCGTGAGCATCCCAGAGGTGTGCGAGCGGCTGCAGGTCAGCGAGGAGGAGCTGCGCGAGGACGTCAACGTCCTGAACGTCGTCAACTTCGGCGGCGGCTCCTACGTTCTCTACGCCGAGATCGACGAGGAGAAATCGGAGATCGAGGTCGACCCGGAGCCCTACAGCGACAACTTCGACAGGCCCGCCCGCCTGCTTCCGGTGGAGGCCAAGGCGCTCGTGGCCGCGATCGACCTCATCGGCGAGCACATCCCGGAGGGCTCGCTGACCTCCGCCCGCAAGAAGATCGTCGCCGCCCTCGGTGAGGACCCCATGGAGCAGGGGCTGCAGGTCGCCGCGACCTCGGGCGATGACTCGGACGTGGCCCGCAGGGTGTCCAAGGCGATCGTGCAGCGCCGGATGATCGAGCTGGAGTACTACAAGGAGAACGAGGACGAGATCTCCCAGCGGCGTGTGGAGCCCTACGCGCTCACGAATGGCCGCGAGGGCTGGTATGTCGCCTCGTTCGACCCCGACCGGGACGGGGTGCGCCACTTCAGGCTGGACAGGATCAAGAGCGTGACCGTCACCGACCAGAAGTTCGAGCCGCGGCCGGAGGTCGATCCCGCCGGCGAGGTCGATGGGTGGCTGCGCACCGGCGAGGTGCCGGCATCGCGCACCGCCAGGGTCTGGGTCTCGCCCGAGCGAGCACGCTGGGCGATGGAGGCCAGGCGCGTTGTCGAGGAGTGGCCCAACGGGTCGGTGGTGGTCGAGCTGAGCTTCGCGGGCGTCGACTGGCTGGTCAGGGAGATCCTCAAGGAAGCGGGCGATGCGGTGGTGCTCGAGCCGGAGGATGCGCGCGAGGCGGTCAGGGCCGCGCTGGGGCGGCTGCGCGACTCTCACGGTGCCCCCACCCCCGCGTGAGCAGGCGCGATCAGATCAAGATGGGGCAGGAGGAGCTCGCCGAGTTCCTCGCCGAGGAGCGCACGGTGACGTGCGCGACCGCGGGGCCGAGGGGCTGGCCGCACCTGATGCCGCTGTGGTACGTCCTGAGGCCCGTGCCGGACGGCGAGAGCGGCCCGCGCCTTTGGGCATGGACATATGCCGTCTCGCAGAAGGTGCGCAACATGGAGCGCGACCCGCGGGCGACCCTGCAGGTCGAGGCGGGGGAGGAGTATCAGGAGCTGCGCGGTGTGATGCTCGAGTGCGATGTGCGCATACACCGCGAGCAGGAGCTCGTCCGCGCGCTCGGCCACGAGATCTTCGCCCGCTATGCGGCCCCCCGTGGCGCGCCCCCGGCGGCGGAGCTGCCCCCGGAGGTAGGCGCGATGGTCGACAAGCAGGCGGAGAAGCGGGTGGCGCTCGAGTTCGTCGAGCTCCGGCGGGCCACGTGGGACCACCGAAAGCTTGCCGGCGTCTACTAGTGCCGGGGACCCCTCCGCGCGGGTGTCGCGCCGGGGCGGGTAAGGTGATCGCCCTATGGAGCCGCTCAAGGGACTGATCCTCTCCGGGGGCAAGGGCACGCGCCTGCGCCCGATCACGCACACGAGCGCCAAGCAGCTCGTGCCCGTGGCGAACAAGCCGGTGCTGTTCTACGGGATCGAGGCGATGGCCGAGGCGGGCATCGAGGAGGTCGGGATCATCATCGCCCCCGAGACCGGCCAGGAGATCCGCGAGGCCGCGGGCGATGGCTCGCAGTTCGGGCTGCGGATCTCCTACATCGTCCAGGATGAGCCGCTCGGCCTCGCCCACGCCGTCCTTACGGCCGAGCCCTTCCTCGGCGGGAGCCCCTTCGTGATGTACCTCGGGGACAACCTTCTGCAGGGCGGCATCGCCGATCTAGTCGCCGCCTTCCGCGCGCACGAGCCGGACGCGCTGATCCTGCTGACGAAGGTTCCGGACCCCGAGAACTACGGCGTAGCCGAGCTCGGGCCGGCGGGTTCCGCGGAGATCGGGCCGATCGTGCGCCTGGTGGAGAAGCCGAGTGAGCCGAAGAGCGATCTCGCGCTGGTAGGGGTGTACATGTTCACCGCCGCCATCCACGATGCTGCGAAGGCCATCGTGCCCTCCCCCCGCGGCGAGCTCGAGATCACGGACGCGATTCAGCACCTGGTCGACAACGGCGCCCGCGTGGAGCCGCACATCGTGCGGGGGTGGTGGAAGGACACCGGCCGCCTGGAGGACATGCTGGAGGCCAACCGCCTGATCCTTGACAAAATCGGCGAGCGGGTCGAGGGTGAGCTCATCGACTCGCAGATCGATGGCCGCGTCGTGGTGGAGCCCGGCGCCCGCCTGGAGCGAACCGTGGTTCGCGGACCGGCGATCATCGGCGCCGGCGCGCGGCTGAGCGACTGCTACATCGGCCCCTACACGGCGATCGGCGAGCGCTGCGCCATCTCCGGCGCCGAGGTCGAGCACTCGATCCTGCTCGAGGGCTCCACGGTGAGCGACCTGGACGGCCGGCTCGAGTCGTCCCTGCTGGGCCGCAACGTGACCGTCGGCCGCGGCAGCAAGCAGCCGCGCGCCTATCGCCTGATGGTCGGGGACAACTCGAGCATCTCCATCATTTGAGGCTGCTACTCACAGGGGCTGCAGGGATGCTGGGCCTCGACGTGCTGCGCGCCGGCGAGCGAGCCGGCCATGAGGTCATCGGCCTCACGCGATCCGAGCTCGACGTCACGGACGCCGCGAGCGCGCGCGACGCGGTCCGGCGCGTGTCCCCCGAGGCGGTCCTGAACTGTGCCGCCTGGACCGACGTCGACGGCGCCGAGTCCCAGCCCGAGCAGGCGCACGCCGTCAACGCGGCCGGTGCCGGGAACATCGCCGAGGCCGCGGCCCTGGCCGGCGTGCCCCTGCTGCATGTCTCTACCGACTACGTCTTCGACGGGCAGCCGCCACTGGACTCCGAGCGCCGCCCGCGCGCCTACGTCGAGTCTGACCCGACCGGGCCGCGCTCGGTCTACGGCGAGAGCAAGCTCGCCGGGGAGCGGCTGGTGCTCGCCGCCGGGTCGCGCAACGCCGTGGTGCGGACGGCATGGCTGTTCGGCGTCGGCGGGCGGAACTTCGCCGACACGATGCTGAGGCTCGCGGGAGAGCGCGACTCCGTGCAGGTCGTGACCGACCAGGTGGGCTGTCCCACGTGGACGGGTCACCTCGCGCCTGCCCTGCTGGGACTGATCGAGCGGGGGGTGAGCGGGCTGGTGCATCTGGCGGGCTCCGGCCGGGTGTCCTGGAACGGCTACGCCGCCGAGATCTTCCGCCAGGCCGAGCTCAGCTGCGAGGTTCAGCCGGCCACCAGCGAGCAGATGGCGCGCCCGGCGCCGCGGCCGGCGTGGTCCGCGCTGGAGTCCGAGCGCGATGACGTGCTGCCCCTGCCGCCCTGGCAGGACGGGCTGGAGGGGTACCTCGCGGCCCGTACTGGGATAATGCGCCCATGAGACTTCTTGTCTGCGGAGGCGCCGGGTTCATCGGGTCGACATTTGTTCGGCGCAGGATCCGCGAGCACGGCGACACGGTGACCGTGCTCGACAAGCTCACGTATGCGGGGAGGATGGAGAACTTCCACGACGTCGCCGAGGATCCGCTGTTCGCCTTCGTCCACGGCGCCATCGAGGACCGCGCCGCCGTTGCCGCGGCGCTCGACGCAGCCGCCCCCGACGCGATCGTCAACTTCGCCGCCGAGACGCACGTCGACCGCTCCATCGCCGAGCCGGACGCCTTCGTCTCCACGCATGCGCTTGGGACCTATGTGCTCCTCGACGCCGCCCGCGAGCGCGAGCTCCGCTACGTCCAGGTCTCGACCGACGAGGTCTACGGCTCGATCGAGGTCGGGACCTTCACCGAGGACAGCCCGCTGGCCCCCTCATCGCCCTACTCCGCCACGAAGGCCGGCGCGGACCTGCTGGTGCAGAGCTATTTCCACACCTACGGCCTGCAGGCCGTTATCTGCCGCGGCTCCAACAACTTCGGCCCCTACCAGTACCCGGAGAAGCTGATCCCGCTGATGATCCTCAACGCCCTGCACGGCGACACGCTGCCGGTCTACGGCGACGGTATGCAGGTCCGCAACTGGATCCACTCGACCGACTTCGCCGATGCGATCGGACATGTGCTTGAGCACGGTCTCGCCGGCGAGGTCTACAACGCGGGTGGCCCGGACGAGGAGAACAACATGACGGTGGTCCGCCGCATCATCGAGCTGACGGGCGCCAAGGAGTCGCAGATCGAGCACGTCACCGACCGCCCCGGGCACGACCGTCGCTACTCGCTCTCCTCGGAGAAGGTCCGCGCCCTCGGGTGGGAGCCGCAGGTGCGCTTCGACGCGGGGCTCGAGAGCACCGTCGCCTGGTATCGCGAGAACTCGTGGTGGTGGGAGCCGATCCGCTCGGGTGACTACCGGGCGTACTACGAGCGCCAGTACGGCCGCTCACTTCAGGCTTGAGATCCTCCACCCGCCGGGTTCTTTGACGAGGACCACGGTTTCGAGGTGTTTGTGACCTTCGTTGATCGCGACGACCTCGGCCGTCGCGGTGTCGCCGCTGACGCTGACTGATTTGACCGTGGCTTCGAGGTTGTCGATCTCGCTGAGCTGAGTTTTCAGGGCCGCTTCGCAGCCCTGAGTCCCGCCGAGGCTCTTCACGACGCTAGCCGCGAGCACTTCGGAGCAGATCTTCTTCTCGTCCGAGGCCGTCGCGTTGGTCTGCAGGTTCGCGATCGTCTGGGCCACTTCATGCTCGGCACCGGTGAAGCCCGATGTCGAGACGGCGCTGCCGCATCCGGCCAGCACGCCCGCGCACAGCACCGTGCCCAGCAGGGCCCACCCGGGTCTCGTCTTGGCTGCTCGCATACCGGCGCCAGAGAGTACGCGACGCGGTGCGCGGCCGCGCAGCCGTCTCACGGCCGCTGGTGGGATCGATCCGTGAAGTGCTTGCTCAGCATGGTCTGCTGCCCCTGGTAGTTCGAGCCGATCTGGGCGCCGTAGAGGACATCGGGCTCCTGCGCCATCCGCTCGAAGGCAAGCTTGCAGACGGGCTGGCGGTGCTCCACCATGAACGAGACGTCGCGGGCCCGGACCTCCAGCGCCGCGCGGCTCCCGCCGCCGGAGCCGTCGCCCGAATATCCGAACCCGGGGTCGAAGAACCCCGCGTAGTGCGTGCGCAGCTCGCCCGCGGTGGGGTCATACGCGAGCATCTCCGCGGCATAGGACGGCGGGATCGAGACCCCCTCGGCCGACAGCAACAGGTAGAAGACCTCTGGCTCCAGGACTATCCGCCCGCCGCTCTCGGGGTGCACTGGCTCCCAGAACTCCTGCCAGCGCAGGGCGCCGACCTTGGTCAGGTCGATCGGCAGGCTGTTCTTCTTCGCGCGGTAGCCGACGATGCTGTCGGCCGGACCGGAGACATCGAGGCTGACGAACAGCCCGTCTCCGAGTGAGAGCTCGGAGTCCGGGACGGGCGCTCCGTCGCGATAGAGCAGGGGGCAGCGGCTGTGCAGGTCGACCAGCTCGCGGTCGCTCAGGCGCGCGTCGGCGGACATCAGGCGGACCTGGTTCAGGGCCAGCCCGGTCTTGACACGGATCGCGAAGGTGCGCGGCACAACCTCCAGATAGAGAGCGCCGTTGTATCCCGGGGCGATCTCGTCAAAGCGGTGATTGCGGTCGGTGAGCACGCGCGTGAAAACGTCAAGGCGCCCGGTCGAACTCTTCGGATTGGCCTTGGCGCGAATGTCGGACGGGAGCCGCAGTCCCTCGATCAGAGGGACCAGGTAGGGACGGTCGCGCTCGAGGGTGACTCCGTCGCGCAGGTCGATCCGCTCGAACGCGAGGTCCTGCACCTTCTCCTCGACGGTCGAGTCGCTGTCGGGCAGGAAGCTGCAGCGGAGCGCCCATGCGTGGTCTCCCAGGCGCAGATCCACGCTCGCCGGCTGCACCGACTCCTGCGGAATGCGCCAGTCGCCGGACACGATCCAGTCGCTCGCGACCGCCTGCCGCAGCATCTGCGCGGGCAGCACGCCGGCACCCGCGCCCGGGGTGCTCTCGGCTGCCGGCGCCGAGGCGCCGGAGAGGTGTGTGCTGCTCACTGCGGTGCTCGCTCTCGCATGCACCGGGAAGTGTCGCAGGCCAGCGCGATAGCCTCGGATGGTGCCCCTTTCGAGCTTCAGCCCCGGTGTGCGCGACTGGTTCGGGCGAGCGTTCGCCGAGCCCACTCCGGCGCAGGCGATGGCATGGCCCGCGATCGCCGGGGGCGAGCACGTGCTGCTGTCGGCGCCGACGGGATCCGGCAAGACCCTCGCCGCGTTCCTGTGGGCGCTGGACCGCCTGATCGCCGAGGGCGAGCGCGCGCCGGGCGAAGGCACGAGGGTCCTCTACGTCAGCCCGCTGAAGGCGCTCGCCTACGACATCGAGCGCAACCTGCGCGCACCGCTGCGAGGCATCGGCGCCAGCGGCGTGACCGTCGGGATACGCACGGGAGATACGCCCCAGCGCGACCGCGCGGCCATGGCCCGCCGTCCCCCGGACATCCTCATCACGACTCCGGAGTCGCTGTATCTGATCCTCACCTCGCGCGCGCGGGAGATGCTCCGCGGCGTCGAGGCGGTGATCGTCGACGAGATCCACGCGGTGGCCCACTCCAAGCGCGGCGCCCACCTCGCGCTGACGCTGGAGCGCCTTCAGGAGCTCGCGGGCAGGAACGGCAGCCGGGAGATCCAGCGGATCGGCCTGAGCGCCACCCAGAGCCCCCTTGAGGAGATCGGCCGCTACCTGGTCGGCCCGTCCCGGAAGGTGAGGATCCTCGACGCGGGCGCCCCAAAGCAGCTCGACGTCCGCATCGAGGTTCCCGTCGAGTCGATGTCCGAACCGGCGCAGTCGCTCGGGGAGACGGCCGATCCGCTGGAGCCCCTCACCGGCGGTGAGAGCACGCGCTCCTCGATCTGGCCGGCCATCTACCCGGAGCTGCTCGCGCAGGTCCGCGAGCACCGCTCGACGATCATCTTCGTCAACAACCGCCGCTCGGCCGAGCGCGTGGCGTTGAGGCTGAACGAGCTCGCGGAGGAGGAGATCGCCCGCGCCCACCACGGCTCGCTCGCGCGCGAGGAGCGCACCGTCGTCGAGGAGCTGCTGAAGGAGGGCCGCCTGCCGTGCCTCGTCGCCACCAGCTCGCTGGAGCTCGGCATTGACATGGGAGCCGTCGACCTCGTCCTTCAGATCGAGTCGCCCGGCTCGGTCGCCCGCGGCCTGCAGCGCATCGGGAGGGCGGGCCACGGCGTCGGAGAGGTCAGCCGGGGCCGGATCTTCCCCAAGTTCAGAGGCGACCTTCTGGAGTGCGCGGTGCTCGTGCGCCGCATGCACGAAGGCCTGATCGAGCCCACGGTCGTGCCGCGCAACTGCCTGGACGTGCTCGCCCAGCAGATCGTCGCGATCGCCGTCTCGGCCGAGGAGCCGGACGGCGAGAGCGGGCAGGACGCGCCGGAGCCCCGGTTCTCCGTAGATGAGCTGCACGCGCTCGTTCGGCGCACCCACTCCTACTCCGAGCTCTCGCGGGAGCTGCTGGAGAACGTTCTGGACATGCTCGACGGGCGCTATCCGTCCAAGGAGTTCGGCGACCTGCGCGCCCGCATCGTGTGGGACCGGGTCGCGGGAACCATCAGCGCCCGCAAGGGCTCGCGCGCGCTCGCGATCGCGAACGCGGGGACGATCCCCGACCGGGGCCTGTATTCGGTGACGCTGCCCGACGGGCGGCGCGTGGGGGAGCTCGACGAGGAGATGGTCTACGAGGCTCGCCCCGGCCAGGTCTTCCTGCTGGGCGCCTCGAGCTGGCGGATCGAGGAGATCGGCCGGGACCGGGTGATCGTCACGCCCGCCCCCGGCGTGCCGGGAGCCGTTCCGTTCTGGAAGGGCGACACGGTCGGCCGCCCCAAAGAGCTCGGCGAGGCGATGGGTGCCTTCAGCCGCTGGGCGGTGGAGCAGGAGCCGGCGACGCTGGAGCGCGAGTACGACCTCGACCGGCGCGCGGCCGCGAACCTCGTGCAGTACCTGCAGGAGCAGCTCGAGGCGACGCGCGTGCTGCCCAGCGACCGCACGATCGTCGTCGAGCGCTTCCGCGATGAGATCGGCGACTGGCGCATCTGTGTGCTGTCCCCCTACGGCGGCCGCGTGCACGCGGCGTGGGGCCTGGCGCTCTCGGCGCGCATCCACGAGCATCTCGGGCTCGAGGCGGACGCGATCTGGTCGGACGACGGGATCGTGCTGCACCTGCCGGACCTGGACGCCGACGAGGTCGAGTCGCTCCCGCCCGCCGCGGAGCTGGTGATGCTCGACCCGCTCGAGGTCGAGGCGGACATCACCGCCGAGCTCGGGGGGTCCGCGCTCTTCGGCGCGCGCTTCCGCGAGAACGCCTCGAGGGCGCTGCTGATCCCGCGCGCGTATCCCGGACGGCGCACGCCTCTGTGGCAGCAGCGCCTGAAGGCCCAGAACCTGCTGGAGGTGGCACGCCGGTACGCCGACTTCCCGATCGTCCTTGAGACCTACCGCGAGTGCCTGCGCGACGTCCTGGACGTGAGCGGGCTGCAGGAGATCCTGCGCGGCCTGCACTCGCGGGAGATCTCGCTGGTCGAGGTCGAGACGCGGACCGCCTCGCCCTTCGCCTCCTCGCTGCTGTTCGACTATGTCGCGACCTACATGTATGAGGGGGACACCCCGAGCGCCGAGCGCCGGGCCGCGGCGCTGTCCCTCGACCGCGACCTGCTGCGCGAGCTGCTCGGCCAGGAGGAGCTGCGCGAGCTGATCGACCCGAGCGCGCTCGAGCGCATGGAGGATGACCTACAGCACCGCTCGCAGCTGACCCGCGCCACGGGCAAGGACGCGCTCCATGAAGTCCTGCGCCGCGTCGGCGACCTCAGCGCCGATGAGGTCTCAGGCCGTGTGCTGGAGGGCATCGATCCCGCACGGCTGCTAGAGGAGCTCGAGCGCGAACGCCGGGCGATCCGGCTGCGCCTGGGCGGGGAGGAGCGCTGGGTGGCGGCCGACGAGGCCGGCCTCTACAGGGATGCGCTCGGGGCCGTGCCGCCGGGTGGCCTGCCGGAGGCATTCCTGCAGGACGTCCCGGACGCGCTCGGGGAGATCGTGGGCCGGTATGCACGCACCCACGGACCGTTCTCATCGGAGGATCTGCGCGACCGCTACGGCGTCGACACCGCCGCGGTCCTGCGCGAGCTCGAGCGCGCGGGGACGCTGGTGCTCGGCGAGCTGCGCCCTGGAGGAACCGAGCGCGACTGGTGCGACGTGGAGGTGCTGCGGCGCCTGCGGCGTGCATCGCTGGCCGCCCTGCGCAAGGAGATCGAGCCGGCCGACCGGCGCCGCCTCGCCGCATTCCTGCCCTCCTGGCAGGGCGTGGACCGCCATCCTGCGGCCGGCGCCGGGGTGGACCGCCTGAGAGAGGTGCTCGTCCCCCTGCAGGGGCTCGCGCTGCCAGTGGAGTCCTGGGAGCGCGATGTGCTGCCGCGCCGCACAGGCGCCTACTCCCAGACCTGGCTCGACATGCTCTGCGCGGGCGGCGAGCTCGTGTGGGTCGGTGCGGGCGCGCTGGGACGCTCCGGGCGCGTCGCGCTCTACTTCAGGGAGGACGCGGCCGCGATCGGGCCGCCCTCGGTGCGGGCGGGTGCGAGGGCGGCGAGCGCGCCGAGCACACCCGAGCACGAGCAGCTGCGCGCGCGCCTCGCGAGCGGGCCCGCCTTCTTCACCGACCTGCTCGCCGAGGTCGATGCGCCCGCCGAGGCACTTCGAGAGGCCCTGTGGGACCTCGTATGGGCCGGCGAGGTGACCAACGACGCGTGGGCTCCCCTGCGCGCGCCGAGGCTCGCGCTCGCGCGCGCCCCCCGCGGCAGCGGCGGTGCTCGCGCCCGCTCGCGCTTCTCCGGCCGCGCCCGCTCGGGCGCCCAGTCCCAGGTCCAGGGCCGCTGGTCGCTGACCGCGTCGGTGTTCGCCACCGCCGTGGACCCGCGGGAGCGCCGGCGGGCGCTGGCGGAGCTGCTCCTCGAGCGCTACGGGATTGTCACCCGCGAGCAGGTCCTCGCCGAGGGAATCGTGGGGGGATTCGCGCTGCTCTATGACACCTTCAGCAACCTCGAGACGCTGGGGCTGTGCCGCCGCGGTTATTTCATAGAGGGCATGGGCGGAGCCCAGTTCGCCCTGCCCGGCGCCGTGGAGCGGCTGCGCGCCGCGCAGCCGCAGGCTCCACACCAGGAGGCCGGCGGCGCGGGCGACGCGCTGCGGAGCCCGTCCGACGCGCTGGTGCTCGCGGCGGTGGACCCGGCCCAGCCCTATGGCGCGGCCCTTGCGTGGCCGCGGCGGGAGGCGGCGCGCGGCCGGCCCTCACGCGTCGCGGGTGCATATGTGGTGCTGGTGCAGCAGGAGCCGGCGATCTTCGTCGAGCGCGGCGGCCGCGGGCTGCTGACGCTGATCGAGTCAGAGCACGACTCCGGCGCGGTGGCGGCGGGGCTGCGGGCCCTGGCCGGGGCCGTGCGGGCGGGCCGGGTCCCGAAGCTCGCCCTCGAGCGAATCGACGGCGCGCCGGCGATCAGCTCCCCGCTGGCCGACATCCTGGTTGAGATGGGCTTCGCGTCGGGCCCGCGGCGCCTGACGCTCACGGCCTGATGTCCGACTCTGCAATCGTGCGCCTCCATGAGCGATAGGCAGCAGCTCCGCCCGCGCCGGGTCGGGCACAAGGGCGCAGCCCACATCGAGGTGGGCAACACCCTCGCCAGCTTCGACGCGGCGCTCGCGCACGAGGTCGACATGATCGAGCTGGACGTGCTCTCAGAGCGGACCGACGGCAGCGGGCGCCTGCTCGTCGGACACGACTACCACGACCTGGCTGAGCGCACGGCGCTCACCTTCGAACAGGCGCTCGATCACCTCTCCGGTGAGGCGTTCGCGGGCGTGGAACTCGATGTCGACATCAAGATCCCCGGGTATGAGCTGCGCGTGCTCGACGCCCTGCGCGAGCGCGGGCTGATCGAGAGGACGCTGATCAGCGGAATGTTTCCCAAGGGGCTGGCGAGGATCCGGGAGGCCGAGCCGGCCCTGCGGCTCGGCTGGTCGGTGCCGCGCGTGCGCCGCGACTACACCACGGACGTGCTCACCGCGATACCGGCGCTCGCGATCCTGACGGGATATCGAGCGACCCTGCCGAGCAGGGCGCGTGCTGCGCTCAGGGAGGGCCGCTTCGACGCGATCATGGCGCACTGGCGCGTGGTCACCAAGGCGCTGGTCCGCGCGGTCGCCGATGCCGAAGGCGAGCTCTACGTATGGACGGTCGATGACGCGAAGATGATCGCCAAGCTCACCGCCATGGGGGTCGACGGCATCATCACCAACGACCCGCGGCTGTTCAGCGCATGACGCAGCGAGCGGCGCTGTAACTCGCCGGGTCGGCTCCGGCGAGGCTCCGGTGTCCCGCGCTCGTCGTCCTCTCGGCGCTCTGCAGGACCGTCCTGCCGCGGCGCCACTGGAAGTCCACGACGCCCCTGAGGGTCTGGACCGCGTTGGTCGCGCTCTTGACGAGCTGGAAGCTGCTGCCGTCCTGCCTGGCGGCACTCGAGGAGCCGACGAGGATGTAGGGCGAGCTGGTTCCGTTGCCACCTTCGGCCCAGCGGCCCGTTACGGGGTTCAGGTACTGCAGACGGAAGCTCATGTACATGCGGTCGCCGCTCTGCCCGTCGCCCGGCATGGCTCCGCGGATCCCGACCGTGTAAGGCTGGTCCGCGGGATTGCAGACATTTATCGTCGCCCACAGTTCGCGCGAGGACAGCAGCTTGGACAGCGCCGGGTTCGAACTCGCCTTGGCGCTGGCGAACGTCGGCGCGAGCAGCGCCACCAGGGCCAGGAGCGCCGCCAGCGAGCCCAGAACCACCTGCAGGAAGGGGCGTGAAGCGCGTGTGGCCATGAGGTGAAGATACCGCCGGCGCCACCCGCAGGCGCCGCTTCGGGTGCGCGCCCCTGCCCTGTTGTGGTATTCCGTGGGCGATGGGGACGGCTCGCTCATCCGAGGTGTTGGAGCTCCTCGCCCGCGTGCCCGTTTTCTCGGCTCTCGAGCACGACGACCTCGAGCGGATAGCGGAGGTGGCCGTTCCCCGCGCATTCGAGCCGGGCCAGGTCGTCTTTCGCGAGGGCGACTCCAGCGACACCTGTTATGTCGTCCGCCTTGGCCGCGCGCGAGCCATCAGCACCCACCCGGACGGCAGGACCATCACGCTGGCGACCTTCGGGCCGGGTGACATCTTCGGCGAGCTGGCGATGTTCGAGGACGAGCGCCGTTCGGCGACCGTCGAGGCCGTGGAGCAGACCAGCGTCGTCGGAGTGCTCGGGCCGGACATGCGGCGCCTGATGGCCGAGCACCATGAGATCGCGGTGCGCCTGGTCATATCGCTCGGCCGGCGGCTGCGCGAGACCAACGGCAGGCTCTCGCGCCAGTCCTTCCAGACCGTTCAGAGCCGGGTCGCGGTCGTCTTGGGCCAGCTCGTCGCCCAGGAGCTCGATGCCGGCCAGGGGCCCACCGACGTGCTCGTCACCGCGACCCAGGCGGACCTGGCGAAGCTCGCGGGGTCATCCAGGGAGTCAGCGAGCCGCTTTCTCGCGGTCCTGGAGCGGGCGGGCGTGATCTCCCAGGGCCGGGGGCGCCTGGTCGTGCACGACCCCGAGGCGCTGGAGCACTATGTCTTCTAAGAGATCCTCCGGCTCCGGGCGCCGCCCGCGCGCATCGCAGGCACGCGAGTTCTCCGCGGGGGGCGTCGTGGTGCGCGGCGATCAGATCGTCGCGATCGTGCCCACGCGCCGGGCCGCCGACGGCTCGCGGGTCCTGGCGCTGCCCAAGGGGCATGTCGACCCGGGGGAGACGCCGATCCAGGCTGCGGTGAGAGAGGTCCGCGAGGAGACCGGGATAGTGGCCGAGCCCGTCTGCGAGCTCGGCGAGAGCCGCTACTGGTACCGCCGCGACGGCAGGACGATCGGCAAGGCGGTCTCGTTCTTCCTCTTCAACTATCTCAGCGGCGACATCGCCGACCACGACGACGAGGTCGAGGAGGTCCGCTGGTTGGACATGCGGGACGCCGAGAAGGAGCTCAGCCACGACGCAGAGCGGGAGATGGTGGCCCTCGCGGTGGCCTATCTGGACAAAGACCGATAGCCTGCGTGCGGGCCGTCAGGGCCCGAACTGCTATCGGCCACGACTATTGCAAGGACTCCCGCGATGCAGGTCCTCAACTTCTACTCCACCATCTTCGCCGACGAGCTCAAGCGCGGCCGCAAGACCGCGACGATCCGCCTCGGCGACAAGTCGGGCAAGTACCGCAAGAACCAGCTTGTCCTTGTGACGATCGGCTTCCAGTACTCACCCCGGGAACGCATCTTTGACGCGGTCATCGACCAGGTTGAGGTCATGAAGCTCGCCGACCTCTCCCCGCGCGACATCAAGCACGACAACCCGGAGTTCCGCCGCCACGAGGAGCTGATCAAGTTCCTCGAGCAGATCTATGGCCGGCCGGTCTCCCCCGAGGACACGGTCACCGTCGTCCGCTTCTCGCAGATCCTCGAAAACCCCACCGGGATGACCGAGGCCATCAAGGGCTTCGGCGGCGCGCAGAACTAGCGTCGCCCGGCCCCGCTGCCGCGGGGCCCGTAGGGGATTTCTGGCAGTCGCTGCCGAAGAGTGCCGGTCTCGGGGGTCGGCGCGCCCGATCCGCTATATATTGGGCCTGTAGTTGGCACTCTCCCCCCGAGAGTGCCAAAAGGGGCGGCTCCTCCGGAATCATCGGGGACGTGCCGCCGGTTGCATTCTCTAGACGGAGGTTCTTAGAACATGAAGCTCAAGCCCCTGGGCGATCGGCTCATCGTGCGGGCGATCGAGGAGGAGGAGACCACTGCGAGTGGGCTCGTCCTGCCCGACACCGCCAAGGAGAAGCCACAGAAGGGCAAGGTTCTCGCAGTCGGCGACGGAAGGCTCGACGACGAGGGCAAGCGCATCCCGCTGGACGTCAAGGAGGGCGACGAGGTCCTCTACAGCAAGTACGGCGGGACCGAGATCAAGGTCGACGGGGAGGATCTGCTCGTGCTTCGCGAGTCTGACGTCCTCGCCCGTGTCGAGTCCTAAGGAGATCTGAGGAACACATGGCTCACAAGCAACTGAAGTACGGCTCAGAAGCCCGCGACGCGCTGCAGGGTGGCGTGGACGCGGTCGCAAACGCTGTCAAGGTCACGCTCGGCCCGAAGGGCCGCTACGTCGTCCTCGACAAGAAGTTCGGCGCGCCGACGATCACAAATGACGGCGTCACCATCGCCCGGGAGATCGAGGTCGAGGACGTCTTCGAGAACCAGGGCGCCCAGCTCGTCCGCGAGGTGGCCACCGCCACCAACGACGTCGCAGGCGACGGCACCACCACGGCGACCGTTCTCGCCCAGGCGATCGTTCGCCAGGGCCTGAAGAACGTCGCGGCCGGTGCCAACCCGCTCGCGCTCAAGCGCGGCATCGAGAAAGCGGTCGACGAGGTCGTCAAGAACATCGCCTCGCAGTCCAAGGAGGTCTCCGGCAAGGACCAGATCGCCCGCGTGGCGACCATCTCCGCCGGCGACGATGAGATCGGCGACGTCATCGCCGACGCGATCGAGAAGGTCGGCAAGGACGGCGTTGTCAACGTCGAGGAGGGCCAGACGTTCGGCATGGACCTCGAGTTCACCGAGGGCATGCAGTTCGACAAGGGCTACATCTCGCCCTACATGGTCACCGACCAGGACCGTATGGAGGCAACCCTCGAGGACCCCTACATCCTGATCGCCAACCAGAAGATCGGATCCGTCCGCGACGTGCTCCCGGTGCTCGAGGCAGTGATCCAGAGCGGCAAGCCGCTCCTGATCATCGCCGAGGACGTCGAGGGTGAGTCTCTCGCGACTCTCGTCGTGAACAAGCTCCGCGGAACGTTCACCGGCGTGGCCGTCAAGGCCCCCGGCTTCGGTGACCGCCGCAAGCGGATGCTCGAGGACATCGCGATCCTGACCAACGCCGAGGTCATCACCGAGGAGATGGGCCTGAAGCTGGAGAACACACAGGTCTCCCAGCTCGGGCGCGCCCGCCGCGTGGTCGTCGCGAAGGACACGACGACCATCGTCGACGGTGCCGGTGACGCAACCGCCATCAAGGGCAGGATCAACCAGATCAAAGCCGAGATCGAGAACACCGACTCGGACTTCGACCGCGAGAAGCTCCAGGAGCGCCTTGCCAAGCTCTCCGGCGGCGTTGCCGTCGTGAAGGTCGGAGCTGCCACGGAGACGGAGATGAAGGAGAAGAAGCACCGCGTCGAGGACGCCCTGCAGGCCACGAGGGCGGCACTCGAGGAGGGCATCGTGCCCGGCGGCGGCGTTGCGCTGCTGCAGGCATCCTCCGCCGTGAAGGTCGCCGAGGACGGCGACCCGGACGAGCGCACAGGCGCACGCATCGTGCTCCGCGCGCTCGAGGAGCCGCTCCGTCAGCTCGCCGAGAACGCGGGCCTCGAGGGTTCGGTCGTCGTGAACGACGTGCGCAAGGCCAAGAAAGGCCAGGGCCTGAACGCCGCGTCGAACGAGATCGTCGATCTCGTCGCCGAGGGCATCATCGACCCGGCCATGGTCACGCGCTCCGCGCTGCAGAACGCGGCGTCGATCGCGAAGAACATCCTCACGACCGAGGCGATCGTCGCCGAGGTCCCCGAGGAAAACGGGGGTGGCGCCGGTGGCGGCATGCCCGACATGAGCGGGATGATGTAGCCACGGCACATGTGCCGATGCTTGACGGCGAGGGCCCGGCGATGCCGGGCCCTCGGCCTTTAAGGGACCGCCGGGGTGGGGTGCTGGACCGGACTTGTGAGTGTCCTGTTTAATTCTCCATAATGTCTGTTGAGTTTATGAGGATTGGTCTACGCTGCGGCTGCGGCGCCCATCCAGCGCTCGCGTCAACCCTCAGAGTCAATCCGAAAGGAGCACGACCAATGCCCCTCCCCAAGGCACAGTCCCCCCTCCCGGCACGTTCTGCTGGCCGCAGCGGTACACAGGTAACCAGGCGGCGGCTAGCGGGCCTGTTCGGCTCGGTGGCGAGCATCCTGGCAATGCTCGCCTTCACGGCCGCAGGCGCGGCCGCGGCGCCGCCGACCGCGCCGCCGCCCGTCAGCATCCTCACCTCTCAGCCCGGATTCGGTCATGGCAGCGACATCTTCCTCACGCCGACCGGGGACGCGACGACGTACGCGAACGGCCCGGAGATCCTCGACGGCCAGGGCAACGTCGTCTGGTTCCATGCGGTACCGGCGGGGCAGACCGCTGCAGACTTCCGCGTCCAGAGGCTCTACGGCAGGCCGGTTCTGACCTGGTGGCAGGGCACCAATCTCGGCGGGCTTTCCGACGGCACCGACTACATCTACAACAGCCACTACCAGCAGATCGCGACCGTGAAGGCCGGCAACGGCCTCACCACCGACGGCCATGAGTTCCTGATCACACCGTGGAACACGGCGCTCATCCTCTCCTACGACACGACCACGGCGAACCTCACGTCGATCGGCGGGGCGGCCAACCAGACGGTGATCAACGGCATCGTCCAGGAGATCGACATCTCCACCGGGAAGGTCCTCTTCCAGTGGAACAGCCAGGACCACGTCCCGTTCAGCCAGAGCGAGCAGCCGCTGCCCTCATCGCCGAGCACCCCGTGGGACTGGTTCCACATCAACGCCGTGCACCTGAACACCGACGGCAGCCTGCTGATCGACGCCCGCGACACCTGGACCACCTACGACGTGAACCGGTGGACCGGGAACATCAACTGGCAGCTCGGCGGCAAGGCCAGCAGCTTCACCCTCCAGGCCGCCCCGGGTCAGGTCCTCGACAGCGCGGGCGAGATCTTCGCCTGGCAGCACGACCCCGAGGCACTCGGCAATGGCATCTACACGTTCTTCGACAACGAGTCGTCGGGGACGCCGCTGCTCTCCTACAGCCGCGCTGTCACCGTGAGGCTGAATCCGTGGACCCACGTGGCGACGCTGCTGGCCTCCGACAACCAGCCCGAGGGACTGTCGGCGCCGTCGCAGGGCAACGCCCAGGCCACGCGTGACGGCGGCCTGTTCGTCGGCTGGGGTGCCCTGCCCTACTTCTCGGACTTCGACAGCTCCGGGAACCTGCTGTTCAACGCGCAGTTCCCGGCGGGTGTGAACTCCTACCGGGCCTATCTGCTGCCCTGGAACCAGGGCGGCTTCGGATGGCCGTGGTCCCACGCCCTCCGCCGGCAGCGCTCGGGCGCATAGCACCCGGCGCATGAGCGAAGCGGCGGCGCGGGCCACTCGCGTGCCCGCGCCGCCCACCGGCGCTCGCCCCCCGCGAGCGCCGTCGCTCTACTGCACCTCGTCGATCGAGCGCGGGCCGGCCCCGACATACTTGGCGGTCGGCCTGATCAGCTTCCCCTCGCGCTTCTGCTCGAGGATGTGGGCCGACCACCCGGCGACCCGGGCACACGTGAACATCGGCGTGAACAGGTCCGGCGGGACTTCCGCGAGGTCGAGGATGACCGCCGACCAGAACTCGACGTTGGTGGCGAGCACCCGGTCCGGGCGGCGGGCCTGGAGCTCGGCCAGCGCAGCTTTCTCCAGCGCCTCTGCGGCCTGGAAGCGGGGCGAGCCTAGTTCGCGGCTGGTTTCCCGCAGAACCCTCGCCCTCGGGTCTTCGGCCCTGTAGATCCTGTGCCCGAAGCCCATCAGCCGGTCACCCCGGTCGAGCGCTTCGGAGACCCAGCGATCGGCGTCTCCGCCCTGTTCGACTTCCTCGAGCATCTTCAGGACCCGCGAGGGCGCCCCTCCGTGCAGCGGGCCTGAAAGGGCGCCCACGGCGCCGGAAAGCGCGGCCGCGACGTCCGCGCCAGTGGAGGCGATGACGCGGGCGGTGAAGGTCGAGGCGTTCATGCCGTGCTCCGCCGCCGAGATCCAGTAGGCGTCGATCGCCTTGACGTGGTCGGGGTTGGCCTCCCCGCGCCAGCGAAGCAGGAAGCGCTCGGGGATCGTCCGGCCCGTGTCGATGACCGACTGCGGCACCGGCGGCTGGCCCGCGCCCCGCGCGGACTGCGCGACAAACGAGAGGGCCATCACAGAGGCCCGCGCGAGGTTGTCCCGCGCCTGCTCGTCAGTGATGTCGATCAGCTGGCCGAATCCCCACTCGGGGGCAAGCATCGCAAGGGCGGACTGCACGTCCACGCGGTGGTCGCCCGAGCGCACGGTGAGCGCGTGCGGTTCCGCCGGCGGAAGCCCTGGTTTCAGGTGGCCGTCGACGAGCAGGCCCCAGACCTGCTCATAGGGGACGGCGCCCACGAGGCTCTCGATGTTGACGCCGCGGTAGCGGAGCGCTCCGCCCTCTTTGTCGGGCTCTGCGATCTCCGTTGCGAAGGCGACAACTCCCTCAAGTCCTGACTGGACCTCTGATACTGACTGAACCGCGCTCATGGCACTCGCTTTCTGAGCTTGATGCTTGACGGGGTGGGCTGCCTTGTGGGCAGGGGCATATCGTCGCAGGATTGGCCGCACGAGTACCCTGGGGGCCGTCCGGCGCCGCCGCCGGGTGCCCTGCCAGCGTCCCACAGGAGGTCCGGTGCCAGACAGCGATCTGATGTTCGAAGGTGCGGTGGAGCTCGCGGGCATGGTGCGAGCGGGTGAGGTATCGGCGCGAGAGCTCACGGAGCTCTCGCTTGAGCGCATAGAGGCGCTCAATCCTCAGCTGAACGCATTCGTGCAGGTTGACGCGGAGGGTGCGCTCGCGGCCGCCGACCGCGTGCGCCCCGGCGACGAGCGTCCGTTCGCTGGGGTCCCGGTGGCGATCAAGAACAATCGCCCCGCCAAGGGGCTGCGTCTCACCTATGGCTGCTCGCTGATGGCCGAGCACGTGGCCGACTACGACCACAACGTCACCCGGCGCCTGCGCGATGCGGGCTTCGTCATCGTCGGCACGACGACGCTGCCGGAGTACGGGATTCTCCCCACGACCGAGGCGCGCCTCTTCGGCCCGACACGCAATCCGTGGGACCTGTCGGTCACCCCGGGAGGCTCCTCCGGCGGGGCCGCGGCCGCTGTCGCAGCCGGGATGGTCCCCGTCGCCCACGGCAACGACGGGGGCGGATCCGTCCGCATACCGGCGGCGTGCTGCGGGTTGGTCGGCCTGAAGCCCTCGCGGGGGCGGATCTCGGCCGCCCCGGAGCTCGGCGACTCCTCCCTTGGGATCGACGGGATGCTCACCCGCACCGTCGCGGACACCGCCGCGATCCTCGACGTGCTCGCCGGCTATGAGCCCGGCGATGCGACCTGGGCGCCGCCCCCGTCGGAGTCCTTCGCGGCCGCCGCCGAGCGCGGGCCCGGCCGCCTGCGGATAGCCGCGAGCACGACCTCGCCCCAGGCTCAGGCGGCGGTCGACCCCGTTTGTGCGGCGGCCGTGAGCGAGAGCGCCGAGCTCCTGCGCTCGCTCGGGCACGAGGTGCTCGAGGTGGAGCCGCCATGGCAGCAGGATGGCCTCGGGGAGCTGTTCGGCGCGGTCTTCGCCAGCCAGATCTCACTCTCTATCGCCTACTCCGCACGGGTGGCGGGCCGCATGCCCGTGGCACAGGACATGGAGCCGATGAGCTGGGCGATCTTCTCGATGGTCTCCAAGATGAGCGCCATCGAGGTCCTCGCCGCGAACGTGCAGCTCCAGGCCTTCGCACGGCGCCTGGTGGCGTTCCTGGCCCCCTACGACGCGCTTCTGACGCCCTCCCTGGCGCAGCGGCCGCTGCCGATCGGCACCCTGGACACCGCGGCGCCGGACCCCATGGCCACCTTCAGCCAGTCGGGTCTGTTCACCCCGTTCACGCCGGTCGTCAACGCCACCGGCCAGCCTGCCATCTCGCTGCCGCTCTACCAGGGCCAGGACGGGCTGCCGCTCGGAGTGCAGCTCATCGGGCGCCCTGCCGGCGAGGAGGCGCTGCTGTCGCTGGCGGCCCAGGTCGAGCGGGCCCTGCCGTGGGCGGGGCGCACAGCGGGCCTGGCGAGCGCCTAGGGGACTCAGCTGCCGCCGAGGACGGCCGCCATGCGCTGCGGGTTCACGCCGAGGGCCTGGGCGTCGGCCGCGCCCCTGACAGAGGTCATTGCGACCTCCATCAGCTCGGCCTCATCCCAGGTGGCGAACGCCCGGCCGGCGCTCACGGCCTCCAGCAGCCGCAGCGAGCGCGAGACCAGCGGGGTCGGAACGTGCAGCAGCGGGCGCCGGCGCCTCAGCGAGGTGAGGAGCGCGCGGATCATGTCGTTGTGGCTGAGGGTCTCGGGCCCCGCAAGCTCATGGCGCTGGGAGCCCGTCCCGCCGCGGCCGTTCAGGGCGGCCATCACGCAGTCCGCGACGTCCTCGGCCCAGATCGGCTGGTAGAGGGCGCGCCCGTTCCCCGACACCGGCATCACCGGCAGCAGCGACAGCCGCTCGAGCAGCGTGAGCCAGGGGTCGCCGGGGGCGTAGATGATCGACGGGGCGAACACGATCGACTGCAGGTCGGCCCCGCGGACGGCCTCCTCCGCGAGCGCCTTCGCGCGCAGGCAGCGGGTGCGGTGGTGGTTGGACGCCCCGAGCGCGGAGAAGTAGACGAAACGCTCGACCCCCTGGCGCTGGGCCGCCTCCACCATGCGCCAGGTGGCGATCCCGTTGAGCTCCTCGATCGAGCCGCGGGGCTGGTCGCGGATCGCGGCGGCGAGATGCACGACGGTGTGGACGCCGCGCATGGCGTTGCGGAAGGACGGCGGATCGGTGAGGTCGCCGAGTGCGATCTGGACCCGCACGCGCTGCGGGCCGAGCCCCTTGGGATCACGCACCAGGCAGCGAACCTGTGATCCTTCAGCGAGCAGTCGCCCGAGCAGAGTGGAGCCCACCAGGCCGGTCGCGCCGGTAAGCAGCAGCATGGTCCGTACAATATGCCCCTGCCCGCCCGAACCCCCCGCAAACGAACTCAAGAAAGAAGCAGATGGCCTACGTAATTGCCGAGCCGTGCATTGGTACCAAGGACAACTCGTGCGTCGAGGTGTGCCCCGTGGACTGCATCCACCCGACGCCGGACGAGCCCGGTTACGACGCAGCCGAGATGCTCTACATCGACCCGGAGGAGTGCATCGACTGCGACGCCTGCGTCGAGGCCTGCCCCGTGGATGCGTGCTTCGCCGAGGATCAGCTCCCCGACGAGTGGCAGAAGTTCACGCAGATCAACGCCGACTACTTCGCGGCCGGCCGCTAGGCCGCCCGCCGGTAGGCGGGGTCGAGCACGTCGAACATCGGCAGGCCCGGTATCTCCGCCTCCAGGAGCTCGCGCAGGCGAGCGGAGTCGAACGTGTGTGACTGCGGGGCGACGGGATTCACCGTGAGCGCCAGCAGCGGCGTCTCCCGGACCGCCCGGATCTCGATCCCCTGAGCCGCATACCAGCCGAGCTCGCGGCCGGCGAGGAACACCCTCGTCGGGTCGGCGACGACGATGGTGAGCTCCCGGCCCCCCGGGCGCAGGCTTCCAGGAAGCTCTCGCAGGAACGAGTCGGGCAGCGCGCCGGGGACGAGCAGCCAGCGGCCCTGCGGGCTGGAGGCCCACAGCTCGCGCAGCTCGCGTCCGCCGGCGCTGAGAACGAATCGCGGCGCCAGCTCGACAACGGAGCCGTCGTCGGCCATCAGGACGCCGCCGTGGCTCTGATCGTGCGCCGCGCCCGAGTCCAGCCAGCGGGCCGGCGGGGAGTCCGGGTCGATTCTCGGCAGGCGCACGAGCTCCACAGCCGTGCGCGTGAGCCGGACCACCTCGCCGATGTCCTCGGCGAGCACAGCGCCGGTTGACATCAGAAGCCCGTCGGCGACGTCGGGCCTGGAGGCAGCGCGACGGTCGATCGCGCCGTCGATCAGGACCTGCTCGGCGCCGTGGGCGAGCATGGCGTCGCTGACGTGCCTGACCTGGTCGGCCGCGCTGGGTCCCGCGACTTCCACGGCGCCCGCGCCCTTCAGGCGAGCGATCAGCACGCGGCCGAGCGGCGTCCTGAAGCCCGTGTCCTGCAGCAGCTCGAACGGGATGCCGCTGGCGGCCAGGAGGCTGTCGGTGCTCGCGAGCAGGGACTGGGCGGGGAGGTGCACGCGCGGCTTGTCGATGCGGAAGTCGATGACGTCGTGTTCCTCGCCGTCACGGCCGACGGAGGTGACGCCGACGCGCCTGCCGAGGCGAGCAAGCTCGCGCAGGAGCGCGGCGAGGGCCTCCGTCTTGCCGGTGTTCTTGGCCAGCCCGACTAGCGCCAGGCGCTGGGCCGGGGCGGTCAGCTCGCTGAGCACGCGCCTCAGCCGCTCGCGGAGACGCGCGCGGCGAGCTCGCGCACGATGAAAGTCGCCAGGTGGTTGGGGTAGGTGCCTTTGGAGAAGCCCGCGTCAAAGCCGAGCTCCTTCGCGAGCTCGTTGGTCACGCGGGGGCCTCCGCAGGCGAGGATGATCCTGCCGCGCAGCCCCTCGGCCTCGACCATCTCCACGAGCTCGGTGAGGTTGTGGATGTGCAGGTTGCGCTGGGTGACGGTCTGGGAGACCAGCAGGGCGTCCGCGCCGACCTCGATCGCCTTCGCGAGCAGGACGCTGTTGGGGACCTGGCTGCCGAGGTTGTAGGCCCTGAAGCAGCCGTAGCCCTCCAGGCCCTTGTGGCTGTGGTAGCCCTTGAGGTTGAGCATCGCGTCGATGCCGACGCTGTGCGTGTCCGAGCCCGTGCTCGCACCCACGACCACGATCGGTCGGCCGATGTGCTCGGCGGCGAAGCGCTCGACCTCGTCCTCGCTCATGTACTGGATGTCAAAGCCCTCGCCCTGCAGGGCCTGGTAGTCGACCGTCGCCGTGCAGCGACCGTACATGACGAAGTACGTGTAGCCCTCGGTGATCTCCTCGTAGTGCACGACCTCCGGCTCCTGAAAGCCCATCCCTCCAGCCAGCTCGAGCGCCGCCCGCCGCGCCGCCAGCGAGTAGGGGACGGGCAGCGTGAAGCTCATCTGCACCAGGCCGTCGTCCAGATGGTCGGCATACGGCCTGACCGCGGAGAGGTCGAGCTCCCTATGCACGGCCGGCCGCCTGCATCAGGTCGATGACCGGGTTGATGTAGTCCGGGGAGCTCTGCACGATCCCCTCGATGCCGCGCCCGTCGTCGATGCCTCGGCTCACGTCTCCGAAGGTCGCCTGGTCTATGGCCTGCATCAGGCCGGTTGAGGCGATCCGCTGCAGCAGCGCGTGGGCGCCCGCGAGCACCTCCTGTGCGCGGGTCTGGATGATCCCGCCGCTGCGGAACTCGATCTCGTCCCCGAGGTCCTTGGCCGCGTTGAAGACGTAGTCGACGTTCTGAAGCCCGAGGACCCTGTCGTGCACGTGAGGGGTGAAGATCCCCTCGGTGGGCACGCCGATCGTCTGGATGCCCTGCTGGGTCGCGATCGTGACGAGGTTGAAGAGCGTGTCCGCGGCGTGCGTGCGGAAGAGGTTGCCGTCCATGTGGCGCGTCGGCGGCATGTACTTGACCGGGCAGTCGGGGAACAGCTCGCGGGTGAGCTGGGCCTGTGCCCACTCGAGCAGCAGCCCGTTCGTGACCGGGACGTCGATCTCGAACGCGTCTCCGAGCGCGATCTGCTCGTCGGGTACCCCGGATGCGCGAGCGAGCTCGTGGTTGATGAACTGCGAGGCGGTCACCGAGGGCGCGGCCTCGACCGCATCGGCCGTGCGCAGGTAGTTGTCCTCGCCGGTGTTGATGACCACGCCGAAGTAGCCGTTGATCATCCGCGAGACGCGCTGGTCGATGAGGCCCCTGACGACGTTGATGTCGCGGTAGAGGATGCCGTAGAGGGCGTCGTTGACCATGTTGTCAAAGCCCTCCCAGGCTCCCATCGCGGCGATCTCCGGCATGCACAGGCCCGAGCAGAAGCTGGACAGGCGCACATACCGGCCGTGTCGATCGGACCACTCATCCATGGCCTCGCGCATGATCCGGAAGTTCGCCTGCGTCGCGAAGGTGCCGCCATAGCCCTCGGTCGTCGGTCCGTAGGGGACGTAGTCGAGCAGGCTCTGCGCCGTGGAGCGGATCACCGCGATGATGTCCCCGCCCGCCTGGGCGACGGCTCTGCGCGTGGACGACGTCCTCGTAGACGTTCCCGGTCGCCGTCAGCACGTAGCGCAGCGGTGGGCCGCCGGCGCCGAGGCGCTCGATGCGCTCGCGGCGCTGCTCGAAGCGCCCCTCGATCTCGCTCAGGCGCGCGGAGCACTCCTGGGTCACCCGCTCGCGTATCTCCTCGGAGGGGGCCTGCTCGAGCGCCATCAGGTCGAGATCGCCGGCGCTGACGGCCTCGGCGATCTCCTGAGGTGAGCGTCCGGTCTGGATCATCGCGTTGCCGACCCAGTGGGCTATGCCGCGGTCCAGCGCCCCCGCCGCGTGCACGTGGTCGACGAGCACGTTCGGCAGCGGCGCTTCGAGCGCGTCTGCGCCGTCGACCCCGAGCAGCCTCGTGACGGTGCGCTCGACGGACACCGACGTGCGTCCGGCGATCCGCTCGGAGACGCCGCTCCGCTATCTCCCGTGCCGCCGGCCCTGCACTCGGCGACGATGCCCTGGTCCAGACCGAGCTTGGAGCTCATCGCAGATCCCTGACGATCGGAAAGGGGATCACCTCGCGCAACGTGTCGCGTTCGGTGAGGATCATCACCAGGCGGTCCACGCCCATTCCGCCGCCCGCGGTCGGCGAGTACCCGTACTCGATCGCGCGTGCGTACTCCTCGTCGTTGGGGTGGGGCACGTCCGCATCGTCGATGAGCCGCCGCTTGCGCTGATCGACGAAGCGCTGCCACTGGTCCACGGGGTCGTTGAGCTCCGTGTCGCCGCTGACGAGCTCGATGCCGCCGATGACCGCGTCGAAATGCTCACCGAGCTCGGGGTGGACCGAGTGGCGCTTGGTGATCGGGAACGGCTCGAGCGGGAAGTCGAACACGTGCGTCGGCTGGTTGATGTTCGGCTCGATCTTGCTGGAGTAGATGTCGGCCACCACCTCGGCCCACGTCGCCGCAGGGTCAACGGGCTCGTCCAGCACCTGCGCGAGCTGATCGCGGATGACTCCATGAAGTCGAGCCCGGTCGCCTCCAGGATCGCCTCGCGCATCGTGATGCGCCGCCATGGCTTGGCCAGGTCGATCTCTTCGCCGTTCCTTTTGATGACGGTCCGCCCGAGTGCGCGCTGGGCGACATCCCTGAACATCTCTTCGGTGGCGGTGGCGACGTCGTTGTAGTCGGCGTAGGCCATCATGAACTCGATGATCGTGAACTCGGGGCTGTGCTTCGGGGAGATCCCCTCGTTGCGGAAGACCTTGCCCATGTCGTAGACGTTCTCGAGCCCGCCGACGATGCAGCGGTTCAGGAACAGCTCGACCGAGATCCGCAGGTAGAGGTCACGGTCAAGGGCGTTGTGGTGGGTCGTGAAGGGCCTTGAACCGGCCCCGCCGGCGAGGGACTGCAGGGCCGGCGTTTCGACCTCCACGAAGTTCCGTTCGTTCAGCCACTCGCGGATCGCGGCGATGATCCTCGCGCGGGTGATGAAGAGGTCGCGCGTTTCCTCGTTGGCGATCAGGTCGAGCTCGCGGTAGCGGTAGCGCGTCCCCGTGTCACCGAGCCCGTGGTGCTTGTCCGGCGGCGGGCGCAGCGCCTTGGTCAGGAGCGTGCACTCGAGCACCGCGAGGGCAAGCTGGCCGCGCTGGGTCACGTAGACGCAGCCGAGCACGGTGATGATGTCGCCGATGTCCAGCGACAGGATGTGGTTAAGTCCTTCTCCGCCATCGCGTCGTAGCGAACGACCACCTGGATCGAGCCGGAGAGGTCGCGGACGTCCAGGAATGCGGTCTTGCCGTGGCCGCGACGGGAGATCAGCCTGCCCGCTATGCGGTAGCGCAGCTCCGGGTGCTCGCCGGCCGACAGCTCCGCCGGGTCGTGTGCGGCGAGGACGTCCTTGATGAGCGTTCGGTCCGGCAGGCTGACCGGCGGATACGGGTCGATCCCGTCCGCGCGCAGCCGTTCCATCTTGGCTCTGCGTTCGTCGAATTCGGCCGCGCCGTCCGGCGCCGCGGCGGTCTCCTGGCGATCCTCATCCTGCACGTCCTGCTCGTCCTGAATTGACATCTCGAAACGATCCTCCCAGCTGAGTTGCGCTTGTCAAGCGCCGGATACGCGGGCGTCAAACGACGTGGCGCCCGCCTGAGCCCTGCGGCTCGAGGCTGCAGCCCGGGCATGTCGCGTGGCTCGAGGCCTTCGGATCAGGCCATCGGGAGCGACATGCCCACGGGTTTGAGATTCTCCGCGGGGGGAGCCGAGGGGGAGACCTCGACGAGCGGCAGCACCGGGAGGGGGACGGGTGCCATGGCGATCAGGCCCCTGGCGACCTGGCGGATCGCCTGAGACGCGGGGTCATCGGGATCGACGATCACGAGCGGGAGCCCGCCGTCGGCCTGTGCGCGCAGCGGCATGGTGAGGGGGACGCGGCCGAGGAGCGGCACGTCGAGCTCGTCGGCGAGCTCCTGCCCGCCGCCCTCGCCGAAGATGGTGAAGCGCTCGCCTGAGGGGGTCGTGAAGCTCGACATGTTCTCGATCACGCCGCCGATCTCCAGGTCGACCTTGTGCGCCATCTGCGCCGAGCGCCGAGCGACCTTCTGCGCCGTGGCCTGCGGTGTGGTGACGATCATGAACTGCGCCTGCGGCAGCAGCTGCGCGAGGGTCATGGAGACATCGCCGGTTCCGGGGGGCAGATCGACCAGCAGGTAGTCGAGTGCGCCCCAGGCGACGTCCTGAAGGAACTGGGTGAGCGCCTTGTGGAGCATCGGGCCGCGCCACACGACCGCGGAGTCCTCATCCACGAAGAAGCCGATCGACATGACCTTCACGCCGTGCGCCTCCAGGGGGATGATCTTGCGCTCGGCCGAGACGTCGGGCCGCGTGGCGCCGAGCCCGAACATGCGCGGGATCGAATAGCCCCAGACGTCGGCGTCGAGAACACCGACGCGCTTGCCTTCAGCCGCGAGCGCCGCGGCGAGGTTGGCGGTCAGGGTCGACTTGCCCACCCCGCCCTTGCCGGAGCCTATGCACAGGACATTCGCGACCTGCGCGAGTGCGCCCTCGGGGAGGGCGCCGCGGCCGAGCTTCTGCTGCAGGGCGCCCTTCTGCTCGTCGGTGAGGACGTCGAAGTACACGTTCACGTGGCTCACGCCCGGCAGCGCGGAGACCGCGCTGGCGACCGCGGTCTGGAAGTGGCCCTTGATCGGGCATCCGGGCGTGGTCAGAGAGACGGTTACGTCCACGACGCCGTTCGCACTGACCTCGATCGAGCGGACCATGTCCAGCTCGACGATGGAGCGGTGCAGCTCAGGGTCGATGACGACCTCGAGCGACTTGAGGATCTCATCCTTGCTCGCCACGGGCACCATTGTGGCAAACCCTGGCCGTGATGCCCGGCATGAGCTTGGCCGGCGAGCGCCGAGGGCCCTGACACGGCCTTTAAAGTGACCCGCGGGCGATGGGGGTCGCCCGCGGGTCGAGGGAGGAGAGGGTGCTACTACTGCCGGCGGGATATGAGGCCGGCAGACTCTCCCGCTGTCCGGTCCTCTCCAGGTCCGGGCGGGTTAAGCTCTTGGCTAGACGAGCGTGAGGATGCGCTCCTGCACGCGGTTTGCGAGCTCCGGCACGCGGCCGGCGAGCTCGGGGACGTTCTTGGCGATCGCCTCACGGCGCTCGTCGAGCTCGCCCACTGTGGTCTCGATGTCGCGACGGCGCTGGCGCAGTTCGCGCTCGACCCGGACGCGGGTCTTGCGGACCTCGCGCTCGAGGCGGTTGCGGGCCGTGGTTCCGCGACGCTCGAATTTGCGGAGCTGAGCTTTGGTCTTGGTGGTAGAGGAGTACGTCGCGAGTGTGTCGCTGACGCCCGAGACGACCTTTTCGCGGGCGATGAGTGCCGCGCCGACGGGGATCAGCACTGCGCGCTCGGCGTACTCGCCGACTGCGCCTGCGGTCTCGCGCGTCGCGGCCTGCGCCTGCTTCAGAGGCGTCTCGGCCTGGTGGGTGCTCCGCGACTGCGTGGCTTTCGCCTGCGGCCGTTTCGCCTGTGAGGCGCGGCGGGCGCTGGCGGTCGCCGGTTTGGCGGTCGCGCGGGTTTTCGTCGCTTTGGGGGCTTTGGTGTTGGCCGTTGGCATTTTGAAGTCTCTCGTCTTTCTTCCTCGGCGGTTGCGAGGAGCGGGTCGGTTTGGAATCTTGGTGCTGCCGGGTGCTCTTCCTAATTACCCGAACACCTGTTTGTAACCCGCCGGGGGAAGATCGTTACATGCGGATCCTACCAGTACGTGAACAGCCTGTAACTGTGGGAGTTGTCACACAGTGAGCTTGTAACAGGCGGAACGTGCGTTCGCGCCGCGAACACTGAGGTTGCGCGGCGGAGCGGAGAGCATAGACGAACATATGTTCGCATAACGGCACGCGCGCCGAGATGTTCCCGGGGGTCGTGCCGGGCCAGCCGAGGAGGCGGCGGACAGAGATCCGCGCCGCCGGAGGCGGCGTGCGGGCGGCCGGCCAGCTGGTGTAGTTCCTAGGAACGTTGGTCAGTAGACATCCGGGGCCTCCTTGGAGGCTGGGCGGTGCTGAAGCCCCCAGACCCAAGGAGGACACCGGATGAAGCTGCACGGTAATGCTCGGTCCTGTCCGAACAGCAGGCGGCTGCTCGTTGAGCGGATCGAAGGTCGTGATTACTCTCTCTCGGAGGCTGCGCAGAGCGAACCGCAGCACTCCCAGGCTGGCTCACCCACTACAACTTCACAAGACCACACTGCTCGCTCAGCCACAAGCCGCCCGGCGCACGTCTACACCAACTGACCAACGTGCCTAGGAACAACAGCTAGGCGGCGATGCGAGCCAGCCAGAGGGCTGGGAGCTCGAGCTCGGCGGCGCTCGGGAGAGAGTCGGGCCCGCGCCATGCGAGTGCGAGCGTCTCCCGTCCCCCGTCGCGAACCACCTCATCGCAGAAGCGCCGGCCCGTCTCGTACTGGCGCATCTTCATCTCCAGCCCGAGCAGGCGCTCGAGCACCTTCCATGGCAGCCCTTTCTGCGAGCGCCGGCGGTTCATCGCCTCTCGCAGCCTCGGCAACGAGGGCAGAACCTCCTCGCCGACCTCGTCCATCACATGCTCAGCGTGTCCCTCGATCAGAGACATCGCCGACTGCATGCGCTCGACCAGCAGCCAGCGGTCCTCGCCGAGTGTCAGGCGCAGCAGCTGACCGCCGCTGGCGCGCGCCGCCATCGCCCGCAGCTCGTTGAGGTCCGGCATTTTCGGGAGCTTGGGCATCCGCAGGCCCTGTGCCTGCTCCCCGCCGCCTCCCATCGAGACCTGCAGCCCGTCGATCAGCTCCCTGATCATCCCGCCGAGATGCTCTCTCAGCCACGGCGCGCCGGAGAACTGAACGGCGTGGGTTATCTCGTGGATGGTGACCCACACCACGAGCTCGTCGCTGTCGACGCCGAGGTTGCGCGCCGCCTGAGAGAGGTTGGGCGCCAGAAGCAGAAGGCGCGGAGCCATGGACTCATCCAGGAGGGCGAGGTCGTACTGGCCCAGCACCCGCTGGGAGAGCATTCCGGTCAGCGCCCCGACCTGCGCTCCGAGCATCAGCGCGGAGGCCGCCCCGATAGGTCCCTTCAGAGGTCCTCCCTCGCCGTCCAGGCGCTCGGTCAGCGGCGCGAGCATCGGCCTCATGCTCTTGAGGTTCGCCGCTATCCAGGCTGGGCGGTCGACCGCCTCCAGTGGTGGCAGCTCGGTGGGGTTGGGGAGCCCGCTGTACTCGCTCACGCGCGTCGCGAAGTCGCGGGCCAGCGGCTCGACGGCCTCCGCGCTGACGCCACCGCGGGGAGGGGACCCGGCGACCATCTCGCCGATCCGCTGCGCAGCCGCCCAGTCGATCATCTCCACACCAAGAGCGTAGCCCGGCTGGGATCGGGCACCGCGTATCCTTGGACTGTGTCCGGCTCAAAGATCGCAACCGTGGGCCATGAGGGCCCGCCGGTAGCGGCGGCAGGGGTCGCGTTCCTGCAGCGGGCGGAGGTGCGTGACGTGCTCGCGTGGCTACGACTGCTCGTCGATCCGACGGACGCCGCCGCGGTCGTCAGGGCTCTCGCAAGACCGCCCATCGCCCTGCGGCAGGTGGATCTGGCAAGGGTGATCCAGGTTGCGCGCCGGCGCAAGCTCGACCTCGTGGTTGGTCTCGCGGCCGCCACCGAGTCGCCGACGGTGCCGCCCGAGGCGCGCGAACGCATCGCGCGGTTCGGGGAGCTGCACCGCGCTGCCGCCGACGAACTCGGGAAGGTCCCGCCCGATGTCTTCCTCACGCGCCTGATCGGGCGCGTCGCCGTGCGCCAGGCCGGCCTGCTCTCGCCCGGGGACGAGGCCCACCAGAAGGAGGGGCTGATGGCGCTGGCGGAGCTCGGAACGGAATACGTCCGCAGTGCTCCCGGCGCGAGCACCGCCGACCTCGCCCGCCACCTCGAGGCGATCGTCCCGGAGGCGGGAGAGGAGGCGCTCGTGCCGCAGGAGGACGGCGATCCCCGCGAGGATGGCCTTGAGCGCACCCTGAGGATGCTTCGCGAGGAGGTCCTCGAGGGCGTCACCCGTATCGCCGGCAGGCTCGGCGAGCTGCGCCTGGACACCGACCTGGACATCTCTCACGGCGTCGTGCGCTACCTCGAGCTCGTGAAGGTCTCGGCTCTGATCCAGCGCCCCGAGGGCCAGAGCCTGGCCGAGGCGCTCTCGGACATCAACGTGCGACTGCTGGCCGCGGCGACGCCCATGCAGCGCGAGATCCTGCAGACCTCCCCGCTGGATGAGACGCTGCTCGACGCCGACTGCGACGATCGCGCCCGCGTCCGGGCGATCGTTCCGCGCGAGGAGCATTCGCTCGGCCCGTTCCTGCCCCGCAAGGGCGTCGGGCTGGCGCTGTCAGCCTCGGACATCGAGACCTACCGCGGATGCCCGCTGCGCTACAAGTTCGCGCGCGTCCTGCGGATACCGAGCGAGCAGACCGTGCACCAGCGGTTCGGCATCGTCGTGCACCAGGTGCTCGAGCGCTACCACGGCGAACAGGCGACGACGCTCGAGCAGATGCTGGCGCTTCTGGACGCAGGCTGGCGCAGGAGCGCGCTCGGCGAAGGGGAGTACGAGCTCGAGCTGCTCGGGAAGGCGCGCGCCGCGCTGACTCGCTACCACGCGCGTCTGGGGGAGGAGGACTGCGAGCCGGTCTGGTTCGAGCGGCCGTTCTCATTCCAGCTGGGTCCGCACCATCTGCGCGGCCGGGTCGACAGGGTCGATCGCCTCGGCGAGGGCGCCGACGCCCAGTACGAGCTGATCGACTACAAGACCTCCAGGCCGAAGACCGTCGAGCAGCTCCAGGACGACGTTCAGCTCTCCCTGTATGCGCTCGCGGCGCGTGAAGCGTGGCATCTGGAATCCTCGCGCCAGGCCTACTACTACGTGCTCGACGACGTCAAGCTCCCCGTGCCGCGCTCCGATCGCGACGCGGACGCGGTCACGGACATCGTCCTGCAGGTCGGCGAGGGGATCCTCTCCCAGGCTTTCGAGCCGACGCCGTCGCGGGCCGCCTGCTCGATCTGCGACTACAGGATCGTCTGCCCGGCCGCCGAGAGGTAGCTAACGGCCCTCTGGGCCACGCTGGCGAAGGAAGCGCTGGAATTCACGCGCGAGATCGTCGCCCGAGGTCACCTGCTCCTCGACCGGGCGCTCCTCGCTGTCGGCCGCCTGCTCGAGGCGCTCGACGAAGGCCTGGATGTCGGCGTCGCTCTGGACCGCGAGCCCCACCTGCCGCTCGTAGTCGGCCGTCGCGGACTCCAGCTCGGACACGTCCACGGACACACCGATGAGTCCTTCGACCTTGCGTACGAGGGCAAGGGCAGCCTTCGGGTTGGTGGCGGAGGCCACGTAGTGGGGCACGGCGGCCCAGACCGTCGCGGCGGGCAGGCCCGCCTGCGCGCACGCGGCGTGGACCACACCCACGATCCCGGTCGGACCCTCATACCTCGTCGACGGGAGCCCGAGGCGCTCCAGCAGAGCGGCGTCCGAGGCGTGGCCCGTCATCGGAACCGGGCGAGTATGGGGCACGTCGCCCAGCAGCGATCCGAGCGACACCACGACCTGCACGCCGAGCGCCTCGGCGAGATCGACGATGTGGGCACTGAACGAGCGCCAGCGCATCGAGGGCTCCACGCCCTGGACGAGCACCAGATCCCGGTGTGCCCGCGGCGCGCGGGCTTCGAGGAACTCGACGGTCGGCCACTCGATCTCGCGCTGGTCGCGCTCGTCGAGACGGATCGTGGGGCGGCTGGCCTGGAAGTCGTAGAACTCCTCCGAGTCCAGGCTCGCGAAACGGCGGGCGCCCAGGGCGCCGGCCAGGAAGGACACGGCGCTCGAGGCGGCCTCTCCGGCGTCATTCCAGCCGCGGAACGCGCAGACCATCGCCGGGGCCCTGAGCCCATCAGGACGACGGTCCCAAGTGAGTGGCTGCATCCGAACCACCGTACATCATGGGACGATGCCCGCAACAGTGCATGGCAGTGTCCCCGCAGGCGCCGAAGAGGCCCAGACGATCGCCACGCTTCGCGCGGACGAGCTCGTCGACGGCGTGTTCGCGTGCACCCGCAAGGAACGCCAGATCTCTCGCGCCGGCTCGCCCTATCTGACCGTCGAGCTTCGCGACAGCACCGGCACGATGGTGGGACGCGCCTTTCGCGACGCCGACCTCCTCGCGGGTCGCTTCGATCGCGGTGACCTCGTGCGCGTCAGCGGCCGCGTGGAGCGCTTCCGCGACGAGCTGCAGCTCGCGCTGACCCAGATCGCGCGCGCCGAGGGCCAGGAGGCCGACCCCGCGAGCTTCCTGCCGGTCGCATACCGCGATCTCGACGAGCTCGACGGCTTCCTTGAGCACCTCGCCCGCGAGGTCTATGACCCGCCCCTGCGCTCGCTGCTGCAGACGATGCTCGGGGACGAGGACCTGCGCGCCGAGATACGCAGGGCCCCTTGCTCGCTGCCCGCGGCGGCCGGGGTGGCGCGGACCGGCGTCGTCCACCATGCCTATCTCGGGGGGTTGCTCGAGCACACGGTCGCGGTCGCCACGCTCGTCCCGGAGCTGTGCATCCTTCACCCCCGCCTGGAGCGCGACATGCTCCTGACGGCCGCGATCGTGCACGACCTCGGCAAGACCCGGGAGTTCAGCTACGGCGCCGACATCGAGCTCACCCCTGAGGGCGCCATGCTCGGCCACGTCGAGCTCGGCCTGCGCGTGATCGCAGAGCACGCCCCCGCCGAGCTGCGGGGAGAGCGCCGAATGGCGCTGGAGCACTGCGTCTTGATGCACCACGGAGCGGATCCGGCCTCCGGCCGTCGCTTCGCCTCTGCGGAGGCGCTGGCGCTCTACAGGCTGAACGCGCTCGACGCACAGGTGAAGGGGGCGCTGGAGCACGGCCCCCTCGCCGGCGCCGCCTGACGCGCCCAACCCCGCCGGTCAAGACGCCCACGCCAAATGCCGATGAGTCTCGTGATGGCAGAGACCGTTATGCCCGTCGTCTCCTCGACACCGCCCGACCGCGGTGAGCAAGGCCCTCCCGGGCCACAGGAGCCCCTGCGCCCGCCGGGCGAGGCGGGCCCGCCCGAGAACCCGGCCCAGGCGGACGCCTCACCCGGTCCCGAGGGATCCACGCGCATCGAGCAGGGCCTGCACCCGCCGCGCCACCCCGGCCGCTCGTCGCGGATGATCGGGGAAGTCGTGGTCGATCTCGGCCTCGCCGACCAGGAGACGATCGATGAGGCTGTCGCCGCGGCACGCACCCAGGGCCGGCCCACGGGCCTCGTGCTGGTTGAGCGCGGGATCCTTCGTCATGACCAGCTCGCACGGGTGGTCGCAGAGCGCTTTGGCCTGGACTATGTGGACCTAACCGTCTACGACCTCGACATGGGGGCGGTCAACCTGATCAGCGCCGAGACCGCCAAGCGCTACCAGGCGGTGCCCGTCGGCTTCACCGAGGACGGCTCGCTGCTCGTCGCGATGGCGAGCCCGACGAACGTCCTGACGATCGACGACATCGGCATGATGACCGGCCGGCGGATCCGGCCCGCCGCCGCATCGGTCGAGGACCTGAACCTGCTGCTCGCGCGCCTGGTGCGGATGGAGGACTCGATCGAGGACATCGTCGACGAGCAGGAGGAGCAGGACGACGAGAGCGACGTGAATCTCGGCGACGCCGACGCCGACGCGCCGATCATCAAGCTTGTCCACTCGCTCGTCGCGCAGGCCGTGGAGCACGGCGCCTCGGACATCCATGTGAACCCCGAGGAGGGCGACACGCGCGTCCTGTTCCGCGTGGACGGTGTGCTCGCGCCCGCAGCGACCGTGAAGAAGAAGATGGCCTCCGGCGTCGTCTCGCGCATCAAGATCATGGCCGACCTCGATATCTCCGAGAAGCGCGTGCCGCAGGACGGGCGCTTTGCGCTGCAGCTGGACGGCAGGCGTGTCGACATCCGCGTCGTGACGCTCCCGCTGGTCAACGGAGAGGGCGTGGTCCTGCGCATCCTCGACAAGGGCGTGGTCGTCGGCGGGCTGGACTCGCTCGGCATGCAGCCAGGGGAGCAGGAGCGCTTCCAGGCGGCCATCAACCGCCCGAACGGGGCCGTCCTGGTCACGGGCCCGACCGGGTCGGGGAAGTCGACGACCCTCTATGCCGCGCTCAACGCGCTCAACGACGGAGAGCGCAGCATCATCACCGTCGAGGACCCGGTGGAGAAGCGGATCGCCGGCATCAAGCAGATGCAGATCGCCCCCAAGGCCGGGGTCACCTTCGATGTCGCCCTGCGCTCGATGCTGCGGGCCGATCCCGACGTGATCATGGTCGGCGAGATCCGCGACCGCGACACTGCGCACATCGCCATCGAGGCCGCCCTGACCGGGCACCTGGTGCTCTCGACACTGCACACACGCGACGCGCCCGCGGCCCTGGGCCGACTGATCGACATGGGCATCGAGCCGTTCCTGGTGTCCTCAGCCGTCGACTGCATCGTCGCCCAGCGGCTCGTGCGCATGCTCTGCAAGCACTGCAAGCGCCCGCAGAAAGTCGCCGCCACGGTGCTGGAGGAGTACGGCCTGGCGGATTCTGTTCCGCACGAGCCGGTCGGCTGCTCGCGCTGCGGCGGCACCGGCTACCGCGGCCGGCTCGGGATCTACGAGGTGATGTCCCTGAGCGAGCGCGTCCGCGCGATGATCCTCGAACGGCGGTCGGTGGATGACATGGTCGCCGTGAGCATCGAGGAAGGGATGCTGCGCCTGCGCGATGACGGGATCCAGAAGGTCCGCGAGGGCCTGACGTCGATCGCCGAGGTCGAACGCATGACCACCAGTCTTCTCTGAGGCGGCCTGCGAGACGGGCGCCTGCGCCCGAGGCCTCATCGGCCCCGGGCACACGCTTCCCGAACTAGTGGCGGCTCGTCTTGTGAGCCGACTTCTTGGCTGACTTCTTGCTCTTCTTCTTGTGCGAGTTGACCGGCGGGTGCGGGTTCAGGCGGGTTGAGCCCGACAGCGCGTCCGCCTTGCAGCCCAGCGGGCGGCCGAGGTCGAACGGGCCGGAGATCGCCTGCACCACGGCGCCCTTTTCGATGTATGCGTAGGTGACCGTCAGAAGCGGGTCCACCCGGGGCTCGGCGCAGAGCTTCTTGCCGATCGAGAACTGGCCGGTGACCGTCTCCCAGCCCTGCTTGGCGAGGCCGACGCAGTTCAGCGCGTAGCCGGGGAATTCACCCGAGCACGAGAACGTGTCGGTGAGGGCTGCGCCGGTCGTGTTCAGGGTCACCAGCGGCGCCGCCGCGATTCCCGTGACGGGAATCTGCGACTGCAGCTGGTAGCCGGTGATGGCGCCATCGCAGTAGAAGCTGTACTGGACCTGCTGTTCTTCGTTGCCCGCTTCAGGCTGGCCGGCCTTGACGTGGCCCAGGCAGGCGTAGTTGTTGGCGTTGTCTTCCGCGTGGCTCAGCGCGGGTGTCGCGAGCAGCAGGGCAAGCGCGCCCATCAGAGCTGCGAGCCAGGTCACTGCGGTGCGGCGGGCTGTCAGTGAAGCGTGCAACGGGGGTCTCCGTTCGTTGGTTTGTGGGTGTGTCATCGGTGCAGGAGCGCTTCCAGGCTCTGCCTCGGTGAAGACGGGTTGAAGCTCGTCGTGGGGCGCGTGCCCTTGGTGACGAAGGGCGAGATCAACAGCGCGCCGGCCGGCGGCTGGGATGAGAGCGTCGCGGTCGTCGAGCCCGCGGGGAGTTCGCTCGAGGTGCCGTTGGCGATCGTCGCGAAGGTGACGACGATCAGGCCGCTGGAGCGGTAGCTCGCCGAAGTGGTGATGGTCGCCAGCGTCTGCTTCAGGAAGGCGTCGGCGGTGGCGAGCGCTCCGGGAGTGCCCGTTGCGCATGATGCGCCGGCCGTCCCTTCCGGGCATGGGGGCTGAATGATGCTCTGCGCGACCTGTGGTTCCGTCGTCGCGATCAGCGCCGCGTCGTTGGCAAAGCTCTGGGCGGCCAGCGAGGACCAGCTGTTCAGGAACGCGCCCGACGGGATCGCCTGGCTGTCGATGAAGGGAGCGGCGGACGGCGAAGCGAGGGCTTCTTCAAAGCCCGCCCCGATCAGCTGCACGACCCAGACCCTGGTGACGGGCGCCAGCGGCTTGGTGCTCTTGGATTCGCCGGAGCCCTTGGGTTTTGTGCTCGAGCCGGACCCTTCTTCGGTGGCGGCTCCTGTCGCCGCTTCTTCGGAGGCCGCGGCGACCGCGGCGCGTTTGCGCCGGCGGTGCCGTGTTGTCGTCGCCGCTTCGGCGCTGGCCACAGGCGACGACGCGGCAGGAGCCGGTTTGGAGGTGGACTCGGATCCGACGATGGAATGGAGAAGCAGGGGGAGCTCGGCGGAGCCGGCGAAAGATGCGGTGGGGGCGGGGCCGATCGCCGCGCCGACCGCCACACCGATCGCCAGCATCGCGGCCGCGAGGATCGCTGTGAGGCGCCCAGAGGGAGTCCAGATGCGACCGCCGCCGGCAGAGACGCCGCTGGGCACAGGAGCCCCCGGGTGCCGGTTGATCGGGTGAGGAGGACTCTGATTTGCTTGTTGTGTTGGTGGGGATCTCAGACATCACGAGGTTGTGCGGTTGTGCGGCGGCTGCCGATAGTTTCGCATAAACTCACTAGGAATTATCGTATTGGTCCAGCTTATGCTAATTTTGGATCCACCCGCTGTCAAATACCTGTAAATCACGGGTGCCAGGGAACGGCATCCAAGTCCTGAACGGAGCTCCATCGAAATGCATCGATTCCGCCGTTTCTCCGCCGCCCTGATGGCGGCCGGCGTGCTCGGCGTTGCCGCGCCTGCTGTCGCAAGCGCGACCTCCCTGGTCACGATCAGTGGCGCGACCGCCTCATACCCGCTCGTGACGCTGCTCGCCGCGAAGTACGTAAAGCTGCACCCGGGCAAGGTCAAGTTCAAGATCACCCAGGGCGGCGCTCAGGTCGGCATCAACGACGTCGCCGCGGGCCGCGTCAGCATCGCCGACGTCTCACGTGACCCGATCGCAAGCGACAAAGGCCTCGGGCTCGACTTCTACCCGATCGCCCGTTACGCGATCTGCCCCGTCACCAACAAGTCCAACCCTCTCAGCAACCTCACGCAGAGCCAGCTGACCGGCATCTTCACGGGCAAGATCAAGACGTGGAGCGCGGTCCCCGGGGCGACGGCCACGGGCAGCATCGACGTCATCACCCGCACCTCGGTGGCCGGCGTGCTGACGAGCTTCAAGACTCTTCTCCTCGAAGGCAAAAGCGTTGAGAGCAGCGCAACCGAAGAGGCGACCGAGGGTCTCATGAAGCAGCAGGTCGAGAGCGACCCGAACTCGATCGGGTTCCTGTCGAACTACCAGGTCGAGACCGGCGGCGTGAACGCGGTGTCGTTCAACGGCGTCGCCTGCAACAAAGCAAACGCAGTCTCCGGCGCATACGCCGGCGTGGCGCATTTCTACGAGGTCACCAAAGGCCTGGCCAAGGGCGCCGCTTCGGCGTTCATCGGCTGGATCGACTCATCGGCGGCCGCGAAGAAAATCATCAACAGCCAGTGGATCTCGATCAACTGAGCTAGATGTTCGAGCGCCTGCGCAAGCCCTGGCCCGACCGCCGCGCCGAGTTCACGCTCGGCGCGGTGTCGTCGCTCATCGGGGTGGGCGTGGTCGCGATGATCGTCTTCGTCGGAGTGCGGGCGTGGCCGATCTTCGCGCACAACGGGCTCAGCTGGCTCGGGCCCGGCGGAAGTCTTTGAAGTTCAGATCTCGAACATGACCGCCGCCGGCGCCAACGCGCCGGCGGCGGTCTTTCATCTTCGGGCGTGGCCGTTCATCTACGGCACGCTCTTGACCAGCACCATCGCGGTCATCCTCGGCCTGCTGATCTCGGTGCTCTCCTCGGTGTTCATCGTCGAGCTCGCCCCCGAGCCGCTGCGCAGGGTCGTGATCCCGGTCGTGCGGCTGCTCGCCTCGGTCCCGTCCGTGATCTACGGGCTGATCGGAATTCTCGTGATCGTGCCGTTCGTCGGCAACCACGTCATCAGCGGCCACGAGAAGGAATCGGTCCAGAACGTGGTGCAGCTGACGGGCGGCGGAGTCGGCGTCGCGTCGCTGATCCTGACGCTGATGATCACGCCGATCATGATCGCCCTGATCTGCGAGGCGCTCACTTCGGTGCCCCCGGCCTGGAAGGAGGGCGCGGTCGCCCTCGGGCTCAACCCGCTGCGCGCGGTGCGCGCCGTGACGCTGAAGGCAATCCGGCCGGCGATCGTCGCCGCCGCCGTGCTCGCCACCGCGCGGGCCCTCGGGGAGGCGATCATGATCCAGATGGTCTCGGGCGGCAAGTCGTTCACGCCCAAGCCGATCGACGGCGTCGTCTTCTTCTTCGAGCCGCTGCGCACACTGGCATCGGCGATCGTCGACTACCACGAGGGGATCGGCGCGCCGCCCCTGCGCGCGGCCGTCTACGCCTTCGCCCTGCTGCTGCTGTTCGGAGCGTTCGTCCTATCGATCGCGGGCTACCTGGTCAAGCTCCCGCTGCGCAAGTACCAGACACGCGGATGAGCACCTACGCGCCCAGCGCCCCGCGTCCCGCGGGCGCCCCGAGCGGGCGCGGCAGGCGCTCCTCGCCGCGCAGCTGGCGCTGGAGCGATCGGCTCGTCCTGCTGTGCGCATGGGCAGCGGGTATCGGGTTGTGCCTGATCGCCGGCGCGATCGTGCTCTACATGGGCTTCCGCGGGATCGAGTATCTGCGGCCCGCGCTCATATTCAGCCGCCCGCAGGTCAGCCCGAGCCAGGCCGGGTCCGGAGGATTCCTTGACCCGCTGCTCGGCACGGCGATCCTGACGGTCATCGGCATCGCCTTCGCGGTGCCCCTCGCGGTGTGCAGCGCGGTGTGGATCGCCGAGTACGGCCGGCCGAGCTGGCTGGCCCGTGTCATCGAGTCGAGCATCGAGATCGTCGCCGGCACCCCGGACATCGTGATCGCGCTGTTCGGCCTGTCGATCTTCCAGCTCGGCCTGTTCGCGCCGCTGTCGTTCACCGCCGAAGGCGGCGGCGTCTACGGGCAGTCGTTCATCGCGGCCGGGATCATGATGTCGCTGCTCGCGCTGCCGCCCGTCTTCGCGGCCACCCGCGACGGGATGCAGGCCCTGCCGGGCCACCTTCGGGAGGCCGCGTTCGCGCTCGGCAAGACCCGGATCACGACGATCCGGCGAGTGCTGCTGCCCAGCGTGCGCTCCAACGTGGCCACCGGCGTCACGCTCGGGATCAGCCGCATCATCGGCGACACGGCGATCGTGCTCCTGCTCGCGGGCGGCACCCCGCGGATCGAAACCCAGGGGCCGGTCCCCGTCGTGAACATCCTCCGCGGCACGGGATCGGCCCTGACGACCTACGTCTACGGCAACTCACCGGCCGGGGAAGGGCAGGCTCCGCAGAAGGCCTACGCGGCCGCCTTCGTGCTGCTGGTGTTCGTGATGGGGCTGAATCTCGTCGTCTCGCGCATAGGCCGCAGGCACGAGAACAAGACGGGTGTCACGGTCGCCGGCGGCGCCGTCTAGGGGCGATCCGGACCCCTCCGGTTGCTTCTTCACAAAAAGGCAAAAAGCCGCTAATCTCAGTGATCCGGTGGTCTTAGTCCAGACAATTGAGAAAGTGTCCGATGACTCCTGACGAGATGGTTCTCGACCTGCCCCGCTCCGCCATGTACGGCAACCAGGACCCCAAGCCCCTCTCATCCGCGTCCCGGCCCGCGCCGGAGCCGGCGCCCGCGGGCCAGCCGGTGCCGCCGGTCCGCACGATCGTGCTGGACCGCCAGCCCACGCCGGTGCGGCCGCAGAGCGATCGCGAGGCAGTCAGGCAGTCGCCTTCGGCGGCGGGCCCCGAGCGCCTCGCGCTCCTGGATGTCGGCGTCGCCTACGCGGGCAAGGAGGCTGTGCGCTCCGTCTCGATGTCGATCCACCAGGGCGAGGTGCTCGCGCTGATCGGGCCGTCCGGCTGCGGCAAGACCACGCTCCTGCGCACGCTCAACCGCCTCACCGAGCTGACGGCCAGCGCCACGCGCACCGGCGAGATCCTGCTCGACGGCCAGGACATCCACGACCTTGTCGACACCGAGCTGCGCTCGCGCGTGGCGATGGTCTTTCAGCAGCCCAACCCGTTCCCGATGTCGATCTTCGACAACGTCGCCTTCGCGCTGCGCGAGCAGGGACGCAAGCGCCCCGGCAGGCGCGAGCTCGAGCCGCTGGTCATCGACGCGCTGCGCAGGGCGGGCCTGTATGAGGAGGTGCGCGACGACCTCGATCGCCCCGCACTGCGCCTGTCCGGCGGGCAGCAGCAGCGCCTGTGCATAGCGCGCGCGATCGCGCCGCGCCCCGAGGTGCTCCTGATGGACGAGCCCTGCAGCGCGCTCGACCCGATCTCGACCGGCGTCATCGAGGACCTGATCCACGAGCTTCGCCGCGAGCTGGCGGTCGTCATCGTCACGCACAACCTCGGGCAGGCACACAGGATCGGCGACAAAGTCGCCTTCATGTATCTCGGCGACCTGATCGAGTACGGCACGGCGGATGAGGTGTTCGAGGACCCTCGCGCCGCACGCACGCGCGACTACGTGCGCGGAGCCTTCGGATGAGCACCGCGGCGGGGAGGATGCCGGCGGGCATGCGCAAGCTGCTCGCGGCCGTCGGTCTGTGCGCCGTCGCGGCCGGCATGGCGGGCTGCGCGAGCACCGAGCAGGAAAGCGCGAAGATCGCCCGCGAAAGCCAGGTTGCCGCCGCTCAGGCCGCCCCTCACCACGCCTCAAAGAAGCATCACGCGCGCACCACCGGCTCATCGGCTCGAAAGGGGACCACGGGATGAGCAGCCTCGCCCCGGTTCCCTCCGACAGCCAGACCTGCAGCAACTGCGGGGCGGGGCTCGTGGCCGACCAGCGCTACTGCCTCTCGTGTGGGCAGCCGTGCTCTCCCGTTCGCCTCGCGTTCCTGGACGTGCTCAGCAGCGATCAGCAGCCGCAGCTCGGTGCCGCCACGGTCAGTGCGGCGCCGGTGGCGTACGCGCAGTACATCGAACCGGCGCCTGGACCCGCGTGGCTGCGTCGCTATGCACCGCTGCTCGCGGTCGTCTCAGTGCTCCTGCTGGCGATGATCGTCGGGCTGCTCGTCGGACACTGGGTGACCCAGAGCAAAGCCCCCGCCGGCCCGCAGGTGATCAAGGTGGACGGACTCAGCGCCGCGGCCGGAACCGGCGCGGCGGCAGCGGCCACCACCCCGACCACCGCCACGACGACCCCGGCGGCGGCGGCGAAGACGAACCCCTCGAGCTCCAAGGAAGAAAAACAGGAAGAAGCTGAAGCCAAAGCCGAAGAAGCGAAAAAAGTCGCGGCGCCGGCTCCCGTGAAAGTCAGCTCGAGCACACTCACGAAAATCGAAAAATCCACCGGCCGCAAGCATCAGGAAGAACTCAACAAAATCGGCACGGCGCCAATAGCGGTGCCATGAGCGCCGTGAACGGAAATGGCAGTGGCGGCGAGCCGGCCGGCCAGGCTGCGGGTCCGTCCCCGGAGGTGCACTCCGTTGGCGCGGTGGTCGTGCCCGTCGGTGGGCTCGGCGCTCCCGCGGGCTCGATGTCCGAGCTGCGCCGCAGGCGCCTTGAGGTGGCCGAGCGCGTCGCTGCGCTGACCTGGGATCTCGGCGGGCTCGCCTACGAGATGGCGATCCGCGATCACTACCGGCTCGATGTCCTGGCTCGCAAAGCGGCCGAACTGCAGGAGGCCGACGCACAGCTCGGCGAGCTGCAGCGGCTGCTCGCGAACGCAGAGGCGGGAATCGACGGTCACTGCCGCTCGTGCGGGGCCGTTCACAGCCGCGGAGCCGGCTACTGCTGGCACTGCGGCGCTCCGCTGCAGCACGAGGCGCGACCGGCCATGCTCGCGCCTCAGCCCCCGAACGCCTGACGGAAGCGGGGAGAGCCTAGGGCTGCGGGGTGGGCTGCTGCGCGGGCTCGACCGGCGTCGGCGCGGGAGCGGGTGCGCCCTCGCCGAAGGCCTGGGCTGCGCCCTGAGCGGAGTCCTGACGCTGCTGCGTCGCGGCCGTGATGGTCGGCTGCTTGGGCTCTCCGCTGATGCCCTCCTTGAACTCCCGCATGCCGCCGCCAAGTGAGCGGCCGATCTCGGGAAGGCGCTTCGCGCCGAACACGAGCAGCAGGATGACTACGAGAAAGGCAAGATGGATTGGGTTATCTAGTCCCATTAGTCTCGCTCAGTCTAGTGCATCTGGCGTACCACAAACCTGGGTCGACGAATTTCCATTCCCGGCGGCCGCCGGCGGTCGCGGGCCGCGCAGGGTCCGGTGCACCAGCTGCGCGGCGATGATGAGCATCAGCCCCGCGAACGCATCGCGCAGAACCCTGCCGGAGAGCGCGTTTGCGAGCGCCACGCCGGCGGCTGCACCCGCCACCGAGATCAGCCCGAGCTTCAGGGCATCGCCTCTGACCACGTTGCCGTAGCGGTCCTGGCGGTAGGTCCCCACGATCGCGACGGGCACGATCGCGAGCAGCGACGTCGCCTCGGCCTGATGCTGGTCAAGGCCCGCGAACAGCACCAGGCCCGGGACGAACAGCACTCCCCCGCCTATCCCGAGCAGGCCCGCGATCACTCCAGCGGCCACACCGATGGCCAGCTCTCCGATCACCGGAGCACCAGCTCGACCGCGCTGGCAACCAGGACCGCCGCGAACATGAGCGCGATCGCGCTTCCCTTCAGCCTCTGCTGAAGCCAGGTCCCGATCAGCACGCCGCCGATAGCGGGGATGCCGATCAGTGCAGCGTCGAGCACGTGCACGTTCCCGTAAATGCCCTGCACCGCCGCGGCGAACCCGGCGATGAAGATGATCGCCGCCAGCGACGTCGCGGTAGCTTCGCGCTCGGAGTACCCCAGCCAGAGCACCAGCAGCGGGACGATCACCGACCCGCCGCCGACGCCGAACAGTCCGCTGAACAGGCCTGCGAGCGTCCCGATGAGGGCGAGCGCCGCCAGGCGCCCGCGGGACCGCTCAGCGACCACGCGAACGAGCGGACGGGCCAGCCACCATGCGCGCCATACTAGACACCGTGTCCCCCGCTGAGACGCTCGTGGAGGCGCTGGAGCAGGTCCGCTCAGACCCTGCGCGCTCCGCCATCCTGCTCGACATCGACGGTACCCTCGCGCCGATCGTGCGGCACGCCGCCGACGCGAGCGTTCCCGAGGCGACACGCACGCTGCTGATCGAGGTCTCTCGCCGCTACGGCGTTGTGGGGTGCGTGAGTGGCCGCAGGGCTGCGACCGCCCGGCAGATCGTCGCGATCGGGACCCTCGCCTACGTCGGCAACCACGGCGGCGAGCTGCTGCTTCCCGGCGCCCGGAGCCCCGAGGTCGACCCCGAGCTGCTGGCGTGGACGGCGCGCGTGCGGGAGTTCGCCGATCGCGTCTTCACCACCGAGCGCCAGCGGCTGCGCGTCCGCAGCGAGGACAAGGAATCGATAGCCGCCTTCCACTGGCGCGGCGCGCCGGATGAGGAGGCGGCGGCGCAGGCCGTCCAGGAGATCGCAGACCTCGCCGTGGACCAGGGTTTCGCGGTGCACTGGGGGCGCAAGGTCCTGGAGGTGCGTCCTCCGGTGGCCCTGGACAAGGGCCTGGGCATCGTCAGGCTGCTCCGCGGCGGTCCCGCGCGCGCGGCGCTCTATGTCGGCGACGACTCGACGGACCTGGATGCGTTCGTGGCCCTCAAGGCCCTCGTCGTCTCGGGCGACCTGGACGCGTCCATCTGCGTGGCCGTCAGCTCGGATGAGGCCCCGGCGGAGCTCACACGGCAGGCCGACCTGACCGTTGACGGGCCGGAGGGCGTGCGCGGCCTCCTCGAGGCCCTGCTCTAGCCGACGTGCGCTTCGTCGACTTCCTCCGGAGCACCGTGCTGCTCAGCGCAGCTGCCGCGACCGCGCTGGCGGCGGTGACCGTGCTCGCCTCGGCCAGGGCCTCGGACAGGCTGCTGGTTCCGATCGCCGTCGGCTGGTGGCTGATCGCGACCGTGATCGGGCTCAGGATGGGCAGGAGAGCGGAGACCTCGCCGCCGATCGCCCGCCTGTTGGCCGGTGCCCGCGCCACGACCACGCTTCCCGAACATCATCCCCGCGCCATCCTGCTGAACCGCCTCTGGCCCCTGTTCCTCTTCACGCTGATCGCGGGAGCGCTTGCGTTCCTCGCGCCGCAGATCCCGGGGATCGGCGCCGGCTTCGCGGTCATCTGGGCGCTGGCGTGGCGACGGCAGGACTCAGCCGTCGCTGCCATCGAGGAGCGCGACGGTGCCTGCTTCTACGTCCAGCGCGCGTCGCCCATCAAGCCGATGTCGCTCGTGCGCACCCCCGGCTTCGCCGCCACGCGCCCGGAGAGCGTCAACGGCGCCGTCACCTGAGATGCCCACGGGCGCCACGGACGTCCTGCTCGTATCGCTCGGCTCGACCGAGGGTCTGCGCATCGCCGACGAGCAGTTCGCCGAGTCCCTGCGCAGGGCCGGCGCGAGCGTCGAGATCGCAAGGGCGCAGGCGCCCGCGCAGGTCAGGACGCTGATGCTCACCGACCTGGTGTGGGCCCGGGCGGCGCGGGCCGCGGCCGGGCGGTCTCTCGGCTCGAGCTCCCCGCGAGCCGTGATCTACTCGAGTACCACCGCCGCGCTGCTGTGGCCGCGAGCAGGTGCGATCCGCTTCGATGCGACCTCGAGCGGCAACCGCTCCGGACGCCACGGCATCTGGCAGCGTCCGCTCGAGCGGCGGCGTCTTGAGCAGGCGCCGCTGCTGCTGCCGCTCACCGAGCAGGCGATGGATGAGGCTCCGCCGTCGCCGGGCCAGGCCGCTCGCACGCTCGTGCTCCCGATCCCGGTCGCGGCCTCGGGCCCGCCGGAGGCGGTGCGCGACATCACCGCGATCACATACGGGGCCAATCCTTCGAAGAAGGGCCTGGACCGGGTACTGGAGGCCTGGAGGCGCCTGCGCGGCACGCCGGGACGCGAGGACCCCGGCGAGCTCGTGATCGCGGGAGTGGAGCAGAGCGAGCTGACGGGCGCCGGCGTCATGCGTGCGGATGAGGCGGGGGTGCGGGTCGTGGGCAGACTCGGACCGGCGGAGTACAGGGCGCTCCTGCGCCGCGCTCGCGTCTTCGTGTGTGCGCCGCGGAGGGAGGACTACGGGACGGCCCAGCTCGAGGCGCTCGCGGACGGCTGCATGCTCGTGACGACGCCGTCACCCGGACCCTACGCGGCGCTCGCGCTGGCGCGAGAGCTCGACGGCAGGCTGGTGGGCGAGGACATCGAGGCATCCCTGAGAGCGGCCCTGGATGAGCCCTCGCCCGGATACGCGGCCCGCGCGCAGGAGCTCCTTCAGCCGTTCAGCCCCGAGGTGGTCGACCGGCTCATCGCCGAGCAGCTACTTCCCAGGCTTCTTGCCTAGGGCCTTCAGCTCCGGCCAACTCCTGGTGTTCCGGACGTCAGCGGCCGTCAGCCACGCGCGGCGGGCGGTCGCGATGCCCCAGCGCATGTTCTCCAGCGTCGCGGGGCGGTGCGCGTCGGAGTCGATGATGATCGGCACGCCGGCGCCGGCCGCGGCCCGGGCGTCCACCTCCGAGAGGTCGCGGCGGTCCGGGTTTGCGTTGATCTCCAGGATCGTCCCGGTCCTCGCCGCCGCGGCGAACAGCGCCTCCCTGTCGACGGCGTAGGGGCGCCGGCGTTCGATCAGGCGTCCGGTGGGGTGGGCGATCGCGTCCACGAGCGGATGCTCGATCGCGGCGACCATCCGCTCGGTCATCGCCTGCTCGCCCATCCCGAAGGCCGTGTGCACGCTCGCGATCACCCAGTCGAGCTGGGCGAGCAGCTCGTCCTCGTAGTCGAGCGAGCCGTCCGGCAGGATGTTCACCTCGCTGCCGGCGAGCACCGCGATGCCGTCGATGCGCTCGTCCGCGAGGCGAACCAGCTCGATCTGGCGCCGCAGCTGGTCCGGCGAGACGGCGTCGCCGAATCCGTGGCTCGCGGAGTGGTCGGTGATCGCCAGGTACTCATACCCGAGGTCCCTTGCGGCGAGGGCCATCTCCTCGATGGAGGCGCGCCCGTCGGAGGCGACGGTGTGGCAGTGAAGGTCTCCGCGTATGTCGCTCCGCTCGATCAGCGCCGGGAGCTTCGAGGATCCGTGAGCAAGGCGCGCGGCCTGCAGCTCGCCTCTGTCCTCCCTCAGCTCCGGCTCGATGTAGGCGAGCCCGAGCAGCGCGTACACCTCTTGCTCGGTCGCGCATGAGTGCCTTGTGGCACTCTCGTCGTCAAGGACGCCGTACTCGGACACGTGCAGGCCGCGCGCCACCGCTTCCTCGCGCATCGCGGCGTTGTGTCTCCCGGATCCGGTGAAGTGCTGCAGGAGATTGCCGAGCTGGGCGGGGGCCGCGATGCGAAGGTCCACGGCGATTCCGGAATGGGTGCGTGCTCTCGCACCCGCGTCGCCTGCGGAGAGCACGCTCTCGATCTCCTCGAGCTCGCGCAGCGCGGCCACCAGAGACTCAGGATCGGTGCTCACGGCGACCACGTCGAGGTCCTTGACGCTCTCGGCCTGCCGCCGCGCCGACCCGGCGAGCTGCGCGTGCGCGCCCGAGCTGCGGAGTCCCTGCACGATCGCGTCGCCGATCTCGATGGCGCGAGGCAGCAGCAGGCGTGCGGGCGGTCCGTCGCCGATCGTGTCGCCCATCTCCTGGAGTGAGGCGAGCACGCTGGCCTCGAACTTCGGTCCGAGTCCTTTGACCGTGCGAAGACGCTGTGCGATGGCGGCCTCGCGCAGGGCGTCCGGTGAGTCGATGCCGAGCTCGTCGTGCAGCAGGCGCGCCCGCTTGGGGCCGAGCCCGGGCAGCCGCGTGATCGCGACCAGGCCGGGCGGGAACTTGGCCCGCAGCCGCTCAGCGGACGGGATCGACCCGGTCTGCGCGAGCGTGAGGATCTTCTCCTGCAGAGTGCTGCCGATCCCCGGCAGCTCGGTCGCGCGCCCCTGGCGGGCCAGCGCCGCGACCGAGACGGGTGCCTCTCGTACCGCCTTGGCGGCTGTCCTGTAGGCGAGGACGCGGTGCACGATGGCGCCGTCGAGCTCGTAGAGATCGCCGAGCTCGGCGAGTGCGTCGGCTATCGCACCGTTGGAGATGTCGGGCTCGCTCACCGCCCCTAGGGTAGGGCGGAGCCGCCCTTCTCGCGCGCCTAGCGCAGCGCGAATCCGCCGCACGCTCTAGGGTACGCCGATCCATGCCCGGCGAGCCCTGGTTAATCCTCCCGACATACAACGAGGCCGAGAACGTCAGGGCGATGCTCTCGGCGGCAGGAGATGTCCTGGCTGCCGCGGCGCCGGACGGCTTCAGGATCCTCGTCGTGGACGACGGCTCTCCCGACGGCACCGGCGAGATCGCCGACGCGATGGCGGCTGAGCACGACTGGGTCCGGGTTCTGCACCGCACCGAGAAGAACGGGATAGGGCCGGCCTACCTGGCCGGCTTTCGCCATGCCCTGGACCACGGCGCCGGCTACGTGATGGAGATGGACTGCGACTTCTCCCACGACCCCGCGGACCTCGCCCGCCTGCTGGGCGCGGCGCGCGCCGGGGCCGACCTGGCGCTCGGGTCCCGCTACGTCCAGGGCGGCGGGGTGAGCGACTGGGGTCTGCTGCGCAGGTTCATCAGCTACGGCGGCTCGACATACGCGCGGATCGTGCTCGGGCTGAGGGTGCGCGACCTGACCGGCGGCTTCAAGTGCTTCAGGCGCGAGGTCCTGGAAGCGATCGAATTCGACACGGTGCGCTCGCAGGGCTACGCCTTCCAGGTCGAGCTCACCTACCGTGCCGTCCAGAAGGGGTTCAGCGTCGTGGAGGTCCCGATCGTCTTCCGCGACAGGGAGCACGGTCAGAGCAAGATGTCCTGGCACATCGCCGTCGAGGCGATGTGGCTGGTGCCGCGCCTGCGCTTCATGTAGGTCCGCGGGCGGGGAGGGGGCGGCCCGGGGCCGGACCTGCGGCTCAACCTCTCAGCAGGGGACCTGGTCGTAGTCGCTCCAGATCTCGGGCGGGTACGGGGGAGGGGAGGACTCGCCCGGATCTTCGGAGTCGGGGGTTTCCCTGATCTTGTAGCGCCTCAGGCAGGAGCTGGTCTTCGGTGCCCAGGTGAAGAACTTCCCGCCGTGCCACCGGCCCGCCGCGTCGTAGCTCGCGCCGCTCTCGCAGTACCCGGCTCCCGCCGCCGGCCCCGAGGAGGGGGCGAACTCGTTGTCAGACGGCACGCCCGCGTGGCTGATTTCAGCGTAGGACCAGGCGAGCGCACCCCAGAAGCTGGGCAGCGCGAAGCATTTGTAGCCGCGCGGCGCGTGTTTGGCGATCGGATCGTCGGTGGTTCCTTTCCCGACCGTGATCGCGTAGCCCTGCATGTCGATCAGCGCGTACCCGGTGCCGTCGTGGAACGGCAGGCTCTCGACGAGCGTCCCGCCCGTCGCGGCGGCCAGCCCGCACAGCTTGGGACTGCTCGCGGTGACCACCCATTCATCCCCGACGCTCGCCGAGGCATAGCTCAGCCAGCTGACCCAGTACGGCTCCAGAAATCGCCTGCATGCCCTGCCCCTGCTCGCATAGTCGGCGAGGTAGGTGCCGGGGAGGGCCGCCGCCACCGGGCTCGAGGTCCCTGCGTGCGCCGCCCCGGCGCTGCTCAGCATGAGCACTGGTGCGAGGATCGCCAGCGCCCTTGTCATGCACCGTCTGGGAGTGAATCCCATGATGAGTGAGAGGCTAACCTCGGAGCTCTCGCCTCGTCAACCCGTGCCTGCGGCTGGCGCCCCGGGCCCGAGAGGTCATCCCTCGATGCGCCCTTGCTTCAGGTGGATGCCCCACGCGCCGATGCAGGGAAGATGGATGCCTCTGCGTATGCGTTCGCCCACGGTGTGCGCCACACGCGCGCCACGCTTCGCGGATGGCAAGCCAAGCCGGGACCGGTCCTCGCCGGCTGGTTCGCCGGCGCCGCACTCGCGGCGGGCGGTCTGCTCATCGGCGTCCTGGTCGTGGCATCGCTGGACCGCGGCTATGAACAGGTCCTCACGCTGCAGCCGCCGTTCGCGGTCGGGGACTCCTCGGATGTCCTGAGCATCCTGCGCAGCAATCTGCTCGTGCTCGCGCTGCACGCGATGGCATGCGTGGCAGGGTTCATCGCCGGCAGCTCGCTACCCCTGCAGGCGGAGCATCACAGGGGCGTTTCCCGGTGGGTGCACGAGCACGGGGGCCGGCTCGCGATCGGCTTCGTCGTCGCGGCGACCGCCTTCTCGCTGTCGGCCCAGGCCTACGTGATCGGGCACACGCTCGCCGGCGTCTCGCACTTTCTGAGGGTCTCGCCCGCGCTCCTGCTGCTCGGCGTGCTCCCCCACGCCATCCCCGAGCTGGTGGCGCTGTTCCTGCCGCTGGCCGCCTGGATCATCGCGAGCAGGCGCGAGGAGTGGGATCAGCTGCTCGCGGCCACGTTGGTGACCGTCGCCATCGCCCTGCCGATGCTCCTCTGCGCCTCGGTGATCGAGGTCTACGTCTCCCCGCACCTCTTCACGGCGCTCACGAACATCCACCCGCCGATCACCCGGATCTCCGAAGGCGAGATCGTCACGGTCCACTAGGGGCGGGCGGCTGGGCCTCGGGCTCGTGCGGCTCCGGCGCTGCCTGCTGCTCCTGCGCCCGGCGCTCCTGCTGGTCGAAGCGTTCCTCGCCGCGGAGCAGCACATAGATCAGCACGCCGGCCACCGAAACGGCTGCGGCGACGATTATCGTGCCGCTTACGGCAAGTGGGACCATTGCCAAACCATAGACCTCCGGCGGCGCCCGGAGGTCGTTCCGGCACCCCCTCCTTCACTTTGTATAGTGAGGGTAAGCGATCAAGGAGACCCCACATGGCAGGCACACTCACACAGGTGACAGACAACAACTTCGACGCTGAGGTGCTCGAGGCCGACGGTCCCGTGCTCGTCGACTTCTGGGCGCCGTGGTGCGGCCCGTGCCGCGTTGTCGCGCCGGTACTCGAGGAGATCGCGGCCGAGCGTCAGGACCTGACGATCGTCAAGCTCGACATCGACGAGAACCCGCAGACCGCGTCGCGGTTCGGCGTGATGTCCATCCCGACGATGATCCTCTTCAAGGCGGGCCAGCCGGTCAAGACCGTCGTCGGCGCCTACCCCAAGAAGAAGCTGCAGCAGGAGCTCGAGCCGGCCCTCGCGTAGCGGGGCGGTTCAGGGCCTCAGCCGGGAGTCCGCCCGGCTGAGGTTGATTCCGAGCAGCAGGCCTTCGACCTCGGCCTGCTCGTAATGGGCGGGCCCCTTCGCCTCCTCCTGTGCGCCGTCGCCGATGCGCATGTCGACGGCGAGTGTCTCGCGGGCGATGTGCTCCCTGTGGGCGCTGGCGGCGTCCATCAGTGATCGGTCGCCGTCGATCGCGAGCATGATCCGGTCCTCGACCTGCAGCCCGGCGCTCTTGCGTGCGTTCTGGATGGCGTGCACGATCTCGCGCGACCTCCCCTCGCGCAGCAGGTCCTCGTCGATCGTGAGGTCCAGCGCGACGGCGTGGGCGCCCTCGCGCTCAACGCTGTAGCCCTCAGGGGCGTTCATGCTCAGCAGCAGGTCATCGCCTGTGAGCGAGTGCTCGCGGCCCCCGACCGAGATGCCGATCTCGCCGCCCTCGCGCAGGACGCCCGCCACGTGGCCCGGGTCGAGCGCGGCGATCGCTGCCGCCGCGGCGGGCATCTCGCTGCCGAACAGCGGCCCGAGCGTGCGGTAGTTGGCCTTCACCTCGTAGCTGCTGAGCTCCTCGGCGCCCTCGACGAACCTGACCTGCCGCACGTTCAGCTCCTCGCGCACGATGTCCGACAGCCGCTCGATCGCGGCCCGCTCGCGCCCGTCGGCCACCACAACCGCCTCTCCGAGGGGCTGGCGCACCTTGATCTTCGCCTTGCCGCGGGCACCGAGGCCAAGCCGGACGGTCTCCCTGGCGAGCTCCATGGCCTGCTCGAGGTCCTCATCGCGCGCCCCGATCTCCTCGCCGCGGGGAAAGTCGCACAGATGGACGCTCGGCAGTGCGCCGTCGAGGTTCTCGTAGATCTCATCGGCGATGAAGGGGCACAGCGGCGCGAGCATCTTGGCCACGGCCAGCAGGCAGGTCCGCAGGGTGCGGAACGCCTCTGGGTCGCCGTCCCAGAAGCGGCGCCGCGAGCGGCGCACGTACCAGTTCGACAGCTCGTCGACGAGGGCAGCGATCGCCCGGCCCGCCGACGTGGCGTCGTACCCGTCCATGCGCTCGGTCACGTACTCGGCGGTGCCGGCTGTCCTGGACAGGGCCCAGCGATCCAGATCGCTCTCGGGGGCGGGCTCGGTCCCCTCACCCGCGAGCTCCTCCTCGGCGGCGCGCGCGTAGAGCGCATAAAAGTAGTAGGTGGACCACAGCTGCTTCAGGAACAGGCGCACGCCCTCGCCGATCGTCTCAGCCGAGAACCGGTAGCCGTCCCATGGCTGCTTGGAGGTGAAGAAGTACCAGCGGAAGGCGTCGGCGCCGTACGTGTCCAGTACCTGCCACGGCTCGACCGTGTTGCCCTTGGACTTGGACATCTTCTGGCCGTCCTCGTCGAGGATCAGGCCGAGGCACACGACGTTGCGATACGGAGCCTGCCTCTCGAGCAGCGTGGAGACGGCCAGCAGCGAGTAGAACCATCCGCGGGTCTGATCCTGCGCCTCGCAGATGAAGTCCGCGGGAAAGCTCTGCTCCAGGACCTCCTGGTTCTCGAACGGGAAGTGGTGCTGGGCGAACGGCATCGCGCCCGAGTCGAACCACACGTCGATGACCTCCGGCACGCGCGTCATCGGCTCGGCGCATTCCTGTCCGGACGGGCCGGTGTGCGGGCACGGGAAGCTGACGTCGTCGACGTACGGGCGGTGGTGATCCTGCAGATCCGCGCCGGAGCGCTCGGACAGCTCGGCGAAGGAGCCGATGACGTGGACGTGGCCCTGCGGGCATCGCCACACCGGCAGCGGCGTGCCCCAGTAGCGCTCGCGGGACAGCGCCCAGTCCACGTTGTTCTTCAGCCAGTCGCCGAAGCGGCCCTCCTTGACGTGGGGCGGGTGCCAGGAGACCGTCTCGTTCGCCGCGAGCAGCTCGTCACGCAGGCTCGATGTGGCGATGTACCACGATGGTTTGGCGTAGTAGAGGAGCGGCGTGCCGCAGCGCCAGCAGTGCGGGTAGGAGTGCTCGTAGTCGGCCACCCTCAGCAGCAGCCCGCGCTCGGCCAGGTCCTCGATCAGCTCCGCGGTCAGCTCGGGATCCTTCACGAAGCGTCCCTGCAGCGAGTGACCGTGGCGGTCTAGCACCCTGGCGTCGTAGGTGCCGTCGGGCAGGACGGGGTTGTAGAGCGTCCCGGCCTGTGTGGCGTCGAACGGAACCTGCGGCGCCGCCGCCGCGACGCGGTAGTCGTCCTCGCCGAACGCCGGCGCGAGATGCACGATGCCCGTGCCGTCCTCGGTCGTCACGAACTCGTCGGCGAGGATCGGCAGCGGGCCGCTCTCGCGGTCGGTCGCGGCGAACACCGGCCCGAGGTATGAGCCGTAGCGCTCGAGGAGCTCCAGGCCGGAGAAGCTCTCGAGGATCTCCGCCGACTCGCCGAGGACGGCCGGCACACGCGCCTGCGCGAGCACGTACACCTCCTCGCCGGCACGTACGCGCGCGTACATGGCATCCGGTGCGACGGCGACCGCGACGTTGCCGGGGAGGGTCCAGGGCGTGGTGGTCCACACGAGCAGCCTGTCCCGCGAGCCCTCGAGCGGCAGCTGCAGGAAGACGCTCGGGTCGGTCACGTCGCGGTATCCGAGCGCGACCTCGTGCGATGAGAGCGTCGTCTCGCATCGCGGGCAGTAGGGGACAACCTTGTGCCCCTCATAGAGGAGCCCGCGGCCGTCGATCTGAGAGAGCGCCCACCAGACGGACTCGATGTAGGTCTCGTCGAGCGTGCGGTAGGCGTGCTCGAGGTCGAGCCAGAAGCCGATGCGTTCCGTCAGGCGGTCCCACTCCTGCAGGTAGGTGAACACGGACGCGCGGCACTCCGCGTTGAACGCCTCGATGCCCACCTTCTCCTCGATCTCCGCCTTGGAGGAGATGCCGAGCTTCTGTTCGACCGCGATCTCGACGGGAAGTCCGTGGCAGTCCCAGCCGCCCTTGCGCTCGACGCGGTAGCCCCGCATGGTCTGGAAGCGGGGGTAGATGTCCTTGAAGACCCTCGAGAGGACGTGGTGTGAGCCCGGCGGGCCGTTTGCGGTCGGCGGCCCCTCGTAGAAGACCCACTGCTTCGCGCCGGCGCGAAGCTCGAGCGACTTCGCGAAGACGTCGCGCTCACGCCAGCGCTCGAGCACGGCAAGCTCCAGCGCCGGCAGCTCCTGGCGCGGGTCGACCTCGCGATGAGGCAGGAGCGCATGTTCTTGGCTGTTGCTCACGGGGCGGACCATTGTAGGCGGGTGGGCCGCGGTCCTTACGATGGGGGCATGCGGCTGCGCCTGTACCACCACTCGGACGGTGCCCGCGTCGCATACCGGGAGCAGGGCACCGGGCCCCCTCTGGCGCTGCTGCACTCGGGGCTGCTCTCCTACAAGGAGTGGGAGCCGGCCGTCGATCAGCTCTCCGATCGCTTCCGCGTGGTGCTGCCGGATCTGCCGCTCCACGGCGACTCGGAGGACCGCCCGCGACACCCGTACACGCTGGACTGGTTCGCCGAGGTGATCGCGGGCTTCTCCGCCGAGGTGCTCGGGCCGCGAGCGAGGCTCGCGGGCCACGACGCCGGCGCGGAGATCCTCATGCGCGCCGTGCTCTCAGGTGCCCTGCACCCGGAGCGGCTCGTGCTGATGCCCAACCGCATGCATGCCGAGCCCGTCGGGCGGCACGCGCTGCAGGCATGGCGGCTGGCGGCGAGCGCGGGGGCGATCCCGGGCCTGGATCGCGTGCTCTCCCACGCCGCGGGCGTGATCTTCACGCCTGAGCGGGGCCTGCGCCTCTCCGCGCGCTCGAACCCCGAGGCCGCGGACCTGATGCGCCACGCCTTCTCGGACGTGCCCGGGAACTCGACGCTCGCCCGCTCCTGGGCCAAGTGCGCGAGGGCCTGGCCTCGCGGTGCGCAGAGCTACCTGCTGCACGAATATGAGCGCCTTGACATGCCGGTGCTGCTCCTGTGGGCCGACCGCGACCGCATGTACCCGCTCGCCGTCGCCGAAGAGGCGCTCGCCCTGCTCCCGCATGCGCAGCTGCGCGTGCTGCAGAGCACGGGGTTCCTGATGGCCTACGACGATCCGGTCGGGCTCGCGCGAGAGCTGTCTGCGTTCTGCGGGTAGGGTTCAGGGCCCCCGGCCGGGTCTCCCGCCAGCTGCGCGAGCCGTCCGCGGGCATTCCCCTTCCAGATCGCACCCTTCTTTCGTCGATAGGAGACACGATGCCAACCGAAAAGCAGCTATGGGGCGGAGAGACCGCCAAGGCCGTAGAGAACTTCCCGATCTCCGGAGAGCGGGTCCCCGTATCCGTCGTGCACTGGCTGGCCCGCATCAAGGGCTCGGCCGCCGTCGTCAACGCCGAGCTCGGCCTGATGTCGAAACGGAGCGCCACCCGGATCGAGAAAGCCGCCGCCGAGATCGCCGCCGGCAAGCACGACTCGCAGTTCCCGATCGACGTGTTCCAGACCGGGTCCGGTACCTCCACCAACATGAACGCGAACGAGGTCATCGCCAACCTCGCGGGCGAGGGCATCCACGCCAACGACCACGTGAACATGGGCCAGTCCTCGAACGACGTGTTCCCCTCGGCGGTTCACCTCGCCGCGCTCGACGTCGCTCAGAACGAGCTGCTCCCCGCGCTGGCGCAGCTCGAGCGCTCCTTCACCCGCAAGTCGAAAAGCTTCAAGGACGTCGTCAAGGCCGGCCGCACGCACCTGATGGACGCGGTCCCGGTGACGCTGGGACAGGAGTTCGCCGGCTACGCGGCCCAGATCGCCCTCGGCAGGGAGCGGATCGCCGCGGCGCTCATCCACGTCGGCCAGATCCCCCTCGGCGGGACCGCAACCGGCACGGGGCTGAACACGCACCCGAAATTCGCGGAGAAGGTCCGCGCGCGGCTGAAGAAGGAGTCGGGCCTGAAACAGATCGCCCCGCCGCTCGACGCGTTCGAGGCCCAGGCCAACCGCGACGCCCTCGTCGAGCTCTCCGGAGCCCTGAAGGTCGTGGCGGTCTCGCTCACGAAGATCGCGGGCGACCTTGCGCTGATGGGCTCCGGCCCCCGCGCGGGGATCGGAGAGCTGTTCCTGCCCGAGCTGCAGAAGGGCTCCTCGATCATGCCCGGCAAGGTCAACCCGGTGATCCCCGAGGTCGTGCTGCAGGTCAGCGCCCAGGTGATCGGGAACGACACGGCGATAACCGTCGGCGGACTCCAGGGCCAGTTCGAGCTGAACGTGCGCATCCCGCTGATCGCGCGCAACCTGCTGCAGTCCGAGCATCTGCTGGCCGCCGCGGCCACGGCCCTGTCGGAGAAGTGCGTTGACGGGATCAAGGTCAACAGGGCCGGCACCGACGCCTCTGCCGGGGCGACGCTGGCGGTAGCGACGGCGCTGAACGGCGCGATCGGCTACGACAAGGCGACCGAGATCGTGAAGAAGGCGACGGCCTCGGGCCGGCCGCTGCGCGATGTCGCCCTCGAGGAGGGCGTCGACGCGAAGCTCTACGACGAGACGATCAACCTGCGCAAGATCGCGCGCGGCAACGGCTGAGCCGGCCTATTCGCCGGCGATCGCGCGGTACAGCCGCGCGACCACTGCGGCGGCCGGCTTGGCCCGGCCGCCGTATGTGAACAGCCCCTTCTGGTTGATCCCTTCGATGAGCTTCACCTTCGGGAGCTTGGCGTGGATCGAGCCGCCCTGGAAGGTCGGCACCAGCGGGTAGTCGCGCAGCACCCACACCAGCATCGCGGTCAGGTGCGGGTCGGCCCGGTAGGCGGCGATGTGGGCGCTCAGCACCCGCGACTGGAACGAGTAGCTGCCCGGGCTGCCGGGTGGGTTCAGAGTGTTGGATTCCGCTCCGAACTCGCTGATCGCCAGGACCTTGCCTGCGAAGGTTCGGTCCATCGCCGCAAGCCTTGTGCGGATCAGCGCGGCCAGCTGGGCGGGGGTGTCCTGCGGAGAGTCATACCAGCCGGAATAGTCGGTCTCCGCGACCGCGTCGACCTGCGAGTAGAGCGAGCCCGCGCTGGTCGGCGGGTGGTCCCCCCACACGTCGACGGCGACCAGCCGGCCGGGGTCCGTCTGGTGAAGCCAATGCGCGATCGTCTGGACGTAGTTCACCTCGGATGAGTTGGCGCCGTTGCCGGCGACCTCGTTGACGAGGTTCCAGGCGAACACGGACGGGTGAAGGCGCTCAGCCACGATCGCGGTGCGGGCCTGCTGTTCAGCCGACGCGAGGAGCCGGGGGGTGTCCGAGAACCAGTTGCCGGCCCCTTCGACCGGCCCCACGCCCTGCCACAGCATGATCCCGGCGGCGTCGAGGCGTTCGAGCAGCGCCGAGCCGAGCGGGTGCTGGGAGCGGGCGGCGTTCGCACCGATGGCCTTCAGCTCGCTGACGATCTTTTCTTCGTCGGCGGCGGTGAGCGCGTCCCCGTGCCCGATCGCGTCGGTCTGGATGCTCGCGCCGTGCAGGTGCACCTGCCTGCCGTTGAGCAGCAGACGGCCCGAGCGCCAGGAGAGCTGGCGCAGCCCCACGCGGGCGCTGTAGCTGCTCTCGGCTCCGATCGACAGGCCGAGGCTGTAGATGCTGGGGCTGGAGGGCGACCACAGCGCCGGCTGGTCTATGTGCGCCGTCGCTGTGACGGTCGCCGACTGCCCGCTCCTCAGGGTGACGGGAGCGAAGGGGAGCGCGATCGTCTGCGACCCGCGCGAGAGCGAGCCTTCGGGGAGGATCGTGCGGGTGGCCGCGTGATTGGTCACGAGCACCCCGACCTTCACGTCCGCGGCTCCCGCCGGGGTTAGGGTTGTCTGGATCGTCGGGTCCGAGAGCTCGCTGGCGCCGATCGGCCGGATTGTCACCGGGCCGTTGATCCCACCCCAGTTGAACCAGGTCCTGTGGAAGCCTTCGGCTGTCTGAAGGCTGGGGTTGCGCCAGTCGATCCGCACCGTGATCGTGTGCCGCCCCGCGGTGAGCGGCGCCCTCAGTTCGAAGGGCAGGTAGGGGCCGATGTGCGAGCCGAGCGAGTGGCCGTCCACGAAGACCTCCGCGCGATAGCTCGCCGACTGGAAGCTGAGGGCATAGGTCCCGGCGGTCTGGGCCGTGAAATTGGTGCAGTACCAGGCGTCTGAGCCTTCGAAGTTGCGCGTGCCCGCCGAGCCCGTGTAGTCGTTCGCGTCGATGACGTTGGGAACGGCGACGACGGAGCCGGTGCACTGCGAGCGCTGCCATCCGAGCGAGAGGCCGCGATCAGAGGGGTCGTTGCGAAGGCCCCAGCGGGTGAGCGGTATGCGCCCGCCCGGCCCTTCGAAGGCCAGCGAGGGGCTGGGCGGGTCCTGTGCCGTCGCGACGCTGCCGACGAGGGTGGCGCACATCAGCACGAGGGCGAACAGGCAGGCGCGCATGGCTCGGTGGGCTCGCATCGGTTCAGCGGCGGGGGGGTGTCGGAAGTTCGGGGCTGATGGGCATTAAACAACCGGGGAGGGCGTTCGGAGCGCAGGGCGGCCGCCGCCGGACGCGGCGAGCAGGCGCTCGAGCACGATGCGTGCACCGGCCTTCGAGAGCGGCTCGTTGAGGTTGCCGCACTTCGGAGACTGTACGCAGGAGGGGCACCCGTCCGAGCAGGGGCACTCGGAGATCAGGCGCAGGGCGTCGTCGCACAGCTCCTCAAAGCGAGCGAACGCGGTGCGCGCGATCCCGATTCCGCCCGGATGCCCGTCGTAGATGAAGATCGTCGGCACGCCGGTCTGCGGGTGATGGTTCGTCGAGAGCCCGCCGATGTCCCAGCGGTCGCACATCGCGATCAGCGGCAGGACGGCGATCTGGGCGTGCTCGGTCGCATGCAGGGAGCCGAGCATCTGCTCCAGCGACACGGTGTCCGCGAGATCCTGCGGGTCGAGCTCGAACCAGAGCGCCTGGGTGGAGAAGCTCGTCGGGGGCAGATCCAGGGCGAGCAGGTCGACGCGGGCATGGTCGGACAGTCGCCTGCGCTGGTAGGCAAGGACGGTGTCGGTCACGCTGACCTCGCCGAAGGAGAGCGTCACGCCCAGGCTCTCGCGGCGGTCGAGCAGCCGCACGATCTCCGTGTCGGTCTCGCGCTTGGGCTGGGTGTACCAGTCTCCGGTGAAGGGCGCGACCAGCGCGCGGTGCTGCTCGAGGTCGAGCTCGCGGACCTCATATGAGCGGCCCTGGTGCAGGTAGATTGCGCCGCTGTGCACGGTCGAGTGTGCTCGCGCGGCCTCTGTCGTGCCGAGCAGCTCGCCCGAGGAGACGTCGACGATCGAGTAGGTGTCGGGTGAGGCGGACCGCAGGGAGACCTGCGCCGCCGGATAGCCGCCCTCTCTGCGCGGCACGTAGGTCGCACGCGGGCTCGCCGCGCGGCGTCGGAGCTCGCCGGAGCTCACGAGCACCTCGGCGTGCGACTCCCAGCGTGGCCCGAGGAACTCCGCGTCCTCGCCGGAGAGCGGCCCCTCGTGCGCCGCGCACAGCAGGTGCGAGCGGTAGATCAGCTCGCTCTCGTGGTCGAGGATCGCCGACTCCACAGGCCTGCCGAGGAAATCTTCTGGGTGCCGGCAGAAGAACTGATCCAGGGCGTCCTCGCCGGCGACGTAGACCGCCAGGCCACGGCCGCGCCTGCCGGCCCTGCCCCACATCTGGCGCAGCGACGCGACGGTTCCGGGGAACGTCACGACCACCGAGGCATCGAGCTCACCGATGTCGATCCCGAGCTCGAGCGCGTCGGTCGTGATGACGGCCAGGAGCTCGCCGCGGGTCAGCCGCCCCTCGAGCTCGCGGCGCTGCTGCGCCGTGTAGCCCGCGCGATATGCCGCGACCTTGCCGGCGAGCTCCCTGTCCGTGCTTGCGACGGAGTCCGTGATGAGCCTGCTCAGCACCTCCACTCCCTTGCGCGACTTCATGAAGCAGATCGTCCTCGCGCCGCCGAGCACGAGGTTCGAGATCATCTCCGCCGCCTCTGCCAGCGCCGACGCCCTCGCACCGGAAGCACGGTCGGTCAGCGGGGGGTTCCAGACAGCGATCCTCCGCTGCGGGGCGGGAGCGCCGTCGCGATCGATGAGCGCGACGTGATCGTGACCGGTCAGTCGCTCGGCGAGTTCCGCCGGGTTGGCGATGGTGGCCGACGCGAGCATGAACCGGGGCTCGGTGCCGTACGCGGCCGCGATCCGCCGGAGCCGGCGCAGGACGTTCGCGACGTGCGACCCGAATACGCCGCGGTAGACGTGCGCCTCGTCGATCACGACGACCGCGAGGTTGGAGAACAGGTCGGCCCACGCGGCATGGTTGGGCAGGATCCCGACGTGGAGCATGTCGGGGTTGGTGAGGACGACGTTGGCGGCGCGCCTTATCTCCGCTCGCGCCTCGCGCGGGGTGTCGCCGTCGTAGATCGCCGGCCTCACGCGCCGCGCCAGGCCGAATCCGGCGAGAGCGCGGGCCTGGTCCTGGGCCAGCGCCTTGGTGGGGTAGATGTACAGCGCGCGGGCGCGAGACTGGCGGCACAGGACGTCGAGCGTCGGCAGGTTGAAGCACATCGACTTTCCAGAGGCTGTGCCCGTCGTGACGATCGTCGGTCCCTCCCAGGCGGCGCGGATCGCCTGCTCCTGGTGTGAGTACAGGCTGTGTATGCCCATGCGCTCCAGGGCGGCGAGCAGCTCCGGGTGAAGCTCGGCGGGCGGCGGTACGAGCGTCCCCTTGCCGGGGCCCTCGGTCGCCTCCTGCACCAGGCGCCCGTCCTCACGCCCGGCGTCAAGCAGGGCGCTCCACGGCTCGGTTGTCCGGTCGAGGGTCAAGGACTTGAGATAGTAGAGGCGATGTCCGCGCCGGCTGCCGGAGGGGCGCTCCAAGCCCGCTCCTTCCATCATTCCCTCTACACGCCCGAGCGCATCGCCGCCGAGCGCGAGCAGAGCGTGTCGGTGTGCCTGCCCGCGCGCGAGTGCGCCTCGACCGTGGCATCGGTGGTCGCAGGTCTCCTGGAGCTGCGCGAGGCCGGGGCGATCGACGAGATCCTCGTCGTCGATGCCGGGTCCGAGGACGGAACGGCCGCCGTCGCCGAAGCTGCCGGCGCGGTCGTATGGCAGGAGCAGGAGCTCCTGCCAGAGCAGGGGCCCGTGCTCGGCAAGGGCGATGCGATGTGGCGCGCGCTGTCCGCGATCGAGAGCGACCTCGTGTGCTTCCTGGACGCGGACACCGGCTCCTTCAGCGCCCATTTCGCGACCGGGCTGCTTGGCCCGCTGGTCTGCGAGAGCGGCATCTCATTCGTCAAGGGTCACTACCGAAGGCCCTTCAGGGTCGGCGTGGAGACGATCCAGGAGGGCGGGGGCCGGGTCAACCATCTGACCGCCCGTCCCGCGCTCGCGCTGTTCTACCCGGAGCTCTCGGGCTTCCGCCAGCCGCTGGCCGGCGAGGTGGCCGCCAGCCGCGAGCTCCTTCGGCGGGTCCCCTTCGCGACCGGCTACGGGGTGGAGGTGGGGATGCTGATCGACGTCTGGCGCGAGGTCGGCCTTCAGGGCATGGCCCAGGTCGACCTGGACGAGCACATCAACAGCCACCAGCCGCTCTCCGCCCTGACCCCGATGGCACTCACGGTCCTCTCGACGATCGCGCGGCGCGTGGCCCAGGACGGCCGCATGGAGCCGCTCGAGGGGGGTCCTGTCGAGCGGCCGCCGCTGGCGGGCGCCGGGGGATGAGCGGCGGGCCGGCACCGGGCTGCCTGTATCTCGACCTGGACGGAACGCTCCTCGGCCAGGGCGCATCGCTGCTGCACGACGGTGAGGGGAACGTGAGCATCGACGGCGTGCGCGCTATGCAGGCCTGTCTGCGCGCCGGAGTGGAGGTGGTGATCATGTCCGGCCGCCGGCGCACCCAGGTCGCCGAGGATGCGCGGCTGCTCGGGCAGTCCTCGTTCATCTACGAGGCTGGGGCGTGCCTGGTGCTCGACGGCGAGGAGCACTGGATGACGGGCGATCTGCTGCCCGGCGACCTGACCATCTCCCAGCAGATCGAGGACTCCGGGGCGCCTGCGCTGCTGCTGGAGAGCTTCCCGGGCCGGCTCGAGTATCACGAGCCCTGGCATCTGAACCGGGAGGTCTCGCATCTCTTCCGCGGGCTCGTGGACGCACAGGAGGTCGACAGCCTGCTTGCGCGCAGCGGGCACGGCAATCTTCGCCTCGTTGACAACGGAGTGGTGAGCCGGCGCTCGCCGGCGCTGGACGGGCTGCCGCACGTGCGCTGCTACCACCTGGTGCCCGCGGGGGCGTCGAAGGCGGCGGCGGTGGCGCTGCACATGCGTGCGCGCGGCCTTTCCCGCGGGGATGTGTTCGCCATCGGCGACTCGCGCGAGGATCTCGCGTGCGCCGAGCACGTCGGCGTGATGTGGCTGGTCGCGAACGCGGTCGAGCGCGACGGGTCAATTAGGGAGGCCATCGCGGCCCACGCGAACGCTCGCGTCTGCTCAGCAGGCCACGGCTCGGGCGTCTACGAGGCTGTCGTTAGCACGCTCATGGATCGCGCCTGAAAAACCGTATTTCCGCCGGAGCCATCGTGTAGACTGGCCGACCAGCCAGGAAACTGGCTGTGTGGCCAACCCAAGTGGCCGCAGGGTAAGCAGGTGGGCGTTCCCGGGGGGGCAGACTTTCCCTTACTCCGGTTCCCCCCGGGAACCTCCGCACAGCGCCTCAGTGGCGACGCCACACGCGCCGCCAGAGGCCGGGCTTGGGCCGCCGGCGCCACAGGGCGGGGGGAGGCACCGTCGCGCGAACCAGCGCGACCCACTCGTCCAGCGGCAGCTCGCCGGAGATCAGTCGCCCAAGGGCGCCGGTGACAGGCGCGCCGACGCCGGCACGCTCGAGCGCGGTGGCGAGCAGCGGAACGGACTCCAGCGCCTCCACCGCCTGCCCGATCCGCTCCGGTATCTCCCCCGCCGGGACACCCGCGGCGAGCAGCTCCCCCGCGCGCCGGTTGCGGCTCTCCCGCGCCAGCGCGGTGGCGACGAGGTCTCCGGCGCCCGCGAGCCCGATCATCGACTCCGGTCTCGCGCCGAGTCCCTCCGCGTAGCGCCAGACCTCGGCGAAGATGTGGCCGGCCGCAGCGCCTGCGGCATTCAGCCCCTGAGCCTCGGTCGCGCCCGCGGCGAGCGCCGCGGCGTTCTTGGCCGCGCCCGCGAGCTCCACGCCGACAGGGTCATTGGACTGCTCGCACACGACCCCCGCGCGGGTGAAGACCTGAGCCAGCGCGTGCGCGAGGTCCTCCTCGGAGGATGCGGCCACCAGGCCCGCGCCCGCGTGCACCATCTCCTGGGCGTGCGCCGGGCCTCCCACGCAGGCCACTCGCCGGGCGCCGAAGCGCGAGCTCAGGACGATCGTGGGGGGCAATCCCTCCGGCGGGACCAGGCCCTTGGCGACGGAGACGAGAGCGGTGCGGCCGCCGAGGCCGGCGGACGTGAGGCGGTCGATGACCTCGCCGAGTCCGCGCGAGGGCACGGCCAGGAAGACATAGTCGGCGCGCGCGACGCCCGCGGAGGCGGGTTCGAATGCGCAGCTGGGGCGGCAGCTCGACCCCCGGCAGGTAGCGCTCGTTCTCGCGGTCGGCGTCCATCTGCTCAGCCTGCTCGGTGGTCCTGGTCTGCAGCGTCGTGCGAAGTCCGCCGCGGGCGAGCAGCACGGCGAGCGCGGTGCCGAAGGACCCGGCCCCGATCACCGTCGCCCTCCGGGCGCCCGGAGGCGTGAGGGAGCGAACGCGGGGGGCGCGATGGCTGCTGTGTGGCTCGGGCTCTTCGGGCACTGGCTGGCGAGCCTAGCGGGATCGCGTGCCTCTCTGCCATCGTCACTGCTGATGCCCGAGGGAGACACAATCCACCACGCGGCGGCGCGCATCCGCGCCGTGGTGCAGGGACACGCCCCCCAGGAACTGCTGACGCCGCACCCGCGGCACGCTCCCCTCCGCTGGGATGAGCGCCTGGCCGGGCAGCGGGTGCGCTCCGTGGACGCGCATGGCAAGCACCTCTTCATTCGCTTCGAGGGAGGGCTGACCCTGCACTCGCATCTGCGCATGAGCGGGCTGTGGAGCGTGAGGCCCGAGGGGGAGCGCTGGCGGCGGGCACGCAGCCGGGCGTGGCTGCTGATGCGGCGCGAGGGCTGGGAGGTGGTTCAGTTCGACGGCCCCGTCCTCGAGCTGATGCCCGACTCGCGAACGCGCACCGACCTGCGCCTGGCGTCACTCGGGCAGGACATCCTGGGGGCGGAGTTCGACGGCGAGGCTTTTCTGCGCCGTCTGCGGGCCGACGACCCCTCGCGGCCGATCGGCGACGCCCTGCTCGACCAGCGCACCGTCGCCGGGATAGGCAACGTCTGGAAGTGCGAGTGCTGCTTTGGGGTGGGCATCGACCCCTGGAGAGCCACCGGCCGCGTCTCAGACGAAGAGGCTCTGGCGCTGATCCGCTTCGCCCGCGAGGGGATGCAGATCTCCGCCCGCGAGGGGCCCCGCGCGCGACCGAGGGGCGTCTACCGGCGAGCCGGCGAGCGCTGCCGGCGCTGCGGCTCGGTGATCCGCTCGGGCGGGCAGTGGGAGGACGCCCGCACGACCTACTGGTGCCCGGGCTGCCAGGCGTGAGCTCTCACATGACCTCGCCGAGCGTGCGCCCTGCGGCGCGCAACGCCGCGGGCGAGCGGGCCTGGATGATCAGCTGAAGGTCGAGGATCCGCGCTCCGAACCGGTCCAGGTCGTTCTCGCCCGCGACCGCGTAGGCGGGCACGCCCGCCTGTCTCGCCATCGTCGCCATCTCGAACGTCAGGCTTCCGGCGAGCGTGCTCGGAGCGATACGCTCGGCGACCACCACCAGCGCGCGCGCGCGGCGCATCCGCGTCTCGAAGTCGTGCGCCTCGAGCAGCTCCCGGGCTGCTGCGTCCTCCTCGGTCAGCGCACAGATGTCGGGCTCCGGCCACCCCGTTTCCTGAAGCCCCGCAGCAATCGCGAGCATCGCGGTGTGCGCCCCGATCCGGGGCCCGGGAGCGCCGCCGGCCAGCAGCGCGGCGAGGGGGATTCCGGGTCGTCGCGTGCGGCTGTCCGCTTGCACCGTGGCGAAGGCCCTCACGATCGTGCATCCTTGCAGCAATGGCAGCGCGCAAGGCCGAGCATGCGGTGGTGGATGTCAGCGGGCACGAGGTGCGGGTCAGCAACCCGGGCAAGCTGTATTTCCCGGAGGCCGGGGTCACGAAGATCGATCTCGTCAACTACTACGTCGAGTGTGAGGAGGCGGTCGTGCGCCACCTGCGCGAGAGGCCGACGGTGCTGAAGCGCTGGGTCGACGGGGTGCAGGGCGAACCCTTCTTCCAGAAGCGCGTGCCCGACAGCGCACCGGACTGGCTGCAGACGGCGACGGTCACATTCCCGAGCGGGCGCTCGGCGCGCGAGCTCGTCGCCAACGACGCGGCCCACCTCGTGTGGGGTGTCAACCTCGGGGTGATCGACTGGAATCCCTGGCCCGTTCGCAGGGATGACCTGGACCATCCGGATGAGCTCCGCATCGACCTGGACCCCGGCCCGGGGGTCCCGTTCTCGGAGGTCCGCGAGGTCGCGCTCGTCGTTCGGGACGTCCTGGAGGAGCACCAGCTGACGGGCTTCCCGAAGACATCCGGCTCGCGAGGCGTGCACGTGAACGTCAGGATCGAGCCCGAGCAGAGCTTCGAAGGCGTACGGCGCGCGGCGCTGGCCCTCGCCCGCGAGGTCGAGCGCCGGATGCCGGGCCGCGCCACGAGCCGCTGGTGGAAGGAGGAACGCGAGGGTGTGTTCATCGACTACAACCAGAACGCCCGGGACCGCACGGTCGCCTCCGCATACTCGGTGCGCGCCGTGCCCGACGCGCGTGTCTCCTGCCCTCTGGAGTGGGAGGAGGTCGCCGACGTGGAGCCTGCCGACCTGCGCCTGGCCACGGTTCCGGCGCGCCTGCGCGAGCGCGGCGACCCATCGCGGTCCATCGACGAGCACCCCGGCCGACTCGATGCCCTGCTGGAGCTCGCGGCCCGTGACGAGCGTGAGGGCCTGGGCGACGCTCCGTGGCCGCCGCACTTTCGCAAGCAGAAGGGCGAGCCACCACGCGTGCAGCCGAGCAGGGCACGCGCTCCGCGTGGTGAGGCCAAGTGAGCCTGCCGCTCTCGCCTCCCGTCTCGCCGCAGCTGGCCATATCGCGCCGCGAGCTGCCGGTGGGGGAGGACCTCACCTACGAGGTCAAGCTGGACGGCTTTCGCTGCCTCGCCTTCGTGGACGGCGGCGAGCTGTTCCTGCAGTCGCGCAACGGCAGGCCGCTCGGGCGCTACTTCCCCGAGCTCGTCTTCCCCCCGGGACGCTACGTGCTCGACGGGGAGATAGTGGTGCGCGACGCGAGCGGGCGCGAGGACTTCGACGCCATCGGGCAGCGCATACATCCGGCCGCCTCGCGGGTGGAAATGCTCGCGCAGAGCACCCCCGCCGCCTACGTGGCCTTCGACCTGCTGGCGCTCGATGACGAGGTGCTGATGGAGCGGCCGTTCTCCGAGCGCCGCCGTGCGCTCGAGCGGCTGGCGGCGGGCTCGGGGCTCGCGGGCACGTCGGTCGAGCTGGTGGACAGCGCCCGGGACCCCTCCGGTGCCGCCGGATGGCTGGCACACGCCGAGGGCGCGGTCGCTAAGGACGGCTCCGCGCCATACCGGCCGGGGGAGAGGGCCGGCATGACGAAGGTCAAGCGCGTGCGCACGATCGACGCCGTGCTGGTCGGGTGGCGGCCCGGCAAGGAGCAGGGGACGGTGGGGGCGCTGATTCTCGGCCTCTACGACGGACCCGAGCTGCGGGTCGTCGGGCACTGCTCGGGGCTGAAGGCCACCGAGAAGCGCCGTCTGGTCGGCTTCCTGAAGGACTATGAGTCGGGCGAGCGCGGCTCAGCCGATCCGAGCCGCTGGAGCGCCGGCAAGGATCTGGAGTGGGTCGGGCTGCGGCCGGAGCTGGTCGTGGAGGTCGACTTCGACCACGTTTCCGCGGGACGCATCCGCCACGGCGCGAAGCTGCGCCGCTGGCGGGAGGACAAGGACCCGCTGCAGTGCACATTCGACCAACTCGACGGGTGAGGGTCCACTAGCATCAGCCGCGTGAGCGAGGAGAAGCCCACGGCCGCCACCGTCGCCGAGGAGGAGTACCTGCAGAGCCTGTTCTGGCTGCAGGAGGCGGGGCTCCCGATGACCGCGGCCAACGTCGCCCGCGCGATGCAGCTCTCGCCGCCGACCGTCCACGAGATGGTCGGCCGCCTCGAGCGCGACGGCTACGTGACGCGCGGCGCAGACCGCGCGATCGCCTTCACCGACCTCGGCGCCTCCCACGCGGAGGGGATCGTGCGCAGGCACCGCCTGATCGAGAGGTTCCTGACCGACGTTCTGGGGATTCCCTGGGATGAGGTTCACGAGGAGGCCGAGCGGCTGGAGCACGCCATGTCGCCGGTGCTCGAGGAGCGGATGCTCGCCGCGATAGGAGACGCGAAGACCTGCCCGCACGGGCATCCGATCGTCGCCGGCGAGCGGCTTGCCGGGCGTGCCGCTCGCGGACGTGTCGGTGGGCGCGTCCGTCCAGGTGGTCCGCTTTGAGAACGAGGCCGAGGACCTGCTGCGGTACCTGAAGGAGTCGGGCCTTGAGCCCGGGATGCGGGGTCACGTGGCGGAGCGGGGCGAGGACGGCCTCGCGCTCGAGGGCGAGGACGGGAGCCGTGTGAGCCTGACCATGAGCGTCGCAGAGACCGTTTCGGTGCTGGCCGACCCCTCTCCGCCGCCCCGCACCGCCCTGCCCGAGCAGCTCGTGCTCGGCCAGCGCTACGGCCGTTAGGCCAACACGTTGGCAGGGCCTTGACGGGCGTCGGCCAGTGAGTAGCATCGAGGTCGAGCCGAGAAGAGAGGCAGTCATGCCCCGAATCGTCGTTTTCGACGACGCTGCCGACCCGGACGTGTTGCTGAACGAGCCGGTCGCGCCTGAGCACCTGGAGGACGAGAGGAGCACCGCCCAGCTGCTGCAGAGGCTCTGCAGTGCGGTCAGGCGCGCCGATCGCCAGCCGACCCGGACGTGCGTTCAGGCGGTCACGCCCTACGACCGCGTGCAGTCCTCCTAGCCGCGGAGCCGAGGGCGCTGCCCGCGGGGGCCCTGCCCGCCCTCAGCCCTTGCGGGGAGCGTGTTTGCCCAGTCGCTCGAGCTCGCGGCCGAACGCCGCCTCGACCTCCTGGGACATGGTGAGCTGGTAGGCGGCGAGCAGCGCCGCGGAGGAGAGTGGCCTCAGGCGATCTATCGACTCGGTCACCTCGGTCCAGCGCTCCTCCGGATATCCGTCCTGCGCGAACGGCTTCCAGACGTCGTCCACGAACAGCTTGACGAACTCCCGCGCCACCGACCGGCACTGGTCGCGCACCTTCGCGATTGACGTCAGGGCATGCTTGAGCGAGACGCCACGGGCGACGACCTCCTCCGCCGCGTCGAGCAGCGAGGGCATGGGGGCCTCATAGCGATCGTCCCCCAGCGCCGTGAGCAGGCCGAGATCCTCCGCGCGCACCAGCGACTTCACGTCAGCCTCCGGCCCGAAGCGCTCCTGGAGCTCAGCCGCCGTATACACGCGCGGCTCCTCGCTCGCGAACGGGGTGCTGATCGCGTCCTTCAGGCTCAGCAGCTGCTCGGGGCTGCCGTGTGCGGCGTCCAGCAGCCTCTCGATCGAGCGCAGATTGAAGCCGTCGGCCTGCATGCGGGCGATCAGCCTCAGCCGGGTGAGGTGCTCGGGCCCGTAGTAGCCGACCCGCTCGCGCACCTCGGGGGCGGGCAGCAGCCCGCGGGCCCGGTGCGCGCGGATGTTGCGCACCGTCATGCCGCTCTCGGCGGCGAGCTGTTCGATCGTCAGCGCGTTCTCGGTGGAGGCGGCCATGCAGCGAGAACCATATCGCCAAACTCAGACACACCAAATTAAGTGACATCAAATGGTGTAACATCGAATCGTGATCCGAGTAGTTCACTGCAACCTGGAAAGGAGCGCATGAGTCCGATGCCGGCAAGCAGCCGCCGGGCCGCCGACGGAGGCCGGCCCCTGATCACCACCATCTCCGGGCCTAGAAGGCTGGCGCGCCGCGTCCTTCACTCCCGCGTCGCCGGTGCCCTCGCCTATCCCCACGGCGTTGACCGCTACGTCGAGCTCGTCAGTCCCCTGCTGCTCGAGCGCGACGTGCGGGCCCGGGTCACCGATGTCCGCCACCAGACCGCTCGCAGCGTGACGCTGACGCTGCGCCCGAACGAGAACTGGCGGGGTATCCGAGCCGGTCAGTTCGTCTCGCTCTCGGTGCAGGTCGACGGGGTGATGCTGACGCGGCCTTATTCGCCCGCGGGGCCGGATCAGGCCGAAGAGCTCGAGCTGACCGTGTCCACGCATCCTGAGGGGCGGCTCTCGCGGCACCTGCGCGACCACGCCCGCCCCGGCATGACCGTGGGGCTCTCGCAGGCGCAGGGCGAGTTCGCGCTCCCGAGCCGGCCTCCGGAGCGGGTGGTGCTGATCAGCGGAGGTAGCGGGATCACGCCGGTGATGGCGATGCTGCGCACCCTGTGCGCGGAGGGCTACGGAGGCGAGATCGGCTTCCTGAACTACGCGCGCTCAGCCGACCTCGCGCTCTACAGCCGTGAGCTGTCGCGCCTGGCCGGCAGCCATCGCGGCCTGCGGGTAGCCCGCGGCTACACCCGCGGCGGGCGTTCGCTGGCGGGTCGCTTCAGCCGCGAGCACCTCAGAGCCGTCTGTGATGATCACGCCGCAGCCGCGACGTTCGTGTGCGGTCCTCCGCCGCTGATCGACGCCGTCAGATCCCTGTGGGCCGCAGACGGCCTGTCCGAGCCCGCCGTGGAGACGTTCACCGCACCGGCGATGGCGCTCGACCCGCAGGGCGCGACGGGCATGGTCCGGTTCGCGCGCAGCGGCCGGGATGCCGAGAACAGCGGCCTGGTGCTGCTCGAGCAGGCCGAGGACAGCGGCCTGCGCCCGGACCACGGCTGCCGGATGGGCATCTGCAACTCGTGCAGCTGCCGAAAGGTGAGCGGCACCGTGCGAAACCTGCTGACCGGCGAGAGCTCGCACCGCACGGATGAGGAGATCCGGATCTGCGTCTCGGTGCCCGTCGGCGACGTCGTACTCGACCTCTAGAGACCAACCCGAAAAGGAGCCCGCCATGCCGGCAAAGTCCAACCTCACGCCCGCCGAGCTGGAGCAGTTCGGCCAGGAACTGGATGCGGTCCGCGCGCAGGTGGTCGCCGACCTCGGCCGGCGCGACGTCGACTACATCACCCGCCTTATCAGGGTCCAGCGCGGGCTCGAGGTCGCCGGCCGAGGCCTTCTGTTCCTCGGCTTCCTGCCTCCGGCGTGGCTTGGCGGAACCGCGGCCCTGTCGCTGTCGAAGATCCTGGACAACATGGAGATCGGCCACAACGTGATGCACGGCCAGTACGACTGGACCGGCGATGCGCGCCTCAGCAGCAAGGAGTTCGAGTGGGACACGGCCTGCCCCGCCGACCAGTGGCGCCACTCCCACAACTACATGCACCACACGCACACGAACATCGTCGGCAAGGACCGCGACATCGGCTACGGAATCCTGCGCATGTCAGAGGATGAGCCGTGGAGCCCCTACTACCTCGGCAACCTCCTGTGGGCCACCCTGCTCGCCCTCCTCTTCCAGTACGGAGTCGCGCTCCACGACCTCGAGAGCGAGCGGATCGCGACCGGTGAGATCACGCTCGCGGAGAAGCGCGGCATGCTCGGCGATATCTGGCGCAAGGTCAAAGGGCAGTCGCTGAAGGACTATGTCCTGTTCCCGCTGCTGTCGGGCCCCTCGCTCCCGTTCGTCCTGGCCGGAAACGCCACGGCGAACCTGACACGCAACCTCTGGGCCTTCACGATCATCTTCTGCGGGCACTTCCCCGACGGAACCGAGCAGTTCACCGAGCAGGAGACCGAAGAGGAGACCCGCGGGGAGTGGTACTACCGCCAGCTGCTCGGTTCGGCGAATCTCACCGGCGGCCCGCTTTTCCACATCCTCGCCGGCAATCTGAGCTTCCAGATCGAGCACCACCTGTTCCCCGACCTGCCGGCGCGCCGCTACGCCGAGATCGCGGTCCAGGTCAGGGAGATCACCGAGCGCTACGGAATCCCGTACAACACGGGTCCGCTGCACCGGCAGTTCGGCAGCGTCGTTCGCAAGATCGCAAGGCTCTCGCTGCCCGGGCGGGAGGCGACACCGCAGATCGAGCAGAAGCCGGCGGCCCGACGGTCCCGCGGGCGCAGACTCGCGCCCGCGGCGTAGTGGCGGCCTGCGCGCCGCCCGCTACAGCGAGCGGTAGGCGCCGGCGAGGCGCGCGACGCCCTCGTCGATCTGCTCCGGGGTGACACCGGAGTAGGCAAGGCGCAGCGTGTTCTCGCCGCCCTCGAGCAGGAAGTCCGTCCCGCGCACGAATGACACGCCGGCCTCGGCGGCCGCCGTGAAGAGGGCGTGCACGTCGGTGCCCTGCGGCAGCGTCACCCACATGAAGTAGCCGCCCTGCGGCGCCACGAACTCGGCCTCGGGCAGTTCGCGCCGCAGTGCGTCGCCGAGGGCCGCCGCGCGCGCCGACAGCGCCGTCTTGACCGTCTCGATGGAGCGGTCGATCGCTCCCGAGGCGCAGAACTCGTACACGATCGACTGGGCGACCATGTTGGGCGAGATGTAGGTGTTGGTGGCCATCCTGCCGATCGCCGCGATGATCTCGGGCGGCCCGACGAGGTAGCCGACGCGGATGCCGGGGCAGACGGTCTTCGAGAACGAGGACGCGTAGACGACGCGGTCCGGGTCCATCGAGAGCATCGTCGGCAGGGTCTCGCCACTGAAGCGCAGAGCGACGTACGGGTCGTCCTCGAATACGAGGAAATCGTGCTCCTGGGCCAGCGCCAGCAGGGCACGGCGCTTCTCCAGCGAGAGCGTGTAGCCCGCTGGGTTCTGGAAGTTAGGGATGATGTGCGCGAGCTTGGGGGAGATCGTTCCCTCGCTCAGCAGGTGAGCGAGGGCGGCCGTGTCCAGACCGTCGGGCTCGAGCTCGACGGCGTGCAGCTGGGCGCCGCGGTCGCGCAGCGAGAGCAGCGTGCGGTCGTAGGAGGGTCGCTCCACGATGACGTGGTCCCCGGGGCTGACGACGTGCTCGAACAGGAAGGCGTCGGCCTGCATCGACCCGTTGGTGACCAGCACACGGTCGACGTCGACGCCATGGTGGTCGGCGATCCAGCTGCGAAGGCGCGGGTACCCGACCGATGTCCCGTAGGCGGTCGTCCCGGCGGGGTCGTCAGTGAAGGCGCGCACGGCGGCCTCGCTGAGGCCGTCCACGTCGATGATGTCGAGCGAAGGCGCGCCCCTGGCGAATGAGATGGTCGGTCCCGGAGGAGTCACAGTCCCGTAGCTTAGGCGCCCGAGCAGCTCGTCGTAGTCGCGAGCGAGGTCGCGGGAGGCCCGCTCGAGTCGCTCGCGGAACATCAGCAGCTCCGCCGGACCCGGCGGCTGGGGCCATGAGGGCACCGGAGGGGGACCTGTCGGGGTCGCCGGCCGGGGGGCGGCAGGAGCCCCGCCGACGGGCGCCAGGCGCGGCAGCGGGGCAGGCTGTGCCGGTGGCGGCGCGGGCGGCGGGAATGGCGGCTGGGCCCTCTCGACTGCTTCGTCCACGATCCGGCCGGCGACCGCAGCCGACGGGGGCGGCGGGGGCTGCGACGGGGCGGGCGGAGCCGGGCGGGCTGCCTGCGGAGTCCCGATCGACGTCAGCGCGCGCTCGAGCTCCCCGATCTTCTGCTCGAGTTCGCCGAGTGTCCTTGCCACCTCCGGGTCCATCGCGGCCTAGCGTACCTTCCGGAGAGGGCGCGGGCGACCGCGGGAGGCTCGCTCAGGAGGCGGCGGGCGCGGCGCCGAGGAGCTCGACCGCGATGGCGGCTGCCTCGGTGGGTGTGCGCCCGACGCGGACACCGCGCTCTTCGAGCGCCTGCGCCTTCGCGGCCGCGGTGCCTGCGGAGCCGGAGACGATCGCGCCGGCGTGGCCCATCTGCTTGCCGGCCGGGGCGGTGAAGCCGGCTATGTAGGCGACGACGGGCTTGGTGACATGCTCGGAGATGTACTCCGCCGCCTCCTCCTCGGCCGAGCCGCCGATCTCGCCGGAGAGGACGATCAGCTCCGTCTGCTCGTCGGCCTGGAAGAGCTCGATCACGTCGACGAACGAGGACCCGGGCACCGGGTCGCCGCCGATGCCGACGATCGAGCTGCAGCCGACTCCTGCCTGGGCGATCTCATTGCCGATCTGGTAGGTCAGGGTGCCCGAGCGGGAGACCACGCCGACGCTTCCCTCGCTGAAGAAGGAGGCGGGGATGATGCCGACGTTGGCCTTGCCGGGAGAGAGGATCCCGGGGCAGTTCGGGCCGATCAGCCTCGTGCCGGGGTGCTCGCTGCGAAGGAGGTTGTAGACCCTGAGCTCGTCGTGCGCCGGAATGCCCTCGGTGATCGCGATCACGAGCTCGACGCCTGCCGCGGCGGCCTCGAGGATGGAGTCGGCCGCGAACCGCGGCGGGACGAAGATCATCGCGGTGTTCGGCTGCACCTGCTCCATGGCGTCGGCCCAGCTGTCGAAGACGGGGATGCCCTCGACGTCCTGTCCGCCCTTGCCCGGGGTCACGCCGCCGACCACGTTGGTGCCGTAGTTGCGGTTGTTGAGCGTGTGGAAGGTCCCCTCGCGGCCCGTGATTCCGGCCACCGCCAGGCGGGTGTTCTCATCGACGAGGATCGCCATCAGCCCTGCCCTCCCTCTCCGGCGGCTAGCGCCACGACCTTCTCGGCAGCCTCGTTCATGGTCGTGGCCGCGTGCACGTTCGGCAGCGCGGCCTCCTGGAGGAGCCTGCGGCCCTCAACGTCGTTCGTTCCGTCCAGGCGGACCACGAACGGCACGGAGGGTTTGATGTCTGCGAAGGCGGCGATCAGGCCCTTTGCGACCTCGTCGCAGCGCGTGATGCCGCCGAAGATGTTGAACAGGACCGCCTTCACGGAGTCGTTCGCGAGGATCAGGCTCACCGCCTGCTTGATCTTCTCCGCGTCCGACCCTCCGCCGGCGTCCAGGAAGTTTGCCGGCGAGCCGCCCGCCTGTGCCACGACGTCAAGGGTTGACATGACCAGCCCGGCACCGTTGCCCAGGATGCCGATGTCGCCGTCGAGCTTGACGTACTGGACGCCCTCCTCCTTGGCTCGCCGCTCGATCGGGTCTTCGTTCTCACTGTCGGACAGCGACTGGTTGTCGGGGTGACGGTAGAGAGCGTTGCCGTCGAGTGAGACCTTCGCGTCGAGTGCCTTGACCTCGCGCTCTGGCGTGACGATCAGCGGGTTGATCTCGGCAAGTGTCGCGTCCTCGCTGAGCCAGACGTCGTAGAGGGCGAGCAGTGCGTCGGCGACGCCGCTGACCACGTCGGCGTCGGCTCCGCCGTCGCGGGCGATCTGCTCCGCCTGCTCGCGGGAGAGCCCGGCCAGCGGGTCGACGAGGCTGCGGATGAGCTTCTCGGGAGTCTTCTCGGCCACCTCTTCGATGTCGACGCCGCCCTCGACGCTGAACATCACGAGCGGCTTCTTGGCGGAGCGGTCCAGGAGCACCGATGCGTAGTACTCGGTGGCGATGTCCGAGGCGTGCTCGATCCAGAGCGTGCGGACGGTGTGCCCGTGGATGTCCATCCCCAGGATGTTCGCGGCGTGCTCGCGTGCCTGCTCGGCATCGTCGGCGAGCTTGACCCCGCCCGCCTTGCCGCGACCGCCGATCAGGACCTGCGCCTTCACGACGACCGGGTAGCCGACGCTGTCGGCGACCTTCACGGCGTCCTCGACGGTGGTGACGGCGTCACCGGAGGAGACCCTCAGTCCGTGGCGGGCAAAAAGCTGCTTGCCCTGGTATTCGAGCAGGTCCATTGCGGCGCGGGACTCTAACGCAAGATGCAAGAGCGCGCCCATTCGGTGGCCCGGCGGGAGCGGCGGCGCGCCTATTGCTGCCGGCAAGTCATAATGGGACGTCATGGCCCTACCAAAGAACGTCACATTCGTCACATTCGATGTCTACGGAACCCTGATCGATTGGGAGACGGGCATCTACGACGCGTTCTCCAAGGAGGCCGCACGCGACGGCGTCGAGATCGACCGCGCGGTCCTGATCCCGATGTTCCAGGAGATCTCCAGGGAAATCGAGGGTGGCTCCTATGAGCTCTACGCCGAGGTGCTCCGCCGCACCGCGATCGAGATCGCCAAACGGCTCGAATGGCCCCTGGAGCCCTCGCGCTCGGGCTTCCTGCCCGACTCGGTCCAGCGCTGGATGCCCTTCAAGGAGACCGCCACGCAGCTGCAGAAGCTCTCCAAGAAGTACAGCCTCGGGCTGATCTCGAACATCGACGACAAGCTCCTCGGCCAGACGCGGCGCCACATCAACGTCGACTTCGACCTCGTCGTCACGGCCCAGCAGGTGCGCTCCTACAAGCCTGAATTGGCGCACTTCACCGAGTGCGCAAGGCGCGTGGGCGGCAAGCGCGGCTGGGTCCATGTCAGTGCCAGCCACTACCACGACGTCGTTCCGTGCGTCAAACAGCGCGTTCCCGTGATCTGGGTGAATCGCAACAAAGAGACACTGGACTCCTCCCAGAAGAAGCCCACGGCAGAGGTCGCGAACCTCAAAGAGGCAGCGAAACTACTCGGCGTAACCTGAGCGCGTGCGGGCCGTCGCCCTGCACGCGGATGTGATCCTCGCCACGAGCGCGGTGCTCGCCGCCAACTGCGTGATCGTCCGAGGCCGCGGCACTGAGAGCGAGCCGCAGGGCGGGCTCCTGAACCTCATACCGCCGCCCGAGTCCTCCGCGCCGCCTGAGAGCTTCGTGATCGACTCCCCGGTCCTGCCTGACGAGCTGAGCTCCCTGGCGCCCCTTGTAGGCCAGGCGCGTTTTCCTGAGCCGAGCGGACTCCTGGCGACCCATGGCGACTGGGACCACCTGCTCGGCAGGCTCGCCTTTCCGGGCCTGGCCCTCGGCTGCGCGCAGAGCACCGCCGAACGCCTCGCGTCCGCTCCCGGGCAGGCGCAGCGCGAGCTGCGCTCCTTCGACGAAGAGCTGATGATCGAGCGCGAGCACCCGCTGTCGCTGGGCGCCGTGCAGCCGCTGCCGGTCCCCGGACACTGCGGGATCGGGGGGCGCGAGCTCGAGCTCCACATCGCACAGGGGCACACCGGCGACGGGATGGCCGTGATGATCGGATGGGCGGGTGTGCTGGTCGCCGGCGACTACCTGTCGGCCGTTGAGCTGCCCTCCTTCGGCGAGGGGGGAAGCGCGCCCGAGTATCTCGCCACCCTGGATCGCCTGCGCCCGCTGGTTGCCCGCGCCGAGCATGTCGTTCCCGGTCACGGCCCTGTCCTGGATCGTGCCCGCGCCCAGCAGGTGCTGGAGCAGGACGCCGCCTACCTCGGCGCCCTGATCGAGCACGGCTCCGCCGCCGAACTGCCCGACGGCAGGCGCACGCCGGCGCAGCGCAGGCTGCACGACGCGAACGTCTCTCTGCTCTAGGCGGGGTCCGCGCTCTTGATCGTTGCGATCGGGGCGCCGGCCTGGATCGCGGCGCCCTCCGTGATCGGGAGCTCGACGATCGTGCCGGCCTTGTGCGCGGTGATCTCGTTCTCCATCTTCATCGCCTCGATGATGCAGAGGATCTGGCCCTCCTCGACGGCGTCGCCCTGTTTCACGAGCACCTTCCACATGTTTCCCTGCAGCGGCGAGGGGAGGGTGTCGGGTCCGCCGCCGGCTGTGGCCTTGCGCTCGCCGCGCTTCGGGGCCGCCTTGGCGGCGGAGCTGCCGTTGGCGCTGCCCGAGCCGCCCGCGAACGGCGGGCCCACGACGCGGACATCAAAGCGCCTCCCGGAGACCTCCACGGCGTAGGACTGCTCGACCGTCTCCTGCGGCTCCTCGCCCTCGGCGGGGGGCGCGGCCTTTGGGAAGGCGAGTGTCTTCAGCCACGCGCGGTCCTCGAGCAGGTCCCGGCAGGTCTCGCCCTTGGCCCACTGCTCGGAGGAGAGCAGGGCCTGGTGGAAGGGAATCAGCGTCTTCAGGCCCTCGATCTCGTATTCGGAGAGGGCGCGCAGCATGCGCTGGGTCGCCTGGGCTCGGTCGGCGTCCCAGACGATCAGCTTGGCGACCATCGGGTCGTACATGGGCGAGACTTCCCCGCCTTCCTGCACGCCGGAATCGACGCGGACACCGGGGCCTTTGGGCTCCCGGTAGCGGCCGATCTTGCCGGGGGCCGGGGCGAAGTTCTTCGAGGCGTCCTCGGCGTTGATGCGGCACTCGATCGCGTGCCCGCGCAGCTCGACGTCCTCCTGCTTGTAGGAGAGCTCCTCGCCGGCCGCCGCGCGGATGCCCTCCTTGACGATGTCGATGCCAGTCGTCATCTCCGTCACGCAGTGCTCGACCTGCACGCGGGTGTTCATCTCGAGGAAGAAGTACTCGGGCTCGGCGCCCTGATGTGTGGAGAACAGGCCCTCGATGGTTCCGGCGCCGACGTAGTTGACGGCCCGCGCGGCCTCGACGCCGATCGCGCCGATGCGTGCACGGGTCTCGGGGTCCACGACCCATTCCGGGGCGGGGGACTCCTCGATCACCTTCTGGTGACGGCGCTGGATCGAGCAGTCGCGCTCGCCGAGGTGGATCACGTTGCCGTGTTTGTCGGCCAGCACCTGGACCTCGACGTGGCGGGGGTCGTGCAGATAGCGCTCGAGATAGACCGTCGCGTCGGAGAAGAACTTCTCGCCTTCCCGGCTTGAGCCCTCGAACGCGCCCTCGAGCTCATCCTCGGAGAGGGCCACGCGGAAGCCCTTCCCGCCGCCGCCGCCTGCGGCCTTGACGGCGATCGGGAAGCCGATCTCCTCCGTGGCGATCTTCAGGGCGTCGGCCACCGTCGCGACGGGCTCGGTTGTCCCGGGCACGATCGGCACCCCTGCCGCCTTCATGAGCTCGCGGGCGCGGGTCTTCGAGCCCATGGCGTCGATCGCGCTCGCCGGCGGCCCGATGAACACGATCCCCGCGTCCTCACAGGCCTGCGCGAACGGCGCGTTCTCGGCCAGGAAGCCGTAGCCGGGGTGGATGGCCTGCGCTCCTGAGCGCTTTGCGACGTCGAGGATCTTCTCCACGTTCAGGTAGTTATCGGCTGCTGGGCCCTCGCCGAGGTTGTAGGCCTCCTCGGCGCGGGCGACGTGCGGGGCGTCGCGGTCGAGCTCGGAGTAGACGGCGACGCTCGCGACGCCGAGCTCCTCCAGGGCGCGGACGATGCGGATCGCGATCTCGCCGCGATTGGCTATGAGGACCTTGCTGAACACCGGTGCGGAAGCTTATCGACCGGCGCCGGATTCAGCGGATTGTGAAGTGCGCCGAGGCGACCGGCCCCCTGCCGGCGGCGTTGCTGGCCGCGGCCTGAAGCGTGTATGCGCCCGGGGTGAGCCTTCTGCCCTTGATGCGGCCGCTGAAGTGCAGCGTGCTGCCCGCACCCGCCTTGTCGGCGTGCGTGAAGGCCCCGACCTTCGTGAGCAGCGTGCAGCGCTTGCCATGGCTGTTGCTCCTTGAGGGCTTGCGGCACGAGTGCCCCTGCCTGCGGCCCGCGGACTGTCTGAGGACGGTGAACGTGCTCGTCGCGCTCTGGCTGTCGCGGTAGGTGATCCTGGTGCCGTATTTGCGTTTCGTGCTGGAGATCGTCGCCCCCGACGGCGCGGGGTAGAACGCGCTCGGGCTGAGCGCGAGGTGGGACAAAACGCCCGCGAGGGGCTTGACCTGGGCGAGGATCGGCACGGCGACGGGACATGGGGCCGAGTGGCCCTGGAGCTCGAGCGCCCCTCTGTCCTGCACGGCGACGCAGTCGCCGTTGCCGTCGACCACGCGCGGGTGCCCTTCCAGGTCGGTCGGGGACGGCGTGATGCCCGCGGGCAGCGCGATCGCCGACGCCGGAACGCTGTCGACCGCGCCCGAGCCGGGGCTGAGCTGATAGCCGGAGAGGGGTTCGGGGAACAGCGAGGCGAGCGGGGTCGCTTCGGTGTTTCCGTTGGTGGCGTTCGCGCACGAGATCGCGCCGGCGCCCGCGCCGGCGCTCTGCGACTGGCTCGGGACCGCGGAGTAGGAGCAGCCGATGCTCGCCGTATCGCCTGCCGCGTAGGAGGCGATCTGTTTCTCGAGCACTATCGAACCCTGGATAGCGACGTTCGCGGCGCTGCCGGAGACGGCGGAGGAGAGAGCTTCGATGCCGCTCGTGCCGGCCGTGTCCGCCGCCGTGCCGGGTACTCCCGCATCTATGGTTGAGGCGGACACCGTGAGCGTGAGCGCGGCGTTCTTTTCGCGGGCCTCGAAGTAGATCGCGTTGAGGCCGCCGAGGACCTCGGAGGAGTCGATGGTCGCGTCGGCGAGTTCGAGTTGCAGCGCACCCGGTTTGGCATTCGGGCCTGCCTGCAGGACGCTTCGCTGGATCAGCAGCCCTTTGTGAGCATTGAGGCCGACGTATCTGAGCGCGGTGGCGCTCGTCTGAGAGCTCGTGATCAGCCGGCTGTCGATGAGTGTCATGTCGCCGCCGGACGCGATGAGGCCCGGGCCAGTCCATGTGCCGCCGCTCGTGTCGAGGTGGGAGAGGGTCGAGGCGTATCCTTCGTTCGCGACGATCAGCGCATCCGCCTGGTTCGACGCATTGACCATTTCGACGCGTAGGCCGTTCACGGTGACCGGCGATTCTGCGAGGTCCGCGCCGGGCGCCGCGCCGTTCTGCCGGATCACCGAGTTGCTGATCTGCACGGATGTGTCCTTTTCGGCGTCGACGGCGGCCCACGGCGGGGAGCTTTCCACCGATATGTGCGTGTTGGTCAGTGAGAGGGAGGATTTTTCACTGTTCACCCCTCCGGCTTCCTCTTCGCCTTCCGCCTGACCGGCGTTGAGGATGCTGACGCCGTTGAGCGCGATCGGCGATTCGCGGCCACTTACGGCCAGTCCGCGTGAGCCGCCCGCCATTTCGACGCTTCCGCCGTTCATGGTAAGGGATGCGGCTTCCCTGAGTTCGACGCCGTTTTCGCCGTTGCTCAGAATGTTTTCGACCTTCACGCCGTCGAACGTGAGCGCGGTCGACCGGGCGAACACCGCCGACCTCCTGGTGGGAGGTTCGCTGCCCGTTCTGAGCTTCACGTTGGAGATCGTGACCGCGCCCGTCGATGCCACGACCAGCGCAGGGTTTTTCTTGCCCTCGATCACCACTTCTGGGCCGTCCCCGTTGATCGTGAGGCCGTTGTCCTTCGTGTTCAGGAGTTCGACGGTTTCTTCGTACTGGGGGTTGATGCCTTCGCCCGGCTCGACTTCGATCCTGTTGGGGCCGGTCACAGCTTCAGCCTTTTTGATCGCGCCCTTGATGGTTTCGCACGCTTTTTCCTGGGAGGTACACGGGTTCGTGTCATTCCCGCCGCGCTGTTCGACGTAGAACGTCTGCGCCGAGGCTGATGCCGCTGCGACCACCAGGGTCACGACCGCGAGCATCGTCATCCATCCAAGTCGCCGAGACCAGCTCATCGCTTCCCCCCGTAGTTGTGAGCCTGCCCCGCGTACGACCGCACGGCTGCCAATGTCCTGCCGAGCATACCTTTCGGGGTCCCCTGAACGGACGGCTGTTCTACGGAGACGGTCGGGACAGCGAGCTGCGGTGAATCACTCAGTCCGGGGCGGCGGCGATCATCCCGGCGCCCACGGTGCTGTTCGTGGACTCGTCGATCAGGATGAAGCTGCCTGTCCGGCGGTTGCTCGTGTAGGGGTCGAACACGAGCGGGGTGGAGGTCTTCAGGCGCACTCGGCCGATGTCGTTGAGGGCGAGCTCCGCCGGCGGGTCCGATCGCTGAAGCGTGTGCACGTCGACGAGGTCGTCGATCCCCTGGACGATCGCGGCGGCGCTTCGCGAGGTGTGCTTGAGCAGGTAGCGCCCGCCTGAGCGCATCGGCTCGTCGGTCATCCAGCAGATGTCGGCGAGCAGCTCGCGGTCGACGACGGGGGAGCGCTCGGGGTGGCAGATCAACTCGCCGCGGGAGACGTCGACGTCGTCCTCGAGGCGCAGCGTCAGCGACATCGGCGCCATCGCCTCCTCGAGCTCGCCGTCGTAGGTGTCGATCCCGGCGATCCGCGTGCGCGCCCCGCTCGGGAGCACCGTGACCTCGTCGCCTCGGCGCAGCGCGCCACTGGCGAGCTGGCCGGCGTATCCGCGGTAGTCGCTGGAGCCGTTGGCGGGCCGCACGACCCACTGGACGGGGAAGCGCGCGGGCTTGGCGTCAGGGTGGTCGTAGGCGACCTCGACCTGCTCGAGGTGATCGAGCAGCACCGGCCCCCGATACCAGGGCATCAGCTCCGAGCGGTCCACGACGTTGTCGCCGTTCAGGGCCGACATGGGGATGTAGGAGATGTTCTTCACGCCGGACAGGTGCTCGACGAAGCCCGCGAAGTCCTGTGCGATCTCCTGGAAGCGCTCCTGCGAGTAGTCGACGAGGTCCATCTTGTTGATGGCGATCACCATCTCCGGGATACCGAGCAGCGCGCTGATAAAGGCGTGGCGCTTGGACTGCTCGACGACGCCCTGGCGCGCGTCGATCAGCACGACCGAGACATCGGCCGTGGACGCGCCCGTGACCATGTTGCGCGTGTACTGGCGGTGGCCGGGGCAGTCAGCGATGATGAAGCGGCGATTGGCGGTCGCGAAGTAGCGGTAGGCCACGTCGATCGTTATGCCCTGCTCGCGCTCCGCCCTCAGGCCGTCGGTGAGCAGGGCCAGGTCGAATGTCCCCTCGCCGCCGCGCCGCTCGGATGCCTGGGTGACCTGCGCGAGCTGGTCCTCGAAGACCTGCTTGCTGTCGTAGAGCAGGCGGCCGATGAGCGTGCTCTTCCCGTCGTCGACCGAGCCGGCGGTCGTGAAGCGCAGCAGGTCGAGCGTCATCTTGCCGGCGTCTTGGTGCGCATCAGAAGTAGCCCGCCTTCTTGCGGTCCTCCATGGCGGCCTCCGAGACGCGATCGTCGGCGCGCGTCTCGCCGCGCTCGGTGATGCGCGTCGCCGCGATCTCCAGGACGACCTCCTCGAGGGTGAGGGCCGTGGAGCGGACTCCCCCTGTGCAGCTCATGTCGCCGACCGTCCTGTAGCGGACCGTCGCGTCGAAGATCTCCTCGCCCTCGATCAGCTCGGTGCCCTCGCGCCAGGCGTAGAGCATGCCGTCGCGTTCGAAGACGGGACGCTCGTGCGAGAAGTAGATCGAGGGGACCTCGAGCTGCTCCTGGTCGATGTACTCCCACACGTCGAGCTCGGTCCAGTTCGACAGCGGGAACACGCGCACGTGCTCGCCGCGGCGGATCCTGCCGTTGTAGAGGTTCCAGAGCTCGGGCCGCTGGTTCTTCGGGTCCCACTGGCCGAAGTCGTCCCGGAAGGAGAGGATCCGCTCCTTCGCCCGGGCGCGCTCCTCGTCCCTGCGCGCCCCGCCGAAGGCGGCGTCGAAGCCGTGCTCGGCGATCGCGTCGAGCAGCGTGACCGTCTGCAGGCGGTTGCGCGAGGCGCGCGGGCCCGTCTCCTCGACCGCCCGTCCGCTGTCGATCGAGTCCTGCACGCTCGCGACGATCAGGCGCTCGCCGAGTTCCGCCACGCGGCGGTCACGGAACTCGATCACCTCGGGGAAGTTGTGCTCCGTGTCCACGTGCATGAGCGGGAACGGGAACGGCGCCGGCCGGAATGCCTTCTCGGCCAGGCGGAGCAGCACGATCGAGTCCTTGCCGCCGCTGAAGAGCAGGACCGGGCGCTCGAATTCGGCCGCGACCTCCCTCATGACGTGGATGGCCTCGGACTCCAGCGCCCGCAGGTGGCTGAGCTGGGGGCGAGCGGCGACGCTCATTTCGAGGCCGGCTCGATGTGCAGGCCGCACTCCGTCTTGTCGGTGCCCGCCCAGCGTCCCTCGCGGCCGGAGCCCGGCTGCGTGCACGGCGCGCAGCCGATCGACTCGTAGCCCTGGTCGTGCAGCGGGTTGTAGGGCAGGTCGCGCTCGTGGATCCGCCGCCAGAGGTCGCGGTCGGTCCAGTGGGCCAGCGGGTTGTACTTGAACAGGTCCCGCCGCTCGTCGCGTTCGATCAGCTCGGTGCCGGCGCGCGTGGGGCCCTGCTCGCGTCGCAGGCCGGTGATCCAGCCCTCTGCGCCGCGCAGCGAGTCTTCCAGGGCAGCGACCTTGGCCGCCGAGCAGCAGTGCTCGGGCCCGCTCCACGGCGCGCCGGGGCTGCTCGCGTCCTGCACCTCGATCTTGATGCCGAAGCGCTCCTCGAATGCCCGCCAGGTCTGCATCGTCTCCTCGAAGAGCACGCCCGTGTCGATGGTCACGACCCTCACGAGCCTTCCGGTTCCCTGGTCCAGCCGCAGCAGCTCGTCGAGCAGCACCGACTCCTCCTTCTGGAAGGAGCAGAGCAGCACCGCCTGGCTGCCGTGGCGGGCGGCCTCGCGCAGGGTGTGCGTGAGGCTCAGCGCCGGGTCGACGCCCGGTGACGGGGGCTTGGGGTTGTCGGTGTTTCCTGAGCTCATGGTTGTTATGTCGGTCAGGCTGCTCATTGTCTATACAGCGCACTCCCCCTCACCGCGAATGACCTGGAAGGGCACATCGCGGTTCCAGTCGATGAATTGGTTCATGGTCTCGATTCCGAAGTCCGCCGGCATCGCTAGATCCCTGACCAGATCTTCGAGATCACCCGTACCGACGCGTTCGGCAAAACCGCGGAAGGTCTCCTCCTCCCCGCTGCGCTCACCCTCATAGTGCCGGATCCAGCGCTCGATCGCCTCCGGTACCCGCTTTGCGGGCAGCCGAAGCTTCAGGCGGTGGCCGAACTCGACGCTGCCGCCTTCGTAGACGCCGCCGACGTGCGGGATGTACGCGGGAATCGTGTGCTCGCCGACTTTGATCGACGCGCCGTAGAAGCCGATGTCCGCGACGTGGTGCTGGGAGCAGCCGTTCGGGCAGCCGCTCATCTTGATGTGGATCTGGCGCGTCAGGGGGTCGGTGATCCCCATCGTCTCGATCCGCTCCTGAACAGCCTGGTTCAGGCCCATGGAGCTGGTGATCCCGAGCTTGCACGAGTCGGTGCCGGGGCACGAGACGACGTCGGTGATCTCGCGGGAGCCCGGGTCTCCGAGGCCGAGCGCCACCAGTGCGCTCCAGACGTCATAGACGGCCTCCTCGCGCACCCAGCGCAGCAGCAGGTTCTGCTGGACGGTTGTGCGGGCATAGCCGCCCGAGTAGGTGCGCGTGATCTCGGCGAGCCCGCGCAGCTGCTCCGGGGTGAGGTCACCCCTGGTGATCTTGACCTCCACCGTCACGAATCCGGGCTGCTTCTGCTCGGCTACGTTGCTCTCGCGGAAGCGGTCGTACTCGCTGAGGTCGCCGTTCGGGCTGCCGTGGCTGCTGTGACCGGCGCGGGCGCGGACTCGCGCTCGTCGTCGAGGAAGAGGCGGTGCTCGACCGAGAAGTCCCGCTGGGAGACCCAGTCGCCCTGCAGCTCCTCCTCGACCTGCCTGCGCAGCTCGTCGATGCCGAACTTGTCGACGAAGACCTTGATGCGGGCGCGCGCACGGTTCACGCGCAGCCAGTCCTGGCGGTCGAAGATCCGGAACACGGCCTCGGAGATCTTCAGGTAGTCGCCGTTGTCGAGCTCGACGAAGTCGTAGAGCGCGGGGGCGACGCGCGGCATGATCGAGGTTCCACCGCCGACGAGCATCTCGGCGCCTCGGACCTCGCCGCGGCCCTCGATCTCGCGCACGCGCGCCCTGAAGGCGATGTCGTGGATGCCGCTGATCGCCCGGTCGCGCGGGCCGCCGTCGAAGGCCGTCTTGATCTTCCTCGGCATCGCCTGCGTGGTGGGGTGGCGCACGAAGTAGCGGACGTAGGCGCCGACATACGGCGTCATGTCGAACAGCTCGTCCTTGGCGACGCCGGCCCAGGGGTCGCCGGTGACGTTGCGCACCGTGTTGCCGCAGCCCTCCCGGCTCGAGAGCCCTGCGTCGCCGAGCTCGCGGATCGCGAGCTCGACTTCGGGCAGCGGGATGTGGTGCATCTGGATGTTCTGCCGTGTCGTGACGTGCCCCTTGCGGAGCGGGACGTACTTCTCGATCACGCTCGCGAAGGCCTCCATCTGCTCGGGCGTGATGCCGCCGAACGGGAGCTTGACGCGGATCATCTGGACGTCGGGCTGGCGCTGCCCGTAGACGCCCTGCTTCAGGCGGAACTTGATGAACTCGTCTTCAGGAGTTCCGCCGGCGAGGAATTTCGCCCGCCTCGGTCTTGAAGTCGTCGAACTCCTGCTCCAGGATCGGGATCAGGTGCCCGGGGACGTTCTGCAGTACCTCGGGGTCCTCGAGGGTCCCGCGTCCGGCGGAGACGGAAGCTGACTCCATGTGTGCGCATCCTCCTGGAAACTGGCGTCTGACCCGGCCGGAAAGAGCCTTCTCCGCTCTTCCGGCCGACTATTAGCGCTAAAGCCTAGCGACTTTTAGGTATTTATCCAGGGGTCCGGCTCATCGGGGCTGAAGCCACGCGATGTGCCTTCGATCAGCGCCGCGCGAATCCAGGGGTCGACGGCCTCCGCCTCGGCCACGTGAGCCGGCGCGGTCTCGCGCATGAAGCGCTCGAGGGCGGCGACTATCGCCGCCGCCTCGTGTGGGGAGGCGGCCGGCGCTATGAGCTGCAGCTGAGGGCGGCGGTTGACCATTCCTGCGCCTCCGTTGATCAGAGGGGGATGTTGCCGTGCTTGCGTTTGGGGCCCGGTTCGCGCTTGCTCTGCAGCGTGTGGAGCGCCTTGATCAGCTTCGGGCGGGTCTCGTGGGGAACGATCACATCGTCGATGTATCCGCGCTCAGCGGCGGTGTACGGGTTGGCGAAGCGCGCCTTGTAGTCGTCCATCAGCTTTTTGCGCCGCTCCTCGGGCGTCGGGCTTTTGGCGATGTCGCGGCGGTAGATGATGTTCACCGCTCCCTCCGGACCCATCACGGCAACCTCGGATGTCGGCCACGCGAAGTTGAAGTCCGCGAGCAGGTGCTTGGAGGCCATGACGTCGTAGGCGCCGCCGTAGGCCTTGCGCGTGATCACGGTCAGCTTCGGCACGGTTGCCTCGGTGAACGCATACAGGAGCTTTGCGCCGTGGCGAATGATGCCGCCCCACTCCTGTGCGGTCCCGGGCAGGAAGCCGGGCACGTCCGTGAAGGTGATCAGCGGGATGTTGAAGGCGTCGCACGTGCGCACGAAACGGGCGGCCTTTGCCGACGCGTCGATGTCGAGCACGCCGGCGAGCTGGGCGGGCTGGTTGCCGACGATCCCGACCGCGAAGCCGTCGAGGCGGGAGAAGCCACAGATGATGTTCTTCGCGTGATGCTCGTGGACCTCGAAGAACTCGCCGTCGTCGACGATGAGCCGCACGACGTTCCGCATGTCGTACGGCTTGTTCGGGTTGTCGGGCACGACCGAGTCGAGCTCGGGGTCCATCCGCATCGGGTCGTCCGTCGGCTGCACCCGCGGCGCCGTCTGCATGTTGTTCTGGGGAAGGAAGCTCACCAGGTAGCGGCAGTCCTCCAGGCAGGCATCCTCATCCTCGGACGCGAAGTGGGCGACGCCCGACTTGGTGTTGTGGGACATCGCGCCGCCGAGCTCCTCGAACCCGACCTCCTCGCCGGTCACCGTCTTGATGACGTCGGGGCCGGTGATGAACATGTGCGAGGTCTCCTTGACCATGAAGATGAAGTCCGTGATCGCGGGGGAGTAGACGGCCCCTCCCGCGCAGGGCCCCATGATCAGGCTGATCTGGGGGATGACCCCCGAGCACTTGACGTTGCGCACGAAGACGTCGCCGTAGGCGCCGAGGGACACGACGCCCTCCTGGATCCGCGCGCCGCCCGAGTCGTTGATCCCGATGACCGGGCAGCCGATCTTGGCCGCCAGATCCATGATCTTGCACATCTTCTCGCCCATGACCTCACCGAGGGAGCCGCCGAAGACGGTGAAGTCCTGGCTGAACACGCACACGGTGCGGCCGTCGATGGTGCCGTGTCCCGTGACGACGGCGTCGCCCCAGGGGCGGTTGCCCTGCATGTCGAAGTCGTGGGTGCGGTGACGCACGAAGGTGTCGAGCTCCTGGAAGGAGCCGGGGTCGAGGAGCTTCTCGACCCGCTCGCGGGCGGTGTACTTGCCGCGGGCGTGCTGCTTCTCCTCGGCCTCCGGGGCGGAGTGCAGGGCCGCTTCGCGCAGCTCGTGGAGCTGTGCGAGCTTCTCCTCGTAGGTCTCGGGGGCGTGCATGCGCGGCTCCTTGCGGTGGCCGCTGCGTGAGCTGGCCAGCAGGGCGGCGTCGGTCTGGCGGTCATGTGGGCTGCTTGACATTGAGCGCGGAATCCTACCCGCGCGCAGCCGTTCAGGCTCTGGAGAAGGGCCTATGGTGCGCTGCGCCGAGCCGATCGAGCACCGACGTGAGGATCGCTGTCACGTGCTCCGCGGCGATCTCCTCGGCGGCGCGGAGCTCCTCGGCCAGCTTCTGCGCACCGGCATCAGGGCTCTGATCGGTCGTGTTCTGGGGCTTCTCGAGGACCGTCTCGCCGCCGCTCACGGCGGGTGCCGGCTCCTCAGCAGAGGCCTCCGCGGGCGCGTGCTCCTGCGCCGCCTGCAGGCTTGGTGCCTCCTGCGCCGTCTCCTCCGCGAGCGCGATCTCCGGGTCCTCGCTGATCTCGGTGGGTGGAACAGTTGCGGCCTCGGGGCTTTCGGCGGGCGCGGGCTCGGCGGCGGGCGCCGGAGCCGGCGGCTCGTCCTGAGGGGCATGCTCGGGGCCGCGCAGGAAGAACATGAACCTTGCGAAGAACCCGCGGCGCTGGGGCGCGCGCGGCGGCGGCGCCCACGCCGGCGGCTGCTCGGGAGCCGGCTGCTCCTCGGCGGGTGCAGCGGCGGAAGGATCGGCGGCAACGGGCTCGGCCTCAACGGGCTCGGCGGGCGCGGACGCCTCGGCCTCCGGCGTGCTCACGTCGTCCGCGGCTTCGGGCTCGGGGTCCGGGGCCACGGGGACCGCGCTCGCGTCAGCGCCGTCGGGCGTCTCTGCGGCTGGATCGGGCAGGGCGGCCTCGGGGGCCGGCTCGGGCTCGGACATCTCCGGGGCCGCGAGCTCGTGGCTGACGCTCAGCGTGACGCGCGTCCCCCAGCCGGAGGCCTTCAGGAGGATGGTCCCGGTCGCTCCCGGTGCCTCCCACTCCACCTTCTCCTCGGCTTGGACGCGGGTGATGCGGATCTCGCCGAGCTCACCGAAGTGGCGCGCGAGAGCGTCGGGGTCGCTCAGCTCGGCCCAGAGCTCGGGCGGGGACTTCACCAGCGTGCGCTGCACCTCCGAGGAGATCATTGATCCCTCATTTCGCTCGATCGGCGCCTACTCCTGCCGGGGCGGGCGCCGCTGGGCGCCGGCGTTCAGGCTGCGACAGGGTCGCCGTGAGCGGGGACGGCTCCGCGCTCGTGGAGCAGCTCGGCGAGCTGAACGGCGTTGGTGGCCGCGCCCTTGCGGAGGTTGTCGGCCACGATCCACATGTCCAGGGCGCGCTCGTTGCCCGGATCCCTGCGGATACGCCCGACGAACACCTCGTCGTTACCGGTCGCATGGATCGCCATCGGGTACAGGGCGGCCGACGGGTCATCGAGCACGACGACCCCCGGCGCGAGGGCCAGGAGCTCGCGGGCGCGCTCGGGCGTCAGCTCGTCGCGCGTCTGGACGTTGACGGCCTCGGAGTGGCCGTTCACGACCGGCACCCGCACGCAGGTGGCGCTGATCCGGATGGCTGGGTCGCCGAGGATCTTGCGCGTCTCGTTGATCAGCTTTCGCTCCTCGTCGGTGTGGTCGTCGCCGGGGGCGAAGCTGCCCGCGTGGGGGAGCGCGTTGAAGGCGATCTGGTGCGCGTAGAGCTCGGCCGCGGGCATGTCGCCCTCGTGCAGGAGCGCATGCGACTGGTCGAGCAGCTCGTCCACGGCCGCCTTGCCCGTGCCCGACACGGCCTGATAGGTGCTGATGACCAGGCGCTCGATGCCCGCTGCGTCGTGGATCGGCTTCAGGGCGACGACCATCTGCATGGTCGAGCAGTTCGGGTTGGCGATGATGCCGCGGTGCGTGTCGAGCGCCTCCGGGTTGACCTCGCTGACGACGAGCGGCACGTCGTCGTTCATACGCCAGCGCGAGGAGTTGTCGATCACTGTCGCTCCCGCGGCCGCGAACCTCGGGGCCCACTCGCCGGACGTCCCCCCGCCGGCGGAGAAGAGGGCGATGTCAAAGCCCAGGATCGACTCCTCTGAGAGGCCCTGAACGACGAGTCCCCCCGCGAGCTCGCGCCCGACCGATCTCTCGGAGGCGAACGGGACGATCTCGCGTGCCGGGAAGCCGCGCTCGGCGAGCAGCTGGAGCATCAGCGTGCCCACCTGCCCGGTGGCGCCCACAACGGCGACTCTGTAGCCCTCGCTCATCGGCTCAGCCTATCGTCCCGGGATGGCCTCGCTAAGGCTGGATCGCCATGAACAGGATGGTCAGTAGGACCAGTCCGCTCAGCGTGGATCCGACCAGCGTGATGCGGCGCACGACCGCTTTGTACTCATCGCTCATGGCGGCGGGCCCCGAGCCGGCTGCGCCGGCCAGGTCGCGCGTTGCGAGCTCCTCCGCCTTTTTGGACGCGGGGATCATGACGGCGCCCAGCAGCGCCCCGATCACGATCACGGCGCCAAGGCCCCACTGCACGAAGAATTCCTTCCACAGGTGTTCGTCGCTTGCGAGGTAGATGCCCGCGGCCACGATCACCACGAGAAGCGGGTTGATCAGCCTGCGGGCGAGCGAGTATTCGATCCTGTGCAGGAGCGGAATCGCAGAGGGCTGGCTCTTGGCGGCGACCATGAACATGAGCGGGTAGGCGAAGGTGACGCCGAAGGCCGCGACGACGGCCATGATGTGCACCGCGAGGACGAAGTCGTAGAACGTGACTGCAGTCGGGATAGGCATTCCCGGACCCTACTAGAGGCGGGCGCCGCGGCTAGAAGCGCGGCGCGTACTTGCCGAAGACGTCCTGCATGGCGCCGCAGACCTCTCCGAGCGAGCAGCGGTCCTTCAGCGCCTGCCTGATCGTCGGGAGCAGGTTCTCGCTGCCGCCGCAGGCCTCCCGCAGCTCCTGCAGGCGGCGCTCGACGAGCGCCTGGTCGCGGTCCGCCTTGAAGGCCCTGAGCCTGTCGAGCTGTTCGCGCTCGGACTCAGGGTCCACCCGCAGCAGGTCAGGGACCTGGATGTCCTCCTCCTCGAAGGCGTTCACACCCACCACGATGTCCTGGCCGATCCGGTAGCGCTCCTGGTAGCCCCAGGCGGACTCGTCGATCTCGCCGGTGATGAACTCGATGGCGTTGACGGATCCGCCGAGCTCGTCGACCTTTGCGATCAGCTCGTTGGCGCGCTCTTCGATCTCGTCGGTGAGCGCCTCCACGAAATAGGAGCCGGCAAAGGGGTCGACGGTGTCCGTCGCGCCGGACTCGCTGGCGAGGATCTGCTGGGTGCGGAGCGCGATCTTGGCGGCGTGCTCGGTGGGCAGCGCCAGCGCCTCGTCGAACCCGTTGGTGTGCAGCGACTGCGTCCCGCCGCACACGGCCGCAAAGCCCTGCAGCGCCACCCGGACGATGTTGTTCTCGGGCTGCTGGGCGGTCAGCGTGACCCCGCCGGTCTGGGTGTGGAAGCGCAGCATCGTCGACTTGGGGTTCTTGGCGCCGAAGCGCTCGCTCATGATGCGCGCCCACATCCGTCGGGCCGCGCGGAACTTCGCGACCTCCTGGAAGACGTTGTTGTGCCCGTTGAAGAAGAAGGCGAGCCGGGGCGCGAAGTCGTCGACGTCCAGACCCGTGTCGATCGCCGCCTGCACATAGGCGATGCCTGAGGAGAGGGTGAATGCGACCTCCTGGACGGCCGAGCAGCCCTTCTCGCGGAAGTGGTAGCCGGAGATCGAGATCGTGTTCCACCTGGGCACCCGTTCGTGGCAGTAGGCGAACAGGTCGGTGGTGAGCCGCATCGTCGGCTCGGGCGGGTAGATGTAGTTCCCGCGGGCGATGTACTCCTTCAGGACGTCGTTCTGGGTCGTCCCGCGGAGCTTCTCGCTGGGCACGCCCTGCTCCTCGCCGACGAGCTCGTAGAGCAGCAGCAGGCACGCGGCGGGCGCGTTGATCGTCATCGAGGTGGACACCTGGTCGAGCGGGATGCCGTCGAATGCGGTGCGCATGTCGTCGATCGTGTCGATCGCGACGCCGGTGCGCCCGACCTCGCCCAGGCAGCGCGGGTTATCGGAGTCGAGTCCCAGCTGCGTCGGCAGGTCGAAGGCCATCGAGAGCCCGGTGGAGCCCTTGGAGAGCAGGTAGCGGTAGCGCTCGTTCGACTCCTTCGCCGAGGCATAGCCGGCGTACTGGCGCATCGTCCAGGTCTGCTTGCGGTACATCTCGCGGTGCACGCCGCGGGTGTAGGGGAAGGAGCCCGGCTCGCCGAGCTCGAGCTTCTCGGGAAGGTCCGCCTCGGTGTACAGCTCGGCGATCTCGATTCCGGAGTCGGTGAAGCGGCGCGGATCGTCCGGGCCCACGATCGGGGCGATGGTGAGGTTCTCCTCGGTGGCAGCCATGCCCGGAAGGATAGTCCCGCGAACCACTAAGCTTGCGTGTGATGTCCACATGCCTTGTCACCGGCGGTGCCGGATTCCTCGGTTCACACCTCTGCGACGAGCTGCTCGCGCGCGGAAACCGGGTGATCTGTGTCGACAACCTCGAGACCGGATCGCTGAAGAACATCGAGCACATCCGCGACCCGGACCGGTTCGTGCACCTCGGCATCGACATCATCGAGCCCTACTTCATCGACGAGCCGGTGGACTTCGTCTACCACCTCGCCTCGCCGGCGTCGCCGATCGACTACCTGCGGCTTCCGCTGCACACGCTGAAGGTCGGCTCCTACGGCACGCACCACACGCTCGGTCTCGCCAAGGCGAAGCGGGCCCGCTTCCTGATCGCCTCGACGAGCGAGGTGTACGGCGACCCGCTGGAGCATCCGCAGTCGGAGAGCTACTGGGGCCACGTAAACCCGATCGGCCCGCGCGGCGTCTACGACGAGGCCAAGCGCTACGCCGAGGCGCTCACGATGGCCTACCACCGCCAGCAGGGCGTCGATACCGCAATCGTTCGGATCTTCAACACCTACGGCAGCCGGATGCGCCCCCACGACGGCCGGGCGATCCCGACCTTCCTGCGCCAGGCGCTGGCGAACCGGCCCATCACCGTCTTCGGCGACGGCAGCCAGACACGCTCCTTCTGCTACGTCAGCGACCTCATTCGCGGGCTGATCGCACTGTCCGAGTCGGGTCATCACGACCCGGTCAACATCGGCAATCCGGATGAGTTCAGCCTTCTCGAACTCGCAGAGACGGTCAGGGAGCTGACGGCGTCCACCTCGGAGATTCTGTTCGAGGCGCTGCCCGTGGACGACCCCAAACAGCGCAAGCCGGACATCACTCTCGCCCGCGAGCTCCTCGGCTGGTCGCCCGAGGTGTCTCTGCGAGACGGCTTGCAGCGCACGATCGAGGACTCCGGCGTGGAGATACTCATCGGGGGCGGCGCTCACTGAGCGCAGCTGCCGCATGCGGGATTCTCCGCGTGACCGCGACATGTGAGAGTCTGAGGTGTTGTGAGCAGCGAGATGGGTCCACGCTTGCCTGGAGCTTCCCCGACGTCGGCTCAGCGCACGCGAGCGGGCGCCACAGGCCCGTTGCCCTCACCGCTCGCGCAGACGGCGTCTCGGATCGACATCTCCGACCGTGACATCCGCAGCAAGCGCCCGCCGCTGCTGTCCTTCCTGCTGCGCATGTCGACGCTGCGTCGCGTCGCCCGCGTCGCCTCGCTGCTGGCACTCGACTTCATCGGCCTCGCGCTGGCGATCTTCACCGCCCTGGCCATCAAGGAAGCGTTCCACGGCGAACTGGAACCGTCCCGCGCGCTGAACGGCACCAAGCAGTTCCTGCCGTTTGCCTACCTGCTCACGGCGCTCCTGTTCGCGAGGTCGGGGCTCTATGCGGAGCGGGCGATCAGGCCCGGCCTTTCACGGATCGTCGGCTCCCTGTTCCAGGTCGCGTTCGTCGCGCTGCTGTTCGCGCTGGTGAACGGTGAACACTTCTCCAGCTATTACCTCTTCTATGGGTCGCTCGCCTTCGCGATCTTCTACGTCTCCTCCATCCGCGCGGCATACGAGCGGACCACGGCGACGATCCTGCGCGCGGCCGGCTACCAGCGCCGGGCCATCCTCGTGGGCCGCGGCAGGCACATCGGGGACGTCGCCCGCGCCCTGAAGGACGCGCCCCACTCGCCGATCGACGTGGTGGGGTACCTGGCGCCGCGGGAGATAGAGGTCAACGGCGTCGACGCGCTCGGCTCGCTCGAGGACCTCGAGTACGTGCTCGGCGCGTCGCATATCGACGAGCTGATCATCGCCGACCCGGACTTCCCGCAGGATGATGCCGTGGAGCTCGTGGACCAGTGCCACCGCCGCGGCGTCAGGGTGCGGCTCGCTCCGTCGACGATGGAGATCCTGATCCAGCGGGCCGAGTTCGTCCCGGGCCAGTCGCTTCCGCTGTTCGAGCTCGGCCCACCCGTCTTCGAGGGCATCGACTTCGCTCTGAAGCGCACCTTCGACATCGTCGGCTCGAGCGTCCTGCTGATCCTCCTGAGCCCGCTCCTGCTCGCGATCACCATCGCGGTGCGCGTCACCTCACGCGGGCCGACGCTGTTCCGCTCGATGCGCCCCGGAATCGGTCAGCGTCCGTTCGCCTGCCTGAAGTTCCGCACGATGCACACGAACGCCGAGGAGCGCCAGTCAGAGCTCGAAGAGCTCAACGAGGCCTCGGGCGCGCTCTTCAAGATTCGCGACGATCCGCGGCTGACCGCTGTCGGGCGGGTGCTCCGCCGCTTCTCGCTCGACGAGCTTCCGCAGCTGGTGAACGTGCTGCGGGGCGACATGTCGCTGGTGGGACCCCGTCCGCTGCCCGAGCGGGACTTCGAGATGCTCGAGGAATGGCACCGCAAGCGCTACCTGGTGCTGCCGGGCATCACCGGCCTGTGGCAGGTCTCCGGGCGCTCGGAGCTCGACTTCGACGACCTCGTGCACCTGGACTTCCTTTATCTCGAGCACTGGTCGCTCGCGCTCGACCTGTCGATCCTGATGAAGACGATCCCGGCGGTGTTCTCACGCCGGGGCGCCTACTGAGCCTCCATGCCCTCCACGCCGGGTGCGGGGCGCGCGCGGCGAGCGGCGCGCGCCGGCGCCGGTTTCTGGTCGCGAGCGGCCATAGCAGCCGCCTGGTAGACACCCCAGGTGCTGCGCGCCGCGTCCTGCCAGGTCCATGCGGGCGGCGCCGGGGCCGGGCGCCGGGCGGCCTGGGCCGCGTCCACCAGCGCCTGCATGTCGCCGCAGGGCACGAAGGAGGCGCGCTCGGCGAGCACCTCGCGCAGCGCGGGCGCCTCGCAGGCGGCCACGGGCGTGCCGCAGGCGAGCGCCTCCACGGCGGGCAGCCCGAAGCCCTCGTTCTCGGACGTCAGCACGAGAGCGTGCGCGCCGCTGTAGATGGCCGCGAGGTCCTCGTCGCCGACCTCCCCGGTGAGGATCACGTCCGGGAGCTCGTGCGCCCACGGCCGGGTCGGGCCGACCATCACCAGCGCCAGCTCGCGCGTCGTGGCAGCCAGGCGCGCCATGTGCTTGCCGGGGTCGGGGTGCTCCAGGCCGCCGACCAGCACGAGGTATCTCTCCGGAAGCCCGAGGCGCTCCCGCACACCGGCTATCTCCTGCTCTCCGCGCGGGTACATCGCCGAGTCTGCGGCCTCGGGAATGACGCTCACCCGTCCGGGCTCGATCCCTAGATGCTTGACGGCGTCGGCCGCCACCGTCTCGGTGGGGACGATGATCCCGGCCGCGCGCTGCACAGCGAGCTGGCGCAGGCGGATCCGCACCCCGCCTCGCAGATGCTCGCTGGCGCGCTTGAGGGCGCCGAGGTCGTGGATCGTGACGACAGTTGGGCAGGGGCTGTGCAGCAGCGCCCCGTCGAACCACGGAGCGTGCAGGACGTCCACCCTGCGCCCGCGCAGCGCGGCTGACGGGCGCACCGTCTCAATGAGCTCGTCGGTGGGGGAGCGGGTCTCTCGCAGCGCCTCAAGAAGGCAGCGCGCATACCGTCCCACGCCGTCCGCGTCCGAGGAGGGACGCGTGTCGAATGCGACCCTCACGCCCGCTTGCCGCCGATCACGGTGTCGCTGCTCTTCACGCGAGCCAACATATTCACCGAACACACCTTTGGGTAGCGATGACAGCCCCCCTGCACGCAAGCTCCGGTGTTTTCCCCGCGCCGAGGTCCCGGCGCCCACGCTGCGACCGCTCTAGCCTACGCCGCGATGGCCTCCCGTGCATATCACGAGGCGCTCTGGGAGTCGCTGCCGGAGGGCCTCGAGCCGGATGCGTTCGCCCTGCGCAAGGGGTTCCTGCTCCAGAACACCGGCGCCGGCGAGCGCGTGCTGGACCTCGGCTGCGCCGAGGGTGCGTTCGCCGCGGAGCTCGAGCGGGCCGGAGCGCAGGTGGTCTGCGGCGACGTCGCGCAGGAGCCCCTGGCGCGGGCGGCTCGCCTGCACCCGGGCCTTCAGGTGCGGCTGCTCGATCCCGGCGGCGCCTGGGATCTGCAGGACAGCAGCTTCGACGCGGTCTGGGCGGGCGAGGTGATCGAGCACGTCGCCGACACGCAGGCCTGGCTCTCGGAGGTGCGCAGGGTGCTGCGCTCCGGTGGCCGCCTGATCCTCACGACGCCGGACAACGGGCCGCTCACGCTCCTGTGGATGGCCCTCTCCCCAGGTGCCTTCGAAGCCCGGATGGATCCGCGCTCGGACCACCTTCGCTTCTACAGCCGCCGCACGCTGGCCCGCCTGCTCGCGGACTTCGGCTTCGAGCAGATCAGCGTCCGGAGGGCCGGGGGGATCCCGGGAGCGCGCCGGCATCTGCTCGCGGTCGCGACGCGCTCACGGTTTTGAGGAGCCGGAAGCCCTGACCGCCTCGATGTAGTCGTTGTAGATTTCGATCGCTTCCCGCTCTTTGTTCGCGAGCGCTTCCGGTGCGATCGACTGCGGGTTCAGATACACCGCGGCCTGGAACTCGGGGAGCGCCGCCGCCGGGTCGCTGGTGAGGTCGTAGCGGCCCAGGGTCAGCCAGGTCTGCGGATTGGATGGCTGCAGGCGGACGGCCCGCTGCAGCGTCGCCCGGGCCAGGGCAGGGTGAGCAGCGGCCTGCTCGACGCTCGCCAGCGCAAAGAGCGCTTCCACAGACAGCGGGTCGCGGGAGACGGCGGTGTTGGCCTCGCTCAGAGCGGCTGCGGGGTTGTGTGCCAGCAATTCAAGCGCCTGGTTGCGGGCTTCTTCTGAATGCTGGGGCTGCCACTGCGTCCACATCGCCAGCAGCGCCGCGAGGACCGTCGCGCATGCCAGCGCCAGGCGCAGGTCGCTCGGGCGCCCGCGGGCCGCGTGGGCGGCCGCCGGGGGCGCCTTCTCCTGTGCCGCCGGCCGGCTGAGCTCTCCGCGGCCGGCGAGCCAGCCCGCACACAGAAGGGCGACGCAGGCGGTGCCCGGGGTGTACCAGGTCCAGTCGATCATCGAGTGCGCGCCGAAGACCACGACCAGGCACAGCATGCTGAGCATCCCGATCCGCTCGGGCGTGTACGGCTGCGGGCTGCTGCGCCAGCCCGGGCGCCCGCCGGATTTGATGCGCAGCCACTCGCCCCATCCTCCCCAGCGCCGGTTGAAGATGTGCGTCGCGCGCCCCGCCGCCGCCATCCACGTGCCCAGCAGGCCAAGGACGATCAGCAGGCCGACGATCCCGAGGTCCGCGAGCGTCTGCACGATGAAGCCGTGCGCGTGGCGCACTTCCAGCGTCTCGTTGCGGTAGCGCAGGCGGGCGGTCCGGTAGCCGTCGGCTCCTGCGCCGAGGACCGGGTGGGCTTCGAAGATCTGCAGCGCCTCCTTCCAGTAGCGAGCCCGGACGCTCGCGATCGCCGTCAGCCGGCCCGGCGTGTTCGGGGGCGGTTTGGCGTTCGGGTCGGTGAGGGTGTTGAAGGTGTGGGAGATCGAGCCTGTGAGGCCGCGCTGGCTGTGTGCCAAGGCGCCGGCGAAGCCGACCGCCATCAGCGCGAGCAGCGCCAGGAGCGTCGCCCCGGCGCGGCGGCGGCTGTGGGCCGACGGCGCACGTCTCGCCGTCAGGAATCCGATCGCGATCCCGGCGCCCGTGAGGAGCAGCAGCATCAACAGCACGACGACGCCGAGCTGATGGCCGGCCGCCGTCCGCTGCGCGAGCGGCACCGCTTCGGCGCTGAGGGCGTGCTTCTTGAAGTCCCATGCCCCTGCGACCCCTGCCCCGAGGCCCGCGACAATCAGCAGCGCGGCTCCCCGCAGCCGCAGCGGCACGACCGCGAACCACAGCACCAGCCCGATCATCAGCGCGGCCAGTGACCCGCGGGAGTAGGCGAGGATCAGCGTCAGCAGCATCAGCCCAAGTGCGGGGTAGGCGAGGGCGCTCAGCAGCGCGTGCCCTGCGCGGCGCGAGCCTAGCCACATGCAGCCGATGGCTCCCATCGCGGCCGCCAGTCCGACCGCGTTCCAGTAGCCGAACGGTTCCGCCAGACGCGCATAGGTGTCCGTCGGGTTAAGGCTGTCCGGGAAGATCTTGGTCAGCAGGGCGTAGCCGCAGACGATCGCAGCCGCGAGCACCAGCCCGCCGAGGATCGCCGGCCAGCGCGGCCCGGCAACCCGGACCAGCGCGATGGCCCCTGCGAAGACGGCGCTGTAGGCGAGCATCCTGCCGGCGTCCTGGAAGCTTTCATCGGGCTGCACCGACCAGGCGATCGACAGAGCGGTGAGCGCCGTCAGCGCCAGCAGCAGCGCCAGCGGCCAGAAGCCGTCGCGCCGCCCGCCCGGAGCGCGGAGGAGTGCCCACACCACGATCGCGCTCGCGCCGAGGGTCAGGGCCATCTCGGTGTACGTCATCGTCTTCAGGTTCAGGCCACCGGTGGCGTAGAACGTGACCAGGCACGCGACAGCGGCGGTCACGCCGGCGACGAGCCACAGGCCGGGCCGATCCGGTGCGCCGGAGCCGGGCGCGGGCGGTTCGCTGGGAGCGATGCCCTGGGAGGGTGCTGTCAGCTCACTCGGCTCGGCGAGAGCGGACATGGCTTCGCAGGCCTCCCACTGCGATCACGACGATGAACGCGACCAGGAGGGCCACGATCAGCAGCAGCGGCGTCGGGATCGTGCTCACCGCCGAGGAGATGCTCACGGGCACGACGCCGGGGCGGATCACCTGGCCGCCGAGCTTCACGGGCCCCGACCCCGTGTGTGTGGCTTTTGCGATCGACGTCTGCTCCTGGGGGGTGGCGGGGAGCACCGCGGGGGGTGCCGCGCCGCCGCTGCCCCCTCCGCTCCGGCCGCCCGTCGCAGCTGCCAGCTGCGCCTGGCGAATCAGCTGCGAGCAGCTCGAATACTCTTCCGTGTCCGCGCTCAGTTCGCTGAGGGCCTGTGTGTAGGCGCTCTGGGGGAAGCCGCTGAGCGATTCGCCGTGCGTGCACCTCTGGATCAGTTCCTGGCCCGGGCTGTTGCCGGCGTTCGCGCCCGCGGGCGCGAACATCGCGAATGCGAACACAAGGGCCGCCAGCAGCGCGGCCGGAAGGTTGCGTGGGCTCTCCTGGCGGGCGGATCTCATGGGCTGACTATTTCACGCTACCAATGCCCGCGGAGAGCCCGATTGACACAAGAGCGTCCGAGAAGCCGGCCGCCCAGGCCTCGTGGCTGTAGGCGAGCACGTCCTTCGAGCCGGCGGCTCCCATGCGCGCTCGCAGGGCGCCGTCGGTGCCCAGACGCGACATCGCGAGCGCCAGCGCGACCGCGTCGGCCTGCGGGACGATGATGCCGTTCTCCCCGTCGCGCACGAGCCCGCCCGCGGCTGCGCCGACGGCGTCGCTGGCGATCACGGGCAGGCCGCGGTTCATGGCCTCGTTCACCACCAGCCCCCACGGCTCGCGGAACGTTCGCGTCGAAATCGAGGGGACGACGAGCACGTCGCACGCCGCGTAGATCTCGCGCAGGCGGGCGGCTCCCGCGGGCGGCAGGCGGATCATGCCCGCGGGGACGGCGCCCCTCGCCGGCTCACCGCCGAGGAGCACCAGCTCAGCGCCGGTGCCCTCCATGGCGCGCCAGGCCTCCAGCAGAACGCCCAGGCCCTTCTCCGGGACGGGACGCCCGACGAAGAGGAACCGCGTGCGGCCGGTTGCGGGCCCGAGGTCCGCGGGCTCGACGTCGGGCGAGCGCCAGAACGTGTTGTCGACCGACTGCGGCGCGACGTGGACGTTGCGCGCTCCGCGCGCCCGCACGTACTCGCTCACATGCGGGCCGTAGGTGACCACCGCATCCGCGCTGCTGTAGAGCCGCCGCAGCGGCAGGTAGCTGAGCGTGTGCGCCGCGGTGCGGGGGTGAGCCCACAGGGACGCCCACAGGATCAGCGCCGCGTTCCCCCTGCGCGCGCCCGCCCATGTCGCCAGCGGCGCAAGTCGCCCCCCGGTCGGGCACACGACGGCACGGTAGGCGCCGCTCGAGGCGAGACGCGCGAGCTCGGCCGGGCTCGCCGTCCGCCGCGGGAACGGGACCTCGCCCTCAAAGCCGGGGCCTCCGTGCGTTGCGCGCCCGCCGAAGAGGCACAGCTCGATCCCCTCGCGCCCGTGCAGGCATGCGAGCGCACCCATCCTGTAGGCGGGGGCGTGGCCCGTGACGAACAGGACGGGCTTCACCGCAGGACGTCGCGGTAGGCCGCCAGCGTCTGCTCGCCGCAGCGCTCCCAGGTGAAGCTCGCGGCGACCGTGGCCATCGCCCGGCGGCCCGTCTCGCGCAGGCGGTGCTGGTCGCGGAGCAGCTCGTCGATGCGCTGGCTCAGGCGCTCTATGTCCCCGGGCGGCACCAGCACGAAGCCGTCGCCGGCGGCGGCGATCTCCTCCGGGCCGGGCTCTCCGCGGCAGCCGATGGCGGGAACACCCGCCGCCATCGCCTCCACATAGGCGACGCCGAAGGCCTCGTCGATCGACGGCATCACGAACAGGGTGGCGCGCTGTGCGGTGGCGATCGCCTCCTCGGGCTCGAGCTGTCCGAGGAAGTCCACACGGTCGGACACGCCCAGGCGCGCCGCCAGGCCTTCCAGAGCCGTTCTCTCGGGGCCGTCGCCGATGATCGAGTAGCGGAGGGTGGGGTGGCCGCCGGCCAGGACCGCAAGGGCGCGCAGCACGTCGGCGTGGCGCTTGCGGGCGACGAGGTGCCCGACCGTCACGAGCGTGGGAGGGCCGGCGGCACGCGCGTCGCCCCTTGATGAGGGCAGAGTGGTGCCGAGATGCACGACCCGTGTCTCGCCCGCGCCGGCGGCGCGGGCCATGTCGGCGATCCCGCGGCTGTTCGCGAGCACCAGCCGGGCGGACCCGAGGCCCGCGGCGACGGCGTCCGCGCCGTCCTGCCCGCGCCTTGCCGTGTACAGGACGTCGCCGCCGTGGACGGAGACCACCAGCGGGGTACCGGGACGGGCACGGCGGGCTGCGTCCCCGGCGGGCACCGCGTTGTGCGCGTGGATGATCTCGAACGGGAACGTTCGCGCGAGCCGCCTCAGCGCAAGCGCGAGCGGCCGGGCGCTCCACGCGCCCCAGTTCGCGTACGAGCGGTCCCTGCGCGGCGAGATGAAGGACACGTAGGTGACCGGGATGCCGTCGCGGGTCTGTTTGCGCGGCTCGCGGGCGCGGGCGAGGGTCGCTCCCACGGCGCCCTGCGCGCCGGCCGACAGCGAGGAGCGAGGCGGGACCAGCCTGTTCAGGACCAGGACGCGCACGTCCGCCCCCGCATCCCGAGCGGCGACGGCCTGCCGGTGCGCCCAGATCCCGAGCACCGGATCACGCCGGCTCGGGTAGAACTCGGCGACGACGGCGACCTTCGGGCCGCTGCTGGGCTCGCCGCTCACCAGGTCCGGTGGGTCGTGATGGTCACTTCGGCCTCAGCCGCGCTGAGGTAGGGCCGGCCCGCGAGGAACTCCCGCGCCTCGTCAATCGCGTCCGTGCGAGGGTAGGCCGAGGCGGCCGGGGCCGCACGGTGGCGTATCGCGACGGCGTCCACGACACCGCAGCGCCAGCCGTGCTCCCTCGCCAGCGCACCCCAGTGAACGTCAAGGCCCCAGCCCATCCTCAGCTCAGGGAACGGCAGCAGCACCGGGAAGGTCACGCTCGAGAACGCCGTCACGGGGCCGATCTCGACGAAAGGCGTCTCGTGGACGACGAGGCCGCTGCGGCGTCTGGTGACCTGCCAGGCGGCGTGTGAGTGAAGGCGGTGGGCCGGCTGTGCGAGCGCGAGCGAGAACCGCTCGCAGAGGAACAGGAAGCTATCCAGGAACCCCCGGGGGAGCTCGACGTCGTCGTCGATCACGATCAACCAGTCGTGGCCGTCGGCGGGGTGCTCCTCGAGCAGCAGGTTGATGTTCTCGAACTTGCCCCGGTCCCCGGGCGGGCAGGTGTGCATCTCGACCTGGTGGCGCGAGCGGGAGAGCTCGGCGCGAATATCCTGCGCTAGCTCAAGGTGCTCGTGCCGGCTGACTCCTAGTGCGAGCACCCGCCTGCTCGGAGGCGAGAGCCGAGCGGCCCGCGACAGCCGCGCCCGCGTGCCGCTCAGGAGCTCGCGGGCGTCGACGGCGCCGTCGAGGGCGCTCCTGCGCACCGCGTCCACGCCGCCGACGGTCCCGCTCGCGCCCGAGAGGAAGTCCTCCGCGGCGGCGGCGGGGGGCCGGGGCGCGTTCGCCCCCTCCCGTGTCAGGGCCTGCCGCAGGCCCTCCTCGAGCCTGCCGGTGCTGTGCGCCGCCATCGTCAGGCCCGCCGGGCAGCGGCGGCGGAGCACGTGGCCCACACACCCCGCCAGCGTGAGCGCCTCGCGTGCGAGTGACGGCGCCACTCCGCGCCGTGAGTCAAAACGCCGCGCGGCGCGCCCTCGCGCATGCGCGGCGCGGGCGAGCGAGCGGAGCGTGCTGTCCTCGGCGCTGCGGCGGTGCTCCACCGCGGCGCCTGCGAGATAGCGGATGCGCGCACCGGGGTTCAGCGATCGCAGCCGTTCCTGCCACTCCTGCTCATCGCCGCCGTTGACCAGGGAGATGTCGAACTCGCCGACCCGCTCGAGCGCACTGCGCCGGATGGCCATGTTGGTGCCCCATGCGTGCTCGGCGTCCGTGTCGCGCTCGCCGAGGTCGAGCGTCGTGATCGCAGGCCGCTCGCGGCCGCAGCTCCGCGGCGGACTTCCCTCGAGACGCGCGATGATCGGGCCGGTGAAGACCTCGACGCCCGGGTTCTCCCTTGCTCCGTCCATGAGCGCCGCGAGCCAGCCCGGACGCGCCCTGATGTCGTCGTCTATGAAGACGATGAGCTCCCCGCTGGACAGCTCCACGCCGGTGTTGCGCGCCACGTTCAGCCCGCTCGGCTGCCGGTGGGGCGCATAGCGCGCGCCGAAGCGTTCGCTCAGTGCGCGCGCCTCTTCAGAGGGGCCGCCGTCATCGACGACGAGGATCTCGCCGCCCTGATCGGCGACCTGGCCGGCTATGGACTCGAGCGCGACCTCGAGATATCCGAGCCGCTCGCGGGTGGGTATAACGATCGAAGGGGAGTCCACGGAAAGGACAGTCTAGGTTCGGTGGGGCGCGCACAGGCCGCAATCCCGGGCGCGCGAGGCCCCGGCCCTCCGGAGGCGCGGCCGACTGCCACTAGGCTCCGGGCGGAGAATGGTCCTGTTCCTGCACAACCGCTACCGGATCCCCGGTGGCGAGGAGCGCGTGGTCGAGGACCTCGCACGGCTCGTCAGCGAGGAGATGGGCGAGGACGTCCGCACGCTCGAGCGCGACTCCTCGGTCCTCGGCCCGGCGCGAGCGGCCGCTGGGCTGCTGCGCGGCGGCCTTGACCCGGGCGAGGTCGCGCGGGCCGTGCGGGAGAGCGGCGCGCGCGTCGTGCACGCGCACAACCTGCAGCCGGCGCTGGGGTGGCGAGCCCTCGCCGCCGCCCGCGATGCCGGCGCGCGGGTGGTGCTGCACCTGCACCAGTACCGCCTGGTGTGCGCGGTCGGGGTCTGCTTCACCGGTGGACGGGAGTGCACCCGCTGCCACGGGCGCAACACGATCCCCGGCATCCTGCGCAACTGCCGCGGCAGCGTGCCAGAGGCGATGCTGTACGGCGCTTCGCTGGGGCTGTGGCAGCGGCGAATGGCGCAGGCGGCGGATGCCGTGATCATCCCCAGCGCGTTCGCGGGCGCTCGGCTGCGCGAGCTGGGGGCTCCGCTGCCGTGGGAGAGGGTCAGTGTGCTGCCGCCTCCCGTACGCCCGGTTGCCGCCTCTGCAGCCGCTCCGGCTGCTCCGTACGCGCTCGTCGTCTCAAGGCTCTCTCCCGAGAAGGGCGTGGATGTGGCGGTCGACGCGTGCAGGCTCGCGGGCATGTCGCTGGTCGTGGCCGGCGAGGGACCGCAACTGCATGCCCTGCGGGAGCGAGCCGCCGGTGGGGACGTCCGCTTCGTCGGCCGTGCCTCGGACAGCGAGCTGGCCAAGCTGAGGGCCGGCGCGGCGATCGCGCTCGCGCCCTCGCGTTCGGCGGAGACGTTCGGCATCGCGGTCGCCGAGGCCATGGCCGCCGGTCTTCCCGTCGCCGCGAGCCGCGTCGGCGCGCTCCCGGAGCTGGTCGAGGAGGACTGGCTCGTGCCCGCCGGCGATGCAGATGCGATGGCGGTGGTGATCAAGCGCCTGGCCGGGGACGGGCAGGCGGGCGAACGGGGTGCCCGCCGCGTGCAGGCGCTCTGCTCGCCGCAGGTCGTCGCGGGAGCCCTGGCTCGCATCTACGATGGCCGCGAGCCCACGGCGCCGAAACCGTAAGCTCGTCCGATTCCTATGCCCCGGAAAGCGCTCATCACGGGTTTCACCGGCCAGGACGGCTCTTTCCTTGCCGAACTGCTGCTGGGGGAGGGCTATGAGGTGACGGGTCTGGTCAGGGGTGGGGCCGATCGCCCGCTGGGCTCATCGGAGCATCTGCGCGAGCAGGTCAGGCTCGTCCGGGGTGACCTGCTTGAGCCCGAGAGCCTTCGCAGCGCGGTACTCCAGGCGCTGCCCGACGAGATCTACCACCTCGCCGCGCCGTCCTTCGTGCCCACCTCCTGGCAGCTGCCGCGGGAGACGGTCGCCGCGATCACGGGCTCCTGCGCGGCCATCCTGGAAGCCGCCCGGGAGCTCGGCTCCGCCCGCGTGTTCGTCTCCTCCTCGGCGGCCATGTTCGGCGATGCCCCCGAGAGCCCGCAGCGCGAGGACACCTGGTGCCGGCCGACCACTCCCTACGCGATCGCCAAGCTCGCGGCGCACCAGCTGGTCGGCGCGCTCCGCGCCAACGACGGCCTTCACGTCAGCTCGGGGATCCTGTTCGAACCACGAGTCCGAGCGCCGGCCGGAGCAGTTCGTGACCCGCCGCGTCACCAGAGGGGCGGCCGCCATCGCCCTCGGGCTGCAGGATGAGCTCGCTCTCGGCTCGCTCGAGGCCGTGCGCGACTGGTCCTTCGCCGGGGACATCGTTCGAGGAGCGTGGCTGATGCTCACAGCGGATCAGCCCGCCGACTACGTGCTCGCGAGCGGCGTCGGCCACACGGTCGCGCAGCTCGCGGATGTCGCATTCGCCTGCGTGGACCTCGACGCCGAGCGCTACCTGCGAGTGGACGCGGGTCTGGTGAGGGCACCGGAGGCGACGCCGAGCGTGGGCGATCCCAGCCGTGCGCGCGAGCAGCTGGGGTGGCTCCCGGAGCTGAGCTTCGAGCAGCTCGTCGAGCGAATGGTGCGCGCCGACATGGAGCTGCTGCGCTCCGCGGCCGCCTGAGAGGAGGGCCCAGTGTCCAAGGCACTCCCTAGACTGGCTGCACGATGAGCACCGTTGGCGTTATCGGCCTTGGCTACGTCGGCCTGCCCCTGGCGGTCGCGTTCGCGCAGGAGGGTTGTGAGGTGATCGCGCTCGACGTCGACCCGGCGAAGGTCAGGGCGGTGAACGAGGGGCGCTCCTACATCGAGGACGTCCCCAGTGAGGTGCTCCAGCAGGTTGCGGGGCGGATCCGGGCGAGCACCGACTACGCGCTCCTGTCGCAGGCGGATGCCGTGCTGATCTGCGTGCCGACGCCGCTGACGCGCAACCGCGAGCCCGATCTCGGCCCTCTGATGGAATCCACGCGGGCGCTGGCGGGCGTGATCCGGGCGGGCCAGCTGGTGGTTCTGGAGTCGACCACCTACCCCGGCACCACGCGCGAGCGGGTCGCGCCCCTGCTCGAGGAGAGCGGCCTCGCCGCCGGCAGGGACTTTCACCTCGCGTTCTCGCCCGAGCGCGTCGATCCGGGCCGCACCGACTACACGCTGCGCACGACGCCGAAGGTGATCGGCGGCCTCACGCAGGAGTGTGGGGACCGTGCGCAGGCCCTGTACGGGTTGGTGTGCGACGAGATGGTCCGCGTGTCCACGCCGGAGGCGGCGGAGCTGACCAAGCTGCTGGAGAACATCTTCCGCTCTGTGAACATCGCGCTGGTGAACGAGCTCGCGATGCTGACCGACCGAATGGGCATCGACATCTGGGAGGTCGTGGACGCCGCGGCGAGCAAGCCGTATGGGTTCATGCGCTTCGAGCCGGGGCCGGGGATGGGCGGGCACTGCCTGCCGGTGGACCCGTTCTACCTGAGCTGGCGCGCCCGCGAGTTCGACATGTCGACCGAGTTCATCGAGCTCGCCGGCAAGGTCAACCAGCAGATGCCCTACCACTGCGTCGCCAAGACCCAGCGCGCGCTCAACGACAGGGGGCTGGCCGTCAAGGGGGCTCGCGTCGCGGTCATGGGCGTGAGCTACAAGCCTGGGGTGGGGGACATCCGCGAGTCTCCCGCGCTGAAGATCATCTCCTTGCTGCGCGAGCTCGGAGCCGAGGTCTCATACAACGACCCCCACGTGCCGGCGCTGGCGGAGTTCGGCCTCCAGAGCCGGCCCGTCGACGAGCTCGTCGCGGACAGCGACGTCGTGCTCATAGTCACCGCCCATCCGAGCCTGGACCACGAGGAGATCTCAAGGCGCGCACGGCTGGTGGTCGATCTGCGCGGCGTGACGCGCTCCTTCCAGGGCGCGAACGTCGTGCGGCTCTGAGCATGGCGCCCGCCGCTGGGCACCCGGACGGCGCGGGCCCCGTGCTGGGCGAGGGCGTTCGCGTGGGTGAGGGGGTGAGCTTCGGCGCATACGTCGTCGTGCACGACGGCACCGTGATCGGCGACGGCTGCACGATCGAGGACCACGCCGTTCTGGGAAAGCGCCCCAGGCTGGCGCGCCATTCCTCGGCGGCGGGCGACGTCGGCCGCCTGGAGCTCGGCGCAGGCGCAAGCGTCGGGGCCGGTGCGGTGCTCTTCGCGGGCGCGAGCATCGGCTCCGGGGTGATCGTCGGCGATCAGTCCTTCGTGCGCGAGCGGTCCGTGGTGGGCGCCGCCAGCGTTGTCGGCCGGGGCAGCGTCGTGGACAACGACGTGACCGTGGGCGAGCGTGTGCGGGTGCAGAGCTGCGTCTATCTGACGGCGTTCAGCATCGTCGAGGACGACGTGTTCCTCGGCCCCGGCGTCTGCACCACCAACGACGACACCATGGGCCGGCACGGCCCGGAGCAGCCACTGCTGGGGGCGACGTTCGCGAGGGCGTGCCGGGTCGGCGGTGGAGCCGTGATCACCCCGGGTGTGCTCGTCGGCGAGGAGGCCTATGTGGCCGCCGGCGCCGTTGTTACCCGCGATGTGCCGCCGCGGTCGGTCGTGATGGGCGTTCCCGCCAGGGTGGTGCGGGAGGTCCCCGGCGAGGACCTGCTCGAGCGCTGGCGCCCGCGGCCCTAGCCGACGAGCCTGGCGGCCGCGACGACCTCGGCGGCCTGCTGCTCGGACAGGACCGGGCTCATCGGGATCGCGAGGTGCTTGGCGGCGAGGTATTCGGTCGTCGGCAGTTCCGCGCCCTGCGCCCACGCGAGCATCGGCGCCTGGCGGTGGACCGGCAGGCGGTAGTACGCCTTGTGGCCGATCCCGGCCTTGCTGAGCACCGATTCCAGCCGCTCGACCTCCGGGTAGCGAACGACATACAGGTGCCACGCCGGCGAGCAGCCGTCGGCGGGCTCGGGCAGCCCGAGCAGCTCGCCCAGCCCCAGCTCGCTGTAGTGCTCGCCAGCCCTGCGCCGGCCGGCCGCCCACTCGTCCAGGTGCGGCAGCTGCACGCGCAGGATCGCCGCCTGAAGCTCGTCCAGGCGGGAGTTGTAGCCGACGTGCTCGTAGGTCACCTTGTCGCGGGAGCCGTGGAAGCGCAGCGTGCGCGCGCGTTCGGCGATGCCCTCGTCGCTGGTGGTGATCATGCCGCCGTCGCCGAAGCAGCCCAGGTTCTTGGACGGGAAGAATGAGAACGTCGCGGCCGTCCCGAGCGCCCCCGCGCGCCCCGCGGGCGAGGTCGAACCGGCGGCCTGCGCGGCGTCCTCGAGCACCGGCACGCCGAGGGCCTGGATCTCCGCGACCGGTGCCAGGTTCCCGAACAGGTGGACCGCGATCACGGCCTTCGTTCGGGGTGTCATCGCCGCGCGCACCGACTCGGCGGTCACGCAGTAGGTCCTGGGGTCGACGTCGCAGAACACGGGCGTCGCCCCGGTGGGCGGAATCGCCTCCGCCGAGGCGTAGAACGTGAAGGACGGGACGATCACCTCATCACCGGGCCCGACCCCCATCGCCCTGAGCGCGATCGTGATCGCGTCGGTGCCGTTGGCGACCCCCACGCCGTGCTCGCTGCCGCAGTACGCCGCGAACTCCTGCTCGAAGGCGCTCACCTCCGGCCCGAGTATGTAGCGCTCGGAGTCGAGCACCCGGTCGATCGCGTCCCTGATCTCCCCGCGCAGCCCCGACAGCGGAGTCGAGGTGTCGAACAGTGGCACGCCCATGGCGAGGATCAGCCCTTTGACAGGAGAGCCAGATCCGCCCTGGTCATGAGGCGGATCAGCTCCTCGAAGCTGGTCTGCGGCTCCCAGCCGAGGTCGCGCGCGGCCTTGCCGGGGTCACCGATCAGATGGTCGACCTCGGCGGGCCGGACGAATGCCGGGTCGATAGTTACGTACCTCTCGAAGTCCTCGAGGCCCGCCTCTTCGAACGCGATCTCGCAGCATTCGCGTACCGAGTGGGCCTCTCCGGTCGCGATCACGTAGTCCTCGGGGATGTCGCGCTGGAGCATCAGCCACATCGCTTCCACGTAGTCCTTGGCGTAGCCCCAGTCTCGTTCGGCGTCGAGGTTGCCCAGGCGCAGCTCCGTGGCGAGCCCGAGCTTGATGGCCGCCGCGTGCCAGGTGATCTTGCGCGTGACGAACTCGAGCCCACGTCGCGGGCTCTCGTGGTTGAAGAGGATCCCGGACGTCGCGTGCATGTCATAGGACTCGCGGTAGTTGACCGTGATGAAGTGGCCGTAGACCTTTGCGACCCCATATGGCGAGCGCGGGTAGAAGGGCGTCGTCTCCGTCTGCGGGACCTCCAGCACCTTGCCGAACATCTCGCTGGAGGAGGCCTGGTAGAAGCGCGACTCCGGGCACACTTCGCGCGTGGCCTCGAGCATCCGCGTAACGCCGGTGCCGGTGAACTCAGCGGTCAGGGTCGGCTGGATCCAGGACACGGCGACGAAGGACATCGCTGCGAGGTTGTAGATCTCGCTCGGCCGCGAGGCCCGCAGGGCGTCCACCAGTGAGCGCTGGTCGAGCAGGTCGCCCTGATGGAGCTGGATCTGGTCGCGGATGTGCTCGATGCGGTCGAACTTCTCGGTCGAGGCGCGACGGACCATGCCGTGCACCTCATAGCCGCGCTCGAGCAGCAGCTCGGCGAGATACGAGCCGTCCTGGCCGGTGATGCCGGTTATCAGAGCCGATGGCTTGCTGGACACGGTGCGGGAGCCTATCGGTCCCGAGCGACGCGCACGCCTGCTGGGCCGGCCGCCGCGGTCCTCATGCGGTGGCGCCCTGCGCCGCGTGCTCGCGCAGAGAGCGCAGCCACCGCACCGTGGAGGCCACCCCGTCCTCGACCTCTATCCGCGAGCGCCAGCCGAGCATCTTCTCCGCCTTCTCGACCGAGGGCCAGCGGCGCGGGACGTCCACGGCGAACGTCGGCATGTGCTCGAGCTCGAACTCGTCCGGGTCCTCCCCGCACGCCGTCCAGATGATCCGGGCGATCTCGGCGACGGTGAGCTCCCGCGAGGCGGAGATGTTGAAGTCCTCGTTCAGGCCCGCCGGAGAGCTCATCGCGGCCACGATCCCGTCCGCGATGTCGTCGATGTGCGTGAGCGTGCGGGTCTGTTTGCCCGAACCGAAGATCTGCAGCGGGCGCTGCCCGGCTAGCACCTTGTTGATCAGGTCCGGGACGGCGTGGGCTATGCCGGGTTCGGCGTCCGGCATCTCGCCGGGCCCGTAGGCGTTGAAGGGGCGGCAGATCGTGAATGGCAGCCCGTGCTCCTCGTGTGCCGCGCGGCAGTACACCTCGCCGGTGAGCTTGGAGAAGCCGTACGCGGACTCGGGCACCGGGCAGTCGCGCAGGTACTCCTCCGGCGTGGGGAACAGCTCGGCGCGCTCGAACACCATCGAGGAGGAGACGTACACGAACCTCTCGACCCCGACGTCCAGGGCGGAGCGGATGACCGCGTTATAGAGCGCGTTGTTGACCTCCGTGAGGGTATGCGGGAGGCGGTGGAAGTTTGCGATCCCGCCCACGATCGCCGCGAGGTGGATGACCTGCTCGCAGCCCTTGGTGGCCGCGAGCGCCTCCTTGAGGTCCCGCAGGTCGCCGGTGTGCACCTCGCAGCCCTCCCGCATCCATACCGGCGCCTCGCGCTGGTCGGAGACACGCACCTCGAAGGCGGGGTCCGACAGCAGGCGGCGGACGACCGCGGCTCCGATCGTGCCTGCGCCGCCCGTGACGAGTACCCGGCTCATCCGCGGGCTCCGAGCGCCGAGAGCTCTGAGGCGTAGGCGAAGACCTGGGCGGCGCCCCAGCAGTCCCAGGGGTCCACAACGAGGCAGTCGGTGGCTGCGTTCTCGGCGATCACGGCCAGCGTCTGCGGATCGCGGAACTGCGCGTGGTTCGCCGCCACCACGACGAGCTCGGCGCCCGAGAGCGCCTCCTGCAGCGAGGGGGTGGGCGTGGCGACGTTCGGGTCATGGGCGACGACGTCCGCGAGCTCGCGTTCGAGTAGGCGGATCAGCTTGTGGGCGAGCGAGTCGCGCTCGTCGTCGGTGTCGGCCTTGAACGCGAGCCCGAGCACCGCGACACGGCGGTTGGCGAGGGAGCCAAGGCGCCTGCGTGCACCCTCGAGCAGGAACAGCGGCACCGACTCGTTCACGCGGGAGACGGCGAGCAGCATCCCCGGGGCGGCGGAGCGCTCCTCCGAGAAGGTGAAGTCCTTGCGCAGACATGTCCCCGCCGTCAGGCCCGGGCGGGCTATCCCGCCGCGTGGGTAGTCGCGGTTGATCAGGTCGATGACCTCGAACACGTTGGCGTCATAGCGCTCGCAGTCCATCATCAGCAGGTTCGGGAGCGCGAAGTTCGTGTAGCGCAGGATGTTCGCCCAGATCTTCGCGAGCTCCGCCTGCACGGGGGTCGTCTGGACGATCGGCGCGTTGAAGACCCCGAAAAGCTCCGCCGCGACCTCGCCGGAGTGCGCGCCGACGCCTCCGATGATGCAGGGAAGCGTGTCGATCTCCTCCAGGAAGCGCCCGGCTGCGATCCGCTCGGGTGCGTGGGAGACGAAGAGGTCCTCGCCGATCTGAAAGCCACGGTGCTTGGTGAGGTAGCCGGCGACGAACTCCGTCGTCCCGGGCGCGATCGTGGAGCGAAGGATCAGGGAGTGTCCTGGTTCGAGCACCCCGAGCAGGTCGTCCAGGGCCGAGCGGATGTCGCGCATGTCGATCTCGATGTGCGAGAAGGACGGCGTCCCGAGCGTGATCACGATCTGCTTCGCACGGGCGCCGTCGGCGACCCGGTCGGAGAGCGACAGCAGCCCGCCGGCGTGAACGCGGTCCAGGACCTCCTGCGCATCGGTCTCCTGAAAGGGCATGCGGCCTTCACCGACCGCGCTCAGGCGCGCTGGGTCATTGTCTATGCCGACCGTCGTAAGGCCACGGTCGGCGAATGAGAGCGCCAGCGGCAGCCCCACGCGGCCAAGGCCGACGACCGCTACGTCGGCGGTGCTCTGCGAAGGGGTCATGCAACGCAAGAGGTTAGCGGCGCCCCGGCATCCGCCGCGGCGGGCCCGCGCCCGTCAACCCCCGCGACCGCGCCGGTGACGCGCGTACTGCCGGGCGAACGCCGCCATGAAGACGGGGTTCTGGCGCACGTAGCGCCGCCACAGCCGCCGCGGCTCGCGCGAGAGCCTGTAGGCCCACTCAAGGCCCGCGCGCTGCATCCAGGACGGAGCCTGGGAGATCAGGCCGGCGTGGAAGTCGAACGCCGCACCGACCCCCACCAGCATGGGCGCCGCGAGCCTCGGGCGCATCCGGCTCATCCACAGCTCCTGCTTGGGCTGGCCGGTCCCCACCCATACGACCTGGGCGCCGGACTCGTCGATCGCTCGCGCCTGCAGCTCGTCCTCCTCCGCGGTCGGCGCACGAAACGGCGGGGAGAAGCCGCCCGCGATCACCAGGCCCGGGAAGCGCTCGAGCAGCTTCCCTTCCAGCAGGCTCAGCGCCTCCGGGGTGCGCCCGCCGTAGAGGTAGATTGGGGTGCCCGTCCGAGCGGCGCTCTCACAGAAGGCGGCCATGAGGTCAGGGCCGTACACGCGGGTGGCACCCGCGTTCCCCAGGGCCCGCAGCGCCCACACCAGCGGCTGCCCGTCCGGCACCGCGAGCGTGGCGCCGAGGACGGCGCGCATCGTCTCCGGGTCATCCCGTGCCGACATCACCAGGTTCACGGCCGCCGCTGTCACGTACCCACGGCCGCCGGCTGCGATCAGGGCGTGCATCCACTCGATCACCTCGGAATAGCTCGACACGGCGAGCGGGATACCGAGCACCTCGCCGCGCGGGGGCGGCTCCGGCAGGGGGGCGGGAGTGGGGCTGGGGGCGTCGTCGGCGGCGATTGCGTGAAGATACCCGCCCTCGTGCTGATCGACCGTGACTTCTGGGAGGGCCGGCGGGTGCTGGTCACCGGCCACACCGGCTTCAAGGGGTCCTGGCTGTCGCTCTGGCTGCAGTCGCTCGGGGCGAATGTCACGGGCCTGTCGCCGGGCACATCGAGGAGCCCTTCGCTGTATGAGCTGGCGGGTGTCGCGCGCGGCATGAGCGAGATCGCGGTGGATGTGCGCGACGGTGCGGGGATGCGCGAGGCTCTTGCAGATGCCCGCCCCGACGTGGTCGTGCACCTGGCGGGACAGGCCATGGTCAGGCGCTCGATCGCTGACCCCGCGCTGACCTACGAGATCAACGTGATGGGGACGGTCAACCTGCTGGAGGCCATCCGCCGGCTCCCGGACAGCCCGATGGCCGTGATCGTCGTGACGACGGACCGCGTGTACGCCAACGGAGGCGCCCACGCCCGGCGCTACTCGGAGGGGGACAGGCTCGGCGGCACCGACCCGTACTCGAGCTCGAAGGCGGCGGTAGAGCTCGTCGCAGCCGCCTACCGCCGCTCCTATTTCGCAGCTCCCGGCGCACCTCGGGTCGCCACCGCGCGGGCCGGGAATGTCATCGGCGGGGGTGACTGGGGTCAGGACAGGCTGCTCCCGGACATCGTGCGAGCCGTCGCCGACGGCGAGCCGGTGAGGGTCCGCAACCCTCAGGCGGTCAGGCCGTGGCAGCACGTACTGAACCCGCTCAGCGGCTACCTGCGCATGGCAGAAGAACTGACCGGCAGTCAGGACACGCCCAGGGCATTGAACTTCGGACCCGCCGAGGAGGACGAGAGGACCGTCGGGTGGGTGGTTCAGCGGCTCGGCGAGCTCTGGGAGGGTGCCCTGCGGTGGGAGCTCGACAAGGGCGAGAACCCGCCCGAGGCAGCGCATCTCGCGCTCGACTCGAGTCTCGCGGTGAGCGAGCTCTCCTGGCGCCCGGCATGGGATCTGGAGGTCGCGCTGGCGCGGTCTGTGCACTGGTACCGGGCCGGGATGCGCGGCGAGGACATGCGTGCCCTGAGCCTGCAGCAGATCGAGGAGTTCACGCGTGAGAGCGCCGGGAGCGACAAGCCGGCGGGCGCCGTACCCGCACCCTGAGGACGCCATCTTCGAACGTGGGCGCGCTCACGGAAATACAGAGCCCGCGTGGCGCGCGCGGCGCCACACGGGCTCTGGAGAGTGCGCTACGCCACGAGGTTGACGACTGTGGCGCCGCGCTCCTCGGGCGGGCCCACCAGGCCGCCCTCTATCGGCATGAGCGGCAGCAGCGTCTCGTGCACGAAGTTCTCACACGCCTCCTTGGACTCATAGACCGCTGCCACCAGGAAGCCGCCCTCAGCCAGCCCCGCGGCGTGGAATGTCTCAGGAGGCGGGCCGCCGGCGGCCGCCCCCGCGGCGGCCAGCGTCGCGCGGTACTGCTCCTCGGTTCCGCCGGGCCAGAAGTGCGTCAGAAGGTACGCCATGGTTTGAGACCTTTCCGTTGGATTGGCGAGCACATTCGACTCGAAGCCGCTCATGCTCTTGATGAAAGCCCGCTTCGCAACTCCAGCCGTGGAGGATGCGATGGGCGGTGTGTACAGCCGCTCGAGAGCAGCGTGCTGCGCCCAGCTACCCGCTCGTCGCGACGGACGCCGTAGCCGGGACGACCTCGGCGAACCTCACCGTGTCGATGAACTGGCGAAAGCGCACGATCTTGCCGTCGCGGAGATCCCAGACGTGCACGACGGGCACGTCGAGCGCCTTCCCCGTCACCTTTCCGGTGCCGGTGTAACGGACGACCGCGGCGACAGTTCCATCGGATCCAACGAACTCCTCGGGCACGATCGCGAACCCCTCGACATCCTCGGAAATCGGGCCGAAGACACCCTGCACCACCGCATCGGGCCCACGGTGCAGACCCCCATACGGCATGCCCTCGGCCTCGAACCATTGGATGTCATCTGCGAATGCCCCCAGCACTGAGGGCACGTCGCCCCGGCCGAACGCTTCGTACAGACCCTTGATGAAATCGCTGCCCTGCTCACTCACGTTTCCACCCTCGCCTGATTGTCTGCGCGGAACCTAGCCGAGTTCGGCGCGAGGCGCGCACGTGCCGCATCCGCATTCGCCGGCGGCGTGCGGTGCGCGGCTCCCCGAGCGCGTGAATGTCGCAGGCCAGCGCGGTCGCAGCGTAAGCTCAGTGCACTTGAGTCCTCTGGCCCTCAGGCGCTACCGCGCCGACCGACTCCTCCAGCAGGAGTTCCAGGGCATGCGGGGCCGCGTGATCGCGGCCGTGCGCGGAAAACTTCGGACCAGCGGCCTCAGCCTCGACGGCGGTGACCTCGAGGCCTGTTATGCGCAGGCCTGGCAGGGCCTCTATGCCGCGCTGCTCGAGGGCCAGGACATCGCCAACCCGGCAGGGTGGCTGGTGCTGGTCACCTACCGCCGCGCGATCGAGGAGCACCGGGCGCGCCTGCGCGTGGAGCGAGCCTCCGATCCGTCGCTGTCGGGGACGCAGACATGCCATGAACGCGACATCGCGGCGGAGCTCGACGACCGCGCCCAGCTTCGATCGCTGTTCGAGGGCTTCAGGGGAAAGCTCAACGACCGCGAGCGGGAGGCGGCGGTGCTCTGCTATCTGCAGGGCCTCTCGCGGTCGGAGGCCGCAGCGCGGATGGGCGTGAGCGAGACGCGGATGCGCAAGCTGATGGAGGGACGCGGTGCGGGCCGGCCCGGGGTGGCGGGCAAGGTCGGCGCGCTCGTTGAGACGATCCGCTCAGGCGGCTGGTGCGAGGAGCAGGGGTCGCTGATGCGCGGCCTGGCGTATGGCCTGCTCGACCCGGACGGCGAGCGCCACCGCCTTGCGCTGCTGCACTGCGACGAATGCCCGGCCTGCCGTGCCTACGTCTCATCCCTGCGCGGCCTGGCTGCCGCGCTGCCGCCGGTGCTGCTGCCGTGGGGCGTCGGGGCGGGCCTGCTCGCGGGCGCCGGAGGGATCGGGCGCGCGGGACTCGGCGGCGGCTCCGCCGCCGCGGGCGCCGCCCCAGGTGTGGCCGCCGCGGGAGCGGGCGGCGGCTGGATGCTGACCGGTGGTGCTGTCGGGGCCAAGCTCGCCGCCGGGTGCCTGCTGACGCTCACGATCGGCGCGGGCTGCATCGCCCTCGGTCAGGGTCACGCGAGCGCCCCCCGCGATGCTCATGGTGCTCACCGCGCGGCAGCCCGCGCGGCGGCCGCTCGCCCAGAGCTCCGTCTTGATCGCCGCGTCAGCGCCACTGCCCCGCCCGGCGGCTGCGGCGAGCCCCGCGCATGCCGGCCCCCACTCGTCGCTCGCGCCCGCCGCCAGGGCCGACCGGGAGTTCGGGCTCGAGTCACGGTCCGCGCCGGCCGCCAGCCAGGAAACGTCCCGCGCGCAGTCCTCCGCCCGGGCCGCCGCCACGCGCCCTGCGGTGAGCGCATCAGCCGCAAAACCGGCCGCGCTTGCGGCGGCCGCGCGCGAGTTCTCGCCCGGATAGAGGTGGGCGGCGGCTCAGCCGCCGGGGAAGATCTTGCTCAGGCGCGTGATGGTGAGCGGGTTGCCGCGCGGGCGCAGCTTGCCGGTCGCCATCGCCCGCCGCGGGTCCAGGCGTTCACCAACGATACCAACGATGTCGACCCAGTCCTGGTAGGAGACGCGCAGCCGCACGTCCGCGCCGGCCGCCGCGCCCTCATGGGCGACGGTGGACCCGTTGTTCACGGTGAGGTGCCATGTCGGGATGTCCGGGTCGATGAACTCCCACTGGAACACCGTGGGCTCGGGGAGCCCGTGCTGCGGGTTGACCGCCCGGGCCATCGTGTCGAACAGCAGCTCCTGCGTCTCGCGGTCGCGCAGCGTCGGGCCCTGGCGAACGCCGGTGACGCCGGACTTGGCCAGTGCGCGCCCGCGCTGGGAGATCTCCAGGTTGCTCAGGCCGGGCGGCAGTAGCGCCGGCCCCGGCAGAGTCTCGGCAGCGAGGCCGGCTGAGCGCAGCTTCGTCGTCATCGAGGTCAGCCCTTCGACCCCGACCTCGTCGAGCGTGGAGCCGAAGACCGTTACGTAGCTTTCATCCCAGCCGGGGGGCATCAGCACCTGGGAGGTGAACGGGGTCACTTCACGCAGCATCCGGCTGACCGCCTTCGGCACGCCGACGGGGTCTTCCCGGTTCAGGTCGGCGAGCAGCTTGACGCCGAAGCCGATGTGCCGCTGCTCGTCGGCGGCGATGTTCTCCATCCCCTGCCGGAAGGCGGGCAGCTGGTCGCGCTTCTCGAGGTAGTCGCAGATGAAGTGCTGCCCCGGCTGTGCCAGCGATGCCTCGATGACGATGTGGTAGAGGGTCACCGCCGCCGCGAGATTGGCTCGGGACCTGTCGGCCCGCAGCTCGTCGGCCATGGTGTCCAGGCGGTCGAAGATCCTGCGGAAGCCGACGGTCAGCTGGGGCCTGATCGCGTTCAGGCCGCCGGCGGCCGAGCCGTCGCCGACGCCGCATACCTCCTTCATGAAGCGCTTGAAGAAGACGGCGTGGCGCGCCTCGTCCACCTGCTGGGTGGTCAGGAAGTACTTCTGCTCCTCGCGCGGGGCCGCGTCGATATAGGGCGAGAGGTTGTCGGCGACCGCGTCCTCGCCCCAGAAGAAGAGCGAGTAGTTCCACAGTGCCGCCGTGCGCTCGAACTCCGTGAAGTCCTCGCGCCACTGGCGTGCGTCCTCGGTGAAGTCGAGGTCCATCGCCGACCAGTTGCCGCGCTCCCAGCGCGCGTAAAGGTCCTCGTAGGAGATCGCGTCGGCCGGCAGTGATGCAACGTCCCGGTCGGCCGGCTTCTTCGGTGGTGCAGTGGCCATGCTCTCCCCTTGGTGGTGAGGGCGCCGCCCGGGCGCCTGCTGCTCCGAACTACTGATACCAAGCTACCTAGATAGCACTCTCGCCATGAGATGGTGGCGCGGCCGGCCTTCCCGGGCGGGCTAGGAGGGCGCGGGCACGCACAGGCAGGCGTAGTGAACCGTGAACAGGCGCCTGGCCAGACCGGGAGCGACCCTGTGAAGACCGGCCCGCACGGCCCACTTCAGGCGCGCAGCGATCCGCGATGCGCGCGTGTCTGCGAAGAAGAGGTGGACCCTGAGCGGCAGCGGATCCTCGAGCTCGCCTGCCACCCGCAGGCCCGCGCGGGCGACGATCTCGCGCATGGCGTCGCGATCCAGGCGCTGCAGGTGCCCGACCTCGGCCGCGTGCTCACGCTTATGCGCCCGCCGCGCCGACCAGTTCGCCTCGAGCGGAACCTCGACGACCACCGGCCCGCAGGCGCGGCTGGCCTCTCCGAGCAGCGGCGCGGGATCGGGGACGTGCTCGAGTACGTGTGAGAGCACGGCGAGCCCATACTGGCCGTCGGAGGCCTGTAGATGCAGGCCGTCGTAGAGCTCGACCGACTCGATCTCGGGGCGCGAGCTCGCTATCTCGACCGCCCGCTCGGTGATCTCGACTCCGTGCAGGGTGCCGCCGAAGCCCATGCGGCCCAGCTGGAGCAGCAGCGCGCCGTCTCCGCAGCCGATCTCCAGGGTGCTGTGCGGAGAGATGTCGGCGCGCCTGCAGAGGGCGATCACGTGCTCGGCCTTGCCGACGGCTCCGAGTGCCCTCCAGCGCGCGTACAGCGCGCCCTCGGCGGGCCCGTGCGAGTACGCCTCGTCGTAGAAGCGGACGAGGTCAGCCTGATCGTCCACGTCGCTAGCTCTGGTCTCCCGCGGGCCGGCGGGCGAGGTAATGGACTTCTGAGCAGTCCGGGGCGCGATCTGACTCCTCGAGCACACCGCCGTCGCTTCGCAGGGTCTCGATCGGCTGCAGTCCCGCCTGGGCAAGCTGTCGCCGCTGGGCATCCGGCGTTATGTAGTAGTGGACGAGAGTGAAGTTATGGGCGCTGTCGTTCGCGAGCGCATAGTCGGCCTCGGACCGCTCGAGCGGCCGCAGGCGGCGGCGGTTTCGCATGCGCGAGGGCGCCAGGGCGAGTCTGCCGGCCATCCGGAGCGGATCGCGTGCGCGGATGTCCCATGGCTTCTTCAGGGTCGGGATCACTTCGCGGTTGTGCGAGGACATCGCCAGCAGCCCGCCAGGCCGCAGGATGCGCCTGACCTCACCCAGGACGCGGCGTCGGTCCTCGTCCTCGAGAACATCGAGCACGTTGCTCGTCGCGACGATCGCGTCGCGTGAGCCGTCTGCGAACGCAGACAGCTCTCGCAGGTCTCCGACGGTGAACGTGGCGCCCGGATAGTGGGCGCGGCAGTAGTCGACCATGGCGGGGGAGATGTCCAGGCCGTGGACGTTACCTCCGAGCTGTATGAGATGGCCCGTCAGCCTGCCTGCGCCGCACCCGAGCTCAAGGACGCGGCCGCCGAACTCCTCGCCGTGACCGGAGAGGATCCGCTGCTCGGCCGGCACGAGCTCGCTGCTGGCGTAATCTCGCACGAAGGAGCCGTCGCGCCAGACGGACATGTTGTGTCGCTCAGCGTCGGTCGGCACCCCGTCGCGAACTGCCTCGGCGCCCTTGACGGAACCAGCGGCGTCACTCGCACGTACGGCATGGTTCTCGTCCACCGGAGACACGGACAGGGATCATACGGCCACGGTCCCGGCTCTCGCGCCGGCCGCGGCACCCGAGTGGGGTGCTTACGGCGCTGATCGTGAAGCGGGCCCTCGATTCCACCTCGCCGGAGGGGATCGAGCGCTTGGGAGCGTCGCCTTCGACTCCGACCGTGTGCCCAAAGGCTGATCATCCGCGGTTGATCCCCAGCCGGCGGTTCCCGCGGACGGTTGTCCGTCATTCGGTGCGCCGGCTTTAGCGACGTTCCCGGCTGTCGATGGGAAGGCAGAGTCGCAGCCAACACAGCCCTCGGGCTCTGTTCATATCCGGCTCTCGATAAAGGCAAACCCGTCGTAAGGCGGGGACGCAAAGCCACGAGGCCGCCCCCAAGCGGTCTGTCGAGCTACCGAAGGAGCACACCATGCAACCCCCTGCCTGCGGGCGCTACACGCGAACCCGCTCCCAGATCGCGAAGACGGCGTTGGTCGCCGCGCTCGCGATCGCGGGCCCTGTTATGTGGCTAGGGACGCAGCCCGCCCGCGCCGCAGCCTCAACCGGCTGCAGCCTATACGCGTCCACTACTGGAAATGACTCGAACACGGGAACACAATCGGCGCCTTTCCTGACACTCAGGAAGCTCGCAACTTCCCTTGCGGCCGGCCAGACAGGATGTCTGCAATCCGGACAGACGTTCGACAGCACGCGGAACCTCGCTTTTGACGGCGGGGAAACCCACGGCACCGAAGCAGCTCCGGTGACCATCACCTCCACGAACCCCAGCGAACCGGCCACGATCACCCACAGCCTCGCCCTCAACTACGGCGTCAACTACGTCATCTTCACGCACCTGAACTTCAACTGGTCGATGCCGAAGCCGTGGATCTGCTGGAACGCCGAAGGCAACGAGGTACCTGGCGAGGTCGTCAGCGGCACCGGTAAGTGCAGCCCAGGTACGCCCTATCCCGAAACCGCGGTGCAGATAGCACTCGGCGGCAAAGGCGACGCCTTCACGTACGACGAAATCAGCAGCGATGACACCAACATCTGCCTGAACCTCGGCGGAGGCTCCTCCGGCTGGGGCGAAGAAAACGTGATCGAACACGACCGGATCCACAACTGTGGACCGACCGTCGAATCGGCCTCAACCGGCTTCCCGGTTGTAAACGAAGAATGGGGCTGGCATTCGCACGGTGTCTACGACTACGCCCGCAAGACCGTCATCAAGAACAACTACATCTACGAAAACTCCCGCAACGGAGTCATGTTCTACGGCGGTGGCGAAGGGGCCGTGGCCGAACACAACATCATCGATCGCAACGGAGCTGGAGTCTGGTTCGGCAACAACAAGAACAACTACGTTGCCTGGAACATCATCACCAACTCCACCAGCCCTCGCGGGATGGCGGACTACGGCATCGGCTCGGCTGGACCCGGAACCGGAGACGTCGCGACGAAAAACTGCCTGTACGGGAACGAGTCCGGCGAAATCGAGGCGGGTGCCTTCACGGCAACTGAAAACAAAACCAGCACCAACCCGCTCTACACCAACGGCGCGAGCCACGAATACACGCTTCAGTCAGGTTCGCCTTGCCTGGGCTACGGGCCGGATACCGCGCAGCCCCAGTCGAAAAGTGAACCACCGGTCGAAACGCCCGTCACGACGCAGCCTGTCGAAACGCCGCCCGTGACGACGCAGCCTGTCGAAACGCCGCCCGTGACGACGCAGCCTGTCGAAACGCCGCCCGTGACGACGCAGCCCGTCGAAGCGCCGAAAACGACCCCTCCCGTCGAAGCGCCGAAAACGACCTCTCCCGTGACGCCGCCGAAAACGACGTCTCCCATAACGCCGCCGACGAGGAAACGGTGGGGCTACTGGTGGGGCGGTCGCGCAACAGTCGCCCTCGCGGGCAAGGCGTCGGCAGTCAAGTCACACCGACGCACGCCCAATGCGAAGCGGGCACGCATCAAGAGAAGGAAGAAATAGCTCCTGGGTCTCTGTCCCGGACGGAGACTCGCGCCGGGCCGAAGGTCCTTCGGGGCCTCGGCTCGGCGCCGGTCGTCGGGGCCTGGCCTGACTCGAGGGCAGGCAGACACTGTTCCTCATCCCGGGGAGTTCTCGCCCCGGGCTAAGTTGGGGGCGGACGCCGCCGATATCTTGTGTGCCTCCACAACCGGCACGCCGTACGACCGTTTCCCCCTTGACATCCGCCCCTCGTCTGCGCTCACAGGGCGCCTCGACATCTTGAGAGAATGTGCCGCGGCTCAGCGGGCCACGGGCGGCTGAGACGATGGCGCAGCGACCGACAGCAGCTGGGTTCAGACGCGGTTCAGGACTGCAGGAGCGGGCGCTCGGGTCGCTGCGCGAAGCTCCCGCCACGGTACCCGCGCTCGCGGCGCTGGTCCTCTTCATCGTGTGGGCGAGCGATCATGCCGGCTACCCGGTCACGCAATGGAGCCCTGGTGCTCTGATCATCCTCGCGCTCGTGCTGATGAGCGTCGGCATCATCGGCCTGCGCCTGAGCGAGGTGCCGCTGACGGTGCGGGTCTCACTCGCCTGCCTGGCCGGGTACACCGCCCTGAGCTACCTGTCGATCCTGTGGGCGAATGTGGCGGGCGATGCCTGGGAAGGCGCAAACCGCACGCTGCTGTACCTGCTCGTCTTTGCGCTGTTCGCCTGCTGGCAGCAGCGGGGGCCCACCGCGGCGCTGCTGCTCGTGTGCTGGACGAGCGCGATGATCGTCCTCGCGGCTGTCGCCGCGCTCCACGTGAACGCGTCCGGTGGAGGTTCACTGGAGGTGGTCTTTCCCGAAGGCCGTCTGAACTATCCCTCCGGCTACCCCAACGCCAACGCCGCCCAGTGGCTGATGGCCTTCTGGCCTGCACTTCTGCTGGCGCGGAGCGCGCGGCTGCCCGCTGCCCTGCGTGGCTTCCTCGCGGGCGGGGCGGTACTGCTCGCCGACGTCGCGCTGCTGAGCCAGAGCCGCGGGTCCCTGTACGCGACACCCGTGATGATCGTGCTGGTGCTCGCGGTCCTTCCGCAACGGATGCGCACCCTCGGCGTGCTCGCGGCGGTGTCTCTGGGGGTTGCCGCCGCGGCTCCCTCGGTCCTGAGGGTGGGCAACAGGCTCGCCGGCGGCGAGGTCCAGGCCTCCTATGTGCACGATGCCGTCCTCGCGAGCTTCATCGGTGCCGTTGGGGTCGGGCTCGTGGTCACGCTCTATGCGGCGCTGAGCAAGCGTGTGGTCCTGTCCGAGAGCTCGCAGCGCCGCGTGAGCACGGCGCTCCGCGCCGTCGTCTTGGTTGGGATTGCCGCCGGAGCGGTCGCGGCGCTGGCCGTGATCGGCAATCCGGAGAAAAGGATCAGCAACGCGTGGCACAGCTTCAAGGGTGGATACGCCTCCACGACGGGCCCTGGAGGACGGCTCGCGAGCGGACTCGGCAGCAACCGCTACGACTTCTATCGCGTCGCGCTTGACGAATTCGCGGCTCACCCGCTCGTGGGCGTCGGGGTGGACAACTTCCAGCAGCAGTACCTGCTTCATGGCCGCTCACTGGAGACGCCGCGCTATCCGCACAGCGTTGAGATCCGCACTCTGGTCGAGACGGGGCTTGTCGGTGCCCTGCTGGCGCTGGTCGGACTGGGAGCAGCGCTGCTGGGTGGGTGGCGGGCGATACGCGGGCCGGACGGCCTCGGGCGAGAGGTCGCCGCCGCCGCCCTGGCCGGGTTCGGCTATTGGGCGGTACACGGGTCCTTCGACTGGTTCTGGGAGTTCGCCGGCCTGGGCGCCCCAGCTTTCGCGATGCTCGGGCTCTCGTGCGCGCTGGCGCCCCGTTCGAACGCCAGTGCGGGATCCTCGACCGGCGGGCACTCCTCGCGGCGGAGGGTTCTGATCGTCGCCGGCGGCGCCGTCGCGGTGCTGGCTGCCATCTCGCTGGCTGCGCCCTGGGTGAGCGAACTTGAGGTTCAGAGCGCGACCGGGGTGTGGGAGAAGGCCCCTGGGACGGCGTACGCCCGCCTGCAGGAGGCAGCCCGACTGGACCCGCTCACGGACGAGCCGTATGCCCTCGCCGGCAGCATCGCTCTGCGAAGGGATGAACTGGAGCGGGCGCGGTCCGATTTCCGCGCCGCCCTGGCGCGCACGCCGGGCGACTCCTACGCCACGCTGGAGCTGGGGGCGATCGCCTCGGCGAGCCGCGAACGCGCCGTCTCGCTGGCGCTGCTCGAGCAGGCGGTCAGGCTCAATCCGCGGGACGAAGTCGCAGTGCGCGCGCTGGCGGCGGTCAGGTCCGGGCGCGTCATCAGTATCGCCGGGCTGAACCGCGCAATCTTGCAATCAGCAGAACAGATTCGATGACCGTATAAATCCGCAGCCCAGATCTCTCGCAAGCGGGATACCCAGGCTCGACATCCCATCAATGCTTCGCTAGCTTAGGTATTGGCCCCATGCCGCCCGCTAGCCGGGGATCGCGTGCGGCTGCACCGGGCCACAACATCAATAAATTTCATTGGAGTAGGCAGGCGGCAAGGATGCCACGCGAGGCTACCCCGCGCCGATCACAGGAAGGCTGGCAGGGACGCATGACAATCAACCGCAGAGCCACCACCGCGACAGCGTCGCTGGTTCTTCTCGTATTTTCGTCCACCGCGGTTGCATCCGCGGAAGTCGGCCCGATCCTCAGCGGCTACGGGGGCCCGGGATCGGGCAGTCAGGTGATCCTCGGAGCAACGCTGATCGGCGGCTCGGGGGGGCAGAGCTCCGGCGGGGCGGGGGGCGGAGGCTCGATATCGGCTCCGGCGTCAGGCGCCACGGGGAAGGCGCGCTCGGCTCAGCCCTCCTCCGGAGGGGCCCCTGGAGGGGGTACACGGCGGTCGGCAGTCCCGAGCGGCCATTCCCAGTCCCCGGTCTCCAAGGCTCCCACGACGGCGCCGGGGCGCTCGGCTGAAACTCTCGCGGGCTCGTCGACGGGTGCGCAGGCGGTGGGTCTTATCGGGGGAAACAAGCTGCTGCTGCTGGTTGTGCTCGTCGGCCTGCTCCTGACCGGACTGCTTACGCGGGGCGTCTCGCGCCCTCGCGGGTTCAGCGTCGCCGCTCAAGGCCGCGCCCCAACACCCCGAAGAGATACCTAGGTCCCTTCGACATCGAAGTTCGCCATGGATAACCCAAGTACTCCACAGCTGACACAGAACACAGCCAACTCGGTCCACCTTCGGACCGAGGCGACACGCGAGGCTCCCCACCCTACGGATCTGGCGGGCAGGTCCCCCCGGTCCTTCTCGACCCTGCTGCAGTGGGCACTGGAGGGTTCGGGCTGGACCATCCTGCGGCCGGTGGTCGACCTGGTGCTGCTCTGCGCGGCCGTGGTGGTCTCGCTCGGGGGGCTCACAGCCACGCTGCACGTCAGCGCCATCAACGCGCCCCTGCTCGCCCTTCCCCCGCTCGTGCTGTTTCTCTTCTATGCAAGGGCGCTGTACAGAACCCGGCTGCGCGCGCTGGTACTTGACTCGGTCCTCCCTGTTGTGAGCGCGATCTCAGTGGCCGCCATGGCGGTGGCCGTCATAGGCAAGTTCCTGAACGGCGACGTGCCGGAACAGACGCCGTGGCTGCGCGCATGGGTCTTCTCGCTGGTTGCCGTTGCATTCGGGCGAGTCTTCCTGTCGGCCGCCCAGCGCTGGGCGCGGGCGAACCGACTCGTAGGCAAGCCCGTTCTGATCATGGGCGCCGGCGCCGTCGGCACGCAGATCGCCAGGCGACTGGAGAACAGCCCTGAGTATGGTCTGGTGCCGGTCGGCTTTCTAGATGAGGACCCGCGGTCGGTGACTGATGTGGGCCTCCGGGTCGTTCCGGTGCTCGGCACGGTGGAGGACCTGGACGACACGGTCCGCATCACCGGCGTCAAACACCTGATCGTCGCGTTCTCGTCCGTCGCTGACGCCCGCGTCAGCCGCCTGATCCAGCGCTGTCAGGAACTCGGGCTGGAGGTTTCGGTGGTTCCCCGGATGTTCGACACGATCAACCACCGGGTCGGATACGACACGGTGGGAGGGATGCCCCTGATGTCGTTCACGGCCATCGATCCGAGGGGATTCCAGTTTGCGGTCAAGCACGCGATGGACCGCGTACTGGCCCTGATACTTCTGACCGTGACAGCTCCCCTGATGCTCTGCGCTGCCCTCGCGGTGCGCCTCACGTCCCCGGGACCGGCGCTGTTTCGCCAGCGCAGGGTGGGTCGTGACGGCAAGGTGTTCGACTTGCTGAAGCTGCGCTCGATGTACGTCGTGCCCGAGAGCGAGGAGAGTTCCGCGCCGAGCACGGGTCTTGACTTCCTGCTGGCAGCCGACACGGCACCCGGCGGCGTAGAAGGCGAGGATCGCAGGACGCGCGTCGGGAGGTTCCTGCGCGCGACGTCTCTGGACGAGCTGCCCCAGCTGATCAACGTGTTGAGGGGCGACATGAGCCTCGTCGGCCCGCGGCCGGAGCGGACCGAGTTCGTCGAACTGTTCGGCCACGAGGTCAACCGCTACTCCGATCGCCAGCGCGTCAAGTCGGGGATCACCGGGTGGGCTCAGGTGCACGGCCTGCGCGGAAACACCTCCCTTGTCGAACGAGTCGAGTGGGACAACTACTACATCGCCCACTGGTCGTTGGGTCTAGATCTGAAGATCCTCATGCTCACGGTCGTGGCTCTCTTCCGTCCCGCGGAGTGAGCGACCCGGTGTCGGGCGGTGCGGCGTCTCCCGCCGGCGTCGGAGTCGGTGCGAGAGCTGCTGCAGACGGACGGATCCGGGTGCTCACGCTCGTGGACAGGGCTGCCGACTGGGGCGGGGCCGAGCGTTTCGCGGTGGGTCTCGCCCAGAACCTGCCGAGCGACCGAATCGACTCGTGGTTGTGCACAACCCGCAAGGGCGATGACCTGTTTGAAAAGCAGATCGCCGCTTCAGGGCTTCCCCACCTCATGCTCGACAGACGCGCGAAGTGGGATGTCCATCGCCTTGGCGGTCTGGCTGCGCTCCTGCACAGGGAGCGCTTTGACGTCCTGCACGCCCATAAGTTCGGATCGAACCTGTGGGGCGCGCTGATCGGGAGCGCGTGCCGCGTGCCCGTGATCGTGGCGCACGAGCACACCTGGTCCTACTCGGGGGATTCGCTGCGGATGTGGCTCGACGGGCATGTGATCGGCTCGCTGGCGACTCGGTTCATCGCCGTCTCGCCGCTCGACGCCGAGCGGATGGTGTCGCTCGAGCACGTCAGTCCACAGAAGGTGCAGTTCATTCCGACGGCTTACATTCCACGCGCAGAGCGTCCCGTGTCGGACATCCGCTCCGAGCTCGGGCTGGCCGCGGACACGCCGCTGATTGCCGTGGCGGCCGTTCTGCGGCCGCAGAAGGCGCTCGAGGTGATGCTCGAGGCGCATGCGATCCTGCTGTCGCGCGTCCCTGGCGCCCACCTGGTCCTTGCCGGCGACGGCGAGTGCCGGGCGATGCTCGAGGCCCGCGCGCGCGAGCTCGGGATCGCCGACCAGGTGCATTTCCTCGGGCGTCGGGACGATGCCGAGGGCATCATCGAGAGCGCCGACGTCGCTGCGCTCTCGTCCGATTTCGAGGGGCTGCCGCTGTTCGTCTTCGAGTGCATGGCCAACGGCACTCCGCTGGTGGCGACCGCGGTCGGGGGGCTGCCCGAGGTCGTCGAGAACGGCGTCAGCGGCCTGCTGGTTCCGCCACGCGACCCAAATGCGCTGGCGGGCGCCCTCGCTGAGATCCTAACCGATCGACAGCGGGCCGCTTCGATGGCCGAGGCCGCCAGGCAGCGGCTCAGCGCGTACTCGATCGAGGCCGTCGCAGGCCGCTTCGCGGACCTCTACGCGGAACTCCTGGCCCTGCGCGGGCGCTGAGCCTCCTCCGGGTCGTCCCCGCGGGAGCCGCGGAGCCTCTGCGCGAGATCGAAAGCAGGACCGGTCCCAGTGCGAGCAGGATCCACAGGCGCCAGTCATCCCCGTCCGAGATGAAGAACTGGGCCGCGAGCATGGCGACCGCCGCCATCAGGCTCGCCCTCGCCAGGTCGCCGTAGGCGGGGCGTCCGAGCGCGTCGAACCGGCGGGCTGCCAGCCAGCTCGCGCGCAGGCAGCCTGCGATCACGACGAGGAACAGCAGCAGCCCGACAATTCCCGTTTCGGTCAAGAGCTGCAGGTACACGTTGTGGACCAGATGCGGCGCTTCTGCGACGAGATCAACTCGGGTGAGCACGCCCGACTTCAGCGTGTATCTCGGCTCGACGGTCTGGAAGTTGCTGATTCCGATGCCGAACCAGGGGTGGTCCTGGAAGACCCTCCACGCGACCGCCCAAAGGTCATCTCGCCCGCTTGAGCCGCCGCCGAAGTCCGTCATGCGCGCGATCGCACCGGCGTTTACCACCGCGATGACCCCAAGGCCGACGCACGCTGCGGCCGCGAGGCCCAGCAGGCGCTTGCGCTGGCTCGGGAGCAGGACGAACCCGGCGAGAGCGGCGAAGGCGAGCGCGAGCATGCCGCCACGCGATTGGGTCGCGAAGAAGCCGATCGTCACGGTGATGAACGCAAGAACCAGGGCGACACGGGTCGCGCCGCGCCGCGCCAGGCTCCACAGACCCGCGCAGAGGAAGATCGCCACGAGGAAGCCTGCCGCCTGGACGTTGGGGTCGCCTCCGCCGCCGGTGAAGCGGCTCTGGAGCGCGCTTTCGCTGGCGCTCGTGGCAGACGCGGTCAAGGCTCCGTTGTAGAGCCCGAACAGCACCGACAGCACTGCGCCGACGATGAAGGCGACCGCGATGGTCGCGACGTCGCGCGGCGTGTGGAGTGTCGTGAGGACCAGCACGAAGGCCACGATCGCGATCAGCCATGTCTCGAGTCCGTTCCCGGCCTCCGTGGCGTTCCCGGCCCACTCCACCGACAAGGTCAGCCAGAGCGCGAACAGACCCAGCGCGAGCAGGAGTTTCGAGTTTTCGCGCAGGATGCCCAGCCGCGCGCTGCGAGTGAACAGGGTGCCGATCCAGCCGAGGAAGACCAGGACGCCCATGGAGTTCGGGCCCACGCTCAGTGCCGCGATGTCCTGGATGAACAGGATCGCCACGTAGATCGCCAGCGCCATCGTCAGGTCGAGGAAGGCGAGCGGCGCGTAGCAGACCCCCAGCACCAGCGCTGCCGCGAGGGACATCCGGCCGTCCGCGAGGAACCGCCCGGCCACGACCGCGACGACCAGCGCCGTTCCCGCGATGAGCGAAGGAGGAATGGCCGGAATCCAGCGCGCCCCGCGCGGCGCGGCGACAGGCGCGGAACCCCAGCGGGAAGCCCGCGGGGATGTGGAGATGCTGCTCATGAGGATCGCTGGCGAAGTCGGGGAACCGGCCCGGTGCGGGATTCCGCGAGCACCTCGTCGTAGAGGCCGCGCGTTCGCTGTGCCCAGGGGCCGGCGGTGAAGCGATCCTCATACGCGACGCGGCCGGCCGCGGCGAGGGCGACGCGGCGCACAGGGTCTGCTAGCAGGCTGCCGAGCGCCAGCGCAATCTCCTCTGGACTCGGGGGAGCGTGGACGAGGACCCCGGTGCTCCCATCGTCAATGATCTCCGGAATGCCGCCGACGGCTGTGGCGAGCACCGGAACGGATGCCGCGAGCGCCTCGATGAGGGTCGTCGGGAAAGCATCCATTCGCGAGGGGTGAAGGCAGACGTCGAGCGCGTCGAACACGCTCGCGACGTTCGTGCGGGCTCCCGCGAGCACGACGCTCTCGCCGAGCGGCGCAGCGAGACGCGCAAGCTCCTCGGCGTAGGCGCCCCGGCCCGCGATCAGCAGGCGCACCTCCGGGAAGTGCTCGCGAAGCAGCGCGATCGCGCGCAGCGCGACGTCATGACCCTTCTCCGGGCGCAGAGCGGAGACCATCCCAACGACCAGGTCGTCCGGTGCCAGGCCGAACTCTGCTCGCACGGCCGCACCGCTACCGGGCGCCGCCGGAAAGTCAACGCCGTTGTAGATCCTCACGACCCGGTCCTCCATGCCGGGGCTCTCCCGAAGATACGCGCGTCGCGCGCTGTCGGAAACCACGATCACGCGTGCTGCGCAGCACCGCTGGCTGAAGGTGAAGACGGCGTCTTTGGCCCGCGTCATTCCGGAATTTCGCTGCCTGACGGCGTGGATAGTGGCCACGGCGGGGACTCCCAGGGAACGCGCCGCGATCCCGCCGATGAAGTCGGCGGTGCCCAGGTGCGTGTGGACGATGTCGGGTTTGACCGCCCGAATGTGGCTCCGGAGCGCTCGCACATCGTGCACGCTCGGACGGCCGCCGAGTTTCAGGCTCACCGGTTGCACGCCGGCGTCGATCAGGGGTGCTGCCGCGGGGCTCCCGTCCCGGTCTTCGAGTTGAACCACCTGCAGCCTTATCCCCGCGCCCGGCGCTGCCGCCGCAAACTGCCCCAGCAGCATCTCCGCGCCTCCGAGGGCCAGGTGGTCGATCACGGCAAGGACGTCAACCGTGGCCTGCGCCGTTGCCGTGGCGGGCGAAATGCCGTCGGATGTCGCGTGCATCCGTACACCACCCTGCCTTGGGTGGCTCAGCGCCCGTGTGAACGCGCCGGCGTCGCGCTCATCGGGAGGGCCTCGCCGGGCTCCGGCTGGTCTCCGGCCGCGTATCCGTAGCCGTACCCGTAGCCGTAGCCGCCCGTCTCCACGGCGCTCTGGGTGGCAACCACTCCGACGACGGGCGCGCCCGCACGCGAGAGCAGGTCTGCTGCCATCACAAGGCGCTGGCGGTCGGTGTGGCGCGGGCGCACGGCCAGGACTATCTGATCGCACAATGCCGCGATCTGGATCGTCTCTGAAGCGGCGCCAACAGGTGCTGCATCGACGACCACTCGGTCAGCGCTGGCGACGGCTTCATCCAGGAGCAGGGGCAGTCGCGCCAGCAGTGGAGCGAACTGGGTCGGGTCCACCTGGCCGGCGGGCAGCGCGCGGACGCCCGGTAGGTCCGGGACGTCGACGAGCAGGTCGTCGAGGTCGCGGTCGACCAGGCCTTGTCGAACGCCGCCGTTCGAGCCCTAGTAGGCGCGCCAGGTCGGGCTTGCGCAAATCGAAGTCGATCAGGATCACCCGCTCACCGGCCTCGGCGAACGATGCTGCGAGCGCCGCCGCGAGTGTCGTCTTCCCGTCCCCGGGGTCTGCGCTCGTCAGCATGATTACGGGAGAGCGCTCTCGTTTTGAGAGCTGAACGCGCAGCATCCGGATCTGCTCGAAGGCAGCGGGCGGGAATGCGTTCGGGCGTATGGTGCCGCCGCGTCCGGAGCGTGCGACCTTGGGTACGGTGGCCAGCACCGGGAAGAGCGTTTCGATCTCGTCGATGTCGCCGACGCTGCGGTTGAAGAACTCGACCGCGAGGGCGGCAACGCTGCCGATCGCGAACCCGCCGACCAGCGAGAGGATCACGATCAGCCAGTGCGGTGCCCCGCCGGAGGAGCTTCCGTTGACCGCGAGGCCGCTGACCGAGAGCGTCGGGTCTCCTCCGCCGGCCTGCGCTGCGCGCAACGCAGCGATCCGGGTTGCCAGCTGCTGCGCGAGGTTCGTTTCGCCGACGCCGGTGCCGGAGATCTCTTTGAACCGGGCGCTGAGCTGTTCGATCTGTGAGGAGATGTTGCGGGAGACGACCGTGCCGCGGTATGCGACGGATTCACGTGCGAACGTGTTCGCCAGGCGCGCGGCTGCCGCAGCGGAGTCCGACTGTGCTGTGACTTCAAGCACGTCGCTCTGGCCGCGGGGAATGACGCTGATGGCGCTCTGCACCCCGGCGGCCGTGGCGCCGTGTCCCAGCGCCTTCGCCGTGTTCTGGGCAGCAGGCAGCGAATTGACCAGTGATGCGGCGGTCTGCACCGTACGTGCGGGTTCCCCGCTTTCGGTGACGACGCCGGTGCTGGCGAAGTTCGGGTCGCCCTGCTGCACGGGCGAGACCAGCACCGTTGCGCTCGCCTGATAGCTCGGGCTGCTGCGGATCACGGTGATCGTTGCGATCGCGGCCGTCAGGAGGGTGACCGCGCTCACAAGCAGCCAGTGGCGGCGGATGGCTCGGAGGTAGGGCCCGAACGCCTGCTCAGGCGGCGTCGGAGGGCCGGGCAGCCCAATTTCGGCGTCGATCGCCATGGCCTATACGGTAGCCGACCCCACGGCTCGGCTCAGGACCTGCATCAGTTGTCTCGCTACTGCTTTTGATGGCATCACGGGTCTATCGTCCCCTGGCCCTGAGGGCTTGAGCCGCGCTCCGCGTACGACGTCCGATCGCCCTGGTCACAGGCACATGCGTCTTGACCACATCTGTCATCTCTCCGGCCAAGCGGGCGAGGATCGCGCGTTCGGGGCGAGAGGTGAGTGAGAGCACCGCGAAGAGCTTTGCCTCCTCCCGGGCGTTGCGGCGGGCGTTGAATGTCGCACCTCTACCCGGTTCGGGCCAGTGGTATGTGGCAGATCGGCGGTCGACGTAGGCGAATCGCCAGTTTGCACGGCGCAGCCGGATGTATACGTAGTACTCCTCGCCCACTCCGAGCCACTGCGGGTAGCCGCCGACATCGCGAAGTGCGACGGTACGCATCACGACTGCCGGCGCCGGGATCGGGTTTCCCCTGTACAGCCGCCTTAGGTCGTTGACCGGGTGGTCGGAGCGGTCGCTGATCCACGACGGCAGACCGTCGTCGGGGGTGCGTTCCGCGATCCATCGGTCAGATCCGGCGAATCCGACGATGTCGACGTTCGCGTATGCCAGGCCGACCGCCGGATCGGCGAAGCATGGCACGAGGTGCTCGAGATGATCCGGGCGCCACAGGTCGTCGGCGTCCAGTTGGGCCACCAGGGGAGCCCGGGCGACAGCGAGCGCGCTGTTCCGGGCCGCGGACACTCCGCCGTTGCGGGGTCTGCGGACGATGCGCAGGCGGGCGTCGTCGCTGAACTCGGTCAGGGCTGCCGCGGCCGGGCTACTCGACGCGTCGTCAGCGACGATCACCTCGACGTCGCCGAGGCTCTGAGCGAGCGCGCTCGCGACCGCAGCGGCGATCGTCGCGTCGGCGTTGTAGGCGGGCATGAGCACGCTCACCTTTGGAGTCGGGGGCACGGAGCTCAAGATCCGCCGCCGCGGCTGCGGGTGAAGGCCAGCTCCCGGATCCCCGGGAGCAGGTCGGGCGCGAGCGCGTGCAGCACAGCGAAATACACGAGAGCTCCGCTGATCGCGCCCGCGATCATCGTCGGCCAGGGGGCCTTGAAGAGGAGCAGCACCACAGCGAGAACAATGGCGAGTCCCGCCGATGCCAGAAGCGGCGGGCTGAATGCTCCGAGGAGGCTGCGCACGCTCAACTGGAACATCCGCTTGGCGATCACGAGCGTGACGGCCTGCGCGACGATCGCGATCCCCGCCTGCACCCACGAGACCGCGACTATCCCGTGAGGTGCGGCGGCCAACGAGCCAATGACCAGCGCGATCGCCTGCGGGATCGCCAGGAAGAACAGAAGCCGCGCGCGGCCCTGGGCCATGAACGCGTTCCCGCAGACCATGCTGATCGGCGACATCGCCGCCCACAGGCACAGCACCCGCGCAGCGTCGACGGCGCCTTGCCACTTGGGGCCGAACACCCCGATCGTGACCGGTTCCGCGAGGATGATCAGATACGCAGTGAGGGGGAACACGACTGTCGCGACATAGCGGAATGATGTGATGATTCCGCGCTGCAGCGCCTCCGTGTCGAGCATCGCGAAAGCCGGAAAGAGGACCTGGCCCGCCACGACGGCGATGTTGAGGATGAAGAGGCCTGGAATCTTTGTGGCGATCGAGTAGAAGCCGAGTTCGGTTGCGCCGAGGATGCGGCCGACCACCAGGTTGTCGAACTGGGTGAGGAACGCTGCCATCACCCCGATCCCGGTTATATATCCGCCGAAGCTCAGGAGTGTGCGCAGGCCACTGAAGCTCTTGGGCCGGTGCGGCCGCCACGGTATGAGCCCCCACAGGACCGCGGTCATCGCGATGTTCCCGGCCACATAGCCGAGGACCAGGGCCCACACCCCGGCGCCCGAGAACGCCAGCACGATCCCGGCGACACCCCGGACGCCTCCGTCGACGAGCTCGGCGGCCGTCCGCGAACGGAAGTCGATCGACCTCATGGCCAGCGCGTAGTGGGTGGAGGAGAGCCCGAGGATGAAGAAGGTCGTGCCGAGCACGGGCATCACCGCCACGAGCATCGGCTGGTGGAAGAATTTGGCCGCGAGCGGTCCGAGCGCGGCGGCGACCACCATCAGGACCGCGCCTATCACGACGCTCAGGGCGAACGCCGTGTCCGCCTGTTCGGTCACCTCGCCCTCGGGTGCGATCACCAGGGCCTGGCTGACGCCGAGGCCCCTGAGCACGTCGAGAAAGGCCATCAGCGTCGTCGCGACGGCGACGATGCCGAAGTCCTTCGGCGAAAGCAGGCGCGTGAGGATCGCAGTAGCGAACAGCGTCATCAGGCGCAGCCCGACGTACGAGCCGTAGGCCCAGTACATCCCGCGCATCGTTCGGCCGGCTAGGCCGTTTGCAGCTCGACTGGCCATCGACCCATCTCGGGTGGTGCGTTACCGGTGCGCGATCACGGCGTCGAGAACGTTGCGGACCAGGGGCAGCCGCGCGCCCCTGCGCCTCAGGTCGGGCCGGAGCTGATCGAGTACGCGCTCGAGCGCGACGACGGGCGCCGCGGGAAGCTCAGCGCCCCAGTGCCTGAGGCGGGCGAACGCTCCCACGTGTCGGAAACCGCATGCGAGGAACAGGGAGCGAAGCTCACCGGTTGTGTACTCCCGCAGATGAAAGCCCCGGGGCGCGTCGTCGAACAGGGCGGATATGTCATGTGGTCCGCTCAGGCGATTGGGTGTGACGCAGATGTATGCCCCGCCCGGTTCCAGCGCGGCCGCAATGTTGCGCAGCTGCTCCTCCGCGTCCTGCGGATGCAGATGCTCCATAAGCTGGTTGCTGTAGGCGAGGCCGATGCTCCCGGCCGGAACGGGGATGTCGCGACCGTCGGAGATCACCAGCTCGAAGTTCGACGGCACCGCCGATCTGCCGGCTATCTCGGCTGAGACGTCGATCGCATAGACCTTCTCTGCGTACGGGGTCATTGCCAGCGACAGGGCACAGTCACCCGCGCCGATCTCAAGGAACGCCCTCCGGGCGGGCAGATAGCGGCGGAGGAGGTCGGACTCGCTTCGCACCCAAGCCGCGCGGGCGGCCGGGTCCGATCTCAGGACGAGCTGCGGATGGTCCTCCACGCGCCGGAACAGCTCGTCGTACACCTCGCTGTAGAGCGAGGTGCGCTGCTCGCGCGTTGCTCCGCGCAGACGGTCCGACAGCTCGCGCTCGACCTCATAGTGGTAGCGGAGCCGCTCCGCGGAGCGACCCGCCGGATCTTTCATGACGCTGCTTCGCCGTTCCAGAGCCCCCATGTGGCGACTGGGCTCCCGGACGCGACTGCGTAGTCGTGGCTCTGGGCGTTGACGAACTGCGGGTTGGCCGAGATATTGCCGTAGATCGAGATCTGTTCTGCGGTGAGCCAGTTCGTGACCGCCTCCATCCCGTCCGGGTTGTTGAAGGAGTCGTTGTCGAACACCTTGTTGCCCGTGCTGCCAGGGTTCAGGCTCGCACACATCACGAGCACGCCCTGAAGTGTTCCGCCGCTGTCGCTCGGAACCCTGACCGAGTTGGTGACGACGTTGTTCCACGCCTGGTTGCCGCTCGTGGTGCTGCCGGTGGTGTCGCCGAGGTTGATTCCCGCCCCGGCGCTGTCGATCACGTTCGAGTGGATGCGCGCGTTGGTCGGCTGCCAGTACAGGGTGACGCCGAAGCCGTTGTGGTCGTCGTACATCCAGTTGTCGTAGATCTGAACGTTGTTCCCCGACGCGAGGTAGATCAGGTGGTCGTGCTGCGTGCACTGGCCGACGTCGTGGATCCTGTTGAAGCGGATGATGGTGTTGTCGGGTTTGCCCCAGAACCCGACGCCGATAGCGCTGCTGCGCAGACCCGCGACCGACTGGTAGTAGTTGTTCCGTTCGAAGATGTCGCCCGTGCCTGCGATGACCAGTGGCTGTGAGACCGTGGCGGGCTTGGGGCAGGGCGAGCCACCGGGCTTGACCAGGAACGTGTTCGATCCGTCGATCTGGAGTCCCGAGACCGTCGTGTAGTTACCGGCGATTTCCACCCATCCGACGACGGTCGCCTGTTCGCCAGGATAGGACGTGATCGTGATCTGTTTGGAAGCGGTGCCGTTGGTGCTGAGGCGCTCCTGAGTCTTGGTGTTTCCGTACGTGCCGCCTCGCAGGCAGCCCGTCTGCCCCGGGGCCAGGGCGTGGTCGAGCTTGGCGACGCTCTGGTAGGGGCTCGCCGTCGTGCCTTTGCCGCTCGTGTCCGAGCCGTTCGGTGCGGCGACGAGGGTGCAGTTCGCGCGTGTCTCCGGGCTCGCCGGGGAAACCGGTGTCGCCGGCGCGGCGCCGGCGGCTTCTTCGGGCTGGGAGCCCGCGGATGACGCAGGCGGCGTCGGAGGCGGAGTTGGCTTGGGGGCGGTCCCGTGGGTGCAGGTCGATGAGCCGTGGCGCTTGGTCCTCTTGGTCACCTTGCGTTTGGGGTGCGCGCGCTTGGAGTGGCTGAGCTTCTTCGTGCGTCGCTTTGAGGAACGAGCCTGCTTTGCGCAGGCGCCGGCGGCACTGGCCGTTCTCGCGGCGGTGGGAGCGGTGCGGGCCGCCGCCAGTCTCGATGTGGCGAAGAGGAGGGCTGCTGCTGCCAGGAACGAGAGCGCGAGTAGCGCGCCGCGTCGTGCAAGGGCTTGGGTCTGGGACCGGCTCGGCATCACGTGGTCCTTTTCCTGGTGGGTTTGGTTGAGCTTGTTGCCCGCTGGTGCGGAGGATCAGTTGTGGAATCTGGCCGGGGGTTCCGCGTCCTTGGCAGCCTCGACTCGGTTGGAATCGGTTGCTCTCGGGTCAGCTTGCGGGGTCGATATGTCTTCGGCAGCCCGCGCGGCCATCTTTAGGCCGTGGGCAGAAGCGTGCGGCTCCACTGGGCGATCTTGCAACGGCACGGGATACATTCCCCGTCCGGTCGCAAGTTATCGCAGCGACGCTCAAAATGCGCAACCTGAGCGTTTGCCCCGCCTCAGCGGCGCGCGTGTGCGCCCCTTCCCGGGTGCGGCGAAAGCAGCCGTGCACGATGGCGTACGCGGCGCCGCCCATACTTATGCAGTCATGGAAGCCACCTCAGCATCGCCGGCCGCGTCGTCCGCCGGCTCCACCGGCCGCGTCGACGTCAGCGTGCTCGTGCCGGTGCTGAACGAGGAGCAGCACATCCGCGAGACGGTCGCGGCCATGCAGGCCCAGCGCTTTGACGGGACGATCGAGCTTCTATTTGCCGACGGCCGCTCGGAGGACCGGACGCGCGAGGTGCTTTTCGAACTCGCGCGGGAGGATCCGCGGATACGGGTGCTCGACAACCCACGACGCCGGACAGCGAGCGCCCTGAACGTCTGTCTCGCCTCGGCGAGGGGGGAGTACGTGGCCCGGATGGACGCCCACACCTACTACGGGGACCGTTATATCGCCGCCGGGGTCGAGAGGCTCGGGAGGGGGGACACGGTGTGGGTCAGCGGACCCGCTGTGCCGTTGCCGACGGGCCGCGTGTCGCGCGCGGTGACTCTGGCGCTGGCGTCGTGGATCGGGCGCGGTGGCTCGCGGAAGTGGAGCGAGGATGTCGAGTCGGCGGGCGAGCGTGAACTCGACACGGGTGTGTTCGGCGGCGTCTGGCGGCGCGATGCGGTGCTGGAGGTGGGGGGCTGGGACGAGCGCTGGCCGATCAACCAGGACTCCGAGATGGCGAGCAGGTTCATCGATCGAGGGGCACGACTGATCTGCCTGCCGGAGATGGCGGGAGAGTACGTGCCCCGAAACTCTCTTCGCTCGCTGGGCCGGCAGTACTTCCGCTACGGCTACTACCGGGCCCGAACCTTCAAGCGCCATCCGCGCAGCATGCGGCGCTCACACATGATCGCCCCGGCGCTGACGGTGGGCCTGGTCGCGACGGTCGCGGCGCCCAGAACTGTTCGCCGCGCCGCCCGCGCTGGCATTGGGGCCTATTTCGCGGCCGTGGCGGCGACCGGCGCGGCGACCGCGGTCGGCACGCGCCGCCCGGGCGACGGCGCGATGCTCGTCCTGGTCCTGCCGACGATGCACCTCGCGTGGGGTCTCGGCACGCTCGTGGGCTTCGCCCGGTTTGGCCCTCCTGTGGCGGCGTTCGCGCATATCGCCGGTCTCGCGGATGAACCCGCGGGCACCGACGAGCCCGTATATGCGCCGTCGCTGCAACTTGGTCAGGACTGAGCCCTTGCGGCTGGCCGTCTACACCGACTACGAGTACCGCTCGGATGGAGAGCGCCGCTATGGCCAGCGCGCGTTCGTCGTGTTCCTGGAGAAGATGCGGGAGCAGGTGGAGCATCTCGTGCTGGTCGGTCGCCTGGACCCGGAGCCGGGGACCTCGCACTATCCCCTCCACGAGGACACCGAGCTCGTGGGCCTGCCGCACTATGAGAGTCTCGCCAAGCCGGTTTCGGTCGTCCGCTCGGTGGTGCTGTCGCTGGTCCTGTTCTGGCGGATGCTCGACAACGTCGACGTCGTGTGGGTCCTCGGCCCCTACCCCCACTCGGTCGCTCTGGCCCTGATGACGATCCTGCGGCGACGCAAGCTCGTTCTCGGGGTACGTCAGGACATGCCCGCGTATGTGCGCAGCCGCCGGCCCGGGAAACGGTGGATGCACCGAAGCGCGGATGCGCTGGAGGCGGTCTGGAGACTGCTGGCACGCCGCTACCCGGTGGTCGTGGTCGGACCGGAGCTCGAGCTGAACTACCGCCACGCACACAGCGTGCATGAGACGCCCGTGTCGCTTGTCTCCGAACAGGATCTCGTGACCGTGGAGGATGCGCTCGAGCGACCCTACGAAGGGGAGCTCACGGTGCTCACGGTGGGACGGCTCGATGCCGAGAAGAACCCCCTGCTTCTCGCGGACATCCTCGCGCATCTGATCGCAGGCGAGCGCGATTGGCGCCTGGTCGTTTGCGGGGATGGGCCGATGCGGCAGGAGCTTCAGGCGCGCCTGGCGGAGGTGGGTGCTCTGGATCGCGTCGACCTGCGCGGCTACGTCCCCATCGACGGCGGACTGCTCGACCTCTATCGCGAGAGTCACGCCTTCCTGCACGTCTCCTGGACGGAGGGCTTCCCGCAGGTCCTGATAGAGGCATTTGCGTCAGGGCTCCCTGCCGTCGCTACCGCCGTCGGAGGGGTGCCTGCGGCCGTCGGCGATGCCGCGCTGCTCATACCCCCGGGTGATGCGTCGGCAGCGGCGACCGAGCTCGAACGGATCGCCGCGGATCCCGACCTGCGCCGCCGTCTGGTCCAGGAGGGTCTGGCGCGCGCTCGCCAGGCCACCCTGGAGGTCGCATCGCGCGGGGTGGTCGAGTTTCTGCGCGCCGCGTAGTCGCTCATGCGCCGCGGGCGCGGACGCCTCTCAGCTGCTGGTAGACGGACGGGCTGACCCGCTTGGCGAGCTTCTTGGCATTCCACTCCAGCCACAGCCGCGAGCATGCGAGGCGGTCGCCGCGCGCGTATGCGGCGGCGACGCTCGCTGGAGTGGTTGCCCAGATCGTGTAGCGACCGCGTACCGTGATCGCGCCGTGCTGGACCCTGGCGGTCGGCTCTGATGTGAACAGAAGCTCGTAGCCGGCGGCTGCCGCGGTCGCGATGACGGACCGCGAGAGGAAACCGCCCGGGACCGATGCCGTCCGGGGGGGTGCCCCGAGGATCTCGGACAGGATCTGCCGGCTCGTCCCCCACTCGCTGGCCAGTTCCCGGACTCCGAGCCTACCCATGTAGGTGGGATGGCTGTGCGAGTGCGAGCCGATCACGTGGCCGCGCTGGGCGAGCTCGCTGACATCGCCGGGTGAGAGGAACCCGGAGGTTCCCAGGAGGGAGGTGGTGATGAAGAACTGCCCGCGCCATCCGCGCTCCTCGAGTGCCCGCGCGGCCGCAAGGGCCGAGCCGCCGCCGTCATCGAAGGTGATCAGGACCCGACCCCGGCCGGTGTCGTCGGGCTCATCCCGGTCCAGCGTCACCACATGCGGGGCGGTCGCGGCAATTGCGGCCAGGTGCGCGGCGAAATGGTCCGGATCGAGCTTGTAGCGGGCTGCGAGCGGGCCCGGGAACCCGAGATTCTCCCGCTCGTCGGGTCGCGCTATGTCGTGGTACATCAGCGCGCGTGTCAAGTCAGGCGCCTTTGACCTCGCCCAGCACGCTCAGGTAGTGCTCCGCCAGGCGGAGAGGATGCAGGTTGTCGTCGTAGTAGCGCGCAGCAGCATCTTCCACGGCCATCCGCTTCTCGTGATCGCTCACGTACTCCAGGCACAGGTCGGCGAGGTCGCTGAGGTCGTCGCGGCAGTAGATCACCTCGACGCCCGCGGTCAGCTCCACCGGCAGGGACGTCGCCTGCCTGACGCCGACCACGCACGATCCCATCGCGAGGTTCTCCACCAGGCGGCAGCAGAACGGTCCCTGGCCGGGCATATCGATGCAGACACGTGCCAGGGCCATCTCGCGCATGTACCGCCCCTGTTGCAATGGTTTCGTTCCGCCGGAGAAGTCGAAGCGGCCGTCCGAGCGCAGGATCGCGATCGCCGCTTCCCTTATCTCTGCGGACCAGCGGACGCCGAAGCGGCCGAAGACGTCGGAGGTTGGGCTGCTGGTGCGGCGCAGCTCGCGCAGGCGACACCAGTGCGCGGTAAGGAACGGGGATGTCGCTACGTAGCCGCCGGGTCTGACGTTCTCCACGCCCGGGTATCCGTCCCGCAGGTACTGGTACTTGAAGTACACGTCGACTTCGGCCGCGCAGGCCTCGTTGACGAAGGTGAAGTCGTAGTAGTCGATGGCTGCCCTGCGGGGTCCGTCGCCCAGGTCGACCTCCATGATCACGATGCCCTTGTGCGGCTGGGCGATGTCGGCATGCTCGATCGGGGCCAGAGCGGCCAGACCATCGCGGATCTGTCCGACGAAGGAGTCGGCGATCGGGTGCTCATACCGAGCCGGCCAGCGCACCACCGCCGGCCTCTGGAGCCGAAGGCGCACCTCGGGCGCAGGACATGCTCCGGCGCGCTCCCATCGCGTGTTGGCTGCGAGCGTCGTCCATGTCTTCGGATCGGACGCCATCTGGAGCCGGCGCTTCAGGTGTGAAGCCATACGCCGTTCCCCCTGTGCGCGCTGGTACCGCGCGCCGCTCCCGTCTCAGACGGAACGCTGAGCCGCACTGGCGGGCCCCGCCCCGTACTGGTAGACGCGCACGTTCAGCCCACTTGTCCCGAGCGCTGCCGGCAGCGCGATCGAGAACCGATTGAAACGATCGAGCACGAAGTACACCCGATAGCGCAGGGCGCTTCCCTGAAAGGCTTCGAGCGTCATGAAGTCGCCCACTGGGCCTGAGCCGCTCGCGAGGACCGAAGCTCCGCGGCGTGTCAGCCTCAGGGACGGCCGCGGGACGCTCGGCGGCGCGGCGAGTGCTGAGGCGAGCGCGGAGAACGCAGGCTTGGTCCGGCCCGCAGCGGTCAACATGCCGAATTCTTCCTGGGTGCCGTTTTCGAGCTTGTAGATCACGGCCGCGGCCACATAGGGCAGGCGCGTTAGCTCCCCGAAGATGCTTCTGATGTTCTGCGCCTGGACTGACGGCGTAACGCATCCCTGTTCCTGCTCGATCCTGTGCCTCGGCCAGCAGCTGCTCCAGCCAAACTCGTCCAGCCATAGCGGCGTGTGGTCTCCGTTTGCGACCTGAACTTCATGGATCGAGCGGAGCGACGCGATCGTCAGCGTGTAGAAGTGCACTGCGAGGGCGTCGTAGTAGCCCTTTATTCCCGCCGCGTAGAGCGCGCGGAGGAAGTTGCCGTTTGGCCCCACGAGCGAACCAGCCAGGACTGTCGTGCGTGGGTTCACCGCCTTGATCGCCTGATAGGCGGCCCGCAGGACCGCCGCGTAGCGGGCTGCTTTGTGGGGGCCTGCGAAGTACAACTCGTTTGCCTGATCTGGCTCATTCCAGATTTCAATCGCGGTGAGTTGCTGCCCGTAGCGCTGGGTGAGGTAGCTGACGAACGCGGCGAAGCTCGCAGGGGTGCTCGGCGGCCAGCGGTTTGCGACACTCGACCTGTCGGGTCGGCATTTGCGTAGCAGGGCCAGGGGCGCCGCTGAGGCCCAGCAGGGTGAGCTGTCGACGTTGAGGATCACCGTGATCCCGGCCGCGTTTGCATCGCTCACCAGCCGATCCAGGAACGCCTGTGAGGCCTGGGAGATGACGCCCTCTCGAGTCGGTTCGAGCGCCGACCAGGGGACCTCGCTTCTCACGGCGGTGGCGTGCAGCCTGCGTGCCTGCGCGATCGCCGAGTCGGCGTAGGCCAAGGGGATCGGCCCCACGCCGACGATGTTGACGCCGCCGAGAATCCCTGTGGACGCGCCCCTTGCGCCGGCGGCGCCTCGGGCCTGCGTAACAGGCGCTGAACAGGCGAGGGCGAGCAGGGCAAGTACAAACCCGACCGCGAGTCTTTGTGAGCGCAGCGTCATATGTACAGGTTAGTGGGGGGTCGGTCAGCGCGAGCCGGGTGGGACGGCGCTGTCGCTAACGTGTGCCGAACTATGTCCCCGACGTGGATTTGGATGCAGGTCGCGATCGTTGTGTTCGTTGTGATCGGGATGGTTATCGCGATCACCAAGCTGGCCTGAATCGGCTGGCTCCGCGGCGCCACCACGAGACCCTGTTTCCGCCCGTCGAAGCGAGCTGAACGTCGGGCCGGGGTGGTAGGTCCGTGTCGTCGAGCAGCGCGCGTGGCACGCCCTCCGTCAGCCACGTGGTGAGAGCCTCCAGCCCGGCGTTTCTGAGGGTTTCGATCAGCACGGGCGGCCTGCGCACCAGGTCGTGGGCGTCCGAGGCGACGTTGTGCACCATCTCCTCGCGCACGAGCTCCCTGGCGAAGGTCATGATCTCCGCGCCGAAGTCGCCGACCAGCGATCCTGCTGTCACCGAGGTGAGTGCGCCGCCCTCGACCAGCCTCCTCAGCATCGCCGGATCGCGGCGGAAGGCGACGCAGCGCTCGGGATGGGCCAGGAGAACCCGGTTCCCGTTGTCCTGCAGCTCGCCGACGATGGCGTCCACGCCGGCGGCCACCGCTGTGAACGGCGGCTCGAGCAGGATCCACCTGCTCGTGCCCAGGCGAAGGCGCCCGAGTTCGCCTGGAGAGATGTCGGCGACCCGGGTCATGGCGATCTCTGCGCCGTCGAGGACCTCGAGCAGCACGCCCTCTTCGTGAAGGCGCGTCCTCAGCGCGTCCGCGGTCCGCGCGATCGTGGCCGCGTCGTTCGGGTAGTTCCAGCTCACGTGCGGCGTCGCTACCACGGTCTTGGTGCCGGCCCTCGCTGCCGCCCTGGCGAGCTCGACCGCGCCGTCGATGTCAGCCGGGCCATCGTCGATGCCGGGGAGTAGGTGGAAATGCAGATCGATCATCCACCGGTAAGTATGGTGACCGGACCACCCGCCCCGGCGGCGGGAGCCGTTGGGCAGGAGACCACTGCGCCGCTCGCTCCCGGATGCCTGTGGCTATGATCGGGACTGGGCCGCCAGCCGGAGGCAGATCGCGCGAGGAGGACGATGTTCAAGGCGATTGTGGTGGGAACTGACGGATCGGAGACGGCCACGGAGGCCGTGCGCCAGGCCATAGACGTGGCGCGAGCTGTGAACGCGCGCCTTGAGATCGTGTGCGCCTATGAGCCGGTGACCTCGCAGCGGCTCAACAGGGAGAGGCGCGACGTCCCGGCGGACCTGGAGTGGGTGATCAACCCTCGGGAGGACGTCGACGCCACGCTCGAATCAGCCGCACAGCTCGCGCGCGAAGCCGGCTTGGAGGTTGAGGTCTACGCGCGCCAGGGGGATCCGGCGGACGCGGTGCTGGACGTGGCGGAGGAGCGCGAGGCGGATCTGATCGTTGTGGGAAACAAGGGAATGACGGGTGCCAAACGATTCCTGCTCGGCTCGGTACCCAACAAGATCTCCCACCACGCGCCGTGTTCGGTCCTGATCATCCGGACCAGCTGAACCGCAGGGGCAGGTCGGGCACGCGGTGCACTCGAAGCTCACCGTGTGGGGGATCCTCTACGCGACCATCACAGCCGGGTCCACGGCAGGCGGCGCGCGAGCAGCTGGTTCCGGGGCACGAGCAGCCGGAAGGCGGCCTTGCTCGCAAACGCCCGTCGCTGGTTCCACGGCGAGGCCGCGTAAGCCGCCCAGCGCCGGCGGGTGGCCTCGAACTCCGGGCGACTCGCGAGCATGTCCATGGCCCGCAGCTGGCTGACGTGCAGGTCGTGGTAGAAGGAGCTGGCCACCCCGATGACGGGATGCGGGTACAGGCTGTAGAGCGACCACCAGCCGTTGTCGAATCTGTGCAGGTTTCCGGCGAGCGAGTCGACGCCCTCATCGAACATGCGGGCGGCGTCGGGGTCATCGAGACCCACCGCCACATCCCTCAGCCCCCAGAGCGCGAAGATGGCGCCATTGAGGACGAAGGACGGCGGATCGGTTGGATACTCCTCAAGCCAGGGCTTTCCTCCCAGCACCGCCCTGACACCGCCTTCCTCACGTGTGAGTGAGAGCGGTGCGAGCGCGCTCAAGGCAGCCTCGGCGTAGGCGTCCTCGCCGGTCGTCAGGTGCAGTCGGACGAGCAGGCTCGCAGACTCGCCCTGGGCCATACCGCACCTCCAGGGCGGGCTCAGCGGGAATGTGTGCGGGAAGGCCTCGTGCTGCACCCAGGATCCGTCCTGCTGCTGGCGGGACATCAGGTACTCCGCGGTGGCGCGCGCGCTCTCGAGCCACTCCTCTCCGTCCCCTGCAAGCCACCGCTCGTAGGCGCCGAGGCCGTACTGCGCGATGCCGACGTACAGCTGGTCGGTGATCGCCGACGTGAGCTGCGAAGAACGCGCCTTGACGCGCATGTCGATCGGGTAGCCGTGCACCCCCTCTGGGTCTATCGCTGGGCCGAGGGGCAGGAAGAAGCTCTTTGCACTGGAGAAGAATCCGGCAGCGCTGCGTTGTGATTCGCCGGTTTCGCGGACCTCTGCGGGCGCTGATGCGCGAGGGTGAGATCCCACCATGTCCCAGGCCGGTGAGCTCCGCACGATGCGGACCACCGGTGAGGCCTTCAGCCGGAAGCGACGCTCGTCATCCACGCGGTAGACGCCGACCCGCGGCCACTCGAGCGGCCCGCGCATCTTCAGCCTCGAAGGGAGCGCCGCACCGGCAACGTACCCCGCCCGCGCCGTGGCCGCGACGACTCGGTCATCAACGTCGCCGTAGGGATATGCGATCGATGTGCAGGGACGAGACAGGCGCAGTTCGCACTCGGCTTTGGATCGCACGAGCTCATCCTCGAGCGTGGCATCGTCGACCTGCGTCAGATGAGGGTGGGTGCAGGCATGGGATCCCACCTCCCAGCCCGATTCGGCGAGAGTCTTCAGTTCCGTCCACGTCAGCTGTGTGAGCTCCTGCTCGAAGGGGGTGCCGACCCAGTGCTCCATTCCCGACCATCGAACCGGGCCGCCGGCGGTGATGCAGTCGGTCGCCGCGAACACGGTCGCGGTCAGGCCTAGCCGCTCAAGGATCGGGCGAGCTATCTCGTTGACTGAGCGGAACGCGTCGTCGAACGTGACGGCGAGGATCTTCTCGTGGCCGGAGTAGCTGACGGCGTCACTGAACAGGACACCCCTGTAGCCGCGGTCGACGAGCAGTTCGAGTTGGCGCTCGAAGCGCTCGGGTTTGACCGACAGGTCAGCCTCCCAGGAGGTGCTCAGGGCGTGGTAGCAGAGGACGATTGTGTCGGACACGGCGCGAGTCTCTTCTCTAGGCGTGCTCGTGCCCGCGTCGTCGCGGGGTGTTGCAGGCGGCCAGGCTCGGAGTTGACATCATGGGCCCTGAGCCGATCTCAGGACGACTTGGCCAGCGCCGCGTTCTCGAGCTCGGTCAGACGCCGGAGCTCATCGCCAATCGCAGTGTTCAGCGCATCGGTCGCCGTGACCTGAGTCACAAATGGCCTGAGGGTATGGACCGAGCCCGGCAGGTAGTGAACGCGGACGTTCGGCCAGGGCTCGAGATGATCCAAGCGCTCTTCGATTTCCAGCTCTTCCCGCAGCGGCTCGTCTTCGGAGAAGAAGAACTGAACGTTCTTGTCGTGGTCGCGCAGCCGATCCAGTGCTCCGTCGAGTTCGGCCTTGCGGTTACGGCGGGCCTTCTTGCTCGCGAGTACCTGTCGGGGCATGGTCACCAGGGTGTGGCCGGCTAGTGAGATGGCCCTGCTCAGAGGTACTTCCCCGCGGAGGACCCGAGGCCATCCGGAGGTGCGAAGCACCTTCATTCGCGTATCGCGTTCGGGTTCGATCAGGCGATCCCAGAACAGCATCCGGGGGTTGATCAGGAAGGCCGCAGACACCCGCTCGTCGCGGTCGGCCGCGTGAAAGGACCAGAAGCCACCCGAACAGAGTCCGGCGAGGATGAAGCGGTTGCCGACGCCACGCTGTTCGAGGACGTCGACGGCGGCGAGCGCCTGCCCGGTTCGCACATGCGTGTACATCACCGAGGGATAGAGCCTGGTGATTCGGGCGGCATCTCCATCTGAGTCCCCGATCCCCTCCAGGTCCAGGCGCAGGGTGGGGATCCCCTGTGCCGCCCAGTGTCGGCAGATCTCGACCCACATGCGGTTCGGGCCAACGTGCCGGGTTGCGCCTGCGTTTAGCATCACCAGGCACGGGCCGGCTGGATGAGACTCCGTGGGCTCGGCGAGGATCCCGAACAGCTCCCCGAACGGCTGCTCGATGGTGAGGGGGGTCTCCCGGATGATGCTGCCCTCGAAGGCCATCTCGGCCGACGGTGCGCCAGCCGGTGAAGAGGTGGTGATCGCTGCGGCCGCCGGAACATCCGCGTCTGAGGCCGGGGCCTGCTCGAGCCACTCGCGCACGCTCGCGAACACCTCCAGCGGCGGCACAGCCATGTGCGGCTTTGGGCCCATTTCGCCGTAGCCGGGTCCGGGTGCGGTGCTCACCTCGACGCTCTGGCTCGCCAGGTGCTCGCGCAGACCCTGGTCCGGCGCGATGCCGTCTCGGTCGAGCAGCAGTGCCCGGCGTAGGGAGTCCGCGTGCGGGAGGGCCAGCTCGGTCAGGTCGAGACTCTTGAGGTCCGCGACCGTTTCGGCGCTGAGCACGAAGCCGCCGGCCCATATGAACCCCTCCGGCAGCAGTTCTGCCCGCTGCGCGTCGGTATCCCCGGCGTCCGTGTCCTCCATCAGCGCGAAGGCGCGTATCTCGCGCACAAACGTGGCTCCGCGCGCGGGCACCGCCCACAGGACGACGTCGTCGATCGATGCGCCGTCCGCGATCGCCTTGCAGGCCATCAGGCCGCCGAGACTCATCCCGATCGCCGCGACGCGCCGGCATCCGGTCCGCTCACGCAGCCACGACGCGGCGGAGCCCACCGCCTGGCTCCATGCCTCCACGCGGCCGGGGTCACGGGGCGAGCCGCTGCTGTCGCCCATTCCCGGAAAGTCGAAGCGCAGCGTCGGGTGGCCCGCCTCGGCCAGGTATTCGGCCCATGTGCGGCGCGGGCGGTATGAGCAGATGTCATCCCAGCCGAAGGGAGGACAGATGAGAACGGCCGTTGCATCAGGGTCAGCTTGGGCCGCCTCGTGAAAGAGGGCGAGGACCGGCTCTGAGTCGGGCTGGACGTAGAAGGGGGTGGCCGGGGTCGGTGTGCTCACGTGGTTCACGTACTCTCAATCGGCATGCGCCCGACGAGGTTAAGGGCTGACAGCCTTCCACCCGCGAACTCCGTCCCTGCCCTGTGCGCCTTCAGCATCACCATGCGTTCGCCGCCCGGCTCCACCGAGAAGGCATCCTCGTCGGTCATAAAGCCTGGAACGTCCACACGAACACCATAGGCGAGGAGCCTGCTCTTCACCGACAGCTCGACGAGGCCGTCCTCGCGCACCTGGGCTCTCGCCTGAAGTCCCAATTCCGCCGAGGAGTGCAGGCTCAGAGCTCGCCCGGCGGGAAAGCGCACGGACTGCGAGAGCAGCACGGTGCCGTCATCCGTATCGCCTTCCAAGCTTGTGACGATCAGGTTGTGTCCAGCGGGGCCGAAACGGTATGCCCAGGCCGCATCGACGAAATGGCCGAGCATCTCCTCGATGTTTCGCTCCCGGGTGCCGTGCGGCGGCACGTCGATCCTCTCGCTCGCCTCGTGGACCTTGAGCTCGAAGTCGCGGTAGAGCGCCACGCGCAGGTGTGCATGCACGCCGGACTGCGTGTCATTGGCGACGTGCGCGACCACTCCGCCCAGTCCCTCGTCCACGGTCCAGACGGCGACTGGTGCCAGCGCCCGTTTCAGGTGGTGGTAGACGGCCTTTGGCTCTCCGCTGGAGTCCAGGAGACCCCAGCCCGCTCCCGGAGCGAGGTCCTGAAGCCAAAGGACCAGGGCGCCGCCACACGGCGATGCCTCTCTTCTCCACTCACCGAACACCTCGGCCATGACCTCGCCGGTGACGATCCGGGACATCTCGAGATAGCGGGAGGGATCGATGCCGCGCAGCTCACGGGAGTCAACGCCGAAGAGAGCCTCAAGGTAGTGGTCGCGTACGTCTTCGAAGTCCCAGCCCGCGCCGACGTCGCGAGGGATGCCCGCCTTCCAGGCGGGGCTACCCACGGTCAGGGGCCTGTCGCCTGCGGCCGGGCTCTCCAGGAAGGACTCATCGGGGACATTCGAGAAGGCCAGGCACTCTGCGGCGAACCGAACCGCGGACCGCCGCGCGTCGCTCAGCGGACGCCTATAGCCGCCGACCCCGTAGTAGTTGGCGATGCCCCGGTCGGGCCTGAAGGGAAGATCCCCGCCGCATGGTGATGAGGGCACATAGATCGCGTCCGCGCCGCTCTCACTGACAAGCGCGGGCAGGATCTCCTCGAACAGCTCCCCGCGGCCGGCCGATGGATCCAGCCCGAGCATCGCGGCCTGCTGCTCGACCTCGCTATTCCCGCAGAGCACGGTCGTGCTAGGGCGCCCCGCGATCCTGCTCAGCACCGCTGAGGCCTCGTGCACGACGCCGTGACGAAACTGCTCGTCGGCGACCGGGTAGTCGAGGTTGGCAAACATGAAGTCCTGCCACACCAGGATGCCGAGATGATCGCAGAGGTCATGAAAGACGCCGGTCTCGTAGGCGCTCGTCCCCGGTATCCGAACCATGTTCATCCCGGCGGCCCTGACGGCCGTGAGCCTGGCGCGGATCTCGTGCTCTGAGGGCGCCATGCCGACGAGATCGGCCGGGTTCCAGATCGCTCCGCGGGCGAACACGCGAACCCCGTTGATGTGAAGGTCGATGCCCTCGCGCCGCACATCTCCGCCCGCGCCGGCAGAGATGGCGCGAAAGCCAATGGTTCCCGCGTCCGCGGTGAAGGCCGCCCGGCCCCCGCTGAACACCATCCGAACCCGGTAGAGGCTGGGTTCGCCGTGGGTGTGCGGCCACCAGGCAGCGGCGTCGGCGACCCGGATCTCGCCGTCGGCGGTCAGCGCCCCCATCGCGGCCCGCACCTCGAGCTGCCCGTGATGCTCTCCCGTGGGTCCCTCGAGCGTGACCTCGACCTGCGTCGGCGCGTCGCCCTCGCCGAGGGGACTCAGCCGCAGGCTCATGGCGAGCACCCCGTCGGAACCGTCCAGGCGCGGGCGCAGCATCACCTCGTCGATGGACACCCCTCGGCGGCGTTCCAGGCGCACTGCCCTCCAGGGGCCCACGGTTGCCGTCTCCGGAGCGATCCCCGGCGTGCGGCCGAGCAGCATGGTCCGGAAGAAGCGCAGGTTGCCGCTCGAGGCCAGCTGGCTTCGCCAACGAGCGCGAGGGCGCCGTCGCTCCGCCAGTCTCGGGCTGAGGGCGCGGCAACAGATCGCGAGCTCGTTGCCCTCGCGCAGGAGGGTGCCCACATCGAGCAGGTGGGAGGTGAACATTGAGCTGCTCTCGAGAACGAGTTCGCCGTTGAGGTAGACCTCGGCGATCGTGGCAAGCCCATCGAGTGCCAACAGCACCCGCTCACCCTCCCCCGCGGCCCCGGCGGCGAAGGTGGTGTGAAACCACCAGTCCTCCGCGTCAAAGTCATGCTCTTCACCCGGTCGCCACGCGCCCGATGCCGCCAGGGCGCCGGCCGCCGTCCCGGGAACCGTCGCCGACATCCAACCCAGGTCCTGCGTGTCGGCAGCCGTCGCGCAGGCGCCGGGTGCGGTGTAGGCCGCCTGCCAGCCCGCGGACAGCTCGAGGCTCTCCTGGCCCTGTACCTCGATTCGGCTTCCCTGCCTGCTCGGGTCAGCCAGCTCAGGCTGCCGCGTCATCTAGTCGCCCCATCCCCTCATCCCATGCCGCGGCGAGTGCTGAGATCGTCTCCGCCGGGTCAAAGGGACGCCGGCGAGCGAGCCTGAACGAGAGCACCTTGCAGCCCTCGACTATGCGCTGCAGCGGCTCGGTGACGGGGTCGGCTCTATCTCCGAGGAGCCACTGGGCATGGGACGCTGCGACCTCGAAGGCCGAGCCCGCCATCCGCACGGTCGCGAAGGCGTAGGCGTGGTAGTCCTCCGTGTCCCCTTCCAGCAGCCGCGGCAGATCGCGCTGAAGCTGGTCGCCGAATCGTGTGAAGGGATTGGTCGAGGGGCGGTGCGCGAGGTGCGTGCGCAGCAGCAACAGCGACGCGTCGCGGAGCTCCTCACCCTCGAGCGCCGGGCCGGCGTCGAAGCGCGCGAGCTCGGTGTACGGGGGCAGCACATCAGGGCCGAAATCGCGGCCGAGACGGAACACGCCACGGTAATCCTCGCCGGAGAGCTCATACAGGCCCGTGGCGTGGAAGTAGTTCATGCGCTCGGATTCGGGGTCGATGGCGTCGACGACGACCGAGCTCTTGACGTGTTCGCGCCGGTAGGCGGTCGCGGCTGTGTCGGGGAGGTACCAGGAGTCGAGCTCGGCGATCAGTGTTCGACCACGGCTGATCTGCTCGGACGCCTGCTCCGGCAGCGGCCTGTAGGGCTGCATCTCGTGTATGTCGACGCCGAAGAGAACCTCGAGATCGTCCGGGAAAGGCTTGAGAAAGGTCCACTGGTCTCCCTCGAAGTCCATTCTCGCGGTCGCGCCCATCGCCGCGAGCGGCTCGTATCCCCTGGCATGGAGCAGCTCGATGAGGATGTCCGTGTAGCAGTTGGTCTCGACGTAGGTTCGCTCCGGCGAATGCAAGGCGTGGGAGATGTAGGTGGCGGGCTCGTGGCCGGTGAGGCTCACGAGCCCTGAAGCGGAGCTGGTCATCTCGCCCACAACACCTCACGCGTGCCGGCCGGCCAGCCGCCGAGGTCGAACCCGTGCTTGCCGAAGAGGGCGATCGTGATGCGCTCCAGCCCAAAGCCGAGGCATGCCGTGTGCGCCGGCGTCCCATCTGTCAGCACGATTCCGTATGCGGCCGCGAAGTGATCCTGGTGGTAGTTGAACGAAGCGATGGCTGTCGGTTCGGGCGGGGCGATGTTCGTGAGCACCTCGAACTTGAGCTGCTGCTCGCGCTGGCTCGCGGCAAGCATTCGCCCGCTGCGCCCGAAGAACGGGTCCGTGGCGACATCCAGCTCGACCTCGAGGCCGATCGATCCGAGAAGACCCAGTGCCTTCTCGCGCCACTCGTCCCGCCACGCGTGCACCTCTTCAGGCGCGCCGATGCGGACTATCTCGCGTTGGTGGAACATCTGCAGGCGCGCGGGGTCACCGGACGGCTCGTGCCTGAAGACGTAGGCGCCGCCTGCGTCCACCGTTATGCCGCCGGTCGCGAGAGGCCCACGGGCCGCGATCGCGGGGTAGACCGGATAGCAGGCGGCGGGGGTGAGCACCAGGTCGGTCATCGTCTGGAAGCCGCTCCAGTCCTCGTGCCGGCACGCGAGGTCATGCTGCTCGGATGCCTCGGCCTCGGTCCCCTCGAACGAGAAGATGCTCCCCGCGAGGTGCGGGAAGGATTTGAGGTAGCCCACCGTCTCGAGATCGCGCCGCGGGAGAAGCGGCGGGAATCGCATCTGCTCCGGTTTCTCGGCGGCCGCGGCCCGCGTGACGAGGTCGGCGACCTGCACCCGTACCGACTCGAAGTCGCCTCCGCGACCGTACACGCCGGGTACGCCCGTCTCTATCAGGAGCCGCCTCTCCACGAGCTCGGCCAGGAGGGCCGTCTGCTCGGGGCTGCCCGGGCGAAAGCCGGGCATTAGACGTCCTTGGCGATGAGCAGCAGGCTCGCGTTCGTCTGGTGGATCCGCTCGTTGGCGATCATCAGGCTCGCGGACATGGTGTCGCGTAGATGGCGCCCCACGCTGAAGGGCGAATCGTTCTTGAAGCCCATGATTCCGCAGACGCCCATGGCTCCCTGGCAGACGCGGGGTGCCTGGTCTGACGCCGCGATCTTGAGGTTGTTGAAGCGCAGGGCGGCCGCCATCGTCATCAGCCTCTCGCCACCGGGTTCCTCTGAGGCCTCGATGTAGTCGGCGAGTCCGGAGCGCACCTCGGCTCGCAGGAGCGACAGTTCGCTCATGAGGTGGGAGAGGCGCACGGCGAGCGGCGAGGGGCCGTCCGTGCTCGGACTCCTCTTCGCCGAGGCGCGAACGAAGGCTCTGGCGCGGTCGAAGGCGTCGGTCGCGATGCCGAGCCAGAGGTGCGACCACAGGATGTGGGTTACGGGAACCATTGTTTCGGCCATGATCCGCGGGAACGGGGTTGGCAGAATCTGCTCGGGGGTGATGTCGGCGCGTACGACGTAGCCAGGCGAGCAGGTTCCGCGCATGCCGAGCGGGTCCCACGTTCCCGTCTGCTCGAGCGTGAACTCGTCGCCGCAGGCGATGGCGATCACCTGATCGTTCTGCTCAGACTCCGGCGAGCGGCGGAGCGTCACGAACAAGTCGTCCGCGTGGCCGCCGTAGCTGACGACCGGCGCCTGCTTCTCGAACGTGCACCGGCCATCTGCGGCGGGCGTCACCGCGGCGATCGAGCGGCCGAGGTCCCCACCCGTTCCAAGCTCGGTGGTCACGGAGGCGACGAGGCGCTGTTCGGCCGCGACTCGCGATAGGTACTGGGCTATCCACTCGGACTGCTCGGCGTGGCGCGTGATCGTGATGACCTTGATCTGGTGCATCGCGAAGACCATCGCGGATGACCCGCAGCGGCGCCCGAGCTCGAAGCAGGCCTCGGCGACCGTCTCGAGCCCGATGCCCCCGCCTCCGAGCTCGGTCGGGATGAACGCAGAAAGCGCCTGCTCGGCCCTCAGGGCCGCGATCGACTCGGCGGGGAACCGCGCCTCGCGGTCGACCGAGTCCGCGTTCGGTGCGGAAACCTCGTCTGCGATGCGGCGGATGGTGTCGAGAAACGCCACCTCGCGCTCAACGGTGATGCTCATGCAACCGGCGTCTCTGCGCGAAGTTCGTTGAGCGCGGCCTCAATCGAGGCGATGCTTTCGAAGACACTCCTGGTGAGCATGTGATCCGGGAACTCGACGTCGAAGTGGTCCTCGAGCGCGAGCATCACGTTGACGCTGGCGTGGGATGTCATGCCGGCCTGGTAGAGGTCGTCGCTGGGGCTGAGCTCGGAAACGTCGACCGGCAGACGGCCGTGGTCCTTGATGATTGTGCGGATCTCGTCGGTCATATCCCCATTATCGGTTCCGCCGCTCACTTTCTGAAGTCCTCTTCGGCAACCACGACGGCTGTCGCGTAGTTTTCCTCATGTGCGACGCTGAGCACGAAGCCCCCCAGCCCCTCCGCTTCGGCGATCCGCGCGGCGCTTCCGCTAAGCGATATTCCGACCCACCCGGTGGGGTGCTTCACGACCTCCATGCTCTTCCAGGAGATCCCCTGATCGGACGGCCGAAGTACCTTGAGTGTCGCCTCCTTTGCTGCGAAGCGCACCGCCAGGCGCTCGAGCGCCACACCGTGGTCGCTGCGGCAGTCACGAAGCTCGGCCTCGGTGTAGAGACGCTGAAGGTATCGGTCACCGTGGTCGCGGACCGCCTCGCCGATGGCATCGACAGATACGAGGTCGATGCCTACGCGCAGCGCCATGGCTTCGGATACTTGCAGATCGCCACCGCCCCGAGATGCCGGGAGCAGCCGCGCAGCCCCGTCCGCTAGCGTGGCGAGCGTGCAGGAGATACTTCCCGGGCTCTATCACTGGACGGTGCGGCACCCTCGGATCGGGGCAGTGGTGTCGTCCTACTGGCTCGCAGAGCGGGGAGTCCTCTTCGATCCCCTCGTGCCGGTGGACGAGGGTCTTGACTGGTTTGCACAGCAGCCAGTCCAGCCCGCGGACGTCCTGCTCTCCAACCGCCACCACTACCGCGAGTCCGGATTGTTCGCCGAGCGCTTCGGCTGCAGGATCCATTGCAATACCGCCGGTCTGCACGAGTTCTCTCACGGCGAGCAGGTGAGCGGTTTCGAGATCGGCGACGCCCTGCCGGGCGGGGTTATCGCATGCGAGATGGGGGCCATATGTCCCGATGACACGGCTCTCTACCTCCCCGCGATCCGGGCGCTGGTGATCGCCGACAGCGTGGTGCTGGGCGGCCCTCAGGGCCGCGAAGGACTCCTTGGCTTCGTCCCCGACTCGCTCATGGACGACCCAGCGCAGACCAAGAACGCGATTCTCGCATCATGCAGGCGCCTTTTGGCGGAGCTCGATTTCGAGCATCTCCTGCTCGCGCACGGCGGCCCGGTAATCGGTGACGGCCGCGAGCGGCTGGAGGACCTCATCGACACCGGCGGTCGCACCGCGTTCGACCTGTAGGACGGCAACGCGTCGCCCTCGTGAGAGGACGACGCTCCGCTACAGGCCCGACGGCGAGCCCGAGGCTTCCAGGCCCTCGGGCGCCGCGCGCTCAAGAAGAGCGCGGCCGTGCCTGATGAGGTCAGCTGCTCGCTCGGCTACGGCGATGATCGGGGCGTTGGTGTTGCCGCGGCTGACCGCCGGCATCACCGAGGCATCGACCACTCGGAGTTTCTGGAGCCCGTTCACCATCAGATGGTCGTTCACGACCGCCTCTGCGTCCTCGCCCATCCGGCATGTGCCGACGGGATGGTAGAAGGCGAAGGTGGTGCGTTTGACGTGCTCGCGCAGGGCATCGCTGCTGTCGCCATCCGGACTGGAGAAGGGCTCTGCGCAGTACGGCGCGAGGGCCGGCTCCCGACAGATCCCCAGAGCCAGGCGCAGGCCGGCGATCATCCGCTCCATGTCATCGCCGGCCGTGTAGAAGGCGTTTTCGATCACAGGCTTCTCGGCGGGGTCGTCGGACGCGAGTCGCACGGTGCCACGGCTGTGTGGCGTGAGCAGGCAGGGCGAAATCCATATCCCGTGCGGCTCCGGGTCTGCTACGTCCTCCGCCCGAAACACCACCGGCGAGACGTGAAACTGGACGTCCGGCGCCGGCGCGTCGGTGGCCACGCGAACGAATGCTCCCGCCTCGGCGAGGCTTGACGCGAAGGGCACCGAGAGTGTCCTGAGCATCATCCTGGCGCTCCTCCAGCTTCTCCGGCCCAGCCGGTCGCCCGGCTCCCGACCCATCCAGATGAGTTCAGTTGCGGCGTGGTCTGAGAGGTTGCCGCCGACCGCCGGCTGGTCGAGCAGGACCTCTACTCCTCTCTGGCGCAGGTGCTCGGCGGGGCCGACCCCGGAAAGCATGAGCAGCTTTGGGCTGTTGTAGGCACCCGCGCTGAGGATCACCTCTCGCCCGGCGTCGAAGGTGTGCTGCTCATCTCCGCGGCGTGCCTGGACGCCGGTCGCGCGTGTGCCCTCGAACAGGATGCGCTCCACCAGCGTGTCGGTCATCACGGTGAGGTTCGGGCGCCCGGAAACCGGGTGGAGGTAGGCGGCCGCCGCGCTCGCGCGCATGCCGTCGCGCTGGTTGAGCTGGAACAGGCCGACGCCGTCCTGCTGCGCCCCATTGAAGTCCTCGTTGTGAGAGATGCCCGACTGCGTCGCGGCTGCCATGAACGACCGTGAGACGGCATTGCCGGGGCCCGGTTCGCAGACCGGCAGCGGCCCGCCCGTGGCATGCCAGGGGGATGCTCCCGACGCGTGATCTTCGCACTTCAGGAAGTAACCCCAGACGTCTTCCCAGGACCATCCCCTGACGCCCCACTCCTCGAAGTCGAGCGGGTTGCCGCGAACATAGATCATCGCGTTGGTGGATGAGCAGCCGCCAAGGACCTTGCCGCGCGGAAGCGGGATCAGGCGGTCGCACTCCGGTTCGGCGACGGACTGGTATTGCCAGTCGAAGACCTCCGGCGCGAGATCGAGGAACCCGAGCGGGATCTGGATGTTCTCGTCGGCGTCGGGGGGGCCCGCCTCAATCAGGAGGACATTGTTCCCGGGATCCTCACTCAGGCGGCTCGCGAGGACGCAGCCCGCGGAACCTGCTCCAACTATGACGTAGTCGTACATATCGGCAGGTTCACTTTCCGGGTGTCAGGGTACCGGATGCGATGGCCATCCGGCACCTGTGACCGCACGCTTTCAGCGGCAGGTCCGCCGGCCACCCGCCCGTGGTCGCCCCGGCGCGTGAGTGCATCCCGCGCTCTCTCTGGGTAATTGTGTGAACTTGCCGGCGATTATGCCGGGGGCGGCGCTCAACGCGGTCGCGGCCAGGAGTGTTCGGGGCTGGTCACGAGTGGGCGCCGCCGGCGCCCACGTGCGATGCGGCGCGGGCGATCGCGCCGGGGCCGCCGGGCGTGGTGGCCGCGGCAGCGTTCAGAAGGCCGGCGCCATAGAGGTGTTCGTCGCCGGGATAGCCGAGCTTGGTGGTGGTCGCGAGCATGCGCGCGGTGACCTGGGCCGGCGAGGGATGCTTGCCGAGCACGCCGGTGGCGATGATGAGGGCCCCGGTCGCCGCCACCTCGGGGGTGGCCATCGACGTGCCTTCATAGCCGCCGGGTATGCCGAACACGCGCGGCGAGGTGCCCGCGAAGGTCACCTGGAAGATGTCCTGTCCGGCGGGCTGTTCCGGACGGCAGTTGGGGTCGCCTGGAAGGTTGGCATCGGGGCCTCCGCCGGGGGCCACGAGTGAGAGCGTCGCCCCGTAGTTGGAGTAGGAGGCAAGACAGCCGTGTTCGGTGGTAGCGCCGACCGAGACGACGTCGGGGGCGCGGGCCGGGTAGGCGATCGCGGCGTGACCCTCGTTGCCCGCGGCGGCCACGACCAGGACTCCCTTCCTGTGGGCGAAGCGAAGCGCTTCGATCAGCTCGGGTATGTCTGACGCGGTCACACCGGGGGAGAACTCGAGGCTGAGGTTGATCACCTGCGCGCCGTGCTTGACGGCGTAGACGACCCCTTCGGCGATCGTCGATGCTTCGCCTTCGCCCGCGCTGTCGAGGACCCGCACCGGCATGATCTTGGCGCCGTAGGCGAGCCCGGTGAGGCCGTAGCGGTTGTTGGTCTCCTCGGCTATCTCCGCGGCGACGAAGGTGCCGTGCCCGTTGCGGTCGTTCGGGAAGTGGTTGTGCGCGACAAAGTCGTAGCCGCTGACGAACTCGTGCGCGCTGAAGTCGGGCGAGCGGCGATAGGGACCGCGGTTCGCGTAGGCGACGCCGGTGTCCAGGACCGCGACGACGACGCCCTTGCCGCCCGGTGCGCCGGCTGCGGCCGCGTTGCCCCATGCTTCGGGTGCGCCCACCCCGAACTGCCCCGCGAAGTTCCACTGCAGCTTCTGCCATTCGCCGGGGTTGGTGCCCTCGCCGACGTCGTCCGGTTCGTAGAGCGCGCTGGAGTGGGCGAGGTAGTCCGGGACGGCCCACAGCACGCCCGGCTGCGCCCGAACACGCGTCAGCTCAGCGGCGACGCCGACGCCCGCAGGTGCGGCCAGGACGCGCGTCGTGCCCGCACCTCCTTCCGTTCCCGCCGCGGCCGCGGCCACGGGTGAGGAGGTGTACCTGACGACGATCCTGCCCCCGGCCGGGGTCTGGGCAGCGGCCGCCCGCGCAGGGCTCAGGCCGGCGGCCATCACGCACGTCGCGGCCACTGCGAGCGCCGCGAGGATCCCGCGCGCATCGGGTGTGCTCAGCAGGTGACGGGTGCGGAAGGTCATTTGGTTTCGGTAATCATGATGTTCTGGGCGTCTCGCTGCGGCAGGTCACTGTTACAGACGGCGCGGTTTGAGCCATGAGCGAGCACTTCTTTCCACGCGACGACTACTTCATGCGCCTGGCCCTGCGAGAGGCCGAGCGTGCGTTGGAACACGAGGACGTCCCAATCGGCGCGGTGCTCGTGCGCGAAGGCGAGATTCTTTCATCGGCGCACAACGAGCGAGAGCTCCGTCAGGACCCGACCGCTCACGCCGAGGTGATCGCCCTGCGCGAGGCCGCGCGGGCGGCCGGCAGCTGGCGGCTGCTGGACTCGGTCCTGTATGTGACGCTCGAGCCCTGCGCCATGTGTGCCGGGGCGATAGTGCTGGCGCGGATACCCCGGGTCGTCTTCGCTGCCTGGGATCCGAAGGCCGGGGCATGTGGCAGCGTCATGGATGTTCTCGGCGAGCCGCGGCTGAACCACCGGCCGGCCGTAGCCGGCGGACTGCTCGCCGCAGAGGGCGGAGAGCTCATCAGCAGCTTCTTCGCCTCGCGGCGTTAGCCGCCCGCGATGACGGGCGGCCCCCCTCTGGGAAGCGTCGTGCCCCAGGTGAGCTCATACGCCGCTTCGATGGTCGTGTTTGGCATCGTCACGGTCGCTGCGCTGCTCGCGGTCACGCCGGCGGTTCGCGCTGCGCCGCTGGGATGGCGCGCCTAGGCCGGCCGGCGTCGCGCTCGGGGAGGAGTTGCCCGGACAGGGTCGAAGCCCGCTTGCATCGTGCGCTCCAGACTTCTCGGCCGAACCCTCGTGACCGCCTCGCTGGCGATCTCTGTCCTGGGTCTCGCCGGGTGCGGCGAATCGGCTGAAGAAAAGGCCAACAAGCAGGTCTGCAGCGCCCGCAGCAACATCAACGAACAGATCACGAAACTGCAGGAGCTGACGATCTCGACTAACACGCTGACCGAAGCGAAAGACGGCTTCGAAGCGATCAGCAAGGACCTGACGAAGATCAAGGAAGCTCAGCCCAACCTCGCGCCGGCGCGCAAGGAACAGATCGCCTCGGCCACGCAGACATTCGAGGCGCAGCTCGCGTCACTGGCCACCGGTCTCGCCTCGAGCCTGTCCTCGGGAGGGCTGACCTCGGCGCTCGAAAACGCGGAGCCGCGGCTCAAGTCCGCGCTGAACCAGCTGGCAACCGACTACAAGAAGGCACTCGCACCCATCAGCTGCTCCTAGCCGGCGCTCCCAGCCGGCGCGGCAGCACGACCCGCTCTCCTCGCCCCGCGCCGGGTGTGGGGCCCACACGAAAATCCCGCAGTCTCACAACGGAGGTTCACCGCCATGTCGACGTCCAATCCGAGCGATGAAGCACTCGACCTGCTCAAGGCGGTCTGGTGGCTGCTGGTGATATTCGGCGTGCTGGCGATCGGGGTCGGGCTGTTCCTCGTCATCGAGCCGCACGAAACACTCAGCACGTTCACGGTCATAGTCGGCATCCTGCTGCTGATCGACGGTGTGCTGGCAATCATCTCATCGGTCGTCGGCCGTGGTGAAGGACGCGGGCTGCTGGCCCTGATCGGTGTGCTCAGCGCGATCGCGGGACTGGTCCTGATCAAGAAACCGTTCGACACCCTGATCGTGTTCACCCTCATCGTGGGCGTGTGGTTCATCGTCGCCGGGGTGGTGCGCTTCGTCTCCTCGTTCGCCGATCCTGAGGGGCGCATCGCCTCGATCGCCGTCGCGGTGCTGGATGTGATCGCCGGCGTCGTCATCCTGGCCTGGCCCGGGCTCGGGCTCGCCACCCTCGCGGTGATCATCGGCCTGGTGCTGATCGTCCGCGGCGTCCTATTCATCTACGCCGGGATCACGCTGCACAGGCTCGGTAAGGCCGTGGCCGCCGCCTAGTCTTGAAACCGGCTAGCGCAGGTACGCCGCTCGACCATCATCGCCGGCAGACCGTATCTGCGGGCGCGACGGCCTTCGCGCGCGGTCCAGCTCCGCCCTGCGGCGCAGCGGCATGCCGAACCAGAGCACCGCGAAGGGGGTCGCGACGGCGAGGAGTGTGAGGATTCCGGCGGCGGCGCCGAACAGCTTGCTTGCGACCAGCAGCACCGCGCCGCACATCGCGAGGGCGAGGAACACGAGGCCGGCGATCACGATCCGGTTCGAGACGAACATCAGTCGGCCCTTGTCGTAGTGGCGAAACAGGATCCGGTGCTGCGCGGACGGGGCGATCATGCATGCCGCCGACAGCGCGGCGAGCAGAAGCGTGACGAAGTAGACGGCCTGCTCGAAGCTGCCGACGTTCGCAAAGCCCGTGTTGAAGGGGACGATCAGCAGAAACGCGAACAGGACCTGCACCCCCGTAACGATCACCCGCAGCTCGCCGGTCATCTCTTCCTGGTTGCGGTCCAGCCGTTCGACCTCCGTCTCGCGGCGCTCTGACTCGCGAGAGGGCGACTGGTGGGCGCCCTCGGCCGGACGCTCAGCGCTCGTCACGGTCGGCGGTCCTTCGGCGTCGGCCGGGCCCGGTGCGGGCGCCGACGCGGCGAGCGTGCTCCCGAGCCCCGTCACGAGCGGCCCCCTCGCCCGCGTTGGGATCGTCGTCCGGGACCTGCTCGGCCGGGGCCTCCTCGGGCATCTGGTCTGACTGCTTGGGTGTCTCGCTCACGGCATCTCCAGTCGTGCTGCGGGCATCCTGCTCCGAGTCACCCCTACCCGCGGTGCGTCGTCCGCTCCGGGCCCACCCGCCTGCGCCCGGCTCACCGAGACACGTCCTCCTGCTCCTGGTACTCCCGCAGGAAACCCTCGAATAGGCGCCGGTGGCGTTCCTCGTCGTGGAGGATCCCGATCACCATGTCGTTGGTAACCGGATCGCTCTGGTCCGTGACGCGGATGATCTGGTTGTAGTGCTCGATCGCACCCGTCTCTGCCGCTATCACGCCCCGGATCACGTGGACGATGTCGCTCTGGCGCTCGGGCGGCTGCAGGTAGGACTGGTCGGCCTGGAAGTCCATCGAGCCCGGCACGATGCCGTACAGCTCCTTGATGCGGGTGGCGAACATCGTGGCGTGGCCGAGCTCCTCCTGGATGTCCTCTCGCAGCGACTCGATCACCTGCTGTGCTCGCACGCCATCGGGGTTGATCGAGTTCGCCAGGTAGCTCATGACCGTCTCGATCTCCATCCAGTAGGCGCGTGTGAGCATCTCCACGACCTGCTCGCGCTCACCGAGCGCGTCAGCGGACAGGATGCCCGCGCTGCCGTTGCGCTCCGGCATTTGATCCTCCTGCTCTCGGGTTGACTCGGACACTGTTCTGAGTACCCGGTGGCGCCAAGGCGCAACCCCGTTTGTCCTTCCGGGCGCCGGGTATGGGCCAGCGATGGCGCGGAGATTGCGACGATCGAGCTGCGCCGCGCCGGGGATTGCGCGCCTGCGCAGGGGACGCGGGTTCGAATACAGGGACCCGGCCGGCGAGAGGGTGGACGACCCGGAGGTCCTCGAGCGGATCGACGCGATGACGATCCCGCCGGCCTGGAAGGACGTGTGGATCTGCATGGACTCGCTGGGCCACCTGCAGGCCACGGGCGTCGATGCTGCGGGACGCAAGCAGTACCTCTACCACGAGCGCTGGCGCAGCCACCGCGACCGTCAGAAGTTCGGCTCCATGATCTCCTTCGGCGCCGCGCTGCCGCGGCTGCGCTCGCGGGTGAGGTGCGATCTCGCCGCGGGCTCCGGGCCGGCCGAGGGGCTCGAGCGTGAGCGGGTGCTGGCATGTGCCGTGAGACTGCTCGACATCGGCTTCTTCAGGATCGGTTCGGAGGACTACGCGGAGCGCAACGAGTCCTACGGGCTGACCACGATGCTGCGCGAGCATGTCACCGTCGACGGTGAGAGCCTCGTGTTCGACTTCCCGGCAAAGTCGGGGCAGCGCAGGGTGCAGGAGATCACCGACCCGCAGGCCCTCGCGGTGGTCGCGGCGCTCAGGCGCCGGCGCAGCGGGTCCCAGCTGCTCGCCTACCGCAACGGCCGTGGATGGGCGGACCTGCGCGCGGAGGAGGTCAACGACTACGTCCGCAGAGGCACCGCGGGCGACTTCACCGCCAAGGACTTCCGCACCTGGAACGCAAGCGTCCTGGCGGCGGTCGCGCTCGCCGCGCAGGATCGGGGGAGGAGCCGGCCGGCGCGGGAGCGCGCGGTGAGCGCCGCCATCAGGACGGTGGCCGCCTACCTGGGAAACACTCCCGCCGTCTGCCGAGCCTCCTATGTGGATCCGCGGGTCATCGACCGCTTTCACGCAGGGATCACGATCGCGCCCGCCCTGGGCTCCGCCAACGGGAAGGGTCCGGACCTCGGCAAGGCTCGCGTTCGCTCGAGGGTTGAGCGAGCCGTGCTGGGCCTGCTGGCCGACGCGAGCTCCTCCTGAGCGGCGCCCCGGCCGTGTGGAGCGGTGCCGTCCCGGGTATCTACCCTCAAATGAGCGATAGCGGGGCGACATCGATCGACTGGGCCACAGCGGCCATTCACGACGGGACCCTCACGGTCAAGCTGACCGGCGGCGACACGAAGACCGCGGCCAAGCTCTCAGCCGCCCTTCTTGAGCTTCTCGACAGGCAGAGCGGGGGGTGGGGCAACATCACGATCCGCCGTGGAACGATCACGGTCGAGGACGTCCGGGAGGGCTCGGAATCGGACCTGCGCCACCTGCTCGAGAGCGTGCTGCTGGAGGTCAACTCCCGCCTCGACGTGCAGAGCGTGGAAGCGGGCCGCGAGGCAGGGGCCGATCCACCGGGTCCCGACGAGCGGATGACAGAGGCCTTTCGCGAGTTCTCCGGCAGGGAGGGTTAGCGGTGGCCGACCCGGCCGTGGAGCGCGACGCGCACGCGCCGCAGCGGGCAGTGGACGGGCTGCTCTCCCACTACGCCCCCGGCCAGGAGCGGCCACTCGGGGGCTACGTGGCGCTGAGCGGTATCTACGCGGTCGCGACCGGAGGGTCGCTGCTCGCTCTGCGCGCATCCGGCCGCGAGCTGCCAGAGCGACCCAGCGCCGCCGACATCGTGATGATCGGGATCGCCACCCACAAGCTCAGCCGCCTGCTCAGCAAGGACAAGGTGACCAGTTTCCTGCGGGCCCCGTTCACCCGCTTCCAGGAGACCAGCGGCCATGGCGAGGTCGAGGAGGAACCCCGTGGCACGGGCCTGCGTCTGGCGGTCGGGGAGCTGGCTGTGTGCCCCTACTGCTTGGGGCAGTGGATCGCCACCGGTGCCCTGATCGGGCTGATCGCAGCGCCGCGGGCGACCCGTCTTGCGAGCTCGGTGTTCGTTGCGCACACGATCTCCGATGCGCTGCAGCTCGCCTACCGCGCGGCCGAGGACCGTCTCTGACGGCTGGGCCGAAGTGCTCGGCGCCGTCGTTGCGTCATGCTTGCGGCGCATGGACAAACGGGAAATCCGCTCCTGGCTGATGGACATGGACGGCGTGCTCGTAAGAGAGGAGCACGCCATCCCCGGCGCCGACACGTTCCTCGCGCGCCTCACCGAACTCGGCAGGCCTTTCCTGGTCCTCACCAACAACTCGATCTATACGCGCAGGGACCTGGCCGCGCGTCTCGCCGCCAGCGGTCTTCATGTCCCGGAGGACGCGATCTGGACCTCGGCGCTGGCGACCGCGCGTTTCCTTGAGAGTCAGCGCCCCGGTGGCTCGGCCTTCGTCATCGGCGAGGCCGGCGTCACGACCGCGCTGCACGACGCGGGCTACACGCTCACCGACCGCGACCCCGACTACGTGGTTCTGGGGGAGACCCGCACGTACTCCTTCGAGCGCATAACGACGGCTATCCGGCTGATCACGCGGGGTGCCCGTTTCATCGCGACCAACCCGGACGCCACCGGCCCGAGCGCCGACGGGCCGCTCCCAGCAACCGGATCGGTCGCGGCGCTGATCAGCCGCGCGACCGGCGTGGAGCCGTATTTCGTCGGCAAGCCGAACCCGCTGATGATGCGCTCGGCCCTGAACGCGATCGACGCGCACTCGGAGAGCGCCGCGATGATCGGCGACCGAATGGACACGGACATCGTGTCCGGCCTGGAGGCGGGGATGGAGACGATCCTCGTCCTCACCGGGGTGACCGGAAGGCAGGACGCCGAGCGCCACCCCTACCGAGCCTCGAGGATCGTCGATTCAATCGCCGATCTGATCGACACGCTCGGCTGAGGTTCGGGACATTCCCGGTTCGGGGGGGCAAACCGAGGCTCAGGCGGAGGGCAGAAGGTCCGACGGGGTGAGGCTCAGACGTTGAGCGATGCGATCGGCGATGAGGGAGCGATGGCACGCCTCGGGGTCGCGCTCCACGCAAAGGAGCGCAGTCGCGCCGTCCCCCGGGAGCCCCGCGATGAGCACATCCAGATCGACGCGGTCGAGGATCTCGCTCGTGTAGCGGCTGCGGTACTCCTGCGAAAGCTCCAGGCGGGAGCGCTTGCCGACGCCGACGCGGTCGTCCTCGCGGTACTGCAGCTGGCGAAGCTCAGTCGTGGGGGCGAGCTCCGGGCGGTGCTGGTAGGCGATTCCCGCGTCGGCTAGCGCGGCCTGCAGGCGCAGCGAGTTCGCCCAGGCGTACTCCGGCCCACGAACCCCGCGACGCTGCCTGACGTCCAGCACGAGCGCGACTTTCGCGTCCTGGAGCGCAGACAGGAAGCCCGCCTGGTCGAAGCCGTATACGCCGATCGTCGCCAGGGCTCCGATGGACGCGTTTTCAGAGCGCCGGCTCACAGCCGTCTGTAGTCCTGGATCGCGCGGGCGAGGAATCCCGCCGAGATGAGTCCGAACACGACGGCCACGGCCCATGCTCCTTGAACCGCGCTGAGCAACGTCACGAAGGTGCATGCCAGAGCCGCCAGCGCCGAGAACCGCGCATCAACCATTGCACCGCCCACGTTAGCCGCGGGCCGCTTCGGGTAAGAGCCCGCCATGGCACTTCTGCTCGCACTGCTCGTCACCTGGGTGCTCATGTCGTGCGTGGTAGCGCTCGCCGGCATACGCATCGCCAGGGTGCGCCGCGAGCGGATCGCACGGTCAGGCTGGTCGCTGACGCAAACACCAATCGTCACGGAGCTGAACAATGAAGCTGGGTCTATTCACGCTACGCGCAGTGGTCGGAGGACTGTTCGTTGGTCACGGCCTGCAGAAGCTGACGGGGAAATTCGGCGGTCACGGTCCCGACGGCACCGGTCAGTTCTTTGAGTCGCTAGGACTGCGTCCCGGCAAGCAGCATGCGATTGCGGCGGGTGCCGCCGAGACCGGCGGGGGAGCCCTGCTGGCTGCCGGCGCCTTCACCCCGCTCGCTGCGGCCCTGCTCAGCGGCACGATGGTCACGGCGATCCGCACCGTCCATGCCCCCAAGGGGCCGTGGGCAGCCGAAGGCGGGTACGAGTACAACCTCGTGCTGCTGGCCGCTGTGTTCGCCATCACCGACGCCGGCCCCGGACTGCTCTCGCTGGACGCCGCCAAAGGGCGTCGCCGCTGGGGGCTGCCGTGGGCCCTGGTTCAGCTTGCCGCGGGCCTCGCGGGCTCAGAGGCCGCACTCTCCTACGGCCGCAGCCAGTCCGCGAACGCGACGTCTGTCGAGGAGGAGCAGGGGCTTCGCGTCGCCTGAGGCACCCGGTCGGTCTCGGGGCGAGTGAGCCCGCACGGCAGGCATGTCGACCATTACACCCGCCAACGCCGCGCGCCTTCATGATCCGCCCGCGCGGACCCGCGTATCGGCGTCGGTTCTCGCTGGAGCTCTGACCGCGGTCGTCGTCGGTCTGCTCGCGCCTTGGTGGCTCGTGCCGCTCGCGTTCTGGGATGCCGCCGCGCTGGTGTACGTGACCTGGATGTGGCGTTCGGTGCTGGCGCTCGACGCTCGCGGCACCGCCCGGCGCGCCGGGCCCGAAGACCCGGGTCCCGCGGCCACCGACATCCTGCTGCTGGTCGCGAGCATCGCCAGCCTGCTCGCGGTGGGAGTTGTGCTGGTTCGCGCAGGACACACCAGCGGCCTCTCCAAGGGCTTGCTCCTTGGCCTCAGCATCGCGAGCATCGTTCTGTCCTGGAGCGTCGTGCACACGGTGTTCGCCCTGCGCTACGCCAAGCTCTACTACCGCGACCCACCCGGCGGCGTGGACTTCAACCAGGACGATCCGCCCGCCTACAGCGACTTCGCCTATCTCGCTCTGACGATCGGGATGACCTTCCAGGTCTCCGACACCGACATCCAGGCCAAGTCGATCCGGCGCACCGCGCTCCGCCACGCCCTGCTCTCCTACATGTTCGGGGCGCTGATCGTGTCGATCACGATCAACCTCATCGCGGGCCTGAGCAAATAGGCGGACGGCGCGCGGCCGGCCGTTTTGCTCCCGCCGCCCGCGGGTAACCCGGGCCAATGAGCCGATTCTCCCGCCTCTTCTCACGCCGCCCCGCGTCCGCTGCCGAACAGCCGGCGGGATCGCAGGAAGCAAGCACGCCGCCACCTCAGACGGGCGCTGTCTAGTCCCGAGCGTCGGCGCCACCCCGCGAGGGTGGAGGCGCGGCGATCGCGAGCGATCGTCTAGCCTTGCCCTCGTCGCCCTGGAGGGGTGGCAGAGCGGTTGAATGCGGCGGTCTCGAAAACCGTTTCAGGCCTGATTGGTCTGACGAGGGTTCGAATCCCTCCCCCTCCGTACTCGTGAAGTCGCCGGACATGCTGGACGGGTGTCTCGGGTGAGGGTGGACAGCTCAGGTGGCTGTTGATGGGCTGGTAGTCCCGGGTGGGGTAGAGCCCCCCGCAGGGTCGATCCAGGCTCGGCAGCTCCGTTTCACGGTTGTACGTGGCCGGGCAAGTTCTGTAGCTTGCTTCGTCTTAGATTCCCGGGAAGGTTGGAGGGCAAGGATGGCTCGCAGAATTACAGACACGCTGCGCCGCATACGTGCGTCGCACACTGTGACGCTCGCCGCGTCGATTCTTGCGCTCGGCGCCGCGACGGGCGTGCCCGCTGCGCAGGCGCAGTCCACGGTCTGTTCGGGCACTTCGTCTGTCCCGGGCGTTCTCGCGGGCGCCTACTCCGGCAACGTCTCCGTCAAAGGCTTCTGCGATGTGGATCAAGGTCCGGCGACCGTCTCGGGGAACCTAACCGTCGAGGCGGGATCGACGCTCGTGGCCTCCTACGCGCTCGATGATCAGACGCACTCGGGCAACTCCGACCTCACCGTGAAAGGGAACCTGCATGTGGGCAGCGGCGCTGCCGCGCTCCTCGGCTGCGGTACCGAATTCCCATGTCTCGACGTCCGCGAAGGACACATGGGCACCGTCCGTATCGAGCGCAACCTGACGGCTACGGCGCCTCTGGGTGTCGTGCTGCACTACGGCGTGGTGCTGGGAAGCGTCACCGAGAAGGGCGGCGGCGGCGGTGAGGTCTGCGAAGAACCCGGGCCGGGGATCTTCGCCACCATAAGCAATCCCGTCTATAGCGCCTTCGAGGACAGCAACATCAGCGGGAACCTCACCGTGAAGGAACTCCGGTCGTGCTGGCTGGGGCTCGCGCGGCTGGAAGTGGGGGGCAGTGTGAGTCTGACGAGCGACAAACTCGCCGATCCTGACGCCATCGAGATCCTCTCGAACGAGATCACTCACGACCTGAGCTGCAGCAGGGACACGAACGTGTGGGACAGCACCGACTTCACGGGCGAACTTTTCCCGCGCCGTCTGGAAGCGAACACGGTGGGCGGAAGGCGCAGCGGGGAATGTGTCCTCACGAGTCCTCTGACCGAAGGCGGGTCGCGCGGGCCCGGCGGCTTCTAGGGCGCTGCATCCGGCCTCTCGTGCCGAAGTCGGGTCGCGAGGGCCCCTTCGAGGAAGGAACGAAGGTTCACGGGCCGACGCAGGCGGTCTCGAAAACCGAGCTGCGTAGAAGCCAGTACGCGCGGATCGAGACGCCGAACCCAGGGCCAAGTCGGCCGCTCCCCGGCTCCACGGTCCCGGGGTGCGTGGGGGCATCAAGCCCACGCCCAGCTCACACACAGGTCACGAGGCATCAGGCGGTGGGGGGCTCGACGAGCCAGGAGGTGAGTCGCCCAGCTGGCCCGCCGGTAGTCGCTTGCGCTTTCGAGCACGCTCCGGTACGCTCGCTGCACATTGAAGAACTCCCAGTCCACCACTGAGCGGCGGGCCACAACGGAGAGGGAGAAGGGACTATGGGGATGATTCGGGGGTTGCGTCCGAGCGCGCAAGATGCGCGGTGCACTGCTCGCGAGAGGCCGCTTGACCGCGGTAATTGCCGTCTTTACGGCCGGCCTGTGTATCCCTGCGTCTGCCCTCGCGTCCTACCACGTGTCGCTGACCAGGACCACGGGCGGCATAGCAAACGTCTCGGTGAAAGCTTCGGTGACGTCGGGTTCGGGATCGGCTAGGCACAGGTGCAGGACGACACGTGCCTGCTGGCCGAAAACTTCCTGACGGTGGACGGTGAACCATCCGCGTTCTTCGGCCCGGAAAAGACAGTCAGAAGAAATTCGAGGGTGGCGCGGTCTTCACGAACCTCTACTCGGACTTCTACTGGACCTCGGTCCCGCGGAACCACACCGTCGCGAAGCTGCTACTCCCTTATCCGCAGGGACCCTCAGCGGAATCGCGCGAAGTGGCGAAGGGGTACGCCGCTCGGCTACGACGCCTACCTCGAAGCCGTAGGCGGCGCGGCTGGCGTCTCGAACCCTGCGTGCAAGGGGGCTGCCTGGGTGAAGCCGATCACGGCGAAGGACGTCTGGCTTCGCATCTACCAAGTCGATGATCTCGCCGGCAACTCGGCGCTCGGCCCAGAGGCGGAGGCCAACCCTGCCTACGGGCCGCCGTCGCCGCTCGCGAAGAACAGGGCACGCGCGCACACAAGGCCTCCGCGGGAACCAAGACGCTCAAGGAACTTGCGCAGATCGGCCACAGCGACCTGGTGGGCTCCAACGGGCTGGCCGTCGGCGCTGAAGCACCGTCAACGGTGGCGGCGTCGTGCTCGCAAACCCACACTTCCCCTGGCGCGGATCAGAACGCCTGTGGGAGATGAACGTCGAAGTTCCGGGGCACTATCACGCGACCGGCGCAGGGATCCTGGGGCTTCCCGGGATCAATATCGGCCACAACCAGCATGTCGCGTGGACGCACACGGTGGCGACCACCGACACGCTCAATTCGAGTACATGCCCGGGGCGAATTCCGGGACCTATTACTGGAAGGGCAAAACAGAGAAGATCAAGAAGCTCGCCGTGACCGTCCAGGCGCTCGAACACGGCGAACTGGTGCCGCACACCGAGACCCTCTACTACAGCAATTACGGCCCGGTCTTCTGGGACAGCAAACTCCCGATCGCGGTCGCTGACGCAAATGCGACCAACCTCCGGGGTCCCGACCAGTGGCTCGCGATCAGCAAAGCCGAAGACGCCGCGCAGGTGATCGAAGCTGAGCGCACGATCCAGGGCGTACCGTGGGTCAACACGATCGGCGCCGATGACCAAGGCAACGCCTTCTACACCGAGATCGCCGTTGCCTCGGATCTGACGAAGGCGTTCGTCAGCGGTTCCTGCAACCTCTCGCCGGGGTCCCTCATCGGCCATTACATTGACGAGCCCGCCTGTGAACCGCCGGAAAGCGCCGGCGCGATCGCGCCCGGCAACCTCACCGGCGACGAAGAGCCCGCGCTCGTCCGCGCAGCGACTAGCTCGAGAGCTTCGAACAACTCGTTCTGGCTGGCGAACCCGAACGCCCGCTCACCGGATTCTCCCCCGCCCTCGGCGGGGGCCAGGAAGAAAACCCGGGCATGCGCGCTCAGACAGGGGGATGTCGACGTCCTTGGTCGCCCAGCGGGGATGGGCGCCGAACAAGACGGCGGCGTGCCGACCGACGGGCTCTCATCGACGCCCGGTTTCACCGCCGAAACGATGCAGGCGTCGTCGACGACGTTCCGCTCACTCGCAGCTGAGCGTGCCCTTCCCGGGGCTGCGCGAAATCTGCGAGGAAGCGGGTCAGCGAAGACGGCGGTGTGATCAACGGGGTTGACGTCAGCGGCGCTTGCCCTGTGCTCAACGCCTACAACGCAAGCGCGACGCTCGACGAGAGGGGCGCGTGGCTGTTCCAGGAATGGTTCGAACGGGCGCCCGATGGGCGGCCGGAGTCTGGATCCGCCCCTGGACGGTGAGCGACCCGGTCTACACGCCAAACACGCTCAACACCTCGCTGCAGGCGAGCAGGGAAGCGCTGGCGAGTGCGGTGAGCGCGATGGAGGCCCGCGGCCTCCCGCTCGACGCGGACATGCGTGAAGTCCAGCATGCACCGAAGGCCGGCGCGCCTTCGCTGCCTGGTTGCTCGGATGGCGGCACTGCTTCGCGGCCATCGGCGGGACGTTCCCGACGCCCACCTCGACGCAGCCGAAGTCACGGGCGGCACGGGCTTCGTGTCGTCGCCGAACTGCAGAACGGGCAGGATCCGCTCTCGAAAGCGCTCCTGGCCTACTCGCAGTGGGAAAACCCGACGTCGCCGTACTACGAAGACCAGACTCAGCGCCTTTCGAAAAACGAATGGATCACGCTGCCTGGACGCCGGCCTCGGTCGCTGAAGACGCGATCGGTCCGACGCAGCAACTGAAGTAGACGTGGACGGATGCCGGGCGAGAAGCGCTCGCCCGGCATCCTGACGCCTTTGAGGCGTTGCTGGGCGCGCCCGAACATGCGAGGGTCGCGGCGCTCGCATCCTTCGCCGAACGCCCTGGACGTACTTCGGGCTGCTCAGCGCGCGATGGCGGCCGCGGCGACTTGGTGTCCTGCGAGCCCCATGAGCCAGAGATAGACCATGTCGTCCTCGAGCTCGGGTAGCGCGCTCGTTCGACCGTGACGAACGTACTCTGTCGTGAGGTCGACCGTTGCGATGACGATCGCACGAGGCACGACGGACGGGACCTTGGGCAGGCCGCCCCGCTCGGCCTCGGCTCGGACGGCGATCGCGCTGAACAGGCGGGTCATGCTGCCGAGTATCTGCTCGCGGTGGGCGTGAGCCGCCTCGCCGACCGCCAGGATGTCGATCGTGAACGCCCGCGCTGCGTGGTGGTGCTCGCTCCAGAACTTCAGGTACGCACGCACGCCGTCACGTATTCCCTCCACATAGTCCGCCTGGCTGTTCCCACGGCGACGATTTCGGCGAGCAGTGCGCCGGTCATGTCGTCGTAGGCGACGAGGAAGCACTCCTCCTTGCTCGCGAACTGCTCATAGAAGGTGTCGCGCGAGACTCGCGCGCGACGCGTGATGTCGCCGATCGTGGTGGCGGCGAAGCCCTTCGCTGCGACCGCAGCTGCGACCGCCGCCAGCAGTCGCTCACGCTGGTGGCTGCGACCTCGTAGCGGGAGAGACGGTGGGGCCCCCGGGGGAGGCCGTAGACGCTACCCGCTCGTGCGGTGGTGGACACGCTCGTACATTACCAGCCAAATTGAGGACAGAAGAGTCCATCAATGGCCCTGGAACTCGCATCCGCTTGCGGATTGGGAGGTGTTCAAGAGCGCAGGTTGGTTTCTTGGGGGGCTTTCGGGGGCGATGCGTACGAGCCTCCCGAAATCCTCGAAACGTACCCTCGGATCAGCCTTCGCCGCGCCTTCAGCCATCCTGCGTCAGGATCACCGGGACTTCTTCCACCGAGCCCGGAAGCGTGGTGGTGAGCTGCCAGGCGGCGGTAAAGGCGGCACTCTTCAACATCCGCGCGGGCTCTCGTTCTTCTCGAGATGGAAGGTCTGCTTCGAGTTCGTCAGCTCGATCGCGTTGCCGTCGGTGTTGAACCTGCCGTTGAGGACGAGCGCCGTGTAGGGACAGACAAGGCCACCGTAGGAGAGGCTCAGGGCTAGATCGGGCGGGGCGTAGAGCTGGCTCTTTCCACTTGTCTTGAGCGTTCCGAACCACGACCCCGGTGAGGCCTCGACGGAGACCGCGCCGAGCGCGGAGCTCGTGCACCCGCCGCCCGCGGGCCCGCTGCCGAAGCTCGCCGGCGGAGGATTCGAGCTGATCGGTCTTCAGCGCGTTCGAGAGGAGCTTCCCGTCGATCTGGGCGGTCGAGCAGTCGATCGTTCCCGCGGAGGTCACGAACTCCGCGCTCGCCGCGCGCCAGTTGATCGGGTCGCCCTTTCGATCGGCCCGATCGTAAACGGCGTCTTGTAGGCGAGCAGCAACCTAGAGGGGTTCGGGACCACCTGGTAGCCGATCTCGGCCGCTCCCGGTGAGCCCGTCTCTGCTCGCGGCGGTCACGGTATACGTGTGCGGCCCCGCGAAGCTCGTATCGAGCGTGCCCGACGTGCCCGAGGAGCCGTTGGAGTCGAAGCACGATTCCAGGCCCGGGCCGCCCGAGCCCTCGGCACAGGAGAAGCTGGTTTTCACGAGCGCGCCCGGTCGTAGGTCTTGCCCGCGGCGGGGGATTTGATCGACGCGGTGGGGGACGCCGGCAGCGTCGCGCGGCCTTGATCGAGAACGTGTTCTCCCAGGTCGTGAAGGGCGCTTCTTCGAGGTTCGCCGCGGCGATGTAGCTTCCTTCGGAGCACGAGGTGCCTGCGAGGATCAGCGCGAAGGTGTTGCCGTCGAGGTCGAGGGGCACACCGGACACCGCATCACCGCTGGCCGAGAGCTCGTTCCCTTCCGGCCCGATCCAGGCGAGATGGGGCGTGCCGGAGCAGGCAGCATACGTCTGCGGAGTCTGGAATCGAACCGGCTCAAGGGGGTACGACGATGCGGACATCTCGATGATCATGGCCGCGCTGCCGTGCACTTTGTCCACGGTCTCCGTGCCCGGGACGATCGAGACGCCTTCCGTGAGTTGGCGGGGCGGCTGCACTTCGAAGGAGGTGCTGACCGTTTCGTGGGGCGGCTGTTCGAGTTCGGCCTCGATCACGTAGGAGCCCGCCGGGCAGGAGGGTCCGCCCCAGAGGGCGAGGGTGGCGTCGCCTGCACCGGTGAGCTTCGCGGTCGTGGCTTCGCCGGACGTCGGGGAGTAGGGATAGGGAGCGGTCCATGTCACGCCGCCGCCGTATCCGCTGCAGAGGCCCGGCGCGCGGACCTTGACCGTGTCGCCCGCGTAGGCGGATTCGCATTCGACCTGGACCACGTCTGCGATCGAGGAGTCTGTCTCCCACTCCACGAACGACGGCGCCATGGATCGCACACACCGGCGCTGCCTGTGCCCGTGCGGGGCCTAACGCGGCTCCGGTGAGCAATGCGCGAAGGCGAGCGCCGCGACGGAGGGCTCGGCTGCGCCGGCCTCCGCCAAAGGCCCCCGCATTCCCTACGTCTCGGCATGCTGATCACGGACCCCCGTCTCTGGCGGAGCGGGAGACCCGCTCCTAATGCGCGGTCAGGTGTAGACGCTACTCCGATTCGCCGCGCCCGTGTGTGGGGAAGGTCACAGCGGCTGCGCATCTCCTCACGCGGATCAGCGAGTCGGTGAGGTGCCGGGGGATGATCGTGGCCCGCTACCTCGGGGAAAGCATTGCCTGAGGGTCTTGAGGAGCGGGCG